>CAWJCN010000002.1:0-141355 GCA_963841415.1 uncultured Actinomycetes bacterium | reverse complement strand
CGTGCTCGCGTTCGCGGGCTACGACCCCCAGACGTCAGCGAGCCCGGTCTTCAAGGCGATCGGCGGTCGCTTCCGCCGTGTCGGTCGCACCCCGATCTGGCGCGGCGGCGACCAGACCGACACCGGCCAGAACCTTCCCGTGCCGACAGGTGCTGCACGTGACCTGTTCGTCCGCGTCATCGAGAGCGACCACCCCGAACTCGCAGTCGAACTCGGGTTCTAGAACGCCGCCGGGATGGAAGCGATCGCGACGCTTCTATCCCGCCACGGTCCGGAACGGCCTCCTCAAGCTCAAGCCCACTCTCGTGATTGTTGGTCGGTGCATACGGCGATTCCGGCTTCGCGGAGCAACATATGGTGCTGCGAGCCACTCGCGACGTTGAGTCTGTCGTTGGTCATCACAATCTTCACGAGAGTCCGAGGCGGGAGATTGGGATCGATAGGAGCACCTAGCGATAAGCCGGCTACGGGAGTTGTTGCACCACCAGCGGCATCACTTCGACGCGCGCCGGCCTCGCGCAGGAGTGCCGCCGCGACCGTCATCGTCCATCCGGTGCGGTAGGTGTCGTCGACGAGCAGCAGCGGTCCGTCGGGAAGGGACTGCAGCTCTGGAACAACTCCGAGTGATGCGAACAGCGCTTCGACGCGTGGTCCGGACGGCACGTCGTCGGGTGGGCGTGGTCCGTTCACGGTGAGCGCGTCGACGAGCTCGAGCTTGCCGATCGCGGCGATCCGTTCCGCGAGGTCGCGCACCAGCACCGGGTGTCGGCGCGACGGCATGGGGACGACGGCGACCGGCCGGGCGTTCCACGACTGCCGCCATCGGGTCAGCACCGCGACCATGCCGTTGACCACGTCGTCGGGCAGCGGTGCGTCGGGGCCGTTGAGCGCGGTGATCGCGTTGAGCCATCCGGGCGTGTCGGCGTAGGTGAGCGCCCGACCAGTGGTCGCGCCGACGATCGCGCCCTTGCGTCCTCCGGCGGCACCAGCAGGCCAGCGCTTGCGCGGCTCGAGCACGGTGTCGGCGCCGCGCAGCCACATGCGCACGGCCTCGACGGTGGCGGGGTCGAGCTCGCGCCCAGGCGCAGGAAGCTCGCCCGTGCACACCGAGCACCGCCCGCACGGCCCCGGATCGGGATCGTCGAGCGCCTGCTGCAGGAACTCCATCAGGCAGCCGCGCCCGTGTGCGTACGCGCGCATGATGTCGGCCTCTGCCTTGCGCACGGCACGGATGCCGTCCCACTTCTCCGTGTCGTACACGTAGGGCACGCCGGTCGCGATCCAGCCTCCCTGCGTGCGTTCGACCGCGCCGTCGACCGCGATCACGCGCAGCATCGACTCGAGCCGACCCCGTCGGAGGCCGGTGGCCGACTCGAGCGCGGGCACGCTCATCGGTTCGCCAGCCGCGCCGTCGAGCGCGTCGAGCACCGGTTGCACGTTGCGCGGGTCGGGCACCGCCGCGGTGGCGAAGTACTCCCAGATGCGCTCGTCGGTCTCGGCCGGGAGCAGCACCGCGTCGGCGCTGTCGATGGCGCGCCCCGCCCGGCCGACCTGTTGGTAGTACGCGACGGGAGAGTCGGGTGAGCCCACGTGCACGCAGAAGCCCAGATCGGGTTTGTCGTAGCCCATGCCCAGCGCCGACGTCGCGACCACGGCCTTGAGCTCGTTGTCGCGCAACCTTCCGCTCGACCTGTTCCCGCGCCGCGGGGTCGAGCTGGCCCGAGTAGGCCGCGACGGTGTGGCCGCGCGAGTCGAGGTAGCCGGCGAGGCGTTCGGTCTCGGCGACGGTGGGCACGTAGATGATCCCGGAGCCCGGCAGCGTGGCCAGCGCGGTGTCGACCCATGCGTACCGCTCGAGGGGCCCGAGGCCGTCGACGACCGACAGCCGCAGCGACGAGCGTGCGAGGCCGCCCCGCAACACGACCGTGGCGTCACCGAGTTGGGTCGCCACGTCGGCCGTCACCCGCGCGTTGGCGGTCGCGGTCGTGGCCAGGACGGGAGTGCCCGGCGCACTGGTCAGCACCTTCGAGAGCCGCTGGTAGTCGGGCCGGAAGTCGAAGCCCCAGTCCGAGATGCAGTGCGCTTCGTCGATGACGATCAGGCCTGCGCCGGCGATGAGTGTCGGGAGTCGGCGTGCGAAGCCCGGGTTGGCGAGACGTTCGGGTGAGACGAGGAGCACGTCGACGGTGCCCGCGCCGATGTCGGCCAGGATGCCGTCCCAGTCGTCGACGTTGGTGGAGTTGATCGTGACCGCCCGCAAACCCGCTCGCTCGGCGGCGGTGAGCTGGTCGCGCATGAGAGCGAGCAGCGGCGACACGACCAACGTCGGCCCGCCGCCGAGCGCGCGGATCGCGGAGGTCGCGGCCCAGTACACCGCCGACTTCCCCCACCCGGTCGCCTGGACCACCAGCACGCGTGCCTGGTCGGCGACCAGTGCCTCTACGGCTCGGGCTTGGTCCTCGTGCGCCCGTGCGGTGTCGCCCGCCATCGCCGCCAGCACGGAGACGAGGTGTTCGTCGGCGACCTGGGCGAGGTCGGTGCGCTCGCGCTCGGCCCACGACGGTCGGGTTGCTGCAGCACTCGGTGCGGGCATCGCCCGAACTTACGGGCCACCTCGTACCTGCGTGCAGGGGCAATTGTCTGTGCGCCTGCGCACCTCTGCCAAGCGACGATCCCGGACGTGATCACCACGACGATCACCCGCACCCACAGGGTCGAGGTGAACGCATCGACGTTGCTCAGTCGAGCCGGATCACTTTCCAGATCATCCAGACCGCATCCCGTTCGGCCTTCCCTGCCGGGGCGGGTTCCCGGTACCAAGACCGCAGGCTCAGTTCGGCCATGACCAGGTCGTGGCCGGTGCACTCGACTACGCGTTCGAGCCACTCGTACACGAACTGATCGGGCGGCGTGTGCTTCAGCTCGCGACGCCACCCGTCGCCGAACCAGTGTTGGTCGAGCGTGATCTCCTGGAGCTCGTCGTCGATACCGTCCGAGTCGATCCAGGCGCCCGCACTCAGACCGCCGAGCCCACGAGCGACCTCCAACCTCGTCGTGCGCAGATCGGGATCCTCGGCGATCAGTGTCGCCGGTTGCAGCGAGAGACTGTCGGAGGCGTCGTCGCCGGTGGTGTAGGTCGAGAAGTAGTCACCGCGGAAGACCGCGTAGTAGGAGAGCCAACCCGACGTCATGCCGCGGCTCGAGCTGTCGTACCCGCCGAGCTCTTGGTGACGATCGAACCACCCGTCAGCGACGTAGGCGTCGATCTCCTTCGACTGCCACACTTCGGCGACGGCCTCAGCCACTGCGTCCAGATCGATCTCGCCGTCGAAGCCCTGCGCTAGCTTCCTCACTGTCGGCGACCTCGAACCACGAGAGGACGTCGGCGATGTCCTCGGCAGTGACGGGGTCGGTTGCGTCCTCCACCAATGACGCGACCTCCGCGGCAGCATCGCGACCGATCATCATCGGAATCCAGCCGCCTTCACGGAAGGCCGCGTCGAAGCCGGTCGGCGGCGTCGTCGCACTCGTGTCTGGTTCAGCCGGTTGCATCAGTTGCACCTTCCTCTCCGTCCGTACCAGTGCGGATTCCCGTACTTCCGACCGATGGAAGATCGGCGCGAAAGCACTGCGTCTATACGGGGTTCTCCCTACGCCAGATGCTCGACGGTTCGTCGCTTCGCGATCACGAGTGCGAGCGCAGGTCGCGCACCTCGAGCGGAACGGGGACGAGCGCGAGCGTGGCGCGGCCCGGCCGTGCAGTGCGGCCTGAGCCGTCGCGTCGTCCGCGTACGAAGATCCGGGGTCGCCCCCGGTCCAGTAGCCGCGATCGGCGAAGGGGTCGACGATTGCGATGTCGTCGATGCCGAGCGTTGTTGCCGCGTCGCGTGCAGCCGCTCGGCTCTGGGTTCGCTGCACCGAGATTGCGAACCGCGGTCCACGGCGGTCGCCGACGAGTGCTGGGCACCACGCGCCGTCGTGCCGCGACACTGAATCATCGAGGGTGAGCGCGAGTGCGGTGAGGTCTTCGACGGTGTCGCCGGTGGGGATGAGCACGACGCCGCTGCTGGTCGGTATCCCGCGGATCGTGGCACCGATCACGGTGCTGATCCCGCTGGCCCCGCGAGCTCACGCCAGGTCTGCGGCGGGCGGAAGGTCTCGGACCACCAACCCACGCCTGATCACGAGCGCCGGCGTTCGGCTGGAAGGGATGGTTGCCCCAGCGACCGTTCTTCAGGGAGAACGCCTCCTGACCGCCACCGAGGTTCACGTTCCAGATCACCAGCCAGTCGACGGTGGACACCTCCAACTGTTGCCAGTCGCGTTGGAGTTCCGTCGGCCACCAGCGTGATGTATCGGTTGCAGATTCGCTCTGGTTCATCGCTCGCTCCTTTGCCAACACGAGGAGCCCGATGCCCGAGCGGAGCGGCGCCGTGCAGAACGGTCGCCGTCGCTGCGATGGTTCCGACACTTGGTTGACCGAACGACACACCGTCGGCCCGCATCCCCGCTCGGACGGGAGGGCACCTTGGGTTGTCGTTCCCAGGTTGCCGGGCTCCGGTGAAAGAGCCACTCATGATGCTTCGATCGTCATGCAAGCACATCCGCAACGCCGGGTGCGAACGACTTGCTCGATGTGCGTTGCCCGCTACGTCAGCGCGCGTCTGACGAACTCGTCAAACATCGGGACGGTGAACGCGATCTCGCCGTGACGTGGCGCGTAGCAGAGTCCTCGCTTGATGAGGCTGTCTCGAACTGGGCCTGTCTGGGTCGTCTTCTTGCCCATCTGCCTCGAGACGTCGCCGGACTTGTACGGACCCGGCCCCCCGAGCGCGGCCATCGCCCGCAAGTAGTCGCGCTCAGCGTCGGTGGTCCTGTCGATGCGGGCACGGAAGAATCCCCGATCGAGATCGTCGACTGCCAGCACAACGGCCTGCTCGACTGCGGGCAACGTGATCTCGGAACCTTGGGCGGCGTTCCACGCCTGCTTGCCGAACTCTTGGAGGAAGTACGGATATCCCTGCGTCGCGGCGATGACGTGCTCCAGCGCAGCGGCGTCCCACTGCGCGCCCTCATCTTCTGCGGGCAGAGTGAGCGCGGTCACGGCGTCGTCGTGACTCAACGAACCGATGTCGGCGTAGCTGAAGAGTCGCTCGGCGTACGAACGTGCCTCTCCGGCGAGTCCCGGAAGGGACGGCAGGCCTGCGCCCGCTACGAGGAGCGGTAACGCGAGTTGTGAGACGCGATGGAGGCCCAAGATCAGCGCTGAGAGCTCGGGCCGCCGAAGGTATTGGATCTCGTCGATGGTCAGGAGAACGCCGACATCGGCGTCGCGAGCGGTTTCGCCGAGCTCACTCAAGAGCCCGCTGAGATCACCGTCGAGGTCACCAGAGTCGGCGGTACCAGGCTGGGCATCGAAGTCGATCACGAGGGTTCCGGCGTCGCCCACGGGAACGTGCACCTTGATGAAGCTGCGGACGACACCGAGCGCGCGTCGCGCTCGATCACGCACGCGTTCGCGCATGCTCAGCTCGAGCAGCACGCGGCGGCTGAGGGTGGCCATCGCGCTCGCGACACGTATGTCTTCCGTAGCTTCGAGGTGGGAATGCAGCCAACCCTCGTGCTGGGCGATGCGACCGAACTCATTGAGCAGCACCGTCTTGCCTACGCCTCGAAGCCCGGTGAGCAGGACGCTCCGTTCGAAGCGTCCGATCGCATGTCGTCGTATGGCCACGGTCATGGCATCGAGCTGGTCGTCGCGACCGACGAGCAGCGGCGGGCGGCTCCCCGCCCCCGGGTTGAAGGGATTCCGTACCGGGTCCATCGATGGAGTATAGGGATCTGTGTCGGTTATAGCAGCGAGCGCTATAAACGCTGCACATCCTTAGAACCCTGCACCTGCGCGCGCCCGGAGCCCGGGTCGACGCCGATGTTGATGTCGTTGGCGCGCCCGCATCGACCGGCTCGCGGTCCCGGGCTCCGGTCGCTGGACGCGGCGGCATCGCCGTCGCTTACTGGTTGTGCAGACATCCCGACGATCGCCTGTCGCCCACACGTCATGCCCACGCGTTGGGTCTGCCCCGTCGACCATCTCGGTGACGGTGCAGCGACTTGCCGACGCCGGGCTCGTCGACTCCGGCACTGGTGTGTTCCCAGAGCTGCTCTGGGAACATGCGTCGGTGTGGCGAGCGCATCGGACCTGGCTCGCCGCCGGATCCCGACGCCCACCGCCAACTCGATCCTGGTGCAACCCGGTGGAGTCGCACGGGCACCGCGGCCGCCGCGGCGTACGGCGCGCCGGTGGTCACCGCCGTGGGCGGCCCGGTCGAGCTTTACGTGCCTGGTCCGGTCGACGTGACGATCGCCGTGCGCCGGTACGGCGCGGCCGAGGGTGGAGCGGGCGGGGCCGTCCTCGCGGTTGCGCCCGCGGCTGCGGTGGTGCGCGCCGAGGTAGGAGATCGCGACGTGTCGATCGACGGCTGGCCCGCCGCGCCCGTGCTCGCGGTCGCACTCGACCTGGCGCAGGATCGTGCCCACGGTCGCGAGATCCTCGGTGAGTGAAGAATCGATGGCGACGTTTGGAAGTAGCCCCGTCGTCCTCCTCGAATAACTGTCACAGGGCCTCGGCATGCTCGGCGACATGGACTTCTCACGTGATGTCTCACCCTCCGGATCACCGCTGCGCCATCTCCGTGCCGTCGAAGCCGGGTTCCTTCGCACCGACGACCGGACCGACGACGACCCTCCCGAGCTCGCCGGCGACGACTTCACCCGCCGCCAGCTCGACCTCTTCGACCACCTGATCGAGGCGGTGGGCAGCGCCGACGCGCTCTGGCGTCTCGACGTGCGACCGTTGCCCGACGAGCCGTTCGACTGGACAGCGGTGCAGGCCGACGACACGGAGTTCGTCGCCGAGGTCCTCGCGCTGAGCGACCACTGCTGCGACGAAGCCTTCGACGTCGAGTTCCGCACCGCGGCCCGTCGGATCCTGGCCCGCGTCGCCCGCAACGATCCCCGCCCGTTCCGCCGTCACCCGCACGCCGCTCGCTGCGCGGCGTCGCTGGTGTTTCTGGTCGGATCGGCCAACGGCGACTTCGGACGCGGCGGCCGCCTGCCGTCGTCGTTGCTCTGGCGGCTGTTCGGTGTCGGCGACTGCGCCGGTCGGGCGCACACGCTGCGTCGCGCCGCGGGACTCGAGCCCGAGGATCGGTACGGAGGGTGGTCCGACCCGCAGACGCTCGGCGACCCCGCGCTGTTGCACTCGTGGATGCGCGGCCGGCTCGTCGATCAGCGCGATCGCCTGCTCGACGTCGCCGAACGCCGCCGCACGTGGTCGGTGATCGGTGACGACGGGCGCAGCGCACGAGTGGTGGTGCGCGCTCGGCCCACGAAGGTCGTCCACTCGACCAAGGCCGTCCTGCGCGACAGCGGGCGCGCCATCGTGCTGGTCGGCTTCGGCGAGCACCTCGAGGATGCCGAGTTCCTGTCGCTCACCATCCCCGATGCCCACGACCTCGTGCGCCACGTGCAGCACGCGCTCGACACCGCGTTGCCGCGCGTCGAGGTGTGGTGACACCCGCTCCACGATCGCCGTCGTACACCGGCGGTACGCTGACCTTCGACTCTTCCCCCGAAATGCATGAGACGAGTGGGGAGAGGCGATGACCGTCGACGAAGACCGGATGCGTCTGCGGACGCGGCTGGAGGAGTTGGTTGGCGTGAGTGGTGCCGAGATCCTGATGGATCGCCCGCCCGGCGGTTGGAGCGATCTGGTGACCAATCACACTCTCGACCTGCGTTTCGCCGCGTTCGAGGAACGCTTCGACCGGAAGGTCGACGCGCTCGAAGCCCGTGTCGACCGCAAGGTGGACGCGCTCACGGCCAACATGGAGTTGCGCTTCGCCGAGGTCGATCATCGGTTCGATCGGTTCGAGCATGAGCTGCTTGCGCAAGTCGACCGTCGGCTGCGCTCGCAAGCCTGGATGACGATCTCGACCATCGTCGCCGTCGGCGGTGTGCTCGTCGCCGCGATCCGCCTCTGAGCCGAGCGCCGCGCGCGCTACGACCCCCGGTGCAACACGCGGTCGAGCAGCCCAGAACACGAACCCGGCGACGACCAGGACGACCTACCCTCGAACTGTGCCCACCCGCGCCGGGTCGCTCGCGGAACTGCAGTCCACTGGTCGGCTGCTGACCAAGGTCGGCACCCTGCCGGTCGTCGTCTTCTGGAGTGAGGACCGCGCCTGGGCGATCGAGGACCGCTGCCCCCACATGGGCTTCCCGCTCCACCAGGGCACCGTCGAGTCGGGCCTGGTCACCTGCCACTGGCACCACGCTCGCTTCGACCTCGTCACCGGCTGCACCCTCGACCCCTTCGCCGACGACGCCCGCGGCTTCCTGGTGAGGATCGACGGCGACGACGTCCTCGTCGAGCCCCGCCGCGGCGACGATCCCGTCGCGCACCTCTTCCAACGTCTCGACGACGGCCTCGAGCTCGGCCTCTCGCTCGTGCTGGCCAAGTCGGTGCTCGGCCTCCTTGAAGCCGGCATCACCCCCGACGAGCTCGTGCGCCGCGGCATCGCCTTCGGCACCCGCTACCGCGACACCGGCTGGGGCGCCGGCCTCACCGTGCTCGTCGCCATGGCCAACGTGCTCCCGTCCCTCGCGCCCGACGACCGCGCCCTCGCGCTCGTGCACGGCCTCGCCTTCGTCGCCCGCGACACCCGCAACCACCCGCCGCGCGACGTATAGGTGCCGGGGCCGGCCGGCGGGTGTCGCACGGGCCCGCCGACTCAGTTCGATACAGTCGAATCGGCTTGCCACCGCGGTGTGCGAACGGGGGGACCATGCTCGGACGAGACGATCTCGTGCTGTGCGCCGGAACGTTGCTGGGGTCCTCATTGCCGGAGCGGGCCAAGGCCGCGCAAGCCGCCGGGTACACCGGGATGTCGCTCTGGCTGACTGACGTGGTGCAAGCGCGCCGCGAGGGCATGACCGACGCCGAAATTCGCGCGCTCTTCGACGACCACGGGCTCGAGGTGGCGGAACTCGACTGCTTGGCGAACTGGTTGCCCGGCACCATCGCGCCGCCCGACCTGCCGTTTGAAGTCGATGACGTCATGCTCGCGACCGATCACGACTTCTACGCGATCGCGGAATCGATTGGTGGACGGTCCGTGAACGTTGCTGAGATCTTCGGCTCGCCCAGGGAGCTCGACGCTGCGGTCGAAGCGTTCGCCGGTTTGTGTGACCGAGCCGCGGAGCATGGGCTGCTCGTGCACCTCGAGTTCTTGCCCTGGTCGGCGTTCCCGAACCTCCGCTCGGCGTGGGAGGTCGTCCGGCTCGCCGACCGCCCGAACGGTGGCGTGCTCGTCGACACGTGGCACTGCGCGCGCAGCGACACCACGCTCGCCGATCTCGCCGCGATACCGGGAGATCGTGTTCTCGGGGTGCAACTGAGCGATGCCACCCCCGAACCTGCCTATGAATCGGTCACGGAGGAGACGATGCGGGCGCGGCTCCTCCCTGGCGAGGGTGTCGCGCACGTCGTCGAGTACGTGCGGACTCTTGACCGAATCGGTTGCCAGGCACCCATCGGCGTCGAGGTCTTCTCCGACGACCTCGCGGCGATGGATCCCTCGGAAGCTGCCCGTCGGGTCGCAGACGCGACGCGACAGCTGCTGGCAGAGGCCGCGCAATGATGAACAACGGCATGACCTCGTGACTCACGAGAGAAGAAGCACCGCAGAGCCCGCCGCTCTCCGGCAACGCCGCGCACGTATGGACTCGACTACAGGCCCGCGGTCCGATGCGACGGTGCTGGAGACACTTTTCGGAGCACGACTCAGGACAGACGCGCCTTGCCGCCGAGTCCTCGGCCTGCTCTGACGTAGGTGACGGGGGTGCGCTCGAATTCCTGCAGGCAGCCGGGCGCGCAGAACCAGTAGTCGGTGCCTTCGTACACGGTGTGGTACTTCGCCTGGTCGACGAACACGGTCATGCCGCACACCGGGTCGATCGCTTCCCGCGGTGTCACGATCGCCGCACCGCGCAGTTGGCCCGCGGCGCGGCGCGCCACCAGGTCGGCGAGCACCGCCACCGCGATCTCGGCGTTGTCGATGGGGCCCAGGTCGAGCCCGGCCGGGGCGTGCACCCGCGCGAGCTTCGCGTCGTCGATCCCCTGGTCGCGCAGCAGCTCGAGGAGCGCCGAAGCGCGCTTTTCGGCCGCCACCACGCCGATGTAGCCGGCGTCGGTGTCGAGCGCGACCCGCAACGCAAGGTCGTCGTAGTGGCCCTGCGTCGCGACGACGACCGCGGTCGACGGCCCGACGCCTAGGCCGTCCAGGTCCAGCGTGGTCCGCACCAGCTCAGGATTCGGATGCTCATCGGGCGCGCCACCGTCGTCGATCACCGCCACATCCCACCCGAGCGACCGTGCTTGCACGGTGAGCGCGTGCACCGCGGGCGACCGTCCGACGATCACGAGTTGCGGCGCGGGCAGGAACGGCTCCAGGTAGATCTCCATCGCCCCCTCGCTCTCGCACGCCATCGGGACCGTGATGGCCTCGTCGTGCTCGCGGGCCGCCAGCTCGTCGGGCGAACCCATGAACAGCAGCCGCGCCTCACCGTCGACCAACGACGCCAGCGCCTCCCGCACCACCGTGGGCTCGGCGCACGCGCCTCCGAGCCACCCGCGCACCGTCCCGTCGCTCAGCACGACCCCCTTCGACCCGATGTGCCCCGAGCTCGATGCCCGCCGCCACACCACCGTCGCCAACGCGAACGGCGTGCGGGCTCTCGTGAGCTCGACCGCCTCCGCGAGCACCTCGGCGTCCATGGCGCTACCCCGACGCAGATTGGATCGCCGACCACACCCGGTCGGGGAGCAGCGGCATGTCGATGTTGCGCACGCCGAGGTGCGCCACCGCGTCGATCACCGCGTTCACGTACGCCGCCGGCGAACCCACCGTCGCCGACTCGCCCACCCCCTTGGCGCCGATCGGGTGATGCGGCGACGGCGTGCACGTCTCCAGCAGCTCGAACCGCGGCGTCTCCCACGCGGTGGGGATCAGGTAGTCCATGAAGTTCGACCCGATGCAGTTGCCCTCCTCGTCGAACGTGATCCACTGCATCGACGACATCGCGAACCCCTCGGTGAGCCCACCGTGGATCTGACCCTCCACGATCATCGGGTTGATCCGCACCCCGCAGTCGTCGAGCGTGACCATCTGCCGCACCTTCCACACCCCCGTCTCGGCGTCGACCTCGACCACCACCACGTAGCTGCCGTAGGGATAGGTGAGGTTCGGCGGGTCGTAGTAGTGCACGTCCTCGAGCCCGTACTCCATGCCCTCGGGCACGTTGGTGTAGGCCGCCAGCGCGACGTCCTGGATGGTGACGGCCCGGTCGGGTGACCCGGCCACCGAGAACGTCCCGTTCGACAACTCGATGTCTTCGTCGGATGCCTCCAGCAGATGCGCGGCGATCCGCTTCGCCTTGTCGGCGATCTTGCGCGTCACCACCGCGGTCGCCGCGCCCCCACCGGCGTGGGCCGCCGCCCTGCACGGCGCGTCCACCGACGTGTCCAGCCTCGCCGGCAGCTCCTCGACGACAAACCCGCCACTCCGCGGCGTGATACGCTATAGCGTATTACCGCAGGGGAGCGTTCACGATGTCCACGAGCACGCAACTCCGATACGCTCGCCGAGCTGCTGGCCTGACGCAACGAGAGCTGGCTCGCCGCGCGGGCTCCGTGCAACCCCGCGTCGCGGAGATCGAGGCGGCGGGGGCCGACACGCGGGTGAGCACGTTCACCCGGTTGCTCGCCGCAACGGGACATCGACTCGTCCTCATCCCAAGTCGGGGGACGACCGCGGCCGAGACCGCCGACGCAGTTCGCGACGCGCTCGATCGTGGCGACGAGCCCCGAGCCTTCCGGGAGGTGCTCCAGCTCGCCGACGACCTTGTATCGAGCCCGCCGGAGATCCGGATCGCGCTCGCCGCCGCACCGCCGGCGTCGACGGGCGACGAGAGATACGACGCCCTCGTCGCCGGTGTGGTGGAGTACCGCCTCTCGGAGCGCGCGCTTCCCCTCCCGGGCTGGGTGTCGGAGCCGGCGCGCTCTGCGTCGACCCCCTGGTTCGTCGACACCACGCCGGGAACCGAGGAGCTCAGCCGAGCTCGAAGTCCCGAGCCCTTCTCGCGTCGGAACGTCTTTCTCGATGCCGCCGAGCTGGCGAGCGTCTGAAGCCAGACTCCGCGACGGATGGCTCTGTTCGAACGTGACGAGATCGAAGACCTCCTCGAGGCGCTCGCGGATCGACTCGCATCGCAGGACGAGAAGGCGACGGTGCTCCTCGTCGGTGGCGCCGCGATCGCGATCGAGTACGGCCAACGCCCCGCGACTCGCGATGTCGACGCCGGCATCTCTCCGGCCGACGACGTCCTCGCCGCCTCGCGGGCGCTCGCGCAAGAGCGCGGGTTACCCGACGACTGGCTGAACGAGGTGAAGATGTTCATGCCGCACGACGGCATCCGCGAGACCGAATGGAAGGAGATCATCGCTCGAGGTCGGGTGAGCATTCGCGTCGCTCCCGCGGAGGTGCTCCTCGCCATGAAGCTGCTCGCGGGACGGGGCCGTCGAGACGCGGAAGACATCGAGCTCCTGCTCGGTCGCGGTGGGATCGTTCGCCGATTGGATCGGATCGAAGCTCAGTGACCACGTCCCCTGGGTCGTCGACGTCGACGTCCCCGCGGAGACCTGCTGTCAACCCACCACGTACTCCGTCGGGTCCGCTTCTCGCGTCCAGTCCCAGTAGAGCTCGAGAAGCCCCCGTCCTCGCCCGCTTCCTCCGCCGCCCACACCCCGACCCACCGCGAGCTCTCCCGCGTCGTCGACATCGCCACCCGCCTCCGCCGCGGCGAGGACCTCTTCGACGCGGAGTGACGTCAGGCATCGAGTGTTGTCGCGCACCATTCGGATCGGCGGCCGATCGCATCGACGAGCTTGCGCGCGAGCGACGCGTCTTCGCTCTCGATCTGATCGGAGACCTGTGAGAAGGCGTCGCCGGCGGTAGCGATCAGTGCGCCCGCGCGCACTCTGATCTCGGCTTCGTCGATCGCCAGATCGTCTGCGAGGGCGTGCCATGTCGAGTGGCGCTGGGTGTGCAAGCGGTCGTCGCCGCCGAACTTCGTCGCGAGCTTCAGCTTGCGCTCGTGCGTGGAGGAAGCGCGGAGGCGACGTCGTACATCGGCGCGAGACGCACCTGGCTGCCGGAAAGCAGCAGGGAGTAGTTCTTCGCGTGCGCGTCGGTACCGCCGATGACCCAGTTCCAGACGAGGGCATCGGCGAAGTCGCGGATCGCAGCCTCCACCGGGCGCATTGGCATCGCCGATCTCAGCAGCCTCGCGATGTCCGAAGGCCCTGGTCCGCCGTCGGACTGGTACTTCCACGCGGGAGGAACGCCGAGCGCTTGGCACATGTCCTCCTGGTGGACGCGCTGCCACGTCGCACCGATCTTGACGCGGTCGTATCGGGTCACGACCACCGCGCTCCGTCCCGCGATGCGGAGGAGCTCGCTGCGCGCCGCCCGCAGCCCCATGACGCGCGCGGCGCTCAGGCACACGTGTTCGTTGAGGTCATGGTCGTCCAGGCCCGTGATCGCGGGCTTGAGCCTGTGCGTCGTCGCAGCGGATCCTTCCGGGAGCCCGAAGCGGTCACCGTCACGGAGCAACGCGGTCTTCGCCTGTGCACCGGCGAGGCTGAACCGGCCGGTGAAGTCGGCGCCGAGCCATGCGGAGGAGTCGACGGTGAGCTCGTCCAGACGGCGGGCGACGTCACCGTCGTCGAGCCACTGGGCGCGCCCCGGACGCTCGAGCGCCGCCTCGAGCGTCGCGTCGCGTCGGAGACGAAGCGCACCGAGCCGGCGCAGTCGGCTCCCGGAGGGGCAGACAGCAGGCCGAACGGGCTCGCGAGCGAGACGCCGAACCGCCGCGCCCACAGCTCGAGCACCGCGTCGTTGTCAGGCAGGAGCCCCCAGAGCCACGGTGTCACCGTCCGCGAGCCGTGTCGCCCGATCGCCACCGGCATCGACAGCGACAGCGGAGTCGGATCGGGGAGTGCCTGGTACTCGGAGTCGTAGGTCAGGGTGAGCTCACCGGAGGGGCCCCGGTGCAGCACACCCGCCACCCGATCGTCCAGCAGAACGACGAGGCGGTCGTCGGTCATCGGTGCAGGTAGTCGTCGAGGAGGTCATCGAGGTCGACCTGGTGGTCACGCGGGTTGGTGGCTCCAGCGGTTGAGGGTGCGTCGCCGGGAGCGGCGGCGTCGAGCGTGAGCTCGAGCGCGTCGAGCAGCCTGAACGCGGCGGCGAGATCAACTGTCGCCTTGCCGTTCTCGAAGTCCACGAGCCACTTGCGACTCACGCCGGCGGCGCTCGCAGTGGCCGCCTGGGTCCACCCGATCTTCTGACGCCGGCCGCGCGCAGCAGCTGCAAGGTCCCGGACGGTACGGATCCGCATCGGTGCTCCCGAGTCGAGTGTCACTGATCGGTGACGTTCTCGTAGAGACACCGAACGGTGACAAGGCCGCGGATGACACCGAACGGTGACAAGGCAACGGTGGCACCGGACGGTGACAAGGTCGGGCGCAGTCCGCCAACCTTCATTGAACGACGCGGCCCCGGCCGCTGCGCGCGAGCAGTTCGTGCGCGACCGCGAGCAACAGTCGGTCGACGAGCCGGTGCCGATGCTCGGAGGGCTCAGGCCGCGCGAGGCGGCGCTCGATCCGATCGGCCGCGTCGATCTTGAACGGCTGCTCCGCCAGTTCGAGGATCGCTCCGACCGCGGGCTCGCGGCGCAGAACCAGGGGTCGGTGCCGTCGTGCCGCCTCGCTACCCGCTGCCTCACCAGCGTCGACTTCCGGCTCGCCTTCACCTCGGCATGAGCGCGAACAGCGTCTGCTTCGAGCTGCGAGCTGCTCGACTACCACCGGTTCTTGTTCGAGAAATGCTGACCGCGCTCGCGCGCGGGCGCGCGGTGGTCACCTCAGGAGCTTGTCCAAGCGCAGGGGCAGATCCCGTACTCGCACACCGGTGGCGTGCCACACGGCGTTCGCCACCGCGGCGGCGGTGCCTACGATGCCGATCTCGCCGATGCCCTTGACGCCGATCGGGTTCACCTCGTCGTCCACCTCGTCGATCCACGACACGTCGATGTCGTCGATGTCGCCGATTCGCGTAAGTCGCGACGTGGTAGTCGGCGAAGTCGTTGTTCATCCACTGGCCGAACGCGGGATCGAGGATCGACTCCTCCATCAGCGCCATCGACAACCCCATCGTCATCCCGCCGAGCAGCTGCGACCGCGCCGTCGTCGGGTTCACGATCCGGCCGGCCGCGAACACCCCGACCATCCGCGGCACGCGCACCTCGCCGGTGTCGACGTCGACCCGCGCCTCCACGAACTGCGCGCCGAACGCATGCCGCGCGAAGCCCGAGTCGAGCGCCTCGACGTCGTCACCGGTGTCGGCCTCCACCCGCATCCCGTCGTCGGGCAGTTCGCCGCCGACGCGGTCGAGCACCACCCGCAGCTCGGTGCAGGCCTTGGTCACGGCCCAGCCCCACGAGGTCGTCCCCATCGACCCGCCCGCGAGCGGCGCCTTCGGCAGGCGGGTGTCGCCCAGCGTGACCAGCACGCGCTCGACCGGCACGCCGAGCGCGTCCGCTGCGATTGACGTGAGCGCGGTGCGCGCGCCGGTGCCGATGTCGGCTGCCGCCAGCTCCACCGTGAACCGTCCGTCAGGATGCGCGCTCGCCGCGGCCGACGACGGCCGGCTGCGCGCCGGGTACGTCGACGCCGCCACCCCGGTGCCCACCAGCCAGCGCCCGTCGCGCCGCGCGCCCGGCGTCGGGTCCCGATCGTTCCACCCGAACCGGCGCGCCCCCTCCGCCAGGCACGCGGCGAGGTTCCGGCTGGAGAACGGGTGCCCCGACTCCGGGTCGACGTCGGGCTCGTTGCGCAGACGCAGCTCCACGGGATCGATCCCGGTCGCCACCGCCAGCTCGTCCATCGCCGACTCGAGCGCGTACATGCCCGGGCATTCGCCCGGCGCCCGCATCCAGGACGGGGTCGGCATGTCGAGCCGCGCCACCCGGTGCGTCGTCCGCCGGTTGGGCGCCGCGTACATCATCCGCGTGCAGATCGCGGTCTGCTCCGCGAACTCGCGGATCGTCGACGTCTGCTCCACGACCTCGTGCGCGATGGCGGTGAGCCGACCGTGCGCGTCGACCCCCAGTCGCATCCGCTGGATGGTGGGCGTGCGGTAGCCCGTGAACGCGAACATCTGCCGGCGGGTCGCGGCCAGCTTCACGGGCCGGTCGACGACCCGCGCCGCCATCGCCGCTGCCACCAGCACCGGGCGGGGCCTGCCCTTCGATCCGAACCCGCCGCCGACGTGGGGCGACACGACCCGCACGTCCTCGGGCGCGAGCTCGAACAGCTGCGCCAGCGCCTCCTGCACCGGGCCGACGCCCTGGTTCGAGTCGTACACCGTGAGCCGGCCGCCGTCCCACTGCGCGGTGGTGGCGTGCGGCTCCATCGGGTTGTTGTGGTACGCGGGCGTGCGGTACGTCTCGTCGACCACGACCGCCGCGTCGGCGAGCGCGGCGTCGACGTCGCCGGCGTTGGTGTCGGTCGGGTAGTTCGGGTTCACGTGGTCGGGCGCGTACAGGCCGGGGTCGTCGCCTCTCAGCACGGAGTGGTGCTCCTCGCGCTCGTGGTCGACGCGCACGAGCCCGGCCGCGTACCGCGCCGCCTCGAGCGTCTCGGCGACCACGATCGCGACGATCTGTCCTGCATACGCGATGCGATCGGACTGCAGGACCGCGAGCTCGGCGTCGTCGCCCTCGGCCAGCCGTGGGGCGTTCGCGTGCCACAGCACCTCGAGCACACCGTCGTGCGCCCGCGCATCGTCCACCTCGACCGCCGTCACCCGGCCGCGCGGCACCGGTGCCTGCACCAGCCACGCGTACGCCGTGCGATCGAGCAGATATTCGTACGCGTACCGAGCGTGCCCGGCGAGCTTCTCGGGCCCCTCCACGCGCGTCGCGTCGGTTCCGACGGCCGATCCCGTCACCAGGCTCATCGTCGGTCCTCGCGCGCCACTCCGGTGAGCTCGCACAGCACGCTCACCACGAGGTTCCGCACCAGCGGCACCTTGTAGCCGTTGTCGCGCTGCGGGCGCGCCGCCGCGAGCTCGTGGTCGATCGCGTCGCGGAACGTCGGCTCGTCCGCTCGCGCGCCGATGAGCTCCGCCTCGGCAGTG
This sequence comes from uncultured Actinomycetes bacterium, assembly GCA_963841415.1. Classification (GTDB taxonomy): domain Bacteria; phylum Actinomycetota; class Acidimicrobiia; order IMCC26256; family DASPTH01; genus DASUAS01. Next base: position 124,034 of record CAWJCN010000002.1, on the reverse strand, counting down.
CGGGCGCGCCACGGCACGGGCGCGACCGCGCCCAACCCGAGCCGGACGTCGCGCAGCGTGCCGTCGTCCGCCACCTCGACCATCGCGGCCACCGACGCCACCGCGAACGCGTACGACGCCCGCTCCCGCACCTTCCGATAGTGCGACCGCGCCGGGAACGGTCGGCGGCAGCTCCACCGCCACGATCAGCTCGCCCGGCGCGAGCGTGGTGTCGACGTCGGGTCGATCGCGGGGGAGCCGGTGGAGCTCCGCAATCGGAATCGCGCGACTCGCCGTCGGCGCCCTCCACGTGCACGACCGCGTCGAGCGCCGCCAGCGCGACTGCCATGTCGGACGGGTGGGTCGCCACGCACGCGTCGGACGTGCCGAGGATCGCCAGGTTGTGGTGCTCGCCCTCGATCGCCGGACAGCCGCTTCCGGGCCGCCGCTTGTTGCACGGCTTGGTGACGTCCTGGAAGTAGCGGCAGCGCGTGCGCTGCAGGAGGTTGCCGCCCACCGTCGCCATGTTGCGGAGCTGACCCGACGCACCGGCGAGCAACGCCTCCGACAGCACGGGGTAGTCGCGCCGCACCGCCAAGTCTGCGGCCAGGTCGCTGTTCCGCACCCCCGCGCCGATGCGCAGCCCGCCGTCGGCGGTGCGGTTCGTGCCGTCGAGCCCGAGGTGGTTCACGTCGACCAGCACCGCGGGTGCTTCGACGCCGAGTTTCATGAGGTCGACCAGGTTGGTCCCGCCACCGAGGAACATCGCGTCGGGTGCGCCGTCGAGCAGCGCGACCGCCTCGCCGACGTCACGCGGCCGCTCGTACCGGAACGGCCTCATCCGCCGACGTCCGCGGCTGCCGCGTCCTCGATGGCGCGCACGAGGTGCGCGTACGCGCCGCAGCGGCACAGGTTGCCGCTCATGCGCTCCTTCACCTCGACGTCGTCGAGGTGCACCTCGGCGCCTGGCGCGGTGACCGCGCTCGGCCATCCGGACGCGACCTCGTCGAGCATGCCGACCGCGGAGCAGAGCTGGCCCGGCGTGCAGTAGCCGCACTGGAACGCGTCGTGCTCCAGGAACGCCCGCTGCAACGGGTGCGGCCCGTCGTCGCCGGCGAGACCTTCGACCGTCCGCACCCGGTCACCGGCGTGCGCGACCGCGAACGTGAGGCAGCTGTTGATCCGCCGACCCCCGACCAACACGGTGCAGCTGCCGCACTGCCCGTGGTCACAGCCCTTCTTGGCGCCGGTGAGATCGAGGTGCTCGCGCAGCAGGTCGAGCAGCGCGGTGCGCGGGTCCACCTGGAGTGCGACTCGTTCACCGTTCACTTCGAGCTCGAGCGGAACGGCACCCGGGGAGTCCGCCATCCGCCTTGCTCTACCCAGCGGCCCTGCTTCGCATCCACGACTGCCCCAGTCGACGGGGCGACGTGTGGAGGCGAGTGGCCGTGATGAGTGTCACACCGCCGCGCCATGCTCGCCGGCATGGACTCGTCACATGATCCTCACCGCACCGGTTCCCTGATCCGTCACCTCCGGGCGGTCGACTCCTCGTTCCGCGCACCGGAGTCGCCGCCGCCGCACGGCGCGCCTGCCGGCCTCGCGGGCGACGACTTCACCCGCCGTCAGCACGACCTCTTCGCTCACCTCGTCGAGGCGGTGGGAAGCGCCGAAGCGCTGTGGCGACTCGACGTGCTGCCGCTGCCCGACGAACCGTTCGACTGGACCGCGGTGGAACCGTGCGACGTCGCCTTCGTCACCGAGGTCCTCGCGCTCAGCGACCGCGGCTGGTCCGACCTGTCGACGCTCGGCCATCCTGCGCTGCTCCACTCCTCGACGCGGGCCCGGCTCGTCGACCAGCGCGACCATCTCCTCGACGTCGCCGAGCGACGTCGCACGTGGTCTGTCGTCGGCACCGATGGGCTCAGCGTGCGCGTCGACGTGCGCGCCCAGCCCACCAAGGTGGTGCACTCCACCAAGGCGGTCCTGCGCGACAGCGGCCGTGCCGTGGTGCTGGTCAAGCTTCGGCGAGCACCTCGAAGACGCCGAGTTCATGGCACTCACCGTTCCCGACGCCCACGACCTCGTCCGTGAGGTCCAAGCTGCACTCGACACCGCGCGGCCGGCCAACTCTTGATCGGTAGTGTTGACCTACCAGCGCCGACGGGCGCGACCTTCTTCCCCCTTCAATTGCCGCGCGAAGGGAGAGGTCATGACTGTCGACGAAGATCGCACGAGGCTGCGGACGCGGCTGGAGGAGTTGGTTGGCGTGAGTGGTGCCGACATCCTGATGGATCGGCCGCCGGGTGGGTGGAGCGACCTCGTCACCAACCACACCCTCGACCTGCGGTTCGCGGCGTTCGAGGAGCGGTTCGATCGCAAGGTCGATGCGCTCGACGCCAAGGTCGATGCGCTCGAAGCACGAGTCGACCGCAAGCTGGACGCGTTGGGGGCCACGATGGAGCTGCGCTTCGCCGGGGTCGATGCCCGGTTCGTCGACATGGACCACCGCTTCGATCGCTTCGAGCACCAGCTCCTCTCGCAGGTCGACCGCCGGCTGCAGTCGCAGGCGTGGTTGATGATCTCGACCGTCATCGCCGCGATGGCCGTCATCGTCGCTGCCGTGCGCCTCTGATCGCGTCGCCGCGGTGCCGATGCTCGGAGGGATGACTTCGCGCGAGGCGGCGCTCGACCCGATCGGTCGGGTCGATCTCGACCGGCTGCTCCATCAGTACGAGGATCGGTCGGGAGCGCCGGGCACCTTCGACGTTCCGAAGGATCGAGATCGACCACACATCACACATCGAGCCGGTGCGCGCGCTGCGCGTCCACGACTGAGTCAGCGGCGCGCCCGGCATCCCGGCGGCGGGATGGATTCCTCGGCCTGGCGGAGGAACGCGTCCGCGTCGGGGGAGACGGCGTGCCGATGCACGAATCCGACGACGGTTCGCAGCGGCGGATCGAGCTCGATCATCTCGACCTGATCGAGATCTCCGGCCGCGGCGCGATACGAGATGAAGGCGCCGATGCCCTGCTGCGCCGACGTGATCCAGGCCGACCGCTCGTCGGTGGCGAGCACCGGGGTGGGGAGCGCGCCGCCGGCGGTCGTCACGAGCTCGTCGATGAGCTTGCGCCGCTCGGACTGGTTCGGCGGCAGCACGAGCGGCAGCTCCGCGAGCCGAGCCCGCGGGAGGCTCGGTGGGAGGCCGCTGCCTCTCGGCGCCACCACCACGACGTCGACGTCCCACAGCGCGCGGAAGTGGAGCGTGTCGGTGTCGGTGCGCCCCTCGATGTCCCCGAAGGCGAGATCGGCGGCGCCGGTGTCGACCATCGTGATCGCCTCCTCCATGTCCGCGGCGCGGCACAGCCGCAGCGACGCGTTCGGCGCGTGCTGGAGGAACGACGTGAAGATCGGGGTGATGAGCGTGCTGTTGGTCGGCGTCGCCACCACCACCAGCTCCGCGCCATGCGCGCTCCGGCGCGCCGTCCGGTGCACGTCCTCCACCGCGTCGAGCGCGCGCCGCGCCGCCACGACGATCGCCTCGCCCGCCTCGGTCAGCACCAGCCGCCGCCCGTGCCGACGGAACAACTCCACGTGCAGCTCGCGCTCGAGGCCGTGCAGCGCCCGGGACACGACCGGCTGCGTGACCCGCTCGGTGCGGGCCGCGCCGCTGAGCGAGCCCGCATCTGCTGCCGCCACCAGGTAGCACAGCTGTTGCAGATTCATGCCCGGAGGGTATCTGACATCTACCTGATGGCCCCGTAGACGCTCGCCGACGACCTCGCTTGGCTGGGAGGTGCGCCCCGTCGGCTCGGCCGGGCGCGTGGGTCGACCGCGAGGAGACGGACGTCGGTGATGGTGCGATCGGTGCAAAGACGCACTCCGGTGGGGCCGATGGCCTTCGTGGTGGTGCTCGTCGCGGCCACCGCGCTGCTCGGTGGTGTGCCCGCCGGTGCGGCGAAGGCCGCGTCGAAGCAGCCGCCGATCAAGCACGTGTTCGTCATCAACCTGGAGAACAAGAGCTTCGACGAGACGTGGGGCGCGAGCTCGCCGGCTCCGTACCTGAGCCAGACGCTCAAGGGTCAGGGCCTCTTCCTCGACCAGTACTTCGGCATCGCGCACGTGAGCCTGGGCAACTACATCGCGCAGATCAGCGGTCAGGGACCCAGCAAGGCGACGCAGGCCGACTGCATCGCCTCCTATTCGGAGTTCCAGAGCACCGGCGTCGGTGCCGACGGGCAGATCCTCGGTGACGGCTGCGTCTACCCGGCGAAGGTCAAGACGCTCGCCGACCAGCTCACCGCGAAGAAGCTCACGTGGAAGGGCTACATGGAGGACATGGCCCAGCCCTGCCTCCACCCGGAGATCGGCCAGAAGGATCCCTACGTGGCGGCGACCGCGACGAGCGCGTACGCGACGCGGCACAACCCGTTCGTCTACTTCCACTCGATCACCGACTCGCCGGCGTGTGCGAAGAACGACGTCCCGCTCGCGCAGCTCGAGCAGGACCTGGCGTCGATCAAGACGACCGCGAACTACAACATGATCACACCGAACGTCTGCAACGACGGGCACGACGCGACCTGCCCCGGCGGCACGCCCGGTGGGCTCGAGGCCGCCAACACGTGGCTGCAGTCCTGGGTGCCCAAGATCACCTCGTCACCCGCGTTCAAGAAGGACGGCCTGCTCGTCATCACCTTCGACGAGGCCGAGGTCGCGGGCGACAACGGCGACGCGTCGTCGTGCTGCAACGAGCAGCAGCCGCCCAACGTCGAGCAGGCGGGCCTCTCCGGTCCCGGCGGCGGACGGATCGGCGCCCTGCTGCTCTCGCCCTTCGTGAAGGTCGGCAGCACCAGCAGCACTCCGTACAACCACTACGCGCTGCTGTGCTCGATCGAGAACCTCTTCGGGCTGAAGAAGCTGGGGTACGCGGGCGCGTCGGGCCTCGCGTGCTTCGGCAGCGACGTCTACAAGAAGGGGACGTAGGTTCGTCGGCGCGAGTTTGCCGAGATCCTGATGGACCGCATCCCGCGGTTGGAGCGATCTCGTCACCACCACACCTCGACCTGCGCTTCGCCGCGTTCCAAGAGCGCCAGGTATCCGGGGGCCCAGCACCGCGACACTCCGGTGATCCAGCGGACCCTCTGGCGAATTGGTAGTGCTCGTGCTGTCGATTTGGGAGTGTGAACGCTGGCGAATCAGTAGCGTTCAACCTGGCGAAGGCGTCGCGGTGGTGCCCCTCGCCCTGCTGGGGCCGTGAGTCCGACGCCTCGCTTCGAGCACCAGTTGCTGGCGCAGGTCGTACGCCGGCTGCGTTCGCAGGCGTGGATGACTATCTGGACGATCATCGCTGCGGTTGGAATGGTGGCTGCCGCACTGCGCCTCTGACGCGTTCGCCATGCTGATCCGGTAGCCCGTGCTTCGTTACTGTCACGGCCGATGGACTCGTCGGACACAGACGCGCGCATCGAGTCCGTCGCTGACGCGCTCGTGGTCGCCGGCCGTGCGGTGCCGGGCATCACCGTCACCGTTGACGGCCGCGCTCGTTCCTGGTGGTTCCCGCTCCCGGCGGCGGGCGACCGTGAGCTTGTGGCGTCGTGCTGTGCCGACGGTTCGGTCGACGCGCAGCGTGACGCGGCCGCTCGGCTCGCCGACGCGGTCGACCAGCGCGTCCGTGAGCGCCTCGCGGCCGCGGCCTGCACGCTGTTGCCGTCGCGCCCGGGTCGCCGCACGATTCCGGAGGCGTGGCTGCGCTCGCTCACCGCGCTCGACCCGTGGCTCGCCGGGTCGTACGACGCCGAGAAGCTGGGTGCCTTCGCCGCCGCCGTCGACGAGTGGATCGCGTCGGGTGCCGCGTTCACCGGCAGCATCCGCCTGTGCCTCCGCCTCGGCGAGCCGATCGACCCGGCCGATCCAGCCAACTCGTGGACGGTGGAGCTCCTCGTGCAGGACGCCGACGACCCGACGCTGATGGTGCCGGCGGCCGACGTGTGGAGCGGCAGCACGCTGTTCGGGCCGTCAGCCGTGGAGGAGTTGCTCCGTGCCCTCGGGCGGCTGGCCCGGCTCGCGCCCGAGTTGGCCGGTGTGCTCGACGAACGCAGGCCCACCGCCGCGGAGCTGACAGCCGACGCGGTGCTGGAGGTGGTGCGCGACCGCACGCCGACGCTCGTTGACGCGGGGATCGGCGTGCTGCTGCCGTCGTGGTGGACGAGCCGGCGGCGTCTCGCCCTGCGCGCCAAGGCGAGGTCGTCTCGCGCGCCGAACGGCGCAGTGGTGGGCGGCGGTCTCGGGATGGACACGCTGGTGTCGTTCGAATGGCACGCCGCACTCGGAGAGCAACGGCTCACGCGTGCCGACCTGCGAGCGCTGGCGAAGGCGGCCGACGCCAAGCAGTCGTTGGTACGCGTGCGTGGGGAGTGGGTGGAGCTGCGCGCCGAGGACCTCGCCGCGGTGCGCGCGCTCGCGGGCACCCGCGCCGAAGCCCCGGTGGGCGACGTGCTGCGCGCCGGGCTCGGGCTCGACGTGCTCGGCGTGCCCGACGGTGTGGAGGTGACCGGCGTCGACGCCACCGGCTGGCTCGGCGCGCTGGTCGACGACGCGCTGCACGCTACCGTCACGCCGGTGACGACACCGTCCGGGTTCGAAGGCGAGCTGCGCCCCTACCAGGAGCGCGGTGTCGGCTGGCTCGCGTTCCTCGGTCGGCTCGGGCTCGGCGCCTGCCTGGCCGACGACATGGGCCTCGGCAAGACCGCGCAGCTGCTCGCGACGGTGCTCGCCGACCCTGCGCCCGGCGCCACGCTCGTCGTGTGCCCGGTGTCGGTCCTCGGCAACTGGGAGCGCGAGCTGGCGCGCTTCGCCCCCGCGCTGCGAGTGCTCGTGCACCACGGCCCCGACCGGTTTCGTCGTCACCGGGCCAAGCTCGCCACCCGGGCGAAGAAGGCCGACGTCGTGCTCACCACCTACTCGCTCGTCGCGCGCGACGTCGCGCAGCTCGAGCCGATCACGTGGGGCCGCCTCGTGCTCGACGAGGCTCAGCAGGTGAAGAACGCCAACACCGCGCAGGCGCGGGCGGTGCAACGGCTCCGCGCCGCCCGGCGGGTCGCGCTCACCGGCACGCCGGTGGAGAACCGGCTCTCCGAGCTGTGGTCGATCATGCACGTGCTCAACCCTGGTTTGCTCGGCTCGTCGCGTGGGTTCCGGGAGCGGTTCGCGATTCCCATCGAACGTCACCAGGATCCCGATGCCACCGCGACCCTGCGCCGGGTCACGGCACCGTTCGTGCTGCGCCGGCTCAAGACCGACCGCTCTGTGATCCGCGACCTGCCCGACAAGATCGAGACCACCGACACGTGCACGCTCACCCGCGAGCAGGCGACCCTCTACCGCGCGGTCGTCGACGAGCTGGTCGAGCAGTCGGAAGCGGCCGACGGCATGAGTCGCCGCGGACTCGTGCTCGCCGGGCTCATGCGGCTCAAGCAGGTGTGCAACCACCCTGCGCAGTTCCTGCACGACGGCTCCGCGCTCCCCGGGCGCTCGGGCAAGCTCGTGCGCACCGAGGAGCTGCTGGAGGAGATCTTCGCCGAGGGCGACAAGGTGCTGTGCTTCACCCAGTTCGCGGAGTGGGGCGAGCGGCTCGCGCCCTACCTGGCGCGTCGCTTCGGGGTGGAGTCGTTGTGGTTGCACGGCGGAGTGCGCCGGAAGGCTCGCGACACGATGATCGAGCAGTTCCAGGATCCTGCCGGTCCACCGCTCTTCCTCGTGTCGCTGAAGGCGGGTGGCACCGGCTTGAACCTCACTGCCGCGTCGCACGTGGTGCACCTCGACCGGTGGTGGAACCCGGCCGTCGAGGACCAGGCCACCGACCGCGCCTACCGCATCGGCCAGCGGCGCACCGTGCTCGTGCACAAGCTGGTGACCCGCGGCACCGTCGAAGAACGCATCGACGAGATGATCAACCAGAAGCGCGCGCTGGCGGAACAGGTCGTGGGGACGGGCGAGCAGTGGATCACCGAGCTCTCGACCGACCAGCTGCGCGAGATCGTGGCGTTGCGCGACGACGCCCTCGACGACTGCGAGCTCGACGATTCGGAGGTCGCGTGATGGCCCGGCGCCGGTGGGACGACCCGTGGGCGCGCTACCCGGAGTCGCGCCCGATCCCGGTGGAGGACGGCATCGCCACGTCGAAGCAGCGAGGCGCGATGGCCGCGACGTGGTGGTCGAAGCACTTCGTCGACGTGTTGGAGTCGTACGGGCTCGGTGCGCGCATGCAGCGCGGTCGCCGCTACGCGCGGACCGGACAGGTGGTCTCCTTCGACGTGCGCGCCGGGCTCCTCGTCGCGCAGGTGCAGGGCTCGCGGCACGTGCCCTACATGGTGTCGATCGCGGTGGCGCCGCCCACCGACGTGCAGTGGGCGCACGTCGACGCCGAGCTCGCGGCGCGGGTCGGGTTCGTGGCCCGGCTCCTCGCGGGTGAGGTGCCGACCGACTTGGCGGACGTGTTCGACGCCGCGGGGGTCGCGCTGTTCCCTCGGGCGTGGTCGACGCTCGACGCCACGTGCAGCTGCCCCGACCCGGAGAACCCCTGCAAGCACATCGCGGCCGTGCTCTACGTCTTCGCCGATCGGCTCGATGCCGACCCCTGGCTGGTGCTCGAGTGGCGCGGCCGGACCCGTGAGCAGGTGCTGGCGGCCCTGCAGTCACCGTCGACCGACGGCACGCCGACCGGTGAGATCGTCGCGCCGTGGTGGCCCTTCTCTCCCGGACCGTTGCCCGACGCGCTCATCGGCGCGCGCGAGTCGGGGGAATTGGTGGTCGAACCACCGGAGCACGCCGACGGTGTGCTGGCCCGGCTGGCGCCGTCGCCCGCCGTGGTGCGCGACGTGCCGGTCGTCGAGCTCCTTCGAGATGCCTACGCCGTCATCGTCGTCGAGGGCTGAGCCGGACCGCGGATCGGTGTCGTACACCGGCGGTACAGTTGCCGGGCCATGACTGTCGACGAAGAGATCGGATGCACCTGCGGACCAGGTTGGAGGAGCTGGTTGGTGTGAATGGCGCCGAGATCCTGATGGACCGCCCACCGGGCGGGTGGAACGACCTCGTCACCAACCACACCCTTGACCTGCGGTTCGCCGATGTGGATCATCGGTTCGATCGGTTCGAGCACCAGTTGCTCGCGCAGGTCGACCGTCGGCTGCGCTCGCAGGCGTGGATGACGATCTCGACGATCATCGCCGCGGTGGGCGTGATGGCTGCTGCGCTGCGTCTCTGAGGCCGGCGCCGGCAGGCGATCGCCGCGAGGATTCTCATGGCCGACCGTGACGACCTCGAGTTCACCTACTCGTTGATCGATCGCATGTTCCGGCTCAGCCTCGGGGAGCTGGCCGACTTCAGTGGCGCGAAGTACGACGGTGACTTCTCGCTCACCCTGGAGGAGGCGCAGCGGCGCAAGCACGACTACGTCGCCGAGCAGATCGGGATCGGCCCCGGCCGGCGTGTGCTCGACCTCGGCTGCGGCTGGGGTCCGTTGCTCGACGCGATCCGCCGCCGCGGCGGCAGTGGCGTCGGGGTCACGCTCTCGTCGGCTCAGGTCGCGGCGTGTCGCCGGCACGGTCTCGACGTCCATCTCTTCGACGCGCGGCTCCTCACCCCCGAGCGCTTCGGTCCGTTCGATTCGGTGGCCAGCCTCGGCGCCTTCGAGCACTTCTGCTCTCCCGCCGAGCACACGGCCGGCCACCAGGAGACCGTCTACCGCGACGTCTTCGCCCGTGTCGCCGACGTGCTGCCCGACCACGGCCGCTTCTACCTGCAGACGATGGTGTTCGGCCGGAACATGATCCCGGTCGACGACGTCGATCTCGACGCCCCGCGTGAGTCCGACGCGTGGTACCTCGCGCTCCTCGGCCGCCAGTTCCCTGGCTCGTTCCTCCCCATGGGGCGGGAGCAGATCGTCAGCTGCGCGGAGCCGCACTTCTCACTGGTGTCGAGCTCGAACGGCCGGCTCGACTACATCGAAACCATCAAGCAGTGGCGAGCGCGGTTTGCGGCGCCGAGCTTCCAGAAGTCACTGCTCAAACTCCGCCTCGCGCCCCGCTGGCTCACCAGCGCCGACTTCCGGCTGGCCTTCACCTCCGGCGTGAGCGCGAACAGCGTCTGCTTCGAGCGGGAACTGCTGGACCACCATCGACTCGTGTTCGAGAAGCGCTGACCGCGGGGACGTGCCGCCTCGAGCGCCGACGCCCGGCGGTACGGTGCAAGTCCTTCCCTCGCACCTTCCCCGGTCGTGCACGATCGGTGAAGGAGACGAACGAAGGATGGTCGACGAGCGAAGCCGGCGTTGGGTGACGACGCTCACCTGGGCCTCGACCAGGCGTCGGCCTTCGCGGTCGCCTTCGCCCGCAGCAGCCCGGCGACGATCCCCGACGCGACCACGACGACGATCGCGGCGACCCACAGCGTGGACGTCAAGGCGCCGACGACGACACCTTCGCCGCGTCACCAACCGCGCGGCTGCTGCGCCGTCAGCACCGCGCGCTCCGTCAGAACCGGACGTCGGCGGTGATGCCGACCAGGCGGGGCGATCCCCGGCCGTTCCCACGCGGCTGGCGGTCGAGCGCCACGTCGACGAGGAACGACACGTCGCCGTCGTTGTTCACTGCCTCCGGTTCGATGCGGGCGACACGCCCCTCGACCATCTCGTCGTCGAGCGCCGGGAAGGCGACCGTGACCGACTGTCCCGGATGCACGCCGTCGATCGACGACTCGGGCACCTGGGCGACCACCTGCAGCGCTTCGCTGTCGAGCGTGATCAGCGCCTCGTACTGCTGCGACTGCTGCGCCGGCTGCCTGGGCGCCTCGGGGAAGAGGTTGATGCCGCTCGATCCCTTCTGTGGCAGCGCCTGGGGAGATCCGTAGATCCGGACGCCCTCGGGACCGGCGACCTCCCCCACGTCGCCGCCCACGCGGCGCACGATGCCGTCACGCGGTGCGACCAGCACCGCGTCGTCGACCTGCTTGCGGAGCTGGGCGATCGCGATGGTGTCCTGCGCGACGGTGGCCTGCGCGATGGCGAGGCTCTCCGGCGTGGCCGGCTCCACGCCGACCGCCTGCTTGTTCACCGCCAGCGCCAGTTGCTGTTGCGCAGCGTCGATCGAGGTCCCCGAGGTCGTCGCGTTCAGGTCACGCCGCGCCATCGCGACCTCGTAGTCGTGCTCGGCGTCGGTCACCTGGTTCTGCCCGGTGGTGATCCGGCGCGCCAGGTCGTTGCACATCGACAGGAGCTGGGTGTTGCTCGCGGGAAGGGTCGGCGGCGGGAGCGTGATGGGCACGCCCGTGGTGGCGGTCGCCGAGGCATCCGGCGCCGAGTCGGTCCCGACCGCCGTCGCCGATGCGCACGTGGCCGACATGCTCGCCGCCTGCGCCTGGTCGGCTGCCAGTGCGGCCCGGGCGGTGTCGACCGAGCCGGCCGCGCTCTGCACCAGCGCATCGTCGACGTCCACCGTGCCGGTCGCCTTCTGCCGGGCCGCGTCGAGTTGCGCCTGGGCGCTGGTCGTCGCCAGCTCGAGCCCCTGGAGCTCGGGTGGGGTCGTCGGATCCTGCTGATAGGCCAGCGCGACCCGGTCGACGGCGAGCGTCGCCTGGTGCGCGGCCAGCTGCGCCTCCAACGCGCTCGTGTCCTGGCGGGCGAGCACTTGGCCCTCGTGCACGACTTCGCCGTCGCGCACCAGGACGTCGGTGACCGGTGCGCTCGCGCCGAAATTGAGGTCGGACGCCGAGACCGGCTGCAGGTAGCCGGTGGCGACGACCTGGTCGTCGAAGAACACCTGGCGGACCGCGAAGACCGCGCCGACCGCAGCCAGCGCCACGATCAACACGACGGCGATGGTGCGCTTCATCGCGACGACCTCCTCGATCGGGTGGGCGGCGTCAATGGACGACCGCCTCGCGGATCACAGCCCGTTGGCGGCCGACCGTGAGCGGTCGTCCGGGCAGGCTCAGCAGCGATTCGGTGGAGAACATGGTCAACGCGCAACGCCACAGCGGCCACAGCAGGACCCAGCCGACGTAGCGCCCGAAGCCGTAGCCCACCGCGAGGACCAGCGAGATGAGCATGAACAGCACCTGCCCGATGAACGTCGCCGCCGAGCGCGGCGACGACCGGGACCCGCCACGCGCCCTGGAACAACGCGTACAGCACGATGTAGAGAGGGAGCACGAAGAAGATCGGCGACCGGACCCGGCGGAAGTACTGGTTGGTCTGGGTGAACCAGACCGACGGCGCGGAGCGCCCCGCTCGGTACACCCCGTGGCGCGACTGGTTGTGGATCGTCGCCCGGCTCCATCGGATCCGCTGCTCGCGCATCTCGAAGAACGACTCGGGCACGCCCTCGTAGACGACGACCTTCGGGTCGAGCCGGCTCGTGTAGCCCAGGCGGCTCATGCGCATCGTGAAGTCGCCGTCCTCGCCGTTCATCCCGACCGTGAAGCCCCCGAGGTCCACCGCCGGTTGGCGCCGGAACGCGGTGAACACGCCGGGCACGACGTTGACCGCGTCGACCGTCTGCAGCAGGCGGTGGTTGAGGCCGAAGATGCGCAGCTCCTCGAACAGGCGGAACCGGTGGTAGGGCGTCGGCTCCCAGCGCGGCCACATCAGCGCCTCGACGAGGCCGACGTCGGGGTCGCGGAACCACCGGGGCACGAACCGGAGCGACTGCTCGTCGATGAGCGTGTCGGCGTCGATCCGGATGACGAGGTCCGCCGTCGTCTCGGCCAGCGCGAGGTTCAGCGCGGCCGACTTCCCTCCGTGCGGGCCGTCGATGACGCGGCCGGTGGCAGCGACGAAGCCGGCGATGGTCGCTTCGGCCAGTGGGCGGGTCTCGTCGGTGGATCCGTCGTCGGTCATGATCACGTTGACCGGCCCGCCGTACCGCACGGCGGCGGCGTCGATCGACTCCAGCGTCCCGACGATCACCTCCTCCTCGTTGTAGGCGGGGATGATCACGTCGATGACCGGCCGATCCGGCCCGACCTTCATGCGGCGCGCCCGTCCGATCGTGAACAGGCCGAGCAGGCCGTTGCGGATCGCGAACGTCAACAACGAGAACGGGACGGGAGCGAAGATGATCAGGAACGCGCGCAGGTTGGCGTCGCTCACGCCGTACGCCCATGCCAGCGTCGTCAGGCTCACGCACATGCCGACCACCGTCGTCGCGACCAGCAGCAGGGTGTCCTGAACCCGCGAGTGCTGTACGAGGGGGAGCAGGGTCGGGCGTGGGAGCGCGAAGTTCGCGTAGAGGAAGCGCGCCATGGCGAGGAACCCGACCGCGATCGCGAACCAGTTTCCGAAGATCGTGCCGGGGCCGACTCCGAGCCCCGACACCACCGCGAACACGATCAGCAGGCAGTCGAACAGGAACACCGCGGCGATGTACCAGCACGTCTGCACGAGCATGCTCACGCGCCGCAGCGGAGCGGCCCGACACGTCAGCACGAGGCTCACCATCGTCGCCAGCACCAGCAGCCGGAGCCCGAGCGTGAAGTCGGCCAGGAATCCGTTGACCTCGGCCGGCGCGAGCACGAGCCAGTCGGCGACCGTGCGCAGTGCCCGGCTGTAGAGGATGTCGGGGGCGTAGGGGCCCTGGTAGGTGTGGTACGCGACGACGAGCGCGAGGAAGACGGCGATGAACGCGAACGTGCGGCCGAGCCGCGGGAGCTTCGGCGGGGGGAGGAGCACCAGCGCGAGCCCGTCGCCCTGGTCGTCGCCCTGGTCGCGCACCATGGGCCGCACCAGCGCGACCAGCGCGAGCACCCACAGGTCGAACACGACGAAGATCGGGCGGTACCCGTTGAGCAGCTGCAGGTCGAAGCTCACGGGGCCTCCGGCATGGTCGCGAACCAGGGGATCTGGCCGAGCGCGGCGAACGCGCCCAGGCCCGCGCCGCCGTACGACCCGAGCCGCCAGTCGATGTCCCCGATCCCGTCGAAGTACACGAGCGCCTTGATCTGCGGGAAGGTCCCGGGCACCACCGTGGCGAGGCTGTCGAGGTAGTCGACCTGGTCGGTGGTCGCGCCCGTCTCGGTCACGATGAGCGGCTTGCCGGTCCCCGCGTAGAGGTCGTACCAGTGGCTGAACTGCGTGGTGAACGCGTCCGCACCCAGTACCCGGCGGTCGTAGCCGTCGGCGCCGACCCAGTCGACCCACTCGTCGCCGGGGTAGAAGTGCTGCATCGGCGCGGCCGCCGGCGCGGTCGACGCGCACCACACGAAGGCGACGTTCGACGCGCCGGCCAGACGGAAGATCGCCACGATGCGGGCGAACGCCGCCCGGTACTGGTCGGCGGCCTCGAGTGGGGTCCCCGGACCCAGGCACCCACGGTCGGCCAAGAGGTTCGCTTCCCAGAACCAACGCAGCAGCACCGGGCGTCCGTAGTCGCGCAACTGGTACGCGAGGTCGAAGATCAGCGCGTCGTCGGCCCCGGCCGCGACGCGGTCGTCGGTGTCGCCGCAGTGCCACGACACCATCGGGATCGCGCCGGAGTCGGCGACCTGCGTCAGGAGCTCGTTGCGCACCCATGTGTCGCTCCACGGTTGGTATGTGGACACGATCGCGAGGTTGCGGCCGAGCTGGCTGGTGAACGTCGGCAGGTCCTCCAGGACCTGCTCGATGCTCCCACCGCCGTCCCGGTTGAGCGGGTTCACGTACGCGCCCAGGTACAGGCCGCTGCTCGGCGCCTCCACCGGTCGCGGCGACGGCGGGGTGGTCGGCGCGGCAGCAGGCCACGTGAACGGGGCCACCGGCTCGCTCGACGGCTGCGGCGCGGGACCGGCGTCGAAGCCGCCCGCCGCGGCCGGGAGCGCCGGCGCCGCCGCGGCCGACCGGGTGGCGGGCCCGAGCGTGGTGGTCGTCGGCGTCGTGCGTCGCCGCGTGGACTCGCGCGCGGGCACGGTCCGCAGCGCCCCGGGCTGGGTGCTCATGCTGAGCCCCGGGAGCATTGCGACCAGGCTGACCGCGGCCGCCGAGGCGACGACCAGCAGGACGCGCCCGAAGCGTGGCGGTGTGTGCGCCGGTTCACGCTCGTCCACGTCACTCAGTCGGCGCTGCCGTCCCACCGGCCACCGGTGCGAGCAGCGACGCGCCGAGACGCTCCGCCCACTCGTCGCGCCCGGTCTCGATCAGCCGGTCGAGGTAGCGCTCGAGCTGGCCGCGCGTAGTACCCCCCGCCCTCGCGCACGACGGTGGCCAGCGGATCGATGTTCGACGGCGACCGCTCCATGGCCTCCGACTCCCAGTCGAGGAGCAGTTGCGCGGCGCGGCCGACGACGTCGGGATGCTGCGCGGCGACGTCGTGCTGCTCGTGCGGATCGGCCACGACGTCGAAGAGCATCGTGGTCGGGAAGCCGTGGAACGCGTCGTGGTGCGTGCGGATCGACAGCCAGTCGTCGAACCGGACCGCGCGCTGCGTGGCCCAGGCGCCGCACGAGAGCACGAGATGCTCGCGCGGCGCGGCCACCGGTTCGCGTCCGGTCAGCTCGCGGCAGAAGCTGCGCCCGTCCCACCCGGCGGGCACCGTGCCGCCCGCCAGCTCGACGAGGGTCGCGCTCAGGTCGAGCTGGTAGCGGAGCTCGCCGTCGACCTGGCCGGCGGCGATGCTCGGTCCCCACACGACCGCGGGCACGCGGTGCGTGATCACATCGGCGGTCTGGTGGTCGCAGTAGATGCCGAGCTCGCCGAGGTTCTCGCCGTGATCACTCGACACGACCACCGTCGTGTCGTCGAGCACGCCCAGTCCGGCGAGCGTGTCGAGGAGCTGCCCGACGTGCGCGTCGGTGTAGCGCACCGCGATGTCGTAGCCGTCGAACATGGCCCGGACGTCGGCCGCCGAAGCGATCTCCTGTGGCTGGCGCGGGAACTCGGCAAAGCGGCCGTCGGGACCGAACCCCATGACCTCCTGGGCCGAGTGCGGGCCCGCGAGCTCGCGGTGCGCCGCGATCACGTCGTCGTCGATCCACCACGTCGTCCCGTCGTCGGCGAACGGGTTCCCCCATTCGGGCGGTGTCCGGTAGGGCGTGTGCGGGTCCCAGTAGTGGACGTGGAGGTACCAGTCGTCACGAAGACCGTTGCGCTGCAACCAGTCGTGGGCCGCGGCGGTGACCTGCTCGGCCCGCTCGCGCCCGTTGGTCCCGAGGTTGAACGCCTCGTTGAACCCCGCGTACCAGTGGAACGCGCTGTGGCGCTCCGCGAAGGTGCTGATGGTCGTGCACCAGAGGCCGGCGTCGCTCAACGCGCGCGGGAACGACGTGCGGGCGAGCTCGCTCTGCAACCCGCGGCCGGCGCCCTCGGGGAACGGCTCCGCGCGCGCGCCGCCGTGGTTCACGACCCCGTTGGTGATGCCGAAGCGTCCGGTGAGCAGGGCAGAACGTGACGGCAGGCACGGCGAATCGGAGACGTACATCTCCGCGGCGCGCCAGCCGTCGCGCGCGAGCGCGTCGATGTTCGGGCTCGTGTCCCGTCCGTAGCCGTGACACCCGAGGTGGTCGGGGCGCAGGGTGTCGACGTCGAGGTGGAGGAGGCGCATCTCCGCTACCTCGCGCTCGTGGCGACTGCCGCGGGACTCGGGCTCGACGCTTTGGTGCGCCTCCGCGCCGGAGACGGCTTCGCGCCCGCCGACTTCGCCACCGGTTCGGGGTCCAGCACGAGCACGTCGTCGCCCGTGGTCGCGGGCTCGGCGGCCGATCGGCCGGGACCGGCGGGCGGGACCTCCGCCCGGTCCTCGGCGATCACGCCCTCGAGGCGCATGATCGCCGGCAGTCCGAAGTCGAGGACCTCCTGCATCGGGTCGGCCCGCCCCGCGTGCTGGGCGTCGAGCCAGCCGTCGAGGAACGCGTCCATCCTCGCGGCCACGTCGGGTCGTTCGGCCGACACGTCGTGCTGCTCCTCGGGGTCGTTGACGAGGTCGTACAGCTCGGCGCCCGCCCGCTGGTAGATCCCGGGGTGCCAGCAGCGGATGTACTTCCACTCCTTCGTCCGCACCGCGCGCTTGGCCTGCCACGTGCACTCGCTGAGCATCACCGCGTTGCGGTGCTCGGTGCGTTCGCCGTTGATGATCGGCAGCAGCGAGCGGCCGTCGAATCCGGCGAACACCCCCGGATCGACGATGTCCTCGACCTCGAGCACGGTCGGCATCACGTCGATGAGGGCCACGAGGCTGTCGACCCGGGTCGGCTTGACGCCCGGCGAGCGGATGATGAGCGGCACGTGGGTGACCGCGTCGTAGAGCCCGGCGTGGTCGAACCACGCGTCGTGCTCGGTCATGATCTCGCCGTGATCGCCGAAGATCACGATCGTGCACTCGTCGAGGATGTCGAGGTCGGCGAGGTGCGCGAACAGGCGGCCGAGCTCGTGGTCGAGGTACGCGACCTCCGCGTAGTGCAGGTCGGCGATGTACTCGAGGTTCGGCATCTTGTCGAGGTGGTCGTAGAGGTTCCGCTTGAACAGCGGGTACGACGGCCGCTCCGCGAGCCGCTCCTGCAGGTCGGGATCGCACCACTGCGACGAGCGCCACGTGTAGCGGGTGCGGAACGGCTCCGCGGGCACGTACGGGATGTGCGCGTCCCAGTAGTGCAGGAACAGGAAGAAGTCCTCGCTGCGGTGCTCCGCCAGCCACGGGAACGCGAGGTCGTTGATCGATGACGCCGGCGAGCGGGATCGCCCGGGCGGGACCATGTAGTCCTGGTAGCCGCGCTGGAACCACTCCTTCATCACGAAGAGGTGGTCGACCGCGCCCGTCCGGCACCCGTGCTCCTGGAACATGGTGGGGAGCCACGGCACCGTCGTGTCGAGCCGGGCCGGCTCGTGGAAGTGCGAGACGATCCCGGTGTGGGCCCCGTACCGGCCGGTGAAGAGTGCGGTGTGCGATGGCTGGGTCGGGATGTCGGTGGCGAACGCCTGGGTGAAGGTCGCCGCGCTCTCGGCGAAGAGGTCGAGGCTCGGGGTCGAGCATCTGGTGCCTCCGAGCGTGGACAGGCGGTTGGCGCACACCGTGTCCAGGGAGATGAAGATCGTGCGCGTCAGGCGGTTCCGCTTGACGCGGCCGTTACGGCCGTTGCGGCCGTTGCGGGCGGGGCTGGGCATCGCACTGCCTCCCGTGGGGTGGAGGCCGGCAGCAGCAGGGCTGTCGACGACAGTCGGTTCGACGGCGGCCCTCGCCCAACCACCGAGAGCGATCGTACAGACACTCTGTGCGTTCTTCTACTACGAGAGCGTTACGAAGCCGTAAACAACCTCCAATGTTCGTTCAACCCGCGAACAGCACCACCGTGCCGTATCGGCGGGTGCTCGAACAGCTCTCGATCTGATCGTCGAGCGTGCAGATCACCGCGCCGTCGCGATCGAAGTGACACACGAGATCGTTGCGTCAGACGCCCGCTCCGCCGAGGCGCTCGTCGCCCTGATGACGCTTCCGCACCGCTCATCGAGCGCTTCGACGGGCGTCGACGGGCCCCTGACCGTCAGCTGCCACTCCGCAGCACGCTGTCGAGCAGGCCTGGGAACCGCGCCTCGAGATCGCCCTCCCGGAGCGTGTAGTAGCGGCGCGTCCCGTCGACCTTGCCCTGCACGACGCCGGCTTCGCGCAGCACCTTGAGGTGATGTGAACCGGTGGACTTGCCGACCGGGAGTCCCATCTCGTTGCACGCGATCGCGCCGTCGCCGTCGTCGAGGATGCGGACGATCTGCAGACGGACGGGGTCGCCGAGGGCCTGGAGCACCTCGACCAGGTCGAGCTCCTCGCGCGCCGGCCCCTCGAGCGACCCCCCGTCGTGCATCATGCGACCTTGTCGAGCGCGAACTGCGCGTCCTGGGCCTCGACCATGGCGTCGGCCTTCGCGGTCGCCTTCGCCCGCAGCAGCCAGGCGACGATCCCCGACGCGACCACCACGACGATCGCGGCGACCCACAGCGTGGAGGTGAAGGCGTCGACGAACGAGACCTTCGCCGCGTTGGCGATCACGCCACCGCGTGCACCGCCGGTCGAGGCGGCCGACTGCAACGCGTCGGCGAGCGAGTGCGACGCCTTCGCCGGCAGTCCGCTCACCGCGTCGTGGATCGACGTGCGGAACTGCGATGCCACGAGGCTGCCGAGCACCGCGACACCCAACGCACCACCGAGCTCACGCGTGGTGTCGTTCACCGCCGAGCCGACGCCCGCCTTGTGCAACGGCAGCGACCGCATGATCGCCCCCGTCGACGGCGCCGTGGTCATGCCCATGCCGGTCGCCTGGATGACGACCGCGAGCGCGAACCACCAGTAGCTCGACGTCACCGTGCTCGTCACCGCAAGGATCGCGATCCCGAGTCCGGCGATGGTGAGGCCCGACGCCACGACGAATCGCTGGCCGAGCTTCTCCACCATCTTCGCCGACTGCGTCGCCGACACGAGGTAGGCGAGCGCCCACGGCAGGATCCGGATGCCTGCCGACAGCGGGTCGTAGCCGTGCACGAACTGCAGGTACTGGGTGAAGAGGAAGTACGAACCGAACATCGCGAAGAACACGAGCGAGATCGCGGTCGTCGCCGCGGTGAACCGCGGGTTCTTGAAGAACCGCAGGTCGAGCATCGGGTCCTTCGCCTTCAGCTGCCAGAACACGAACCCACCGAGGAACACGATGGCGATCGCGAACGTCACGAGCGTTTGCGTCGAGGTCCACCCGTGGTCGGGTGCCTCGATGATCCCGTAGACCAACGCGGCCAGTCCGGCGATCGACAGCAACGCGCCCAGCGGGTCGAGCGGGGCGTGGATCTTCTCCCGCGACCGCGGGATCAGGAAGAAGCCCGCGACCAGCGCCACGACCACCACGAACACGTTGATCAGGAAGATCGAGCCCCACCAGAAGTGCTCGAGCAGCGCGCCGCTGACGACACCGCCCATGGCGACGCCGACCCCGGCGAAGCCGGCCCAGATCGCGATCGCCCGCGGCCGCTCCCGGGGCGGGAAGACGTGGGCCAGGATCGACAGCGTCGCCGGCATCACGAACGCCGCGCCCACGCCCATGACGGCCCGGGCGCCGATCACCGCCGCCGACGAGCTCGACAACACCGCGAACAGCGACGCCGCGCCGAACACGATGAGGCCGCCGTTCAGCGCCAGGCGCCGCCCGTAGCGGTCGCCCAGCGAGCCGGCGGTGAGGAGGAGACCGGCGAACACCAGTGAATAGGCGTCGACGATCCATTGCAGGCCGCTGGCCCCGGTGTCGAGGTCCTTGGCCAGGGTGGGCAACGCCACGTTGAGGCTGGCGTTGGCCATCACGATCATCACGAGGCTGATGCACAGCACGCCGAGCGTCCACCAACGGCGCTCGTACTCCCGCTCGGTGGCGGTCTGCTGGCGGTCCAGCTCCTGCTCGAAGGGCGTCTCGGTGGGGAGGTCGTCCTCCCCGGGCGAGACGGGGATGATGTCTTGTTCGATGCTCATCGAACGTCTCCAACAAGGTCGGGGGGCGAATGTTTCCGGAATCCCGAGAAATTCACTCGGGCTTCCCTCTGACGACGATCGCGGCGACGCTGATTCGACGCGTGACGCGACGATCATGGGAGGGAGGGTCTTGTCGGGGGGATCCGGCAGAAGTAGACTCTACCGTACCGTTTACTTACCGTCAAGGCGGTTGTGCATGGTGGCGAGACGCGGGGACGAGCTGCGGGAGCACATCCTCAAGGCCGCGAAGGATCTCTTCCTCGAGGTGGGTTACGAGCGAGCGTCGATGGACGAGGTGGCAGCGCGCGCGGAGACGTCGAAGCGATCGCTGTATGCGCACTTCGAGAGCAAGGACAAGCTGTTCCTCGCCGTCGTCGACCTCGTGCGCGAGCTCTACCTCGTCCGCCTGCAGACGCCCGACGCGTACAGCGACGACACCGTCAAGGCCGTCGTGCTGTTCTGTGGCCGCTTCCTGCAGCTGCTGTTGTGGCGACCCGCGCTGCGCACGTGCCGGTTGAGCATCGCCGAGGCGGAGCGGCTCCCCGAGGCGTCGGCGTACTACTACGACGCCATCTTCGCGACCACGACCGATCGACTCGCCGAGTTCCTGCGCAAGCGGTACGACCTGACGCCGCGCGCGAGCGCCGAGCTGGCGCGTGAGCTCCTGGGTCACGCGGTCTACCCGCAGGTGTTCCGAGCGCTCCTCGGTGTCGAGGAGCCGATCACCGTGCCGCCCGAGGAAGCGACGATCGCGCGTGATGTCGATCTCGCCCCGATCAAGCGGGTCGTGGCGAAGCTCCTGCCTGTGCCCGAGGCGTCGCCGGGCCGATGACTGTCACAGGGCTCCCGTGCCGCCGCCTGCGCGCACGGACGTGGACGACGATCTCGACCATCGCCGCGATCGGCGGCGTCATCGTCGCCGCGATTCGGCTGTGATCTTCGCAACTTGGTGCTTGACACCCGAACACACGTTCGATAGTCTGGCTTGACTTCCTCGACTTCCCCGGTTGAGCAGCGTCCCGAGGGGAGTCCCGTGTTCGAAGCGTTGCGCCGCTCCGTCGATGAGCTCCGGCAGCTCGTCGGTGACGTCGAGCCCGACCGGTTCGACGGCGCCGGCGCGCGCACGCTGGTCGAGCTCTTCGGCGAGATCGAGCGCCTCGGCGCGGCCGGCAAGGCGCTCGCGACGCGTCAGGTCGTTGCCACCGGAGCGTGGAAGCAGGGTGGCGCGCATCGCGACGCCGCGTCGTGGCTGTCCGCGGCCACCGGCACCACGGTCGGTGCGGCGCGGTCCACGATCGAGACCAGCGAGCGCCTGCGTGAGCTCCCGGCCACCGAGAGCGCGCTGCGGACGGGCGACCTCTCATCGGTGCAGGCCGACGCCATCGCCGGCGCGGCCGCGGTCGATCCGCTCGCCGAGCTCGACCTGCTGGAACGCGCGCAGCACGACGGTGTGCGGGGTCTGCGCACCGCGTGCTCCAGGGTGAAGGCCGCCGCGTGCACCGACGAGCACGAGCGCTACGACCGGGTGCAGGAGGTGCGGTCACTGCGCAGCTGGACCGATGAGGAGGGCGCGGGGCGCATCGACATCCGCGGCCCCGTCGACCTCACCACGCGCGTGTTGCGACGTCTGGTGCCGTTCGAGCGCGAGCTGTTCCGCCGGGCTCGGAAGGCCGGTCGGTGTGAGCGGTCGGACGCGCTGGCGTTCGACGCGCTCGTGGCCTGGGCGAATGCTCCGGCTCAGGTGAGCCGCGGCGCGCGGCCCGACGTCAGCTCCGTCGTCCGCGTCGATCACGCCGCGCTCGTGCGCGGCCGCACCGAACGGGGCGAGGTGTGCGAGATCGTCGGGGGCGGGCCGATCCCGGTGAGCGTTGCGCAGCGGATCGTGGAGGACTCGTTCGTGAAGGCGGTGCTCCTCGACGGCACCGACGTCGCCGCGGTCTCGCATCTCGGGCGCACGATCTCTGCTCGCCTGCGCACCGCGGTCGAAGAGCTCCACCCCGAGTGCGACCACGAGGGTTGCCACGTCAGCCTCGGGCTCGAGATCGACCACAACCAACCGCTCGAGGCCGGAGGACCGACGGCGTTGTGGAACCTGGGGCGCCTCTGCGGTCACGACCACGAGCACAAGCACCGACACGACCTGCGCCTCGTCGGCGAACCCGGTCGTATGCGCTTCGTGCCCGCGAACGAGTGGGTGCCGCGATGTTGATGCTCAGGCGTGCGCGACGGCGAAGGCATCATCGTGGCGGCCGCCCGGATCCGATCGCGCGGCGCAGGTCAGGTTCGTCAGTTGACGGTCACGAATCGGCAAGAGTCGGCGTTGCGTTGCGGGCGTGTCACCGGGGTGCGTCGGATCGCGCGCATGCGAGATGTGCAGGTGTGCGCGGTGGTTCGCGGCGCCGTTGCGGCCACGTAACCCGACCGAAACACGTTCGGGCTCGCGTGGACGAGGTGCCGCTGGACCCGCTCGAGGGCTACACCGTCGGGATCACTGCCGACCGTCGCGCGGGCGAACAGGCGGAGCTCTTGCGCCGCCGCGGGGCGCGTGTCGTCGACGGTCCGACCATCGCCACCGCGTACCTCGGGTCCGACGCGCGCCTGCGACTCGCCACCGAGCAGCTCATCGCCACGCCACCCGACGTGCTCGTCATCACCACCGGGATCGGGATCCGGGCGTGGATCGAGGCCGCGCAGAGCTGGGGCCTCGACCTCGCGCTGCTCGACGCTCTCGCGGGCGCCAAGGTGTTGTCACGCGGCCCGAAGGCGGCGGCCGCCGCGCAGGCGCTCGGGCTCGACGTGTGGGCCTGCGCACCTGACGAACGCATGACGGGCGTGGAGGCGATGCTGGTCGCGGAGGTGACGCCGACGACCCGGGTCGCGGTGCAGTGCTTCGGCGACGACACCCACGACGTCGCCGCGTCGTTGGCCCGGATCGACGCCGTCGTCACGATGGTGCCGGTGTACCGCTGGCAACAGCCCACCGACCTCAGGCCGGCGGAGACCCTGGTGCGCTCGGCCCTCGACGGGCGGGTGCACGCGATCACGTTCACGTCCGCGCCCGCGGTGCGCAACCTGTTCGCCATCGCGGGGACGCACGGAAAGATCGACGAGCTGCGCGACGCGATGAACGGGCGTGTCGTCGCCGCGTGCGTCGGGCCCGCGTGCGCCGACGCCGCGCGCGACGCCGGCATCGACAACCCGCTCGCGCCCACCGTCGGCCGGTTGGGGCTGATGGTGCGCGCGCTGTCCGACCGGTTGCAGGCCGATCGGGAGGTGCTCGACCTCGCAGGCGCGACCGTCGAGCTCCAGGGCCACGCCGCGCTTGTCGGCGACGAGCACGTGCAGCTCACCCGGCGCGAGGCCGGCGTGTTCGCCGCGCTCGCGGTGCGGCCCGGCGTGGTCGTGTCGCACGCCACGCTGCTGCGCACGGTGTGGTGTGGCGCGTCGGGCGACGACCACGTGGTGGGTGTCACGATCGGCCGACTGCGGCGCAAGCTCGGCGCCGCCGGCGCGTCGGTGCGCACCATCCCCCGCCGCGGCTACCGCCTGGAGACCGTCGCCGGGTAGCGGACGGACGGACGGACGGGCGGACTACGACTCCGCGACCGTGCCGCCGACCAGGCTCTCGACCGTGATGCGGCCCGCGCCGATCTCGTCGACCAGTGCCGTCAGCGTGCTGTACCCGTACGGCCGCGGCGTGGCGATCGCGAACTCGACCACGGTGGGCCCCGCAGCGCGTCGGCCTCGAAGTAGTTCTCCCCGGCCGGGGCCACGCAGTTCCACGACAGCGCGATGCCGCGGATGCCGTCGGAGATGTCGATGCCGTTCTCGAGCTCGGGCTTCCAGAGGTCCTCGCGGTAGCCGTCGGGAACCCCGAGGTTGACCAGCTCGGTCTCGCCCATCGCCTTGTGGATCGCCGCGGTCGAGGTGCCCCTTCTCGTCGACGTCACGCGTGCTGAAGTAGCTCCGCCCGCCGCCCGATCAGCGTGCTCGCCATCGAGGGAGCGTCCCGTCGCCGTCACGCGGCTGCGCCGTGCGCGAGGTCGATCGCGAGCGCCGCCGTCCACGAGAACTCGGGCGCGCCGTGGCCGGTGCCGGTGCGCGGCGAGAAGTACTCCGCGAAGGCGTGCTCGGTCACCAGGGCGAGCGTGCGGTCGCGCAGTTCGGCCGCGAGCTCGCCGTGGCTCCGCCGCTGCAACCCCTCGACGATCGCCCAGTTCGTGTTCACCCAGGTCGGGCCCATCCAGTACCGGTCGTCGCGGTGCTCGGGTGCATCGAGCGGGACGCTCGGCACGGGGA
Organism: uncultured Actinomycetes bacterium; assembly: GCA_963841415.1. GTDB lineage: Bacteria > Actinomycetota > Acidimicrobiia > IMCC26256 > DASPTH01 > DASUAS01. The sequence goes on along the minus strand of CAWJCN010000002.1, from coordinate 99,290 downwards.
AGGCGGGCCAGAACGAGCCGGGATCGCGCAGGCGTGCGACGAGCTCGTCGACGTGGGCGTCGGTGGCGAGCAGCGGGAGGAACGTCGCCACCGTCCGTTCGAGGAGCGGTTCGTGGCTCACCGCGTCGCGCGAGCAGTACTGCGCGCTCGGTGCGTGCCACAGCCGCTCGAGCCCGGCCCGGTGGGCATCGATCAGCGGGTCGAGGTCGCCCGTGTCGCCCACCAGCGAGCGGAGCGACTCGTTGGCCGCCGCGAAGAAGGCGTTGAAGCCGACGTCTTCGACCAGCACCGAGTTGTCGCGCGGCATCTTCGGGAGCGCGAAGTCGTGGTGCTCGGCGTGCACCGCCAGCGCGAGCATGCGCAGTCCGTCGTCGTCGGAGGTCCGCTCCGCCTCCGGGAGGTACCGCGTGTCGTAGCGCAGCGCGCGCACGAGCCGCGCGACGTGCACGCGCTCGGCGGCGCGCAGGAACCACGGCATGCGCCAGGCGCGCAGCGCGTGCATCCACGGCGGTGTGGAGTCGAGGCCGCACTCCCACGGGTGGAGCAGTGTGATCAGCGGGGAGTCGTCGATCCGCCGTTCGCGGAAGAGCCACCGGTGGTACGCGAGGAGCTTCGGCACGACCTCGGCGACGAACGCGTCACGGTCGGGCGCCGGCAGCCGGCTCGCCACGCGTTCGACCGCCAGCGCCACCACCGGCGGCTGGGTGATGCAGCTGGTCGCGACGTCGCGCGGCGCGCCCGGGCGGGTCCACGACCGCCACACCCGCCGGCTGCCGATGTCGCGGGAGCCTTCGGCGAAGATCATGTGCGGGAGCATCCCGTCGTCCCACTGACCGCGGAGCAGCGCGCGCAGCTCGTCGGCCGCGCGGTGCGCGTCGAAGTGCGCGATGCCGATGGCGGTGAACGACGAGTCCCAGAGCCACTGGTGCGGGTAGAGCTGCACCGACGGACACGTGTACGTCCCGCACCGGTTGCGGTCGAGCACCGCGCGGGCGCGCCGCACCAGCTCCGCGTGGTCGCTCACGCGGGGGATGCTACGGGTGCGACGCCCCGAGCTCGACGTGCAGCGTGCAGGTGCACCCCGCGCACTCGACGCAGGTGTGGTTGCGGAACCAGCTGCCCACGCCGACGACGTGACCGGTCTCGAGGTCCTCGACCACCCACGAACGGCGGATCGGCGACGACCGCACGACGTCGACCAGGTGGGCGGCCGGGAAGTGTCGCACGGGTGCGAGGAATCGGCCGTCGCGCGACTGCTCGCTGCACCGCTCGAACATGGCGACGAGCCGCGGTGCGTCGTCGGGTTCCGACGGCCGCAGGACGCGGCCCGTCGCCAGTTCGAGTCGCCGGCACACGACGATCAGCTCGCCTGCAGGTCCTTCACGTCCTGCGTGGTCAGCGGCTTGCCGCCGATGCTCCACTCGCCGCTGGCAACCTCATCGATGGTCACCCACGTGACGGGGCGCATCGACTCGCCCTCGATGTCGACCATCGTCTCGGTGAGGCGGGTCAGCATCTCCTGCTTCTGGTTGTCGTCGAACACGCCCTTGATGAGCTTGACGTTCACGTACGGCATGGCTTCCTCCTGCTGGCTTCTGGTTGGCTGGCGGTCCGGCACCTCCGGACCGTTCGAGCGTGGACCGGGGGACCTGCCGATCGCTGCACAAGCAGGTTGCAAGGGGGTCGGGCAGACTGCTGACGTGGACTTTCGCGTCCTCGGGTCGGTGGGGATCGTCGACGGCACCGCACTCCTCCCACTCGGAGGCGGGATGCCGCGGCGTCTTCTCGCGGTGTTGCTCGCCTACCGGAACTCGGTCGTGTCGACCGACCGCCTGGGCGCGGTCCTGTGGGACGAACCCCCCGAATCGGCCGCCGCCACGCTGCAGAGCCACGTGTCACGCCTGCGTCGCTTCGTGGAGCTCGGCGCCGACGCCGCGCTCGTCAACCGCGCCCCCGGCTACGTGCTGGAGGTGGGTGAGGACGCCGTCGACGCCGGGCGCTTCGAGCGACGGCTCGGCGAGGGTCGGGCGCTCATGGACGTCGACCCGGCCGCGGCCCTCGACCGGCTGGTGGCGGCGTTGGCCGAGTGGCGGGGCGACGCGTTCGCCGAGTTCGCCGAGACCGAGTGGATCCGGCCCGAGGCCGTCCGCCTCGACGAGCTGCGCCTCGTCGCCGTCGAGGCTCGCATCGACGCCGAGCTGCGCGTGGGCCTGCACCACGAGGTGGTGGGTCAGGTCGATGCGTTGCGGCTCGACCACCCCCTCCGCGAGAAGTTCGCCCGCCAAGCCATGTTGGCGCTCTACCGGTCCGGTCGTCAGGCCGAGGCCCTGCGGGTGGCGCAGCAGCTGCGCGGCACGCTGCGCGACGACCTCGGACTCGAGCCGTCGGTGGAGCTCCGCGCGCTCGAGTCGGCGATCCTCGAGGAGCGCGACGACCTGGCGTGGATCCCACCGGCCTCGCTGATTCGGCCCGAGCGCGCAGCGCCGACAGGGCGCGAGGCGCTGCCGATGGAGACCACCGCGCTCGTCGGGCGCGAACGCGACGTCGAGCTCGCCGGCCGGTTGCTCGAGAACGGTCGGATCCTCACGCTGTTCGGACCGGGTGGTGTGGGCAAGACGCGGCTCGCGCAGCGGCTGGCCGGCATCATCGCCGACCAGTTCGCCGACGGCGTGCGGCTGGTGGAGCTGGCCCCCGTCCGCGACGAAGGCGCGGTGACCGCCGCGTTCGCCGCCGCGCTCGACGTGCAGCAGCGTCCGCAGCGGTCGCTCGACGAGTCGATCGTCGAGTTGCTCGCGACCCAGTCGGTGCTGCTCGTGCTCGACAACTGCGAGCACGTGCTCGACACCATCAGCGAGCTGGTCGAGCAGGTGTTGCAGTGGTGTCCCGGCGTGCAGGTGCTGGCCACCAGCCGCGAGCCGCTCGGGATCCCGGCCGAGGTGGTGTGGTCGGTGCCGCCGCTGCCGGTGCCCGCGCACCCCGACCTCCCCCTCGACGAATTGGTGGACGTGCCCGCCGTGCAGCTGTTCGTGGAGCGCGCCGGCTACGCGCACCACGACTTCGTGCTCGCCGACGACAATCGGGCCGCGGTCGCCGAGCTGTGCATCCGGCTCGACGGCGTGCCGCTCGCACTCGAGCTGGCGGCGGCCCGCATGCGCTCGATGAGCGCGGCGCAGCTCGCCGAGCGCCTGCCCGAACGCTTCCGGGTGCTGGCGGGGTCACGGCGCGCCACCGACCCACGCCACCGGACGCTGCGCGACCTGGTCGAGTGGTCGTACGACTTGCTGACACCGGTGGAGCAGCTGCTCTTCGATCGACTGTCGGTGTTCGCGGGCTCGTTCGTGCTCGATCGGGCCGAGCGCGTGTGCACCGGCGACGGCATCGACGCACGCGACATCGCCGGACTGCTCGCGGTGCTCGTCGACAAGTCGATGCTCGTCGCGCACGAGGGTCGGTTCCGCCTCCTCGAGACGCTGCGCGAGTTCGGGCGCGAGCAACTCGCGGCCCGACCCGATGCCGACGCCATTCGCGACGCGCACGTTGCGGTGCACGCCGAGCTGTCGCACGCCGCCGCCCAGGGAGTGGGTGGCCCCGAGGAGGGGCAGTGGATGCGCGAGCTCGACGTGAGCTTCGACGACGTGCGCGACGCGCACCGCAACGCCGTCGCGGCCGGCGACGTCGATTCGGCCCTGCGGATCGTCATCGGCGTGCGCGAGTACGCCTGGCGGCGCATCCGCTACGAGCACCTCGCCTGGGCCGACGTCACCGTCGCCATGCCGGGCGCGAGCGACCACCCGCTCTACCCGGTCGCGCTGGGCGTCGTCGGCTACGGGGACTTCGTGCGCGGCGAGCTCGACGCGGCGATGGAGGTGGGTGCGCACGCGGTGTCCGAGGCGGTGCGGCTCGGATCGCTCACCGCCGGTCTCGCCGAGCGCGCGCTCGGCAACGTCTGCTTCTACCGGCAGAAGACCAAGGAGGCGAGGGCGTGGGGGGAGAGGATGACCGAGGCCGCGCTCGCCACCGGCGCGCCCGGGCTCCTCGCGCACGCGCACTACATGCACGCGGTCGCGGCGACCTCGGTCGGTGATCTGATCGCAGGTCGTGACTACGCGGAACGCAGCGCGGCAGCCGCGATCGAGAGCGGTAGTCCCACCGCGCTCGCGCAAGCCGACTACGCGCGCGCGATCGCGCTGGCATCGACCGATCCGGTGCGCGCGCTCGAGCTCTTCGACCGCAGCGTGCAGCGCGCCGAATCGGTCGGCAATCGTTGGATCCGCGCCTTCGCGTTGACCGAGAGCCTCTGGATCCGTGCCCAGCAGGGCGACTCGTTGGACGCGCTGGCGGCCGGCTACCGCGACGTCATCGACACCTGGTACCGGGGCGGCGACTGGGCGAACCTCTGGCTGTCGTTGCGCAACGTGTTCGCGATCCTCGAGTCGCTCGGGCACGACGAACCGGCGGTCGTGCTGTACGGGGCGCTCGAGGCCGAGGGCGTCATGCAGGCACTGCCGGTCGAGCCGTCGAGCGCCGACCAGTTCGGTCTCGCGGTGAAGCGCCTCATCGAGCGCCTCGATCCGGTGGTCTTCTCCGACGCGGTCGAGCTCGGCCGCACGCTGAGCGACGACGAGGTCGTGCGCTTCGCCCTCCGGGAGCTCGCCCCCACCTGAGAGGCGGTAGGTCGCGGCTCAGACGCGCTGCGGTCGCGCTCGTCGTCCGATGCGCTCTTCCAGACGATCGAGCTCGTCGAGCACGTCCTGCACGACCCACACGCGGTTGCGAGCGTTCCCGGTGATCTCGACGATGACGTCGCTCGCAGCCAATCGATCGAGGGCGTCATAGGCGCGGTCGTCGGGAAGACTCCGTAGTCGCGACCACCGACTGTCCGGTCAGCACAGGAGTGTCGAGGAGATGCTCGAGCAACCGGTCCGTTGTCGAGCCGCGTCGTGGCTTCGCTCGTTCGCGCCACGCGGGGAGCAGTTGTTCCAGTGCGGCAGCACTGTGAGCCGCCTCGGTCGCCGCGAGCAAGGACGCCTGCGCGACCTTGTTCACCAAGCCGTTCGCGTCACCCTCGTGGTAAGCGGCGATGCTCATGAAGTAGCCGTGGACATCGGCAACGAGGGCGGACGCAATCGGCACGACGACGCGTGTGGTCACTGCGCGCTTGCGAAGTACGGCATTGACGAGCCCTCGTCCCACGCGGCCATTGCCGTCGGTGTACGGATGGATTGACTCGAACTGTGCGTGGACGAGCGCCGATTGCGTGAGCGGCGAGAGATCGGCTCGATTCGCAAAGGCGGCGAGGTCATCGAGCAGCGCCGGGACGAGCTCTGGCGGTGGGGGGACGAAGACGGCGTTCCGCGGCGAGAAGTCGCTTCCACCGAGCCAGTTCTGCGTCGTTCGTGGGGCGCCCGCCGCCCCGCTCTCGAACGGGTCGTCCTCGAGCAACAACCGCTGCGCGTGATTGATCGTGTCGAGGTTGATCGGATGCGCGGCGGCGTCCTCGACCATCGCGGTGATCGCGGCGACCGCGGCGGCCATCTGCCGAGCCGCCGCGCCTGCTTGTTGCCCTGCGAGGGCTCGAGCGAAGTCGTCGAGGCTCGCGGCGATGTGCTCGATCTTCGAAGTCGCGACGGACTCAGAGCGGAGGAGAAAACCACCGAGGGCGCCCAACTGCACTCGCCCCATCTCATCGAGTCGTGCGATCGCTGCCGTCGCTTCTTCGACGGCGAGCGCGGTCGCCGGCTCGAGCATCGGCGTGAGTTCGGAGATGGTCGGCGGTATGCGAACCTCGACGCGGTCGAGCAGTCGATCTTCGCGGGGTGGGCGGCGGCCCGCGGAGTCGCGTGCGTCCGGGTTCGTCGCCCAGGCCCTCGTTTCGGTTCGGTGCGGAGGCCAGGAGCCCGGAAGTGACACTTCTGACCTCCTTGCCGTCAGTTTAGCCAACAACTGACAATACTGTTCGCAATGTTGACACTTCTTCGGGCAGCGAGGATGAGTGTCACACCCCCGTCGCATACTCCACTCCAGCGGGCGCTGATCCCCGAGAGAAGGAAACGAGGGTGGCGTCGATGAGTGCACAACCGATGATGTTCACGACCGGTCGCACTGAGCCGGGGCGGGTCCTGGTGGCCGACGGTGTCGTGTACGTGCGGGAGCTCGACGAGTCCGACGACGAGGTCGTGCGGATCGTCGCCGAATCCGAGGATCCCGTGGCCGCGGTGAGCCACTGCCTCCGGGTGGGTGCCCGGGCGCTGCGGGCCGCGCACGTGAGCGTCGACGTCGACGTCGTCGAGCGGTCGTTCGGGGAGCTCGAGGCGCGCTTCGGCGCCCGGGTGAGCGACGCGGTCGACGAGATCGCGCGCGCGTCGTCCGGCCTGCTCGACGCCGAGGGCGGGGCGCTCACCGGCACCCTCACCTCCTTCCACGGTGATCTCGAGCAACTGCTCGGCGACACCTTCGACGCCGACTCGAAGTCGAGCGTGCTCGCCAACATCGAGCAGCTGGTGCTCACCACCATGAAGGGCCTGATCACGCCCGAGATCGCCGACAGCCCCATCGGGCGCCTGAAGGCGGAGCTGGTCGACGCGATGCAGCGCGAGGTGGGTGAGATCGCGGAGGAGGTGCGGCGCGTCACGGACCATCTCGGCATCCTCGACGCCACCGACGAGGTGTACGAGCAGACCACGGGCAAGGGCTTCGACTACGAGGACCTGGTCGACGAGTGCGTCGCCACGCTCGCGGCGGGCTACGGCGACCTGGCCGAGGTCACCGCCAAGGAGTCGGGGTCGAACGCGTCGCACGTGGGCGACGAAGTGGTCACGCTCAACCGCGACGACACCCACGGCGCGGAGGCGCGGTTCGTGCTCGAGATGAAGAACCGCGCGCTCAACATGCGCAAGACGATGGCCGAGCTCGACGAGGCGCTGTGCAACCGGGACGCGCTCGCCGCCATCGCCGTGTTCCGGTCGCAGGAGCAGGCGCCCACCGCGGTCCCGTTCGCCCACTTCGACAGCAAGGCCATCGTGGTGCTCGACCCCGACGACGAGGACGAGTCCGCATTGCGACTCGCCTACATGTGGGCGCGCTGGACCGTGCGCAAGGGGCTCGCGGTCAGCGAGGGAGCCGAGATCGACCTGGAGCGGGTGCGTTGCCTGCTCGACGACGCGTCACGCGCGCTGGAGCGCCACACCGCGATCAAGCGGTTCCACACCCAGGCGAAGAAGAGCATCGACCAGGCCTCCGAGCAGGTGCGCGACCTCGTGTTGGAGGTGCACGACAGCCTCGACGCCCTCGACGCCGAACTGCGCGCCTGACGACCTTCCCTGATCCCTAGCTGTCGAGGACACGGCACAGCCGCGAGGAGTCCGGCCCGGCATCGCTCCTCCGGGACAGTCATCCCGACGCCTCGGCAACGGTTGGGTCGGCGAAGTTCTGCGCCGACGTTGACCTGGGTTGGGTTTGCCGCACCGTTTGGGGTCGTCAGGCTGTGGCGACGTTCAGCCTCTCCAGGTTCGCCAGAGCGGGTTCGGTGTACGTGATGAGTCTCGTGATCGCGTCCGCCATTCGAGGTTCGCTTGCCTTCTCGAACATCCCTCGGGCGATGTTCAGGCGGCTCGACTCCAACCACGTCGTCATGTCGTGGTCGGCATTCCAGAGCTCGAGCGACGCCAGCTGGCCGCGCATGTTCGGGATCCAGTCCTGGGCCGCCTCGGGATAGCGATTCGTGGGCGCCAGGCGGGACTTGGCGACCTCGTCGTCGCCTCGGCTCGCCTCGAGATAGCCGATGACCGCGGCGTTGAACGTCGGGAACACCGTGCTGATGCACTGGAGGGTGATCCGGCCAGGTTCGAAGATCGGGCGAGCGGGCGCCTTGCCGAGCCCCGCCGCGGAACAGTCGACATGAAGCTGCTTGCGGTCGGTCGAGATCGTTCCTCGCTCGAGCACGATCTGGTCGGCACGGATCGCCTTGACGTGTCCGAGTCGCACGACGTTCTCGATCGCACGCAGACCCTCGAGCTCGGCAACGGTCAGCGTCGCGCCGTGGTACATGGTGGGCGTCACCCGCTCGTCGAAGCGGAGCAGCTGGTCGCAGGCTTCGAGACGTGCGAACAAGTCGTCCGTGCTCCCAGCCTCTGCCGACGCTTCGACGCAGCGCGCCACCCCGTCGATCGTGGCGGCCACGAGCTCGAGGGGCTGAACGTAAGCGCGGTTCCACATCCACGCGTCGCGCGCGCGCACCCACCGGATGTGGTTGGGATCGACACCGTTCTCGAGCAGCCAAGTGCATGCGTCGGAGCCCGTCTTGCCGCCGCCGATGATCGTGTAGCCGGTCGCAGGTTCCTTCACGTCGGGCAGTTCGTTCACGGAGACGCATCGGACATCCGTGTCGACCGAGAAGGAAGGCATGTGTCGTGACGGGATCGTCGGCTCGAGATAGCGGGCGTCGACGACGGCACGTCGGACCTTGACCTCCGTCCTCACCCCTGTGAGGGCGGCAACGAGGGCGACATCCCCCGCCTCCAACCCCAAGTAGTTGGACATCGGGAAGAACCGCACCCGCCCCGACGCCAGGTGGTGCTCGTCCAACACGCGGCGGAAGTAGTCACAGATCTGCGGGCCATCCGCTCGTTCGTACAAGCCGGCATTGAGCCCACGCTCGTCGAGATGATCGGTGCCCAACGCCCGTGAGTTGACGCCATAGCACGCGGCCGCCTGATGGAGGCTCACGAACGGGTAGGCATCGTTCCAGTGACCACCCGGGGCGTGCCGGCGATCCACCATCACCACGTCGCAGTCGTGCTCGGCGTCGATCAGGGCGTCGACGAACGACATGCCCGCTGCGCCCGCGCCGATCACCAAGTAGTCGGTCTCGATCGCGGTCACGACGCGCCTCCTTCCGTCTTCCGTGAGCTCATGGTCGGCATTTCGTCCGCGCACGCGTCTCTGCAGTCATCGTGACGGTCACAGGCCGCTCGCGCAACCGGCAGAGCATCGGGCCGGTGACCACTGTTGTGAAGCCGAAGTTCGACACGATCGTGTTGTCGACCAGTAGCAGACGGCACACAATCCGGAAGCCGGCAACGTGATGTCGCAGCTCGAACAGGGCGCCGTTCGCGGTCCTGCCATGCGCCGTGGGAGGTAGCGCGTCGCTTCGTCGCGATCGCCGACATTCGGGCCGCGCTTCCGCCGTCAGCCGGCAAGGAAGCACGAAGCGTCGGGACCGTCATCCGATCTCTCGCCGGCGTCAGTCAGTCGGACGCAAACAGTTGCAGAGCTGTGGCTTCGCGCCGGCGCTCAGGCCGTAGACGAAGGCGAAGGTGTCGACTTCGACCAACAGATCTGCCAGCCACGGGGAGGCCACACCGCCGAGCGTGTTGCGGCGAGGGGATGCTCGGCAGCTGCAGGTTGAGTGTGATGTGCGCGGCGTTGTCCGCGCCGCTCGACGTGATAGCTGGAGGCAGCGGTGCTGGTGGAAGCATGTGCGGCATGCACGCCGTCGAGCTGGTCTTCGCCATCGGATGGGCGGCGTTCGGGATTTCCTGGCTCGTGGCGGCCTTCGCGACAAAGAGGGGGCACGTCCTTTGGTCCCGCGAGCTGCGAATCAGGGCGGTGGTCGTTGTTGGTGCCGCTCTCTTGATCCGCGTCGGAGCGTTCCGAGACCGCGGCCTCAACTCGGATCCGTGGCGCGCTGCCCTCGGCCTCGTGCTGTTCGCGCTCGGGCTGGCGTTCGCGATCTGGGCCCGCATGGCGATCGGGCGCAACTGGGGCACTCCGATGTCACAGAAGGACGAACCAGAGCTGGTGACCAGAGGCCCGTACCGCTTCGTCCGCCACCCCATCTACTCCGGCATCTTGGTGGCAGGCGTCGGCACCGCGGTGGCGCTGAGCTGGCTGTGGATGATCGCCGTGGCGCTGGCCGGGGTGTATTTCGCCTATAGCGCGACCGTCGAGGAGCGCTACTTGAGCGAGCAGTTCCCGGACACGTATCCCGTGTACCGACGTTCGACCAAGATGCTCGTGCCCTTCATCTTCTGAACGGGTTGAGTCGGCTCTTCACGGCGAGGGTTGCGAATCGGGGAGAGCCGTTGAAGCCGTTGCTGCGGACGATGCGCGCGCCCGAGCGGCGGCTCTTGCGAACGCTCGAGCTGGGACGGGCCTACGACCCGTCTTCGGTCTTCGGGACGTTCCACGGTGAGGGGGCGACGAGGTAGTCCGGCGCGGAGGCGGTTCGCATCGACGTCGCACGCGCGTTCACCGTCTCGGCCGACTTCTCGTTCGGGATGTAGATCCAGAATCGGTCGGCGACGATGCCCTCGAGTGCGATCTCGGCGACCTCCCCGAGAGGCGCGAAGACCAGCTCTTGACCGTGGCGCTCGAGCTGTTCGACGAACGGGGTGAGCGCGTCGCGTCCTTCGAGCGGCGCTTGGCCCGGACGCGCGTAGCGCTCGGGCCGGTTGCGACCGGGTCGCCAGATCCCGGTGTTCAACGCGCCGGGTGTGCGCGTCGACGGCAACAGCAGCGACACCTGCACCGGGAGACCGGCCGATCGCATCTGGCCCCACAGGCACTCGGTGATCGTCGTGACCGCCGCCTTCGTCGTCGCGTACACCGCGCTGTTCGACAGGGGAGCGAACGTCCCGTTCGACGACGACGTGTTCACGACGTGACCGGGGCCGCCCTGCGCGAGCAGGACGGGGACGAAGGTGTTGATGCCGTTGATGACGCCGAAGACGTTGACGTCCACGGCCCAACGCCAGTCGTTCACGTGGTGCTGCCACAGCGCGCCGTCGGATCCCGACGGGATGCCGGCGTTGTTGCAGACGAGGTGCACGGCGCCGAACCGCTCGAGCGCGACGTCGCGCAGGTGCTCGACCGCCTCGAGCTGCGACACGTCGGTCGGCACACCCACGAGGTCGTCGTAGCGGATGGAGAGCTCCGCGACGGTCGCCTCGAGGAGCGGGGTGTCGATGTCGGCCAGCACCACCTTCATGCCCTCGGCCAGGAACCGCTCACCCATGGCCCGACCGATGCCGCCGCCGCCGCCGGTGACGACCGCGACCTTGCCCCCGAGGTCCTGCATGGCGGTACCGTAACTGCCATGGATCGCTACGTGGTCATCTCCGCGGACTGCCACGCCGGCGCTGACCTTCCTGATTACCGGCCGTACCTCGAGGCCCGGTACCACGATGCGTTCGACGGGTGGCGCGCGACGTTCGTGAGCCCCTACGGCGATCTCGTCCGCCCGGACGCCGACCGCAACTGGGACAGCACCCGACGCATGAGGGAGCTCGAAGCCGACGGTGTCGTCGCCGAGATCGTCTACCCGAACACCATCCCTCCCTTCTATCCCCGCGGCTCTCTGGTCGCGACCGCGCCGTCGGCTGACGACTTCGAGCTGCGCCTCGCCGGTCTGCGCGCCCACAACCGCTGGCTGGCGGAGTGGTGCGCGGAGTTCCCGACCCGCCGGGCCGGGATCGGCCAGATGTTGCTGAACGACGTCGACGAAGCGGTGAACGACGTCCACTGGATCGCCGACCACGGGCTCCGCGGAGGTGTGCTGATTCCCGGCATCCCGCCCGGTTCGCCGATCGCGCCGTTGCACGCGCGTGAGTACGACCCGGTCTGGCGCGCCTGCGAAGAGCGCGGCGTCGTGGTCAACGCGCACGGCGGTAGTAGCTCCCCCGACTACGGGGAGCATCCCGCTTCACTGTCGTTGTGGCTGATGGAGACAGCCTGGTTCTCGCACCGACCGCTCTGGACCTTCGTCCTCGCCGGCATCTTCGACCGCTTCCCGAACCTGAGGTTGGTGCTCGCGGAACAGGGAAGCGGATGGATCCGCGACGCGCTCGACGTCATGGACAACTTCTACGTCCAGCTCTCCGGCGGGAACGTCGGCGAGCTGCGCTTCGCCCAACCGCAACTCCTCGAGCGCATGCCCAGCGAGTATTGGCAGACGAACTGCGCGGTCGCCGCGAGCTTCCTGCACCGCGACGACTGTGTTCGTCGTGACCGCATCGGGGTCGACCACATCATGTGGGGCAGCGACTATCCGCACCTCGAGGGCACCACACCGTTCTCACACGAGGCGATCCGACTGACCTTCGCCGGGGTGCCCCAACCGGAGGTCCGGGCGATGCTCGGTGGCAACGCGGCGCGCGTCTACGGCTTCGAGCTCGATGAGCTGCGTCCGCTGGCCGAGCGCTTCGGCCCGAGCGTGTCCGAGGTCATGGAGGGCCTCGACGTGATCCCGGAGGGCGCCGCCAGCATGGCGTTCGCCGAGCACGCGCCCGCCAACGTCTGACCGATCGCGGCGGGCTATCGGAAAGCTGACGGGCAGCCGAGCACGGGGGTGTCGTGGCCGTGGAGCACTATCTCGTCATCTCGGCGGACTGCCATGCGGGGCCCACCGCGCCCGCGTATCGCGACTTCCTCGATCCGTCCTTCCGCGGCGACTTCGACGACGAGCTGGCCGAACGCCAGCGCCTCATCGACGAGCGACGCGCGCAGGCCGCAGCAGCCGGCGACTTCGTGGGCGACGCCGAGTTCCAAGACGAATGGTTCGGCGAGGACGACGAGGGCAACAGCCTGCACGAGGTCGGGCTGCGCGGCGGGTGGGACGCCGAGACCCGCGACCGGGAGCTGGACCGGGACGGCGTGAGCGCCGAGGTCGTGTTCCCTGGCCCCGACGCGGTCACCGGCACCATGGGCGCGCCGTTCGGAGCGGGGTTCAACCCGGTGGTCACGCACAGCGCGGAGCATCTGTTGGCCGGCGCGCGCGCTTACAACCGTTGGGCGGCGCAGCTCTGCGGGGCGAGCCCCGCGCGTCGCGCCGGGCTGATCGTGGCGCCGATCCTCGATGACGTCGAGGGTGCGATCACCGAGATTCGACGAGCGCACGCAGACGGCCTCACCGGTGGCGTCATCATCCCGCCGCGCTGGGACGGCCACGAGTCGTACACGAGCTACCGGTACGACGCGGTCTGGGCGGTCTGCGAGGAGCTGTCGCTGCCGGTCCACTGCCATTCGGGACCGGCACCGCGCGAGGACTACGGCGAGGTCAGCGGGTGGATGAGTGTCTACGGCTACGAGACGGTGTTCTTCACCGCCCGGCCGCTCTGGTTCATGCTGCTCACCGGGGTGTTCGAACGCTTCCCGAAGTTGAAGATGGCCGTCACCGAGGCCGGGTGCTTCTGGGCCGCCGATCTGTTGTGGCGCGCCGACATGATGGCGATGCGCGAGCACGGCATGCGCAAGATGGTGAACACACGCGGCATCCTCAACATGCTCCCGAGCGAGTACTTCGACCGGAACGTCAAGATCGGCGCGTCGAACACCAGGCGGCGCGAGCTGGGCCGTCGGTACGAGATCGGGGTCGGCAACATCATGTGGGGCAACGACTTCCCCCACCCGGAGGGCACGTGGCCCTACACGCGGGAGTTCTTGAAAGAGCGGTTTCACGACATCCCCGTCGACGAGACCGAGCAGATCCTCGGCCTCAACCAGGTCGACTTCTACGGCTTCGACGTCGAACGGCTGCGGCCGATCGCGGAGCGCGTCGGTCCGACCGCCGGCGACTTCGGCCAGACCGACGCGTCGGCCGCGGCCGCGCGCTGGGAGCCGTGGAAGAAGGCGGGCCGCCCCTGGCTCACCGGCGAGGAAGCCGGCGCTTCGCTCACCGACGTCTGACCGGCCGACAACGAGGACACGATGGCCCAGAACCGTTGGATCCAGGAACCCGAGCCGGTGCACGGGGGCGAAGCCGTTCCCTATCCGGCGAACGCGCGCCTCGAGGTGACGTACCTGACCGACCCCGAAGTGCACGCGCAGGTGCTGCCCCCGCCGCTCACCGCGCCGCCGGAGCCGCGTGTCCGCGTGCACTTCACCCGCATCGAGGTCGACGGGCACCTGCACGAGATCGTGTGCTCGTTCCTGCTCGACGCCAGGTACGGCGACCAGCTCGGTCAGTTCTGCGCGGTCATGCCCATCGATCTCGAGGTCGCGGTGTCACCCAGTCGCGAGCGCAACGGAGAGCCGAAGAAGCTTGCGCAACTCGTGTTCGAGCGCGAAGGCAACCATGTCGTGGCGAGTGTCACGCGACAGGGTGTCACGATCATCGAGGTCGTCGGCGACGTCACCGGCGAGTTGCCGGTCCCCGCGCCGTACCCCGTTCTCCAGTTCTGGTACAAGTTCTTGCCCGCGGTGTGCGGCGACGGATTCGACGCGGGGCCGTTCCTCGTCACCCTTCATCAGACGATGAAGCCGAAGACCTGCGAGCGCCTCGACGGCAAGCTCGTGCTCCGCGATCTCCCCGGCACCCCCGTCGCCGACCTCCCGGTGCTCCAGCTCGAGGGCGCGCGGCTCATGATGACGTCCTCGGAGTTCTTCCACGTGCTCGAGGACGTCGACATCGACCCGGTCGAGTACGCCAAGCACGTCGCGGTGCAATACCGGTAGGAAGCGTCGACCCTTCGCGTGCAAACGCCCGAGCCCGACCTGATGCAGCGCTTATCGTGACCGCACAGGCCGCTAGCTCAACTGGCAGAGCATCGGGCTTTTAACCCGCAGGTTCAGGGTTCGAGTCCCTGGCGGCCTACCCACCTACGCTGCCCCGCCATGGACGACGGGTGGACCATCGACATCGACGCCGCCGGCGACCCCACCGACGCCGACGAGCACTTCGACGACCGGATCGTCGAATTCGAGCGTGCGCTCGAGCCGTGGAGCGGTGCGGTGGCCGCGAGCGACGCCCGAGACCACTTCGGTGCGCGGTTCTCCTACGACACCGACGCCATCAACCCGGTGCAGGTCCTCGAAGAAGGCTTGGGCATCTTCCACGACGCCGCGATCGAAGCCGGGTTGCCCCCGTGGCAGGTGGTGCGCTGCGAGATCCTCACCTACGCCGAGGACGATGCCCGCAGCGACGGCGACGACGAGGAGTAGCGCGCGAGGGTCAGAGATGGACAGGGGTGGCGCCCACGCGCTACTGCTTGTCGATGGGCGACGACGTGCGGCGTGAGATCCTCGGTTGGGAGCAGTTCGGAGCCGCCAGCCGCGAGCTCGCGAGCACGGTGGTGAGCGACGGCTATCAGCCCGACCTCCTCCTCGCCATCGCGCGGGGTGGGCTGCTCCCTGCCGGCGCGATGTCGTATGCCCTCGGCATGAAGAACTGCTGCGTGATCAACGTCGAGTACTACACGGGCGTCGACGAGCGCCTCGACGTGCCGGTCATCCTCCCGCCGCACCTCGACGTCGTCGACCTCAGCGGCGCGCACCTCCTGATCGTCGACGACGTCGCCGACACCGGCGAGACGCTCCATCTCGTCGCCGAGACGGTGCGGCCCCAGGTGCACGAGCTGCGCACCGCGGTGCTCTACGAGAAGAGCCGCTCGATCGTGAAGTGCGACTACGTGTGGCGCCGCACCGACGACTGGATCATGTTCCCGTGGTCGTCGCTGCCACCCGTCGCCGGCGCGGTCGCCGACGAGTCGCGCGCGCCCAGCTACGACGGCGCGTGACAACTCCGCCCGGAGTCCGGGATCCTGCCGCCCGGAGTCCGGGATCCTGCCGCCCGGAGTCCGGGATCCTGCCGCCCGGAGTCCGGGATCCTGCCGCCCGGAGTCCGGGATCCTGCTGCTGGGAGCATCCTGAGCACTCCCTGAGAGGCGCGGAGAACTCGCGCGCACTGTCCCGGCGTTCTGCACCCGATGGACAGGAACGGGAGAGCGCTCAGGAACAAGCTCGTCGGTGTCGCGATGGCGACCGTCATGGCCTTCGGCGTCGTGGCCGGGGTCGCGAGCGGAACCGCGAGTGCACAGGTGTCGTCCCAGTACGACGCATCGATCGACGCGACCATCGCCGACATCCAGGCGTTCTGGTCGCAGACCATGCCCGACGTGTACGGACAGCAGTACGAGGCGATCCCGGCCGATCGCATCTACCCGTACTCGGAGAGCAACCCGCCGCCGAACTGCGACGACGGCGGCCAGACCAAGGCCCCCTACCAGGACGTCGCCGGCAACGCCTTCTACTGCAGCAACGGTGACTTCGTCGCGTACGACCAGCAGGGGCTGCTGCCCAAGCTGCGCGACAACTTCGGTGAGTTCGCGGTCGGCCTCGTGTTCGCGCACGAGCTCGGTCACGCGATCCAGGCGCGCGTCGGCTACAACCCGTCGGCCACCGTGTACCTCGAGCAGCAGGCCGACTGCTTCGCCGGCGCGTGGGCCCAACATGTCGCGAAGAGCGACGACGCGAACGTGCACCTCTCGACCGACGACCTCGACACCGCGCTCGCCGGTCTGCTGACCCTGAGCGACCCGTCGGGCATCGACGGCTCGCAGGACGGCGCGCACGGCAACGGCTTCGACCGGGTGAGCGCGTTCCAGGACGGCTACGAGGGCGGCGCGCAGACCTGTGCCGACTATGCGAACGACCCGCCGGCCGTCACCGAAGCTGGATACATGAGCTCCACTGACGAGGCGAGCGGCGGCAACCTCTCACTCGACGAGCTGCTGCCGACGGTCGAGCAGAGCCTGCAGCAGTACTGGGCATCGCAGTCGTCGAAGCTCACCGCGCCGACCGTGACCGCGGGCGGCACGACCACGAGTGGCGACAGTGACGGTGGCGTGCTCACCGACGCGGTGACCTACTCCCCGTCGACCGACACCGTGCACTACGACGCCGCGACGCTGCAGGACGTGAACGACAACATCGGCGACTTCGGCAGCGGCATGCTCGTGGCGACCGCGTGGGCGTCGTCGGTGGAGCAGCAGCTCGGGAAGTCGCTCGGGACCGACGCCGCTCGTCGCGGCGCCGAGTGCCTGGCCGGCGCGTGGGCGGCGAACACGTCGTCGTCGCTGTCGCCGGGCGACCTCGACGAGGCGGTGACGGTGTTGGTTGCCGCGGGCAAGGGTGACACTGATCGAGGGACGGCCTTCGAGCGGGTGGCGGCGTTCCGCGCCGGCTTCCGGCACGGGCCTTCCCAGTGCGTGCAGTCGAGCTGACCAGCCCTCTCCCCAGCTCGTAGCGCGACTCCGGGGGTGTGGGCAACGAGGCCCGTGCCCCCGGAGTTCTTTCGTTGCGCGAGGTTCCGCTCTCACCTCCCTCTTACGATGCTCCCGGAGGATCCGGAGCATGCAGGACATCCCTGGCATCCGGAGCGTCGACCGAGGGTGGAACGAGGCGATGGCGTCGGGACGCGTGCTCGTAGCGGAGGACGACAAGAGCGTGCGCGACTCGCTGGTGCGCGCGCTGACCTTCGAGGGCTACGAGGTCACCACCGCGGCCGACGGATCCGAGGCGCTGATGGCCGTCCTCGACACCCAGCCCGACGTGATCGTGCTCGATGTGCTCATGCCCCACGTCGACGGCCTCACCGCCTGTCGCCGGCTGCGTGAACGCGGCGACCGCACCCCCGTGCTCATGCTCACCGCCCGCCACGACGTGAGCGACCGAGTCGCCGGCCTCGACGCCGGCGCCGACGACTACCTGGTCAAGCCGTTCGCGCTCGACGAATTGTCGGCGCGCCTCGCGCGCGCTGCTCCGCCGCACGAGCATGTCGGGCGACGACGAGGTGTTGCGCGTCGCCGACCTCTCGCTGGATCCGGCGCGTCGGCAGGTCCGGCGGGCCGACCGCGAGCTCGAGCTCACCAAGACCGAGTTCGACCTGCTCGAGCTGCTCATGTTCAACGCCGGCATCGTGCTCACGCGCGAACAGATCTACGAGCGCATCTGGGGCTTCGACTTCGAGACCTCGTCGAAGTCGCTCGACGTGTACATCAGCTACCTGCGACGCAAGACCGAGGAGGCCGGCGAATCCCGGCTCATCCACACGGTGCGGGGAGTCGGGTACACGGCACGCCCTTCATGAAGGGGTCGTCGTGAGCCTGCGGACGCGCCTCACCGTCATCGTGGCGGTGATCGTGGCGGTGGCGGTGGTCGGCGGTGCGTACGCGGCGCAGCTCAGTGCGCACGACGCGTTGCAGAGCGAGACCGACAAGTTCCTGCACGACCGCGCGGCCGAGATCGTCTCGCACCCGCCCGGTGGTGACGGGGGGTTCGGCGCGCCGACCGACAACGACCGCGACAACCATCGACCGAACTACGAGTTCGACGCGGTCCAGCAGATCATCGATCGGAACGGCACGGTCACCGACTCGTTGCCCGGCCAGCCGTCGTTGCCGATCGACGCCGAAGACCGTGCGATCGCCCGAGACCTGTCGGCGTCGCGCTACCGCGACGTGACCGTCAGCGGTCAGGAGTACCGGATGATCACCGCGTCGCTGAGCGGCGGCGGCGCGGTGCAGATCGCTCGTGAGGTGTCCGAGACCGACGACGTGCTCGATGTGCTGCGCAACCGGCTGGTGATCATCGCGCTGGCGGGCATCGCGTTCGCCGCGCTCGCGGCGTGGTTGGTGATGCGCCGTGCCACGCGGCCCATCGTGCGGCTGACCGACACGGCCGAGCACATCGCCGCCACGCAGGATCTCACCACGCCGATCCCGGTGAAGGGCGACGACGAGGTCGGTCGTCTGGCGGCCAGCTTCAACACCATGCTCATCGCGCTGGACACGTCGCGCGAGCAACAACGACGTCTGGTCGTCGACGCCAGCCACGAGCTGCGGACGCCGCTCACCGCGGTGCGCACCAACATCGACTTCCTCGGCCACGCCACCACGCTCGACGCCGACGAGCGCGCCCAGCTGATCGCCGAGACGCGCCTCGAGCTCGACGAGCTCACCAACCTGGTGACCGAGATGGTCGACCTCGCCACCGATGTGCGGAGCGAGGAGCCGGTCGAGCCGGTGGTGCTGGCCGACGTCGCGCAGGACGTCGCCACCCGCTTCCGCCGCCGGTCCGGCACCGAGATCACCGTCACCATCGTCCCGGAGGACGGGGCCGACGCGGGAACCGTCGACGGTCGCCGGGTGATGCTCGACCGCGCGGTCGCCAACCTGGTCGACAACGCGCTGAAGTTCAGCCCGCCGGGAGCCGCCGTCGACGTGACCGTGCGAGGGACCACCATCGAGGTGGCCGACCGCGGGCCTGGTATCGACCCCGAGGACCGCGGCCGCGTGTTCGACCGCTTCTACCGCGCCACCAGCGCGCGCACGCAGCCGGGTTCGGGGCTGGGTCTGTCGATCGTGTCGCAGATCGCGGAGCTCCACGGCGGCACCGTCGCGCTCGACGCCCGCGACGGCGGCGGCACCGTCGCCCGCCTCGCGCTCTGACCCCCGCACTCCTTTCCGACCATCTCAGAGTTGACGTACGCCGGTGGGGGTCAAGTCCGAGATGTTCGATGGGGCGCGGGGTTCTCGCGGGGTTCTGACCGGGGACCAGGGAACCTCTTACCTGCGGAGCGCACCATGGGCACTGTCACCACGACAGCCCGCAACCCCGACGAAAGGACCCGAACCGGAACCGACGACTGCGACTCCCTCAACGATCCTGCCCCGCCAGTGCCGGTACCACCGACCCCTCCCCGTGGTGCCGGCCCTGGCGCGCGCCAAGTCACCGTTGCTCGCTCCGCTCACTCGGTCCCAACGTCGCGTCGCACGTGTGCGAGGCTGCGCGCATGCGATTCGTGGTCTACGGCGCCGGCGCGGTCGGCGGGGTGGTCGGCGGCCGTCTGGCCCAGGCCGGGCACGAGGTGGTGCTCATCGCGCGCGGCGACCACCACGACGCCATCCGCGACGACGGCCTGCGCTTGGTGGCTCCCGACGCGGAACCACTGACGTTGTCGATCCCGGTCGTGTCGCATCCCGCGGGGCTCGACTTCCGCGACGACGACGTCGTGCTGCTGGCGATGAAGAGCCAGCACACCGGGAAGGCGCTCAGCGCGTTGCTCGCCAGCGCGCCCACGAGCGTCGCCGTCGTCTGCGTGCAGAACGGCGTCGCCAACGAACCGGCGGCCCTGCGGTTGTTCGAGGAGGTGTACGGCGTGTGCGTGGTGTGCCCGGCGTTGCACCTCGAGCCCGGAGTGGTGGAGGCGCACGCCGCGCCCGTCACCGGCATCCTCGACGTCGGTGCCTTCCCGCGCGGCGTCGGTCGGCGCGGGGAGAAGATCGCGGCCGCGTTCGAGTCGTCCACCTTCGAGTCCCTCCCACGCGGCGACATCATGCGGTGGAAGTACGGGAAGCTCCTCAACAACCTCGGCAACGCGGTCGACGCGCTGTGCGGCCCCGTGCCGGAGGCGCGCCCGGCGCAGCAACGCGCGTGGGCCGAGGGCGCCGCGGTGTTGGCCGCGGCCGGCATCGACGCCGTCTCACGCGAGGAGGACGCGGCCCGCCGCGGCACCGGTTTCCAGTGGGGCGGTGACGCAGCGCGCTCGCGCCCGGGTGCGTCGTCGTGGCAGAGCCTGGCCCGGGGGACGGGCTCGATCGAGGCCGACTACCTCAACGGCGAGATCGTGCTGCTCGGCCGCCTCCATGGCGTGCCCGCTCCGGTGAACCTCGCCCTCCAGCGGCTGGCGGCGACCGCCGCCCGCGAGGGATGGCGCCCCGGGTCGCTCCCGGCGGACGAGATGATCCAGATGCTGCCGCGCGACGAATGACCCCCGGATGCCTGCCGCGCGAGCGGGCGGAGGTTCGGAGGGGACATGGACGAAGTCGCGACGATGCGCCGGGTCATCGAGCTCACGGGTTCGGTGGTCGACAACATCGAACCGGATCAGCTCGACAACCCGTCGCCCTGTGACGCGTGGACGGTGCGAGACGTGTTGAACCATGTGACCGGGGGTGCCGAGATGTTCGCCATCTGCGTGCGCGACGGCTCGATGTCCGATGCGATGGTGGGCGAGATCATGACCGGCGACCGCTTGGGTGACGACTACAAGGCCTCATTCCACGCCGCAGCCGATGCCGCCAACGAGTCGTTCGCGATTCCGGGTGCGATGGATCGCATGGTGAAGCTGCCGTTCGGTGAGATGCCCGCGGGCATGGCGGTCAACCTCGCCATCTTCGACGTGACCACCCACGCGTGGGACATGGCCAAGGCCACCGGTCAGAGCACCGACCTCGATCCCGACGTCGTCGCCATCGCCTACCAGGTCGCGCAGACGATGCTGAGCGACGACCTGCGCAACGCGGGTCTGTTCGGACAAGAGGTGGCGCTCGCCCAGGACGCGCCGGTGGCCGACCGCCTCGCCGCGTTCGCCGGCCGCACGCCCTGACGCGTCGTCGCCGGGTCAGCTGAGAGCGTCAGCGAGGGTGGTGCACTCGCGCTCGAGCGCGTCGGCGACCGCGGCGTTCACGAGCGCGCCGTCGACCGTGTTCACGCCCCGGGCCAGCTCGGGATCGACGGTGGTCGCGTCGCGCACGCCGTGCGTCGCGAGCGCCAGCACGTACGGCAACGTCGCGTTGGTGAGCGCGTAGGTCGACGTGCTCGGCACCGCGGCCGGGATGTTGCCCACCGCGTAGTGCAGGACGCCCCCGATCTCGTACACAGGGTCGCCGTGAGACGTCTCGTGGATGTGCTCGACGCAGCCGCCCTGGTCGATCGCACAGTCGACGATCACCGAACCGGTCTTCATGCCGCGCACCATCGCCTCGGTCACGACAATCGGCGCCCGGCCACCGGGCACGAGGACGGCGCCGATCACGAGGTCGGCCTTCGCGACCGCACGCTCGACCGCGAGCCGGGTGCTGGCCAGCGTCATGATGCGGCCTCTGTGGATCTGGTCGACCCAGCGCAGGCGGTCGAGGTTCTTGTCGAGCAGGAGCACTTCGGCTTCCATGCCCTGCGCGATCCACGCCGCGTTCCAACCCACGTTGCCGGCGCCGAGCACGACGACCCGCGCCGGTCGTACGCCGGGCGCCCCGCCGAGCAGCACCCCGCGCCCGCCGTACTCGCGCTCGAGGAAGTGCGAGCCCACCTGTGGTGCCATCCGCCCTGCCACCTCACTCATGGGCGCGAGCAGCGGGAGCGCGCCCGAGTCGGCCTGCACGGTCTCGTACGCCACGCCGGTGACGCGGCGCTCGAGGAGCGCGCCGGCGACCTGCGGGTAGGCGGCGAGGTGGAGATAGGTGAACAGCACCAGCCCCGGCCGGAGGTTCGCGAGCTCGTCGGGTTGCGGCTCCTTGACCTTCAGGACGAGGTCGGCGCGCGCCCACACCTCGTCGGTGGCGCTCGCGATCTCGGCGCCCGCGGCCCGGTAGTCGTCGTCGGCGATCGACGAGCCGACCCCGGCGTCGTGCTCGACGACGACCGGCACGTCGTGCACGACCAGCTCGTGCACACCGTCGGGCGTGATCGCGACGCGGTGCTCACCCTCCTTGCGTTCGCGCGGCACCCCGACGGTGAGCGGCACGGTCACGACCGTAGACGGAGGCGGTCGGCGAGCTCGCGAGGGTTGGTGACCACGTCGGCGCCGTCGACGTCCGTGAGGTGTTCGAGGTTGCGCGCCTGCAACGGCTCGGCGTGGTAGCGGTTGAGGGCGACGACCACCCGGAAGGCAGAGAACGCGTCGAGCGACAGCCGCACCGCGTTGATCGTGCCGAGGCCGGCGTCGGCGACGAGCACGACGAGATCGGGGGCGAGGAGCTGCGCGAGGTCGACGTTGTCGCCGTCATCGCTGATCGGGGAGCGGGGCCCGCCGACACCTTCGACCAACCCGACCGCGGCCGAGGCCGGCCACTCGATCCCGCCCGCCAGGTCGGCGGTGGTGAAGGGCGGCGCGCCCAGCTCACGGGCGGCCATCGGCGGTGCCCACGCCAGCGGGAGGGTGCGCGACGGAGGGCACACCGTGTCCGGCTCCGCGCCGGTGGCCGCGGCGAGCAGGTCGGCGTCGGTCGTCGCGCCCGGTTCGCCCGACTGGACCGGCTTGCGCGCGGCGACCTGGACACCGGCGGTGCGCAGCTCGCGCG
Organism: uncultured Actinomycetes bacterium; assembly: GCA_963841415.1. Classification (GTDB taxonomy): domain Bacteria; phylum Actinomycetota; class Acidimicrobiia; order IMCC26256; family DASPTH01; genus DASUAS01. The sequence continues at coordinate 76,434 of CAWJCN010000002.1, read as the reverse complement.
CCACCGCGGCCGTCCACCAGGTCTTGCCGACCTCGGTCGCCGTCCCCGACACGAACACGAGCGTGCGCGGCCGGCTCACGCTCTTCCGCTCTCGTCCCTGCGCTCCGGGGCGCCGTCTGCCCTGGTCGCCGTCGCGAGCGCCGGCTCTTGCGACGCCGGTCGGCACAGCCGCCGTCGCCGCGGCCCCCGCTCCGTTGCTCGCCGGGATACCCGGCTCGCGGCCACTTCGCTCACTGCTCGCCGGGGAACAGGTCGGCCAGCGCCGCGCCGAGCGCACCGACCTGGTCGGAGGTGTGGTCGGCCGAGAGCGCGACCCGCAGGCGTGAGGTACCCCGCGGCACCGTGGGCGGGCGGATGGCGGTGACGAGGAAGCCGCACTCTGCGAGCGCCTCCGCCGCCGCGACCGCGCGCGCCTCGGCGCCACACAGGTAGGGGATGATCGGCGACGGATGGCCGGGCCGGAGCCCGTCGACGTTGGCCCGCAGTCGCGCCCGCAGCTCGTCGCCTTCGGGCGACTGCACGACGCGCACCGCGGCCAGCGCGGCCGCGGCGTCGGCCGGGCTCGACGCGGTCGTGAAGATGTACGACCGCGCCCGGTTGACCAGGAGCTCCGTGTAGCCACGGGGTCCGGCGACGAAGCCGCCGAGCGCGCCGAGCGTCTTCGACAGCGTGCCGACGCGCAGCACCGCCACGTCGTCGGGCACGTCGATCGGCGGGCCGAGCACGCCGTGCGCCTCGTCGAGCACGAGCAGTGCCCCGTGGTGCGCGCACACGTCGACCAGCTTGTCGACGGGGGCGACGTCGCCGTCCATGGAGAAGGTGGTCTCCGACACGACGATCGCGCGTGGGCGGTCGTTGGCGCGGAGCAGCTCGTCGACGTGTGCGGCGTCGAGGTGGCGGTAGACCGCGAGCGGCGCGCCGGCGAGACGGCGCCCGTCGATCAGCGAGGCGTGGTTGAGCTCGTCGGAGCACACCAGCGTGTCGGGGCCGCCGAAGGTGGTGAGGACGCCGAGGTTGGCGGCGAAGCCGGTGGTGAAGAGGACCGCGTCCTCGGTGCCCTTCCAGGCGGCCAGCTCCGCTTCGAGCTCGTGGTGCACCGGGCGGGAACCGACGATGAGACGTGCCGCGCCCGCGCCGGCTCCCCAGCGGTCGAGCGCGTCGTGCGCGGCGCCGACCACCGCCGGATGGTGGGTGAGGCCGAGGTAGTCGTTGGACGCGAACGACACGAGCGCGTCGGATGCGGCGGGGTCGAACGCGCGCGGCGCGCGCCACTGGCCGGCGACGACGATCGCACGGGCTTCCTCGGCCGCCCAGTCGTCCCAGGCGCCTCGCGCGCTCACGCCGTCACCTCGTCGAGCGCGCCGGTCAGTGCGCCCACGGTGCGGTGCAACTCCTCCGACGTGACCGTGAGCGGCGGCATGAGCACCACGACGTCGCCGAGCGGTCGCAGCAGCACCCCGCGTTCGACCGCGGCCGCGCACACGCGCCGACCCCAACGCAGACCCTCGGCGGGCGGCGCGAGCTCGACCCCGCCCATGAGCCCGAGGAGGCGCACCTCCTTCACCGCCGGGTGTGGTGCCACGCGATCGTCGAGCAGACCGCGCAGCTCGTCGGAACGCGCGCGCACGTTGTCGAGCACCGACCACGCGTCGATGAGCTCGAGATGGCGGAGCGCGACCGCGGCCGCCAGCGCGTTCCCCGAGTAGGAGTGTCCGTGGGAGAACGTGCGCGTCGACAGGTCGGGGCCGAGGAAGGCGTCGAACACCTGCCCGCTCGCGACCGTCGCCGACATCGGCAGATAACCCGCGGTGAGGCCCTTGCCCACCACGAGCAGGTCGGGTCGCAGGTCGCACTGCTCGGACGCGAACAGCGAACCGGTGCGGCCGAAGCCGGTGGCGACTTCGTCGCAGATCAGCAGCACGTCGTGCTCGCGGCACGCCGCGCCGAGCGCGCGCACGCCGTCGGGGTCGGCGAGCTGCATGCCTGCCGCGCCCTGCACCAGGGGCTCGACGATCACCGCTGCCAGTTCCGACGCGTGCGCGGCGATCATCGCGCGCGCGATGTCGAAGCACGCGGGGTCGGCGAAGTCGGGGGCGCGCAGCACCGGGAACCGCAGTGCGTCGAACAGCTCCGTGCCGAACCCGCCGTCGCCCACCGAGAGCGCGCCGATGGTGTCGCCGTGGTAGGCGCCGCCGAAGGCGAGGAATTGCGTGCGGCCCTCGACGCCCCGGTTGGCCCAGAACTGGAACGCGAGCTTCAGCGCCTGCTCCACGGCGGCGGCGCCGTCGGACGCGAAGAGGAAGTGCGGATCGTCGACGGGCACGACCCGAGCGAGGGCTTCGGCCAACTCGACGACGACGACGTTGCCGTTGCCGAGCATGGTGGAGTGTGCACCCCGCTCGAGCTGCCCGCGCACCGCGTCGTCGAGCTCGGGGACGTGGTGGCCGAGGGTGTTCACCCAGAGCGACGAGATGGCGTCGAGGTAGCGCCGGCCGTCGACGTCGATCAGCTCGTTGCCGTCGCCGCGCTCGACCAGCACCGGCGCGCTCTCGGCGAACGCGTCCATCTGGGTGAACCCGTGCCACACGACAGCCGCGTCGCGCGCGACCCACTCGTCGTGCCGGCCCATGCGTTACTCGCTGACGTGCTCGGTGCCGAGGTCGCGCAGCGCGGCACGGATCTTGTCTGCCGCGGCATCGAGCGAGCCCGGGGGAGGGTTCGGGTCGGCGTGGGCGAACGACAGCTCCGACACGGAGTCGAACGGCACCACGTGGAGGTGGACGTGCGGGACCTCGTCGCCGACGATCATCACGCCGATGCGGCGGGCGGTGAAGGCCGCCATCTGGGCCTGGCCGATTGTCTGCGACACCTGGAACAGGTGCGCGGCGAGGTCGGGGTCGAGGTCGATCCAGTGGTCGACCTCGGCCCGGGGCACCACCAACGTGTGCCCGGTGTGCATCGGGTTGATCGAGAGGAACGCGACGCACTGGTCGTCGCGCCACACGAAGACGCCGGGGATTTCGCCGTCGATGATGCGGGTGAACAGCGTCGCCATGCGGGCCAGGCTAGCGACGGGTCGTTGAGCCCGGTCCCACGCCAAAGCTCGGGTCAGTGCGGGCCGGCGAGGAGGGAATCGGCCTGGGCGCCCGCGCGCCGCGCGCCGGCGATGATCGACGCCAGCGCGAACAGCGCCGCCGCGACCAGCACGATGGCGCCGCCGGCGGCGAGGGCCCACTGGCGTGCCGCGAACAGCCCGACGACCGCCGACACCACTCCCACCGCGACCGCGCCGACCAACGTGGAGCGAAACGACCGAGCGAGCAGACGGCTGGTCGCGACCGGCAGCACCATCAACGCCGCGATCAGCAGCACGCCGACGATGCGCATGGCCATCACCACCGTCACCGCGGTCAGCACCGCGAGCATGGTGTTGAGCGAGCGCGCCGGGATGCCCGAGACCCGCGCCGAGTCTTCGTCGAGCACGACCGCGAGCAGCGCGCGGCCCGTGAAAGCGATCGCGACCACGATCACCGCGCCGAGCGCGATGACGGTCCACACGTCGTTGGCCGTCGCAGTGAGGATCGAGCCGAACAGGTAGGGCTGGAGGTTGGTGTTGGTCGCCGACCGGCTGGCCAACACCACGCCGGCCGCGATCCCGCCGTAGAACACGAGCGCGAGCGCGAGGTCGCCGGTGGCGCTGCCGCGCGTCCGCAGGAACTCGATCACCAGCGCCGCCGCCACCGCGACGGCCAGCGCGGTCCACGTGGGCGACGTGTCGAGCAGCAGACTGGCGCCGATGCCGGCCACCGCGACGTGACCGATGCCATCGCCCATCAGCGACAGGCCCTTCTGCACCAGGAACACGCCGATCAGGGGCGCGGTCGCGCCGACGACGATGCCGGCCAGCAACGCCAGCTGCATGTAGGTGCGGTCGAAGGGCCAGGGCAGGTCCCACGGCATCCCGGGCAGGCCGCCCATCAGGCGAGCCTCATCAGACGAGCTGCTCGAGCCAGAGGGGCAGGTCGTCGCGGTGGACGCCGAGGCTCACGCCCGTGGCGGCGAGATCACCGGGCGCGCCGTCGAACATCACTCGGCGCTTCAGCACGATCACGTGATCGAGGTCGTCGGCCACCGCGCCGAGCTCGTGGGACACGAGCAGCACCGCGGCCGAGTGCTCGGTGACGAGATGCACGAGCGAGTCGCGGAACAGCTGCTGTGACTCGACGTCGACCCCGGCGATGGGTTCGTCGAGCACCAGCAGCGCCGGATCGGCGGCGAGCGCGCGCGCGATCAGCGCGCGCTGCTGCTGTCCGCCCGACAGCTCGTGCAGCCGCTTCCTCCGGTGGTCGGTGAGCGCGACCGCCTCCAGCGCATGGTCGACCGCGGCGCGGTCGGTCCGGCTACGTCGCCGCCACCACCCTTGCTTGGCCAGGCGCCCGGTGGCGACCACCTCCTCGACCGTGGCGGGGAGGTCGGGCGCGATGCGCGGTCGCTGGGGCACGTACCCCACCCGCCAACGGTCGCGCAGCTCCGACGGCGCAACACCGAACACCTCCACCGATCCGGTCTGCGGGGCCAGCAGCCCGAGCAGGATCCTCAACAACGTCGACTTGCCCGAACCGTTGGGTCCGGCGAGCGCGGCGAACTCGCCCGCGCGTACTTCGAGACCGACGCGGTCGAGGACCACCTCGGTGCCGTAGGCGAACGAGACGTCGTCGGCCGCGAGGACGACCGGCGCCGCTTCCGAGTTGAGCATGATTCTCATTATGGCCGGTCGGCACCTGATCGCCACGTGGGAAGGCGAGAATGCAGTGATGGAGCGGAATCGACCCGGCTGATGGCGCACGACCACGGCGGTTCCGGGCGCAGCCACCACGGCGACGGCCACGGCGACGCACTCCGGCGCACCGCGGCCCGCAACGTGGGTCGGCTGTGGTTCGCGCTGGCGCTCACCGTCGTGTTCGTCGTCGTGGAGGCGGTCACCGCGTTCGTCGCCGGCTCGCTCGCCCTGCTGTCCGACGCCGCGCACATGCTGACCGACGGGGTGGCGATCGCGCTCGCGCTCGGGGCCATCGTCGTGGCCAACCGGGCGTCGCAAGAGGGGTCGCGCACGTTCGGGCTCTTCCGCCTCGAGATCCTCGCCTCGCTGCTCAACGCCGTCCTCACGTTCGCGGTGGCCGGCTACGTGCTCGTCGAGGCGGTGATCCGCCTCGTCGACGGCGACACCGGTGTGGAGGCGGGCCCGATGCTCGTGGTCGCGGTGCTCGGGCTCGTCGTGAACCTGGTCGTGTTCTTCATGTTGCGCGACGGCGCCCACGACAGCCTCGCGGTGCGCGGTGCCTACGTCGACGCGATGGCCGACGCCGCCGGTTCGGTGGGGGTCATCGTGGCCGCGGTGGTGATCGCGGTGAGCGGTTGGGATCCGATCGACCCGATCGTCGCCGCGATCATCGGCGTCTGGATCCTGCCGCGCGCGTGGCGCCTGGCCGCCAGCGCGTTGCGCGTGCTGTTGCAGGTTGCACCCGCGCACGTCGACCTCGAGGCGATCCGGAGTGAGCTGCTGGCGCTGCCAGGTGTCGTCGACGTGCACGACCTCCACGTGTGGACGCTCACGTCGGAGATGGACGTCGCCAGCGCGCACGTGATGGTCGGGCGCGACGCCGACACCCACGGCGTGCTCGACCAGGCGCGCGTCCTCCTGCTCGACCACGAGATCGCCCACGCCACCATCCAGGTGGAGCCGGACGACCACGCGGGGTGCGCCGAGCTCAACTGGTGACCGCCGCCTCCCGGCGCGGTCTCACCGACCGGGAGGATGCGGGTGGAGGTCGGAGCCGGAACGCGGCCGCGGCCGCGAGTCCGGCGCCCAAGCCCAACGTGAGCGTCACCAGCAGGCGGGCGATCCCGGCGGAGAAGGTGCTCGGCACCTGCGACTTGCCGAGGCTGGTCACGTCGGCGAGCCCGCCGGCGACGAACAAGAAGATCGTGGCGACGAGCACAAGGGGCACCGCCGACTCGACGCCCTTGCGCCACATCCAGCCGAGCGCGACAAGACCGAGCGCGATACCAGCCAACGAGTACGCGCTCTGGCCCAGCTTCGTGCCGAAGGCGGCGCTCGACGCGTCCCACAAGCCGACGACGTGCAGCACCTCGGTCAGCGTGAGGACGACGAGCACGACGACGAAGACCGGCCGCCACGCGCGCGTCCGAGCCAGCACGAACACCAAGGTCGCCAGCAACACCGCGCCGACCACCCACGGCCACGGTGACGGCGGCGGCACGTAGATGATCTGTCCGCGCGCGACGACCGACTCGGTGCCGATGCGCATCGTGATCCGCCAGTTGTCGACGACCCGCCGCTGGCCGGGATCGCGTGCGACCTCGGGCGGGTCGTCGGTGCCCATGAAGTGCGCGCGATGGTCGTGCCAGCGCGTCGTCGAGCCCGACGACAGCTTCCGCCACACCGGCGCGGCCTTCGGGTCGGCGTTCCTCGGTGGCGCGGAGGTGATCGTGGTGGACCGGTTGAGGTAGGTCGCGGGCGAGCGCGTGTTCTCGAACACCCCCCGCGGACCCACGCGCAGGTACGGCTCACCCGCGTAACCGAGCACCACGACGTCGTGTCCGGTGTCGTTGACGAGCTCGACCTTGGTGCCGAGATCGGTAACTCGCACATGCAGACCGGCGACGTGGGGCGTGACCGACTGGAGCACGCTCTCATAGTTGGTGGGACTCAACCCGCCGAGTCCGTGCGCGCTCGCGGGCGCGGCAGTGGTCCCGAGGATGCCGACGACGAGCACGAGCACGAGCACCGCCGCGCCGTGCACGTGTCGACCGGTCACCCCGTCTCCGCCCGGCGCACCTCGTCGACGAGCTCCTCGCGTGCCCGCGCCACCCGCGAGCGGATCGTTCCGATCGGGACTCCGCACGTCGCCGCTGCCTCCGCGTACGAACACCCGACGATCTGGGTGAGCACGAACGCCTCGCGCTGGTCGGTGGACAGGTCGTCGACCAGCGCGGAGACCGCGTGGAGCTCGCTCGGGTCGACGGTGGACCCCCCACCGGTGAACCGCGCGGACCGCTCCTCGAGCCGTCCGGCGAGCCGACGACGACGAACGTTGCGCCGCACCTGGTCGACACACGCGCGCCGGGTGATGGACAGGAGCCAGGTGCGGGCACTGGCGTCGCCCCGAAACGCGGGGAGCGCCTTCCACGCCCGGACGAACGCGTCCTGGGTCACGTCGTCGGCGTCATCGGGACCGACCAGGTGGTAGGCCAGGCGCCAGACGTCGGCCTGGCTCGTGCGGATGGCGTGGAGGAGCGCCGTGCGATCACCGTCGCGCGCGGCGAGGAACAGCCGCGTGAGATCGTCCACGCCCAGGGACGATACTGGTCGGAACCCTGCGGTCCGCAGCGGCGACTACCTCGTATGACTTGCATGCAGATCCGCCATGCGATCTCCGCCCGGCTCGACGGCGAGGACCCCGGCCTCGACGACGCGACCGTCGACGCGCACCTCGCCGCGTGCGCCGACTGCCGCGCGTTCGCCTATCAGTCCGAGACACTGCACCGCCGGGTGCGGCTGGCGCCCGCCCCGACGGTCCCCGACCTCACGCCCGGCATCCTCACCGCCATCGGCGCCGAGGAGACGGCGGCCGCCGAGCCCGACACCAACCTCGCGCTGCGCTGGATCCTCGTGGCCGTCGCGGTGGCCCAGATCGCGGTGGCGATCCCGGCCTTGATCTTCGGCAGCGACGCCGGGCTACCGGTGCACACGGCGCGCCACATCGGATCGTTCGACGTCGCGCTCGGCGTCGGCTTCCTCTACGCGGCGTGGAAGCCGTCGCGCATCCCTGGTCTCTTGCCGGTGGTCGCCGCCCTCGTCGTGTGCCTCATCGGGTCGTCCTTGCTCGACGTCGCCGACGGCAGCACCCGCGCGTGGGGTGAAGCGCAGCACGTCCTCGACTTCGTCGGACTGGCGGTGGTATGGCTCCTGAGCCGCCCCGCGCCCCGCCGCGCGCAGATTGCATCGTGACCCGACGCTTGGTCGCGCTCGGCGCGCTCGTCGTCGCCCTCGTCGTGGCGTTCGCCGCGCCCGCCTCGGCGCACGCCACGCTGCTCTCCACCGACCCGACGAACGGTGGGATCTACGACAAGGCACCGACCGCGGTGACACTGCGGTTCAGCGAGTCGGTCGAGGTGTCGCTCGGCGGCATCCGCGTCTACACGGGCGACCAGGACCGCGTGGTGACCGGATCGCCCGAGCACCCCGAAGGGCGGGGGAGCACGGTGTCGGTCTCCCTGCCCAAGCTCGACAAGGGGACGTACGTGGTGACCTGGCGGGTCACGTCGGCCGACTCGCACCCGGTCGAGGGTGCCTACACGTTCCAGGTGGGGTCGAAGGCGACGCTGAGCGACAAGAACGCCAAGGGTTTGGCGGCGTCGCTGCTGGCGAAGACCGGAGGCAGCCGCACGGTCGGCGTCGTCTACGGCATCGACCGGGCCCTGCTGTACGGCGGTCTCGCTCTGCTCATCGGGGGCGCCACCTTCCTCGTGGTGGCATGGCCGCGCGGCCGCGACAACCGCCGGGCGGCGTCGTTCGTGTGGGGTGGCTGGATCGCGGTGGTGGCGACCACGGCCCTCGGCATCGCGCTCGAAGGTGTGTACGCGGCCGGACTCACCCTCGACAAGATCTTCGACACGACCGTCCTGGGCGACGTGCTCGACACGCGCTACGGCCGGGTCGCGCTGGTGCGTCTCGCCCTGCTCGTGGTCGCGTTCCCGTTGCTCCGCCTCCTGTTGCATCGCCATCCGTCGAGTGAGCACCCACTCCGTGTGTGGTGGAAGGTGCTCGCGCTGCTCGTCGGACTGGGGATCGCGGTGACGCCCGGTATCGCCGGTCACGCGTCGACGGGCATCCAGACCGGACTCGCGATCCCGGCCGACATGGTGCACGTCGCGGGGATGGCGGTGTGGCTCGGCGGGCTGCTCGTGCTCGGCTTCGTCGTGATGCCCCGCCGCGACCTCCGCGAGATGGAACAGGTGGTCCCGCGCTTCTCGGTTCTCGGGATGGGTGCGATCGTCGCGCTCGTCGTGTCCGGCGCGTACCAGGCGTGGCGCCAGGTCGGCAGCATCGACGAGCTCAAGAGCACCGACTACGGAAGGCTGCTCATCGCCAAGTTGGTGGCGTTCTCGGCGTTGGTGGTGGCCGCCGCGTTCAGCCGTGAGGTGGTGAACCGGCGCTTCCGCCACCGGACGGGCGGTGACGACGACGTCCCCGCCACCGACGCGGTGCTCGTCGGCGCGGGCGTCGGCGTCGGCGCGGGCGCGGCGGGCGGCGGCGGCGTCGCGCTGGCCGAGCGTGGCGGCGCATCTCCGTCGGGCGGAGGCGGGTTCACCGACAGCGACGACGACGACGAGTGGGACGAGTTCAGCGACGAAGAGGAGATGACACGGCTGCGGCGTTCGGTGTGGGTCGAGGTGGCGATCGCGGCGGTGATCCTCGCCATCACCGCGTTGCTCGTGAACGCGGCGCCGGCGCGCGCGCAGAACACCCAGCCGGTGTCGCTCACCCTGAAGTCGAAGCAGGTGTGGGTGTATGCCGACGTGGTGCCCGGCGCGGCCGGTCCCAACGACATGCACTTCACTGCGTTTCCCACCGGTGGTGGTCCGGCGACCGTCGCCGACATGACGGTGCAGCTCACCCGGCCCGATGAAGACCTCCCGCCGTTCACGGTGCCGCTGCAGAAGCTCGGCGCCGGCCACTACTACGCGCCGCTCTACGACATCCCGTATCCCGGGAAGTGGCAGATGACGATCAGAGTCGAGCTCGGGCCCACCGACGAGGCTGTGCTCACCGCACCGTTCACTGTCCGCTGACGATGCCCGACGTCAAGGTCACGACGAACTTCTTCCTCGTGCTGACCATTGCGGCTGACGTCGCGGTGGCGCTCGCGGTGCTCGCCGCGCTCGCGGCGCTGGTCTCGCCACGCGCGCGGTCCACGGTCGGGTCCTTCGCGCGCGCGGTCGCACCGCAGTCGGTGTTGTTCGCGTGGATCGTGGCCATGGTGACGACGCTCGGCAGCCTCTACTACTCGGAGCACGCGGGCTTCGTGCCCTGCGAGCTGTGTTGGTACCAGCGCATCGTCATGTATCCGTTGGTCGTCGTGTTGGGCGTCGCGCTCCTGCGCCGTGACCGCGCGGTGTGGATCACCACGCTCGTGTTCGTGGGCATCGGCGCGCCGCTGTCGCTCTACCACTGGCTCGTCGAGCGCGTGCCCGCATTCGAGGAGAGCAGCTCGTGCTCCGCGATCACGCCGTGCAACACGCCGTGGTTCGAGAAGCTGGGTTTCGTCACGTTGGCGTGGATGGCCATGAGCGCCTTCCTGCTGATCGGCGCGCTCATGGTGTGCACGATGCTCGGAACCCGCGACCCGGCCGAGGAGGCTCCCGTGGATACGGTGGCAGCATGACCAGGAAGCCGACGAAGGCGCAGGTCCGCGCGCAGGCGGTTGCCGAACGTCAGCGCGCGTCCGCAGCGGCCGCGGAGCAGCGCCGCAATCGGCTTCCTCTTGTGGGGTGGCCTCGCGCGTCGTCGTGGTCATCGCGGTCGTCGTCGCAGTGGTCGCCGGGAGTGGCGGCGGCGACGCCAAGGCGACCAGCTTCGAGACCTCGTCGGTGAAGGTCACGGGCACTCCGCTGCCCAAGTACGACGACACGAAGGCGACCGACCCCGCTGTGGGCGAGACCATCCCCACGCTGGCGGGCAAGTCGGTGTTCGACGGCAAGCCGCTCACGATCGAGCCCAACGGCAAGCCGCAGGCCATCGCGTTCGTGGCGCACTGGTGCCCGCACTGCCAGCGCGAGGTGCCGCTCCTGGTGAGCCTGGCCAAGCAAGGCGTGTTCGACGGCGTCGACGTCACCGCGGTGGCGACCGCCACCAACTCGACGTACCCGAACTACCCGCCCTCCAGCTGGCTCGACGACGTCGGCTGGCCGTTCCCGGTGCTGGCCGACAGCAAGACCGGCACCGCGGCGCAGGCGTATGGGCTCAGCGCGTATCCGTACTTCGTGCTGGTCCGGCCCGACGGCACGGTGGCGGCGCGCGGCACCGGCGAGCTCCCGGCCGGCCAGATCAAGGCCGACATCGACGCGCTGAAGGCAGGCAAGGCCATCCCGACGTCGTCGTCGAACCAGAGCACTTCGTCGGGTTAGCTGCAGCTCTCGCACACCCCGACGAGGTCGACGCGGTGGTGTTGGGTGCGGAAGCCGGTGGTGCGCGTGATCGCCGCCGCCGCGGCGGCGACCGAGCGCTCGAGGCCGGCCGACGCGGGAACGTCCTCGACGCGACCGCACGACGCGCAGATGAGATGGTGGTGGTGGCCGGCGAGGTCCTCGGTCAGCTCCCACCGCGCGAAGTCGTCGGTGCCGACGACCCGGTGCACGACGCCGGCCTCTTCGAGCACCACCAGGTTGCGGTAGACGGAGCTCTGCGCGAGATCGGGCTGCTCGTCGAGGATCTCGGGGATCGTGAGCGGCCGCGCGGTGGCCGTGAGCGTGTCGAGCAGCGACTGCCGGCTGGGGGTGAGGCGTTGTCCGACCGCGCGCAGCCGCGCCGCCACCGTCGCGACGACCTGCTCCGACGAAGCCGCAGCGGCGGAACCCGGCATGGTCGCGAGCCTACCGAACGGGAGCTACCGTCGAACCTTGGACGTCACCGCCCGATTCACCGAGTTGTTGTCGCGTCCGGAGCCGGAGATCGCGCTCGACGAAGCCGCGCTCCTCGTTGCCGCGCACGCCCACCCCGACCTCGACGTCGAGCTGCGCCTCGGTGAGCTCGACGCGTTGGCGGCGCACGCGACCGGGTTCTCCGCGGGAGAGCTGTCGACGTTCTTGTTCGTCGACCAAGGCTTTCACGGCAACGAGTCCGACTACGGCGACCCGCGCAACTCGTTCCTCGACGACGTGCTGGACCGCCGACTGGGCATCCCGATCTCCTTGAGCCTCGTGATGCTCGAGGTCGGTCGGCGCGCCGGGCTGCAGTTGCACGGCGTCGGCATGCCCGGGCACTTCCTGGTGGGCGGAGGTCCGGGCGAGTGGTTCGACCCGTTCCACGACGGCGCGCGCCTCGACCTCGCCGGCTGTGCGGCGCTCTTCACACAGGGGCACGCCAACGCCCGCTTCCGGGCCCAGTTCCTGATGCCGATCGGTCCGCGAGCGATCGTGCAGCGCATGCTCGCCAACCTGCAGCACACGTTTCTGCAGCGCGATCCCAAGGCCGTGGTGTGGGTGGCGCGCCTGCGCCTCCGCGTGCCCGGCATCACGTTGAGCCAACGCGGCGACCTGGCCGGCCTGCTCGGGCGGCTCGGGCAGTTCGCGGAGGCGGCGAAGGAGCTCGACCTGCTGGCCGACCTGCTGCCGGGGGAGGGCGGCGAGCGGGCGGCAGCCGCCGCGGCCAGCCTGCGAGCGCGCGCGAACTGAGACGGGCGCTGGATAGGTTGGCGTGATGGACATGAAGCGCAGGCGTGGCCGGACGGCCGGGACGCTGAAGCGCACTGGACCGATGTGATGGACATGAAGCGCAGGCGTGGCCGGACGGCCGGGACGCTGAAGCGCACTGGACCGATGTGATGGCCAAGCCGACGCCGATGTTCCCGCTCGGCACCGTGCTGTTCCCCCACGCGCCGCTCCCGCTCCACTTGTTCGAGGACCGTTACCGCGCGCTGGCCGAGACGTGCCTGCGCGGCGACGGCCGATTCGGTGTCGTGCTCATCGAGCGCGGCTTCGAGGTGGGCGGCGGCGACCAACGCTTCGGCGTGGGTACCGTCGCTCGCATCGTGGAAGCCGCGCGTACCCCCGACGGTCGTTACCTCCTCGCCACCGTCGGCACCGAGCGCTTCCGGGTGCGCAAGTGGCTCGACGACGATCCCTTCCCGCGCGCGGAGATCGAGGTGCTCGGCGAACCGAAGCGCGTTGCCGCCGACGCCGGCGGGCGCCGTACCGAGGTGCAGCGGTTGCTCGGGCGCGTCTTGGCGATGAGCGCCGAGCTGGGCGACCGCGCCGCGCCCGTCGGAGCAGCCGCGCTCGACGACGATCCCGTGCGTGCCTCGTTCGAGGCGGCGGCGCGCGCGCCCATCGGGCCGCTCGACGCCCAGCGGTTGCTCGAGCTCGACGACCCGACCGAGCGCTTCGACCACCTCGGCGCGCTGCTCACCGACGCGGCCGAGGTGCTCGAGCTCCGTCTCGCCGGGGGCTGAGTAGCCTGGCGTCGTGGACGCCGACGACGCGCGTGAGCGCCTCACGACCGAGCAGGCTCGGGTCGAGGGCCTCATCGAGGGGCTGAAGAGCGAGCTGGGAACGTCGGAGAACGACGACATCTCCGAGTTGGCCGACTACGACCAGCACCCCGCCGACACGGCCACCGAGACCTTCGAGCGTGAGAAGGACCTCTCGATCCTCGAGCAGCTCGAGAACGAGCTGGCCGAGTTGCAGGCCGCACTCGAACGGGTCGACGCCGGCACCTACGGCGTCGACGAGAACACTGGGCAGCCCATCGACCCCGCGCGCCTGGACGCGTTCCCCACCGCGCGCACCAACATCCACGGGGCGGAACGCTGACCGTTCGCATCCGGCTGTTCGCGCAGGCGCGCGAGGCGGCGGGTCGCGGTCACGACGAGCGAGAGGCGTCGTCGCTCGGCGCGCTGCTCGACGATCTCCGCGCGTCGTACGGTGCCGACTTCGCCGCCGTCCTGGACAACGCGCGCGTCTGGATCAACGGCGACGAACCCCTCGCCGGCGATCTCACCGCGCTGCACGACGGCGACGAGGTCGCCGTCCTCCCCCCCGTGAGCGGCGGATAGGCAGCAGCCGAGGCAAGTTCGGCGGATTCGGCACATCAGATGTGCCTCAGTCACGCAACTTGGAAGGGTCAGGGTTCGGGTGCCAGCGCCACCATGGCGGCGACCAGCTTGTAGGCGGCTTCGGCGGGGCCGAGCTCGTCGGGGCGCAACAGGTTGGCCATGATGCGCAGCACCCACTCCATGAGGGGTCGCGACTGCATGCCGACGCGCGTGAGCTCGCGCATGACGGCAGGGTTGCCGATGGCGCGCACGAACGCGCGCGCCACCTTCCAATAGAGGCCGTACATCTCCTCGAGCTGTTGCGGGTAGCGCGCCGAGCGCGAGGCCGTCGCCGGTGACGAGCGCGGTCGACACCGCGTCGGCGGCGAGGCGCCCGGTCTCGTACGCGAGCGAGATGCCTTCGCCGTTGAACGGGTTGACCGAGCCGGCGGCGTCGCCCACCACCAACCACGTAGGTCCGACGTTGGGAGTGACCGAACCGCCGGTCGGGAGCTTGCCGCCGGTGGGCGCGCCACACGACGTCTCGGGTGAGATGCCCCAGCGCGCGGGTGCGGTCTCGACGAACGCGTCCATCAGCACGCTGGTGTTGATCGACTTCCATCCCGAGAACGTCGAGAGCAGGCCGACGCCCACGTTCACCGTGCCGTCGCCCACCGGGAAGATCCACCCGTAGCCCGGGAGGTGGTTGCCGTCGCGGTCGCGCAGGTCGAGGTGGCTCTCGATCCAGGGCTCGTCGTGGTACGGGCTGGTGAAGTAACCCCGCACCGCCATGCCCAGCGGATAGCTGCGGTCGCGGGCGCAGCCGAGCGCCCGCCCGAACCGGGAGTTGGCGCCATCGGCGACCACCACGTAGCGGGCCCGGACCGCCTCCTCCACGCCGTCGCGCCGCACCACCGCGCCGGTGACGAGGCCGTCTTCCACGAGCGGGGCGACGGCCTCCGCCCCCGTCCACACCTCGGCGCCCGCTTCGGCGGCGGCGTCGGCCACCCTGCGGTCGAGGTCGCGGCGCCTCACGACGTAGCCGTAGTCGGGGAAGTCCGGGTGTGACGGCCACTCGAGCTCGAGGGTCACACCGTGCGCGATCGACCGCAGTCCGTCGTAGCGGAGCGATCCGGACAACGCGGGGCCGAGGCCCATGTCCTCCAATTGGCGGACCGCCCGCGGCGTGAGCCCGTCACCGCACGTCTTCTCTCGCGGGAAGCGCTTCTTCTCGATGACGAGCACCCGGTGCCCGGCGCGCGCGAGCCAGTATCCGGTGGCGGCCCCCGCCGGCCCACCACCCACCACCAACGCGTCCCACATGCCGGAGGTCACGCTTGTGCGCTTGTGATCGGGATGGTGTGGGTCACCCGTGCATCGTCGCGCGCCGAACACCTCTCGAACCCACCGCGCCACGACCCCTCGATGGGCACCACGCTCAGATAGCGTGATAGGAAACCGCCAGACTCCGTTCCGACCCCTGTGCTTCCCGGAGGACAACGGGCCCGATGCCCAACTTGATCCCGGACTGGTTGCCGTGGATGCGGCCTGCAGGTCGACTGATCTGGTCGATCGTCCTGTTCCTGATCGGGATGATCGTCATCGTCGTCCTCATGCGTCGCGAGAAGCCGAACCGACCCGCGACCTGGTCGGAGTGCATCGCGGGTGCGGTGGGCGTCTTCGCGATGATGACGCTCGCGTACGGCGTCATCCCTCACGAGTGGATCACGTTCTCCGACAAGTACCTCCAGTGGGACACCACCGCGTTCGTCTTCCGCAGCAACCAGGACGTGTTCGGGCTGGGCCTCGTCCACTGGCCCTTCAGCATGGACAAGCACAACATTCGCGACATCATCGTCGTGCTCATCTACGGGATCGCGATCGGCCTCAACACGGTGCTCTTCATCCAGTGGCAGAAGCGCGGTCAGGAGAAGCCCGAAGAAGTCGAGCAACCCAGGAAGTCGCGCTTCGGTCGGCCGCTACGTCGCCGATCGCCCGCGCCCGCCACCGCGAACGGGGGTGACGTCTGATGGCTCGCACCGACGCCAATCCGCCCATGCCCGACTTCGTGACCGACTACGAGCTGCAGGAGGTCGACCCCTCCTTCCTCACCGCGTCGGTGAAGCCGAAGCAGTTCCTCCACATCGACCAGGCCGAGTGCATCCTCTGCGAGGGCTGCGTCGACATCTGCCCGTGGAAGTGCATCCACATGGTCTCGGTGAGCGCGATCAGCGACGCGGTCAACACCGAGCAACCGGGCGAAGACCCACGCGACCACGTGGCGTTCATCGTCGACGAAGACATCTGCACGCGGTGCGCGCTGTGCGTCGACCGCTGCCCGACGGGAGTCATCATCCTCGGCAAGCTCCAACCCGACATCGCCGAAGGCGACCTCCACACGCGTACGAACCGTCACGGTTACTCGTACGGCGTGCGGTTCTGAGTCGCAGGTTTCGAGGAGACAAGTTCGTGGCCAACGGCAACGGCAGCAGCAACGGGAGCAACGGGCACGGCGGCATCGGGGTGAAGGTCGGTCAGGCGCTCGAGAAGACCGACGAGAAGGTCCGCGGCTCACAGGCGTGGACGGCCATCTTCCGGCCCGGTTCCGTGTTCCGCCGCGGCTACACCGACAGTCCCCGCAACCGGTCCTACGTGATCATGAACAACGTGCTGTACCACCTTCACCCGGTGAAGGTGAAGCGGCACGCGGTGAAGGTGTCGTACACGCTCTGCCTCGGCGGTCTCTCCTTCTTCCTGTTCATCCTCCTCACCGTCACCGGCATCTTCCTGATGTTCTTCTACCGCCCGACGGCGGCGGCCGCGTGGCCGAGCGTCCGCACGCTCGAAACCGCGGTCACGTTCGGCTCGCTGGTGCGCAACATGCATCGATGGTGCGCGCACCTCATGGTGCTCACCGTGTTCCTGCACATGAGTCGCGTCTTCTACCACGGGGCCTACAAGGCGCCGCGTGAGTTCAACTGGGTGATCGGCGTGGTGCTGCTGACGCTCACCCTGCTGCTCTCCTTCACCGGCTACCTGCTGCCGTGGGACCAGCTGGCACTCTGGGCGGTGACGGTCGGTACCAACATGATGGGGTACACACCCGTCTTCGGCAGCAACGTGAAGTACGTGTTGCTGGGATCCAAGGAGATCGGCAGCGACACGCTGCTGAGGTGGTACGTGCTCCACGTGCTGCTGTTGCCGTTCGTCATCGTCATCTTCATGGCCGTCCACTTCTGGCGCGTCCGGAAGGACGGCGGCATCTCCGGGCCGCTGTAGAGGGGAGTTGTAGATGGTCGACATCCCCGAACACCTCCTCCAACGCAGTCGAGAGCGCCGCAAGGCGCTCGGCCTGCCCGTGCCCGGTGAAGAGGGCGGCGAGGCCGAGGCTCCCGCCGCTGACGCGCCGGGCGCGGAAGCACCGGCCGCCGAGGCTCCGGGCGCGGCCGCCGGCGAAGCACCCGCCGCCGCGGCGTCGGCCCCGGCCGAGGACGTCACCACCGAGAGCGGCACCAAGATCCCTGCCCACCTGCTCGAACGGGCGAAGCGCCGTCGGGCCGCGGCGGGTGGCGGTGGCGGCGACGTGGCCGCCGGCGGCGGGACGGGCACCGCGGCGGCAGCCACCGCGACGCTCCCCGCGCCCACCACCACCGGGCCGGGCGGTCACACGCAGCGGCTGCTCACGGTGGTCAAGTCGGGTTCGATCCAACAGACCCGGGCCGAGGCGCAGGACAAGGTGCACACCTGGCCGCACCTGCTGGTGATCGAGTTCGCGTCGATCCTGATCGTCACCGCGGGGACGGTCATCTTCTCGGCGCTCGTGCGCGCACCGCTGCTCGGTCTCGCCGACTTCAACAAGACGCCCAACCCGTCGAAGGCACCGTGGTACTTCCTCGGGCTGCAAGAGCTGCTCACGATGTTCAACCCGCAGATCGCGGGTGTGCTCATCCCCGGCGTCGCACTGATCTTGCTCATTCTGGCGCCGTTCGTCGACAAGAACCCGTCCACCAAGCCGAAGGATCGGAAGTTCGCCATCGCGATGTTCTCGATCTTCGTGCTGATGTGGGCGGTGCTCGTCATTCTCGGTTCGTTCTTCCGGGGTCCAGGTTTCAACTTCATCCTGCCCTGGAAGGACGGGATCTTCTTCGAGCTCTAGGAGCAACAAGGTCATGTGGATCGCCATCGGCATCATCGCTGTGATCGCGCTGGCCGTGATCGGCGTGGCGGTGACGGCGCGGTCACGTACCACGACCGGTCACCTCAGCCGTGAGACGCGCAAGCGCGACGAAGCTGCGGCCGGCTCGAGCATCGCGTCCGAGGCGGCACCGGAGGACGAGACCACGGTCGCCGAGGCGAGCGACGAGGCTCGAGCTCGCGCCGACGAGGCCCGCCGCGCGATCGAGTCGGGTGGGACCACGGTGCCCGCGACCCGGCCCGAGAGCGCGCCGGTCGTCTACGAGCCGGTCGACCTCGATGAGCTCGGCGTCACCCGCCGCCAGTTCTTCAACCGCGCGATCCTCGCCGGCTCGGGGCTGGGGCTCGGCGCGTTCGGGGTGGCCGCGCTCGGCCTTCCTCTGGCCCAGTGCGAGCGCCGGCTTCGGCGGCAAGATCGTCGTCGGGTCGGTGGCCGACGCCAACACGGCCATCGGCAACAAGCAGCCCTTCTACAACGCCACCGCCAAGACCTACATCGTCGCCTACCCGAAGGCTGACCTCCCCAAGGCGAAGAAGGTGTCGGCGTACACACCGCCGGTCATCGCCGGGATGGAGGCGGGGTTCGTCGCGCTCTACCAGAAGTGCGTGCACCTCGGTTGTCGCGTGCCCTGGTGCCAGACCTCGCAGTGGTTCGAGTGCCCGTGCCACGGCTCGAAGTACAACAAGGTCGGCGAGAAGGTCGGTGGTCCGGCCCCGCGTGGCCTCGACCGCTTCGTGCTCAGCGTGTCGGGCGGCAACATCGTCGTCGACACCGGCAACCTGGTCCTCGGCCCGCCCATCGGCACCAACACGATCGACCAGAGCCCCGAGGGACCGCTCTGTGTCTGACGCTCGCCGAGTGACCACTGCGCGGCCTGGAGCCCAGCCCGCATGAGCTTCTACACCATCCTGGTCCTCATCAACGCGGCGGCAGTCGCCGCGATCCTGGGCTTCATCCTCTTCCGAGTCATCCGGCTCAAGTACAACAAGGAGCCCAGCCCCGAGAACCTCACGCCGTTCTTCGACGACGACGTGCTCGAGGGCGCCCACCTCGAGCGGGTGCTCGGCGTGTCGCTGGTCGCGCTCGTCATCGTCGTCGCCGGCCTGCTCGCCTACTTCATCTGGGAGCCGTTCCGCGAGACCGCGTCGGCCACGAGCTTCCACGAGCAGTCCGTCGAACGCGGGACCACGTTGTTCGCCAACGCCCAGGCGAAGGCCTACGACAGCACCAAGTCGTTGCTCTGCGCGAACTGCCACGGCGTCGACGGCGGCGGCGGGACCGCGAACTTCGTCGTCAAGAGCGACGACCCGCGGTGTGACCCCACCGCTACGGTCGACGAGAAGACGCCGGCGTACTGCTTGCCCCATCAAGTCTCGTGGGCGGCACCCAACCTGCAGTTCGCGCCGTTGCGCTACTCGCGCGCGCAGCTCACGCAGATCATCACCTACGGCAGACCGGGAACGCCCATGCCGGCGTGGGGCGTCGCGTCGGGGAAGGGCGCGCTGCAGCAGCAGAGCATCCAGGACCTCGTGAACTACGTCGAGAGCCTGGCCACCACGTCCGACAAGGCGCAGGCCGCCGACGCCAAGGAGACCGCGAGCTGCACGACCCGCGCCGCGTGCTTCGGGCGCAAGCAGCTCGAGGATCCCGCCACCCAGGCCGCGGCCGACAAGTGGGTCACCGACGCCCGGGCCGACCTCGTCGCGGCCCAGGCGCAGCTCGCCGCGGCCAGCAGCGCTGACGACCTCGCAACGTACGCGAAGCTGGTGGAGGAGAAGCAGGACACGGTGACTGCGGCCGAAGGATGGCAGCAGGCGACGCGGTCCGCCACCGACGGCCAGATCGCGTTCATGAACAACTGCGCCCGCTGCCACACGCGTGGATGGTCGTACTTCGACCCGACCGACCCTGAACCCACCCCCCCGGGCGTCATGGGCGGCGGCGCCTACGGGCCCAACCTCACGGCCGGTGACGTGAACAACCAGTTCCCGCCACCCACCGGCGAGGACGAGCTGCTGCAGTGGATCAGCATCGGGGTGGAGGCGAACGAGCAGTACGGGGTCCGGGGCATCTCGTCGGGCCGGATGCCGCACTTCGGCGCCGTGCTCACCAAGGACCAGATCGAAGCGATCATGGCCTACGAGCGATCGTTGTAGGAGTGGGAGCCATGTCGTTCACCTTCGCCGAAGTCGGCAGTGGCATCTGGTACCCCACCATCCTCGGCGTCCTCGTCGTGGTCGCCGCGGTCGTGCTCTTCATCGGGTCGATCTACCTGCTGCTCGGCACCAACCTGGGCGCCCGGCTCGGGTTCCTGGTCACGTTCACGTGCCTGATGGGCTTCTTGCTCGTCCTGAGCGTCCTCTGGCTCACGACCGCATCGCCGCTCGAGTCGCCGAAGGGCCGGGTGGCGTCGTGGAGCGTCGTCGAGAACATCAACGACGTCAGCAAGGCCAAGACCGACGCCGTCCACAACATCGTGAGCAAGCAGAACAAGGCGTCGTCGACCGACGCGTCGAACGTGCTCGCGGCCGTTGACGCGGCGCTGATCACGAAGGTGTCGACCCCGACCGTCACCTACACGCCTCAAGACAACCGCTTCGCCAAGTTCGACGACGTCACGCAGTTCATGGTGCTGCAGACGTGGACCGTCGGCGGGAGCAACCCGCAGTTCTGGAAGGGCGAGTTCAACCACACCCCGAAGTACGCCGTCATCCAGTACTGCGCCACCAAGGATCAGACGCAGACCTTCGGCCTCCCGCCGTTGCCGCCCGAGTGCAAGAACGACACGCGTGGCTACATCGTCGCGAAGTACGACTTCGGCACGTTGCGGTTGCCGCCGTTCTTCGTGATCCTGATCACCGGGCTCCTCTTCGGGCTCGGTCTGCTCCTCCTCCACTGGCGGGAGAAGGACGAGATGGCGGCGGCGGCGGCCGCCGAGGCGAGTCTCGTCGCCGTGCCCGACAAGGACGACTCCGAACTGACGAAGGTGTGAGCATGATGCGACGCGTGCGTTCCCTCGTGGCCCTGACCCTCGGCGCGGTCGCGGCGCTGGTCGCGCTCGCGGTTCCCGCGGGGGCGCAGCAGCTCGTCGACGCGGGCAAGGAGGGGGATGGCTCGGGCGGCCTCGCCTTCGTGCTCATGGTCGTCATGGTGGTCTGCATCGCCGGCGCGATGTTCTTCATGGACCACGTGCGCCGGAACCGCCTGCCGCAGGACGACGACTCGCAGTAGTCGCTTCGGGTTTCCGCGCCGATCGCCGGGGTCCCGCTCCGTGCTCAAACAGTGCCTTCGGCAAACTGCGCGCGGAGCAGAACCCCGGCGCTCGGCGCTATGTGCCGTCGCTGAACTTGCTCGCTGCCGCCACGGTTTCGTCGATCAGCGCGTCGTCGTGAGCCAAGGACACGAAGAGGGTTTCGTAGCCGCTGGGGGCGAGGAAGTGGCCGCGGGCCAGTAGGTGGTGGAAGAGCTGCGCGTATCTCACGTGGTCGGCTTTCTGGGCCTCTTCGTAGTTGGTGACTGGGCTCGATGTGAAGAAGAGGCCGGTGAGCGTGCCGACGCGGGTGACCTGGGCTTCTGGCAACGCTTTCGTGAGACCTTCGGCGAATCGGGTCGCCTTCTGCTCGAGCGATGTGTAGGCCGCGGTGTCGAGATGGGCGAGGACGGCGAGGCCGGCGGCGGTGGCGAGTGGGTTTCCGCTCAGCGTGCCGGCTTGGTAGACGGGGCCGAGGGGCGCGAGGTGGTCCATGATGTCGGCTCGGCCGCCGACCGCGGCGAGGGGGAGGCCGCCCCCGACCACCTTCCCGAACAGGGAGAGGTCGGGCGTGATTCCGTGGTGACCCTGCGCGCCGGCCGGACCGAGGCGGAAGCCGGTGATCACCTCGTCGCAGATCAGGAGCGCACCCGTGTCGTCGCAGCGGCGCCGGAGGCCGTCGAGGAAGCCGTCGGATGGGGGGACGAGGCCCATGTTGGCCGCCACCGGTTCCACGATCACCGCCGCCAGCTCGGCGCGGTAGCGGTCGAACGCGGCGTCGAGCGCGACCTCGTCGTTGTAGGGCACCACCACCGTGTCGGCGACCGTGCCCTCGGTGACGCCGGCCGAGCCGGGGAGGCCGAGCGTCGCGACACCGCTCCCCGCCGCGACCAGGAGCGAGTCGACGTGGCCGTGGTAGCAGCCCGCGAACTTCACGATCTTGCTGCGGCCGGTCGCGCCCCGCGCCAGGCGCACCGCCGTCATCGCGGCCTCCGTGCCCGACGACACCAGTCGCACCTTGTCGACCGACGGCACGCGCGCGGCGATCGCCTCGGCCAGTTCCACTTCGCGTTCGGTGGGCGCGCCGTACGACGTGCCCGCGGCCGCGGCGCGCTGCACCGCCTCGACGACGGCCGGGTGCGCGTGCCCGAGGATCGACGCGCCCCACGACTGCACGTAGTCCACGTAGCGGCGACCGTCGGTGTCGACGAGGTACGGGCCCTCGGCTCGGTCGACGAAGAACGGATCACCACCGACCGACGCGAAGGAACGTACCGGCGAGTCGACGCCGCCGGGGATGCGCGCCCGAGCGCGGTCGAACAGCTCGCTCCGGGAAGGAGTGCTCACGAGAGGCGTTCGACCACTTCGCGTGCGAAGTAGGTGAGCACGAAGTCGGCGCCGGCGCGCTTGATCGACGTCAGCACCTCGAGCGCGGCGGCGTCACCGTCGAGCCAACCGTTCTGCGCCGCCGCCTTGAGCATCGCGTACTCGCCGCTCACGTGGTACGCCGCGACCGGTACGTCGAAGGCGTCGCGTAGAGCGCGGACGACGTCGAGGTAGGGCAGCGCCGGTTTGACCATCACCATGTCGGCGCCTTCGGCGATGTCGAGCGCGGTCTCGTCGAGCGCCTCGCGTGCGTTGGGCGGGTCCATCTGGTAGCCGCGCCGGTCGCCGAACTGCGGTGTGCACTCCGCCGCGTCGCGGAAGGGGCCGTAGAGCGCCGACGCGTACTTCGCCGAGTAGGCGAGGATCGCCGCGTCCTCGTGCCCGGTCTGGTCGAGCGCACCCCGGATGGCACCGACCTGGCCGTCCATCATCCCGGACGGCGCGATCACGTCGGCGCCCGCGTCCGCCTGCGCCACCGCGATCGACGCGTAGCGCTCGAGGGTGGCGTCGTTGTCGACGTCGCCGGTGCTGGTGAGCAGACCGCAGTGGCCGTGGTCGGTGTACTCGTCGAGGCAGTCGTCGGCCATGAGCACCAGCGCGTCGCCGAGCTCGTCGCGCAGGTTGCGCAGCGCGATCTGCACCACGCCGTCGGGGTCGTCGGCCCCCGAGCCGCGGGCGTCCTTCGCACCAGGGATCCCGAAGAGGATCACCCCCGGGACGCCGAGGTCGGCCAGCGCCCGCACCTCCTTGCGCAGGCTCTCCTGGGTGTGCTGCACGACGCCCGGCATCGAGGCGATGGGCTCGGGCGCGTCGATGCCCTGCTTCACGAACAGCGGTGCGACCAGGTCGTCGACCGACAACCGGGCCTCCGCGACCAGCCGACGGAGTGCGGGCGTGCGGCGGAGCCGGCGCATGCGCCGCTCGGGGAACGTCACGCCGACAGGGTACCCCCCTCCGTTTTGGCGTTCCTACGCCGTGTCCGTCACCGCGCGGGTACGCCAAAAGCGTGGAGGAGGATGGCGACGAGACCGTCGATGGTGTGGTCGTCGGCTTCGGCGTCGACGCGCAGGCCGTGCGTGACGGCCGTGGCCGAAGTGACCGGCCCGATGGACACCACGAGTGGCCGCGGATCGGGGAACGCCCCGACGGCGGCGCAGAAGTTGTCGACCGTCGACGACGACGTGAACGTCACCGCGTCGACGCGACCAGCGGTGACGCGCGCCAGCGTCTCCGGGTCGGGAGCCGCGCGCACGGTGCGGTAGACGGGGAGGACGTCGACGTCGTAGCCGCGTGCGCCGAGCCCCTCGGGGAGGACGTCGCGGGCGGCATCGGCGCGGGCCAGCAGCACGCGCGCGCCGGCCCCGCTCGGCGAGGGGAACGCGTCGAGCAGCGATTCGGCGACGAAGCGCTCGGGCACGAGATCGGGCCGCACGCCTCGCGTCGCGAGCTCGCGCGCGGTCCCGGGACCGATCACCGCTACCCGCACACCCGCCAGCGCGCGTGCGTCGAGCCCGGCGGGGACCAGCCCGTCGTCGAAGAACGCGCGCACGCCGTTGGCCGACGTGAACACGAGCCACTCGTAGCCCGAAAGATCGGGCACCATGAACGCCATCGGCTCGATCGCGATCGCCGGCAGCTCCAGCACCTCGGCCCCGAGCGCTTCCAGCCGCACGCGTAGCTGGCTCGCCTGTTCCCGCGCGGGTGACGACGACCGAGCGTCCGAAGAGCGGTCGTGACTCGAACCACGTCAGGTCGAGCGCGGCGACGTCGCCGACCACGATCGCGCTCGGCGCCCGCACGCCCGCGCTGCCGACGGTCGCCAAGGTCGCCCGCACCGTTGCCTGATCGGCGCGAGTGCCGTTGCGCACCGCGGCGACGGGTGTCTCCGGCGCGCGTCCCCGTCGATCAACAGCCGCGCGATCTCGCCGATGCGCCCCGCGCCCATGAGGATCACCAGCGTCCCGCCGGCCCGGGCGAGCGCACCCCAGTCGACGTCGGTCCGGTCCTTGTCGGGGTCCTCGTGGCCGGTGACCACGGTGAAGTGCGTCGACAGGCCCCGGTGGGTGACGGGGATGCCGGCGTACGCGGCCGCGCCGATCGCGCTGGTGATGCCCGGGACCACTTCGAACGGGATGCCGGCCGCC
This sequence comes from uncultured Actinomycetes bacterium, assembly GCA_963841415.1. Lineage (GTDB taxonomy): Bacteria > Actinomycetota > Acidimicrobiia > IMCC26256 > DASPTH01 > DASUAS01. Next base: position 51,624 of record CAWJCN010000002.1, on the reverse strand, counting down.
GCCAGCGCCTCGGCCTCCTCGCCGCCGCGGCCGAACACGAAGGGGTCGCCGCCCTTGAGCCGCACGACGCACGCCGCGACGCGGCCCTTGTCGACCAGCAGCTGGTTGATCTCGTCCTGGGTGAGGTCGACGCGACCGGGGGCCTTGCCCGCCGTGATCATCTCGGCGTGCGCGGGCGCGAGGTTGAGCAGCGCCGACGACGCCAGGCGGTCGTAGACCACCACGTCGGCCCGCCCCAGCAGCTCGGCGCCCCGCACCGTCAGCAGCCCGGGGTCACCCGGCCCGGCACCCACCAGGTAGACGGTCACGCCCCGCCGCCTGGGAGCAGCGAGCCGTCCGGGAGCGACGAGCTGTCGTCGGGCAACGACCGTCCTCCGCGCTCCATGAGCTCCGCCGCCACCGCGCGCCCGGCCACCGCCGGGTCGGCGTGCCGGGCCGACGCCCGCAGCACGACGTGCCCGTCGAGCGAGGCGAGCACCGCCTCCACCACGACGTCGTCGTCGGCATCGACCGCGGCCAGCGCCCCGCACGGGAGATCGCAGCCGCCGCCGAGCTCCGCGAGGTACGCGCGCTCGGCGTCGACCGCGCGGTGCACGGACGCATCGTCGATGGCGACGACGCGAGCGAGCGTGTGGCCGTCGTCGGCGCGACACTCGACCGCGAGTGCGCCCTGCCCGACCTGCGGCAGCATCACCGACGGCTCGAGGTTCTCGTCGGCGCGATCCTCGAGGCCGAGCCGGACCAGCGCGGCGGTGGCGACGACGACCGCGTCGAAGTCGCCCGCCGCGACGACGCGCGTCGGGATGTTGCCCCGCAGCTCGGCGAAGGTGAGATCGGGTCGCAGCGCGACGAGCTGCGCGCGGCGACGCACCGAACCGGTGCCGATGCGGGCGCCCGCGGGCAGCGCGTCGAGCGTCGATCCGACCAGCGCGTCGCGCGGGTCGGCGCGCTCCGGCACCGCCGCCAGCACGAGGCCCTCGGGCGACTCCGACGCGGGAAGGTCCTTGGCCGAGTGCACGGCCACGTCGGCGCGGCCGTCGAGCACCGCCTGCTGCACCTCCTTCACGAAGATGCCGGTGCCGCCGACCTCGTGGATCGGCACCTCGGTGCGCTCGTCGCCGGTCGTCGACACGATGACGAGCTCGGTGTCGACACCGAGCAGCGTGGCCACGCGGTTCGCCTGCCACCGAGCCAGGTCGCTGCCGCGCGTCGCCACGCGGAGCGGGCGTGGCATCAGTGGTCGGGATCGGCGACTTCGAGCCCGAAGAGCTCGATGAGCGCGTCGGCGTAGAGCTCGCCGCGGGCGGTGCCGGCCGCGTCCTTCACCCGAACGGTGGGGTCGTGGAGGAGCTTGTTGACGATGCTACGGGTCAACTGCTCGACCGCGTCGCGCGCCGCGGGGTCGAGCGCGTCGAGCTTGGAACGATTGCGCTCGAGCTCGAGCGCGCGCACGTCGTCGACGTGGGCGCGCAGCGCGGTGACGATGGGCGCGACCTCGCGCACGGTGTGTTCGATCCGGTGGCGGTCGAGCTCCTCGGCGATGATCTCGCGCACGTGGCCGATCTCCTGGCGGCGCTGCGCGAGCGACTGCTCGCCGAAGGCGCGCAGGTCGTCGATGTCGAGGAGGGTCACGCCGAACACCTCGCCCGCGCCCGGGTCGATGTTGCGGGGCACACCGATGTCGACGACCAGCAACGCCCGACCATCGCGCGCCTGCATGATCGCTTCGACCGCGCTCCGCTCCATGAGCAGGTCTTGCGCACCGGTGGATGCGAGCAGCACGTCGCACGCGACCAGCGCGTCGGAGATCTCGTCGAGGCTGATGGCCCGGCCGCCGACGCGGGTGGCAAGCTCTTCCGCCTTCAGCGCGGTGCGGTTGGCGACGACGATCTCCTCGACGCCCGCGCCCGCCAGCGCGAGCGCCATGCCCTCGCCCATGCTGCCGGCCCCGAGCACGAGCACGCGGCGATCGTCGAGCGACCCGAGGCGGGTGGTGGCGAGCGCGACCGCGGCCGATGACACCGACACCGCGTGGCGCCCGATCGCCGTCTCGGTGCGGGCCCGCTTGCCGACCTCGACCGCGTGGCGGAACGCGCGCGAGAGCATCGGCCCGCTCGCCGACTCCTGCTCGGCCGCGCTCCACGCTTCGCGGACCTGGCCGAGGATCTCGCCCTCGCCGATGATCATCGAGTCGAGGCCCGCCGCGACACCGAAGAGGTGCGCCACCGCGGCTTCGTCGTGGTACGTGTAGAGGAGATCGGAGAACTCGTCGGGGTCGACCCCGGAGGCGTCGGCGAGGAAGTCGCGCACCTCCTGCATGGCCGGGTGGAAGAGCGTGGCCTTGGCGTACACCTCGGTGCGGTTGCACGTCGAGAGCAGCACCACCTCCGTGAGGTTGTCGGCCCCACTGAGCGCCTGCAGTGCCTTGGGCAGCGACTCCGGCGCCACCGCCATCCGTTCGAGCAGCCCGACGGGCACGGTGCGGTGGTTGAGGCCGACTACGACGAGAGACATTGCCGCAGGAGCTCCTTGGCTTCGTCCACGCGCCCGGCGCGGATCAGATCGAGCATGCCGGAACCGAGGGCCGACTGCCAATCGGGTTCCGCGGTGGAACGCCCCTCGGCGCGAAGAGCTTCCCGGGCTTCCGACAACACGTCCAACAGTGTCGCGTACTCGGGTCCCAACTCCTCAACGAAGCGCCGCCGCAGCCAGGTGGCGAGGGCCGGGCTGCGCCCGCCGGTGCCGACCGTGACCACCAGGTCGCCCTGGCGCACCACCGACATCAGGGTGAACGAGCAGTTGCCGGGGTCGTCGGCCGAGTTCACCCACACGCGGCGGGCCTCCCCGGCCTCGAACACCGCACGGTCGACGGCCGGGTCGCCGGTGGCGGTGGTCGCCAACCAGGCGTCGTCGAGGTCGGCGGGGGCAAAGGGGCGCTCGCTCAGGCGGAGACGGCCGGCGTCGGCCCAGGCCCGCACCTCGGTGCCGACCTGGGGCGCGACCACGTGGACGTCGGCGCCGGCCGCGAGCAGCGCGTCGATCTTGCGGGCGGCGATGGGGCCGGCGCCCACCACGACACAGCGACGTTCGGTGACCACGAGGTTGACCGGGTAGCCCGAGATGCCGGGACGGCCCACCGTGCTGCTCTCAGCGCCGCGCCGCGGCCTCGCCGTTGTGCCGCTCCTTCGAGAGCACCGGCGACTGCTCGCGTCGCTGTTGGTAGAAGGACAGGATCTGCAGCTCGATCGCCAGGTCGACCTTCCGCAGCGAGACGCCCGGCGGCGCGCTGACGACGGTCGGCGCGAAGTTGAGGATCGACGTGACGCCCGCGTCGACGAGGCGGTTGGCCACCTCCTGCGCTGCGTGCGCGGGCGTGGCGATGATGCCGATGGCGACGCCGCGCGTGCGGGCGATCTCAGGCAGGTCGTCGAGCGCCTCGATGGTGAGCTCACCCACGCTCTGGCCGACCTTCTCCGGGTCGGCGTCGACCGCGGCCACGACGCGGTAGCCGCGCGCGCCGAACCCGCGGTAGTTCGCGAGCGCGTGCCCGAGGTTGCCCACGCCGACGATCGCGACCGGCCAGTCGTGGGTGAGGCCGAGCTCGCGCGAGATCTCGTGCAGCAGGTGCTCGACGTCGTATCCGACGCCCCGGGTCCCGTAGGAACCCAGATACGACAGGTCCTTGCGCACCTTGGCCGCGTTGACGCCGGCGAGCTCCGCCAGGCGCTCCGAGGAGACGGTGCCGATCTCCTGATCAGCGGTCTCGAGCAGGGCCCGGTAGTAGAGCGGGAGGCGGAGCACCGTGGCCTCCGGGATGCGGCGCGCATCGGACACATCGCCAGCGTAACCCTCGCTTGTGCACGATTTCTCAAAGTGTGCGTGCCCTACGCTCGAACCCGTGGTCGTCGGGTTGGCCTTCGCGGCGGTCGTCGTCTCGTCGCTGTTCGCCCAGAACATGCTGGTGCGCTACACCGCCGGCCACTCTCCGCAGCACCGGGCGTGGGCGATCGCCCTGGCCATGTTCGCCCTGGCGTCGGTCGCGCTCGCGTCGGGCACCGCCACCGGCTGGGACAACGGGACCTTCCGGGCCTTCTACCTGCTCGGGGCGGTCGTCAACGTGCCCTGGCTGGCCATGGGCACCCTGTACCTCCTGGCGCGAGCCGAGGTGGCCCGCCGGGTGCACTGGGGACTGGTGCTCTTCTCCGGGTTCGCGGCCGGCGTGCTGCTGAGCTGCCCGATGGAACCGGTGCACGGCACCGCCATCCCGGTGGGGAAGGACGTGTTCGGCGCCCTGCCCCGGATCCTCGCCGCCGTCGGCAGCGGGGTGGCGGCGGTGGTGATCATCGCCGGCGCGCTGGTGTCGGCCTGGCGTTACCTGCGCAACCCCGGCATCGCCGACCACGGTCGCCTCGCCGGTGCCAACGGCCTCATCGCGCTCGGCACGCTCGTGCTTTCGAGCGGGGGGCTGGTCCAGGGAGCCGTCGGCCACGACGAGGCGTTCGCATTGAGCCTCGCGGTGGGCATCAGCATCGTCTACGCCGGTTTCGTCCTCGCCAGCGGACGGACGCGGAAGCCACTTGTCGTGTCAAAATCTCACGGAGAGTGATCTTTAACTCAAGCTTCTGCGGGCCTCCGTCGATCCTGGGTGCACGAGCGTCCCCCGGGGGGAAGCTCGACGGCAACCGGCTCGTGGGTGTGGGCGGCGTGGAGATCGGCTTGCCGATGTCCACGAAGCCTCCCAGCCCGCCCCAAGCCCGCCCGCACCCGCGGCCTGTTGTCGCGCCTTCTTCATTCGCTCGCTCACTGCGGACCGGGATACCCGGTCCGCGGCCGTTCGCTCGCTGGCGAGCACCCTCCGCTCGCTGCGCTCGTCTCCGGGTGCCGCGTCACCCGCGAGATCGGACGCGCACGCGCCTGCGGAGCGACGGAGGAGCGGAGCAGCTCGCCAGCGAGTGAGCGCCCGCGAGGCGGGTATCCCGCCTCGCAGCGAACGAGCGAATGGTCAGGGGCCGAGCCTGAGGACGAATTGGGCCAGGGCGGCGCTGAGGATGAGGACGAGGAGGATGACGATGGCGATCGTCGTGCCCGGCCTCACGACGCCGGTCTCTCGGGGACGAGCGTGACCCCGCTGCCGGCCTTCAGCCGCAGGTGGGCGGCGGCCGATTCGCGGTCGTAGGCGAGCGCGAGCAATCCGTAGGAGTCGACCAGCAGCACCAGCTCGGACGGCTTGGCGTCGGCGTAGGTGTGGACCCAGCGGGCGGCGCGGATCTCGCCGCCGGCATGCACCTCCACCCGCGCCCCCTCCCGGGCGCCGCCCGCCGCGCAGCTCGTCGGGGTCGATGTTGAGCTGGCAGTTGCCGAAGCGGTCGATCCACCAGACCTCTCCGGCGATCGAGCCGTCGTCACGAACCTCGGGCAGCGACACCAGTCCTGGGACCAGACCCGCCGGATCGACGGGGGTGCCCAGGTCGCCCAAGGGCACGTCAGCCGCGAGGTGACCCGCGGCCGGTGCGAGGACGTCGCGTCCGGCGAAGGTCGGGCCCGGCGCGGGGAGCTGGTACTCGGCGTTGTCGAGCGACACCACCGAGCGGGCGCCGCCGGCCATGGCCACCGCGGGGGCGAGGAGCCCGTTGTCGGGGCCCAGCAACACCCCGCCCGCGACCTCCACGCCGACCAGACGGCGGGTGGTGCCGACGCCGGGATCGACCACGGCCACGAGCACGCAGTCGTCCGGGAGGTACTGCACTGCCCGCACGAGCAGCAGTGCACCCGCGCGCACGTCGTGCGCCGGGATGTCGTGGCTGATGTCGAGGATGCGGACATCGGGCGCCACACCGAGCATCACGGCCTTGCAGACACCGACGAACTCGTCGGTGAGGCCGTAGTCGGACGCGAACGCGATCAGCACGACGGCGACACTAGAACCCCGCTCTCGGTGCCTACGGCACGGGGCCGCTCGCCCCTGAGTCCGAGGCGCTGCCCGGCACCGCGAAGCCGACGGCAGCTCCGTCGACCGCGGGATCAGCCCGCTTGCGTGTAGCGGTTGCCCAAGTAGGTGTCGACGTCGACGTCGCGCACGCGGAACGACCGTCCGACGCGCACGGCGGGCAGTTCGCCCGATTTGATGATGCGATAGACCGTCATGGTCGATACTCGCATGAGATCGGCGACTTCCTGAACTGTCAGGAATCGCGCCGTGGCGAATGACTGCGCCACTGGCTTCACCCCTTCCGTGTCCCCCGCTTCTCCGCGGGGTGAGCGTAGGCCCCTGCGGCCCGTGTTGCAAAAGAGCAGCTACGAGCCGGTACGAACCGGGGTGTCGAGGGGGGCAAACGGGTCGACTACAGCCGAGGCGAGTGATTCGAGCAGATCGAGCAATCCGGCGTAAGCGCCCGGTGGCCGCCGGTCGTCGAGCGGCACCACCCGCAGCGCCCGGCCCTGCCACCCGGCCACGGCGAGGGCCACCGCGTCGAGGTCGGCGAACGCCACGACGTCGAGCCCGGTCGCCGAGGCCACCCCCGCGTAGATGTGGTCGGCGACCACGAGGTCGGGGCGAGGAAGCGTGAAGAGCCACTCCTCGGCGGCGTCGACGCCGGCGTCGGCGAGGAGCGCGGCCCCGTCGGTGAGCACCGCGACCTGGTCGACCCAACGGACCCGCCGCCCGCCCGGACCGACGGCGCCGGACTCTCCGGCGACGAGCACGTCGCCACCTTCGGCTGCCGAACGGGCCGCCAGGCGCCGGTACACGGGGAGGAGCGACGCCGGTCGCGCGGTTGCGAACGCGATCCGCCCATTGCCGCGAGTGACCTCGAGCACCCGTGCGACCGCCGCGGTGAAGCCGTCGACCGTGCGCGCGGGCGCGATCCGCGCGCGGGGACCGTCGCCTACCCAGCCGTACACCCCTTCGACGGCCGCGGTCACGTGCTCGAACGCGAGACCGGTGAAGGGCGCGAGCCCGAACAGCACCGCCCGATCGCCGCGCTCGATCCGCCGCATGGTGCCAGTCACCTCGTCGCGTCCGTACCGCAGGCTCCGCCCCGCGACGTGCTCCTGCTTGAGGACGTCGCGCAACGTCGGTTCCGACGCGGCGCGCGGCGGACGTTCCTGCGTGGGGTCGGGGAGCTTCGGCGGCAGGCGTGCCGACTTCGGCTTGCGGCTCACGCCTGTCCCAGTTCTTCCGACCGGCGCGTTGCCGCGGTGATCGCCTCGAGGAACGCGCCGCGCACGCCCCGCGTCTCGAGCACGGCCAACCCGGCCGCGGTGGTGCCGCCGGGCGAGGTGACGGCGGCGCGGAGTGCTTCCGGTGTTGCGTCGGTGTCGACGAGGAGCGTGGCCGCACCCAGCAGCGTCTCCCGCACCAGTTGCTCGCTGACGTCGCGCGGCAGCCCCACGAGCACGCCGGCCTCGATCATCGCCTCGGCGACGAGAAACACGTAGGCCGGTCCTGATCCGGAGAGACCGGTCACTGCGTCGAGGTGGTCTTCGGGCACCCGCACCACGACACCGACGCTGCCCAGCACCCGTTCGCAGATCTCGAGCTCGAGCTCGGTGACGTGCACACCAGGCGCGATGGCAGTGGCGCCGCGTCCGACGAGCGCACCGGTGTTTGGCATCGCACGCACGACCGGCCGGCCGGGAACCGCCGCCTGGAGCGCGTCGATGGTGATGCCCGCTGCGATCGACAGCACCAGCGCGCCCTCCGGCAGCACCTCGGCGCAACTCGCCAGCGCGGCGACCGCGTCGTTCGGCTTCACCGCGAGGACCAGCACCTGGGCGTCGCCCGCCGCCCACGCCGGGTTGCGCACGACGCGGACGCCCCGCAGGCGCGCCTCGAGCTGGTGGTGACGGTCGGCGTCGACCTCGGCCACCGCGAGCTCGTCGGCGTCCCAGCCGCTCTCGAGCAGGCCGACGGCCAGGGCCTCGCCCATGCGACCGCCGCCCACCAGTGCCAAGCGCATCGCACGCAGGCTAACCGTGGCGGGATCGCACGTGGAGGGGATGGAGGGGGAAGACGGTCGGTGGGTCGGGCCCGAGGAACGGTCGGTCGCGTCCCGCACTTCCCCGAACGAGACGGACGTCGTGCCCCTCGGACCCGAGCCCGGCGGACCCCGTCGGGCCCGGTGCCCCGACAGACGCCCGCACAGGACGCGCGTCACGCTCCCGGACGCGCGCGCTTCCCGTACGCGAGCTGCACGACGGGTTGGAACCAGCGCTCGGTGAGCTCGTACAGCACGCCGATGATGCGGTCGAGCTCCTCGACGGTGAGGTGTTCGAGTGCGACGCGCCCCACCAGGTACACGTCACCGTCCGGACCGAGCGAGAAGCGCGCGCCGTACATCGTGTGGTTGCGACGGAGGAGGAACTCGTAGAGCTCGAGGTGGTGCTCCGGCGGCAACGGGAGGAAGTACACCTCGTAGCGCAGCGTGCGCTCGTGGAGATCGAAGTAGATCGTCGTCGCGTCGCGGCCGTCGCAGGTGAACCGCACGTACCAGCGCCGCAGTTCGGGGTCGTACTCGACGGTCTGGATGTACGACTCGGCGGCGACCGGGCCTTCGAGGTGGGCGGCGACGAGCTCGTGTGCCCGACCGATCGCGTCGGGCCCTAACTGCACTGGACCGTCGCGCGCGCCGTGATGTCGTCGTAGTGACGGCGCAACCGCGCGGCGGCGATGTTCCATCGGTAGCGCGTCGAACGGGCGACGGCCTGGGCGCGCATCTCGTGGCTCTCGTCGCGCAGCACCCGATCGATCAGCGACGCGTACACCGACGGGTCACGCTCGGTGACGAGGTAGCCGGTGACGCCGTCATCGACGAGCAGTCGCAACCCGCCCACGCTGGCCGCGACGACCGGTGTGCCGCACGCGGCGGCCTCGAGCGCGACGAGGCCGAACGACTCGGTGCGCGACGGCACCACGCACACGTCGGCCGCGCGGTAGAAGTCGGCGAGCTGGTCGTGGGGTCGCGGTGCGACGAACTGCACCCGGTGCTCGAGCCCGAGCTCCTGCACCAACACATGCAGCGCCGCGACTTCCGACGCGCCGTCGGGGCCGCTCGGTCCCCCGATGATCACGAGGCGCGTGCGCCGGCTGGTGACCTGGGCGAGCGCGCGCACCGCGAGGTCGGCACCCTTCAACGGTTGGATGCGACCCACGAACAGGACAAGAGGTTCGGAGCCGAGCCCGAGGTGACGCCGCGCCGCGGTGCGGTCCCCAGGGAAGAACACGTTGTGGTCCACGCCGGGCGTGATGATCTCGATGCGCTCCGGATCGGCGCCGTAGTGACGGACGAGCTGGTCCCGCTCCTCGTGCGTCGACGCCACGACGAGGTCGGCGCAGCGCACGACCTCGGCCTCGACCCGCGGTCGCAGCGAGAGCGAGTCGCCCAGGCCGACTTCGGCCTTCACGCGCTCGAGCGTGTGGAACGTGGTGACGAGCGGCAGGTCGAGCTCGTGCTTCAGCCGGTGACCGATCGCGCCGGACACCCAGTAGTTCGCGTGCAGCACGTCGTACTCGCCCGCCCGTGCGAGCACGCCGCGGGCGGCATCGCTGAACTCGCTGACGAGATCGGGAAGCTCGCGCAGCGGCACCGGAGCGCACGGGCCTGCAGGCACGTGCAGCACGCGGAAGCCGGGTTCGATCTCGACGCACGGCGGTTGCTCGGGGTGCTCCAGGCGCGTGAGCACGTCGACCGGGACGCCGGCGCGCGCCAGCGCCGCGCCCAGGGCGCGCACGTAGACGTTCATCCCGCCACCGTCGCCGGCCCCTGGTTGTGCGAGCGGCGAGGTGTGCACGCTCAGCATGGCCACCCGTTGCATAGCGGCGACGATCCTATCGGCGGGCCCCGAGGGCCCGGATCAGTGGGCCCGGATCAGCGCAGCAGGGCCGCGAGCGAGAGGTCGATGCGGTCGATCACGCCGAAGAGCTCGCGCCGCTGGTCGGAGACCTCGCGCTCGAGCGACCGGAGACCGGCGATGGCGTCGTCGAGCTCGGCGGCGCTCAGCGTCGTGAGGTTGGCGAGCACACCTTCGAAGCGATCGAGGTCGGACGTCCACTCGCTGTCCTGCTCCGGAGCCATCTGGAGCGGGATGCGGCTCGACGCGGGGTTCCCGCGTGGACCCGAATCGGAGAGGATCTCGGGCAGACGGCTGATCAGGTCTTCGAGCGAACCGCCGCTCGAGCGTCGCCGCACCTCGGCCTCGAGGATGTCGATGCGGGCCTGCGTGACGCGGCGCACGTACGACACCTCGGTCTCGAGCTCCACGCACTCGGCGTGCTTGGCACGCAGCTCGTCGATCGAGCTGGCGTCGAGGTCGTCGACGTAGGCGGGGTCGAGCACCCGTGCGCTGCGGTCGTGTGCCTGGGCCATGCCTACCTCGCGGTCCCTTCGCTCACCGTGTTGCCTCTGATGGGATCACGGTACCAATCTCGCACGGCCTGTTGTGTGCCGCCGGTCCTCCGCTCAACACCCCGCGGCTTTGAGCGTCCGAGAGGGATCGGTCGTGCGGATCTCGAAGTGAAGGTGGGGCGCGGTGGCGTTCCCGGCGGTCGCGTTGGCCGCGCCGAGCGCCTCGGCGAGCAGCGATCATGCGTAGGTTGAGCGCCCGGGGATCGGGGCACGCTAGCAGCGGGGAGATGAAGCGCAGCGGTTGCCCGGATGGGCGGGACCGCGAAGCGGAATCGACCCGGAAGAGTGGGAGATGAAGCGCAGCGGTTGCCCGGATGGGCGGGACCGCGAAGCGGAATCGACCCGGAAGAGTGGGAGATGAAGCGCAGCGGTTGCCCGGATGGGCGGGACCGCGAAGCGGAATCGACCCGGAATCGACCCGGAAGAGCGGGCGGTAGCGGCGAGCGGTTGGCACCGTGCCACCGCGAATGGCCGAACCGGCCCGAGCGGTAGCTTCGACGGGGGGTTGGAGCTCGGATTGGCGCGGCGACGTGCCCGATGAGGAGGACCCATGCCGAAGTACGAACTGCCCGAATTGCCCTACGACTACTCGGCGCTCGAGCCGCACCTCTCGGGCGAGATCCTCGAGCTGCACCACGGCAAGCACCACAAGGCGTACGTCGACGGCGCCAACAACACCTTCCAGAAGTTGGGCGAAGCACGCGAATCCGGCGATTTCGGGACGATCAACCAGCTCGAGAAGAACATGGCCTTCCACCTCTCGGGGCACGTCCTCCACTCGCTGTTCTGGACCAACATGGCGCCCGGCGCCGGCGGTGAACCCGACGGTGAGCTGGCCGCCGCGGTGAAGGAGCACTTCGGCTCCTACGACGCGTTCCGCGCGCAGCTCACCGAGGCGGCGATGAACGTGCAGGGGTCGGGGTGGGGTGCGCTCTCGTGGGAGCCGCTCGCGGGCCGGTTGATCGTCGAGCAGGTCTACGACCACCAGGGCAACGTCGGCCAGGGCGGTCCGCCGCTGCTCGTGCTCGACATGTGGGAGCACGCGTACTACCTGCAGTACAAGAACGTGAAGAAGGACTGGGTCGACGCCTACTGGAACCTCGTCAACTGGCCCGACGTCGCGACACGGTTCGACCGCGTCCAGGGCCTCGAACTGGTCTGATCCAGACCGCCCGATCGAGCAGGCATCCTCCCGCGCGGTTCGGATAGCCTGCGCGCAACAACGCCTGTCGTGTCGACGAACACGATCGAGAACGCGAAGAGAGGGAGTGGCCGGGCGTGCGCGTCTACCTGCCGATCCTGTGCATGATCGTGCTCGTCGTGCTGTTCGCGTCCCTGTCGTTCGTCGCTTCGAAGCTCCTCGGCCCGAAGCGACCGACGTCGGCAAAGCAAGCGCCCTACGAGTGCGGCATCGTGCCGGAGTACGAGCCGGCCGAGCGCTTCCCGGTGAAGTTCTACCTGGTGGCGATGGCGTTCATCGTCCTCGACGTCGAGATCGTCTTCCTCTACCCGTTCACCACCGTGTTCCGCGGCCTCGGCGCGTACGGGCTCGTCATCATGGGCGTGTTCCTCCTCGTGTTGCTCGTTCCGTTCGCGTACCTGCTGTCCACCGGCGCGCTCGACTGGGGCCCGGTGAAGCAGGTGACGGTCAAGGTCGGTGCCACCGTGCTGCGCGCGGTGGGCGCCCCGGGACGCGACGGTCTCGATCCCGCCGCGGTCGGCGTCCCCGACACCGGCCCGCCGACCGAGCCGGGGAAGGCCGCGTAGTGGGACTCGAATCGGTCAACTACAACATCCTGACCTCGCGCGTCGAGGACCTCGTCAATTGGGCGCGCAAGAGCTCGGTGTGGCCCGCCACCTTCGGGCTCGCGTGCTGCGCGATCGAGATGATGGGCGCCGGTGCCGCGCACTACGACCTGTCGCGGTGGGGCATGGAGATCTTCCGGGCCAGTCCCCGCCAGGCCGACCTCATGATCGTCGCCGGTCGCGTGAGCCAGAAGATGGCACCCGTGCTGCGCCAGGTCTACGACCAGATGGTGGAGCCCAAGTGGGTCATCTCGATGGGCGTGTGCGCGAGCAGCGGCGGGATGTTCAACAACTACGCGATCGTGCAGGGCGTCGACCAGGTGGTGCCTGTCGACGTCTACGTCCCCGGCTGCCCACCCGGACCCGAGACGCTCATGCACGGCATCCTCACGCTCCACACGCAGATCCAGAACGGCGAGATCTTCAAGCGCCGCGCCGCTTCGAGCGGTGGGGGCGCGGCGATCGAGATCGACCAGCGCGACGGCGTTCCGTCGGCGGTCTGAAGGCACCCGAGCAGCCACATGGCCGACGACGACGCCGAAGCTCGTGAACAAGTTCACGAGGAGACCACCGAGGCATCTCCCGAAGTGCCGGTGCCGAGCGACGAGGTGGCAGCCGCGCTCTTCGAGCGGTTCCCCGGCACCGTGTTCGTCGACTCCCACGAGCAGGCGGTCGTGCATGTCCCGCGGGAGCAGTGGCACGACGTCGCCATGTTCCTGCGCGACGAGCAGCAGTTCACGCAGTGCGTCGACGTCACCGGCGTCGACCAGCTCGTGGCACCGACGCGAGCGATCCCACCTGCGGTCACCGCGGAACGGTTCGAGGTGGTGGCCAACTACCTCTCGCACCCTCGCAACCGGCGGCTCCGCGTGATCGCGCAGGTGCCGGCCGACGATCCCACGATCGCGTCGATCGCCGACCTCTATCCCGGGGTCAACTTCGCCGAGCGCGAGACCTACGACCTCTTCGGGGTCGAGTTCACCGGGCACCCCGACCTCACTCGCATCCTCATGCCCGACGACTGGGTCGGCTATCCGCTGCGCAAGGACGACGCTCCCGCGCGCGTGCCCGTCACGTTCAAGGGCGACCCCAGCCCCCGATGAGTACGACGAGACTGACTCCGACGCGGCGATCGAGCGCAGCGAGTGAGCTCGCCGGAGCGGCGAGTGCCCGCGAGCCGCGTATGCCGTCGAGCAGCGAGCGCGACGAGACATGACGGAAGAGTCGAAGAACTCGGTCGACGAGCTCGTCGAAGTGGACGACACCGACCTGCTCGAGCGCGACGAGATCGCGCACGACCCGGAGGAACGGCGACTCGAGTCGCAGACCGACGAAGGTGCGCAGCAGCTGCGACCGCTGACCGGCGAGTCGCGCACCCAGGAGCTCGTGCTGACGGGCGGGCCGTGGCCCGACGTCGACGACACGATGATCCTCAACATGGGGCCGCAGCACCCGTCGACCCACGGCGTGCTGCGCATCATGATGGAGCTCGACGGCGAGACCGTCCTGCGGGCCAAACCGATCATCGGCTACCTGCACACGGGCATGGAGAAGACCGGTGAGGAGCTCACCTACGTGCAGGGCTCCACCAACGTGACCCGCATGGACTACGCCTCGCCGCTGTCCAACGAGCTGGTGTTCTCGATGGCGGTCGAACGCCTCCTCGACCTCGAGCTCCCGGAGCGGGCCACCTGGATCCGCATGCTGCTTGTCGAGCTCAACCGAATGTCGTCGCACCTCCTCTTCCAGGCCACCAACGGCATGGACCTCGGTGCGGTGTCGATGATGATCTACGGCTGGCGCGAGCGCGAGCTCACGCTGCGTCTGCTCGAGACGATCACGGGGCTGCGGATGAACCACAACTTCATCCGCCCCGGCGGGGTCGCGGCCGACCTCCCCGACGGCTGGCAGCACGACGTGCTCGAGCTGTGCGAGCAGGTCGAGCGGGGCGTGGCCGAGTACGACACGCTCCTGTCGGAGAACCCGATCTGGCGCGAGCGCACCGTGGGTGTCGGCGTGCTCACCACCGACGAGGCGCTGGCCCTCAACGCGACCGGCCCGATCCTGCGGTCGACCGGATTCGCGTGGGACCTCCGCAAGGCGCAGCCGTACCTCGCCTACGACGACGTCGACTTCGACGTCATCTACACGGCGAACGGCGACGTCTTCGACCGCTACCAGATCCGCCTCTACGAGATCCTCGAGTCGGTCAAGATCGTGCGGCAGTGCGTGGAGCGCATGCCGGAGGGCGACTACCGCGTGCAGGACCGCAAGGTCACACCGCCGCCCCGAGCGCGCATCGACGAGTCGATGGAGGCGCTCATCCATCACTTCAAGCTCTTCACCGAGGGATTCCGCGTCGCGGCGGGCGAGACCTATGTCGCGGTCGAGTCGCCGCGCGGTGAGATCGGGTGCTATCTCGTGTCCGACGGCACCGCGAAGCCCACGCGGCTGCACATCCGCGGGCCGTCGTTCTACAACCTCCAGTCGATGGACGCGATGGTGCCCGGCGGCATGTTCGCCGACGCGGTCGCGGTCGTCTCGAGCATCGATCCCATCATGGGGGAGGTCGACCGCTGATGGAGATGCAGTGGAGGCGTGGGCACCGCGAGCCGAGCGTCTGCTCCGGGGGGCGTGTGTTGCGTATCCCGGCCCGCAGCGAGCGAGCCGTCGTGCAGCCGACGACACCGGAACGGAATCGACCATTCTGATGCCCTTCACGCCTGCGAACCTCGACCTCGCGCGCGAGACCATCGCGAGGTACCCGCAGAAGAAGTCGGCGGTGTTGCCGTTGCTGCACGTGGCGCAGGACCAGGACGGCCACGTCACGCACGAGGCGATCGAGGAGATCGCCGACCTGCTCGACCTCACGCCCGCGCTCGTGCTCGGAACCTGTTCCTTCTACACGATGTTCAAGCTCGAGTCGCCGGGCGAGCTCGTCGTGTCCGTCTGCACCAACGTCGCCTGCATCGTGAACCGTGCACCCGAACTGCTCCACCACCTCGAACAGCGCTACGCCGACGACGCCGACGTGATGGTCGAAGAGGTGGAGTGCCTCGCGGCGTGTGATCTCGCACCGGTCATGCAGGTCAACTACGAGTTCCACGGACCGATGACCCCCGAAACTGCGGCAACGGTCGTCGACGAGTACAAGTCGGGGAAGCGCGAGGCGCGCACCATCTCCGGATCCGTCAGGAGCGCGCCGTAGTGGTCACCGAGACGCGCATGACGACCACGTTCCTCCGGGAACGCCCCGTTGACTCGTTCACCATCGACGCCGCGATCGCCAACGGCGCCTACGAGATGCTCGCCCCCGCGTTCGCGAAGACGCCCGAAGAGATCGTGCAGATGGTCGTCGACTCCGGGCTCCGCGGCAAGGGCGGCGCCGGGTTCAGCACCGGCCAGAAGTGGTCGTTCCTCCCGAAGGACGTCTTCCCCCGCTACCTCGCGGTCAACGCCGACGAAGGTGAGCCGGCGACCTTCAAGGACCACATGCTCCTCGAGGGCGATCCGCACCAGTTGATCGAGGGCATCGTCATCGCCGCGTACGCGATCCAGGCCCACCACGCGTTCATCTACATGCGGGGCGAGTTCGCGTTGGCCGCCGACCGCGTGCGCCAGGCCCTGGCCGACGCGTACGCGCGCGGCTACGTCGGCAGCAACATCCTCGGCTCGGGGTTCGACCTCGAGATCGTGTTGCACCGTGGTGCCGGCTGCTACATCGCGGGTGACGAGACGGCGCTGCTGTCGAGCCTCGAGGGCGAGCGCGCGATGCCGCGCATCAAGCCGCCGTTCCCGGCTGCCCAGGGGGTGTACGCGTCGCCGACGATCGTCAACAACGTCGAGACGTTGTCGACGGTGCCGCACATCATGCGCAACGGCGCGGCGTGGCACGCCGAGTTGGGCGTCGAGCGCTCACGCGGCACGCGCGTCTTCTCGTTGGCCGGCATGGTGGAACGCCCCGGCAACTACGAGGTCGAGATGGGCATCACGTTCCGCGACCTCGTCGAGGGGCTCGGTGGTGGCGTGCGGGGCGGCCGCCCGCTCGGCTTCTTCATCCCCGGTGGTGCGTCGTCGCCGTGGCTGCTCGCCGAACACCTCGACGTCCAGCTCGACATCGACTGGGTGCAGACGCAGCTGACGGGCGCGACCACGATGCTCGGGTCGGGCGCGGTGACGGTGTTCGACGACACCGTCGACCCGTTGCTGATCGTGTGGCGGATCAGCAAGTTCTTCGCCCACGAGTCGTGCGGCAAGTGCACGCCCTGCCGTGAAGGTTCGGGGTGGATCGAGAAGGTGCTCTACCGGATGCTCAACGGCCACGGTCGCCCCGACGACCTCGACCTGCTGCTCGGCTTCGGTGCCAACATCGCGCCGGGGTTGAACTGGCCGCCGGGGCAGACGACCATCTGCCCGCTGGGGCCGAGCACGATCTCGCCGATCGTCAGCCTCAACCGGTTCTGGCGCGACGAGATCATCGAGCGGATGACGCGCGACACCGAAGGTCGCAACGGCTTCGTCGTGGAGGCGGCATCGTGACCGACCGGGTGCCGATGTCGCAGTGGCCGTCCGATCAGCGCTACGTGATCCCGGTCGCGCCCGGGCCCGACCTGGTGAACGTCACCATCGACGGCAACGAGGTGCAGGCGCCGCGCGGTGAGCTCCTCATCAAGGTCGCGCAGGAGCACGGCACCTACATCCCGCGCTTCTGCTGGCACGAGCGCATGAAGCCGGTCGGCATGTGTCGCATGTGCCTCGTCGAGGTCGAGGGCATGCGCGGCATGCAGATCTCGTGCGCGACGCCCGTCACCGACGGCATGGTCGTCAACACGCAATCGCCGAATGTGAAGTCGGTGCAGGACGGCGTCCTCGAGTTCCTGCTGATCAACCACCCACTCGACTGTCCGGTGTGCGACCGCGGCGGTGAGTGTCCTCTTCAGGACCAGACCCTCGCCTTCGGTCCCGGTGAGTCTCGCTTCGTGGAGGAGAAGCGCCACTTCGAGAAGCCCGTGCCCATCAGCGACCTCGTGCTCCTCGACCGCGAGCGCTGCATCCAGTGCGGCCGCTGCACGCGGTTCGCGGCGGAGATCGCCGGTGACCCGCTCATCGACTTCGGTGAGCGCGGTTCCAACACCCAGGTCATCACGTACCCCGACGAGCCGTTCTCCTCGTACTTCTCCGGCAACACGGTGCAGATCTGCCCGGTCGGCGCGCTCACCGCCAGCTCGTACCGGTTCCGTGCCCGTCCGTGGGATCTCCAGACCGTGGAGACGTCGTGCACCACATGCGCGGTGGGCTGCCGCGGCGCGCTGCAGAGCACCTCGAACCGCATCGTCCGCCTCCTCGGCGTCGACTCGGAGCCCGTCAACCAGGGGTGGCTCTGCGACAAGGGTCGTTACGGCTACGAGTGGGTGCACTCCGAGACGCGCGTGCGCGCACCGATGGTGCGCAAGAACGACGAACTGGTCGAGGTCTCGTGGCCGGAGGCGCTCGACGCCGCCGCCGCCGGTCTCCGCGGCGCGCTCGACAAGAGCGGTCCGGGGTCGGTGGCCGTGCTCGGCGGCGCGCGCGGCACCAACGAGGACGCCTACGTGTGGGCGCGCCTGGCCAAGAGCGTCCTCGGTACCGACAACGTCGACGTCCAGCTCGGCGACGGGCTCCCGGCCGATGTCGCGCTCGGGTTGCCGGGCGCCACCATCGCCGACATCGACCGCGCCCGCGGTGTCGTGCTCGTCGCACCCGACCTGCGCGAGGAGCTCCCGGTCCTGCATCTCCGCGTGCGGCGGGCCGCGGTCGAGCTGGGCGTGCCGGTCATCGAGCTCGCGCCCCGTGCTACCGGGCTCACGCGCGATGTCACCGCCGTCCTCCGGCATGCGCCCGGCGAGGCCGGCGCGATGGCAGAGCAGTTCGCACGCGCGCTCGCCGGCGACGGGACGGCCTCAGGCAGCGGCTCGATCGAGAAGGCGGTCAGCGCGCTCGATGGTCGCGAGGGCGACCTCGTCGTCGTCATCGGCCGCCAGTCGTTGGCCGAATCTCCCGCATCGGTGGTGCAAGCCGCGGCCGCGCTCGCCGCGTTGCCCGACGTGAAGTTCCTCTCCGCATTGCGTCGCGGCAACGTGCGCGGCGCGCTCGAGCTCGGCCTCACGCCCGGCTTCCTCCCGGGCCGAGTCACCCTCGACACCGCGCGCGACCACTACACCGACGCGTGGGGAAGCGTCCCGGCGCACGCCGGCCTCGACGCCGCCGGCATCCTCGACGCGGCGGCGGGCGGGAGCATCGACGCGCTCGTCCTGCTCGGCGCCGACCTCGAGCAGGACTTCCCCGACCGCATCCGCATGCGCGCCGGACTCGACGCGGTGCCGTTCGTCATCGCGGTCGGCTCGTTCACGGCCGACGCGTCTCGCGCGCGCCGACGTGTTCCTGCCCACGTCGGTGTGGGGGGAGAAGACGGGCACCACCACCAACCTCGAGGGGCGCGTGCTGCGGCTCGCGCGCCTGGTCACCCCCGAGGGCACCACGATGGACGACTGGCGGATCGCGCAGGAGCTGGCCGCGCGCTTCGGCGCCAGCTTCGGTCTCGAGACGGTCGAGGACGTGCAAGACGAGATCGCCCGGCTCGCGCCCGCGTTCGCCGGCGTCGACGCCGAGCTGATCCGGAGGGCGCGCGACGGCGCGGTGCTGCCCATCGCCGACTTCCCCGACGAGATCGTGTTCCAGCAGGTCCTCGGCGTCACCACCGGTCGCTCGTGGGAGCCGATCAAGCCGGGAGTGGCGGCCGACGAGTCGCACCTCTCCGCGCTCGGTACCGGCGCGGTCGCTGCCAGCGGCACCGGCTCCGACCCCATCAAGCCCGGGCTCGCCAGCGGCGAGGCGCCCGAGGCCGACGAAGAATCGGCCGAGGAAGCCGTCGAGGCCGCCACCGAGGTGCTTGCGGCGCGCCCCGAGCTCCACGTGTGGGACCGCGTCGTCGCGTCTCCGGTGCCCACGCCGCCCGACGCGTACAGTCTCCGCCTCGTGGCCGCCCGCACGCTCTACGACGCCGGACGGACCGCCGCGTCGGGCTCGTCGTTGGCCGCACTGGCCTCGGGTACCGCGCTCGTGGTGCATCCCAACGACCTGAGCCGCATCGGCGTGGGCAACGAGGGCGACGACGTGCGCATCACCTCACCGCGTGGCACCGTCACGCTCCCCGTGCTCGCCGATTCCGCGACCGCGCCCGGCACCGCGTTCATGGCGTTCGCGCAGGGTGGCGACGTCGGTCCCAACGACCTCGTCGACATCGCGTCGGCGGTCACCGAGCTCCGCGTGGAGACCACGCGATGAACGCGGCCATGACCGGACTGCTCGCGCTGACGGATCCGGTGTTCGACCACGGGATCGACACGACGGTCGTGCTGATCATCATCGGCAAGACGATCGCGGTGTTCGTGCTGCTGCTCTTGTCGGTGCTGATGTACATCTGGTTCCTGCGCAAGACCATTGCCAAGATGCAGAACCGGATCGGCCCCGACCGCGCCGGTCCGTTCGGTCTCTTCCAGAGCCTCGCCGACGGCATCAAGCTCTTCTTCAAGGAGCAGTCGGAGCCCAACACCGCCGACCGCCGCATCTTCCGTCTCGCGCCGTACCTCGCGCTGCTGCCGGCGTTCCTCGCGTTCAGCATCGTGCCCATCGGAGGAGTGGTCACGATCGCCGGGCACGAGACCTTCCTGCAGCTCGCCGACCTGCCGTTCGGGATCCTGTGGTTGTTGGCGATGTCCGGCCTCGGGCTCTACGGCGTGCTGCTCGCCGGTTGGGCGTCGGGTTCGAAGTATCCGTTGCTCGGGTCGGTGCGGGCGTCGGCGCAGCTGCTCAGCTACGAGGCGGCGTTCGGGCTCGCCGTCGTCGGCGTGCTCGTGCAGGCCAACACGCTCTCGACGCGCAGCATCGTCATCAAGCAGGGCTGGGACGGCGTCAAGTCGATCTTCAACGGTGACTGGTACTGGCTGCCCGCGATCGTCGCCCTGGTGATCTTCGTGATCGCCGCGGTGGCCGAGACCAACCACCCGCCGTTCGACCTCGTCGAAGCCGAGCAGGAGCTCACCGGCGGCTTCTTCACCGAGTACACCGGCATCAAGTTCGCGATCTTCTACCTGGCCGAGTTCATGAACGTCATCACGATGTGCGCCATCGCGGTGACGCTCTTCTTCGGCGGTCCCAACGGCCCCGGTCTCGGCTTCCTGCCGGCCAACGGCTGGTTCAACGCGTGGATCATGCCGGTGTTCTGGTTCATGTTCAAGGTCATCGTGCTGCTGTTCGGCACCGTGTGGCTGCGGGCCTCGTTGCCGCGCCTGCGTTACGACCAGCTCATGGGCCTGGGCTGGAAGTTCCTGATCGAGCTCGCCTTCCTCTGGGTGATGATCTCCGGCGTGGTGATCGTCGCGAAGGAGGAGGGCTGGCCGATGTGGATCGTCCTCCCGGCCGCCATCGCCGGCGCGGTCTTCGTGGGCGCAGTGCTCTACTCCTCGGTCCCGAAGAGGTCCGAGCTCGTCGAGGACATCAAGTAATGGGCTGGCTGAGCGGCTTCGGTGTCACGCTGCGCCAGATCGGTCGCCCCAAGGTGACCGAGCGCTTCCCGAAGGAGAAGCGCCCCAAGCCCGTGCGCTTCCACGGCCGTCACGTCCTGAACCGCTACGAGGACGGCATGGAGAAGTGCATCGGGTGCGAGCTCTGCGCCGGCGTGTGCCCGGCGAAGTGCATCTACGTGCGCGGCGCCGACAACCCCGTCGACGCGCCGGTCTCACCCGGCGAGCGTTACGGGTTCGTCTACGAGATCAACTACCTGCGCTGCATCCACTGCGACCTCTGCGTGGAGGCGTGCCCGACCGAAGCGATCACCGAGACCAAGCTCTTCGAGTTCTCCTTCGCCAACCGCGAGGACGCGATCTACACGAAGTCCGAGCTGCTCGTCGACGACGACGGCCGCGCCCGGCGCCAGCCGTGGGAGCTGTGGCTGGGCAACGAAGACGACGACACGAGCGCGTGGATGCGGGCGACCGCGCCGTCGGGTCAGGCGGTCTACGAAGGCCGTGTGGGCTGGTCGGGCGAGCTGGGATTCGGCGTGCGTGCGCCAGAAGTCGGCCAGTCCGTGAGCGAGCCCGAGGACCAGTTCACGGAGCCTGCGCCGGCCGAACCGGTCGCCGCGGTCGACACCGACTCCCATTCCTCGGCCGGCGGGCACTGACGCATGACCCAGGTCATCTTCTTCGTGTTCGGCGCGCTGACGCTCGCGGGCGCATTCGGTGTGGTGCTGGCGCGCAACCCGGTGCACGCGGCGCTGTCGCTCGTCGTCACCCTGGTGAGCGTGGCAGTGCTCTTCCTCCAGCAGGACGCCCACCTCCTCGCCGCGGTGCAGGTCGTGGTCTACGCGGGCGCCATCGTCGTGCTGTTCCTGTTCGTGATCATGCTGCTCGGCGTCGACCACCCTGACACCCTGCGCGATCCGCTCCGGGGCCAGCGTGTCGCCGCCATCGTCCTCGGTGTCGTGCTGGTCGCCGAAGTGATCTTCCTCGCCGGCCACCACTGGGCGACCGGCGCCAAGGCACCCGCGAGCGACGCAATCCGCGGCGGTACGCCGGGTCTGGGCAACAACGTCGAGCGCATCGCGCGGTCGATGTTCACCGACTTCCTCTGGCCGTTCGAGATCACCGCCGCGCTGCTCGTGCTCGCGGTGATCGGCGCGGTGGTGCTGGCGCGCCGGAGCCGCAACACCGACGAAGCCGCGGCGGAGGACGTCTCGTGACGATCGCCGCCTTCGAGATCACGGCCACCTACTACCTCGTGCTCGCCGCGCTCTTGTTCACCATCGGCGCGGTCGGTCTGCTCACCCGTCGCAACGTGCTGGTCATGTTCATGTGCGTCGAGCTCATGCTGAACGCCGTGAACCTCACGTTCGTCTCGTTCGCCAAGGAGCTCAACGACATCCGCGGCCAGGTGATCGTGTTCTTCGTGCTGTCGGTCGCCGCGGCCGAGGTCGCCGTCGGACTCGGCATCATCGTCGCCATCTTCCGACGTCGCCGCGGGGCCACCGCCGACGACCTGGATCTCCTCAAGGACCCGACGTCGTGAGCTCGCGCGATCTCCTCGATCTCGTCTGGATCGTGCCGGCGCTCCCGCTGCTCGGTGCCGCGGTGCTGTTGCTGTTCGGCAAGCGCATCGGGGAACCGATCGCCGGCTGGATCGCGACGACGCTCGTGGGGCTCTCGTTCGCATGGTCGATCGTGATGTTCTTCGCGATGCTCGACCTGCCCAGCGACGCGCGAGTCAACGTCGTCAAGCTCTGGACGTGGCTCCCGGCCGGCGCGCTCCACGTCGACATGGGCTTCTACGCCGACACGCTCTCGATCACGTGGATCCTGCTGATCACCGGAGTCGGCTCGCTGATCCACCTCTACTCGATCGGGTACATGCACGGCGACGAGCGCTTCAGCCGGTTCTTCGCCTACCTCAACCTGTTCGTGGCGTCGATGCTGATCCTCGTCCTCGGGTCGAGCTTCCTCGTCACGTTCCTCGGGTGGGAAGGCGTCGGCCTCTGCTCGTACCTGCTGGTCTCGTTCTGGTTCGAGCGGAACGCGGCCGCGGTCGCGGGCAAGAAGGCCTTCGTCACGAACCGCGTCGGCGACGTCGGCATCCTGCTCGCGATGTTCCTGATCTTCGCCTCCTACGGATCGCTCAACTACGCGGCCATCCCGGCGGGTGCGCACGGGATCGCGAGCGGCACCGCCACCGCGATCGCGCTGCTGCTGCTCCTCGCCGCCGTCGGCAAGAGCGCGCAGATCCCCCTGCACCTCTGGTTGCCGGACGCGATGGAAGGACCCACACCGGTGTCGGCGCTCATCCACGCCGCCACCATGGTGACCGCGGGCGTGTTCCTCTTGTGTCGCGCGCACGTGTTCCTCGACGTCAGCGGCGACGCGATGACGGTCGTCGCGTGGGTCGGCGGCATCACCGCGCTGCTCGCGGGCACGGTGGCCATCCTCCAGCCCGACATCAAGCGCGTGCTGGCGTACTCCACCATCAGCCAGCTGGGCTACATGTTCCTGGCCGTGGGCATCGGCGCGTACTCCGCCGCCGTGTTCCTGGTGCTGTGCCACGCGTTCTACAAGGGCTGCCTGTTCCTCGGCGCCGGTTCGGTGATCCACGGCAACCACGACGTGCAGGACATGCGCGTCATGGGCCGGTTCCGCAAGTTCATGCCCTACACCGCGGGCGCCATGGTGGTCGCGTGGCTCGCGATCGCCGGCGTGCCGCCGCTGTCGGGCTTCTTCTCGAAGGACGAGATCATCAGCCAGGCGTTCCTGCGTGACGACTACGGCCTGTGGGTCGTCGGCATCCTCGCCGCCGCGTTCACCGCGGTCTACATGACGCGGCTGATCTACCTGACGTTCTACGGCAACGCCCGTTACGAGGCACTTCCCGTGATCTCGGGCGGCTCCGGTGAGGAGCCCGACGACGGGCACGGAGCGGTCGCGGTCGCCGACGCGGTCGCCGACACCGACACCGACACCGACGCGGTCGCCGACGCCGACGCCGACAGCGATCCGTCGCCGACGGTGAGCTACGGCGACCCGGTGCCCGCACCGGTGGGGCACGCGCCGCACGAGTCGGCACCGGTCATGGTGTTGCCGATCGTGGCGTTGGCCTTCCTCGCCGCGATCGGCGGGATCATGAACCTGCCGTTCACGAGCATGGAATGGCTCGACAAGTGGCTCGAGTCGTCGTTCCGCGGCGTGCCCCAGGTGCAGGCCGACACGTTCATCGGCGGCCTCGGGCTCGAGATGCTCACGTTCGCCATCGCCGCGGGCGGGATCTTCTTCGCGTACACGCTCTACAAGAAGGGCCTCGCGCGCGCCGACCGCGACCCGCTCGACGAGAAGCTCGGCGCCGTCGCACCGGTCCTCGGGAACGCCTACTACTACGACGCCGGCGTCTCACGCCTCGTCGGCGGCCCCGGTCGTGCCCTCGCCGCCTGGCTCGACCGCGTCGTCGACACGAAGATCATCGACGGCACCGTCAACGGCGTCGGTTCACTCTTCGCGCTCCTCTCTCGCGGCGTGCAGCAACTCCAGGACGGTCGCGTCCGCCGTTACGCGCTCGGCATCTCCGTCGGGCTCGGCGCCGCGCTCCTCTACGTCGTCATCTGGCTGGGGCGGTGACGGTGGACTTCCCGCTCCTCTCGACCATCCTCATCACGCCGTTCGTCGGCGGGGTGATCTGCCTGCTGATCCCCTCGCGCCGCATCGAAGCGGTCAAGGCCGTTGGCTACGCAACCATGGCGGTGACGCTGGGGTTCGCCGCCTACATGCTCTGGCAGTTCGACGCGCAGCGCGGCACGTTCCAGTTCGTCGAGAACCAGAAGTGGATCCCCGCGATCGGCGTTCGCTACATCGTCGGCATCGACGGCATCAGCCTCTTCATGATCGTCATCACCGCGGTGCTGTTCCCGATCGGTCTGCTCGCGTCGGAGAAGTACATCGAGCACCGGGTGAAGGCGTACATCGCGTGGTTCCTCCTGCTCGAGGGCGCCATCATGGGCATCTTCCTCTCCCTCGACCTGATCGCGTTCTTCATCTTCTGGGAGCTGATGCTCGTCCCGATGTACTTCCTCATCCAGGGATGGGGGAGCGAACGGCGCGAGTTCGCAGCGATGAAGTTCTTCATCTACACCGCGGCCGGCTCGGCGTTCCTGCTCGCGTCCACGTTGGTGCTCGCCTATCTGCACCAGCAGGACACCGGGGTCCTCACCTTCGACTACCGGGTGCTCGCCCAGTGGAACGGGCTCTCGGGCACGACCGAGCTGATCCTCTTCCTGGGATTCATGGCCGCGTTCGCGATCAAGGCGCCGCTCTTCCCGTTCCACACGTGGCTGCCACTCGTGCACACGGAGGCGCCCACTGCCGGTTCAGTCGTGCTGGCCGGTGTGATCATCAAGATGGGTGCGTACGGGTTCGTGCGGTTCTCGTTCGAGATGTTCCCGCAGGCCTCGGTCGACATGGCACCGATCATGATGATCCTCGCGGTGATCGGGATCATCTACGGCGCGATCGTCGCCGCGATGCAAACCGACTTGAAACGGATCATCGTGTACTCGTCGGTCGCGCACATGGGGTTTGTGATCCTCGGCATCTTCTCGCTGTCGGTGATCGGACTCGATGGTGCGGTGTTCACGATGGTCTCGCACCCGCTCACCACCGGCGCGCTCTTCCTCGTCGTCGGCTTCCTGTACGAGCGCCGTCACACGCGCGAGCTCTCCGCGTACCGCGGTGTGTGGAAGGTCACTCCGATCCTCGGAGGCCTGTTCCTCACCGCACTCTTCGCCGGCATCGGCCTGCCCGGCTTCTCGGGGTTCATCGGCGAGTTCCTCTCGCTGTTGGGCGCGTTCGTGTGGGACCGGCCGTACGCGATCGTCGCCACGTTCGGCGTGATCCTTGCCGCGGTCTACGCGCTGTGGGCGTTCCAGCGCGCCTTCACCGGCAAGCCGTCGGGTGACAACGTCGGCATGAAAGACGTCTCGTTGCGCGAGCTGATCGTCGTGGTCCCGCTGCTGGGCCTGAGTCTCTTCCTCGGCCTCTACCCGAAGCCGGTGCTCGACCGCATCCAGCCCGCGGTCGAGTTGCGCGTGCACAACCTCGAGCGGAGGAGCGACTACCGCCAGCCCAACCCCCCTGCCATCGCCAAGGAGATCCAGAAGATCGAGCAGAACGTCGAAGACGGCACCGCCAAGGCATCGGAGTCGGAGAAGTGATCCTCGCATCCGTCGCTCCGATCCGGCCGCCGTCGGTCGACTGGCTCGCGATCGCGCCCGAGCTCGCGCTCGCCGGTGCCGCGGTCCTGATCGTCCTCGCCAAGGCGCTCCTGCGCCGCCGCGCCGCCGTCGCGCCTGTCACCTACGTGATCGCCGCGGTGGGGATCATCACCACGGGGGCGATGCTGTTCTGGCAGTGGCAGGACGTGAAGGACCACAAGACGATCACCACGATGAGCGAGATGGTGCGCGTCGACACCTTCGGCGTGTTCCTCGGTGTCGTCGTGCTCGCGGCCACCGCGATGTCGTTGCTCATCGCGATCGGCTACCTCCGACGCGAGCAGCTCGAGGTCGCCGAGTACGTCGCCCTCATGCTCTTCTCTGCGCTGGGCATGGTCATCATGACCACCGCCAACGACCTCATCGTCGTGTTCCTCGCGTTGGAGATCCTCTCCATCCCCCTGTACGTGCTCGCCGCGTACCACCGTCGCCGACTGAGCTCGCAGGAAGCGGGCATCAAGTACTTCGTGCTCGGCGCCTTCTCGTCGGCGATCTTCCTCTACGGGATCGCGCTCGTCTACGGCGCGACGGGTACCACCTCCCTCACCGGCATCGACACCTTCCTCCGGACCACCACGCTGTTCGAACCGGGAACGCTCGAGGCCGGGCTCGTATTGCTGCTGGTCGGTCTCGGTTTCAAGATCGCGGCGGTCCCGTTCCACATGTGGACGCCCGACGTGTACCAGGGCGCGCCCACGCCGGTCACCGCGTTCATGGCGTCGGCGACGAAGGTGGCGGCGTTCGCCGCGTTGTTGCGCATCTTCGACGGCGCGTTGCTGACCTACCGCGACGACTGGCAACCGGTGGTATGGGCGCTCACCGTGCTCACCCTGGCCGTGGGCAGCATCGGGGCGCTGCTGCAGGTCGACCTCAAGCGCCTGCTGGCGTACTCGTCGATCGCCCACGCCGGGTATCTGCTCATGGCGCTGGAGACGGGGACGGCCAAGGGCCGCGAGGCGGCGCTCTTCTACCTCTTCGTCTACGCGTTCATGGTGATCGGCTCGTTCGCGGTCGTCACCGTGCTCAGCACACGGGGTGACGACGAGCACCCGATCGAGGGTCTGCGCGGCCTCGGCGCGCGCCGCCCGGTGATCGGCGGGCTGCTCGTGCTGTTCATGCTGGCCCAGGCCGGCATCCCGCTCACCAGCGGGTTCGTCGCCAAGCTGGACGTGTTCTCGGCCGCGGCCTCGGCCGGCGACTACGTGCTGGTGGTGATCGGTGCCGTCGCGACGGTGATCGCGGCGTTCGCGTACTTGCGGGTCGCCTTGGCCGTCGCCGCCACTCCGGGTGACGGAGAGGTCACCGAGCGGGTGAGCAAGCGTCGCGTCGACGTCGGCACCTGGTTCGTGCTGGCCGTGTGCGGTGGCGTCACCGTCGTGCTCGGCATCGTGCCGGCCGTCTTCGTGCACTGGGCACGCGACGCCACCGTGCTCACCCACGTCATTACCTGGCTGCACTGACCGAGCGCTGATTCACTGCACGGTCCAACACGTCTGACGTGTTCAACCGAACAATGAATCGGCTTCGACGCCTTCAGCTGACGTCGCGGCGCCACCAACCGCGGCGGAACTGTCGACGCCGACCCCGCGCCGCCTCGGCCTCGTCGAGGGTCTGGTTGGCCAGCTCGTAGGCCGAGTCGATCAGCGCGCGGCCCCCGGAGAAGTCGAACAGCTCGCGCTCGTCGACCGGGGCCGGGAGTTCGATCAGCTCGACCGACTCGGGCACGTTGCGCAGCTCGAGCTCGTAGCGCTGCTTGCGGCTGATCGCGAAGGCCCGCACCGCGACGTCGATGGGTGATCGCAGCGGCCGCTCGAGGAGGTCGCCAGCCACGTTCATCACGTAGATCCGGTCGACCGGCCCGGCCAGCGCGTGCCACAACGGCACCGTGTCGACCACCGCACCGTCGACCAGGGTGCGCCCGTCGTGGCGGACGGGCGGATAGATCCCGGGCAGGGCTGCGCTCGCGAGCAGCGCGGGCTGCAGCGGCCCGGAGGAGAACAGCACCTCCTCGCCGGTGTCGAGGTCGGTGGCCACGACCCGCAGGGGTACCAGCAGCTCTTCGAAGGTCTCGGGCGTGTCGCCCCGGAGGAAGATGTCGCGGAGGCCCTGGTTGGAGAAGAGGTGGTCGTCTCGGGTGAGGAGGTTCCACGCCCGTGAGAGCCGACCGCCCGGGAACACGGCGTCGCCGCGAAGGGAGTCCCACGTCGCCTCGAGGCGCTCGACGCCGCGGAGACTCGGTGCGGCGGCGATGGTCGCGCCGTTGAACGCGCCCGCGGAGCAACCGACGACGACGTCGGGGACGATGTCGCGCTCCATCAGCGCGCGCAGCATGCCGACCTGCGCGACCGACTGGTTCCCGCCCCCGGAGATCACGAACGCGGTGCGTGACGACCCTCCGAGACGCTGGCGGAGCTGGCTGATCGAGGCCGGAACGGAGCGGTCGGATTCCCTTGCCATGCGGTCCATTCTCGGTCTGATTTCGGCTGGGTCGCGGTTTGCCGACCGCGGAAACGCCAGAGCTATGCTGCGCCCGCAATCCAACCCCCCACACCGACGCCTCATTCCAGCGAGGGGGCGGGAGGCCCACGCGTGAGCGAGTTCTATCGGAATTATCTCGCGGTGGCGGTGTTCATCGGAGCCGCCCTGCTGATGGTCGGCGCCATGCTCGGGGTCGGACGTCTCCTCCGTCCGCAGCGACCCGACGATGCCAAGCTCCTCCCGTACGAAGCGGGCTCGGATCCGGTCCTCGGATTCGGTCAGTCGAACGTTCGCTACTACGTGTACGCACTGCTCTTCGTGATGTTCGACGTCGAGGCCGTCTTCATCTTCCCGTGGGCGGTGAAGCTCGACACCGGGCCCAACTCGCTCGGCGCCTTCGGCCTGATCGAGATGGCCGCGTTCATCGTGATCCTCACGCTGGGGCTCGTGTACGCGTGGCGGAAGGGGGTGCTGCGGTGGGCCTAGTCGAGAAGGGCACCCTCTCGAAGCCCGCACTCAAGCCTCTCACCTGGCTGCTCAACTACAGCCGCAAGTACTCGCTGTGGATGTTCCAGTGGGGCCTCGCGTGTTGTGCGATCGAGATGGGAGCGGCGCTGGCCAGTCCGCGGTACGACGTGATGCGTCTCGGTGTGATCCCGTTCCCCGCCAGCCCGCGCCAGGCTGACCTCATCTGTGTGTCGGGCACGGTCACCGACAAGATGGCGCCCGCGGTGCGGCGGCTCTACGACCAGATGCCCGACCCGAAGTACGTGATCTCGATGGGTTCGTGCGCGAACTGCGGCGGTCCCTACTGGGACTCGTACTCGGTGACGAAGGGCGTCGACCAGATCGTCCCCGTCGACGTCTACGTGCCCGGCTGCCCGCCGCGCCCCGAGGCCCTCATCCAGGGCATCGTGCTCCTGCAGGAGCGCATCCAGAGCGAGGGCATCGGCAACCACGAGCTGGAGCAGCGGTGGCGCGGGGAGCCGATCGTCGTTGACTGACGTGAGCGGTACCGACGCACCGGAGGCGGCGGTCGAGGCGGAACCGACCGAGGAGGTCGCCCCCGACCCGCACGCGCTCGATGCGCGTCACCAGGAGCTCGTGGCGCACCTCGACACCGAGTTCGGCGTCTCCGTGCTCGACCGGGCCGACGTGTTCGGCATGCCGGTCGTGCGCGTGCGTCGCATCGACTGGCGTGCGGCGGCCGAGGTCGCCAAGGGCAAACTCGAGTGCGACTTCCTCTCGTTCGTCTCGGGCATCGACTGGATGCCAGCCCCGAAGGAAGGTGGTGACGACGCCGGAAGTGACACGTCGTCGCCGGTCCAGCCGACCGAGACGACGTACGGCGCGGCCGGCTCCGACGGCCGGTTCCAGGTGTTCGCGCGTGTGCAGTCGACCCGCCGGCACTGGGGCCTCACGCTCAAGGCCGACGTCGACGAGGAGTCGCTGCTCGTGCAGTCATGGGTGCCGGTCTACCCGGGCGCCGACTGGCACGAGCGCGAGTGCTGGGAGATGTTCGGCTTCGTGTTCGACGGCCACCCCGCGCTGCGCCACCTCTACCTCCCGTCGGAGTTCGAGGGGCATCCGCTGCGCAAGGACTACCCGTTGCTCGCGCGCGTGGTGAAGCCGTGGCCGGGTCTCGTCGACGTCGAGCCGATGCCGGGCGAGGGCGACGACGCTGCCGCGCCGGCGGAGGAAGGTGCGACGGCGTGAGCACCACCAACCCGCCGCTGCCCGAATTCGACATCGATCCGCGCGCGTTCCGGCACCTCGCGGACGCGCAGGTCGGCGTGGAGCTCGACACCGGCGACATGATCCTCAACCTCGGCCCGCAGCACCCGGCGACGCACGGCACGCTGCGTCTGGTCGTGCGCCTCGACGGCGAGCGCGTCGTCTCCGCCGACCCGATCATCGGCTACATGCACCGCGGCTACGAGAAGCTCGCCGAGTTCCGCACCTACCCGCAGATCACCACGCTGGTCAACCGGATCGACTGGCTGTCGAGCTTCGCCAACGAGGTGCCGTTCATCGACGCCGCCGAACATCTCATGGGCATCGAGGCACCGGAGCGCGCGCAGTACATCCGGTGCATCCTCACCGAGCTCAGCCGCATCGCCACCTTCGTGCTCTTCCTCGGCGAGATGGGCCTGCAGGTCGGCGCGCTCACCCCCGCCTTCTACGGGTTCCGCGACCGCGAGCACATCCTCAACCTCATCGAGGGCGCGACCGGCGGCCGCTTCCACCCCAACTTCAACCGCATCGGCGGCTTGAAGGAGGACCTGCCATGGGGCTGGGTCAACGAGACGCGCACCGCGATGAAGACCATCTTCGACGCCTGCGACACGTTCGAAGACCTGCTCGTCGGGAACGAGATCTTCAAGGCCCGCACCCGCTCGATCGGGATCATCCCGGCCGAGCTCGGCGCGGCCTACGGCGTGTCCGGGTCGAACCTCCGCGCCTCGGGCGTCGACTGGGACCTGCGCCGCGACGGCACGCCGTACCTCGTCTACCCGCAGCTCGACTTCAAGGTGTGGACGCATCCCGACGGCGACTCGTTCGCCCGCTACTGGGTGCGCCTGCAGGAGACGCGCGAGTCGTGCCGCATGGTGCTGCAGATGCTCGACCAGATGCCGGCGGGGCCGATCATGGCCAAGGTGCCGCGCATCATCAAGGTGCCCGAAGGTGAGGCCTGGGTCGAGACCGAGAACCCGCTCGGCCAGATGGGTTACTACGTCATCTCGAAGGGCGCGACCGGACCCTTCCGGGTGAAGATCCGCTCGGCGTCGTTCAGCAACGTGTCGATCCTGCCGTGGCTGCTGCGTGGTGTGTTCGTCCCCGACGTGATCACGATCCTGGCGTCGCTCTACTTCATCCTCGGGGACATCGACCGATGAGACGAAGCCGATGAGACGTAGCGGAGTCGACCCGAGATGATGATGCACAGTCTCCTCGCGCTGGACATCGGTTGGGGCACGACGCTCGCGATCAAGACCGTCATCATCCTGGCGATCGTGCCGGCGACCGCGCTGGTGCTCGGGTACGTCTTCCTCCTCAAGATGATGAGCCACATGCAGAGCCGACTCGGTCCCATGGACCCGGGTGGCTTCCACGGCTGGTTCCAGCTCGTGGGCGACGGCATCAAGTTCATCCAGAAGGAAGACATCACGCCGGCGCAGGCCGACAAGCGCGTCTTCGCAGTGGCGCCGGCGATCGTGGTGATCTCCACGTTCCTGGTGTTCCTCGTGATCCCGGCCGGCCCCGACATCGTGGTGAAGAACCTCAACGTCGGGGTCTTCTACGCGCTGGCCGTCTCGAGCCTGTCGGTGATCGGCGTGCTCATGGCCGGCTGGGCGAGCGCCAACAAGTTCTCGCTGCTCGGCGCGTTGCGCGCCGCCGCGCAGCTCATCGCCTACGAGCTGCCGCTGCTGCTCGCCGTCGTCGGCGTGGTCATCCAGGCCGGCACGATGAACCTGCAGGGGATCGTCGCCTTCCAGAGCACCGGTTCGATCTTCGGGTGGAGCGGCATCGGCTTCCCGCTGATCCTCACCCAGTTCATCGGCTTCTTCCTCTTCCTGGTGGCGTCGCAGGCGGAGCTCACCCAGACCCCGTTCGACATGCCCGTCGCCGAGAGCGAGCTCGTAGCTGGCTACATGGTCGAGTACACCGGCTTCCGCTTCCTCTTCTTCTTCATCGGCGAGTTCGGCACCGCGTTCGCGTTCTCGGCCATCGCCGCGACCCTCTACCTCGGAGGGTGGGCGCTCCCCGCGTCGTGGGGCATCTCGTTGGGCGTCATGCGCTTCCTCGGCCCGCTGGTGCTCTTCGGCAAGATCATGGCCGTGGCCTTCCTCATGTTCTGGGTGCGCTTCACCTACCCCCGCCTCCGTGAGGACCAGCTGCAGGCGCTCGCCTGGAAGTTCCTCATCCCCATCGGCCTCCTCAACATCCTGCTGACCGGCGTCTTCAAGGTGGCGATCTAGATGCGCGATGTCGTGGGCACTCGACGGTCCGGCGTGGCGGAGGTAGCAGCGAGCGAACGGCCGCGAGCCGGGTATCCCGGCTTGCAGGGAGCGAGCTCATGAGGAAGCCGAAGCTCCCCGGGGTGGTCAGCGGGCTCAGCGTCACGTTCAAGACGATGCTGAAGCCGGCGGTCACCGTGCAGTACCCGCACGAGCGGGAAGACCCGCCCACGCGGGCACGCGGTGTCATCGCGCTCAAGGAGGAGAACTGCACCGTCTGCATGCTGTGCGGGCGCTCCTGCCCCGACTGGTGCATCTACATCGAGGGCCACAAGGAGAAGCGCCCGCCGCGCCGTGAGGGCGGCCGCGACCGCACGGTGAGCGTCCTCGATCGCTTCGACATCGACTACGCGCTCTGCATGTACTGCGGCATCTGCGTGGAGGTCTGCCCGTTCGACGCGCTCTTCTGGAGCCCCGACTACGAGTACTCCGAGTCGAACATCGCCAAGCTGCTGCACGACAAGCGCAAGCTCGGCGAGTGGATGGAGACGGTTCCCGAGCCCGAGCCGCTCGAGATCGGTGCCGAGGTCAAGAAGTAGTGGTCGCACAGAACGTCGCCTTCTGGATCCTCGCGATCGCGATGGCCGGTGCGGCCATCGGGGTCGTGCGTTCGCAGAACGTCGTGCACGCCGCGCTCTACCTCGTCGTGGTGCTCGCGGGGGCCGCCGCGCAGTACATCCTGCTCGCCGCTGAGTTCGTCGCGTGGGTGCAGGTGCTCATCTACATCGGCGCCATCGTCATCCTCTTCCTCTTCGGCATCATGCTCACCCGCGCGCCCATGCGGCCCGAGGGGAGCATGGACAACAGCCAACGGCTGGCCGCCGCGGTGGTGAGCCTGTTCCTGTTCGGCGTGATCACCGCGCTGTTCGTCGACGCGTATCACGGCAAGGAGATCAAGCTCTCCGACCGCCTCGTGCTGATCGGCCGCTCGAGCAACATCGCGTCGAGCATCTTCCGCGACTACCTGGTGCCCTTCGAAGTGGTGTCGATGCTGCTGCTGGCCGCGCTGGTCGGGGCCGTCGTGATCGCGCGGAGGGACTGACCGGCGATGGCGCTGAACAACTTCCTCATACTGAGCGCGTTCCTGTTCTGCACCGGCATCTACGGCGTCCTCGCGCGCAAGAACGCGGTGCTCGTGCTCATGAGCATCGAGCTCATGCTCAACGCGGTGAACATCAACCTGGTGGCCTACTCCGCGTTCCACCAGCAGGTCGCCGGTCAGGTGTTCGCCCTGTTCCTCATCACCATCGCGGCCGCCGAGGTCGGGATCGGGCTGGCCATCGTGTTGCTGATCTACCGCAACGCGCACAGCGTCGATCTCGACGAAGCCGACCAGTTGAAGGGCTGATCTCGACGTGCTGAATTACGGCTGGATCATCCCCGCGATCCCCGCGGTCTCGTTCCTCGCGATCCTCTTCTTCGGCAAGCACTTCCCGAAGAAGGGTTCGTGGATCGGTGTCGGCGCCGTCGGCGCGTCGTTCCTCCTCTCCTGCGTCGCGGTCTACCAGTGGATCGATCGGGTGGAGACGGCCAGCGGGGGCAAGGAGAGCGGGCTGCGGGCGCTCGGTCGGGGCGTGTTCGGCGCCGAGGGCGGCCACGGCGAAGCGGTGGTCACGCCGGTGCTCCACCACTTCACCTGGTGGCGGAACGGGGGCATCGAGTTCGGCGTCGGGATCCGCATGGACGGGTTGGCGGTGATGATGCTCTTCGTCGTCACCCTGATCTCGCTGCTCGTGCACATCTACAGCACCGCCTACCTGAAGGACGACGTCCGCTTCACGCACTACTACGCGATGCTCAGCTTGTTCACGGCGGCGATGCTGACGCTCGTCGTCGCCGACAACACGCTGCAGCTGCTCCTCGGCTGGGAGGGCGTGGGCCTCTGCTCCTTCGTGCTCATCGGCCACTGGTGGGAGGAGGGCGCGAACAGCCGCGCCGCGCTCAAGGCGTTCCTCACCACCCGTACCGGCGACATCGGCCTGATGATCGGCATCATCATCCTGTTCTTCACCGTCGGCAGCTTCGACATCGGGCGCAGCAACGCCTACGCGCTGCTCCCCGGCGCCGACCACGCGGCGCTCCTCGCCGCGTCGGCCTGCTTGTTCATCGGAATCATCGGCAAGAGTGGCCAGTTCCCGCTCCACACCTGGCTGCCGGACGCCATGGCCGGCCCCACCCCGGTGTCGGCGCTCATCCACGCGGCCACGATGGTCGTCGCCGGCGTCTACCTCGGTGCGCGCCTCTACCCCGTGTTCTTCAACGGGTTCTCGATCGGCGCCGGCGGTGTCAACTTCATGGTCCTGATCGGTGGCATCACGATCATCATCGGTGCAGTGCTCGCGTTCGTGCAGGACGACATCAAGAAGGTCCTCGCCTACTCCACCATCTCCCAGCTCGGCTACATGGTGATGGCGCTCGGATCGGGCGCGTGGGTGGCCGCGGTGTTCCACCTCTTCACCCACGCGTTCTTCAAGGCACTGCTGTTCCTCGGCGCGGGGTCCGTGAGCCACTCGGGCGCACACCAC
Source organism: uncultured Actinomycetes bacterium (assembly GCA_963841415.1). Taxonomy (GTDB): domain Bacteria; phylum Actinomycetota; class Acidimicrobiia; order IMCC26256; family DASPTH01; genus DASUAS01. The sequence continues at coordinate 16,553 of CAWJCN010000002.1, read as the reverse complement.
TCCTTCGACATGAAGAAGGACATGGGCGGCCTGCGCAAGTACATGCCGATCACGTACTGGACCTTCATGATCGGCTCGCTGGCGTTGGCCGGCATCTTCCCGTTCGCGGGATTCTGGTCGAAGGACGAGATCCTCGTGACCGCCGGCCGGTCCGGTTACGACATCTTCCTCGTGGTCGGTCTCGTGGGTGCCTTCCTCACCGCCGCGTACATGACCCGATGCGTGTACCTCACGTTCTTCGGTGAGTACCGCGGCCACGGCCAACCCCACGAGTCCGAGCGCGCGATCACGGTGCCGCTGATCGTCCTCTCGTTCTTCTCGATCCTCGCCGGGGTGCTGGCCTGGTCGGCGTGGCCGTTCCACATCGAGAAGTTCAAGGAGTGGGTGGAGCCCCGGGTGTCGTTCCCCGTCGTCGTGCACCCCGGCTTCGACTACTCGAAGGCCGCGATCTCCCTCGCTGTCGCCACGCTCGGCATCGGCATCGTCGCCTACTTCTGGTTCAAGCGGGAGGAGCTCGGTGCGTTGAAGGACCTCACCAAGCGCAACAAGCTCGCGCACGCCGGCTACCAGTTCCTGGTCAACAAGTACTACCTGGACGCGCTGTACGAGAACGTGATCGTCGCCGGGATCGCCGGACCCATCGCGCGCGCGTCGTACTGGTTCAACCAGAACGTGATCGATGCGGTGATCAACGGCGCCGGGCGCGGCGCCCGGGTCGTCGGGAAATTCACCTACGAGAAGCTGGACCAGCGAGGCGTCGACGGTGCGGTCAACGGCATGGCCGAGATCACCGGCGAGAGCGGCGGCCTCCTGCGCTATCTCCAATCCGGGCGCGTCCAGCGCTACGCGTTGTTGCTGTTCGGTGCGGTGGGGCTCCTGAGCCTCTTCCTGCTACTCGCCAACACCTGATCCGAGGGGAATCGTTCCAATGGACTGGTTCGACAACTGGGCCCTGACGCTGGCGGTGTTCATCCCCATCGTCGGCATGGTCATCGTGCTGTTGATCCCGAAGGCCGAGGAGAACCTGATCAAGGTGGTCGCGCTGCTGGCCACGTTGCTCACCGGCGCAGTCGGCATCGGGATCCTCGCGAACTTCAACCTCGACGACGGCGGTCTCCAGTTCACGGCCAACGAGCGGTGGATCGACGTGATCCACAGCCGCTACCACGTGGGCATCGACGGCATCTCGCTGCCGCTCGTGCTGCTCACGATGCTGGTGACGGTCTCCTGCATCATCTACTCCTGGAACCACTTCCCCGAGCCGCACAACCCGAAGGCGTTCCTCGCGCTGATACTGCTGCTCGAGACCGGCATGATCGGCACCTTCGTCGCCCAGGACCTCATCCTCTTCTTCATCTTCTTCGAGGTCGTCCTGCTGCCGATGTTCTTCATGATCGGCGTGTGGGGTGGACCCAACCGCGAGTACGCGTCGATCAAGTTCTTCCTCTTCACGCTGTTCGGCTCCGCGCTCATGCTGCTGAGCTTCCTGGCGCTGTTCTTCCTCTCGAAGGTGCACACCTTCGACATGGTCACGCTCACGCACCTGCACGGCGCCGGCATCGTCCACGGCACGCAGCTGCTCGTGTTCGCCGGCATGTTCCTCGGCTTCGCGATCAAGGTGCCGATGTTCCCGTTCCACACCTGGCTGCCCGACGCACACACCGAGGCACCGACCGTCGGCTCGGTGTTGCTGGCCGCCATCATGCTGAAGCTCGGCACCTACGGCTTCATCCGCATCGCGCTGCCGATGTTGCCGAGCGCGGCGCAGTCGTGGGCGCCGTGGATCGGCCTCCTCGCGGTGATCGGCATCATCTACGGCGCGTTGTGTTGTCTCGCGCAACGCGACATGAAGCGCCTCATCGCGTTCTCTTCCGTGGCGCACATGGGATTCGTCATGCTCGGCATCGCGACCCTCACCACCTTCGGTATCAACGCCGCCGTCTTCGGCATGGTCGCCCACGGACTGATCACCGGCATGTTGTTCTTCCTGGCCGGGTCGATCCAGGAGCGCTACGAGACGCGCGAGATGAGCCGGCTCGGCGGCCTCCTCACCCAGGCGCCGCACCTCGGCTGGTTGCTCGGGTTCTCGGCCATGGCCTCGCTCGGTCTTCCGGGGCTCGCCGGCTTCTGGGGTGAGTTCCCGGCCATCCTCTCGGCGTACCAGCCGAAGCTGCCCTTCGGCTTGTTCAACGGGCTCGACGGCACGCTCACAACCTTCCGCGTCTACATGGTGATCGCCGCCGTCGGCACCGTGCTCGCGGCCGGCTACCTGCTCTGGATGTTCCAGCGGGTGGCGATGGGCAAGGTGAAGCCCGAGTTCGAGCACGCGCACATCCACGACGTCCACAGGCCGGAGTGGATCGCGTGGGCGCCGCTGCTCCTCTTCATCGTCGCGCTCGGCCTCTACCCGCAGCTGCTGTTCAAGATGACCGACCTGCCGGTCACCCAACTCGTGCACGGGATGAGGGCGGCACTCGGGTGAACCCGCACGTCGACTTCCATGCGATCGCGCCGGAGCTCGTGCTCACGGCGACGATCCTCGTCGTCCTGGTCGCTGACCTGATCTGGCCGGAGCGGTCGCGATTCGACAGCTCGCGCATCGCGTCGATCGGGGTGCTCGCGGCGCTGATCCCGGTGATCACGTTGGCGGCCGACGGCGCCACCCGCGGGATGTTCTTGATCGGGCCATCCCACGGGCCTGCGTTCGTCGTCGACCCGTACGCGCTCGCGTTCCAGGGCTTCTTCCTGATCGTCACCTATGTCGTGCTGCTGATGTCGTCCGACTACATCTCGGACGGCGACTACTACCAGGGCGAGTTCTACTTCCTCATGCTCACCTCGGTGCTGGGCATGTTGGTCATGGCGTCGGCGCGCGACCTCATCTCCATCTTCGTGGCGCTCGAGACGATCACCATCCCCACGTTCATCCTGGCCGGCTGGCGCAAGCACGACTCGAAGTCGAACGAAGCCGCGATCAAGTACTTCATCATCGGCGTGCTGTCGTCGGCGATCATGCTCTACGGCATGTCGATCGTGTTCGGCGAGACCGGCGGGTCGACGCTGCTCCGCGACATCTCTCACTACATCGATCTGCACGGCACGACGACCCTGCTCGCCGTCGGCATCTTCATGACCCTGGCCGGGTTCGCGTTCAAGGTGAGCGCGGTGCCGTTCCACTTCTGGACGCCGGACACCTACGAGGGCGCGCCCACGCCGGTGACGGCGTTCCTCTCGGTGGCGTCGAAGGCCGGCGGTTTCGTGGCCCTGCTCTCGATCATCGCATTCGGGTTCTTCCCGTCACAGGACTCGTGGGAACCGGTGCTCTGGGTGCTGGCGGCGGCGTCGATCATCTTCGGCAACCTGGTCGCGCTGCGTCAGACCAACATCGTCCGCATGCTGGCCTACTCGTCGATCGCGCAGGGTGGCTTCATCCTGGTGCCGCTCGCGGTGGCGGGCGACGGCGACGCCGCGCGCGTGTCGTTCGAGGCCGTGCTCATCTACCTGTTCATCTACGCCGCGATGAATCTGGGTGCGTTCGCGGTGGTGATCGCGGTGGCCCGCCGCACCGGGAGCGGCGAGATCGACTCCTACGTCGGCCTGGGCAAGAGCGGTCCCGGGCTCGCCATCACGCTCACCATCTTCCTGTTCTCGTTGGCCGGCATCCCGCCGTTCGCGGGTTGGTTCGCCAAGTTCGTGATGTTCCGCGCCGTCCTCGACGCCAACTCGCCGTCGGCAATCGTGCTCGGCGTGATCGCCGCGCTCGGTTCGGTGGTCGCGTTCTTCTACTACGCGGGGGTGGCGCGCAAGATGTGGTTCCACGACCCCGCGCCGGAGGCGGCCACCCCGTCCACGCCGGTGCCGGCGGCGCTCACCGTCGCCATCGGCCTGTGCGTCACCGTGACCATCGTGGTGGGCATCTACCCCCAGATCTTCGCCCGCATCGGCGAATTGGCGTTCCCGGTCTGACCCCTCCCGTTCTGGCGTATCCAGTCCGTGATATGCACGGCGCAGGTACGCCAAAAGGGGTGAGTGCCAATGAGTTCGGCGCGAGACGAGATCGTCGAGCGGATCGGGCGTGAGGGTCCGATCGCGTTCGACACCTACGTGGAGCTGGCGCTCTACGGCGAAGGCGGGTTCTTCACCCGTGCCCGCGGCGCAGGGCGTGCGGGACGCGATTTCGTCACCAGCCCCGAGGTCGGCCCGCTCTTCGGCGCGCTCGTCGCCCGCGCGCTCGACGGCTGGTGGGTCGACGCCGGATCGCCCGACCCGTTCCTCGTCATCGAGGCGGGGGCGGGCCGCGGCCGGCTCGCCGCCGACGTCCTCGCCGCCGCGCCCGCGTGCGCGGGCGCGCTGCGCTACGTGCTCGTCGAACGTTCACCGGCGCTGCGGGCCGGGCAGCGCGACCTCGTCACCGTCGAACCGTTCGAGGACGCGCTCGGCCCGACGGTGCGTGACGACGAGGACGCGCCGATGCCTGTCACCGGCATGGGCCCCATCGCCACCGCGCTCGACGACCTGCCGGCGGTCCCGCTCGACGGCGTGGTCGTCGCCAACGAGCTGCTCGACAACCTGCCGTTCCGCGTGGTCGAGCGGCGCGACGACGTGTGGTGCGAGGTGCGTGTCGGTCTCGACGGCGACGAGCTCGTCGAGACCGTCGTGCCCGCGACGAGCGAGCTGGCGGCCGAAGCCGACGTCGTCGTGACCGATCCACCCGATGGCACGCGGGTGCCGGTACCCACCGCGCTCGTCGAGTGGCTGCGCGCGTGCGCGGCGGCGCTGCGCCGGGGGCGCCTCGTCGTGGTCGACTACACCGCCACCTCCGCCGCGCTCGTCGAGCGGGGATCGGGTGGCTGGTTGCGTACGTACCGCGACCACGGTCGGGGCGCGCCGGCACTTGCCGCGCCGGGAGACCAGGACATCACCGCCGACGTGCCCTCCGAGTTCCTGGTGCATGCAGCGGCGCGGGCGGGGCTGCACCTCGAGCGCGACCTCAGCCAAGCCGAGTGGTTGACCGAGCTCGGTGTCGAGTCCGTCGTCGCCGACGCCCGCCGCGACTGGGACGCCCGTGCGCACGTGGGCGATCTCGAGGCCGTCCGCCACCGCAGCCGCGTCTCCGAGGGCGCGGCGCTGGTCGATCCCGCCGGTCTCGGCGCGCACCGCGTGCTCGTGTTCACGACGTTCCCCCCTCGCTCGAGTCCGCTCGCTCCGGCCTGGTAGTGACCGACGCCGGGCCGAGCCCGGCATCGGCCCGGCGCGTGGACTCGCCCCGTTGAGCGCCGCCACCTCCCGGGTAAGGTCGCGCCGCTTGCCCGACCGGTAGACACGGGGGTCTGTGATGGCGGAGAAGACGGAGACGATCGAGTCGCTGCTCGCCGAGGGCCGCACGTTCCCCCCGCCGCCCGAGTTCACCGCGCAGGCCGTTGACGCGACCCCCGACGTCTACGCCGCCGCCGAGGCCGACCCCGAGGCGTTCTGGGCCGAGCAGGCGGGCGAGCTCCTCGACTGGTTCGAGCCCTGGCACACCGTGCTCGAATGGGACCGCCCCTTCTCGAAGTGGTTCGTGGGCGGCAGGCTCAACGCCACCTACAACTGCCTCGACCGCCACGTCGCGGCCGGCCGCGGTGACCGGGTCGCCTACCACTGGGAGGGCGAGCCCGGCGACGTGCGCACCATCACCTACGCCGACCTGCTCGACGACGTCTCGCAGCTGGCCAACGCGCTCAAGGCGCTCGGTGTGCAGAAGGGCGACCGGGTCAACATCTACCTCGGCATGGTGCCCGAGCTCCCGATGGCGCTGCTCGCATGCGCGCGCATCGGCGCCGCGCACTCGGTCGTGTTCGGTGGCTTCTCGTCGGAGTCGCTGCGCGACCGCATCCAGGACGCGGGCGCCAAGGTGCTCATCACCGGAGACGGCGCGTGGCGCCGCGGTCACGTCGTCCCGCTGAAGGAGACGGCCGACACCGCGGTCACCGAGTGTCCGACCATCGAGAAGGTGCTCGTGCTGCGGCGCACCGAGCAGGACGTCGAGATGATCGAGGGTCGAGACGTGTGGTGGCACGACCTCGTGCCGCAGCAGTCGACCGAGTGCGAGCCCGAACCGATGGACAGCGAGGACCTCCTCTACCTCCTGTACACGAGCGGGACGACGGCCCGACCCAAGGGCATCATGCACACGACCGGCGGCTACCTCACGCAGGTCGCGTGGACGCACAAGCACGTGTTCGACCTGAAGCCCGACACCGACGTGTACTGGTGCGCGGCCGACGTCGGCTGGGTCACCGGGCACTCGTACATCGTCTACGGGCCCCTCATGAACGGCGCCACCGGCGTGCTCTACGAAGGCACGCCCGACCACCCGGGCAAGGACCGGCTGTGGCAGATCGTCGAGAAGTACGGCGTCACCATCCTGTACACCGCGCCGACGGCGATCCGCACCTTCATGAAGTGGGGGCCCGAGTTCCCGCAGGGCCGCGACCTCTCGTCGCTGCGGTTGCTCGGCAGCGTGGGGGAGCCCATCAACCCCGAGGCGTGGGTCTGGTACTGGGAGTTCATCGGCGGCGGGCGTTGCCCCATCGTCGACACGTGGTGGCAGACCGAGACCGGCGCCATCATGATCAGCCCGCTGCCCGGCGTCACGACCCTCAAGCCCGGCAGCGCCACGTTGCCGCTGCCGGGCATCGGCGCCGACATCGTCGACGACGCCGGCAACTCCGTGGACATCCCCGGCGGGGGCTACCTGGTGCTCACACGACCGTGGCCGTCCATGCTGCGCGGGATCTGGGGCGACCCCGAGCGCTACCGCGACACCTACTGGAGCCGGTTCGACGCTCGTTACTTCGCGGGGGACGGCGCCAAGCGCGATGACGACGGCGACTTCTGGCTGCTCGGGCGCGTCGACGACGTGATGCTCGTGTCGGGCCACAACATCTCGACCGCAGAAGTGGAGCACGCGCTCGTCGGCCATGCCGCCGTGGCGGAGGCCGCGGTCGTCGGCACCAAGGACGACACCACCGGTCAGGCGATCAGCGCGTTCGTGATCCTGCGCGCCGGCAACGAGCCCGACGACCATCTCGTGCTGTCGCTGCGCGAGCACGTGGCGCACACGATCGGTCCCATTGCCCGACCCAAGACGGTGCTCTTCACCGAGGACCTGCCGAAGACGCGCTCGGGCAAGATCATGCGCCGACTCCTGCGCGACGTGGCCGAGGACCAAGCGCTCGGCGACACGACCACCCTCGCCGACCCGTCCGTCGTCGAGGGGATCAAGGCGCGCTACCTGGCCTCCGCCACCGACGAGGACTGAGGAGGTCCGCGCCGCAGTGTCGCCGTATCCCGGGGCCGGTTACGTCCCCGACCACTGGACCTGGCACGACGGGAAGGTGGAGGCCGGCCCCGCGGTCGTCGTCGACATCGACGGCGTGCTGTCCGACGCCGCCAGTCGCCAGCACTACCTGGAAGCGCCCCGCCGCAACTGGAACGCGTTCTTCGAAGCATGCGGCGACGACCCGGTGATCGAGGAGATGAAGGTGCTCCTCGATCTCCTCGACCCCGAGCTGCGGATCGTGTTGCTCACCGCCCGTCCCGAGCGGGTGCACCACCTCACCGAGGCGTGGTTGCGGCGCTACCGCATCCGCTGGGACGTCCTCCTGATGCGGCCGTGGGGCGACTACGAGATGGCCCGAGACTTCAAGCAGGCGTCGGTGTGGGACCTGCGCAACTACGGCTTCGAACTGCGTCTCGCCATCGAGGACGACCGGCGCAACGTGGCCATGTTCCGCTCCGAGGGCGTCCCCTGCGTCTACTTCCACAGCGGCTACTACGACTGAACTCCTCATCACGGTTGTTCGCCTCCGCTCACTCCCAGCGGGTGAGCACCGGCGGAGCCGGCTGCTCGCCCGGTACGCCGGGCCCGGGCGCGCACTCCTGAACGCCCGCTGAGAGCGGGGATTCGCGGGAACGACGGACCTGCTCGTAGCGTTGCACGGGTGTCGGGTCCGTCCCCCGGGCCTACGAGGTGAAACGAAGATGCGCAACGCAGTCAAGACGGCCGTCCTGCTCGCCGCGCTCGGCGCGCTGTTCATGCTCGTCGGCGGGGCGATCGGGGGCAGCACCGGCCTGCTGATCGGGCTGGCCCTCGGCCTGGTGTTCGTCGGCGGCTCGTACTGGTTCAGCGACACGCTCGCCATCAAGGCCGCGCGGGCCAAGCCGGTGACGCGCGAGGAGCTCCCCGACGTCTACGCGATCGTCGAGGAGCTCACCCAGAAGTACGGCATGCCGATGCCCAAGCTCTACGTCTCGCCCGAGATGCAACCCAACGCGTTCGCGACCGGTCGCAGCCCGCATCACGCCGCAGTGTGCGTGACGCAGGGGATCCTCCAGGTGCTCGATGGCGACGAGCTGCGCGGGGTGCTCGCGCACGAGCTCTCGCACGTCGAGAACCGCGACATCCTGATCAGCTCCGTCGCCGCGGCGGTCGCGCTCGGCATCACGTTCGTGGCGCGCATGGCGATGTGGGGTGCGATCTTCGGTGGCGGCAACGACCGCGACGGCGGCAACGCGTTCGGCGCGATCGCGATGGCGATCCTCGCGCCGATCGCGGCCGGCATGATGCAGATGGCGCTGTCACGCAGCCGCGAGTTCCAGGCCGACGCGAGCGGTGCGCACCTGCTGCACGACGGTGAGCCGCTCGCTCGCGCGCTCGAGAAGATCGAGGCGTCCGTGAAGCAGCGGCCGATGGACGTGAACCCCGCGCAGGCGCAGGCCTACATCGTGAACCCGCTGAGCGGACGCAAGGTCGAGTTCGCCAACCTCTGGAGCTCGCACCCGCCGACTGCGGAGCGGGTGCGCCGGCTGCGCAGCCACCAGGCCTGACCGGTCCGTTCGAAGACGTCGATCTCCGGAGGCGCTCTCGTCGCGTCATGGCGCGAGCCGGTGGCGACGAGGTGCTCGTGACGCGGACGGTCAAAGGATCTGACGCTCGGTGAGCACGAGCTCGACGGCGTGTCCGACCGCTGGCAGGTCCACCGCGTCGTGCGGTAGCGGGCAGCTCCCGCGCGTCAGTCGCGGAAGTTCGTGAACTGGAGCGGCACCGCGAAGTCGTGGTCCTTCATCGCCGCGATCGCGGTCTGCAGGTCGTCGCGCTTCTTGCCGCTCACGCGGAGCTGGTCGCCCTGGATCTGGTGCGACACGCCCTTCAGGCCGAGCTCCTTGATGAACTTGCCGATCTCCTTGGCCTTGTCGGTCGAGATCCCGACGTTGAGGGTGACGGTCTGGCGCACCGTGCCCTTCGACGCCTCCTCGAGCTTCCCGTAGCCGAGCGCCTTGAGCGACACCTGGCGCTTCACCAGCTTCTCCTCGAGCACCTGCTTGAGCGCGGCGAGCCGCGGCTCGCTCTCGGTGTGCAGCTCGATCTCCTTCTCCTTGAGCTCGATCGAACTACCGGTGTTCTTGAAGTCGAAGCGCGTCGAGACCTCGCGGGCGGCCTGGTCGACCGCGTTGCGGACCTCTTGCATGTCGAGCTCGGACACGACGTCGAACGTGGGCATGGCTCGTCTCCGGAGGGTCTTTTGCCTGGGAGCGGTGAACGGGCGGCCTGATACTCTACGCGGCCCCGGGTCGGTACCCGAGTGGACAAAGGGGGCAGGCTGTAAACCTGCTGCGAAAGCTACGTTGGTTCGAATCCAACCCGGCCCACTCCGCCTCAGTCTTCGTCGCTCGCCGCACCGGCGGGCGCTTCTCGTCAACGGGCGGGCACGTCAGAGCATCCTCTGCATCTCGACCACGTCGAGCCACTGCCCGAACTTCCGGCCCACCTCGCGCTCGGTGCCCACGATCTCGAAGCCGCACGCCGCGTGGAGCGCGATCGAGGCGTCGTTCTCGCCGGTGATGCGGGCGATCACGGAATGGAACCCGTGCGCCGAGGCCAGGCGGAGCAGCTCGTCGAGGAGGCGACGGCCGATCCCGCGGCCCTGGTGGCCGCTGAGCAGGTACACCGAGTCCTCGACGGTCGTGGCGTACGCGGGCCGGGCCCGGAAGGTGGAGAGCGAGCCGAAGCCGATGATCATGCCGTCGACCTCGGCCACGACCGCGGGATGGCCGCCGGAGTGCTCGTCGATCCACTGCACCTGTTCGTCGAGGGTGCGGGGGACCATGTCGAACAGGGTCGTCGACTCGGAGACGTAGTGGTTGTAGACGGTGCGGATGCCCTCGGCGTCCCGCCGCTCCGCCGTCCGGATCACGACCTTCGTCTCCACCCCGGCAAGGTAGCGCGGGGGCCTGCGTTGCTATCCTGTTCCGCTCCGCCCCCTTAGCTCAGTCGGCAGAGCACTTCCATGGTAAGGAAGGGGTCTACGGTTCAAGTCCGTAAGGGGGCTCACAGCAGAGCGAGCGTCCGCGCCGCAGGTATCCTGCGGCGCAGCGAGCGAAGCAATTAGCTAGGCGGTGTAGCTCAGTTGGTCAGAGCACGCGGCTCATAATCGCGGCGTCGCGGGTTCGAGTCCCGCCACCGCTACCACCGGCAAGTTCAGGAGCGAATCGGAATGGCGAGCGACAAGCGGGTCAAGGTGACCCTGGCGTGCGAAGAGTGCAAGCGCCGTAACTACATCACCATCAAGAACAAGACGAACGACCGCGAGCGGATCGAGATGAAGAAGTACTGCCGCTTCGACCGCCGTCACACCCTCCACAAGGAGACCCGCTGACCGGGCCCCGCTCGGCCACCGTCCTTCGGCCCCTCCCGACCGGGGGTAACCCCGTGCGGCCCCGGTGAGTCACACATGACCACCAACGAACTGCCGAGGGAGCAGAACGAGCTCGACCGGCTGGTCGCCGCCGCCCGCGATGGTGACCGCCCGGCCTTCGACGAGTTGGTCCGCCGGACCTACGTCGACACGTACACGCTCGCGATGCGTCTCACGGCCCACGAGGAGGACGCTCGCGACGTGGTGCAGGAGACCTACCTCCGGGCCTGGAAGGGTCTCAAGGGCTTCCGTGGTGACGCGCAATTCACCACGTGGCTCTACCGCATCACCGCGAACACCGCCTACACCACCGTGAAGCGGCGTCGTCGCCACCGCGTCGACGCCCTCGACGCGCTGCTCGAGGAGCCGGTGGAGACCCGCATCGAAGCCCAGCCGGAGGAGTCCGCGGAGCAGTCGGCGACCCTCGCACGGCTGGCGGGTGCCCTCGAACACCTGCCGCCGAAGCTTCGCGTGCTAGTGGTGCTGAAGGACGTCTACGGGCTGTCGCACGAGGAGATCGCCGACGAGCTCGGGATCTCGGTGTCGGCCGCGAAGGTGCGTCTCCACCGGGGCCGCAAGCGTCTCCGCGACCTCCTCTACGACGAGGCGCCCGATGAGGCGAGGAGGCACGACCGTGCAGTGTGACGAGATCGCTCGGATCCTCCCCGAAGCGGTCGAAGGTGGCGCCGCGGTCGAGCTGTCGGTGCAACGGCACATCGACGCGTGCCTCCGCTGCCAGGCCGAGCTGGCGCGCTACCGGAAGATGTTGCGCGGCCTCCAGCTCCTGCGCATCCGCTACCTCGAACCCGCGCCGGGACTGCTCGCCCAGACGCTGGCCGCGCTCGAGGAAGCCGGTGAGCGTGAGGCGCGCCGGGCCATCCTCAACGGCCGCCGCCTCGCCTACGCGGGCGCGATCGGTGGTGCCGCCGTCGCGGCCGGTACCGCGGCGACCGTCATGATCGTGCACCGGGCCCGCCGCCGGGCCACTCCCGTCACCAGCTGACCCGTTCCCGAAGTCGTCGCGGCGAGCAGCGGGGAATCGCACGTCGTCCCCAGGTCTCGTAGGACCGTGATCAGCGGCCCCGTCACGACGGCCGCGCTCCCGCCCTTCTGAGCCCAGCGGCCCGCCGCCGCCTCGGACCCCTCCCGGGGCCACTGCTATCCTTTGCCCTCCGGCCCGACCGCGCCCGGAGGGCAGTAGCTCAATTGGTAGAGCACCGGTCTCCAAAACCGGCGGTTGGGGGTTCGAGTCCCTCCTGCCCTGCAGCGAACGACGACTTGACCCACTGAACACTGAGGATGGCCACGCCGTGGCGATGAACCGACAGACCAAGCGCATGATGGCGAAGCAGGGCACCGACAAGCCTGCCGCGCGCGCACCCGGCGAGAAGCGTCGCCCCCCGTCAGCTGCACCCAAGCGGGAGAAGATCGGGCCGCGCCAATACCTCGGTGAGGTGCAGGGCGAGCTGCGCAAGGTCGCGTGGCCCGGCAAGAAGGAAGTCACCAACTCGACGATCATCGTGCTGATCGCGGTCATCGTGATGGGCACGCTGATCTTCCTGTTCGACTACGGGTCCGCCAAGTTCGTGCTGTTCCTCTTCGATTGAGTGATCCGATGACTGACACTGACACCGAAGCTCCCGACGAGAACGCGCTCGACGAGAACACCGTCGAGGCCGTCGACGCGATGGAAGGCGACTCCGCCGAAGAGATCGAGGAGGTCGACGAGATCGTCGAGATCACCGAGCCCGGTGACCTCGCCGACGCCGAGCTGCTCGACGTCCTCGACGACGAGGAGGTCGTGGCGCCGCGCGAGCCGAGCCCCTACGAGCGGCCGGGCGACTGGTTCGTGGTGCACACCTACGCCGGCTACGAGAACAAGGTGAAGCAGAACCTCGCCAGCCGGGTGAAGTCGATGAACGTCGAGGAGCAGATCTTCGAGGTCGTCATCCCGATGGAGGACGTCATCGAGTTCAAGGGTGGGCGCAAGGTCGTCGCCCAGAAGAAGCTCTTCCCCGGGTACCTCTACGTGCGCATGGCGCTCGACGACGACTCCTGGTACGTGGTGCGCAACACGCCGGGTGTGACCGGGTTCGTCGGCAACGGCGCGCGGCCCACACCGCTGTCGCGGAAAGAGGTCGAGGGCGTCCTCGGCACTGGTGAGACCGAAGCGGTCGGGACCGAGAAGAAGGCGCGCCCGCGCCTCGACTTCGAGGTGGGCGAGCAGGTGCGGGTCACCACCGGACCGTTCGCCGACTTCAACGGCGTGATCTCCGACATCGACGTCGCCCGCTCGAAGCTCACCGTGCTGGTGAACATCTTCGGCCGGGAAACCCCGGTGGAGCTCGAGCTCGGCCAGGTGGCCAAGCTGTAGGAACGCGCCCGGCCCGCCCGACCCCGGAACGCCCGGCGGAAGCGGCGCACGAGCGAGCGGAGCGAGCGAGAAGCTCGCCGGCGACTGAGTGGCCGCGGCGCAGGTACCCTGCGCCGCAACGAAGGAGCGAATGAGATGGCGAAGAAGAAGCTCGCGGCGATCGTGAAGATCCAGATCCCGGCGGGCCAGGCGACCCCGGCGCCGCCGGTGGGTACCGCGCTCGGTCCGCACGGCATCAACATCATGGACTTCTGCAAGGCGTACAACGCGGCGACCGAGAACCAGCGCGGCATGGTGATCCCGGCGGAGATCTCGATCTTCGAGGACCGCTCGTTCACCTTCGTCACCAAGACGCCGCCCACCCCGTTCCTGTTGCGCCAGGCCGCGGGCATCGAGAAGGGCGCGTCGAACCCGCGCACCGACACGGCCGGGAAGGTCAGTGCGGCGCAGGTGCGGCAGATCGCCGAGACGAAGATGCCCGACCTCAACGCCATCGACCTCGACGGTGCCATCGCCCAGGTGGCCGGCACCGCCCGGTCGATGGGGATCGAGATCTCCGGCTGAGGCCGAGCCGGCCCCCACGCAACGAGCACTGCCCCCGCCGGAGGACCTCGCCGGCGGAACCGGGACCCACCGAGGGAGCCCCGTCAAGGAGAGCGAACCCATGAGCAAGCCCGGCAAGAAGACCGTCGACGCGCAGCGCCGCTACGACCGCGAGCAGCTGTTCTCGCCGGCCGAGGCCCTGGAATTGGTGAAGGGCATGGCCACCCGCAACTTCGACGAGAGCGTCGAAGCTGCCTTCCGGCTCGGGGTCGACCCCCGCAAGGCCGACCAGATGATCCGCGGCACGGTGTCGCTGCCGAACGGCACTGGCAAGAGCGCTCGGGTGGCGGTGTTCGCCCAGGGCGACGCGGCGCGCGAGGCGCAGGACGCCGGGGCCGACTTCGTGGGGTCCGACGACCTGATCGCGCAGGTGGAGGGCGGGATGCTCGACTTCGACGTCGCCATCGCCACCCCCGACCTCATGGGTCAGGTGGGCAAGCTCGGCCGTACGCTCGGCCCGCGTGGCCTGATGCCGAACCCGAAGACGGGCACGGTGACCAACGACGTCGGCAAGACGGTGGCGGAGTTCAAGGCCGGGAAGGTCGAGTACCGCACCGACCGGTACGGCAACGTGCACGTACCGATCGGCAAGGCCAGCTTCGACACCCTGGCGCTCGTGGAGAACTATCACGCGGTGCTCGACGAGCTGTTGCGGGCGAAGCCGGCGTCGGCCAAGGGGCGCTACCTGAGGTCCGTGTCCACGAGCTCGACGATGGGCCCGGGCGTGAAGGTCGATCCGGGCGTGACTCACGCCGACGAGCACGCCGCGACGGCCTCGTAGTACAGTTCTCGTTCCACATCTGAAGCCACAGACCTCCGGTCTCTTCGAGGTAATGGGCGCCACCGTTCGCGGTGGGCCCGCCGGACGAGGCGCTCTCGCTCATCGGGACGTCCCGCGTGTCTGCGGCGACGTCCCTGTTCATCTGCGAGAGGCGAACTGATGGCGAGACCCGAGAAGGTCGCGGTCGTCGACGAGATCCGCACCAAGCTGGACGAGTCCGACGCCGCCGTGCTCACCGAGTACCGGGGTCTGACCGTGCAGGAGCTGGCCGACCTGCGGGCGTCCCTGCGGCCGACCGGCACTCAGTACAAGGTGTTCAAGAACACGTTGGCCCGGCGGGCGATCGAGGGTCGTGGTCTCGAGGAGATCACCGACCTCTTCGAGGGCCCGGTGGCGATCGCGTTCGTGTACGGCGACGCCGCTGCCGCGGCCAAGGCGCTGCGCGACTTCGGGAAGAGCAACCCGGCGCTGACCGTGAAGGGCGGCCTGCTCGGCGAGCGGGTCGTGACCACCGGTGACATCGAGGCGTTGGCCGACCTGCCGTCGCGTGAGGTGATGCTCACGCAGATCGCGGGCCTGTTCCAGCAGCCCCTCACCCGGGCCGCCGGGTTGTTCCAGGCGTTCACCCGCAACTTCGCCTACGGCGTGCAGGCGCTGATCGACCAGCGCGTGGCCGGTGGCGAAGCAGCACCCGCGCCCGTCGCCGATGCGGAGCCGGAGTCCGCGCCCGAATCAACCGAATCCGAGTCCGAAGAAACCGAAAGCGAGTAATCCCATGGCAACCATGACGACTCCCGAGCTGCTGGACGTCTTCAAGAACATGACCGTCCTCGAGCTCAACGAGTTCCTGAAGGCGTTCGAAGAGGAGTTCGGTGTGACCGCCGCCGCTCCCGTCGCGGTCGCCGCGGCCCCGGCGGCAGGGGGCGGCGACGCCGCGGCTGCGGGCGCCGAGGAGCAGGACGAGTTCGACGTCATCCTCGAGGCGGCCGGCGACAAGAAGATCCAGGTCATCAAGGAGGTCCGGGCGATCGTCGCCGGCCTCGGTCTGAAGGAGGCCAAGGACCTCGTCGACGGCGCTCCCAAGCCCGTGCTCGAGAAGGCCTCCAAGGAAGACGCCGAGAAGGCGAAGGCGCAGCTGGAAGAGGCCGGCGCCACCGTCACCCTCAAGTAGTCGGCGCGGGCTCGCGCCCGCCCTCGCACCGCAAAAAAGGTAGCGATCTGTTTCACATCTGAGACACGTCGCTACCTTTTGCGCGCTTGGAGTTCGCTCCACGTGTCGAACGCCGTGGTCGCGTCCATCGCGGCGATGGCGAGGCGCGTCAGGCCGCCCTCGCGCACCAGCGCGTCGGCGAGCCAGTCGGGGACGGGCGCGCGCAGCCGTTCGGTCGCCACCGGCCGTACGCCGGTGAGGCGAGCAAGCCGCTGCACCGACCGCGCCAGCGCCACCTGCTCGGACGGGTCGGCGGCGCGCACCCGCGCCAGCGCCTCGGCGTAGACCTCGCCGTCGGAGCGCACGCCGTCGACCCACACCGCGTGCACGGTCACGCCGTCGGCGCCGATCCCGTAGAGGACTCGTGCGTCACCGTCGAGGGCGTCGAGGACGCGGAACCCGGTGCGGTCGTCGGCCAGCGGCGCGCCGGTCTCGGGCTCGGCCTCGAGCACCCGGAGCCGCCCGAGCAACAGGGCGGCGGCCACCGGACCCGCCCGGCGGAGGTCGTCGAGCGCGGGGTCGGTCAGGGCGACGCCGGCCACCTCACGCCTCCTCCATCGGGCGTTCGCTACTCGCCGGCCCGCCCTTCTCGAGGACGCCCGGCTCGCTCACGCTCACGCCTCCTCCATCGGGCGTTCGCTACTCGCCGGCCCGCCCTTCTCGAGGACGCCCGGCTCGCTCACGCTCACGCCTCCTCCATCGGGCGTTCGCTACTCGCCGGCCCGCCCTTCTCGAGGACGCCCGGCTCGCTCACGCTCTCCGCGCGCGCCCGAAGGCCTCGACGACGTCGTCGAGCGAATGGCGCTGGCCGTCGTCACCGGCGGTGCGCCCGAGCACGAGGGCGAG
>CAWJCN010000001.1:845000-1830549 GCA_963841415.1 uncultured Actinomycetes bacterium | reverse complement strand
TCAGTCGATCAGGTGTCGCCGACGATGCGGCGCGTGGTGCGGGTCGATTGTCCGTGCGGCCCGGCCGCGCGCACGACCAGCGTCTGGGTCGCCATGCCCAGGAGCACGCCGTCGTCGGTCCAGAGGTGCGCACCGGCGTGGGCGTACCCGTGCGCGGTCGCGTCGATCCGGACGTCGAGCCGCACCCATTCGGTGGGCGCGCGCTCGACGATGCGGATCGTGTTGTCGAGACTGTTGGCGGTGGTCGGCGTGCCGAGTGCGTCGGAGAGGCCGAACATCACCAGGTCTCCGATGAACGCGACGTCACCCGCGCTCACGGGACGGCGACCGTCGGGCAGTCGGCACCACAGCACGGAACGACCGGGGCCGCGAGTGCCGTCGAGCTCGTCGCCCATTCGTCCCGTGGCCATGCGGATGTCGTAGTGGTCGAGCACCGACTCGGTGCCTGGCGCCGGCGGCAACCGGCGTGCGTCGCCGGGCCCCGGCGCGAGGGAGGGCTGCACCCATCGGCCCGGGCTCGTCTCACCCCGCATGCCGAGCGACGCGACGGTGAGGAGCACCTCGACGTCGCCGAGGTGCAGCGCGGCGCGCGCCTGCGTGGTTTGGTACCCGGCCACCTCGATCGACACGTCGACGTCGAGCAGACCGCGGGGTCCCGCGTGGGTCAGGTAGTGCGCGGTGGCCCATACGAGCGGTCGCGCGGTCGCAAGCTCGAGTGCCTCGACGGTCGCGGCGAGCGCCGCCCCGCCGTGCATCGCGCCGGTGGGTGTGAGCACGCGGGGCGTGAGCTCGAGCTGCCAGCGGTTCGGGTCGTCGGTCGAGCGCAGCCCGAGGTAGTCGCGCATGGTCACGCGGCTGCGATCCGTTCGGTCATGGCATCGAGCGCCTCGGCGGGGAGCTCGGCCTGAGCCTCGAAGTAGTACGTGGCACCTTGCGCCGTGAATGTCGCGGCGGCGGGCCACGGCGTCGGGCTCATCACGAGAGTCATGCCCCACGCCAACTGTTCCCACAGCTTCGCCATGTCGCCGGCGTGCGCGAGGAGCGTCGGCACCAGGCGGCGGTCGCGGGGCGCGCGCATCGCTCGTCGAAGCGAGGCAGGCGTACGACGTTTCGGTCGGGATCCGGCGCTCGAGGACGGGCCGCCCGCCGTGCTGTGACGGCCTGATGCGCTCACCGGAGGTAGTTGTAGCCGCCGTCGATCATGAGGGTGGTGCCGGTGATGAATTTGGCGTCGGGGCCGGCGAGGTAGACGGCACCGCGGCCGATGTCGGACTCGGCGTCACCCCAGTGGCCGAGCGGCACCTGGGCCGTCACCGCCTCGGAGGCGCCGGTCGAGTCGTCGAAGGCGGTGGCACCGGGCGAGTCGGCGAGCGGGCAGATGGCGTTGACGCGGATGCCGTAGCGGCCCCATTCGATCGCGCCGACCCGTGACAACGTGCGCACCGCCTCCTTGGCCATGGCGTACCCCGACATCATGGGCTGGGGCAGGATGCTCGACCCCGAGCCCATGTTGATCACGCTGCCCTTCGAGTCGCGCAGATAGGGGAAGCAGGCCTGCATCAGCCGGAAGCACGCGAGGGGGCCGGAGCGCCACATCGACTCCATGTCGTCGTCGGTGAGCTTGCGGATCGACAGGTACGTCATCGCTTGGGCGTTGTTCACCAGCACGTCGATGCGACCCCACTCGTCGACCACCCGGGCGACGCTCGCTTCGATCTGGTCGCGGTGCTCGACGTCGCAAGCGAGGGGCAGTCCCTCGCCGCCGACGGCGGCGATCTCCGCCGCTACCGTCTCGCACTTCGACACCGTCCGCCCGAGCAGCGCGACCCGCGCGCCATCCTTGGCCAGCGCAAGGGCGATGCCGCGGCCCACGCCCTGACCGGCGCCGGTGACGATGGCGACCTTGCCGTCCAGCACACCCATCTCACAGCACCTTCGTCGGTTCGATGACCTCGGTCCCGAAGCGGGCGAGCTCGTCGCGCACCTCGGGCATCTCCTTCGCGCGGATGGCGATCGTGCAGCGGTCGACACCGAGCTCGGCCATGGCCGCCGCCTCCTCGGCGGTGCGGGCGCCGCCGACTGTGATCTCGATCTCGTCGACGTCGCGACCCACCCGATCGCACTCGGCGTCGACGTCGGCCAGAATCCGGCGAAGCTCGGGAAGGAAGTCGTGCTGCGGCCCGACGTACGGGAAGTAGCCGTCGCCGACGCGGACGGCCCGCCGGATGGCCGCCGATGACGTCCCACCGACGTGGATGGGCACCGTGCCCCGGGGCGGGCTGGGGTCGCACCGCACCTCGTCGAACGCGACGAACTGGCCGTGGTACGACGCGACCTCTTCCTCCCAGAGCAGCCGCATCGCCTCGAGGTACTCGTCCATCCTCTGACCCCGATTGGTGAAATCCATGCCCACGGCGCCGTACTCCTCGGGCAGCTCGCCGACGCCGACGCCGAGCTGGACTCGGCCCCCGGACAGGGCGTCGAGCGTCGCCACCGACTTGCCCAGCACGGCGGGCTGGTGCTCGGGGACGATCACGACATTCGTGCCGAGTTGGATCGTCGTCGTGTGCGAGGCCACGAACGCCAGCCAGATGAGCGGGTCGGGGAGCCCTCCCCGCCGCCACACCCGGTCCATCTTGCCGTCGAGCGAGCCCCGGTACGGGGTGGCGTGCGGACCCACCGGCACCACCACGTGCTCCGGGCACCACAGCGACTCGAACCCGGCGGCCTCGGCCGCGGTCGCCATCGCCACGGCGCGGTCAGGCTCCGGAAACGAGGTGCTGGCATAGACGATGCCCCACTTCATGCTGTCCTCCCGTTCATGCTTCCTCCCGCAACGAAGTGACGACGGTTCGAGGCCCTCAACGCCCGCCAGCCGGGAGCCGGCCGTCAGGGCGCGGGCGTCGGGTTCGCTGGTCCGCCGCCGCCGAGGTACGCGTCCTCGAGGACGTCCGGGGTCCGCTGGAGATCGCCGGCACTCCCGCGGAGCGCGACCTCGCCGTGGACGAGGACGATCGCCTCGTCGGCGACTTCGAGGGCCAGTCCGACGTGCTGCTCGACGAGCACGACGACCGCGCCGTTGTCGTCGGCGATGCGTCGCACCACGGGGAGCAGGTGCTCCACGACCAACGGTGCGAGTCCCATGCTCATCTCGTCGACCAGGAGGACCTTCGGCTTCTGCACCAGCGCGCGGGCCATCGCGAGCATCTGTTGCTCGCCGCCGGACAACGCGCCGGCATGGAGCTTCCAGCGGGGACGGAGCGCGGGGAACAGCTCGAGCATCTCGTCGGTCGGATCGCTCCGGCGCGCGCACGCGGCGCGGAGGTTGTCGCGCACGCTCAACGACGGGAACAGCGCGCGGTCGTCGGGTACCAGCACGAGGCCTGCTCGTGACGCCGCAGCCGCGCGCCCGCTCTTGAGCTCGTGGCCCCCGACGTGCACCGTGCCCCGCTGGCGCGGCAGAAGTCCGCACAGCGTGGAGAGCAGTGTGGTCTTGCCCGCGCCGTTCGGTCCGAGGATGGCGACGACGGTCCCTGCGTGGGCGGCGAGATCGAACGGTCGGACGATGTTGACGTGCCCGTACCCCGCCATGACGTCGCGACACTCGAAGAGCGGCGCCGCAGGTGAAGCCGGTGCCTGACCGACGGGCTCGTTCATCCGGTCACCGTGGCCTGCTCGCCGTGGGTGCTGCCGAGATAGGCCTCGGCGACGCGGCGGTCTGTCTTCACGACCGCGGGTGGGCCGCTCGCGATCAGCACCCCGAAGTCGAGGACGTGGACCTGCTCGCAGAGGTTGAGCACGAGGTGCATGTCGTGGTCGACCATGAGGATGGTGACGCCGCTGTCGCGGATGCGGCGGAGGCGCTCTCCGAGCCATTGGCTCTCTGCGGTGTCGAGGCCACTCGCGGGCTCGTCGAGGAGGACGACGCGCGGGTTGCCGACCAGTGCGCGCGCGATGGAGACGAGCTGGCGTTGTCCTTGTGACAGCTCACCGGCCGGTCGTTCGGCCACCTCGTTGAGCTCGAGCAGCTGCAGGACGCGCTCGAGGTCGGCCCGCGAAGCGCGCTTCGTTCCATGCCCGGCGAGGCCGACAGAGATGTTCTCGCGCACCGACATGTCGTCGTAGAGCTCGATCTGCTGGAAGGTGCGGCCGAGTCCGGCGCGGATTCGCTGGTGTGGCTTGAGGCGGCCGAGCTCGCGGTCGCCGAGTCGGATCGACCCTGATGCGGTGGCGAAGCCGCTGATGGCGTCGAGGAGTGTGGTCTTGCCGGCGCCGTTGGGGCCGATGAGTGCGACGATGCTGCCCTCGGCGACGTCGAAGCTCACGTCGTCGACCGCGACGACGCCGCCGTACGCGACGCGCACGTCACGCAGCGACAGCAGCGCCGGATCGGGAGCAGTCGCGGACGTGGTGTCGACGACGCGCACCGGAGTCGGCATCGACACGACCGTGGCCCTGCGGCGGGTCCGGCGCTTCTCGAGCATGTCGTGGATCGGCCCGACGATGCCTTCGGGGTTGAGCACGACGGTGAGCACGAGTCCGACACCGGTGATGGTCCCGTACCAGTCGCCCAACTCGAGCCATTGCGTGGTCGCGTAGTAGACGATGCCACCGGCGGCGAGCATCCCGGCGAGGATGCCGCCGGAGACCGACGTGATCCCGGCGAGGTACGCGGTGGCGAACACGCCGATGCCGATCAGGACGTCGAACGGGTCGAACGTGAGGTTGCCTTGTTTGTAGCCGAGCATGGCGCCGCCGAGACCGGCGATGAACGCCGCGATCGCGAACGCCAGGATCTTCACCCGCACGACGTTGATGCCGGCGCCGGCCGCGGACCGCTCGTTGGCGCGGACCGCGAGCATGGCCGAGCCGAGTCGGCTGCGTCGCAGCAACGCCACGGACACGGCGACGATCACGAGCACGCCGAGCACGACCAGGCAGAACGCCAGCCGGGGATAGTCAGTGCCGACGCGGGAACGGAGATCGAGCCCGAAGAACTTCGGGCCGGTGATGTTCCTGCCTTCAGCTGGCACGTAGTCGGAGTTGTGGAACCACACCGCCTGCACCGCATAGGCCATCGCCAGCGTCACCACCGCGACGAAGAGGCCACGGACACGGATCGCGGGGAGACCGACGATCACCCCGACGACGGTTGCGCCGAGCGCGGCGACGATCGGCGCGATCGGGAACGGGATCGACCATTCCGTCGTCATGGTGGCGAGCAGGAAACCGGCGACGCCGGCAAGGGTGAGCTGCGCCAGCGACACCTGTCCGGCGTAGCCGGTCACGACGACGAGCGACAGGCAGATGATCGCGAAGATGAAGCTCGTCACCATCGCGGCGCGCCAGTTGTGGTGCAACACGATCAGCGCGAGCACACCGGCCAGCGTGCCCAGCACCGTCGGCACGAGGATGCGTTGCGGACGCGGCGCCCGCCCGAGCGTGCGCTGCAGGATGACACCGCGACTCGGCAGCGGCTTCGCCCGCACGACCAGCACCAGGAGGATCAGGATCAGCGGGATCAGCTCAGGCAGGCCCGAGCCCGGCAGCCAGGTGTGCTGGCTGCGGAAGTACGTCACCTCCGACTGCAACATCCCGATGAACAGCCCCCCCAGCACCGCGGGCACGATGTACTGGAAACGACCCAGCACCGCGGCAGCGAGCGCCGGGACGATGAACAGCGTGTACGACACGGGGACCAGCGGCACGATCGGCGCGATGAGGATGCCGGCGATCGCGGCGACCGCGGCGCTGATCATCCAGTTGGCGGCCGCGACCCGGTCAGGTGCGATGCGGCTGACGAGCGCCCCCTTCTCCGTCTCGGCCGCGGCGCGGGTGTGCAACCCGAAACGGGTGAAGCGGAACGCCAGCGTGATCACGATCGCGATGCCGAGCACCGCAGCCGCGAACCACACCCGGTCACTCGAGATCCTGATCGAGCCGAGGGTCCAGATCTTCGTCGGCAGGATCGCGTCCACCGACACCGGCGCGGTCCCCAGTCGCTGGGACATGAGCCCGGTCATGACGACCATGACGCCGATCGACGCCACCGCCTTCGCCACCGCGGGGGCCGCGCGCAGCGGGCGGAACACCACGAGGTAGAGCAGCAGCCCGAGCAGCGCGGTGATGAGCAGCGTGAGCAGGGTGGCGGGCCAGAACGAGAGATCGGTTCCGAGGTCGATCTTCTCCGGTAGGCCCGGGATCACCAGGAGGATCTGGCCCTGGCGCAGGAAGGCGTAGGTGTACGCGCCGTACAGCGCGATGGTCCCGGTGGCGAAGTTGAGGACGCCGCTGCTGCGGTAGGTCACCACCAACGCCATCGCCAGCGAGGCGAACACGGCGCCGTTGGCCAGGCCGAGCAGCAGGAAGATGAGATGTTGATCCATCGCGTCCTCCTGCTGCTCGGGTGTCTCCTTCGGGTCGGGACTAGCCGAGCTTCACGAGGTCCGACGTGTCGAACACCTTGAACCCGACGGGGACGGCCTTCGCCGTGTACTTCGCCTTGAGCACCTGGGTGGAGCAGATCGGCGGCGCCAGGCTGACCTGCTTGCCGTCGCACTGGAACGTGATGCCACCGCCGAGCGGGAGCGGCGTCGGCGGCATGGCTGCCATCCCCTCGGAGATGGTCTGCGCGGTGACGTCACCGGTGAGGTTGGGCAGCGCGGCGACCAGTGCGAGGATCGACGCGTAGCCGCCCGGCGCGACGCCGCCGGTGTCGACGCCCTTGGCGTACTTCTTCATGACCGCGAGGTACGTGACGTAGTCCTTGTTCGAGGAGTCGAGCGTGGTGAGCACGTTGACGCCCTTGTAGCCACCGTTCGTCGCCTTCGCACTCGTCTGGTCCACGCACTGCTGGATCGCGGTGATGGGACCCTTGAACCCGACGGTGGTGAGGCCCTTGATCGCGCTCGTGCAGAACGCCGGGTTGCCCACCATCGCGAACGCGCCGTCGCCGTTGCTGATCCCGGCCTGGATCTGCGGCGTCATGTCGGCCTGCCCGACCGGCACGGTGATGACGTCGGCCGTGACGCCAGCGTTCTTGTAGAACAGCGGTGCCGCTTGCGAGACTGGTCCGGCGGCGGCCGGCACGTCGGTCACCAGGATCCCCGCCTTCTTGATCCCCGCGGCAGCGGCGATTCCTGCCGGACCCGCGAGCGCGGTGCCGATGCCGTTCGTCAGCACGAACACGCTGGTTGGCGGAGCCGCGAGCTCGGCCTGATCGAGCGACCCGTACTGCAGATAGGGGATCCCGGCGTCCTTGATGCCCTGGTAGATGGTTCCCGACTGCCCGGAGACGGGCGTGATCACGATCGGGACCTTCGCCTGCACCATGTTCGTCGCGCAGTCGGTCGCGCCCGACGGTGTCTGCTTCGTCTCGCACACGTTCAGCGTGATCTTGTGACCCGCGAGCCCACCGAGGTAGTTGTTGGCATAGCTCACCGCGGCCTGCGCAGCCTTGATCTCGGGCGTGTTGTCGATCGCGTCCGACTTGCCGTCGGAGACGAACCCGAGCGTGACCTCGGAGCCCGTGGCCTTCTTCGGCGTGCCGAGCGGAGATGCCGCGGCGGGCACACCCGCACTTGCACTGCTGACGGTCGCGAGCGCGGTGCCGACGAGCAGCCCGACGCACGAGATTCCTACGAACAACTTGCGTCGCATCGACGCCCCCCTGGTGATCGAACGGCTTTCCGCAGGTGCCACGCTGCCAACTCGCTGGAGCGTGAGCAACGGCGAGACGGTACCGAGACTTGACACAGTCGTCAAGTCACCCCACGACATCGACAGCATCCGATCGTGAGAAATGCAAATATAGCTTGCAAATAGCGATCGCGCCGCGATCCAGACGCATCGAGCTCACGCGGCCATCGGTACGCCGAGCAGCGCGTTGGCGTTCGTGCTCATGACCTGGCGGATCGTGGTGTCGTCGAGCTGCGCGTCGCGCAGCGTGTCGAGGTAGTCGAGCGGCTCGGCGAGGCCTTCGGGATGCGGGTAGTCGGAACCGAACAGCACGTGCTCGACGCCGCAGAGCTCGATGACGTCGGCGACGTCGTCTTCCCAGAACGGGTTCACGTACACGTTCCGCCGGAAGACCTCCACCGGGTGCTCGGTGAACTCCTGCGGCATCTTGCGGTAGGTGGCGTCGAGCTGGTGTTGGAGGTGGCCGACCCAGTCGGCGCCGTTCTCGACGCTCAGGATGCGCAGGTCGGGGAAGCGTGACAGCGCACCCTGGCAGATCATCGCGGCGATGGCGTCCTCGACCTCGCGGTGCTGCAGCAGCAACTGCTTCAACGGGCTCGGCTTGAACGCGCTGTCACCCGTACCCGGCTCCCACGTCTCGTAGTAGCTGGTGAGCGGAGGGAACGACGCGTGCATCGCGACCGGAACCTTCGCCTCCTCGATCCGAGCCCAGATCGGGTCGAACTCCGGCAGCGCGATCGAACGCGGCCCCCGCAGCCCATTGGCCGGCGCCGGGCGGATGAGCACGATCTTCGCCCCGTTCGCCAGCGCCCACTCGAGCTCGGTGATGGCCTCCTCGACGATCGGCAGGGTGATCACCGGAGTGGCGAAGATCCGGCTCTGGTAGTCGAAGGTCCACTGGTCGAGCAGCCACTGGTTGATCGTGTGCACCGCGGCATGGGTCAGGTCGGGATCGTCGGCGACCGTGTACTCGATGAGGTTGGCGATCGTCGGGAACATGAGCGTGCGTTCGATCCCGAGCTCGTCCATGAGATCGACGCGTGCCGCGGGATCACGGAACGCGGGCACGCAGTCGATCGGCTGCCCGCTCATCTCCCGGAGGCTCAGACCCTCCGGGTTGTTGCCGGAGTAGAAGGGGATGTGCGCGCCCGGGCGCGCGACGCGTTCGAAGGTCGGGTTCGGGATGAACTCGGTGAGCTTGCCCTTCATCGCCAGGCGAGTGCGGCCGCGCACTTCGACGAACTGGATGTCGCGGGCGTAGCGGCGGGGAAGGTACTCGACCCAGGTCGGACTCTCGTAGAGGTGGTTGTCGGCGTCGAAGACGGGGAAGTCGGGCTTCGTCATGTTGACTCCAGATGCGGCGTTGTCCCGAGCCGGCACGTCGGCCCGTTCGAACGATCAACGTAGGGACACTTGACACTAGCGTCAAGTCTGCGTACCGTGCCGCGCGTGAGCCGGCTGGGAGAAGCGACCGCCGATCACGCGGCTCGCAGCACGGAGACGGACGAGATCGCCGGCTGGGTCGCCCCCGAGCTCGGTGCGCAGGTCACGTCGATCCGTCGCCAGCCACGCTGGCGGCCGGTGTGGCTCCGGCCCGCCGGGCTCCGCCATCGCTGCCACACGCCATCCAGCCGTTCAAGGTGTGACGCGGCGCGTGCGGTTCGCCTTCCATCCGCGTTTCCCGACCTGAGTGAGGAGTGAAAGTGGTTGACGACATCCGCACCGTCGGTTCCGACGAGCACTGGGCGAAGTTCGAGGAGGCGTGGACCGCGCTGAAGACGTATCGCTACCTCGGCAAGCGGAGCCCCGATCTCGATGTCGGCGTGGACCGCGAGTGCATGCCGCTGCGCCACGACATGCGCAACCGCAGCGGCGGCATCCTCGCGGCGCCGTTGTGCATCGCCTCACCCGAGCCGTACTGGCTCGACTCCGAATGCGTGCCCGCGCCGGTGGTGATGTCGTACGAGATCCTCGACCCCGCGCGTGACGTCACCGAGATCGTCGTCGAGCGAGACGTGATCCACCTGGGCCGCACCATGGGGTTCAGCCGGTCGCGTCTGACCGATGCCGACGACCCGGGCCGCGTGATCGCGGTCTCGTCCGGCATGGGGGTCTCCTTGGGCGACGTGCCCGACGGCTACGAGAAGGTCGAGAACCCGCCGATCCCGATCGAGGACTCACCTTCCTTGCCGCCGCTCCCGGTCGCGTTCGGCGCCGAACGGGGTGACGACGGCTCCTGGCGCCTTCCGCCGCTCGTGGCCGAGCTGTCTGCACCGCACGCGGCGCTGCACCTCGGTCCGATCTGCATCGTGCTCGAGGTCCAGGCCATGGACGCGGCGGCAACGCACGCCGGCACCGACGCACTGCAGATCGAGAGCTGGCACGTGATGATGGAGCGCCCGGGGGTGGTCGGCCCCTTCCGCGCGCGAGCGGAGGTGAGCGGCGTCGGGCCGGAGCGCATCACGGTCGCCGCGACGCTCCACGACGAAGGGCGCGACGACCGCGTCATCTCGACTGCGATGGCCGCGTTTCGTCCCGTGTGACGACGTAGTTCTCAGGTCGTCGACGCCCACAGCTCGCGCAGCGCGGCGGCACGCTCGCGGTCGTCGAGGCCACGGAGGTCGACGGCGCCGTGCTCGTTCACCACGACGTCGACGTCGGCGCGCGGTGTCGTGGTGGGCGCCGACAGCGCGTCGACGCGGGTCGGCACGGAGCGGTGGGTGCTGGGCAGGGCGATGATGCTGACGCCGTGGCGCGATCGCGATGCGGCCAGCGCGAAGTCGGCGTGGCCGCCGATCCCGCCGACCGGTTGGTCACCGACGTGCTCGACATTGACCTGCCCCACGGCGTCGATCTCGAGCGCGGTGTTGATGGCGACGAACGCGTCGTGACCGGCTAGGCGACTCACGTCGTGGGTGACTTCGACGCGCTCGACCACGCCGCGTTCGTGGCTCCAGTCGTACAGCGCGTCGGTCCCGGCCAGGTAGGCGCCCCGCGGGTTGCCGAGGAGCAGCCCGCGGGCGTCGAGGTCGAGGACGGCGTCGCCGACCAACCCGGAGTCGATCCGCACCGGGACGTCGATCGCGCGGAGGACGGCGTCGGCGATGGTGCCGGGTCCGTACTGGAGTGCGGCTCCCTCAGGGATGAGTCCGGCGACGTGGCGGGCGATCGCAAGCGCGTCGGCGCCCGGAGGCGCGGTCGTGAATTGATGTGGTGGACGCTCCACTTCGTCGACGACGACGATCTGCTCGGCCGGCACCGGCACGCCGTCGGTCGCGTCGGGCAGTCCGTGGTTCACCTGCGCGAGCACGGTCGCGCCGGTCTCGACCGCGGCGCGCATCCAGCCCACCTCGCTGCCGAAGACGAGGCCGTGACCACCGGGCCGGAGCGCGGCGACCACGACGTCGGGTCGCCAGGTGCCGGCGAGGAGCGTCGGCACGCTCCCCAGCCGGACCGGCAACGAGTGCACCCTTCCCTGGCGCAGGGGGTTGCGGAGCGCGTACCCGCCCATCACCGTGCGGACGTCGGGGAACGCGGTGGCGTCCTCGACGTCGATCGACGAAGTGAGCGTCCACCCGAGAAGCACACGTACACCGTCGACCGCGCGCGCCGCGCGCGACAGCTCCGTGGCGAGCCCGATCGGCGCGCCGCACCCGTCGGCGATCGCGACGCGGCACCCGTGGGTGAGGTGTCGCGCGATGGGATCGGGCACGAATGCGATCCGGGCTCAGCCGGCCTTGGCGGGCGCGCCCTTGGCGGCAACGGCCGCGGCGCGGCGGGGGCCGGGCGTGAACGCGACCGGCAGCTCGCGCACGGCGTACACGTCGCCGGCGTCTTCGAACCGCACGATCGGTCCGGCGATGCGGAAGTCGGGAAGCCGTGAGAGCACCTCCTCGAGCATCACGCGGAACATGATGCGCGCGTGGTGGGAACCGAGGCAGCGGTGCGCGCCGAGCCCGAACGCCATGTGCCGGTTCGACGTGCGCGCGAAGTCGATGGTGTCGGGATCCTCGAACGTGGCGGGATCGAGGCCGGCGGCCGGGAACATCAGGATGGCCCGGTCACCCCGGCGCAGCTGCTGGCCGTGGAAGACGGCGTCACGGGTGACGGTCCGGTAGAGCCCGAACGACGGGCTGTCGTGGCGCAGGAACTCCTCCGTCGCCGCGCCGATGAGCGTCGGATCGTCGATGAGCTGCTGGCGCAGCTCGGGCCGGCGATCGAGCTCGACGATCACGTTGCCGGTCAGCCCCGCGGTCGTGTCCATGCCCCCCAGCAGCAGCAAGAAGCCGCAGCTCATCACCTGCTCGTCGGTGAGCGGCGCGCCGTCGACCTCGGCGCGCAGGATGTCGCTGAAGAGGTCGTCGCCCAGGTCAACGCGGCGGGCGACGATCTCGGCGCCGATGTTGCTGAAGATGTTCGTCACCGCGTCGACCGCACGCTCGGGGTGCTCGGTGCGGTCGTGCACCGTCGAGTGGATCCACTCGATCCACTCGGACCACCGGTCGGCGTTCCAGCCGAGCATCTCGAGGATGAGCCGGGCGGGGAGTGGGGTGAACAGCCCCTGGCTCAGGTCCGCGTGCCCGCGTTCGATGAACGCGTCGATGAGCTCCGTGGTGAGCTCGCGGATGCGCGGTTCGAGTGCCTTGGCGCCGCCCGGGGAGAACCAGGAGAGCACGACGCGGCGGTACTCGTGGACGAGCGGACCGTCGATGTCGATCGGGATCAGCGGATCGTCCTGGGTGGAGCGCGGCACGCCCTTCGGCTCGGTCGCGCTGTGCGCGGAGCTGAACAGCTCGGCGTCCTGCACCGCGTCGTAGAGGGCGTCGTAGCCGTAGATCGCCCAGAAGCCACCGTGCGCGTCGGACCAGCCCAGCGGCCGCCCACTTGCGTGGAGCCCGGCGATGACCGCGGGGCACTGGTCGCGGAATTCCGGCGAGTGGTGGTCGAAGTCGATTTCGTGACGTTCGGTCGTCGTCATGACGGGTCCACCTCCACGGTGATGGCGCGCTCGGGGCACTCGCGCTCGGCGGCCAGGAGCAGCTCGAGGGGCACCTGGTCGGCGCCGGGCCGCACCTGCGACCGGTCCTCGAGGTCGAGGAACTCGAACGCATCGGGCGCGCGCCCGAGGCACAGCGCGTGGCCCCGGCAGCGGGTGGGATCGATGGTGACCTTGACCGTCACGGGTGCTCCTTCCGGGCGATGACGACGTAGGTCGCGTCGGCATCGGCGACGACCGTTCCGTCGTCGGCGCGGCTGATCTCGGCGTGGACGTGGAAGCGGCGATCGGTCGAGCTGGTCGAGCGGGCGCGGCAGACGAGCTCCGTGCCCAGCGGCGTCGGGCGCCGGTACCGGATGGTGAGCTCGGTGGTCAGCCGCACCGCGTTGCCGCCGTGCTGCACGTACCCCATCACCTCGTCGGCGAGCGTCGCGAGCAGCCCGCCGTGCACCAGCCCGGGTGCGCCCTCGCTGCCGTCGTCGAAGCGCACCCGTCCCTCGGCACCGTCGGCCGACGAGGTGATCCGGATGCCGAGCGCGGTGGGGCTGGTCGCGCTGCAGCCGAAGCAGGTGTCCACGTGTCGGAGGGACGGCACTCGTGCCACGCTTCCCGAAGTTGACGATGCTGTCAAGTCAAGCGACACTGGCGTGATGACCGAGGAAGTGCTCCTCGACCTGGACGCGTTCCGGCGCGCGCTGGCCGACTGGCTCGACGATCATGTCGCGCTCCTGGCGCGCCGAGCGCGACGTGTTCTCGCTCGACCTCGCCGACATCGTCGCCGTGCAGCAGGAGCTGCAGGAGGCGCTGTTCGCCGAGGGATGGGTGCGCCACGGCTGGCCCGAGGAGCTCGGCGGCCTGGGCGGGGACGCGCGCCATCGCGCGGTCGTGTACGACGAGCTCGGCCGACGGCGAGTGCCGATCCCCGAGTCGTACCTCACCGTCGAGACGCTGGTCCCGATGCTGAGCGTGTACGCGCCGCACCTGGCGCAACGGCACCTGAGCGATCTGCTGCGCGGTGTCGAGCGCTGGTGCCAGGGGTTTTCGGAGCCTGACGCGGGGAGCGATCTGGCCTCGTTGCGCACGAAGGCGGTGCGCGACGGCGACAGGTGGATCGTCGACGGGCACAAGGTCTGGACGTCGCAGGCAACCGTCTCGCAGCGCTGCGTCGTCCTCCTCCGCACCGGTACGCCCGAATCCCGCCACCGCGGGTTGTCGATGCTGCTCGTCGATCACGACACGCCCGGCGTGGAGGTCGCGGGCATCCGCACGATGTCGGAGCGCGACGAGCTGGGCGAGGTCCGGTTCGAGCACGCGCGGGTGGACGGTGATCGCCTGATCGGCGGCGAGGGCGACGGGTGGGCGCTCGCGATGTACCTGCTCCAGTGGGAGCGGGGCATGTACCCGTGGCAGCGGCAGGCGGCGCTGCTCGCGACGCTGGACAGCCTCATCGAGCATGCGCCGAGCGAGCCCGGTGATGGCGGGCTCGAGCCGCGCGCGCTCGCCGACGCGTTCCTCGCGGTGCTACCGATGCGGTGCTCGGCGCGGGAGACCATCCGGCAGCTGGCCGCGGGTGGCATGCCTGGGCCCGAGGTCTCGGTCGACAAGGTGCTCCTCGCGCGCGGAGCTCGCGGTGTTCGACCTCGCGCGCGACGTGCTCGACGGCGCCCTGGAGCTCGGCGACGATCGCGAGGCACGTGAATGGCGGCACGACTACTTGTTCAGCCGATCGGCGCCGATCTACGGAGGGTCGTACGAGATCCAACGTCAGATCCTCGCCGAACGGGTGCTGGGATTGCCGCGTGGTTGAGACCACCGCCATCGACCACGAGGCGCTCGAGCTCTTCGAGCGTTCGCTGCGCGGCCTGCTGCCGTCAGCCGGCGCCGCGGTCGACGCCGCGCTCGAGCAGGTCGGGTGGCGCGACTTCCTCGGTGAGGACGCGGCCGCGGTCGTCCCGCTCCTCTTCACGATGCACGGGGAGCTCCTGCTCGCCAGCACCGCGCTCGACGACGTCGCGTTCGACGCGCTGCAGCTCGATCGCACCGGAGACGCGACCGGCGCGTTCGCGCACCCCCGCCGCGGTGACGCCGCCGCGGCCGTTCGTGACGACGAGCTCGTCGTCGACGCGCTCGTGCTCGGGAACCGCGGCGGAATGCCCCTGACCATGGTGCTCGGGAGCGACGCGGTGACCGTTCCGGCAACGGC
Source organism: uncultured Actinomycetes bacterium (assembly GCA_963841415.1). Taxonomy (GTDB): domain Bacteria; phylum Actinomycetota; class Acidimicrobiia; order IMCC26256; family DASPTH01; genus DASUAS01. Next base: position 1,815,652 of record CAWJCN010000001.1, on the reverse strand, counting down.
GCTCGAACGCGCTCCGGTGCACGGCATCGATCCGTCGCTCGGACTGGTGCACGCCCACGGCGTCGTCGCACGCGCCGACGTCACGGTGCATCGCGACGCGGCCGGCGCGGCCGTGGGGCCGGCGTGCCGGCGGGCGCTCGCCTACGAGGTGCTCGGCGCGGTCGACGCGATGCTCGCGACCGCGGTCGAGTACGCGCAGGTGCGCCACCAGTTCGGTCAGCCCATCGGCGCGTTCCAAGCCGTCAAGCACCGCCTGGCCGACGTGTACGTCGCGCGCCGGGCCGCCGGCTCGGTCGTGGCCGAGAGCTGGCACGCCGACCCCGAGGTCATGACGCTCGCCGCCGGCGCGCTGGCCGCACGCGCGGGCGCGCTCGCGGCGGAGCACTGCCTCCAGGTGCTGGGCGCCATCGGGTTCACGCTCGAGCACGACCTGCACCGCTTCGTGCGCCGGATCCGAGTGCTCGACCGGCTCTACGGCACGGAACGAGAGACGCGCACGGCGCTCGGCCGCGTGCTGCTGGCGCGAGGCAGTGTCCCGCGCCCGGGTACGGTCTGAGCCCGGTGCCGATGCGATTCGGGTTCTCTACGTTCGACGACCGTGAGCACGCGCTCCAGCAAGAGGTGCGCACGTTTCTCGCCGAGACCTTGCCGCGTGGATCGTTCGAACCCGGACTCGGGATGGCCGGACGCAAGGACGCTGCGTTCTCGAAGCTGCTCGCGGCGCGGGGATGGGTCGGGATGTCGCTGCCGCGCGAGTACGGCGGCGGCGACCGGCCCGCGGTCGATCGGTTCATCGTCGCCGAGGAGCTGCTGCGGTGGGGCGCCCCGGTCGGTCACCACTGGGTCGCCGATCGCCAGAGCGGACCGTTGCTCGCCAAGGTGGGGACCCCGGAGCAGAAGGACCGCTTCCTCCCTGCCATCTGCCGGGGCGAGCTGTCGTTCTGCATCGGGATGAGCGAACCCGACTCGGGCAGCGATCTGGCGTCGGTCGTGACGCGCGCCGTGCCCACCGAGGGCGGGTGGATCGTGAACGGCACCAAGGTGTGGACGACCGGCGCACACGAGCACGACTGGATGATCGCCCTGGTGCGCACGAGCGAGGGTGCGGACCGACACGACGGGCTGAGCCAGGTCCTCGTCGACATGCGCGCGCCGGGTGTGGAGGTGCATCCGATCCCGTTCCTCGACGGGACGAGCGACTTCAACGAGGTCGTGCTCCGCGACGTGTTCGTGCCGCACACCGATCTCGTCGGCCGCGAAGGGAACGGCTGGCGACAGATCGGTCAGGAGCTGGCGTTCGAGCGCGGCGGACCCGATCGCTGGCTGTCGACGTACCTGGTCCTCGAACAGCACGTGCGGGAGCACGTGGAGTGGTCAGGCGATCCGGCGTTCGTCGAGCTCGTCGGTGCCGCGGCCGCGCGCTTCTGGGGCTTGCGACAGCTTTCGCTGTCGGTCGCGCGCGAGATCGACCGCGGCAACGAACCGGCGGTGGAAGCCGCGCTGGTGAAGGAGATGGGGACCCGCTTCGAGCAGGACCTCCTCGAGGCGTTGCTCCGCTTCGTCGACGTCGAGCCGGTGGTCGGAGCGGCGTCGCTCGCGGAGCGCCTGCTCGCCACCGCCGTCCTCACCGCGCCCGCGTTCACCATTCGAGGCGGCACGATCGAGATCCTGCGCTCCGTCGCGGCGAAGGGGCTGCAGGCGTGAGCGGAGTGACCGCGAGCCGGGTGTCCCGGCGAGCAACGCAGCGGGGGCCGAGCGCCCCGGAGCGCAGCGACGAGAGCGGGACAGCGTGAGCGGAGTGGATCCGCTGCTGTCGGAGACGGCTTCGCGCGTCTTCGCCGATCACGCCACGTTCGCCGCGATCGAGCAGGCGGAGGCGGACGGGTGGGCGCCCGAGATGTGGGCCGCGGTCGCCGACACCGGGCTGCCATGGGTCTCGGTGCCCGAGAGCGCGGGCGGGTCCGGCGGCACGGTGGCCGACGCGATCGAGATCCTGCGCCTCGGCGGGCGCCACGCGGTTCCGCTCCCGTTGGCGGAGACCGGCTTCCTCGGTGGCTGGCTCCTCGCCGGCGCCGGCATCGACCTGCCCGACGGACCGGTCACCGTCGTGCCCGGCAACGCGGCCGACACGATGTCGCTCGACGCGGGCCGGATCCACGGCCGCGTCGCTCGCGTCCCCTGGGCGCGTTCGGTCGACGGCATCGTCGCGCTGATCGACGACTTCGACGGTGCGACCGTGGCGCTGGTCGACCCCACCGACGTGAAGATCGAACCGGCCGTGAACCTCGCCGGCGAACCCCGCGACACGCTCATCTTCGACGGCATCGTCCCGCGCGCGATGGCGCCGGTGGCGTCGGGTGTCGACGCTCACGTGCTGCGCGACCGCGGCGCGTTCGCCCGCACCGCGGCGATGAGCGGCGCGCTCGAAGGCCTCGTGGAGATCACGCTCGCGTACACGGCGGCGCGCCGGCAGTTCGGCCGCGCGGTCGCGCAGTTCCAGGCCGTCCAGGCTCACCTCGTCCACGCCGCGCAGGAGTGCGAGCTGGTCAAGCTCGCGGTCGCCGCCGCGGTGGACGCGTCGACGCGGGGACCGGCGTCGTTCGAGGTGGCCGCGGCCAAGCTCCTCGCCGACCGAGCCGCCACCGACGCGACTCGCCACGCACACCAGGCGCACGGAGCGATGGGCATGACGCGCGAGTACCCGCTCCACCATCTGACCCGTCGTCTCTGGTCGTGGCGGGCCGAGTACGGCACCGAGCGGTCGCTGAGCGCGCGGATCGGGTCGATGACCCTCGCGGCGGGCGCCGACGAGCTCTACCCCCTGATCACCGGCGGCAGCGACGTGCTGGGGTCACTTGCTCCGAAAGGCCCGCCCGCCTAACTTGACACTACAGTCAAGTTTCTCTGAGGGGAAGCGCGCATGTTCCGTCGCCCGCCGTTGCACTACCCGGAACGCCCGGTGCACCACTTCCTGCAGGACGCGGCCGACCGGCATCCGGAGCGCGTCGCGCTGCGCTTCGCCGACGACACCTACACGTACCGCGAGCTCGACAGCACCGGCAGCTCACTCGCGAACGCGCTCGTCGCGCGCGGGTTCCAGCCCGGCACGAGGGTCGCGCTCGCGGTCACGAACCGCCCCGAGTGGATCATCGCCCAGCACGCGGTGAGCCTGGCCGGCGGCGCGGTCGTGCTTCCGAACCCGAGCTGGAAGGTGTCGGAGTTCGAGCACGCGTTCGCGTTGACGCAGCCCGATGTCGTGATCGGCGACGCCGCGATCATCGACGTGCTCGAGCAAGCCGGCGCGCCCGCGACGCGCATCTGCGTCGACGCCGAGACGCCTCCGGGGTGGATTCCGTTCTGGGACCTCGTCTACGGCACGCCCGGCCAGCGACCGGCCGCGTTGCCGGACACCGCGCTCGACGCGGACTTCGCGTACCCGTTCAGCTCGGGGACCACCGGTCTGCCGAAAGCGGTGCGGCACACGCACCGCTCGCTCGTCGCCGCGATCATCAACTGGAACTCGGCGTGCGCGGTACGTCACGACGACCATCTGCAGTTCTTCCTGCCCCTGTTCCACATCTACGGCATCGCGATCACCGGCTGCACATGGACGTCGGCGGCGACGTTGACGCTCATCCCGCGCTTCGACCTCGACGGCATGCTGCGACACATCGCCGACGAGCGCGTGACCCTCGCGTTCGGCGCGGCGCCGATCGCGGTGGCGATGGCCAACCACCCCGATCTCGAGCGCTACGACTTGTCGTCCCTCCGCTACATGATGTGGGCGGCCACGCCGATCACCGAGGACGTCGCCCGCCGCGTCACCGAGCGGACGGGCATCCGGTGGCTCGGCGCATATGGCGCCACCGAGGTTCCCGGCCTGCACTGCAACCCGGTCGACTACCCGGATCGGTGCCGCCTCGACACGCCGGGACTGCCCGTCTCCGACCTGGAGGTCCGCATCGTCGACCTGGAGACGCACGAGGACGTCGCGCCGGGCGCCGAGGGTGAGATCGTCGTCCGCGGCCCGCACATGATGGCCGGCTACCTCCCGGCGGAAGCCGACGAGGGTGTGTTCCTCGACGGGTTCGTCCGCACCGGCGACGTCGGCTGGGTGGAGCCGGAAGGGTGGATCCACATCACCGACCGGGCCAAGGAGATGATCAAGGTCTCAGGGTTCTCGGTGTCGCCGGCCGAGATCGAGGCGACGCTGCACGCGCATCCGGCCGTCGCCGACTGCGGCGTCTACGGCGTCCCGCACCCGACGAAGGGCGAGGCGCCGAAGGCGGCGGTGGTGCTCGTCGCGGAGGACGCCGCGACCGACGACGAACTGCGCGCCTACGTGGCCGACCAGCTCGCGGGCTACAAGCACGTGGAGGAGTTCGTCTTCGTCGACGTGATCCCGCGCACCGCGTCGGGGAAGGTGCTGCGCCGCGAGCTCAAGGTCGCGGACACGTCGGCGAGCGCGGCCCGATGAGCGTCGTGGCGCTCGGGACCTACCTCCCGCCCTGGGGAACGCGGGAGGTTCGGACCGTCGGTCTCGACGAGGACGCGCTCACCATCGCGGTCGACGCCGGCCGCGCCGCGCTGGGCGGCGGCGACGTCGACGTGCACCGGGTGGTGCTCGTCACCCGCGACTTGCCCCTGCTCGAGGGCGGCAACGGCGCCGCGCTCGTCGCCGGACTCGGCCTGCGTGCCGGCACCGAAGTGGTCGAGCAGGTGGGCGGTGCGCCGGCAACCCTCGATGCGCTGCTGGCCGCGGAGTCGGGCACCCTCGTCATCGGCGCCGACGCAGGCACCGGTGTGGGCGCGGGTGCCGCGGCGGCGGTGGTGCGCGACCGTGACGGCGCGACGCTGGCGCCGGTCGCTCGGGCGCAGCGCAGCCTGCCGATGCGGACCCGCGACCGCGAGGGGCGGGTGCACGAGTACGACGACGCCCGTCTGCTCCGGGAGCGCGGCACCCGCGTCGCGCTCGACGAATCCGGCATCACCGGCAAGGCCGTCGCCGCGGTCGGCCTCGGCGCACGCGACGCGGCTGCGCTCTGCGAAGGCGGTGCACCGCGCGTGCCCACGACCGGGGCGAGCGCGCCGCTCTTCGCGCTCGCCGACCTCACTGAACGCCGCACGGTCGGACTCGTCCTCGCCTTCGAGCAGGCGACGATGACCGCGGCGGAGCTCGACGTCGGCTCGACGCGCGTGCAGCGGGTCGAGCCCGCCGCGCGGGTCCCGGTGGCCACGGGCTCGCCACCCGGACCCGAGATCAGGATCTCGCTCGCCGCCTACGACCGCGCCTTCGACGCCAAGGTGCGCCTCGAGGCCGGTCGTTGCCCGCACTGCGCCACGCTCGCCCTGCCGCCGCGTCACCGGTGCCTGGGCTGCGGCGCCGAGGGCGACGCCGAGCTCGTCGCCCTTCCGCGCGACGCGACCGTCTACACGACCACCACCGTGCACACTCCCGTCCCCGGCCTCGCGACGCCCTACACCATCGTGATCGTCGAGCTCGGCGACACCGGCGTGCGTCTGCTCGCGCGAGTGACCGGCGTGGCCGCGGGCGCGGTCGGCATCGGCGATGGGGGAGCGATGGTCCTCCGCCGCGTCGCAGTGCGATCCGGGGTTCCGGACTACGGCTACGCGTTCGCGCCGACCGCGGTGGGGGTGACCCGATGAGGCGGGTGGCCGTCGTCGGCGCTGGGATGACGCCCTTCGCCGAGCACTTCGACCTCGGCATCAAGGACCTCGTCCCGATGGCGGTCAGCGAGGCGGTGGCGCGTGTCGACAAGGGGTTCGACCGCGCCGACATCGATGCTGCCTGGTTCGGCGAGCTCACGACCACCGACGGGTTCCCGTCCGGGATCCTCGCCGACTCCTGCGGCCTCCTCGACATCCCGGTGACCCGCGTCGAGAACGCGTGCGCGACCGGCAACGACGCGGTGCGCAACGCGGTGTTCGGCGTCGCCAGCGGGTTGGTCGACGTCGCGTTGGTGGTCGGTGCCGACAAGGTGCGTGAGTCGTCGTCGCGCTCCACGTTCTGGGAGTGGATGGGCCTGACCCGCGACGTCGCCTGGGACTACCCGATCGGTGTGGTCGCACCGGCGAACTTCGCGCTGCACGTCAACCGCTACCTCCACGAGTCGCCGGCCACGCGCGAGCACATGGCCATGGTCGCGGTCAAGAACCACCACCACGGGGTGAGCAACCCCAAGGCGCAGCTCCGCTTCGAGATCACGATCGAGGATGTCCTGGCGGCGCCGATGGTCGTCGAGCCGTTCGGGCTCTACGACTGCACGCCGCAGAGCGACGGCGCGGCCGCGTTGCTGCTCGTCGGCGAGGAGGTCGTCGACCGCTACACCGATCGCCCGGTGTGGGTGCGCGGCATCGGGCTCGGGCTCGACCGGGTGATGCACCAGCACAAGGCCGACATGACCACGTTCCCGCCGACGGTGAAGGCGGCGAAGCAGGCGTACGCGATGGCGGGCATCGGCCCCGACGCCGTCGACGTCGCCGAGGTGCACGACTGCTTCAGCGGCGTGGAGCTCATCGACTACGAAGATCTCGGGTTCTGCGACCGCTTCGGCGGGGCCGCGCTCGTCGCGTCGGGCGCGACCACGGTGGGCGGGCGGCTGCCGGTCAACCCGAGCGGCGGATTGAAGGCGAAGGGCCACCCGCCCGGCGCCACGGGCGTCGCGCAGTGCGTCGAGCTCTTCGACCAGTTGCGCGGCGAATCGACGAACCAGGTCGACGGCGCGCGCGTCGCGCTCGCCCAGAACATCGGTGGACCGACCGCGGTGGCCGCGGTGACCATCCTGAGCTCGGAGCGTGGCTGATGGACACTGCGGCGATGGAGTACGTGACCGTCGAGATCGAGGACCGGATCGCGACCGTGACCTTCGACCGCCCGCCGGTGAACGCCCTCAACACGCAGGCGTTCCGCGAGATCGAGCGTGCGTTCACAGAGGTGCGCCACGGCACCGACGCGCACGTCGCGATCTTCACCGCCCCCGGCGAGCGCGCGTTCTGCGGTGGTGTCGACCTGCACGACTCGGCACGGAGACACGGGCGCGAAGAGGGCGACGGCGACAGCATCGTCGACCTGCTCGATCCCGGCAGCATCGTGCGCGACTGCTTCTGGGCGCTGAGCGACTGCCCGCTCCCGGTGATCGGCGCCATCAACGGTGCCGCGGTCGGTGCCGGCTTGGCGCTCGTCGCGTGTTGTGACGTGATCATCGCGTCGGAGCGCGCGCGGTTCGCGCTGCCGGAGATCAACGCGGGAGTCCTCGGCGGGGGACGGCACCTGCAGCGCATGGTCGGCCCCTACAAGACCCGCAAGATGTTCTACACCGGCGAGTTCGTGGGGCCGCACGAGTTCTACCGCCTCGGCGCGATCGAAGAAGTCGTCGCGCCCGACGAGCTGATGAACGCGGCTCGTTCGCTCGCGCAGGTCATTGCCGCGAAGAGCCCGATCGGTCTGCGGTTGGCCAAGGAGTCGCTGAACCGGGTCGAAGACCTCGGGCTCAAGGACGGCTACCGGTTGGAGCAGGACTACACCGGGAGGCTCACGCGCTATCACGACTCCGCCGAGGCGCGACGCGCGTACCTCGAGAAGCGCGAGCCCGAGTGGACGTGGACGTGACCGTGCGCGTCGACCGCGCGGCGATGAAGGCGGCCAGGATGTCGCCGAGCGTCTCCACCACCTGGTCCTCCGAGAACGGGAAGCCGTTCACCCGCCAGTACGACCAGTAGCGGTCGATCATCACGAGGATGGCGAGCCCGAAGCGCGCGGGCTCCTCCGCGGGATCGACGGTCTCGCCCGAGACGCGCTGGATGAACTCGCCGAACCGGCGCGCGTTCACCAAGCGGGTGCGCGTGCCGGCCTTGGCCAGCGCCTCGTCGCCGTAGGTCGCCTGGCTCCAGACCAGCATGAAGGCGCCGTGCTCCTCGAGGAAGCGCACGTAGGTCGTGATGACCTCGTACACGTCGTCGGTGGTCCAGGTGGCTTCGAGCGCGCGCATCTCGTCGAGCGTGGCCGCCATCGCCTTGTACGTGTCCTTGCCGAGCGAGTACAGCAGATCGCGCTTGGAGGGGAAGTAGGTGTAGAAGGAGGCGCGCGACACGCCCGCCGACTCGGCGATCTCCTCGACGCTCGTGCCGTAGTACCCCTTGGCCAGGAACACCTCGCGGGCGTGCTGCTTGATCAACCCCGACGTTCGCAGCGCCCGCGGGCCCATGGTCTTCGCGGGGCTGCGGAACTCACCCTTCAGCTTGAAGTCGTCGGTGCCTGCCATGGGTCTACTTCGAGAACCTGTCGATGGTGGCCTTGATCTCGGGCGTGGCGAACGATTCGGCTTCCGCTGACAGCGCGAACGGAAGCACTGACGCTACCGCCTGCTGGAGGTGCACGTTCAGGGCCCGCTTCGTCTCCTGAAGCGACTGCGGGGGGAGATCGGCGAGCTTGTGGGCGAGCGCGACCGCTTCGCTCATGAGCGCGTCGTCGGCGACGACGCGGTTGGCGAGGCCGAACTCGACCGCGAGCGCGGCCGGGATGCGTTCGCCGGTGAGCAGGTACTCCTTGGCGCGCAGCATGCCGATGAGCAACGGCCACGTGGCCGCTCCACCGTCGCCGGCGGTCAGACCGATGTTCACGTGGGTGTCGGCGATGTACGTGCTCTCGGCGATGAACACGATGTCGCAGGTGACGGCCACGCTCGCGCCCAGTCCCACCGCGGGCCCGTTCACCGCCGCGATCACGGGAAGGTGGAAGCGCAGCATCTCGTCGACCAGACGCTGCGCGTCGCGCAGGGACTGGCGTCGGTGTTCGGGGTCGTCGTAGTCGCGGATGAAGCCGGGCACGTTCCCGCCCGCGCAGAACGCCGATCCGGCACCGGTCAACACGACCGCGCGTGCGTCGCGGTCGCGCGAGATCTGGTACCAGATGTTGCGCATGTCCTGGTGCAGCGGATCGATGAACGCGTTCCGCATTTCGGGGTTGTTCATCGTGAGGATGCGGATCGGCCCGTCGACCTCGACGATGAGGTGCTCGGAGACTTCGTACATGGGAGGCTTCCTCTCGAGGACGAGGCGACCCGTCCAGCTTGATCGAAACTTGACACTTACGTCAACTCATTGGGTAGCCTGCGCCCGGTGGACCTCCGCGCGAGCCCCGAGGCCGAGGCGTTCCGCGCCGAGGTGCGGGCGTTCCTCGGCGAGCAACTGCCCGACGACTGGCCCGGCATCGGCGCGCTCCCGGCCGAGCAGGCGGCCGCGTTCGTCGCCCGCTGGCGGCGCACGCTCCACGAGCACGGCCTGCTCGGGCTCGCGTGGCCGGCCGAGTACGGCGGCGGCGGCCGGACCAAGCTCGAGCAGGTCGTGCTGGTCGAGGAGTGCGCGAGGGCCATGGTGCCGCTCGGTCCCGCCAGCGACACGGTGAGCGTCAAGATGGTCGGCAACACGCTGCTGAGGTGGGGCACCGAGGAGCAGAAGCGCCGCTTCCTGCCTCGGATCCTGTCCGGCGACGACGTGTGGTGCCAGGGGTTCTCCGAGCCGAACGCGGGCTCGGACCTCGCCAGCCTCTCGACCCGTGCCGTGCTCGACGGCGACTCGTGGGTGATCGACGGCCAGAAGATCTGGACGTCGTTCGCCACGCAGGCGAACTGGATCTTCGTGTTGGCGCGCACCGATCCGACCGTCCCCAAGCACCGGGGCATCACGTTCCTGCTGTGTCCGATGGACACGCCCGGCATCGAGGTGCGCCCGATCCGCATGCTCACCGGCGGGAGCGAGTTCAACGAGGTGTTCTTCGACGCTGTGCGCGTCCCGGCCGACCACGTCGTCGGGCCCGTGCACGGCGGGTGGGCGGTCGCGACGTCGCTGCTCGGTCACGAGCGCGGCGAGGAAGCCGCGTTGAACCCGATCATGTTCCGCCACGAGTACGACCGACTCGTCGCACTGGCGCGCGACCACGGACGCCTCGACGATCCCTGCGTGCGCGACCGACTCGCGTGGTGCTTCGAGCGCGTCGAGATCATGCGGCTGCTCGGACTGCGCATCCTCACGCAGTACCTCCGCGACGGCGATCTCGGTCCCGCGGCGTCGATCTCCAAGCTCTACTGGAGCGAGTACCACAAGGTCGCGGCCGATCTCGCGATGGCGATCATGGGTCCGGCCGGTCTGGTGCCGGAGGGTCACGTGCCCCCGCGCGCGTACCGCACCGACGATCCCGGCGCACCCAACTCGACCGCGTCCTGGGAGGACGTGTGGATGCTCAACGCCGCGAGCGGCACCGTCTACGCGGGCACGTCGCAGGTGCAACGCAACATCCTGTCCGAGAGCATCCTGGGACTCCCGAGGGAACCACCGTCCACGTGAGCATCGAGGCAAGCCTCGCGCCGACCTTGGCTGCCTTCTGGGAAGGCATCGGCGGAAGCTCTTCGACGATCGTCCTGTGCACCACCGGCGCAGCGATACCGTGGCGCACGATGGAGGAGAGCTCGAGCGCCCGGCCCGTGGGTCGACCGCGACGCTTCGACGAGGGCACCGAGCGGAAGTTGCTGCTCGACGCGGGCATGAAGGTGATGCGGCGCAACGGGTTCGCCGAAGCGTCGCTCGCCGAGGTGCTCGAGGTCGCGGGGGTGTCGACGCGTGCCTTCTATCGGCACTTCGCGACCAAGGACGCGCTCCTGATCGCCATGTTCGATCGCGAAGCCGAGGTCGTCGCGGTGCGTCTTCGCGACGCGGCGGCAGCTGCGCCATCAGCTCCGCGTGCGGTCGAGGCCTGGCTCGACGAGTACCTCGACCTGTTCTCGAGCCCGCGTCGCGTCGCGCGCGTGCGGCTGATGACCTCGGAGGCCGCGCGCGGCGCAGTGGGCTACGGCGATGCGATGGAACGCATGCTCGACCTGCACGCCGAACCCCTCGCCGACGCGCTCGCGCGAGGTGCAGACGACGGAACGCTCCACTCATCGGATCCGTACGTCGACGCCCGGAGCGTGCTGGCCATCGTGGACATCGTCGGTGAGCGTGTGCTCGCGCGTGAATGGACGCTCGAGGCCGCGCGCGCGCACGTGCGGAAGTTCTGCTGGCCGGCACTCGGTCTTATCGCATAGTTTGAGCGTCGTGCTTGCATAATGCGCGCACCGCGCTCTACGGTGAGCGCGCGGCACGTCGGCACATGGGGGACAGCTGTGAACGCGCTCGACGGTCTTCGGGTGATCGACCTGTCGCCCACCCGGCTCGGCGCCCAGGTGAGCCAGGTGCTCGCCGACTTCGGTGCCGACGTGGTGTGGGTCGAGCCGCCCGGGGGAGCAGTGCTGAGAGAGGCGGCCGCGTTCCCGTACCTCGCGCGCGGCAAGCGCAGCATCGTCGCCGATCTCACCCGACCGGATGGCGTCGACACCGTGCGTCGGTTGGCCGACGACGCCGATGTCGTCATCGAGACGTTCCGTCCGGGGGTCGCCGAGCGGCTGGGCCTCGGCTACGAGCAGCTCGCGGCGCGCAACCCGGCTCTGGTGTACGCGTCGATCACCGGCTTCGGCCGCGACGGGCCGCTCGCGCAGGTGCCCGGCTACGAGGGCGTGGTCATGGCCAAGCTCGGCGGCTTCGAGCTGTTCCACCGGATGCACGACGCGCCCCATCCACCGTTCGTCGCCGTGCCCTGGTGCTCGTTCCCCGCGTCGGCACTGGCGCTGCAGGGCATCCTCGCCGCCTTGCACGAACGGGAGCGCAGCGGGCTCGGCCAGCACGTCGAGGCGAACCTGGTGCAGGGCTTCGCCGCGCTCGACCCTTGGAACTGGTTCGTGCGCCTCGTCAACGAGCGGTTCCCCGACGCCTACCCCGGCGCCGACGTCTTCGACGACGACGGGATCCCCGCCAGCCCGATGACGTTCATGCTCCTCATCGCGCTGACCGCGGACGGTCGTTGGCTCCAGTTCGCTCAGGTCGCTCCCCATCTCTTCGCCGCGCAGCTCGAGGCGCTCGGCCTCGACTGGGCGTCCGGCCATCCGGACTGGCCCGGTTTGCCCGCGCTCGATCGCCCGGAGCAGCGCCTCGAGTTCTGGACGATGATGCTCGAGGCGGCGCGTCGGCGGACCTTCGCCGAGTGGCAGGAGGTGTTCGACGCCGATCCGAACGTCTATGCCGAGCTGTTCCGGGCCGGCCCCGAGGTGCTCGACCACCCCCAGCTGGTGCACGACGAGTTCGCGGTCGACCTCGACGATCCCGAGCACGGGCGCGTGCGCATGCCCGGTGCACTCGCGCGCATGCAGCGCACACCGGCGGTCACCGACCGGCCGGCACCCGCGGTCGGCGGAACCGACGCCGACGACGTCGACTGGGACGCGCGTCCGCCCATGGAACGGGACGGCGCGGTGCCCCAAGGGCTGCCGCTCGAGGGGGTCACGATCCTCGAGCTCGCGGTGCTCTACGCCGCGCCGTACGCGACGACCTTGCTCACCGACCTCGGCGCGCGCGTCATCAAGGTCGAGTCGTTCGCGGGCGACCCGATCCGGATGATGGTGGGCTTCCCGGAAGCCGCGGGGGCCAAGGTCATGCAGGGCAAGGAGAGCATCTGCGTCGACACGACGACTGCGGAAGGGGTGGAGATCGTGCTGCGCATCGCCGAGCGCGCCGACGCGGTGCTCCAAGGTTGGCGGGCCGGCGCCGCGGCGCGTCACGGGCTCGACGCATCGGCGATGCACGCCCGCAATCCCGACCTCGTGTACCTCCACGCCCCCGGATATGGCGACGGCGGTCCGTGCGGTCATCGCCCTGCGTTCGCGCCGAGCATTGCGGCGGCCGGAGGGGTGGTCCGTGCGGCGGTGGGGAGCGGGGTTCCCGAGCATCCCGACCTCACGATCGAAGAGATCCGCACGCACGCGCGCCATCTCCAGCCGGCGGGAACGGTCACCCAGGCGCAACCGGACGGGCTCGCCGCGGTCGGCGTCAGCGACGCGCTCATGCTCGGCCTCGTCGCGCGCGACCGCGGCGCCGGTGGCCAGTCGATCGTCACTTCGATGCTCACGACGGTGGCGGGCGCGATGGCGGACTTCGTCGTCGACCGCGAGCGCGACGAGGGCCGACCGCAGCCTGATGCCGAGCTCCGAGGCCTGCACGCGCTCTACCGCATCTACGACGCCGCCGACGGCTGGGTGTTCCTCGCCGCGCCACAGGAGCGCGAGTGGCAGCACCTCGTTTGCACCCTCGGTGATCGCGCCGGTCTTGCCGGCGACGATCGCTTCGAGACGGCCGGAGCCCGTCGCGTGCACGACCGCGAGCTGGTCGACGTCCTCACCGCGGTGTTCGCCAAGGGGAACCGGGACGACTGGGAGCGCGAGCTGCTCGCGGCGGGGGTCGCCTGCGTCGCCGTCTCGACGGCAACGGTCGAGGAGATCCTCCAGAGCGACGAGGTCGGCAAGGCGAGCGGGTGGGTGACGGAGGTCGTCCACCCGACGTTCGACGAGCACCTCCGCCTGGCGCCGTTGGTCCGCTTCTCGCGCTCGGCGACGCAGGCGAAGCCGGGTGTGCTCGCGGGGTCGGCCACCGATGCCGTGCTCCGTGAGCTCGGCTACGACGACGTCGCCATCGCCGACTTGCGAGCACGCCAGATCGTCGCCTGACGGTTGCCGGTATTTGAAAGCTGTACTTGCATTTATGCCCGAGCGGCCGTAGCGTGGTGGCCATGGACGACAAGATCTGGGCGAACTCCGGAGACTCCCACCTCGTCGAGCCCGACGACCTCTTCACCGAGGGCCTGCCGGCCGCGTTGGCGGAGCGGATGCCCCGCAGCGTCAAGGACGACGACGGCAAGTGGGAGACGATCCACGTCGACGGCCGGGAGTTCCGTCGCCGCATGCCCAAGGTGCTCGGCCTGACCGATGAGCAGGGGCGCACCGTGCAGGAGCGCGCGCCGGGCGCCAACGACAAGCAGCTGCGGTTGCGCGACCTCGACGACGAAGGGATCTGGGCCGAGCTCGTGTTCCCGTCGATCGGCATCTGGATGTCGTCGATCCAGGATCCGGAGCTCATGGCGGCCGGCGCACGGGTGATCAACGACTGGGCGATCGAGTACCAGCGCTTCTCGCCGCGCTACGTGTGCACCGCGACCATCCCGCTGCTGACCGTCGACACCGCGGTGGCCGAGGTCGAGCGTGCGGCGGGGCTCGGCTACCACGCGGGCTTCCTCTCGGTGGCGCCGGCGCTCGGTGGCGACGACTGGAACGCCGAATCGTGGGAGCCGCTCTGGGCCGCCCTCGACGACACCGGGCTCGTCGGCGCGTTCCACATCGGCACGGAACCGCACGACGCGTCGGGCTTCCCCGGTGCGTACGTCCGCGGTCCGGGCGGCGCGCTCATCAACTACATGGAGACGACCTACGGCGGCCAGCGGGCGGTGACCAAGATGATCGCCGCCGGTGTCTTCGACCGACACCCGACCCTCAAGGTGATCGTGTCGGAGGGCGGTGCGACGTGGGGGCCGTTCGTCGCCGACCGGCTCGACGAGGCCTACCGCCAGCACTCGTCCCAGGTGCGACCGCAGCTGAGTCGCCTGCCGAGCGAGTACCTCTACGAGAACGTGTACGCATCGTTCCAACACGACCGGTCGGCCGTTGGCGCGATGACGGCCATGGGGTGGCGCAACGTGTGCTGGGGGAGTGACTACCCGCACCTCGAAGGCACGTTCGGGCACACGCAGAAGACGCTGCACGAGCTGTTCGACGACGTCGACCCGTCCGCCCGCGAGCGGATCACCAAGGGCGCGTTCCAGGAGCTCTTCCCGCACGTCCCATCGGCGCCGGTGTCGTGAGCCTCGAACGCTTCTCGCTCGACGGCAAGGTCGCGATCGTCACGGGAGGTGCCGGCGGTTGCGGCGAGGAGTACGGGCGCGCGTTGACGGCGGTGGGCGCGCAGGTCGTGCTGGCCGACCTCGACGGCGAGCGCGCCGAGCAGCACGCCAAGGAGCTGCGCGAGCAGGGTCGACAGGCGATCGGGGTGCGCGTCGACATCACCGATCCCGAAGCCGCAGAGGCGATGGTCGCACGCGCCACCGCCGAGTACGGCGGCGTCGACATCCTGATCAACAACGCGGCCCTGATGAAGGAGATCCCGCGAGGTTCGATCCTCGAGCTGCCGCTCGAGTGGTGGGAGCGGGTGATGCGCGTCAACGTCATGGGCGCGCTCGTCTGCACGCGTGCGGCAGTGCCGTCGATGCTCAAGCGGGGTGGCGGACGGATCATCAACCAGGTGTCGGGGGGCGCGTTCATCCCGGGCGGGGTCTACAGCGTCAGCAAGCTTGCGCTCGTGAGCCTCACCACCGTGCTCGCCGCCGAGCTCGGCCCGCAGCACATCAACGTGAACGCGATCGCGCCCGGCTTCGTGCAGGACGAGGCCGGCTACGACTCGCTCGCGCAGGACGACCCGATGCGGGCCGCGTTCCTGTCGGCGATCCCGGGGAAGAAGGAAGGACCGCCCGACGACCTCGTCGGCACCGTGCTGCTGCTCGCCTCGCAAGCCGGCGACTGGATCAACGGCCAGGTCATCAGCGTCGACGGCGGATGGATCATGCGGGTCTGAAGACCGGCAGCTTCCATCCGTCGGCGATGTCGACGAACGCGACGTCGACCGCCATCCCGATCGCGACGTCCTCCGGACTGACGTCGATCACGTTCGACACCAGATGGATGCCGGGCGCGTCGGGAAGCTCGAGCACCGCCGGAACGAGCAGGAGCCCGGGCTGACCGGGCAGACCCCGCACCACGCTGAAGCTGAACACCGACGCTCGCCCCGAGAGCTGCACCCACTCGGTGTCCTGCGAGCGGCACTCCGGGCAGAAGGGCGACGGCGGGAAGCGGAACGTGCCGCACGCGCGGCACCGCGGCGCGACGAGTCGCTCCTGCTGCGCGGCTTCCCAGTACGGCAGCGTCCAGCCGTCGGTGGTGATGCGGATCGCTTCCGGCGGCGTCGTCGTCGCGATTGCGGTGCTGCTCATGCTGCCTTCCCGAGGAGGAGCCCGCTCACGGGAAGCGTGGCCGGGCCACCCGTCACCAGTGCCAGCTCGGCGCCCGCGACCTGGTTGATCGCGTGGCCACGGATCTGCTCGACGCCTTCGACGACGTGCGTCATGCCGATGATGTACGCCTCCGACAGCTGGCCGCCGTGCGTGTTCACCGGGATCGAACCGCCTTCGTAGCGGATCGCACCGCTCTCGACGAACGGGCCGCCTTCACCGCGTGCGCAGAACCCGTAGTCCTCGAGCTGCATGACGACCATCGGCGTGAAGTGGTCGTAGATCAGCGCCACGTCGACGTCGTCGGGTCCGACGCCCGCCTTCTCGTAGAGGCGCGCCGCCACCGGTGCGTGACCCGACGACGCGAAGTCGGGGTCGGGCATCGAGAAGCCGGCGAACGCCCGGCCCCATTCGCGCCGACCGCCGTGCGCGGCGGCCACGACCTGCACCGGCGGCTGGCGAAGGTCGCGGGCTCGATCCATGGTGGTGGTGATCACCGCGACGGCCCCGTCGGTCTCCAAGCAGAAGTCCAACTTGCAGAGCGGCTCCGCGATGAGCGGCTCCGCGAAGTAGTCCTCGAGCGTCAACGGTGTGCGCTTGCGGGCCTTCGGCCGGTTCTTCGCGTTCTCACGAGTGGAGATCGCCACCTCGGCAAAGGCTTCCCGCCGGGTTCCGTAGAGGTGCATGTGCCGACGGGCGAGCACCGACATGAGATGGCCGGGACCGACGAGGCCCGACGGTTGGAGGAACGAGTTCTGCGGATCAGGCGCCATCGCCCCGAACACGGTGCCGAGGCGCTGCTTGAGCTGTTGCAGCGCCATCACGGTGACGACGTAGGTGGCGTCGCCGGCGACGAGAGCCGCGGCGCGAGGCCGATCGAGCCCGCCGATCCACCGCCGCCCGATGTGAGCGCGGCGCTGAACGTGACCTCGGGGATCCCGAGCGTCTCCATGAACGTGGCGGTGTCCATCTTCGCGGTGTAGCCCGCGCTCGCCTCGGAGTAGTAGGCGAAGCCGTCGAGCTGCGTGACGTCGAGACCGGCGTCGTCGCACGCGGCGAGGATCGCCTTGCCGCCCAGCTCGAGCGTCGTCTGTGGATGCGACCCCCCGCGGAAGTAGTAGGGCGTCGCCCCGACGCCGACGATGGCGACGTCGGAACTGCTGACCATCACCGGACTCTACGGTCCACCCGGCCTCTTTGCAAGTGCTACTTGCAAAACCAGGACGACCGCGGCGTCGCCGCCACTCGGGTGAGAACGCTCACGAACGCGTGAATCGGTTCGACTGCCACCGTCTGGGCTGGAGACTCCTGGGCGCGACTCTTCGCGTGGGAGCGGAGCTACTGTGCGCCCGCGTCGCGGGCGACCTCTGCGATGTACCCGATCAGGTGCTCGTCCTCCGGCGTGTGCGGGTACGCACGCCTGAACGTGTGGGCAGCGTCGTCCGCGTCTCTGAAGCTGCACAGCGGCCAGATGGCAACGAGATCCTCGCGGTCTTGCGGGTCGGCGCGGTAGAGCTTCATCACGAAGATGATCTCGGGCTCGGGTGTGCGGACCAGCAAGGCATGGTGTTGGTAGACGATCTGGCAGTCGGCGAAGTTGGCGTCCGAGGGCCAGAACATCGCAGCGCGGTCGTTGAGCCATCCTTGGTGCAGTTCGTGACGGGCACCGACTCGATCGATGGCTTCGCTGAGATCGGCGTCGAAGCGGCGGGCGGAATCGACGTCACGTGTCGATGCTCGCTGCGCGTGCCAGAGCATCCAGGAGCCGCCGACCATCACGACCTCGACCGAGTGCCGAGCTGGACGAGCTCCGCCGCCAGGTCGTCGAAGAGCGACTCGAGTTCGCCCCGGTCGCGGAGCAGTCCGTCTGCCATGGATGGTCAGACCGCCGTTCGGAACAGCGCCGAACGGGCCAGCACGAGGTTGCGCCGTCGGAAGGGCTCGGGTGTCGAAGCCTCGGCACGTGCGCGCATGCGCGGCGTGCCCGGTGGCGACCAGGGTTCGCGAAGCGGTCCGACGGCGCGTGTCCATCGAGGACGGTCGAGGCCATGGCGGACGGCGAGTTCGTCGGCGAAGGCGGCGAGGATTGCGTCGAGCGGGGTGCCGGTCCGCGCCGGTGGATCAGCGATCGCGTCAACGAGGTCGTCGGGGTGCTGCTCCGCCCAGTCAGCGAAACCGCGCAGCCGGGTCCAGTCGATCTTGAGTCGTCCGGCGCTTTGGTCGACGGCGGTGGCCAGCTCGGCGATCGTGGGATCGTCGTCGAGGGGAGAGGCCTCGATGACGAGACGACGGCCGGCCGCGGTGACGAGGCGCTCGAGCATCGAGAGGGTGGGGTCGACCCGTTTGCCTTCGATGCGCGAGACCGTCGATGTCGGGACGCCGGCCCTCGCGGCCAGTGCGCGGCGCGAGAGACCTGCCTGCGTTCGAACCTCGAGAAGGACTTCACCGCCGGAGCGAGCCACAAGGGGTAGCATATGCGCAACCCACAGTGGAATCTGGGCGAAGACATGTGACGAATCAGAGGTCAAGCGGTCGCAGCGACACCATGCGATCCAGAGGTCCGATGCCGCCGACTCGGGATCTCCTTGTCCATCACTTTGTCCATCACTCGGTGTTGCCGCGCCGTGCCACGCCACGCCTCGGAGCGTCACTGTTCCTTGAACTGCAACGGATTGGCACGGGACGGCACCAAGTGGCGAACCCCTGTTCGCCCTTACAAGGCGGAGGTCGGGGGTTCGAGACCCTCAACGCCCTCGACGATCAGGACACGATCCATGGCTCGTGCCAGCGACCGTGCCCGGCGACGAGCGCCGACGCCGCGTCGGGTCCCCATGAGGCCTGTGCGTACGGGTGCACCGGTGGAGGCGAATCCAAGAGCGGTTGCATGATCCGCCACGCCTCCTCCACAGTGTCCTGGCGCGTGAACCGCACGCTCTGACCGACCATCGCGGCGTGGAGCAGCACCTCGTACGGCGTCGCGCCCTCGCCGCCTTCGTCGGCGAACTCCATGTCCAATGTGATGGGTTGCGCCGTCCGCTCGCTCGCGCGTCGCGCCTCGAGCTCGATGCGCACTCCGGTCGACGGGTCGAGCTTCACGACGATCTGGGCGGGAGGCGCGTCCGGCGCGCGCAATCCGAAGCCCAGGCGCGGTGGGTTCTTGAACACCAGGCGGACTTCCGTCTGCGTGACCGGCAGCCGCTTGCCGGTGCGGATGAAGAACGGGACACCCGACCAGCGCCAGTTCTCGATGTCGAGCCGGAGCGCGGCGTAGGTCTCCGTGGTTGAGTCGGCGGCGACACCGTCGATCGACTGGTAGCCGTCGTATTGACCGCGCACGTAGTGGTGAGGATCGGCCGTGACGACGGCCCGGAATGCGGCCGTCTGGGCGTCCTTCAGCGCAACGGGGTCGCCGCCGGCTGGTGCCTCCATCGCGGTGGCGGCGACGACCTGCATCAGGTGGTTCACCACGACGTCGCGGAGCGCGCCGACCGGGTCGTAGAAGTGGCCGCGGTCGTCGACGCCGAAGTCCTCGGCCATCGTGATCTGCACGCACTCGATGTAGTTCCGGTTCCAGATCGGCTCGAGCGGCGTGTTGCCGAACCGGAGGTAGATGATCTCTTCCAGGCCCATCTTCCCGAGGTAGTGGTCGATGCGGAACAGCTGCGACTCGTCGATGTACTGGTGGAGCTCGCCGGCCAACGCGCGCGCCGACGCGAGGTCGTGCCCGAAGGGCTTCTCGACCACGATTCGCGCATCCTTGGTCAACCCGGCGGTGGCGAGGCCCTTCACGACCCGTCCGAACAGGAACGGCGGGATCTCGAGGTAGAAGACCGGGTGCTGCGCGCCTTTGATCTCGGCGCCGACTCGGTCGTAGGTCGCGCTGTCGTCGAAGTCGCCCGACACGTATGAGAAGCGCGCCGCAAGCCGAGCGAAGACGTCCTCGTCGAGGCTCTCCCCGGTACCGACGATCGATGTCCGTGCGCGTTCGATCAGCTGGTCGACGCCCCAGTCGTCGACTGCGACGCCGACGATCGGGCAATCGATCAGCTTCCGCTGTTCGAGGCGGTAGAGCGAGCGGAATGTCATCACCTTCGCCAGGTCACCGGTGATCCCGAAGATCACGAACACGTCGCAGCTCGCTGGTTCGGTCATGACTGCATCCGATCGGTCAGGTGCTCGCCGACTCTGATTGCGTTGGCCATCGCGGTGAGCGCGGGGTTCACCGCGCCGATGCTCGGAAAGAAGCTCGTGTCGACCACGTAGAGGTTGTCGAGCTCGTGCGCCCGACAGTTCTCGTCGAGCACCGATGTGGCGGGATCGGCTCCGAAACGGCACGTGCCCGCTTGGTGCGCGACTCCGGCGATCGGGATGTTCATGTCCATGTAGAAGTTCTTGTCGAGCACGTGGTGCTGCGCGAGCCCGACATGGTTCAGGATCACCTTGAGCTCGTGGTACAGGCGGTCGGCTTCGTCGTCGTTGCTGGACGCGTAGGTCAGGTGGATGTCGCCGTGGTCGTCGAGCGTGACGCGGTTGTCGGGCAATGGAAGATCTTCGGTGGTGAGCCAGAAGTCGACCGCGTGTTCGGCGGTGTCGGAGAGCGTCCAGCTCGGCGCCAGCTTGGTGAGCTTGGGTTCCTCACCCTTCATCGCGGCCGCGTTGGACTTGCCGACCATCTGGATGTTGCCGACGGGCCAGTCGTAGTTGTCCGCGCCGAAGTAGAAGTCGTTGATGGACAGGGTCTTCTGGTACGTCGTCTCGTTCAGCTCCTTCGAGAGTGCGACAACAGCTTTGCTGTTGTGGAACATGTAGTTGCGGCCCACCTGGTTGGACCCGTTCGCGAGCCCGTTCGGGTGGTGTTCGTTCGCCGATCGCAGGAGGAGCTTGGCGGTGTTCGCCGCGCCGGCCGACACCACGACCACGTCGGCCGAGTAGCGCTCCTCGTTCCCGCCTCGCTGCACGACCACGTCGGTGACCGTCCGGCCGGTGCCGTCGGTCTCCAACCGCGTGACCTCGGCGTCGACGAGCAGCGTGACGTTCGGGAGCCCGAGGATCGGTCGCACCGCGATGGTCTCCGCGTCGGACTTCGCGTGCACGAGGCACGGGTATCCGTCGCACCAGGTGCAGCGGATGCACGTGCTGCGCGCCCGGTCGGCTTCGTCGAGCAGGATGCCGCACGGCGCGTGGAACGGGTGGTAGCCGCCCTGCTCGAGGTCGTCGGCCAGCTGTTGGATGCGAGGCTCGTGCGACACCGCGGGCCACGGGTACTGCTTGCTCCAGTGTCCCTCGGTCGGATCTTCGCCGTGGTTGCCGTGGACCTGATAGAGCCACTCAGCCTTCGTGTAATAGGGCTCGAAGTCGTCGTACGACACGGGCCACGCGGGCGACAGGCCGTCGACATGACGCAGCTCGCCGAAGTCCTGCGGTCGGAGCCGGTAGAGCGCGGCGCCGTACATCTTGGTCGCGCCGCCCACGAAGTAGTGGACCTGCGGCTGGAACGAGGAGCCGTCGGCGTCGTACCACGCGTCAGGCGAGATGTACCGACCGTCGATGAAGACGGGCGCGGGATCCCAGTTCGCCATCTCCCGCGGCAGGAAGTCTCCGCGCTCGAGCAGCAGGATCGACTTGCCCGACGCGGCGATCGTGTGCGCCAGCGTCCCGCCGCCCGCACCGGTCCCGATGACGATGACGTCGTAGTGGTCCGCCATTCACTCGCTCCTCACGCAGCCAGCATCCGTAAACCATTGGTGAATGGTGTCGCTCATCTGCGCTGCCCTCTCATTGCCGATGCGAGTGTTCATCTCCTGGCGGCGCAGTGTTCATCCTTTGCGGATGACGATCACGTCAGCCAGAATGCCTGCTCGTAGCGGCACTGACAAATGCCGAGCTACAGGTGAGACGTCATCCGCACCGGGAGGTGGCGACCGATGAGCGAGTTCCCGCCCATTGCCGGCTATGGCTTCGTGTCCGACTGCGAGGTCAGCGCGCTGATCGCACCCGACGGCGCGGTCGAGTGGCTGTGCTTGCCGCGGCCTGACTCGCCGAGCGTGTTCGGGGCGTTGCTCGATCGCTCGGCCGGGATGTTCCGGTTCGGTCCGTCGAACGCGGGCGTCCCCGATCAGCGCAGGTACGTGCCCGGCACCAACGTGCTGGAGACCACTTGGCACACACCGACCGGCTGGATGACGGTGCACGATGTGCTGGTGATGGGCCCCCCGAACGATGCCGAACGACGAGCAACGTGGCGACGAGTGCCGAGCGACGCCACCGCGCAAGGAACGCTGCTGCGGATCGCGACGTGCTTCAGCGGCCACGTCGAGGTGCAGGCCAACTGCCTGCCGATGTTCGACTACGGCCGAGCCACCGGGACCTGGGCGTACGACGACGCCGGGTACGACAGAGTCACGGCGACGTGTGGTGATCTCTCGCTCGAGTTGGCGAGCAGCCTGCGGTTGGGGACCGTTGGAGCCCGCGCGTACGGGCGTACCACGCTCGCCGAGGGCCACACGGCATGGATCGCGTTGTCGTGGGGTGGTCCAGTCCCGGCGAGCGAGGACGAGGCGTTCCAGCAGCTCCGCGAGACGGAGAACTTCTGGCGCGGGTGGTTGAGCCTGGCGACTGTCGCCGACCATCCCTGGCGTCCGTACATCGAACGTAGCGCGCTGGCGCTGAAGGGCCTGAGCTACGCGCCGACGGGCGCGATCATGGCCGCGGGCACGACGTCGCTGCCGGAGACGCCGGGCGGTGAGCGGAATTGGGACTACCGCTTCACCTGGATCCGCGACAGCGCGTTCATGCTCCGCGCCCTGCACGCACTCGGCTTCGACTGGGAGGCGTTCGAGTACTTCGCGTTCGTGCTCGAAGCCGTGGCCGCGGCGTCCGGCGACGACGGATGGCACTTGCAGATCATGTACGGGATCGGGGGTGAGACCGACCTCACCGAGCACACCCTCGACCACCTCTCGGGCTACCTGAACTCGCGTCCTGTGCGCACAGGTAACGGCGCCTACGACCAGCAGCAACACGACGTGTGGGGCATGTTGCTCGACTCCCTCGTCACACACGCGCACGGCGGGGGCGCGGTACCGCCGTCCGTGTGGGACGGCGTCGCCGGATTGGTCGACGACGCGATCGCGCACGCACCGGAGCCGGACCAGGGGATCTGGGAGATGCGCGGCGATCCGAAGCACTTCGTCGCCTCCAAGGTGATGTGTTGGGTCGCCGCAGACCGCGGTGCACGACTGGCGCGAGGACGCGGCGACGACCCGCGCGCAGAAGTGGCAATCGGCCGCAGACGCGATCAAGGCCGAAGTTCTGGAGAAGGGCGTCGACGAACGCGGTGTGTTCGTGCAGCACTACGACGCGAAGGATCTCGACGCGTCGAACCTGCTCATACCCATCATGGGATTCCTGCCCGGCGACGACAAGCGTGTCCGCGCGACGGTGCTCGCCATCGCCGACGAGCTGACGCAAGACGGGCTGGTGTTGCGCTATCGGACCGACTCCGCCGACGACGGTCTCTCCGACGCTGCCGAAGGCACCTTCACCATCTGTTCGTTCTGGCTGGTCTCCGCGCTCGCGATGGTTGGCGAGACGGATCGCGCCCGAGCACTCTTCGAGAAGCTGCTGTCCTTCGCCGGACCGCTCCTGCTGTACGCCGAAGAGATCGACGTGTCGACCGGGAAGCATCTCGGCAACTTCCCGCAAGCCTTCACGCACCTCGCACTCATCGACGCCGCGCTCCGACTGATGGCGGCCGAGTCGGCGGCGGAATGACGCATCGTGTCGTCGTCGTGGGCGGCGGATTCGGTGGGTTGCCCGCGTGCCGGTTCCTCGGGCGAGAGCCCGTCGACGTGACGCTGCTCGACCGGCGCAATCATCATCTCTTCCAACCTCTGCTGTACCAGGTCGCGACCGGCATCCTCTCCGGCGGTCAGATCGCACCGGCGCTCCGGCACGTGCTCCGCCACCATCCCAACGTCAGGGTCGAGCTCGCCGAAGTGACGGGGTTCGATCTCGAGCGACGCGTCGTCAACGCCGAGAGCCCTGGCCGCGATCCGGTCGAGGTGCCGTACGACAGCCTGATCGTCGCGGCCGGCGTCACGCAGTCGTACTTCGGGCACGACGACCTCGCACTCTTCGCGCCGGGCATGAAGACGCTCGACGACGCCATGGAGCTGCGCCGCCGGATCTTCGGGGCGTTCGAGATGGCCGAGGTGACCACCGATCCGACCGAGCGGCAGGCATGGTTGACGATCGTCATCGTGGGTGCCGGGCCCACCGGGGTGGAGCTCGCGGGCCAGATCCGCGAGCTCGCGGTCCGCAGCCTGCGCCACGACTTCCGTGCGTTCGATCCCTCCTCTGTCCGTGTGCTGCTCCTCGACGCGGGCAAGGAGCCACTGGCGAGCTTCGGCGATCGGCTGTCGTCCCGTGCCGCCGCCAGCCTCCGACGACTCGGAGTCGAACTGCGTATGGGCACCCGGGTCACGGGCATCGACGCCTTCGGGGTGGACGTCCAGACCGATGCCGGCACCGAACGGATCCCGACGCACATCGCGGTGTGGGCCGCGGGCGTCCAGGCGTCGCCGCTCGCCGCCGAGCTTGCGAAAGCCAGCGGCGCGGAGCTCGACCGTGCCGGACGCATCAAGACGCTGCCCGACCTGACCCTTCCTGGCCACCCCGAAGTGTTCGCCGTCGGTGACATGGTGTCGCTCAACCAGCTCCCGGGCGTCGCCGAAGTCGCGATGCAGGGCAGCCTCCACGCCGCGAACACGATCACCCGGCGCCTCAGGGGCGAGGTTGATGCCAAGCCGTTCGAGTATCGCGACCTCGGCAGCGTTGCCGCGATCGCTCGGTTCAACGCCATCTGCAGCGTCCGAGGAGTGCGGCTCAGTGGGTTCCCCGCCTGGGTGGTCTGGTTCTTCGTGCACCTGGCGTTTCTCAACGGATTCGGGAACCGATTCTCGACGATGTGGCGCTGGTTCCGGACGATGGTCGGTCGCAGTCGCGCGGAGCGCGTGTTCAGCGTGGGCCACACCGGCGGTGACCTCAGTGCGCCGGCCGCGGTGCGAGCTGAGATCGGACCCACGGAGTTCCCCGAGCTCGCGCACACGGCCACCAAGCCGGAAACGGCACACGACACATGACTGCCTCGACCGTCGGTCACCTGCTCGCGGT
Organism: uncultured Actinomycetes bacterium; assembly: GCA_963841415.1. Lineage (GTDB taxonomy): Bacteria > Actinomycetota > Acidimicrobiia > IMCC26256 > DASPTH01 > DASUAS01. The sequence continues at coordinate 1,790,484 of CAWJCN010000001.1, read as the reverse complement.
CGACCCGGTTCCCTGGGCGCGTGCGCAGATGGCGTTCACGCTCGGGTTCCACATCATCCTGGTTCCGTTGGGTGTGTCGTGGGCGTTCATGACGCTGGTCGCGAACTACCGGGCGATCAAGCACGACGACGCCGACGCGCTGCTCCTGGCGCAACGGTGGTCGAAGTACATGGCGGTCACGTTCGCGGTCGGCGCGGTCACCGGCACGGTGCTCACCTTCGAGTTCGGGTTGCTGTGGCCGAACTTCATGGGCAAGTTCGGGGCCGCGTTCGGCATCCCGTTCGCGATCGAGGGCCTGTTCTTCTTCGCGGAGGCGATCTTCATCGCGATCTACATCTACGGCTGGAGGCGCCTGAAGCCGTGGTCGCACTTCTGGACCGGGGTGCCGATCGTGGTCGCGGGCATCGGCGGGGTGGCGTCAGTGGTGGCGGCGAACTCGTGGATGAACGAACCCGGCGGCTTCGATCTCAACTCGGCGGGCAAGGTCGTCAACGTCGACCCGTGGGCGGTGATCTTCAACAACGCCATGCCGTACGAGACGGTGCACATGCTGGTCGCGGCGTACCTCGTAGGAGGTTTCCTCATCGCGTCGGTCTATGCCGGCGGTTGGTTGCGGGGACGCCGGGATCGCTACCACCGGCTCGGTTTCATCATCCCGTTCACGGTGGCGGCGATCGCCACCCCCATCCAGATGTTCGTCGGCGACCAGGTGGCACGGTGGGTGTACAACAACGAGCCGACCAAGTTCGCCGCGCTCGAACTGGTGCCGAAGACGTCGAGCGACGTGCCGGAGACCATCCTCGGTCACCTCAACTCGAAGGGCCAGGTCGTCGGCGGCTTCGCGATCCCCGGGCTCGCGTCGTGGCTCTCGGACCCATCGACCGGAAAGTCGACGGTCGTGCAAGGCCTCGACGCGGTGCCGGCCAGCCAGAGACCGACCAACGCCGAGGCGAACGCCGTGCACCTCGCGTGGGACGTCATGGTCGGCATGGCGACGCTGCTGTTCCTGCTGGCCGCCTGGTACGCGCTGTCGTGGCTGTTCCGACGCGACAACCCGAGGCTCAAGCTCTTCTGGTGGCTGGCCGCGCTCGCAGGGGTCGCGTCGATCCTCGCGCTCGAGGCCGGCTGGGTCGTCACCGAGGTCGGTCGCCAACCGTGGATCGTGTTCGGCTACTTCAAGGTGAAACAGGCGGCGACCACGAACCAGGGCGTCTGGGCGACGTTCCTGATCATCGTCGCGCTCTACATCGGAGTCGGTGTCACGCTGGTGCTGATCCTGCGGCGGATGAGCCGGCGGTGGCGCGCGCAGCCCGCGCTGGCCGAGACCGAAGTGCCGTACGGGCCCCGCGAGCCGGTCTCCGTCGCGAGCGGCGATGCGGACAAGGAGCGGGTGTCGTGAGCGTGAGCGAGCCGGGTTCCCCGGCGAGGAACGAGCGGCCAATGGAGGCAGCGTGACCGACGCGGTGGCTGTCGTGTTGATGCTGGGCATCATCGCCTACGCCGTCTTCGGCGGTGCCGACTTCGGCGCCGGATTCTGGGACCTCATCGCCGGAGGAGCACAACGGGGGGAGCGACCCCGTGCCGTGGCCGCGCACTCGATCGGTCCGGTGTGGGAGGCCAACCACGTCTGGTTGATCTTCATCCTCGTCGTGCTCTGGACCGGATTCCCCGAGGCGTTCGCGTCGATCACGCTCACGTTGTACGTGCCGCTCTCGCTCGCGGCGCTCGGCATCGTGTTGCGCGGCTCGAGCTTCGCGTTTCGCAAAGAAGTCTCCCGGACGTCGTCGCGCCGCAACTTCGGAGCCGCGTTCGCAACGTCGTCGGTGCTCGTGCCGTACTGCATGGGTGCAGCCGCCGGCGCCATCGCGTCCGGTCACGTGCCCGCCGGCGGCAAGGCCGGTGACCCGTGGTCGAGCTGGATCAACCCCACCTCGATCCTCGGCGGCGTGCTCGCGGTGACCGTGTGCGCGTACCTCGCGGCCGTGTACCTCATCTTCGACGCGCGCCGCCTCGACGATCCCGAGATGGTCGAGTACTTCCGACAGCGCGCGGTCGTCTCCGCGGTCGTCGCGGGCGTCGTCGCGTTCGCCGGCTTCTTCGTGCTCCACGACTACGCGCACCACGTGTTCGACGGGCTCACCTCGCGCGCTCTTCCACTCGTGCTCGTCTCGGCCGCATGCGGAATCGGTTCCCTCATCCTCCTCCTCCGGGACCAACATCGTGGTGCCCGCCTGCTCGCCGCCGGAGCGGTCGCCGCGGTTGTCGGCGCGTGGGGCGTCGCGCAGTGGCCGTACATCCTGCCGACCAGCCTCAAGGTGTCGCAGGCCGCCGCACCCGATCCGACGCTCACCACGATCCTCGTCGTGTTCGTGGCCGCCGCGATCCTGATCCTGCCGTCGCTCGGCTTCCTGTATGCGCTCGACCAGAAGAGCTTGCTGGACGTCGACGCCGAAGCGTCTCCCGGCGGCGCCCATTGACGATTTGTGTCAAAGGTCGCAGACTGAGCAGCGCTGCGAGGGAGGTCCGCCGATGGCCTGGAACCTGCGCGGAAGCTACGTGGAGACTTGCTCCTGCGAGCTGATGTGCCCGTGCAACCTCTCGTTCGATCACGGCGCCACCTACGACTTCTGTCGGGTGACGCTGGTGTTCAACATCCGCGAGGGTGAGATCGAGGGCACCGACATCAGCGGCCTCAAGGTCGCGGCGATCGCCGATTCGCCGAAGGTCATGACCGAGGGGAACTGGCGGCTCGGTGTGTTCGTCGACGAGCGTGCGACCGACGACCAGTTCGACAAGCTCGTCCAGGTCTTCGGCGGCCAGCTCGGTGGCCCGATGGCCGCCCTCGCGCCACTGGTCGGGGAGATGCTGGGCGTGGAGCGCGCCACGATCGAGGTCGACGACGACGGGCTACGACACCGAGTGCGCGTCGGCGACGGCATCGAGTTCGAGATCGAGGACATCGTGCCGTTCGGTGTCGAGACCGGCGAACCGGTGCGCTTCGACGGCATGTTCCATCCGGTCGGTTCCGACCTCACGATGGCGGAGGCGAAGAGCTCGCGCATCGACGCCTTCGGCATCAAGTACGAAGGTAAGACCGGCCTCTCCAAGTCGGACTTCTCCTGGGCTGCCTGACCGTCTGATGCAGACCGTGCCGGCGGACCTGGCGCGGCGCGAAGGGATCACCCCCGCGTTCGCGGCGGCGCGTACCCGTCTCGGCCTCATCGCGCTGCTGTTCGCGCTCGCCGCAGCCGGCTGGTGGTGGACCGCAGATCAGATGCGCGGCATGGACAACGGTCCGTGGACGGCGTTGGGAACCTTCGGGTGGTTCGTCGCGGTCTGGGCGGTGATGATGGCCGCGATGATGTTCCCGTCGATCAGCCCGACGGTCGCGCTGTACTCGCGCATGACGCGGCAGCGGTCGCCGTGGTCGCCGCTGCTCTTCACTGCCGGTTATCTCGCGGTCTGGACAGCGGTCGGTGCCCTCGTGTTCGCGGTTGCGGTCACCCTGGATGCGAACACCGACGTCTTGGCGTGGGATCGCGCGGGTCGTTGGGTCGCAGGCGCCACGCTCGTCGCCGCCGCGATCTACCAGATGACTCCGCTCAAGGACGCCTGCCTCGGAAAGTGTCGAAGCCCCCTCGGCTTCCTGCTCGGAACCTGGCGCGAGGGGTGGCGGGGCGCGGTGCAGATGGGTGCGAAGAACGGTGCCTGGTGCGTCGGCTGTTGCTGGGCGCTGATGGCGTCGCTCTTCGCATTGGGGATCATGAACGTCGTCTGGATGGCGGTGGTCGCCGGCATGATCGCACTGGAGAAGGTGCTCCCGTGGCGTCGTGTCGCGTCGTACGGCACGGCCGCGCTCCTCCTGGCCCTCGGCGTGTTCCTGCTCCTCGCACCCCACTCGGTTCCGGGACTGACCACGCCACGCGACGCGCCAATGGAGCAGATGGGATCGATGGGCTCCTGAGCCGCTCGGTCGCAGGCCTGACAGAGAGGGCTGCGCGGTCCTGGGCGTGTCTTCCTCCTGACCCTGAAGTGATCCGTCCGTCAGTTCTCGATCGTGTCGTCGTCCCAGCACCCGCAGCTGATCAGCTGCCCGTGACATCGGGGACACCGCTCCATGTCGCATCCAGCGCGGGTATGACATCGATCGATCGTCGGCGCGCACGTGTGCGCAGCTCCGGGTCAGCGCCGCGCCGTAGATTTCGCACCCGGCTGCCGTACTCTCGGCGACGCACGATCATCAAGCATCAGCCGAGCCGGATCGCCGAGCCCCGGCCGCCAGCAAGGCATGCTGGGGGAGTGGTGAGCGAGATTTCGCATGCAGGGACGTTGCGGACCCAGTCCATCGCGTTGCTCGTCGAGTCGCAGAGCTTCGTCAGCGTCCGGGAGCTCAGCGAGCGCTTCAACGTCTCGGCCGTCACCATCCGTTCGGATCTCGATCGACTCGAGCACGAGGGCCGAATCCGTCGTGTCCGAGGTGGCGCGGTACCACGCGACATCTCTCGCACGGAGATGCCCTTCGACATGGCCCGCGATCGATCGGCGCCGGCCAAGGCCCGCATCGCCCGTCGCGCGGTGGACGAGATCGCGGTTGGCGACACCGTCCTCCTCGATGTGGGCACCACGACGAACGCGATCGCCAGCGAGCTGGTCGCCCGCACCGACCTGACCGACGTGACCGTCTTCACGAACTCCCTGCCCATCGCCTACGAGCTCGAGCGGGCGCCCGACCGCGTTCAAGTGGTGGTCACCGGCGGCACTCTGCGACCGTTGCAGCACTCCCTCGTGGAGCCGCTGGCCACGTTGCTGCTCGAGGGGATCCACGCCCATGTCGCCTTCGTCGGGTGCAGCGGCGTGCACCCGAACGCGGCGATCACCAACATCAACCTCCCGGAGACGTCGGTGAAGCAGGCCATGCTGCGGGCTGCACGCCGCCGCGTCATCGTCGCCGACGGGAGCAAGATCGGCGAAGTCGACCTCGTCCGCGTGTGCTCGCTCGACGAGGTCGGGCTCCTGATCACGGACGAGAGCGCCGACGCCGACTCGGTTGCCGAGCTGCGGAGCACCGGCCTCGAAGTGCTGCTCGTCTGACGCGGCAGCTGGTCATCGCGTCAACCGGTGACGTAGTCCTCCTTGATCTGGACCTTGTTCGACGGCGTGCAGTCGAGCGTGCCCTTCTTGGTCGGGTACCGGCGGACGTACTTGCCCTTCTCGATCTGCATCATCACGTAGCAGCCCGACGGGATCTTGTCGGCGATGTTGGTGACTCCGACCATGCCGCCGGCGTCGAACTTCGTGAGCGTCGGGATGCCGTCGGCGAGGAACGCCTTGCGGGTCAGGCCGTTGACGCCGTCCTTCGCAACGACGGCCTTGACCGCGTCGGCGAAGGCGAGGGTCGCAACCCAGGAGTAGATGGCAAACGAATCGGCCTTGTCGCGAGGGACGTACTTCAAGAACGCCTTCAACGTCGCGTTGGTCGACGCCTCCTCGAAGGGGAGGAAGCCGAGGTTGACCCAGGTGCCATCCAGGACGCTGTTCGTCGCCGCCGACTTCGAGTAGCAACCACCGCACAGCCACACGACGTCGGGGCTGACGCCCTGCACGCTCGCCTCGCTGCGGAGCGACACCATGCTGTCGGCGTTCCCGTTGATCACGGCGAAGTTGGAGTTGTCGGTCTTCATCGTGTTCACGAGCGGTGTGTACGCGCTCTGCAAGCTGCGAGCGGAGACGCCGACGTACTGATCGGCCTTGACCCCGGCCGCGATGATGGCGTCGTCGAGGACGCGCGAGCCGCGCTCGGCGTCTTTGGTGTCCGACGCGTAGGGGAAGAGGCCGTGGAGCTTTCCGAACTTCTTCAGGAGGTACTTCGCTTGACCGTTCGCGCTGTTGTACGTCTGCGGTGTCTGGTCCTTGGTGGAGCACACCAGCTGCGGCGGGTTGGCCGGGAACGAGACGGGCGAGCAGCTCTGCGGCACCCCGGTCGCGAACGAGGCGATGTCCGGGAGGCCGGTAGCCGCACCGGCCTTGTCGACGCAGTTCACCTCGTCGTCGACGTTGCTGAGGAACAGCTGCGCGCCGCCCACCATCGCGAAGTCCTCGCTACAGGCGGTGATCACGGCGTTGCGTGACTCCGTCGCCGACAACTTGGAGTCGATGAAGTCGACCACCAGCTTGCGACCTGCGATCCCGCCGCCACCCGCCTTGCTGTTCAGATACTTCGCCGCGCCCTTCGCACCGATCACTGCACCTTCGAACACTCCCGGCGCCAACGCGTTGTCGACGTCGGCGATGGTCGCGACGTGGATCTCCTTCGCCGTGACGCCGATGTCGGTCGCCTTCGGCTGTTCGCTACCGGCGTGCGCGGTCGCCGGCAACACACCGGTCGCCAATGCGCTGGCCACCATGGCCGTGAGCATGAGCTGCTGTCGACGCCTCACCTGCGTCCCCCCCTTGCGAGTGCTTTCGAACAAGAAAGCATGATCTTACGATACCGTAAGGGTGATGCGCCATATCGAAATCTTCGACGCCGACTGGCAGGTGCACGTCGGCGAGCTCGACCCGCCCATCCCGAGGAACGCGGCCAAGGTCGGCACCATCGGCCAGGCCACCGACCTCACCGTCGCCGAGGGCGCGTCCCCTCCTCCGCTCCCGCCGGGCATGGCCGCGGTCCTCGGGTCCGAGGCGATCGCGCACCTGCTCGGTACCGCCGCCGAGCTCGGGCCGGGGTGGAGGCGGGTCGACCTTCCCGACGACTGGACCACCCGCGAGGACGCGGTCGCGCCCGCCGTGACGACCCGCGCCGTCATGGGCGACCCGGCGCTTTCCGGCGGCTATCTCCCGACTGGCGTCGCCTGGTACCGGAAGGTGTTCGACGTCCCCGCGGCGTGGGATGGCCAACGCGTCTCGATCGAGTTCGACGGCGCCATGCGCGAAGCGCGCGTCTACGTCAACGGCAGCTTCGTCGGTGCGCACTACTCGGGGTACGTCGGCTTTGCGCTCGACGTCAGCGAGTACCTGCGCTACGGCGACGAGGGTCGCAACGTCGTCCTCGTACGCACGGACACCTCATCGACCGAGGGCTGGTGGGCCGAAGGGGCGGGCATCTACCGACACGTCCGACTCGTCGTCACCGGACCGGTGCACATCGCGCGGCACGGCGTGTTCGTGCACACCGCGCACCTCGACTCCGCCGGCGCGCGGCTCCACATCGCCACCGACATCGACCACGACGGCGACGGTGAGGTCGGTGACGCGACGGTCACGCACGTTGTCGACGGCACCGTGGTCGAGACCTCGGCCCCGATGCGTCTTGCCGGACCCGGTCGCTCAGTCGTCACGAACGAGATCCGCCTCGTCGACCCGGCCCGGTGGAGCCCGGCGTCGCCGGCGCTTCACGAGCTGCGGACGACGCTGCGGGTCGGCGACGTCGACGTCGACGAGCTCACCACCCTGTTCGGCGTGCGCACCATCGAGTACACGCGCGACGGCCTGCTGCTCAACGGCGAGCGCACACCGATCCGGGGTGCGTGTGTCCACCAAGACTTCGCCGGGGTCGGGATCGCGCTCCCTGACCGCGTCCACGAGCACAAGGTCGCCAAGCTGCGCGACGTCGGCTGCAACGCGTATCGCAGCGCGCACCACGCACCCGCACCCGAGATCCTCGACGCCTGCGACCGGCTCGGCTTGCTCGTGCTCGACGAGAACCGCCGCCTCGAGACGAACGCAGAGGGCCTCGCCGATCTCGAAGAGCTGATCCGTCGGGATCGCAACCACCCGAGCGTCTTCATGTGGTGCCTCGAGAACGAGGAGCTCATCGCGCCCACTGCGATGGCCCGCCGCCTCCTTCGGCGGCTCGTCGCGGTCGCCAACCGTCTCGATCCGACCCGCCCGACGACGGTCGCCGGACAGTTCGCCAAGGCCGATCCCGCGTACATGTCGATCCCGCAGGTCGCCGGGTTCAACTACGACAGTGGCGACGCGGCTCGGCTCCGGGAGGAGCGGCCCGACGTCCTCGTGATGGCGACCGAGGACGCGTCGTTCATCTCCAGCCGAGGCGAGTACGACGACCAGCCCGACCGTGGGCTCTGCTCGAGCCTCGACACCGGCGGATTCCTGGAGCGCATGGCCCGCGCGCGCGCCGGCGATGTCGATGCGGGGACGGTCGGCGGCATGTTCGGCGAGCACGGACGCCTCACGTCGACCTGGAGCCACATGCACGAGCACCCGTACCTCGGTGGCGCGTTCGTGTGGTCCGGCTTCGACTACCGCGGTGAAGCCGTGCCCTACGGCTGGCCCGCCGTGAACAGCGCGTTCGGGATGATGGACCTCTGCGGTTTCCCGAAGGACGTGTACCACTACTGGCGCAGCCGGTGGTCAGCCGAGCCGGTCGTCCACGTGCTGCCGCACTGGAACTGGCCTGAACGCATCGGCGATGAAATCGCCGTGCACGTCTACACGAACGCCGACGCGGTCGAGCTCCTCGTCAACGGCGAGTCTCTCGGAGTGACGCCGGTCGACGGGACGGGAGTCCTGCGCACCTCCGTCACGTACCAGCCGGGACGGCTCGACGTACGGGCGCTGCGGGAGTCCGAGGTGGTGGCCACGACCTTCCGCGAGACCACGGGACCGCCGAGCGCGCTGGCGCTCACCACCGCGGACGACACCTGCCGGGCTGACGGCCGTGACGTGGTGCTCGTGCACGCCGCGGTCGTCGACGCCGAGGGACGGGTCGTGCCCACCGCCGACCACGAGTTGGAGTTCTCCGCGTCATCCGGAGCTGCAGTGCTCGGCACCGGCAACGGATCGCAGGCCGACTCGTCGCGAGCCGCGTCCGCCGTTCGGAGCGCGTTCAACGGGCTGGCGCTTGCCGTGGTGCGCGGTCCGCATGAGCCGTGCGAGTTCCGAGTGTCAGCCGTCGCCGACGGGTTGGCGTCAGGCGAGGTCGTCGTGAGCGCCGTCCCGTGATCGAGATGTTCCAGCGGACGTCGACCCGTCTCGCCGACGGGCGCGAGCTCATCTACTTCGACGAGGAACCCCGCGAGCGTGAGGACGTGGACACACGCCTCCTCCCGCCCGCCCGCACGCGCTCGGAGCTGCGATATGACCCGATGCGCGACGAGTGGGTAGCCGTCGCCTCCCATCGCCAGACGCGCACGCACCTCCCTGCCGCCGACTCGTGCCCCCTCTGCCCCTCCACCGTCCTCCGGGCGACGGAGATCCCCGCTCCCGGGTACGACGTGGTGGTGTTCGAGAACCGCTTCCCGGCTTTCGCGGGTCCACCCGTCGGTGAGGCGATCACGCCGGGCGTGGGCGCGACCAGCGTGGGGCGAGGTCGTTGCGAAGTCGTGTGCTTCACGGCGGAGCACGAAGCGTCGTTCGCGAGGTTGACGCCGAGGCGAATACGCACCGTCGTCGAAGCGTGGGTGGATCGCACGCTCGTCCTCGGCGCGATGGACGGGGTCGAGCAGGTCTTCGTCTTCGAGAACTGCGGCACCGAGATCGGCGTCACGCTCACGCATCCGCACGGGCAGATCTACGGCTACCCGTTCGTGACGCCGCGCACCGTGCAAGAGCTCCGCGCGGTGGCGGCGCACCGCGCGGCCACCGGTCGCGACCTCACCGCCGACGTGCTCGCCGCGGAGCTGGCCGACGGGTCGCGGATCGTGCGGTCGACGACCCACTGGACGGCCTTCGTGCCGTTTGCGGCCCGGTGGCCCCTGGAGATCCACGTGCTCCCGCACCGCCGTGCGATCGACCTGCCCGACCTCTCCGACGCCGAGCGCGACGACCTCTGTGTCGTGTACCCCGACCTGTTGCGGCGCATCGAGAAGGTCGCCGGCCCCTCTGCGCCCTACATCGCGTCGTGGCACCAGGCGCCGACCCGCGTCGGACGCGACCTGGCCACCCTCCGGCTGGAGGTGTTCTCGGTTCGCCGCGGCGATGACAAGCTCAAGTACCTGGCCGGATCAGAATCGGCGATGGGCGTCTTCGTGAACGACGTACGACCGGAAGACATCGCCGCAGCGCTGCGCGACGCCGGGCCCTGAGCGCCCGAAGACTTGCGACCGGAGGGCTGATGTCGGAGCGGATTCGCTGGGGGATCGTGGGGACGGGCAACATCGCGACCGCGTACGTGCACGCGGTGCGGGGTTCGGCCGACGGCGAGCTGGTGGCGGTCGCGTCTCGTCGGCAGGACACCGCCGACGCCTTCGCGGCGGAGCACCAGATCGAGACCGCGCACGCGAGCTACGAGTCGCTGGCCGATGATCCCGACGTCGACGTTGTCTACGTGGCAACACCGCACCACCGGCACCGCGACAACTGCCTCCTCTACCTCGATGCGGGCAAGCACGTCGCGTGCGAGAAGCCACTCGCGCTCAACGAGATCCAGGCCGCCGAGATGGTCGCCGCAGCGCGTCGCACCGGCAGATTCTTCGTGGAGGCGATCTGGTCGCGGTTCCTCCCGTCGTACCGCACGCTCGTCGACCTGCTCGACGAGGGGAAGATCGGGACACCCCTGCAGGTCGAGGCATCGTTCGGGATGCGGCTCGACCTGGATCCCGAGCATCGCCTCCGTGACCCGCTCCAGGCCGGCGGCTCGTTGCTCGACATGGGCATCTACCCGGTGCAGCTCGCCCACCTCGTCTTCGGCGAGCCCCGCGAGGTGACTGCGGTGGCGCACATGGATGCGACCGGCGTCGACGACGACACCGTGGTGGTGATGAAGTTCGACGGTGGGCTCGCGGTCGGCCGGTCGGCGATCCGCACGAAGCTCCCGTGCACCGCGCAGATCGTCGGTACCGACGGGATCATCGATCTCCCTGCGTTCATGCTGTGCCCCCTGCACCTCGACGTGGAGACGCCGGCTGGACGCGAGCGGATCGACACGCCGCCTCTCCCTTCGCCGTGGACGCACGTGGTCGACGAGGTCAACCGGTGCGTGCGTTCGGGCCAGACCGAGACTCCTCTCATCCCGCTGGCGGAATCGTGTGCCATCGCGCGCACACTCGACCGCGCCCGTGTCGCCATCGGGCTACGTCACCCGGACGAGTAGCGCGTCCATCTCACCCTCGAGATGAGCGAGCAGGCAGGCCTCGTCGCCGGCGGCGAAGCCGGTCACCGGCAGAGGCGACGACGACGGCGTTAGGGTCCCGCCCATGCCGTACGCGCACGTCAACGATCTCGACATCGACTACGAACTGATCGGCGAAGGCCGACCGTGGGTGATCACGCCCGGTGGGCGCTTCAGCAAGGATGACGGCGGGATCCGCGAACTGGCGGAGGCACTCGCGGCCGCCGGCAACCAGGTGCTGATCTGGGACCGGCCCAACTGCGGCGCGTCGCAGGTGTGCTTCACCGGCGAGTCCGAGTCGACCATGCAGGCCGACACGCTCGCCGCGCTCATCGAGCACCTCGAGCTCGGCCCCACGGTGATCACCGGTGGGTCTGGCGGCGCGCGGGTGTCGATGCTCACCGCGGCACGTCACCCGGAGCTCGCGGCCGGCCTCGCGATCTGGTGGATCAGTGGGGGACCGTTCGGGCTCATGACCCTGGCCGTGCACTACTGCGGCCAGAACCTCTCGCAGGCCTGGACCGAGAGCATGGAAGCCGTCGCCGCGTTGCCCGAATGGGAAGAGGTGATCCGGCGCAACCCGTCGAACCGGCAGCGCATCCTCGACCAGGACCGCGAAGAGTTCGTGCGGACGATGGAGCGCTGGATGCTCGTGTACTACCCGCGCGGCGACCAGCTCGTGCCCGGCCTCGAAGACGCCGACGCCGCGCGCATCACCATGCCGACGCTCGTGTTCCGCAGCGGCGAGAGCGACGCGTGGCACACGCGCGCCACATCGGAGTCCGTGGCCTCCGGGCTGCCGAACGCGCAGTTGGTCGAGCCACCGTGGGGAGACCGCGCGTGGCTCGAGAGCTCGGCCGACCGCAACGCGGGGAAGGCTCCGTTGTTCGCGCGGTGGCCGATGCTCGCGCCGCCGCTCCTCGAATGGGCGAAGGAGAAGTTGGACTGATGGCCGGACGTCCGAACAGCCTGGGTCAGTACTGCATCAACGTGGCCGACCTCGACCGCTCGGTCGAGTTCTGGAGTGAGGTCATCGGCATCCCGGTGCAGAGCCGCACCGAGATCCCGACCGCGAAGGAGGTCGTGCTGCAGGCCGAGGAGGGTGGCTCGCGCATCCAGCTCGCGCAGCAGCTCGAGCAGGACGGTCTCATCGACATGGGCACCGCGATGTGGAAGCTCTACGTCGACACCGAGGACTGCCAGGCGCTGTACGACAAGTGCATCGCGTGGGGTTGCGAGTCGGTGTCGGAACCCCAGCAACTCGATCGCTGGCCGGTCACGGTGGCGTTCGTGAAGGACCCCGACGGGTACCTCATCGAGCTCCTGCAGAACCACCAGGGCATTCGCCCCGCGCTGCGTTAGCTCTCGGCGCTGCGTGAGCTCTCGGCGCCCGCCATCACCGAGGCGAGCGCGTCAGCCAGCTGGCGCACGTCGTCGTCGGTGACGTGGAGATGCGGCGCAAGGCGCAGCGTCTCGCCGCGCAACGCCGCGAAGCAGTCGGCCGCTGCCAGCTGCGCCACCACGTCGGCGCGGATCGCGTCGGGCACGCGCACGCCGAGCAGGTGGGGTCCGCGCTCGTCGGGTGGGTACGGCCTGAGCCCGAGGGCACGCGCGTGACCCGAGACCGCGTCCGTCACCATCGACAGGGACGCGGCGACACGATCGACGCGCCACTCCGTCAACTGCTCGAGCGCGGCCACCGCCATCGGTACCAGCTCGAACGCGCTGCGTTGGCCCATGTCGAAGCGCCGCGCGCCCGGCTGGTACTCGTCGCGGTAGTCGACGAGCCGGGCGAAGTCCTCGGATCCCGCACGCGCGATCCAGTTCTGTTCCAGCGGGGTGCCGTCGCGGTGCTCCTCGCTCACGTAGAGATACGAGAGCCCGAGCGGACCGAGGAGCCACTTGTACCCGACCGTGGTCACGAAGTCGGGTCGGAGCGCGGCCACATCGAACGGCAGGGCACCGATGGACTGGCTGCCGTCCACGACGAGCCGTGCACCGAGCGCACGCACGTGTTCGCCGACCACGCCGAGGTCGACGAGCGCGCCGTCGGTCCAGTGCACGTGCGGCACGCTGACGACGCGAACCCGCTCGTCGAGCGCATCGACCACCGCGTGGGTCCACGTCTCGCCGGCCTCGCGCCCGACGGTGAGGATCTCCGCGCCGGTCGCGTGCGCGACCCCGCGCCAGGTGTAGATCCCGGACGGGTACTCCTCCGCCAGCACGAGCACACGATCTCCCGGGTGGAGCTCGAGGTTGCGCGCCGCGACCGCGAAGCCGTAGCTCGTCGCCGGCACCAGGGCCACGCCTTCGGCGTCACCACCTACGAGCCCGGCGAAGAGCGACCGGAGGCGTTCGACGTCGTCGAACCAGTCGTCGGCGGTGAGCGTCCAGGGCCGGCCGCGGCGTTCGAGCGCGGCGTCACCGGCGGCCCGGACTCCGTGCAGCTGCGGCGAGAGCGTTGCGGTGTTGAAGTAGGCGATGCCCCGAGGGACCGCGAAGGCGTCCCGCTGCGGACCGAGCACCTGGGCTCCGGTCACCCCCGGTCGGCCGGCTTCGCCGCCATCATGTGCGCCTCGAGCAGGTAGTCCGGCGCGGTCATGGCGATCTGGGAGTCGGCGCGGGCGCGGATCTTCTCCTGCTGCGGTTCGCTCGGTGCTGTGATCCAGAACACACCGTCGCGGATGCCCTCGAAGCACATGTCGGCCACCTCCGACAGCGGTGCGAACACCACCGGCAGTCCGGCCTCGTCCATACGCCGCTGGTACTCGCCGAGCGCGTCGCGGCCCTCCTGAGGTGGGGCGCCGGGGCGGTCGTACCGCGCGGGACGGTTCGCGCCCGGGCGCCAGATACCGGTGTTGAGCATCCCGGGCGTGCGCGTCGACGGGTAGAGCAGCGATGCACCAACGCGCGCGCCCACCTCGCGCAGCTGACCCCAGAGGCACTCGGTGATGGTGGTGACCGCGGCCTTGGTGGTCGCGTACACCGCGCTGTTGATCAGGGGCGTGAACCCGCCGTTGCCCGACGTGGTGTTGACGACGTGACCTTCCTCGCCGCTCGCGAGCAGCGTGGGCACGAAGGCGTTGATCCCGTTCACAACTCCCATCACGTTGACGTCGAGCGACCAACGCCAGTCGTTGACGTGGTGCTCCCAGATCTGTCCCTCGGAGCCGGAACCGATGCCGGCGTTGTTGCACACCACGTGCACCGCGCCGAACGCGTCGAGCGTCGCGTCGCGCAGCGCTGCGACCGACTCGAGCGACGTGACGTCGGTGACCACGCCGATCACGTCGCGACCTTCATCGCGCAACTTTCCGGTTGTGCGTTCCACCAACTCGGGCACCACGTCGGCGACGACCGCTTTCATGCCCTCATCGGTGAACCTCTCCACCAGCGCGCGGCCGATTCCCTGGCCGGCGCCGGTGACGACGGCCACCTTCCCCCCGAACTCCCTCATCGGTTCACCCCATGTACGCGGTCAGTGGTTGGCCGCACGTCTCCGGCACGATCTTCCCGTCCACCTCGCGGCGGATCATCATCGGGCAGGTGGGCACCGGCGCTCCCACGTCGTCGGGCTCGACCTTCCCATGCGTCGGGCAGTGATACTCGATCTTCACGCCCACCGGTTTACCCGCTGCGGCCCGTCCCGCGCGCGACCTCGAGGGGCGCCGGTAGCGTCTCCGGGCATGACTTCGGTGCAATTGCGGCGCTACGAGATCAAGCCGGGTGAGATGGAAGCGTTCCTGGAGGCCGTGCGGACCGCGTTCGTGGTGCGCGAGCAGTACGGGTTCGGGGTCGCCTTCGCGCTGATCGACGACGAGCGCAACGAGTTCGTCTGGGCCGTCACGCACGACGGCGACTTCTTGGCCGCCGAGGCCGAGTACTACGGGTCGCCGGAACGGGCCGCGCTGCCCGACAACCCGGCCGACCACATCGACGTGATGCACCTCGGCATGGTCCGGGTCGAGCGCCTCTGAGTCGACGAGCGACTACTGCGTGCCCAGGAATTCGGTGAGGGCACGGTGGAGCTCGGGCCGGGCGTTGGCGGTGAAGTGGTCGCCGGGCACTCGTACGAGCGTGGCGCCCAGCCGCTCGGCGAGCGGGGCGGGGTCACCCGCGTTCTCGTCGTCGTCGCCCACCACGAGGAGCACGGGCACGTCGACCCCGTCACCCTCGGGCGCGGGTCCCAGCGAACCGGGGGCACGCACGTACGCCAGCAGCGGTTCCCGGTCGAGTCCGGCCATGACGCGGAACTGGCGCAGCGACGCGTCGTCGACGTCGTCGGGTGACTCGGCTTCGAGCACCGCGACGAGCGCGTCACGTCGGCCTTCCCCGGTCTCACCGGTGCCGTGCTCACCGATCCCGAGCAGCACGACGGCTTTGACGCGCGGCTCGTCGGGCGCGAGGCGCAGGGACAGGTGCGCGCCCATCGAGTAGCCGACGAGTACGACGTCGTCGAGCCCGAGGTGGTCGAACAGCGCGACGACGTCGCGCTTCATCGCGTCGTTCGCGTACGCCTCCGGCTCGGTGGGCTTCGACGACAGGCCGTGTCCGCGCGCGTCGAGCGTGACGACGCGGTAGCCCTCGTCGAGGAGCAGGTCGAGGATGCCGGACCGCACGTAGTTGACGTTCGTGTCGGCGGCGAACCCGTGGAGCAGGACGACCGTTCGGCCGTCACCCTCGTCTTGGTAGAAGAGGTTGAGTCCGTCGAAGCTGTCGAAGTTGGGCATGGTGCGCTCAACCCTCCTCGGGGACCGCATCGTCGCGCTGGGTGATGGGGGCCGCGCCCGCGAGCGCGCCGCCGTCGACCACGAGCGTGTGGCCGGTGATCCACGACGCGCCTGGTCCGGCGAGGAAGCGCGCCGCGTGCGCGATGTCGTCGGGCTCGCCCAGGCGCCGGAGCGGCAACCCGGCGGCGACGACGTCGCCCGCGGGTTCCCAGAGGGCGCGGGCGAAGTCGGTCTTCACCAGCCCCGGAGCGATCGCGTTCACGCGCACCCCGGGGCCGAGCTCGACGGCCAGGATGCGTGTGAGGTGCACGATCGCGGCTTTCGTCGTGTTGTACACGCCGATGGCCGCGTCACCGCGCAGCCCGCCGATCGACGACAGGTTGATGATCGATCCGCCGTGCTCGCGCATCCACGTGCGCCACGCCAGTTGGCTCCACACGAACGCTCCCCGCACGTTCACCTGGAAGGTCTTGTCCCAGGCGCCCAGATCGGCGTCGATGGTCGCCCCCATGCTGGGGTTGGTGGCGGCGTTGTTCACCAGGATGTCGACGGCACCCAGGCGTTCGACGGCCGCCGCCACGCAGGCGGCCGCGTGCTCGGGGTCACCGGCATTGGCCGCGAACGTCGCCAGCTGGGCCTCGGGGGTGCGCTCGAGGATGGCGCCGGCGGCTTCGTCGAGACCATCCTGCTTGCGGGACGACAGCATCACCGCGGCACCGGCGTCGGCGAAGGATGCCGCGATCGCCCGTCCGATCCCTTTGGACGCACCGGTCACCACTGCCACCTGACCGGCCAGTTCTCGACCCACGAGCGGCAGTCTCGCGCGCGACGATGGGATGATGGCCGGAGTGGCAGCCTCGGAGCGAGTCGCGCCCGAGCACGCGCCCGCGCGACTCGGCTACATCCCCGCGCTCGACGGGCTGCGCGCACTCGCGGTGATCGCGGTGCTGCTCTACCACGGCGACCAGAAGTGGATCCCCGGCGGATTCCTCGGGGTCGACGTCTTCTTCGTCATCAGCGGCTACCTGATCACGTGCTTGCTGCTGTCGGACTTCCAGCAGACCGAGGGCATCGGCCTCAAGCGGTTCTGGTACCGGCGGGCCCGGCGACTGCTCCCGGCGCTGTTCACCATGCTGTTCGTCGTGTCGCTGTACGCGATCCTGTTCCTCCCCGACGTGCTCTCGCAGCTGCGCGGCGAGGTGATCGCGGCGCTGTTCTACGTCGAGAACTGGTTCCTGATCTTCCGCAACCTCTCCTACTTCCAGAGCACGGGGCGACCGCCGCTGCTCCAGCACGTGTGGTCGCTGGCGGTGGAGGAGCAGTTCTACCTCTTCTGGCCGTTGATCCTGATGCTCGTGTTGACGGTGTGGCGCAAGAGCCGCAAGGCCCTGCTCATCGCCGTCCTCATCGCGGTCGCGGTCTCGACGATCGAGATGGCGATCCTGTACCACCCCTACACCGACCCGTCGCGCGTCTACTACGGCACCGACACGCGCGTCGCTGCGCTGATGCTCGGCGCCGCGCTCGCGTTCGTGTGGGCGCCGTGGCGACTCATCGGCCGCACCGGCCGCAACGCCGGCATCCTGCTCGACGTCGTCGCGGTCTTCAGCGGGATCGTCCTGTTCTGGATGTTCCTCAACATGGGCGAGTTCAGCCCCGGGCTCTATCGCGGTGGGTTCCTGCTGGTCGCGATGGTGTCGGCGTTGCTGATCGCGGCGACGGTGCATCCCGCGTCGCGCCTCGTGCCGTGGCTGCTCGGCTTCGCCGTGTTCCGCTGGATCGGAGTGCGCTCGTACGGCATCTACCTGTGGCACTGGCCGATCTACATGGTCACGCGCCCCCACTCCGACGTGCCGCTCACCGGCTTGCCCTTGCTGGTGCTGCGCCTCACCCTCACGGGCATCGCCGCCGCGCTCTCCTACAAGTACGTCGAGGAACCCATCCGCCACGGCGCGGTCGAGCGCCGCTGGGCCCAGTACCGCTCCGCGCCGGCCGAGGTGCGGCGCAAGCTGATGGCCCGCTTCGGGTTTGCCGGGATGGGCATCGCCCTGGGGCTCGTCGCCATCTTCGTCGGACTGGGCAACGGGGGGAGCGCCGCCGCGCCCGCCGGTTTCGGCAACAAGGCGTCGGTGGTCCTGGGGCCGGGCGCGCCCAGCACGACAGTCGCCGGTGCGACCGACTCGACGTCCGCGACCACCAGTCCGGTCACGACCACGACACTTCCACCCGGTGCGAGCCCACCGGCCATCACGGCGTTCGGCGACTCGGTGATGCTCGGGGCCGCAAACCAGTTGATCGCCGCCGTCGATCCCATGTTCGCGACGCCCACGGTGCCCCACGTGTTGACGGTCGACGCCGCCGAGAGCCGGCAGTTCGGCACTGGGGTCGATCTGATCCAGTCGTACAAGGACCAGGGTCGGCTGGGTCAGTACGTGATCGTGCAGCTCGGCACGAACGGGCTGATCAATCCCGATGACCTCGACCGCATGATGGGTCTGCTGGACGACCGTCAGAAGGTCGTGATCATCAACGCCAAGGAGCCGCGGGGTTGGGAGCAGCCGAACAACGATCTGCTCGCGGACCGGGTCAAGAAGCACAAGAACGCCGTGCTGCTCGATTGGCACTCCTACGGCGGGGCGCACCCCGAGTTCTTCTACGACGACGGCATCCACCTGCGCCCCGACGGCGCGCAGGCCTATGCCACCTTCGTGGCCCAGTCGTTGGGGGCCACCGGCTCGCCCTGACCCCGTGAGCGCCGGGGTCGTGTGCCAAGCTGGGAGGCCCCATGCGCTCGTTCTCCCGCTCCTTGATCATCGTGCTCGTGGCGATCGTCGTCGGGGGCCTCGCCGTCGGAGCCTGCCTCGCCGCGCTCATCCCCGGGTCGGTCGAGATCGCCACCGCACACCACTACACGACGGCCGAGGTCCCGAACCTCAAGGCGCTCGCGCAGGGGTCCACCGTCTACTGGGCTGACGGCAGCCCGATGGCTCCGCCGTTCGGCCAGGAGGCGCGCGACCCGATCCATGCGCTCAGAGAAGTGCCCGAGATGGTGCAGAACGCGGTGATCGCCACCGAGGACCGAACGTTCTGGACCAACGACGGGATCGATCTGGGCGCGGTGTTCCGCGCCTTCCTCACCAACGTGACGTCGGGGAAGATCGAGCAGGGCGGCTCCACCATCACCCAGCAGCTGGTGAAGAACCGCATCCTCACGTCGAAGCGCGACGTGAACCGCAAGGTCAAGGAGATCGAGGACGCGCTCCGCCTCAACGAGAAGTTCTCGAAGGACAAGATCTTCGTCGAGTACCTCAACACGGTGTACTTCGGGTCGGGGTCCTACGGTCTCAAGGCCGCGGCGTCGCGGTTCTTCTACACCTTCGATCCGGGCTCGATGTTCCCGCGCGGCAAGCGCCTCGACGAGCTCACGCTCGGAGAAGCCGCGCTGCTCGCGGGGCTCATCTCCAACCCCGAGGGCAACAGCCCGTTCACGCACGCCGACCGTGCGATCCGCCGGCGTGCCGACGTGCTGCGGGGCATGGTCGAGGAGCACTACATCACCCAGGCCCAGGCCAACGCCGCGAACAACGAGCCCTTGCCGCAGGTTCAGCCGCCGGCCAACCCGGTCGTCGGCAACAACATCCTCACCACCGAGGTGCTGCAGGACCTCATCAAGGGTCAGCAGTTCCCCGAGCTCGGTAGCACCGAGAAGGAGCGGACCGACAAGATCCTCAAGGGCGGCTTGAAGATCTACACCACCTTCGACCCAACCCTCCAGGGGTACGCAGTCGACGCGACCACCAACGACAAGCCCTGCTGTGGCGACAACTCGGGTCCTGACTGGGCGTCGTCGTTGGTGTCGATCGACCCGAACACCGGCGCGGTGAAGGCGATGGTCTCGGGCCAGGACTACAACGTCGACCAGACCAACATCGCCACGTCGCCCTACGGTCGCCAGACCGGCTCCACCTTCAAGGTGATCACCCTCGCCACCGCGCTCACCAACGGATACTCGCCCAACGACACCGTCGACGGCTCGAGCCCGTGCTCGGTGCCGGGGTTCGACGGCTACACCGTCAACGACGAACCGGGGAGCGGGACGTACTCCCTCTGGGACGCGACCGCCTTCTCGGTGAACTGCGCCTTCGTGCACCTCGCCACCAGCGTGGGCGAGGACAAGGTGATCGACACGGCCCACAAGATGGGCATCACCAAGCAGAACCTCCAGGCGTACCTCACCCTCACCCTCGGGGTCTTCGAGCAGAACACCGAGACGATGGCCGACGTGATGGCGACGATCGCCAGCGGTGGGACGCACCACACGCCCTACGTCGTGCAGAAGGTCGTGTTCCCCGACGGCAAGGTGCTCCAGCAGAACGCAGCGGGCGATCAAGTCCTGACTCCCGACGTCGCGGCGTGCGAGCAGAACATCTTGTCCGGAGTCGTCACCAGGAGCGGCGCCACCGGGACCGGCGCAGCTGTGCCCGGTCACGACATCTTCGGCAAGACGGGTACCACCGACGCCCGCAACGACGCGTGGTTCATCGGCGCCACCCCCCAACTCGCCACGGCGGTGTGGTTCGGCAACTGGCGCACGACGAACTCCGGGATCCAAGCCGGGTTCGGCGGTGACTCGGCGGCCCCCGTCTTCCGGGCGTTCATGACGCAGGCCTTGGCCGATGAGCCCAACATCCCGCTGCCCGATGCCGGCCCGGTGTGCGAGCGGGCAGGGGAGAGCGTCATCGACACCGGCGGGCGCGCCGAGAACGCGCCGGCCCCGGTGGTTCCCGTCACGCCGCAGCTGCCGACGGTGCAGCAGGTGCCCACCACCCCGACGCCGACGACGCCCGCGGCCACCACGCCGACGACACCGCAGGTCACCGTGCCGAACACGCGGAAGACCGGCCAGTGACGAGCGAGCTCGAAACGCTCCTCACGCTGCAGGAGCACGACAGCGCACTCGAACGCCTGCTCCATCGTCACCAGACCTTGCCCGAGCGGGAGGCATTGGCGCTCTCCGAGTCCCAAGCCGCCGCGCTCGATGCGCGACTCGGCACCACCCGCGCCGAGCGGGACCGGATCGCCCGCGAAGAGCAGCAGCTCGACGACGAAGCGCGTTCGCTCGCTGACAAGGCCAAAGAGGTCGAGTCGCGCATGTACTCGGGCGAGGTGAGCTCGCCCCGCGAGCTGCAGGCGATGCAGACCGACGTCGAACAGCTCCGCCGCCACCAGCGCTCGATCGAGAACCGCGAGCTCGAGCTCATGGAGGCGCGTGAGCCGCTCGAGGCGACGCTGGCCGACGTCGAGCAGCAACGAGCATCCGTGGGCGGCGACGTCGACCGTCTGCGGAGCGAGCTCGCCGACGCCGAAGCCGGGATCATCGCCGAGATGCAAGCGGAGCGAGCGACGCGGGACGGGATCGCCGCGAGCATCGACGCCGCGCTGGTGAAGGAGTACGAGCGCTGCCGCGCCCAGGCGAAAGGTGCAGGCGTGGCCCGACTGCTCGGCACCACCTGCCAGGGGTGCCATCTGTCAGTGCCCTCCATCGAGGCCGAGCAGATCAAGCGGTCGGGCGGTCAGCCCATCGCGCACTGCGACAACTGCGGCGCGATCCTGGTCCCCTGATGCTCGACGAGGTGGTCGTCTACTTCGACGGTGGCGCGCGCGGCAACCCGGGTCCCGCCGCGATCGGCGCCGTCGTGCTCGACCCGTCGACCTCGCCGCCGACGCGGTTGGCGGCGGTCAGCGAGCGCATCGGCGAGACGACCAACAACGTCGCCGAGTATCGGGCGTTGATCGCCGGCCTCCAGGCCGCGGCCGCGACGCGTGCGCGTGCCGTGCGCGTGCGGGGCGATTCGAAGCTGGTCATCGAACAGGTCGCGGGCCGGTGGAAGGTGAAGCAGGAACACCTCCGGCCGTTGGTCACGAAGGTTCGCGATCTGCTGTCGCAGTTCGAGCGGGTCGACCTCGGCCACGTGCGCCGCGAGCACAACGTCGACGCCGATGCGCTGGTGAACGCCGCGCTCGACCTGCCCTGAGTCCGTGTTCTTCTGGTACATCGGCCTGTCGGTGTTCGGCGTGGCCACGATCTTCCGGAGCTCGGGCATCGACTACCGCCTGATCGCCGGGGGCTCGCTGCTCCCGCTCGTGGTCGACCTTGCGTTCGGATATCGCGCTTACGGCTACACGCTGCTGTTCGCGGTCGCGCTGCTCGTCGTCGTGATGCTGGGCACCATCGGACGGCCGCGGCTGGTCCGGCGGCGGTGGCTGTGCCTGCCGATCGGCGTCTTCGCGGGCCTCATCCTCTCGGGCGCGTTCACCAACACCGACTTGTTCTGGTGGCCGTTCCTCGGCACCGACTTCGCGCACGACTCGCTCGTGCCCACCTGGTGGGTCGTGGTGCTCGAGGAGGTCGTCGGTCTCTTCGTGTGCTGGGTGGTCGTCGGCCAGTACGACCTCTACCTGCCCGGCCCCCGCGAGGAGTTCTTCCGCACCGGCCGCCTGACGACGCCCACCCCGTGACCCGCGTCAATCGGCGCGGACGGGGATGCCGACGCGCACCGGGCGCACGGGTTGCGCCGGGCGCGCGTGCGCGCCGTGCGCGTCGACGACGAAGCGACCCTCACCGGGCCCGTCGGCGACGGGCATGCCGAGCGCCTCCAGCAGCGCGTGGTCTTCCTCGGGTGGACGGCCGGTCGACGTGAGGTAGTTGCCGACGATCAACGCGTTGGCGCCCGCGAGCAGTCCCATGCCCTGGAGCTCGCCGAGCACGAACTCGCGCCCGCCGGCCAGTCGCAGCCACGCGCTGGGCAACACCAGTCGGAACAGCGCGATGGCTTGCAGCGCTTCGCGCGGCGTGATGAGCCGCTGGTCGCCGAGCGGCGTGCCGGTGGGGAGGAGGAAGTTGATCGGCACCTCGCACGGATCGAGCTCGGCGAGCTCGAATGCGAAGTCGACGCGCTGCTCGAGCGTCTCGCCCATGCCGAGGATGCCGCCGCAGCACAGCTCCATGCCGGCATCGATCGCGAGCCGGGCGGTTTCGACCCGGTCGTCGTAGGTGTGCGTGCTCACGATCGACGGGAACAGCGCCCGTGGCGCCTCGAGGTTGTGGTTGTAGCGCTTCACGCCCGCGGCGGCGAGTCGCTCGGCCTGTTCCTTGGTGAGGAGCCCGAGTGAGCAGGCGACCTCGAGGCCGGCCTCGTTCTGCACCGCGTCGACGGCTTCGAGGACCCGCGTGAGCATGCGTTCCGACGGGCCGCGCACCGCGACCACGATGCAGAACTGCGTGGCGCCGGCGGCGCGCGTCGCGTGCGCGGCCTCGAGCACCTCGTCGAGCTGGAGCAGCGGGTACACGTCGACGTCGGTGGAGTAGCGCGCCGACTGCGAGCAGAAGGCGCAGTCCTCGGGACACGCGCCCGACTTGGCATTGATGAGGCTCTCGAGCTCCACCTCGGCGCCGCAGTACGCGAGGCGTACGCGGTGCGCGAGCGCGATGACGTCCGGCAGCTCGTCGAGCGGGACTGCGGCCGCTGCCAGCACCTCGTCGCGCGTGAGGGGGCGACGCTCCTCGAGCAGGGCGATCTCGGCGGCCAGCAGGGCGTCGTGCATGGCGGGCCAGCCTAGAGGGGACGCGTGGGGCCAGAGGCACTCGGTCCTCGCCACGGACCAAGGTGGCGTGAGCGAAGCGGAGGCGAGCCGGGTATCCCGGCTCGTAGCGAGCGAACCATGGTGGCGGTGGCGTGAGCGAGCGGAGGCGGGCCGGGTATCCCGGCTCGTAGCGAGCGAACCATCGAAGGGAAGAACGCCCACCCGCCGCCTGAGCGGCCCGTCCCCCCAGCAGGGTCGACGGCGGCGGGGTGGGCGACCGGCGCCAGCATGCCCGCTCGCCACGGCAAAACGCGCGCGCCCCCGTAGGCTGGCCCGCTGGTGGTGGCCAGCGAACGACCGACGCGGGCAGCGGCGCGGATGAGCGTCGCCACGCTCGCCTCCCGCGGGGTCGGGTTCGTCAAGGTCTGGGTGATCGCCGCCGTCCTGGGCGCGACCTACCTGGGCAACACCTACCAGGCCTCGAGCTCGGTCTCCAACGTCCTCTTCGAGCTCATCGCCGCCGGCGCGCTCTCGGCCGTGCTCGTCCCCACCTTCGTCGACCTCTTCCGGGCCAACGACGACGCCGAGGCCGAGCGCCTGGCCTCCGGGGTCCTGGGCCTGGCTCTGGCCATCATGGCGGTCGTCTCGGTCGTGGGCATCGTGTTCGCCACGCCCATCGCCCGGGTCCTGTCCAGCAGCGCCCCCAACGCCCACGTCGAGTCACAGCAGGTGGCCCTGTCGGCCTTCTTCCTGCGGTTCTTCGTCCCGCAGGTGCTGCTCTACGCGATCGGCACGGTGGCCACCGCGGTCCTCTTCGCCAAACGTCGGTTCGTGATCGTCGCAGTGGCGCCCATCGCCAACACCGTCGTGCTCGTCGCCACGATGGCGGGCTTCTACGCGCTGCACGGCCCCGACCCGAGCCTCGACCTCACGACGGCCGAGAAGCTCGTGCTGGCCGTCGGCGGCACGCTCGGGGTGGTCGGCTTCGTCGGGGTGCCGACCGTCGCGCTCCTCCACTCCGGGTTCCGCCTCCGTCCGCGCCTCGGTGCCGTCGACCGCAAGCTGCGGCGGCTGCTCTGGTTGTCGGCGTGGGTCGCGCTCCAGCCCGACGTCGCGGTGCTGCTCGCCGCCGCGCTCGTCATGGGCAACCAGGTCGCCGGCGGCGTGGTCGCCTACCAGTTCTGCTTCGTGGCGTTCCTGGCGCCCTACGCGATCCTCGCGCAGCCGATCCACACGACCATCCTGCCCGAGCTCACCGGCGACGTCGGCCGCGGCGACATGGTGTCGTTCGCGGACCGACTCCGCTGGGGACTCGACGGCATGTCGCGACTGCTGCTACCGGTCAGTGCTGCGTACGTCGCGCTCGCGCTGCCGGTGATGCGAGTGCTCGCGGTCGGCAACAGCCGTCACGACGCCGACCTGTTCGCGGCCGCGCTGGCCTCGCTCGGCGTCGGTCTCTTCACGTACGGCACGTTTCTCTTCTTCGCGCGCGCGTCGTACGCGCTCGGCGACAGCCGCACCCCCGCGATCATCGCCGGCGCCAGCGCGCTGGTCGGTGCCGCGGTGATGGTGGTCGGCGGACTCACGTTCGAGAGCGACACCGCAAAGGTCGCCGCGCTCGGTCTCGGTCACAGCGCCGCGTACCTGTTGGGCGCGATCGTCCTCGGTGCGGTGTTGCGCAGACGCATCGGCCACGGCTTCTTCCCACATGCGTTCCTCCCCGCGCTGGCCGCGTCGGCCGCCCTCGGCGGGTTGGCGTGGCTGGTCGAGGATCTCGTCGCGCCGAGCGGCAAGCTCGCCGACCTCCTGGTGCTGCTGGCCATCGGTGTCGTCGGACTCGGCCTGTACCTCCTCCTGCTGCGAATGCTGCCCCAGCGCGGGCGCAACCTCGAGCGCGCGTTCGAGCCGGTCGATCCGGACCTCGCGGTCGAACCGTGATCCGGCGCGCCGTCGTCGCCAACGCGGTCATCGCCCTCGGCGTCTCGCTCGTCGTCACGCAGTTCACGGCGACCGGCGTCGCGGGCGCGCAGCAGTCAGCCAACCCCGTGAAGCGAGTCCTGATCATCTCGCTCCCCGCGACCTCGTGGGCCGACGTGAAGTCGGGCGACGACCCGAACTTGCAGAAGCTCTTCTCGCAGTCGGCCATCGCCGACATGATCACCCGCACCGCCGGCCGCAAGAGCTCGATCGCGGCCGGGTACACCGCGCTCGGGGCCGGTGGCCGCGCTTCGGCCGCGACGCAGCTGGCCGGTCAGGCGTTCGAGACCACCGAGGCCTACGGAGACAGCAACGCGGGCGCGGTGTACCGGCAACGCACGGGTGTCGAGGCCACGAGTGGCATCGTGCACCTGGGGCTCGAGGCGCTCGTCCGGGAGAACGCCAACGGGCTCTACGACCCCACGATCGGCGCGCTCGGCGACACGTTGGCCGAGGCAAGGCTGTCGCGTGGGGTCGTCGCCAACGGCGACGGCGCGCAACCCGTCGTCGACGATCCGCTGCAGCCCTATCAACGCGCGGCGGTGAACGCGCTCATGGGGAGCGACGGACGCGTCCCCTCCGGGAGTGTGAGCGACACGCTCCTCGAACCCGACCCGCACGCACCGTTCGGCGTGCGTACCGACGACGACGCGGCCTACCGCGCGTTCACGGACGCGTGGAGCAAGGGCGGCGTGGTCCTCGTCGAGGGTTCCGACCTGCTCCGGGCCGATCTCTACACCGACTTCCTCACCGATCAGCAGGCCCTGGTCCAGAAGCGCGCCGCGCTGCACCGGGTGGACGACCTCGTCGGTCGCATGCTCCGTGACGTCGACCCGCAACACGACGCGGTCTTCGTGGTGAGTCCGGCGTCACCGCGGCGGGGCTCGGGACTCGCGGTCACCGGGGTCCGCGCGCCCGGCGTCGCACCCGAGTTCCTCCGCTCCGCGACCAGCCGTCGAGACGGCTTCGTCTACGTGATCGACATCGCGCCCACCGTCCTCCACCTCCTCGGGCTCGACGTGCCCGAGGCGATGGAGGGTCGGGTCATGGAGGTGGTGCCGGGCCCCGCGCCCGGCGAGCGAATCTCCACGTTGGTGCACGCCAACGAGGACGCAGTGTTCCGCGACTCGAAGGTGACGACCGCCAACGACATCCTCCTCGGCCTCAGCGTCGCGTTGGCCGTGGCCGCGCTGCTCGCGGCGCGCCGCGCGCGACGCGGCGCGTTGCTCGTGCGGTACTTCGCGCTCGCGGTGCTCGGGTTCCTGTTCGCAACCTACGTCGCCGAACCGCTGCATTTCGGCCGCGCCGACAACTCGGTCGCGTACCTCGCGTACCTCTTGGTCGTGGCCGTCGTCTTCGCGGGGGTGTGCCGACTGATCGGCGGTCGCCATCCCTACCTGCCGCTCGGCGTCGCGTTGGCGGCGACGGTCGCGCTGCACGTGCTCGACCTGCTGGCCGGTGCGCGGCTCGAGCTCAACACCGTGTTCGGCTACTCCGCCACCGTCGGCATCCGCGTGGCCGGGCAGGGCAACATCACCTTCTCGCAACTCACCGCGGCGGTGTTGCTGCTCGGTGGGCTCGCGGTGTGGCGACGGCCCGGGCGTCGCACCGTGCTCGCGGTCATCGCGATGCTGGCGGTCACCCTCGTGGTGATGGCTGCCCCGCAGGCCGGCGGTGACTTCGGCTCGGCGTTGGCGGGTGCGCCGGGATTCGGCCTGTTCGCCTGGTTGTTGCTCGGGCGCAGCATCCGCGCCCGGACCGTCGCAGTCCTCGGCGTCGTGCTGGTCGGCGCCGGGTTGCTCGTCGGCTTCGCCGATCTCATGCGCCCACGCGACCAGCAGACGCACGTCGGTCGCTTCTTCGACGAGCTGATCAACGGCGCCCCCGGCGATTCGTTCCTCACCATCCACCGCAAGCTCGACGCCAACCTCGCCTCCTTCGGCGGCACGAAGCTCCTCTGGGTCTTGCCCGTCGTCGCGCTGCTCGTCTGGTATCTGTGGCGCGTCCGCGGCGGTCGCATCCGGCCGTTGTACCGATCGGTGCCGGTCGTACGGCAGACGATGCTCGCGCTCGCGGTGGTCGCGGTGCTGGGCTACGCGCTCAACGACTCCGGCGTCGCCATCCCCGCGGTGATGGCCGTCGTGTTCGAGTGCGCGCTGGTGTACGTCGCGCTCACCACCGACCGCGAACATGCGTCAAGGTGGCGCGACTATTCGCCTTCCTTGACGCCGAAACGCTCCGAGGACGACGAGGGGGAGAGCCAGCCGGGACGCGGGATGCCCGCGGTGTCGAGCTGTTCGGCGAGCCGCGCGTTGGGCTCCTCGTAACGCGCTGCGAGCTCGGCGCGTACTTCGTCGGGGATCGCTTCGTCGGTGCTGCGACCGTTCAAGCGGTAGTACAACGCGCGGAGCTTGCGCTTGGTCTCGGGACGACGACGGAACACGCGCTCGAGCCGGTCGTTGCCGGCGAGCGCGACGCGCTGGAACGCCTTGCTCCTGAACCCGGTTGTGCGGTTCTCGGAGCTGAGCGCGCCCGACGGGAAGCGGTGAGGGTCGAGCCCGAGCCAGCTGGCGGTCTCGTGGAGCGTCGCGACCTGGTCGGTGACCAACCGCTGGAAGTCGATCACGCGCAACCGCTCCGTGCCGAGCACCTCGAGCCAGCCGGGGAGGAATTCCGCGTAGCAGCCGCCGCGGAACGCCATGTACTTCTCGTTCTCGGGATCGAGGAAGTCGTCGGCGGTGAGGCGGTCGGCCGCGGCGAGGTAGTCGCTGATGGGGTAGTCGGCCGGGAAGCGCAAGCGGATCTTCTGGTAGGTGAAGAACGAGATCGCCCGGCTCACCGGCTCGCGCAGCACGACGAGCACGTGAGGATCGACGAGCTGCTCGCGCATCGCCTGCGCGACCGCCGCGCCACCGTAGAAGTACGACGGGGTGCCCTCGAGGTGCACGGGTCGGTCGCCGGCATCCGCGAAGTACGCGTCCCAGTCCGTAGCTGGCGAGAGCGGGAGCGCGTAACGCGCCGGGAGGAAGTAACCGGTCTCCTTGATCGACGACGGCGCGACGTCGGGGTGCGACGACAGTGAGACGAACAGCGACGTCGTGCCCGCCTTGTTGACGCCGGCGATGATCGCATCCGTTCGGGCGCGCGCCACGGCTGAGGACCTCCCGAGGGGCCGCTTGACTGCTCCGACCACCCTAGACAGGCAACCTGTGACCCGCGTGAGCGCCGTGTTCGCAGTCCGTGAACGGAAGCAGGCACCGAGGGTGCGCGACACGCGCCGCGGCGCCAGCTAGCGTCCCCCGTGCCTTGATCACGCGGACCGTCTACGTCGTCGACACCTCCGTCCTGCTGGCTGATCCGTTGGCGGTCACGCGCTTCGCCGAACACGAGGTGGTCCTCCCGCTCGTGGTGCTCACCGAGCTCGAGGGCAAGCGCCACCACCCCGAGCTGGGCTGGGCCGCGCGCCAGAGCCTGCGGTTCATCGAGGACCTGCGCACCCGTCACGGGTCGCTCCTCGACCCCATGCCGGTCAACGACGAGGGCGGCACGCTCCGGGTGGAGCTCAACCACCAGGAGCTCGAAGCGCTCCCGCAGCCCCTCACGTCGCCTGCCAACGACCACCGCATCCTGGCCGTCGCGCTCAGCCTCGGGCGCGAGGGTCGCGAGGTCGTCGTCGTCACCAAGGATCTGCCGCTGAGGCTGAAGGCCGCGGTGGTGGGCCTCGAGGCAGACGAGTACCGCAACGAGCTCGCCACCGACTCCGGCTGGACCGGCTTCGTGGAGCTCGACGTGTGGAGTGCGGTGATCGACGAGCTGTTCGAGCACAAGGTGGTCGACCTGGAAGAAGCGCGCGACCTCCCGTGTCACGCGGGTGTCGCGCTGCATTCGGGTTCGCAGTCGGCGCTCGCGCGTGTGCATCCCGACAAGCGGTTGCACCTCGTGCGCACCGACCAGTCGATGTTCGATCTGCGCGGGCGCTCGGCGGAGCAGCACATCGCGATCGACGTCCTGCTCGACGACCAGGTCGGCATCGTGAGCCTCGGTGGTACGGCGGGCACCGGCAAGAGCGTGCTCGCGCTCGCGGCCGGCCTCGAAGCGGTGCTCGAACGGCGGACGCACCACCGCGTCGTCGTGTTCCGCCCGATCTACGCAGTGGGCGGCCAGGACCTCGGCTACCTGCCGGGGTCGGAGAGCGAGAAGATGGCACCGTGGGGCGCGGCGGTCACCGATGCGCTCGAGTCGATGGTAGGGCGCGAGGTGATCGAGGAGGTCCTCGATCGCGGCCTGCTCGAGGTGTTGCCGCTCACGCACATCCGCGGCCGCAGCCTCACCGACAGCCTCGTCGTGATCGACGAAGCCCAGAACCTCGAGCGCTCGGTCCTGCTCACCGCGCTCAGCCGCCTCGGTCGCGGGAGTCGTGTCGTGCTCACGCACGACGTCGCGCAGCGCGACAACCTGCGCGTCGGCCGCCACGACGGCATCGTGAGCGTGATCGAGTCGCTCAAGGGTCATCCGCTCTTCGCGCACGTCACCTTGACGCGCTCGGAGCGTTCGGCCATCGCAGCCCTGGTCACCCAGGTGCTGGACGGCTGAACTGCCTTTCCCCGTTCGCTCGCCTCCGCTCGCACATTCCGTCCCAGCGGACGAGCACGGGCAAAGCCCGCACTCGTCCGGTACGCCGGGCCTCGGGTGGTCCGCGCACCCGTCTGGAGAATGCCAGAGGACCGGCGGAGCCGGATCCTCGCCCGGGCTTGCGGACGCGGGGGCGTGGGTCAGCTCGACTGGGCCTGGGCCCGGCTCGTGAGGGTCACCTTCACGGTGTTCGACGAGCCGTCGCGGGTGTAGGTCACGCTGATCTCGTCGCCGCTCTGCTTCGCCTGGACGGCGGAGCGCAGGGCGATCGGAGAGTCGACGGACTTGCCGTCGATGGCGGTGATCACGTCACCCTTCTGGAGCCCGGCCTTGGCGGCGGGGCTGTTCTCGGCCAGGTCGCTCACCTGGACGCCCTTGCCGCTGGTGGTTGCCTCGACGCCGACGCCGAGGAAGCCGGCGTTGCTCGTCGTGGTGCCGCTCCCACCGTTGCCGTTGCTGTTGCCGTTCCCGGGGAACTGGCCCCCGCCGGGCAGCTGACCACCGTTGGGGAGGTAGCCGCCGGGGAACTGCTGGCTGCCGTTCCCGTTGCTGTTGGGAAACGTGCTCGCGGCGTTGCTGCTGGAACCCGAGTCGGAGTCGCCGATCGCGTAGCCGATGCCGCCAAAGATGAGCGCGGCGATGATCGCCGCGCCCACGATCCCCACCCACTTCGGGATGAAGATCCCCGCCGGGCGCTCGGCGCTCGGAGCGGGCGCGGCGGCAACTGGCGCAGTCGGTGCCGTCGTGGCTGCCGCGACGGGAGCTGCCTCGGTGGCTTCCGGTGCTGCCTCGGGTGCGGGCGGCGCGGTCGCGGGCGGCGCGGGTTCGACGTCGTCTTCGTCGCCCGCCTGCTGCACCGCGTCGTCGTACGTGAAGGGCTTGGTCTCTGCGGTGGCGCTCTCCTCGGGCGGCGCCGGTGACGGCTCGCCCTCGGACTGCGGTGTCTCGTCGGTCATGGTCGGGATCCTCCCGGGGTCGACTCTCCCGACACTCATGGTGGTCAGGGACGCCTGAGAGGTCGCTGAGCGTGGTGACCGCCCCGCGGATACGTTGACGGGCCATGGAGATGAAGCGGCGGCGTGGCCGGACGGCCGGGACGCCGGAGCGGAATCGACCGTGGTGATGGAGATGAAGCGGCGGCGTGGCCGGACGGCCGGGACGCCGGAGCGGAATCGACCGTGGTGATGGAGATGAAGCGGCGGCGTGGCCGGACGGCCGGGACGCCGGAGCGGAATCGACCGTGGTGATGGAGATGAAGCGGCGGCGTGGCCGGACGGCCGGGACGCCGGAGCGGAATCGAGCGTGGTGATGGAGATGAAGCGGCGGCGTGGCCGGGCGGCCGGGACGCCGGAGCGGAATCGAGCGTGGTGATGGAGATGAAGCGGCGGCGTGGCCGGACGGCCGGGACGCCGGAGCGGAATCGACCGTGGTGATGGAGATCGACCTGGGGTTGGCGGGGAAGCGGGCGTTGGTCACCGGCGCCGCGGTCGGGATCGGCCGGGGTATCGCCCGGTGGCTCGCGGCCGCCGGGTGCGACGTCGCGCTCGCCGACAAGGACGCCGCCCAGCTCGCCGACGCCGCCGCGGAGGTGGAGGCCCACGGGGTGCGCGCGCTGGCCATCGCGACCGATGTTCGCGAACCCGAGCGCGTGCGCGCACTCGTCGGGCGTGTCGTCGACGACCTCGGTGGGCTCGACGTCGCCGTCAACAACGTGGGATCGCTCGCGGGACGCATGCCGCAGGCCTTCGTCGATCTCGACGACGACGCGCTGCGCGACGTCGTCGAGCAGAACCTGTTCGTCACCATGTGGTCGTGCCAGGCGGAGGCGCGCGTGATGCTCGCTGCCGACACGGCGGGCGTGATCGTGAACGTCACGTCGGGGGAGACGACGCGCCCGTCGCTGCGGATGGCGCACTACGGCGCGGCCAAGGCCGGGATCAACCACCTCACGGAGACCCTGGCGGTCGAGCTCGCGCCGCGCGGGATCCGCGTGTTCGCGGTGGCGCCGGGTACGACACTGACTCCGGTGGTGGCCGCGGCGCTGACCGACGACCAGGTCGCCGCGCTCGTCGAGGCGCACCCGCTCGGACGACTCGGCGAACCCGACGACCTCGGCCGGCTCGTGGTGGCACTGGCCTCCGACCTCGGGCGCGCGGTCACCGGCCAGGTCGTGTTCGGCGACAACGGCGCCCACCTCGCCCGCAACCGGCCCGCCCTCTGACTCGCTGGGCGCGCTCGCCCGATCTCGCTAGGGTGCCCGACGTGATCGTGGTCGTGGCAGCGTTGAAGGGCGGGGTGGGGAAGACCACCACCGCCGTCTACCTCGCCGCCGTCGCGGGCAACGGCAAGCGGTCGGTCACCCTCGTCGACGCCGACCCCCAAGGGAGCGCGGCCGACTGGGTGGAGCACGCCGCCGACGACGTGTTCGAGGGCGTCGACGTGGTGGAGTCGCCCACCGAACGCCTCCTCGTGCGGACCCTCGACCGGATCGACGGCGACGACATCGCCGTGGTCGACACCCCGCCCGGCCACGAGCGGTTGTTGGCCAAGGCGCTCGAGCAGGCCGATGTGGTGATCATCCCCACCCGCGTCGGCGGCGTGGAGACCGCCCGGGTCGAGGCGGTGCTCGACATGGTGCCCAAGCGGCTATCGGCGGGGCTGGTGTTCGCCTCGGCCCGCACCTTCACCCGTGACTACCAGGAAACGATCGCGATGTGGGTGGAGGCCGGTGTCCCGGTGTGGGGCACCGTGCCGGAACGGGTGACGATCGCCGCCGGGCCCGACAGCTGGCTCTCGGCCGAGGGCCTCGAGGCCTACGGCGACGTCTGGCGCCGCGCGCGACGCGCAACACGCCCGTAACCGCGCCGCCCCGGGCGCGCCACGGGTGCGCGGCTACGATGGAGCCATGGACGTCGGACCCGTCGAACTGCTCATCGTGCTCGCCGTCGTGCTCCTGCTCTTCGGGTCGAAGAAGCTGCCCGAGCTGGCCAAGGGCATGGGTCAGGCCGCCAAGGAGTTCCGCAGCGGCCTCCACGACGACCCGCAACCCACCGAGGTCGAGACCACCACCGCGACCACGACCACACCGGACACGCCTGCCGCGTCGTGACGACGCGGTGGCCTACCCGATCTTCGGGTTGGTGCCGCCGTCGGGGAAGGTAGCGAGCATCGGCCGTATCCTCTCGCTCATGCCGCAGCCGGACCACAACCCCCACGCCGGTCATCCCTTCACGGACGACGACGCAGCCATCGCCGCCGCGCTGGACGACCTGAGCGTTCCCGCGCTGCTCTGCTCGATGGTCCACCTCACCGGCGACCCGCAGTGGATCCGCAGTGAGTTGCGCCCGCACCACTCGGTCCTCAACGACTACCAGGGCGGCATGACCGAGAAGGAGATGGCGGCGGCGCGCGCGTGGGCGCTGCCCGCGATCCTGGAGTTCCGCGACGGCGGGTGTGTGCTCCCGCCCGCGCCGTCGGACGAGCTCATCCGCGAGATGATGGCGTTCCTCGCGTGCGCACCGCTCGACGACGACGTGGTGCCGATGTTCCTCGAAGACCTGCACCTCGACGGCGCCGACGCGCGCGAGATCACCTGGGCCGACGAGATCCCCGACCACGTGCGCGCCGACTCGCACGTGGTCGTCATCGGCTGCGGCGAGTCCGGCTTGCTCGCCGCGCTGCGCCTCGCGCAGGCGAAGTTGCCGTTCACCGTGATCGAGAAGAACGGCGGACCCGGCGGGACGTGGTGGGAGAACCGATACCCGGGCGCGCGCGTCGACATCGGCAGCCACTTCTACTGCTACTCGTTCGAGCCCGCCGACCACTGGACCGAGTACTTCTCGCAGCACCCCGAGCTGCGCGCGTACTTCCGTCGAGTCATGGAGGCGCACGATCTCGAGACGCACTGCCGCTGGAACACGCGGGTCGACGGCATGACGTACGACGAAGCGACGGGACGTTGGGCCGTCGAGATCACGAACCCCGACGGTTCGACGGACGTGCTCGACGCCCGCGCCGTCGTCAGCGCGGTCGGGTCGCTCAACACGCCGCGCCTGCCCGAGATCCCAGGCATGGACGACTTCGAGGGTCCGTCGTTCCACTCGGCGCGCTGGGACCACTCGGTCGAGTACGCGGGCAAGAACTTCGCGCTCATCGGCGCGGGCGCCAGCGGCTTCCAGATCGCGCCGACGATCGCCGACGACGTCGAGCAGCTCACCGTGTACCAGCGCACCGCGCAGTGGGTGTTCCCCAACCCGAACTACCACCGAGCCGTGCCCGAAGGTGAGCGGTGGGCGATCCGCCATCTGCCGTTCTTCGGCCGCTGGTTCCGCTTCCTCACCTTCTACCCCGGCGCCGGGTTGTCGGTGGAGCGCAACCGCATCGATCCGAACTACGACGACGGCGGGCTGTCCGTCAGCGAGACCAACCGCGCGACGTGCGAGATGTTCTCCGCGCTCATGATCGCCCAACTCGGCGGCGACGAGGAGCTCGAGGCGAAGGTCATGCCCGACTATCCGCCCACCGCGAAGCGCATGCTGCAGGACAACGGTTCGTGGCTCGCGTGCTTGCGCAAGGACAACGTCGAGCTCGTGCGCACCGGCATCGAGCGCATCGTCGCCGACGGCGTGATCACCGTCGACGGCACGTTCCGGCCCGCCGACATCATCTGCTACGCCACCGGCTTCCGGCACAACGACTTCCTCTGGCCGATGCACATCGTCGGTCGTGCCGGTGCGGTGCTGCGCGACCAGTGGGGGATCGAACCGGCGGCCTACCTCGGCATCACCGTCAAGCAGTTCCCCAACTTGTTCTGCCTCTACGGCCCGGGCACGAACCTCGCCCACGGCGCGAGCCTGATCTACCAGTCCGAGAACCAGGTCGACTACGTGATGCAGGCGTTGCGCGAGCTGCTGACGTCGGGGCACAAGGCACTCGAGCCGCGGCCCGAAGTGCAGGACGACTACACCGCGCGCTACACGAGCGAGATCTCGCAGATGGTGTGGGCGCACGAGTCGGTGAAGCACTCCCACTTCAAGAACCCGGAAGGGAAGATCTTCACGATCTCCCCGTGGCCGATCCCCACGTACTGGACGTGGACGAAGACCTTCGAGCCGAAGGACTACGTCTGGGAGTGACGAGACGGCTAGAGGGTGAGCGGGCGGTTCGTGAAGCGTCGCTGCGTCGGCGACCAGAACCAGCCGCCACCGGTCTTGGTGCCGCCATCGACCGGGATGTTGTGGCCGGTCACGTAGGCCGACATGTCGGAAGCGAGGAACAGCGCGACGCGCGCCTGGTCTTCTGGCCACCCGAGCCGGCCGACCGGCGCCCACGACGGCCACATGTCGTCGTGCTCGCTCACCGGGCTGTAGTCGACCTGCGGGGTCTGTGTGAGGTCGGGACCGACCCCGTTGACGCGCACGCCGTTGCGGCCCTGCTCGGCCGCGAGGCACGTCGTGAAGTGCGCGACTGCGCCCTTCATCGCGCCGTAGACGGGCTCGCCGGGATAGCCGCGCATGCCCTCGACCGAGTGCACGTTGACGATCGAGCCGCCGCCGCTGTCGATCATTGGACCGAGGAAGGCGCGAGTCACGGAGAAGAAGTGCCGCAGGTTGATCTGGTACATGGCGTCCCACGACTCGGCGTTCGACCTCGCGAAGCGCACGAGCGGCCGGTAGTCGCCGACGTTGTTGACGAGCACGTCGACGCGGCCGTCGTGCGCGCTCGTGACCGCGTCTGCGAGCGCGGCCACCTGGTCGTCGTCGCGCACGTCGACGACGTGGGCGCGCGCGGTGCCACCGGCCGCGTCGATCTCAGCCTGCTTGGCCGCGGCGAGGTCGGGCTCCATCTCGGCGATCTCGACGAGGGCGCCGTGCTCGGCGAAGAGGCGGGAGACGGCGCCGCCGATGCCGTCGCCCCCTCCGGTGACGACGGCGACCTTGCCCTCGAGCAGGCGCTGGTAGTCGGGGATCGCGGGGACGTCGGTGGGTTCCTGAGCCATCGCGGCACCCTACCCAAAGTTGTATACATTCTGCCCAGCCGCTCCAGACCCCGTGCTGTGCCCGCCCTCGCTACCGTCCGGGAAGATCCCCCGAGCAAGGAGCGAGCGATGCCGAACTGGGCCGAGGAGGTGACGGCGATCGCCACCGCGGTGCTCGCCGTGGGCGGGATCGCCGCCATCGGGGCCGCGATGTTCGCCGGCCAGCAGGTGCGCGAGGCGCGCATCGGTCGGCAGGCGGAGGTCGCAGCCGACTTCTTCCGCCGGTGGAGCGACGACGCGATGGTCGAGACGCGCCGGCTCGTGGCGTCGTACCGATCACCCGAAGAGTTGCGTGACGCGTTGGTGCGCCACATCGCCGCCAACGACATCGAGGCGTACGTGCTCTTCCGCGAACCCGACTACTTCGAGCAGCTCGGCGCGCTGGAGGAGCACGGCGGGTTCGACTTCACGCTGATCTCGCTCATGTTCGGAGCCCGGCTCGTCGAGCGCTGGAACCTGTGGCGTCTGTCGATCGACGCGCTCGGCGGACGCGAGGTGTACCCGATGTTCGCCGGCCTCGTCGACAAGCTGCGCGCCACGCCGCAGCGGAACCGACCCGTGTGACGGAGCGCCACGACGCCGACGCCGGCGGAGATCCCGAGCTCCTCGCCGCGAAGGCGACGCTGCGCGAGCGTGTGTGGTCCGACCTCGACCGACCCGGCATCGCCCGGTTCCCGAAACCCGCGAACCGCATCCCCAACTTCGTCGGTGCCGAGGCCGCGGCGAGGCGCTTGGCCGAGACGCGCGAGTGGGCGGCGGCAGCGACCTTGAAGTCGAACCCCGACTCGCCGCAGTGGCCGGTGCGTCAGCGAGCCCTGCAGGACGGGAAGATCGTCTACATGGCGGTGCCGCGCCTCGCCGAGGCCGACCCGTTCTTCCTGCTCGATCCGGTGGAGCTGGCCGACGACCCGCGGACCGCGAGCTCCATCAAGGGCGCGTCGCGCAACGCGCGCACCGTCGACGTCGACGAGCTCGAACCCGTCGACCTGGTCGTGACGGGTTGCGTGGCGGTCGACGAGTCGGG
Source organism: uncultured Actinomycetes bacterium (assembly GCA_963841415.1). Lineage (GTDB taxonomy): Bacteria > Actinomycetota > Acidimicrobiia > IMCC26256 > DASPTH01 > DASUAS01. Next base: position 1,753,429 of record CAWJCN010000001.1, on the reverse strand, counting down.
CGCGCGACTCGGGAAGGGCGGCGGGTTCAGCGACCTCGAGTTCGCGCTCGCGGCCGAGGCCGGGCTCGTCGACGCGAGCACCGTGGTCGTCACCACCGTGCACGAACGTCAGGTGCTCGCGGCGGGAACGGTGCCGATGACGTCACACGACCTGCACGTCGACGTGATCGTGACGGCCGATCAGGTGGTGCGTTGCCCTCGGCCGTGGAGGTGGCGGTTGCCGGGGCTGCGCTGGGACGAGCTCACTGATGACAAGATCGCCGCCATCCCGCTGCTCGGCCGGATGCGCCCTGACCGGTGAGGGCTACGTCGCCTCGTCGACGACGTGCTCGGAGAGCCACGCGTTGAGGGGACGCGCGGCAACGAGCGTCGCCACGACGCGATCCTTCGCCTTCTTGGTGCCGAGCCACCCGCCGACCGGCCACGCCTTCGACATCACGATGCCCTTGAGCTGGAGCAGCTCGATCCGCGGGTGGTCCTTGGCGTAACCACGCGGTGCGGTCTTCAGCGTCTCGTGCGCACCGACGTCGTACTTCGCCTTCCGCAGCGCGGTGACGGTCGCCTCGAGCTCCGTGCCGGTGCGATCGGCGTCGATCGCGGCGCGGAAGCGCTTGAGATGTTCGGGCGCGGGCATGTAGAGCCCGCTGCCGACGAACAGCTCGTCGGCCGAGACCGAGACGTAACCACCAGTGAGGTGCGCGGCGCAGTTCAACTTGTATGGCGTCTTGTCGGGACTGAAGCGGACGTCGCGGTAGGGGCGGAACACCTTGCCCGGCCCGAAGTCGTGCTCCAACTCCGCGAGAAGCGCTTCCATCGGGCGCTTCACGGACCGCTCGTAGACGGCTTTGTTCGCCTGCCAGTACGTGCGCGAGTTGTCGTCCTCCAGGCCTTCGAAGAATTCGATCGCCTCGACCGGCCAGCCCGTGAACGCCACCGGCACACCGTATGCTCCCGCGATGGATCTCACGAAGTACCAGCACTCCGACTCCGTCGCGATCGCCGCCGCCCCCGAAGCGGTGTACGCGCTCGTCGCGGACGTCACCCGCACGGGGGAGTTCAGTCCCGTCTGCAAGTCGGCGCAGTGGATCGACGACGACCACACTCGCTTCACCGGAGACAACGTGCTGCCCGACATGGAGTGGACGACGACCTGCCGCGTCGACGTCGCCGAACCGGGCCAGGAATTCACGTTCACCAACCTTGGCATGGACGGCGTCCGGGAGCTCGTGCGCTGGTCGTACAGGCTGGAGGCGTCTGGCGACGGCACGATGCTGAGCGAGCACTGGGAGGTGCTGCCCGGCTACGGCGACTTCTGGGCCAGCGTGGCGCCGAACTCGAACGTCGAGGACTACCTCGACTCCGTCGTCGACCGCACCCAGACCGGCATGGCGGAAACCCTCGCCAACATCAAGGCGGCGGCCGAGCGCTGACCGGGCGCGAGTTGGGGACACGTTTCTGGCACGGAAGCCCTCGGACGCATGATCTCCACGTGCCGGTTCCAAGGGGGCGTTGCCGCTCCCTGCTCGCGGCGGGTGCTCGGTGGACCAGGCTGCTCGCGAGAGACCGTTCGCGTCGTGGTGGGGGCGAAGCGATGGCGATCACCACCAGGGAGGCGGAGCCCCGGTCATCTGTCGACCCGGGCCTCGCCGAGCTGCACGCACACGAGCGGGTTGACGGGCGACCACGACCGGAGTACGCCTCGGTCATGAGCGAACGCGGCCCGGACGACGTGGAGCTCCGCGAGGTCGATGCCGACGACCTGGCGCGCGACGAGATCGAGCCCGATCCCGACGAATTGCCTGGTCCTGTGCCCGACGACGACCGTGAGCTCGTCGTCGACGACGAGGGCGACCTGGCCGACGTCGAGGGCGATCTGGACGCCTGAGTTCTCGAGCCGTATCGCTGCGGCGCCCGCCGGCGTTTACGGAGAGACCGGCCCGCGCGATCCCGGATCCGCCATCGGGAGCGTTGCGGTGCCGGTCGTTGTGGGTGGGTTGCCCGAGTCGTGGGGGCGAAGGGCATCCCCGGTCAAACCCACGTCGACGGAACCCCGTCTGAGTCCCGACGGGGCTCCGTCGCGCGGGTCGAAGATGCAGCGAGTCGGCCTGTACGCCGGAAACTCTGCCGCGAGTGCTCTGACCTGCGGTTTTACCTGCTCTTCGCGTTGAACTGGGGAACGGCGGGTAGCTGAGGGTCCACCGCGCGGGCCAGGGGTCCCGCCATCGTTGCGGCTGTTCGACGGCTGCGACGACGAGGAGACCCCTGACGTGAGCGACGGTATCGGGCTGGCGGAAGCACTGCTGGGACTGGACGGGTTCCGGGTGCTCGAGGTGATGGAGAGCCCTGACGAGCTCGTGATCGCGATCGAGTCGACCGCGACGGTCGAGGGCTGCTCGCGTTGCGGGGTGCGGGCCGAAGCACACGACCGTCTCCGGGTCGAGATCCGTGATCTGGCGTGCTTCGGTCGGCCCGCCAGGCTGGTGTGGCGCAAGCGCCGGTGGCGTTGTGTCGAGGATGCGTGTGACGCGAAGACGTGGACGGAACGATCGGCTCTTGTCGACGCCCAGGCGGTGATCACGCGTCGGGCGGGTATGGAGGCGTGTCGCCAGGTCGGTGAGAACGCCCGGCCGGTGTCGCAAGTCGCAAACGAGTTCGGCGTGTGTTGGTGGACGGTCATGAACGCGGTGATCGAGCACGGCACACCACTCGTCGACGACCCCGAACGTGTCGGTGCGGTCGCGCAGCTCGGGGTCGACGAGACGTCGTTCCTGCGTGCCAACCGCACGCATGCGACGGTGTACGCGACCGGGCTCGTCGATCTCGAGCAACGCATCGTGATCGACATGGTTCGAGGCAACAGCGCCGCTGATCTGCGACGATGGACCATGAACGCCGATCCTGAGTGGCTCGCGGGCATCGAAGTCGTCGCCACCGATCTCGCGGAGAGTTTCCGTGCCGGTCTCTCTCCGCATCTCGATCACGCGACTCGAGTGGCGGACCCGTTCCACGTGGTCCGAGTCGGGAACCGTTGCCTCGACAAGGTCCGACGCCGCGTGCAGAACGAAACACTTGGGCATCGCGGCGCAAACACGATCCGTTGTATCGGATCCGCAAGTTGCTGCTCGCCGGTTCTGAACGACTCGACGAACGCGGACAAGATCGTCTGCTGCTCGGATTACGAGCCGGTGACCCTCACGACGAGGTGCTCGGCGCGTGGCTCGCGAAAGAATCGGTACGCGAGGTGTATCTCACCGACGACCCCGACGACGCGGCGTTGCTGCTCGACAAGGCGATCGTCGCGTGCACCAACGACGACGTCGCCGAGATCAAGTCGCTCGGGCGGACACTCGCCGCGTGGCGTAGCGAGATCCTCGCTCATCACCAGACTGGCGCGTCGAACGGTCCGACCGAAGGCTTGAACCTCTGCGTGAAGAAGGTCAAGCGATGCGGTCACGGGTTCCGCAGCTTCGAGCACTACCGACTCCGCGTCCTGCTCCACGCCGGCGGCGTCACCTGGCCCGACCGCCCAGCACCACCACGGATCCGAACCCGCTCTCAACGTCCTCCCCAGTCAGACGCGTAGAGCCGTTTTACCGTGAAGTTTCTTGTCCGGTCCTCAGCCGGTCCTCAGCCCGGAGGGCTCCAGCGGTCTCTGGCGGTCGCTCAACGCGCTGTCGCTGAGGCTCGTTCAGTCGCGTGGTTGCGTGGTTCGCCACGCAGCATGGCCGGCGTCCTGGCAGTCGGCGCGAGGCCGAGTGCATGCGCCACCGCGGACGGGAGCGGCGCACAGAGTTGTCGACGCGCCGGGTGCGGCTTTCTGCTGCACACGCGAGAAGCGCTCGCGCAGGGCTGCTTCTCGGTTTCGCCACCATTGCTGACGGCCCTGTCCGTCGACCCCACGGCTGGCGAGCCGGTCGACGCGAGCGATGACCAGGTCGATGAGCTCGGTCGATGTGTCGAGGAGCTCTCCGCGGGCGTGGAGTGTCACTGGATCGGCCAGGTGATGTGTGACGACGAGCTCCACGAACTCGAGGTCCTTCTCGCGGCCGGCGGCGAGCTTGGCGACGCAAAGGTCATGGACCTCGAGGCACCACCCCACCGCGTTGCTGGGATCGGGAGCCGAGAGCGGCACCAGCCGGTCGCGCCAATCGGCGGGAGCGGTAGGAGTGGTGAGTGAGACTCCTTGCGCGTAGATGCCGTATTCGCCTTGCACCTCGGAGCCTTCACCGATGACCCAGTCGATCGCGTCGGCCTTCTGGTTGTCATCGTCGGCGAAGGTGGCGATGTCGGCCTCGATGGACATCGTCAACCCGGTGGGGAGAGCGATGTCGCTGTAGCTCGCCAAGATCGCCTGGCTCCCGATGACGACCAGGTCGTCGTCTCCGGTGACGCGCGCGGCGCGCTCGATGAGCCAAGCGAGCTGTTCACGTCGCACCGGTTCGACTCCAACGATCGCCGCGGAGAGCGCGTCGCCGTTCTTCCGGGTCGAGGACACCGGCGAAGGGTGAGTTCTGTCGGAGCTCGATCGCGTGCTCGCTTCCGGAACGCAGGACTGCGACGATGCGTACCGGCGACTGCGAGAGCAGACGTTCCCACTCGTCCAGCCATCGCTTGGCATGACCGGCCGTGTCCGCGCGACGCATCGTCGCAAGGTTGCGCCTCGCTGTCGTGAGCACACCATCGGGATCAGCCTCGAGGCGTTCCGAGACCGCCAGGCCGAGCCGCAGCGAGCGAGCCGCCTCACGAGGCAGACCGCTGAGTGCCGCTCGCGCTCGGCGTTCGCGTCGATCCGCCGACGCCGTGTTCCGACACGCGTCGCACGGCTGCTCGCCGTGGCGCAGGTGTCGCTTGTACCCGGCCAAGGTGCCACACGGCTGAGTCGCCGGACGTCCAGGATGGCCGGAGCGCGCGCCGCGCCGGGCTCGCCACCTTCGCTGCTGCTCCGCTGTCGCCATTGGCTGCAATTTTGCCCCTGATGGGTCGGCAGTGTCAACCCATAATCGTAGAGCATCCGCCCAAATACGTAGAAGGAGTCTCAGCGTGTTGCAGGGGTCGACGTGCTGGGTGGAGGGCACGGATCGTGCTGTCATAATGGGGGTGGTACGGCGAGGCGAAGTGGCAGCGAGTCGGCCTGTACGCCGGATTCTCTGCCGCGAGTGCCCTGACCTGCGGTTTCGCGTCCTTTTCCCCCGAGCAGTCCTCAGATCGTCCTCAGAATTCCGGACGATGCCGGTCTCTCGCGGTCACTCGGCTCCCGTCCAGGTCGATGAAGTCGATGAAGTCGATGAAGAGGCGTCGCGCCAATTCGCCGCGTATCCCGTCGAGGAATCCTTCGCCGGACACGCCACCTGTGCATCGCCATCGGTAGGTGCAGGAACGGCACATGCTGACGCGCCTCGGGGCATGAGGCCCGTCCTCGTGAGTCGCTCTGGACGGTGGCCCCTTGTGTAAGAGTTGCCCGTTCAATCCCGCACGCTGAGGGGAGATCAGTCGACGTGGCCCTTACACGAACAGAGACCATCGACGAGACGCTCGCCGTGGGCCAAAGTCCTGATGTCGCGTACGGCGCGTTGCGTGGTGCGTTCGCCGCTGTAGGGCGAATCAAGACCGAAGACCCGTCTTTTCGCCGCGTCGTCGGAAAGATCTACTCGGGCGGGGCAGGCATGAACGCCGCCACGGTCACGGCGAGTGTCTCGACTGCTACGGACGGCCACTCAGAGCTCCGATTGAACACGAACGCGGAAGAGGGCCTCATCAAGCAGCACACAGCCCCTCGGGCGATTTCGCGACTGCTCGACGCGTACAGGGAGCAGACCCAACGGTTGCCGGACCCCGCCGATCTAGACGAGGGATGGAAGCCGGATCCATCGCGCAGATTTCCGGACCGATACTGGGACGGATCGACGTGGACCCGGTGGACAAGAGACAAGCCGGGTGGTACTCGATTCGAAGATGCGCCGCTCATGGCGGCAACGGACGCTGCGCGGACCGCTCAGCCCGCATCGAGCAGCATTGCTGACGAGCTTCGCAAGCTCACGCAGCTGCGAGACGAGGGAGAGCTGACGTCTGAAGAGTTCGTCGCTCTGAAGCAGCAGCTTCTCGGCGGCCAGTAGTAGCGGGAAGCCGCATGGAACCGGGCACGCCGTCGATGCCGAGCGAGATGACGGACTCGTCGGCTATGGAACACCTGCTTGAGCATGTGGTGCTCGCCGAACTCGCGCAAGAGGCATGGTTCGGCCATGGGCAGCTGATCGACATCATGCACTCGTCAGTCGACGCATTCGGTCACGACGTAGTACTCGAATGTGGAGACGTGATCCGGCATGTGCAATTCAAGGCTCGTCGACTCGATGCGAAGACGAGCACCTACAAGATCAACACGAAGCTTGGCGACCGCCCGTCGGGCTGCATCGTGTGGCTCGGCTGGGCGCGTCGGGCAGGTACGAACCGTGTCGACGTCGAGTACCGCTGGTATGGCGGCAGGCCGGGGGATCGATTGCCTGATCTCGGCGACGTCGTCGCCAAACATTCGAAGGGCAACTCGAAGGGCCAGAAGCTCGTACGCCCAGGCATCCGCGTGTTGAGCCTGTCGGAGTTCACGCGACTCGACGGCGTGGCCGATTTGCTCGACCAGCTCTTCGGTCCGCACCGCGACTGAGCGACCGTGCCGGAACACCGCAACGTCCTTCTCGTCATCGTCGGAGCCGGCGCATCTCACGGTGCGAGAAAACCGGACGTGAAGGGAGCCCCACGGATTCCGATCACAGATCAGCTGTTTGCAAGTGATCTGGCGCCGTTATGGGCAACGCATCTCGAAGGGCGATATCTGCGCGAGATGGTCGTCGGACTCATGAGCGAGGACACAGAGTTGTCCTTCGAAGCCGCCGTAGCGCGTGCCGGTGACGAATGGTCCCACGACCCCGACCTTCGCGATCGAGCCACGCTTGCGCTCCGTCTCTATCTCCACGAGTTGCTCGGGACACGATCACTTCAGTACGGCGAAACTCGGTTCTGCACGACCTGGTATGTGACGCTCGCCATGCAAGCAGCGCGAGCTTGGGGAGCACGGACTGGCTGTCACGTTCTCTTCCTCAGCCTGAACTACGACACGCTGCTGGAGCAGGCGTTGGGTCTGTCGAATTGCGACAACGTCGAAGACTTCGGCCCGTACATCGACGGTTCCGACTGGTCCGTGGTCAAGCCGCACGGCTCCGTGGACTGGTTCGTCGATCTCGACCACCTCGGTCGCATGCCATCTCCGTTCGATCGCGTGTCTGAGATCGAAACGGCCGAAGGTCCGTTGCGATGGTTTGGCCTCAACAGCCTTGGGGTCATAGAGGCAAACGCACCGCGCCGGCCAGCGTTGAGCCTGCCGCATGGCAGCGGCAAACCCGTTCTGCAAGCACCGGATGGCCACTTGAACCACCTGGCCTGCAATCTCGCCAACACGGCGGCCTCCTGACCATCGGGTGGAGCGCTCGTGACGAACACATCTTGAAGCTCATCGGTCACGGGGCGGTCAGGACAACCGACCTTCCCGTTCATGTCGCGGATCTTCAGACGCCACCCGTCATCGAACGCCTCGACAGCTTCCGACGAACTATCACTGGCAGCAACAGCTTGGACATGACGACAGGCGTTGCTCGGTTCGATCGACTTTTCGAACCCGGTCCAGGCTCCCTCACCAACTTTCTCCGACGGGTCGAGGGTCGCCTGATCCGAGGCTGACTTCGTCATGCCCCGGGCCCTCGTGATTTCACTGGCGCTTGGTTCCCACAGCCCCGGTTCTGTCTCCCATGACCGTCGATCCCTTGCCTGGTGGGGTTACAGCAAGTCGCCCTATACGCCCGAACCTCTCCACTAACGCTGACCAGCGGTTTTGGTTCGCTCAGTCCTCAGCGGGTCATCGACGCGATGCGGTCGAGGGGTGCACTGATGGTGTCACTTCGAGGGTTCTAAACTGCACTGGTTCCGGAATATCGCCCATGTTTGACAGCAGACGGCTCGGTGTGCTGTCATTATAGACCGGAAAATGGAAGTGGATTCGGATGAACGACCCAACTATGACAGCTCGCAGCATCCCGGCGAGCACGGCGCCGGTCCTCGAGGAGCTCGAGCTCGAGCGGCCGAAGCTGGTCACCGCGGAGCTGCTCCGCGATCTCGCCGCACGCCGACAGGTCGGGATGCCGGTCGACGAGCTGGTCGAGCGTCTCCGTCGTCACGGCTGGCTGCTCGACCTCAGGACCCGCGGCGTGTGGGTTCGCACCCGCCGCCCGTGCGGGCGCGCTCGGTCGGGGGATCCCTTCATCGAGCTGCGCGCGACGCTGCTCCGCCGGCCGGAACTTCCGGTTTGCGTGGCAGGGGAGTCGGCGGCGTGGCTTCACGGGCTCTCAGGTCGTCCGCCTGGTCGTCACATCATCGCCGCGCCGCCGAAGCTGGAGCTGCCGCCCACGCTCGAGAAGTGCAGGGCGGTGCGCCACTCTGCTCGGCTCTCGCCCGACACGGTGGACGGCTTGCCGTCTGCGCGTCGCGACGCTTCTGGTGCAGATGGCCGCCCGGCCGTCGAGCTATCGCGACTCGCCCAACGTCGGCGACTGGCTTACCGAAGCAGTCTCACACATCGACACCGACGTCGTCGAGGGGAGCTTCAAGGGCAGAAGCGATCGGGGTGGGCACCGTCGCGTATCTGCTCGATCGCGGTGGTCGCAGCGACTGGGCACGCGATGTCCTCGCCCACACGCCACGAGGAAAAGGTCCGTACTACCTCGGCCCCCGTGATCGTCGCGGTCACTTCGACGCCCGCTACGACGTAATCGACAGTCACCTCGACGCTCCCGCCACCGCAGCCTTGTGATCACCGAGGGTACCTCGCTCGCCACTACCAGGGCCGCGCCGACGGCCGCAGTCCAGCGCTCATCGACATCACACAGGATCACACGCTTCACTTGCTTCACGAGGCAGGCGTCTTCGAGCTCGGCGCCGTGCTCAAGGGCGGCACCACCATCCGCAAGTTCCGGGCAGGCACGCCGGCGCTTCTCCACCGATCTCGACTTCGCCGGCGCGGACGAGACCACCGCCGAGATCATCCTCGACGCGCTTAACAACGCGGAACTGGACGGTTCCGGTTCCAGATCGAACGACTGCACACGCATCACCGGGCGCAGTTGAACATCGATACGCCATTCGGATCGCCGATCATCCCCGCACGCATCGACCTCTCGCCGAAGCTTGCATGGCTCGGTCCGGAGAGTCTGGAGCTGGTCGTGCTGCCCATCCACGATCGATACAGCTTCCACCTCGCGGCCACGCCTGTGATGCGGGTCGAGGAAGTGGCGAGCGAGAAGCTGGCGCGCTACCGGAGAGCCAGCCTGACTCGGGACCTGTGCGACCTGGCGTGGATCGCGCGCGCGTGTTCGACGAGCCCCTTGTTCGCGCCTCTCGGTGTTGAAGGTCTGGTACGACGTCGTCGACGATGGCCTGGCCATCGACCGTTCTCTCCGACAGATGTCCTCGCGTCGCGCCGACCCGTCGACTTCGACCCCGAGGCGATCGGTTACCTCACGACTCCCGTCGACGTCCCCACGTGGATCGAGACTGTCGAGCGCCGATATCGGTTCCTCGAGGAGGTGAGCGACGAGGAGCGAACCTTCGCCCGCTGCAGCCCCGGTGACCGCTGGCAGGTCGAACAAGCCGTTGCCGCGCTCGAGCCACGCTGACGGGTGCGATCCTCACTCCGCATGTTCACAGGCCGATGCCGAGGTCTCGACCAGGTCGAGGGTGGTTCTGGAAGGCTCGGGTTGAGGTAGCGGTCGAGGCGTTGTCGTGCTTCGGCCACATGCTGGTGTTCGAGTTCGTGTCGGGTGGCGGTGATCTGGTTGCGAGCTGCTCGGATGTGTGTTCGCCGAGCTCCTGCCAGCGTGCTCTGCTTTATCGTCCGCGGTGAGCGGTCTATCGTCTTAGCAGCGACGCGTCATCTCGTCGTCGCAATTCTCGTTCTGAGCGTTGCGCTCCGCGTCGTCGAGTATTTTTTTTTTAAAAAAAAAAAAAAAAAAAAAAAAAAAAAAAAAAAAAAAAAAAAAAAAAAAAAAATCTTTGCCCCGGTCGAGCGGGGTGTCGGTGATCCAGCGTTGGTGGCGGTCGGTGCCCCAGTCGGTCTGGATGTCCTCGACGGCTTGGGCGAGGTCGTCGGCGACCGCGTGGACGGTGGTGCGGTCGCGGGCGCGGCTCATGGCGACGTAGGCGAGTTCGCGGCCGCCGCCGTCGGCGAGGACGTGCGCCCGGTCGCAGGTGGCGCCCTGGGCGCGGTGCACGGTGGTCGCGTAGCCGTAGTCGAGATGCTCGGCGTCGAGGTCTTCGCCGGTGAGCGTCACCGTCCGATCAGCCGCGGTACTCAGCGTCGAGCGTCCGCTCGGTCGACGGCGAGTGACGACGATCGGTTCGCTGGTGACGAGCCCAGCTTCGGGGTCGGGGGCGAGGGCCACGACGACGGTCGCCGGCGGCGTAGGAGCGTCCGCCGGGCGAGTCGAGGTCGCGGCCGTGGAGGCGACCGAGTTGGTCCCAGCGGTCGCGGGCGAGCCGGTTGAGGTCGGCGACATCGGCGCGCCGCCACGCGAACAGCACGCTGTCATGGCCCGCGGCGACGTCGTCCGCCCAGGCGTCGACCATCGCGACGAGCGTCTCGGTGCGCGTGGGCTGCGATGTGGATGCGTCCGGCGTTCGGCATACCAGTCGACCGCCGTCGGCACGGACCCGTCGCGGAGCTCGTCGAGGGCGTCGCGTTCGTCGGGGTCGTGCTGGCGGACGTTCTCGTCGAGGGTGACGATGAGCTCGGGGCGGCGTTCGAGGACGGCGTCGAGCGCGCCGCCCGGGCCCATGGCGGCCAGCTGGCGGTGGTCGCCGACCAGCACGAGCGTCGCGCCGGCGCGCTCGACGCCGACGACGAGGCGCAGCGAGGTCGGCGTCGTCGGTCATGCCGGCTTCGTCGACGACCACCACGGTGCGGTCGTCGAGGGTGACCGTGCCGTGGTCGAGCCGCCAGAGCAGCGAGGCGACCGTGCGGGCCTCGATGCCGGCCTCGGTGCCGAGCGTGCGGGCCGCCTGGCCGCTGGTGGACGTCCCGAGCACCCTGTAGCCGGCGCCGGTCAGTGCGGTCGGTGGCGGCGTCGAGGGCGGTGGTCTTGCCGGCCCCGGCCACGCCGACGATCACCGTCACCGCCCGCCCGGAACCACAGACCTGCTCGACCGCCGCGCGCTGCCGCCGGTCGAGCGCTGATGCCGAGCTCCTGCTCCTTGGCGGCGATGGCGGCCGCGATCCGACGCCGGGTCGAGCGCAGGGCCGGCGCTCGGCGGCCGAGGGTCTCGACGGTGTGGGCGATGGTTTGTTCGGTGGCCAGGACTTCGGCGGTGGCGTAGGCCTGCTCGTGCGCCCCATCGACACCGACCAGCGGCGACCACGCTCGCGACTGGCGAGGATCCGGTCGATCACCCGGTCGAGCTCGGCGGGGTCGGCGCCGTAGAGGCGGGGGGCGACCTCGGCGATCAAGGTTCGTCCGGGTGAACACCTTGTGGCGCGCGAGCAGCGCACCGTCGACGTCGAGCACCGCGGCGGCGAGCGTGTCGATCTCGGGGTCGCTGAGTGGGAACAGCAAGACCCGTGCGACCGTTCCTGCGATGCGGTCAGCTGGGCGCTGAGTCGCTCAACAGTCCAGCCCAGCGCCTCGAGCTCCGCGATGCCAGCCCGGCAACAGCTCGTCGACGCCGGTGTGGCGTTTCACGCGTGCGGGTCTGGCGGGCGGCGACGGCGCGGGCCCGGTAGCTGTCCTGTAGCCGGACTCGGCCAGGTACTCGCTGATCTCATCGGCCCGTTTCGAGAACAGGTCGCACACCTCGTCGGGGATGCCGACGATGCGCCAGTGGCGCAGATTGCCCCGACGGCCCGTCATCCGGTTCGATCGCGTACCCCAGCTCGACGGCCCGGGCGTGCGGCGGCGAGCCGGCCGACCATCGTGGCCGCCTCGGTCGTGTCGCGCAGCGACGCGCGAGTCCAGGCCTTTGAACCCGCCCTTGGTCGTCGAGCATCTCGACCACGTTGGCCACCAGCACGTGGTCGTGCGGGCCGGGGTCGCCGGCCCGCGACGTGCCGTGTCGTGTCGTCGTCGTAGGTCAGCCCTGCCGTCGCGTGTGCGCACCTGGGCCCGGCCCCGCGTCCGCCCGCGTTCCTGGAACCACTCGTCGAGCCACTCCAGCGTCGCCGTCGTTTCGGTGTCGAGGATCGAGTGCATCGTCATCGGCGTCGGCCGATCACGCCGAGCACGCGCGACCGTCTTGTGGGCCGACGACGACCAGCTCGAACCCCGGCCGCTGGGTCGGCACCAGCCGCGTCACCGATCACCGGGTCGCGAACCCGCCCGGCCCGAACGCCGCCTCGTACGCGTCGGCGCGTCACCTCGCCGGACAGGCCGAGGCGTTCGGCGCCGGCGCCGCCCCATCGCAGCGGTGTCTCACCGCGTGAGCCGTAGTAGTCGAGCGCTTCGCCGGGATGGTCGTCGGCGCGGCCGACCACGGTCTCCTCGTGATAGGCGACCTCGTCGGCGCCCATCGGGCTGAACCACGCCACGATCAGCTCCCGCCGTGGATCGTGAGGAAAGTGCCGGGAGAGAAAAAAAAAGAGGTAGCAATCGTGTTCGCCATCGGTAAGCCGGTTGTCGCGCCTTTTTTTAGATACACCAAGGGTTTTTTGAGGGCCGATTCATCGCGGACGAAAAAAGACAGTACGCGGTGAATGAACGGGCGACGGACTATCGAAATATAAATATCCTCGGAGCTATCGCGCGTAATAAAAAAAAAAAAAAAAAAAAAAAAAAAAATTTTTTTTTTTTGTTTCGGCGCCTCGACGGGCCTACGGGAGTGCTTGTCTGTCGAAGGAGCACTCGTCATACTGGCACCGACACGATGAACCGCCCCTCGCTCGTCTCCTCACGATCGCCGAGGTGGCCGATGCGCTCGGCGTCGACGTACGCCACGTCCGGCGCCTCGTCCACGAGAAGCGCATCCCCTACATCAAGTGGAGTCGCCTCCTCCGCTTCGACCCACCGACCTCGCCGCCTGGGTCGACGCCTAACGCCGCTACCCGAGCATATAAAAAAAAAAAAAAAAAAAAAAAAAAAAAAAAAAAAAAAAAAAAAAAAAAAAAAAAAAAAAAAAAAAAAAAAAAAAAAAAAAAAAAAAAAAAAAAAAAAAAAAAAAAAAAAAAAAATCCATCCCACTCACTCTAAAATCACATCTCGTTCATAACCAACCCTCTCTCAACGCAACTCACTAACTCCAACCATGTCTGTGCATCCCGACGAGTCACCGATCGCTCGTTCGATTCGCCATCCACGCGAGCAACACGATCCGTGCTCGCTGCGCATACCGAGCGTCGATCGTGCGTGCACGCACCCACACTCCAACTCACTCGATCCTCGTCCGACACTGACAGTGGAGAAGCCGCATGACCCCATCAAAACACATCACTGTCTAACGCGAGCATCTACTAGTGTGCGTCGGCCAAATGATCGGGTGGGTTGCACTGGTGGTACGCGCGACGTGTTCGCCACGCGGTGCATCCGACCCACCTCATTGAATCCGCGACGGACCACTAGCACTAAGTATGGCAGAGAGTGAAGAAGCCGAGTGCGGCGCTCTGCCCGAGTCGGGATTTCCGAGCCTCGGCAGAGCTGAAGCGCAAGAATGCTCGCACGCGACGGCAGGGGGAGCGATGGGGCGGTCGAAGGCTGACAAGCGTGCGTGCCCGTTCTGCAAGAAGAAGATTGCAGGCGCGTCGAGACATGCCCGAAGTGTGGGCGGTCCTAATCGAACGCGTCGGCACGCCACCTGGCGACACCAGCGCGTCCCATTCACCGCCACAGGACGCAGCGCCGCCAAGCGATCACAAGGACTCCAGCCCGCGGCGTCAACCCGGATCCATTGCGATCGCTTGCCCTCACTGTGGACAGGAGCAGATCGATCACGCTGTCAGCGCTTTCATGATGCGGGGGTTCATTCTCTCGGTGCGCTACGGATCGCGTATCGAGGTTGGGTGCCGCAAGTGCGTTCGAAAGCGACTGCTTGCGAACGCTGGCGGAATCTCGCTCTTGGCTGGTGGTGTTTCCCTTGGGGGATCGCGACACCAATCGCCGTGTTCCAGAATCTCATTGCGCTGATGTTTCGCCCGCCAGGCGTACTCAACGAGGCGCTGAGCAACGCAGGCATCTACCGCGACGACGTGCTTGTCGATGAGTTTGGGCTCACGGGTGAAGAACGTCGCGTCCTATGGGCAGTCCTCACCTACACGGGCCGACTCATCTCCGCCGGCGGCGACCCCAGGATCATCCGAGCAGCTGCTGACGTCGCGAGCCAGCTGTCTGGTGGTGCCGTCGGCATCGATGATGCCCTTGCCGTCGCTGACGAGGCTCGGACAACTCCCGTGGCTGCACAAGCCTTTGACAGCGAGACGTGTCTGCTGCTGCTCCGTGTAGTCGCTGACCTGGCGACGCGCTTCGGACCACCGAGCACATCGGTCGCCGGCGCCGCCGAGCGCATCGGGGATCAGTTGGGTGCCGACGATCACACGATGCGAGTTCTCATGGGTCTCGAAGAGGACCACGAGCCGGTTGCTCGCGCCACCGCGGAGGAGCTAACTGTGGCCTTCTCTGTCCTCGGGGTAGAACCTGACGCTCCGATCGTCGAAGTCCGATCGCGGTACCGAGCGCTGATGCTCGAGTCTCATCCCGATCACGCCAGTGCGCACGGACTCGATGAAGCATCCGCGACCGCGGCAGCACAAAGGCTGAACTGGGCATATCACATAGTCATGGCGAGCCAGCGCGAAAGGGTTTAGCAGCCGTCAGCATCGGCTACTTGTAGTCCTTCGGCTCGCTGAGCTGGTCCCGGATCATCATGAGGTAGAACTCAGCGGTGGTTCTGTCAGCGACCGATTGGGTCGATCGGTCGTGGTGTACCTGCTCGAGCTGCACCTCGGTCGGTGTCGGAATGTGGCTCTCGGCCGTTCCAAGGTCCTGCTCAACGCCGAGTTCGTGCCGAAGAAGCTGGCCCAACGGACCTCGGGTTGACGTTGAGACTTCCTTAGCGAGGTCCAGCTTCTTTGCGTTCAGGAGCGCCTTCGCGAGCACCACGCGAGCAAACAGCTTGCAGAATTCGCCGAACTTGTCGGCGTTCCTCAGTTCCGCCTGGACATCGCGCTTGGTCAGGCCCTTGTGTCGGTGTCGGATGCTGGATTCCCAGATGCACAGATCGCGGATGAGCCGCAGAGATTCCGGTGGCATCTCCGGGAACGCTTCGAGCTGCAGCGCGCCCGTACCGATGCCCTGTCGCGCAGCTTCGAAGTGGTTCTCGTAGAGATGCATTGACACCGCGAAGTGGAAGTACGAGCCGAGCGCCATGCCTGTCTCACCGGCGATGAGCTCCCCCAGCAACGTGAACTCGAAGACGTTGTACGGCAGCAGAATCCACGCGTTGTTGGAGCGCATCACGACGGTGATGTGAAGCATCGAGTCGCGTGGGCTCAGCATCACACCGAAGGTGCACGGGATGTCTGACGAGTCGCGGCCTGCGTCCTCCGGCCGGTACACGCTCATCGCCGCGCGACAGGTTGCGGGTCTTCGCGGATGAGCTCGATGCACGATCGAACCTGGTTGATACCTGGGCTCGGGCGAAGCAGGCGCTGACCGTAGTTGGATCCCGAAATGGCCAGCCCGTCATCGCTGAACTGCCCCACGCCTTTGCGGCGATCTCCTGCGAGGCCCTCGCGCTCATAGAACCGCACGTCGTCGAGCCTGTCGGAGCCCGCCATCATCCAGAGGAAGCGACCAACCGCCAGGGTGGGCCGCAGCGGTTGTTCGAGAGTCCCACGACCCTATCCCGCTGCGGATGGGATCTCCAGAGAATGGTTCCGCCGCTCACACGTAAGGATTCCATTCCCGACTCACTTGCCGCCTACCGCCGGAACATCCGCACCGTCGATCAAGACCGCCAGGAGTGTCTCCCTGTAGGCGAGATCGAGCGAGTCGAGGCGGATTGGTTCTTGTGTTCCAGCACTCCTCGCCTCCTCGCTCCCGGCGAGTGGCAGGGCCAAGTTGGTGTCGTCCACGGTCAGCAATCCCTGTGTCGCGATATCCCGGCGTCGCCATGGCTGAGTTCGCCGCGGCACGCTTCGGAGACGCGCCACAATCGAGCTCACCCAGATCCGACCCCTGGATGGTTGCGAGCTGAAGAGCGTAAATGAGTAGATCGGCCGCGACTTCGTCCACCAAGGTAGACACCGATTCGCCATGATCGGATCGTTCTTCGACGCGGGCAAGCTTGCCCGCTGCGATAGCTACGTGGAAGGCGACGTGGCGCCTCTTGGCGAGCGGTTCGGCGGGCGCACTCCATGTTGCCGAGTCAGCCTCGAGCCGAAGCCGCTGCAAGAGTCGGAGTGCCTCCCGCTTCGCTTGGTAGGTCTTCGTGGTGTTCAGGCACGCCGTTGCCCCTGTTCGAGAGATGAATCGTGTCGTTGGCGTGGTCACATGCGTCGGACAGGTTCGCCTCGGTGTCGATGGCAGTGGTTCGATGCCGTCCGGAGGCCAGTCTCGCTCCGCACGCGGAGCGTAGCGGTAGACAAGCGGCAGTCCTGGGAGTGGTTCCGCGGTGCCACACCCCGATCACCGCAGTTCCCTTGGGGCGCGCTCGATCGATCCGGGCGTCGACTTCGAGTCGATCAAAACCGGAAAAAATGACCCAGCTTGATCTAGTAGTCGTTCTCGCCGATCAGCCAGAACTCCTCGTCGGCGTCGTACTGGAACACGGCGACCATCCGTGCCTCGCCATCAACCTCCTCGGCGCGAACCGAGAACAAGCGGTGTTCCGGGCACACGAAGTGCGCTGCGCCTGCCCTCGCGTACTGGAAACGACGAGCACGCTCTGTACCTGAGGTAGGCGATGAACTCGGGGTCGTATCGACTCCGCACTTGGGACACTCCATCTGCCGATGATCGCGCGACACGGTGGCCGAAACGCGACAGAGGCCCGGCCGATTCCGGGACGCCGAGGATCGGTGACCCACGCGAGAGCGTACGTAGTTATGGCGCTTCCAGCCGCTCGCGGATCTCATCACAAGCGTCGTCAAAGGCGTCGTCGAAATCGAACATCAAGGTCCTAGTGTCCCCATCAGACATGCAGACTGCTGCCGCGACGTGGACGGCCTCTCGGGCGATCGCAAGCTCGCGGTCCGCCATCCTGTCTTTGTCGTCCGGATCGAAATTGACGGCGTACTCAAGGTCGGCGATCTTCAGTGCAGCGACAACCAAAGCATCGACCGCGTCTTCGCGGAATCCATGTTGCGTAGCAGCCTCCTCACCGGACACGCTGGCGAGCGATCGATCGAGCGAAGCTCGCCGCGCATCGGCGCTGCGGTTGCCTGCGCTTGTCTCGTTGAAAGACGCGCCTTCTTCTCTTTCGCCATCCGCGTTGGCTCCGCGCTCCACTGCTGCCATCACCTCGGGATCATCGAGTTCGGCAATGCCATCCCATCAGCGCGAGTGCCCAATCCTCCATGCTGCGCAGCGCGCGGTGCAGTGCGAGGAGGTCTGGCGTTGTTCCGGGCCGGGCTTCACCGTGGACATGGTCGAGAAGCTGTGCTCGTGTTCTCTCGGCGTTCGCCAAGGCTCGTTCAACCTCTGCCAAATCCCGTGGCGATAACGAGTTCGAGCGGCCAATACGCGTCAACTGCGGGCTTGGCCACAACGAGGACGGCGTCTCCGCGTACTACGCCATTGGCGGCACCGCCCTTGCCAACCTTGACTTTGCGGCCGCATCCGCAAGGGCACGTTCTCGCCATCGCAAATTCCCTTCCCTCGTTCAGTGCCGCCAAGATCGTCAGGCGAAAGCCAGGCCGCGCATCATCCAACCCGTACATATTGGTCGGTCGGGCCTGGCTATCGAGCCAGCTCTTGGGTCAGATTGCGTAGCGCCGGGGTAATGCCCGGCCGGTCGGCGTGGCACCTCTGCTTGATGCTGGAGGCCCGCCATGGCTACTTCAGCTCACCGCCGAATCCCGCCGAGTACGGCATCCACCGCGTCGCGCGTCTCGTCGTCGCTGTCGGGCCAGAGGTGGGAGTACGTGTCGAGTGTTTCCATCGCCGACTGGTGGCCGAGGCGACGCTGCACGGACTTCACCGAACACCCTCGCGAGATCAGCAGCGACGCGTAGAAGTGGCGGAGGTCGTGGAACGTCGCCCACTCGGGAATCTCGGCCGCTGCGGGCAGCCCGGTGCCACGCTGTGCCGAACGCGCTTCGGCGTAGTGGACGGCCGAAGGTGTTGGTGAACACGAGCCCGTCGGCGCCCGTCCCGAACCGCGCGAGGTGCGCGCTCACGGCGTCGCCCACGACCGCGGGCATCGGGCACGGTACGGAAGCCGGCCTGGCTCTTCGGTGGCCCGAACGTCGGCTGTGCCGTCGACCACGTCGACGGAGTTGGCGGTCGACGCGCACCTGACGACGAAGGAAGTCGATCCGGTCGACCGTGAGACCGAAGCACTCGCCTTGGCGGAGCCCCATGCCGGCGTCGAACACGATCAGTGCCCGGTAGCGCTCGGGCATCGCGGCGGCCAGCCGCTCGACCTCCTCGACGCGTCAGGGGCACGAGCTCGGCGAGTCCTTCTTCGGCAGCTTCACGTTCACGCACGGCGACGCCGGGATCAGCCGATCGGCGACCGCGGCCTTGAAGATGGTCGCCACCCAGCGGTACACGACCTCGACTGTCGCCGGGTGCCAACACCTCGCTCCGTTGCTTCACCCATGCCTGGATCTCGCTGCGGCGCACCGTTGCCGAGCTCCCGGTTCCCGAGGAACGGATAGGCGTGGACACGCAGGTACGTCTCGGCTTGCGCGGCGGTCGAGGGCCGGTGGATCTGCGCTGCTCGCCACTTGCTCGGCGTACTCACGGAACCGAACCCGGCCGCCGTCGGGGTCGATGTAAAGACCCCGCGCCAGCTCGCCGCGGACCCCGTCGAGGAACCGCTCGGCGTCGGCCTTCCTCATCGAACTAGCGGGTCTTCTGCGGGCCGCCCGGGTACTCCCGCCACCGTGCTCGGTACCGCGCCACCGGGACGCTTGTCGATGCTCGCCATCGCGCCGCTCCCACCCCGTCCGTGGCCGACCGCGAGTCCTCAATGAGTCCTCAGGTCCTCAATCAGTCCTCAGAATTGAGGACTTCTGAGGACTGCGACGGTCACTGACGGCAACTCACGGACAGGCTAAAAGTGCTGGTCAGACGCCATATTAGGCGCTCCGGCGAGGCGAAGTGGCAGCGAGTCGGCCTGTACGCCGGATTCTGTTCGGACCGAGGTCCGTGGTGGCCATCCATCTGGGCCGACGGTCTCCCGACGGCTCGAGCGGCCTACCCGGGGTCAGCGGACGGGCCGTCCTCCCCCTGCTTGGCCTTGCTCCCGGTGGGGCTTGCCGAGCCACCCGGGTCACCCCGGGTGCTGGTGCGCTCTTACCGCACCGTTTCACCCTTACCTGTGCGCACGATCCGGGGACCGGTCGCCATCGGCGGTCTTCTCTCTGTTGCGCTCTCCTGCGGGTCACCCCGACTGGGCGTTACCCAGCACCGTGCCCTGTGGAGTCCGGACGTTCCTCGAACCGGTCCGTCTCGCGACGCCCGGTCCGCGGCCACCCGGCCGACTCGCTGCGTCCCTCAGTGTACGACCGACGCAAAAGGTAGCGAAACGTTTCAGATCTGAAACGGATCGCTACCTTTTGGCGTTCGGGGCCGCGCGACGGACCGCGCGGGCGCCGAGGTACCCGCCGAGCATGCCGAGGCCGGCCGCGATGACGAGGTGGCCGAGGATCTGGCCCGGGCGCAGGGCGGGGGAGTGGCCGCTGAAGAGCCCACGGTCCTCGTCGCGGACGAGCCAGATCGCGACACGCAGCGGGACCCAGAGCACGAACGCGCCCATCCCCGCGAGCGCGCCGTTGGCGAGCGCGCGGTCGGGAACGAGCCGTCCGGCCTGCCACCCGCCGAGCGTGTAGCCGACCAGGATCGCCACGAACAGCGGGTAGATCCAGCCACTGTCGCGGAAGCTGTCGATGTTGCGGTCGAGGAGCGCCTCCACCACGCTCGCCGCCACCAGCACGAGGAGCCCGAGGAGCGCGCCGCGGAAGACGGCCCGCCACTCGATCAGCGAGTCGTTCTCGACGGGGGTGGGATCAGCCGGCACGGTCACGATCTTGCCCTGTCGGGCGCATCTTCGTGGAGCAGCTCGTCGACCGGAACGAACAGGCCGTCACGGACCAGCGGCTTCAGGGACGCTCGATGCTGCACGAAGATCACCAGCGCCAGCACCAGGTAGATGGTCCCGATGCCCAGGCGTTCGAGCTCTCGCACCCCGTCGGGGAGCACACCGCCCAGCACGAACTGCCCGATGAACAACCCGAAGAGCATCCACGCCTCACGCACGCTCAGGCGCCGGTTGGCGAGCACCGCGATCGCGAACACCGACTGCGCGGCGGTGAGGAAGAGCTCTTCGCGTTGCAACGAGTCGAGCGGCAGACCGGAGAGGTGGCCGGCGGAGATCGCGAACACGATGGGCAACGAGCCGACGAGCAACGTCCACTGGTTGACCTTCGACGACAGCAGCGTGCCCAAGCCCGCGTTGGTGTTGAGCCGCCACGCGAACAGCGCGGCCACCAGCAGCTCGGGTGCCTCCGACGCGAGCGGTGCCACCCACTGCACCAACAGGAACGTGCTGATCCCAGCCTGTTCGCCGAGGTGCACCAGCGAGTCGGCGAACCGCTCCGCGCACAAGAAGATGACGGTCGCCGCGTAGGCCAGCAGCAGGCCGACCACCAGGCGGCGCCGGGCGGTGGGGAGCGCGCCGATCAACCGTGCCGGTCCGACGAGGTGAGGCTCCTCCGCGGGCGCGCGCCAGAGTCGGAACACGAAGCAAGCGAAGATCGTGATCAGCACCACCGAGTCGACGAGCGTGAGGGTGCTCTTCAACGGCAGGGTCAGCGAGTACGCCGTCGCGAGCGCCAGGAAGGTGACCTCGATCGCGTGCGGGCGCTCGAGGTGCACGTCGGTGTCGAGCCTGCCCGTGTCGCCGCGCTTGCGGGCCATGCTCGTCATGCGCCACGCCGCCAGCAGCACGACGAGCGGCCACCCCACGCCGATGAGGAGCCGGTTGCCGCCGGTCATGTTGGCCAGCGCGAGGGGCGCGTACTTCTCTGGGTTCTCGCCGGCCTTGGCGGCGAACGTGAAGTCGACGGCGTACTCCGGCAACACCGCGATCAGCGCCAGCACGGTGAGGGCGAGGCCCTGCGACACGTCGAGTTGGAGCGCCTCGGCGGCCCAGGCGAGCAGGAACGCCGAGCCGAGGATGGCGGTGCCGAACACCACGGGCGCGACGACGCTTCCGAGGTCGAGATCGCCGAGCCGTGACACCACTCCCGGGGCGGTGGCCAGCGCCGCCAGCGCCATGACCAGCACCTGGCCCCGGGGGCCCCGAAGGCCCGTGGGGACGCTCTCGGGGGCCGTCGGCGTCACCCGCCCCATGCTACGGGCGGGGTTTCCGGCGCCCGGGACCGTCCACCCACGGTGCGGGAGCGGTGATCCACCAGCGAGCGAACACCGAATGAACTCTCAGGAATCAGGGAAGAACAGCCGAAGTTCAGGGTGTTGGATGAGCTTCACCGGCCCACTCCCCGGACCGGAGTCCAGAAAGCACGAGACCGATGACCAACCACTGGCGCCAATACGCCCGCTGCCTGGGCGCCGACCCCGAGACCTTCTACCCCCCGCCGGAGTCCGACGACGGCGCCCTGGAAGCCAAGGCGATCTGCGCGGTCTGCCCCGTGCGTGAACCCTGCCTCGAGCACGCGATCACGTACCGCGAGAAGCAGGGCGTGTGGGGCGGGCTCGACGAACGAGAGCGGCGTCGCCTCGTGCGCCAGCGTCGCAAGACCGCCTGACCCACCCCTTCCGTGCGGACCCGTTCCGGTCCGTCCCCGGTAGCATCCGGCGGATGGATCCAGCGCTGTGGCCCGACGTCATCGGGCGTCTGCTCCGGCGCGACGACCTGCCCGACGACCTGATCCACAACGCCATGTCGGTCGTCCTCGCGGGCGACGCCACCGACGCCCAGATCGCCGCATTCGCCGTCGGTCTGCGCGCCAAAGGCGAGACCGCGGGGGAGCTGGCGTCCCTGGTGCGCACGATGCTCGAGTTCGGTGAGCGTGTGGACCTCAGCGACATCGACAGCCCACTGGTCGACACGTGCGGCACCGGCGGCGACGGCGCCGGTACGGTCAACGTCTCGACCATGGCCGCGATCGTGACCGCGGCCGCCGGCGCGCGCGTCGCCAAGCACGGAGGGCGGGCCGCGTCGTCGAAGTGCGGGTCGGTCGACGTGCTCGAAGCGCTCGGCGTGGTAATCGACCTCGGGCCCGAGGGCGTCGCCCGGTGCGTGCGTGAGGTTGGCATCGGCTTCTGCTTCGCGCAGCGCTTCCACCCTGCGATGCGCTTCGCCGCGCCGGTTCGGCGCGAGTTGGGCACGCCCACCACCTTCAACTTCCTGGGGCCGCTCGCGAACCCGGCCGGCGCGACCCGCCGCACCGTCGGCGTCTCCGACCCGGTGATGGCCGAACGGGTGATCCGCACCCTCGCCACCCTCGGCGTCGAGCGGGCCCTGGTGTTCTTCGGCCACGACGGCCTCGACGAGCTCACCGTGACCACCACCTCCACCGTCTACGAGCTGGCAGCCGGCGACGTCCGCGTCTACGACGTCGATCCGGCTGACCTCGGCATCCCCCACGCGGAGATCGGTTCGCTCGCGGGAGGTGACGCCGCCGGCAACGCGCAGATCGTCCACCAGGTGTTCGCGGGCGCGCAGGGGCCGATCCGCGACATCGTCACCCTCAACGCCGCCGCCGCACTCGTCGTCGCCGACGTCGCGCCCAACCTCGCGACCGGTGTCGAATGCGCCGGCGCCGTCATCGACGACGGCCGCGCCGCCGCCACGCTCGAGGCGTTCGTGCGGGTGAGCGTCGCCGCACGCGACGCGGGGATCGGCTGATGGCGCGCGCACTCGAGTGCCCGGCCTGCGGTCACCGCCATCGCCTCGAGACCGTTCCCGCGTCGAGCACCTTCCGTTGCGAGAACTGCGGGCAGGTGCTGAAGGCACCGACGGCGGTCGCGTCCGATCCCGCGGCGCCGCCGCCGCCGTCGCGCTCGAACCCGCCCACGCGCACCGGCGCTCCCGCCGCCGTCGCGCCCCCGCCGCGTCGCACGACGACCTCGCCGAGCTCCCCGGCGCCGACGACCGCGACCTCGCGGACCGCGCCGGCGCGCAACGCGGCCGCGGTGTCGGCCACCGTCGCCGCGGTCGACGGCAACGGCACCGCCGACGCCGGTCGCGACCGCACCCGCGGCGCGGCGCCCATGGTGCCGGCACCCGGACCCCCTCCCGCCAAGCGCAAGCGGGTCGCCTGGTACTGGCGGCTCGTCGCGTGGATCGTGGCGGTGCCGCTCGCGTTCGTGGTGACCGCGTGGCCGGCGTACGAGCTCGGGTTCATCAAGAAGGACGACCTGCTCGACATCTTCGTCGGCACCGGCATCGGCCGCTACGTGCGCCTGGGCATCGTCACGCTGGTGTGGGCCCTGGTCACCGCGCTCCTCGTGCAGCTGTTCGTCGAAGGTGGGCGCGCCCGGGCGGCCCGGCGTCGTCGCGCCCGCGCCGTCGCCGCATGACGACCCGCTTCCGCTGCTCCGCCTGCGGGAACCTCACCCGATTCGACGTCGTCGCGTCGCGGCGTACCCGCGCCTTCCACCACTTCAGCGTCGGTGGCGAGCTCTCCGTCGAGGACGAAGAGGTGCTCGACGAGACCGTCGAGGAGGTCACCTGCCGCTGGTGCGGTGCGTCGGGGGAGGCGATCGAGCAACTCGCCGTCGACCCGGCGTAACTGTCACACCCCCCTGTCAGGATCGTCGCATGCTGACGATCGACTGCTGCGAGTGCGTGATGCGAGCCACCGCCGCCTGCGACGACTGCGTCGTCACGTTCGTGGTGGGGCGGGAACCCGGTGAGGCGCTGGTGATCGACGCTGACGAGGAACGGGCGGTCCGCATGCTGGCCAAGGCGGGGTTGGTGCCGCGGCTGCGTCACGTCGCGGGGTAGCGTCCTGCCGCGGACCGACCGGCGGTCCCGACAAGCCCGGACGGGGAGGCGACATGTACCTCGGGAGCGACGCCGCCAACTTCGCGTTGCTGCTCGCCCGGGTGTGGGTGGCGATCATGATCTTCGCCCACGGCTGGCGACACGTGAGGGCGATCCAGTCCGGCCCCGGCATGGCGAACTGGTTCGAGAGCCTGGGCCTCAAACCCGGCCCGTTCCACGCCTTGATGGTCACCGGCACGGAGGTGACGATCCCCATCGCACTGGCCCTCGGCTTCCTCACCCCGCTGTGCTACGGCGGCGTGTGCGCGCTCATGCTCGTGGCCATGATCACGAACCACCTGAAGAACGGCTTCTTCCTGAGCAGCGCCAAGGAGGGCTACGAGTACGTGCTGAGCATCGCGGTCCTGTCGATCGCGCTGGGCACGCTCGGCCCCGGAAAGTGGTCGCTCGACCACGCCTTCGACTTCGCGTTCCCGTTCGACCCGAAGAAGGCACTGATCGTCACCGCCGTCGTCGGGATCGGCGGCACCGCCGCCTTCCTCGGCGCGTTCTGGCGTCCACCGAAGAAGGACCAGGCCGCGGGCTGACCGCCCGACTGACCGATCGACCGACCGGGGGAGCCATCTATGGGGCGGGTCGCGTTGGACCAGGTGTCGAAGCGGTTCGACGACGTCGCCGCGGTCGACGAGCTCACCCTCGACGTGGCCGACGAGGAGTTCCTCGTGCTCCTCGGCCCGTCGGGCTGCGGGAAGTCGACCGCCCTCCGCATGATCGCCGGGCTCGAAGACCCGACGTCGGGCACCATCTCGATCGGCGACCGCGTCGTCAACGACGTGGAGGCCAAGGACCGCGACATCGCGATGGTGTTCCAGAGCTATGCGCTCTACCCGCACATGACCGTGCGGCGGAACATCGAGTTCCCGTTGCGGTCGCGCAAGGTGGCGTCGGCCGAACGGACGCGCCTCGTCGATGAAGCCGCTGACAGCCTCGACCTCGCCGGGTTGCTCGAGCGCAAGCCCGCGCAGCTGTCCGGCGGCCAGCGACAGCGCGTGGCGTTGGCGCGCGCGATCGTGCGCCGCCCGCAGGCGTTCCTCATGGACGAGCCGCTGTCGAACCTCGACGCCAAGCTGCGGGTGCAGACCCGCGCCGAACTGGTCGAGCTGCAGCGCCGCCTGTCGGCCACCGTCGTGTACGTCACCCACGACCAGGTCGAGGCCATGACGATGGGGCACCGCATCGCCGTGCTCGACCACGGCGTGTTGCAGCAGATCGGCGCGCCGCAGGAGGTCTACGCCAAGCCGTCGAACCTGTTCGTCGCACGGTTCATCGGGAGTCCGCCGATGAACACGGTCACCGGGCGCATCGACCGGGTCGACGGCGCGCTGGTGGCGCAGCTCCCCGGACGCAGCCTCCCGGTTCCTGGCGAGCTCTCCGACGCGATCGAGCACGCGGGCGTCGCCGAGGTCGTGATCGGCGTGCGGCCCGAAGACCTGCGCGTCACCGGCTCCACCGGGAACGGCAACGCCGGCATCCCCGCGACCGTCTCGGTCGTGGAGTCGCTCGGCCACGAGCGGCACGTCATCTGCCGGCTCGACGACGAGCAGCTCGTGATCGTCCGTCAGGACGCCCACGAGGCCTCGCCTCGGGAGAGCAGCACCACGTTCCTCGTCGCCGACGCGCACGCGTTGCACGTGTTCGATCCTGCTACCGGCATGCGGATCGGCTCCTGAACGTGGCCGCGCCCGGCGTCGCGCTCACCCCCGCCCGTCGCCGACTCCGACGCCGTGAACGCGGCTTGGCCTACCTCCTGCTGATCCCGTCGCTGTTGATCTTCGGCGTGTTCGTGTTCTGGCCGCTCGTGCACAACGTGTACCTGGGCTTCTACCGCAACCCGCCGTTCCCCGGACTGCCGAGCACCTACGTCGGGTTCGACCAGTACAAGGACGTCCTCACGTCGGAGACGTTCGTCGACAGCGTGAAGACGACGTTCCTGTTCGCGATCCTCACCGTGCCCGTCGGCATCGCGTGCGGGCTCGGGCTGGCCGTGCTGGCGCACCAGCAGCTCAGGGGCATCGGGATCTACCGCACGTTCTTCTCGTCGACGGTCGCGACGTCGGTGGCGGTGGCGGCGGTGATCTTCGGCACGCTGATGAACCCGTCGGTCGGCCTGCTGCCGTGGCTGGGGCTGACCACCAATCCCACCGTCCTGCAGAACCCCGACTGGGCGCTCATCGCGGTCGCCATCGTCACCGTGTGGCAGACGCTCGGGCTGACGTTCATCCTCATGGCGTCGGGCCTGCAGGGTGTACCCGACGAGCTCTACGAGGCGGCCCGGGTCGACGGCGCCGGCGCGTGGTCGCGGTTCTGGCACGTCACCCTGCCGATGATGTCGCCGACGATCTTCTTCGCGGTGGTGATCGGCACGATCTTCGCGTTCCAGTCGTTCGGCCAGATCGACATCCTCACCCAGGGCGGGCCGCTCAAGAAGACGAACGTGCTCACCTACTACGTCTTCGACACGCTGCAGCGGCAGAGCGATCCGGGCAAGGCGGCGGTGCTTGCGGTCGCGCTGTTCTTCCTCACGCTGCTCCTCGCCCTCCTGCAGATCCGCCTCCTCGAGCGGAGGGTGTCGTATGAGCGCTGACACCGTCGACGCGCGCGCCCTGCACCGACGCAAGGTGTGGGGGAAGGTCGGTCGCTACGCGCTGCTCACCGTGCTCTCGATCATCGTGCTGTTCCCGATCTACATCACGATCGTGAACTCGCTGCTTCCGCCCGTCGACATCACCCGTCAGCCGCCCAAGCTCTTCCCCACCAACCCGCAGTGGGGTTCGTACCCGGACGCCTGGAACGCCGGGCACATGGGCACGTACCTCAAGAACAGTGCCATCGTCACGGTGGTGATCACGGTCGGGCAGGTGCTCACAGCGATCCTCGCCGGCTACGCGTTCGCGTTCCTGCAGTTCCCGTTCAAGCGCATCCTGTTCGTGATCTTCCTCGCCACGCTGATGGTGCCGTTCGAGGTCACCATCGTCACCAACCTGAGCACGATCAGTGATCTCGGCTGGTACAACACCTACGCCGGGCTCGCGGTGCCGTTCCTCGCGACTGGATTCGGCGCGTTCCTGATGCGCCAGGCCTTCCTCACGTTGCCCGGCGAGTTGCGCGACGCGGCCGCGCTCGACGGCTACGGCCACTGGCGGTTCCTGTGGCGTGTCGCTGTACCGCTGGCGCGCCCGGCGGTGGCTGCGCTCACGGTGTTCGCCTTCCTCGCCGCATGGAACCAGTACCTCTGGCCGTTGCTCATCACCAAGGACGACAAGCTGCGCACCGTGCAGATCGGGCTCAAGCAACTCCAGCAGACCAGCATCGACCAGATCAACATCACGTTCGCAGGGGCGATCATCGCGGTGATCCCGTTGGTGATACTCCTGTTGTTCTTCCAGAAGCAGCTCGTACGCGGGCTCACAGCGGGAGCGGTGAAGGGATGAAGAAGGTTGCAGTGCTCTGCGTGCTCGTGTTGACGGCGACGGCGTTGGTCGCGGTCGACGGCCCGAGCGCGAGTGCAGCGAACAGCACGTCGTGTCCGCTCAACGCGCTCGAAATCGGCGTCGAAGCCGGTGCAGATCACGATGTGGCACTGGATGCCGCGCGCGAACGAGACCGCGCTCCAGGGGCTGGTCGACTCCTTCAATTCGTCGCAGAACGACGTGAAGGTGAACCTCGTGAACCAGATCGACTGGGAGGCGACGCTGCAGAAGTACAAGGCGGGCCTGGGCACCGGCGACCTTCCCGACATCGTCCAGTTGCAGGAGACCGACCAGCAGCAGATCATCGACACGCAGACGGTGCTGCCCGCGGCCGTGTGCGCGAAGGCCGACCACTACAGCTTCTCCGACTACCTGCCTCGCGTGATCAGCTACTACACGGTGCAGGGCGAGCAGTACGCGATGCCGTTCAACACGTCGGGGCCGGTCCTCTACTACAACAAGAAGGCGTTCAGCGCGGCCGGCCTCGATCCGAACTCGCCCCCGACGACGCTCGACGAGGTGCGGGCGGCGGCGGAGAAGCTCAAGGCCAACGGCGTCGAGGCGCCGCTCGGGCTCAAGACCGATCCGATCTTCATCGAGCAGTGGACGGCCCAGGCGAACCAGTTCTTCGCCAACAACGGCAACGGCCGCAAGGCGCGCGCGACCAAAGCGGTGTTCAACGGCGTCGCCGGGCGCCAGATCTTCAGCTGGATGGATGGCATGGTGAAGGACGGCCTCGCCACCACCAACGCCGACCTCGGGCCGAGCATCTACGACGACCTGCTCGGCATCCGCAGCGGCTCGCACGCCATGGCGTTCGACACCAGCGCCGCGCTCGGCACCATCAAGTCGGTCCTCGATGCGGGCAACGACCCCAACATCGACCTCGGGGTCGCACCGCTGCCCGGTCCGGGCAAGGGCAAGATCTCGGGCGGGGTGTTCAACCAGGGTGGCGAGCTGTTCATGGTGAACAAGTCGTCGAAGGCCAAGCAGGCGGCATCGTGGAAGTTCGAGAAGTTCCTGCTCCAGCCCGAGAACGTCACCAAGTGGGCGATCGCGACCGGGTACATCCCGATCCGGAAGTCGTCGGCCGCGAGCACCGAGATGCAGGACTACTGGGCGCAGAACCGCGGCTTCAAGGTCGCGTACGACCAGCTCCTCGGCGGTCGTGACACGCTCCAGACGTCCGGATCGGTGATCGGCAACAACAAGGGCGCCCGTGACGCGGTGCGTGACGCGATGAACGGCATGTTCCTCAACGGCACGTCGCCGAAGGACGCCCTCGCGAACGCGGTGAAGGGAGCCACCGCGGCCATCGACGACTACAACACCCGGATCGGCGCCTGACCCCGCGGGATGGCCCCGATCGGCAATGCTGGGCCGGGCACGGGGGACGTCGACAGGAGTGACGATGCGGTCGTGGAAGCGTTGGGCGGGCTCTGGACTCGCGGCAGTGGTCGTCGCGACCAGCCTCTCGGCAGTGGTCGCCGTGCCGGGAGCGGGTGCGGCCAACAGCACGAAGTGCCCGCTGAGCGCGTTGAAGTCGGCGAAGGGCAAGCCGGTCGAGATCACGATGTGGCACTCGATGGCTCGCGCGAACGAAGCAACACTGCAGAAGCTCGTCGATCAGTTCAACTCGTCACAGAGCGACGTGAAGGTGAACTTGGTCAACCAGATCGACTACGTGCAGACCTTCAACAAGTACAAGGCCGGACTCAGCACGGGTGACCTGCCCGACATCGTGCAGTTGCAGGAGTCCGACCAGCAGCAGATGATCGACACGCAGACGGTGGTGCCGGCGGGCGTGTGCGCGAAGGCCGACCACTACAGCTTCTCGGACTTCCTGCCGCGTGTGATCTCGTACTTCACGGTGGAGGGCACGCAGTACGCGATGCCGTTCAACACGTCGGGCCCGGTGCTCTACTACAACAAGAAGGCGTTCACCGCGGCCGGCCTCGACCCGAACTCGCCCCCGAAGACGCTCGCCGACGTGCGGGCCGCTGCCGAGAAGCTCAAGGCGAACGGCGTGGAGGCACCGCTCGGGCTCAAGACCGAGCCGGGCTACTTCGAGCACTGGCGCGGCCTCGCCGACAAGCTCTACGTCAACAACAGCAACGGTCGGAAGGCACGGGCCACGAAGGCGGTCTACAACGACGCCACCGGGCGCCAGATCTACACGTGGTTGTCGGGCATGGTGAAGGACGGCCTCGCCACCACCAACCCCGACCTCGGCACCGGCGCGTTCGACAACCTGCTCGGCATCCAGAGCGGCACGCACGCGATGGCGTTCGAGACGAGCGCGGCGCTCGGCACCATCAGCGCGGTCCTCAGTGGCGGCACCGTGACCAACGTCGAGCTCGGCGTGGGTCCGTTCCCGGCGCCGACCGCCAACGCGAGGGGCGCCGTGGGGGTGAGCGGTGGCGAGCTGTTCATGGTGAACAAGTCGTCGGCCGCCAAGCAGGCGGCGGCGTGGAAGTTCCTGAAGTTCCTCGACCAGCCCGAGAGCCTCACCACGTGGGCGATCGGCACCGGCTACCTCCCCATCCGCAAGGCGTCGGCGACCAGTTCGGAGATGCAGCAGTACTGGACCCAGAACCCTGCGTACAAGGTCGCGTATGACCAGCTCGCGTCGGGGCCCACGACAGTGGCGACGTCGGGTTCGGTGATCGGCAACTACACCGGCGCACGTGACGCGATGCGCGACGCCGAGAACAGCATGTTCCTCACCGGCACCGATCCGAAGACTGCGCTGGCGAACGCGGCGAAGAACGCCACCGCGGCGATCGACGACTACAACTCCAAGCTCGGCGTGTAGAGGGCGCGACACTCATGGCCGAGCGCGTCGACATCCCGGCGCAGGACGACGTGACCGCGGAGACCGCCGCGCTGCTCGAGCTGGTGGATCGGCCGCCGCGGGGCCCGATCCCCACGGTGGCCGTACTCGCCCACACGCCGAAGCTGTTCGGGCCGTTCCTCGGGTGGGCCTCGGCGCTCGCACTCGAGGGGCAGCTGCCGCGACGTGACCACGAGCTCGCCGCGCTCCGAGCGATCCACCACTGCCGTAGCGAGTTCCAGCGCGTCGAGCACTCGGAGTTCGGGCGGGAGGCCGGCATCACCGAGCACGAGCTGGCGGCCCTCGACCACGACGACGCGCTCGACGCGGCCGAATGGCCCGAGCACGAAGTGGTGCTGCTGCGCGCCGTCGACGAGCTCGCGACGACTGCGACCGTCGGCGACGCGACGTGGTTCGCGCTCGCGGCGCACTACTCGCCGGGAGAGCTGGTGGAGATCCCCTACGTCGTCGGGCAGTACACGATGCTGTCGATGGTGGCGAACTCGCTCGGCATCGATTGACCGAGCCTGAGGCGCGGGTCCGGCGTACCGGATGAGCGTCCGGCTCCGCCGGCGCTCATTCGCCGGGACGGAGAGTGAGCGGACGCGAACGACGGTGACGAGGAGGCTCAGCCGCGCTCGTCGATGGGGACGTACGGCCGCTTCGTGGCCCCGGTGTAGATCTGGCGCGGGCGGCCGATCTTCGTCTTGGGGCTCTCCATCATCTCGACCCAGTGCGCGATCCAGCCCGGGAGGCGACCCATGGCGAACAGCACGGGGAACATCTGCGTGGGGAAGCCCATCGCCCGGTAGATGAGGCCCGAGTAGAAGTCGACGTTCGGGTAGAGCTTGCGCTCGACGAAGTAGTCGTCGCTGAGCGCGACCTCCTCGAGGCGCAGCGCGAGGTCGAGCTGCGCGTCCATCCGGCCGAGCTCCGCGATCACCCGGTGACACGCGTCCTTGAGGATGCGTGCCCGCGGGTCGTAGTTCTTGTAGACGCGGTGACCGAAGCCCGAGAGCTTGAACGGCTCGTCGGGGTCCTTGGCCATGCGGACGTACTTGTCGACGTCGCCGCCGTCGGCAGTGATGCGGTCGAGCATCTCGACCACCGCCTGGTTGGCGCCGCCGTGCAGCGGACCCCACAGTGCGTTGATGCCGGCGGCGATCGAGGCGAACAGGTTGGCCTCGCTGGAGCCGACCAGGCGCACCGTGCTCGTGGAGCAGTTCTGCTCGTGGTCGGCGTGGAGGATGAGCAGCTGCTTGAGCGTGACCACGGTGTTGTGGCTCACCTCGTAGCGCTCCGACGGCACGGCGAACATCATCGTGAGGAAGTTCTCGATGAGGTCGAGCGAGTTGTCGGGGTACAGGAACGGTTGGCCGATCGACTTCTTGTACGCGTACGCGGCGATGGTCGGCAGCTTCGCCATGAGGCGCAGGATCGAGAGGTGCACCTGGTCGGGATCGTGGGGGTCGCTGCTGTCCTGGTAGAAGGTCGACAGCGCGCTGACCACCGACGAGAGCGTGCCCATGGGATGGGCGTCCTTCGGGAACGCGTCGAAGAAGCGCTTGGCGTCCTCGTGCAGCAGCGTGTGCTTGCGGATCCCGAAGCGGAACTCGTCGAGCTGCGTGCGGCTGGGGAGCTCGCCGTAGATCAAGAGATACGACGTCTCGAGGAACGAAGGGACCGGGACCGAGACGAGCTCCTCGATGGGGATGCCCCGGTAGCGCAGGATGCCGGCCTCGCCGTCGATGAACGTGATCGCCGATTCGCACGAGCCGGTGTTGACGAAGCCGTAGTCGAGGGTCACCGCCCCTGTCTGGGCCCGCAGTTTCGAGATGTCGAGCCCCCGCTCGCCCTCGGTGCCCACGATCACGGGTAGTTCGGTCTCGTCGCTTCCGATGCGCAATACGGCGGGCGGTTCGCTCATCCTCTTCCGCTCCTGGCTGGCGCCGAGCCGCAGGGGCTCCGCTTCGCTGCTCGCCGGGATACCCGGCTCGCGGACGCTTCGCTCATCTTGCCGTTCCTCCTGGTCCGCGTAGCAGCGTACCCGTCGGTGCGGAAGCCTCTTTCGGTCTGGTCGGCTCGCCTACGGTGGCCCGGTGGCGGTGGCTGAACGCGACCTGACGGAGCGAGTGCCGCTGCTGCCGTGGAAGGGCGTCGTCGCGCCGTGGTTGCTGTCGCGCGTGGTGACGGTGGTCGTGTTGCTGGCGTCGGTGAACGACCCCGAGCGTGGGTCGCGCTTCGTGCAGGTTGCGACGCGCTGGGACGGAGCGTTCTACCTCGACATCGCCCGGCATGGCTACGGCCCGATCGACGTCCCGTTCCCGAAATGGCCGTTCTTCCCGCTGTTACCGGGGCTGATCCGGGCGCTGAGCGAGGTGGCCGACGACAAGGCCGCCATCTTCGTCGTCAACCAGGTGCTGTTCCTCGTCGCACTGGCCGGCGTGCACCGCATCGCGACGCGCCACGGCGGAGTGACGGTCGCCCGGCTCGCGGTGTGGGCGCTGGCGCTGTTCCCGGCGTCGTTCGTGTTCTCCATGACCTATCCGTCGGCGATCTTCCTGGCCGCGTCGGTGTGGGCGTTCGTGTGCGTCGAGGACCAGCACGACGTCGCCGCGGGCCTCGTCGCGATCGCCGCGGCGTTGGTGCGGCCCAACGGCCTGGTGCTCGCGGTCGCGCTGATCGTCGCGGTGCGCACCTGGCGACGTGCGCTCGTCGTCGCCGGGCCCGCGGTCGTCGCGGTCGTCGCGTGGTGCGTCTACTGCGCCGACCGCACCGATGACGCGTTCGTGTTCCTCACGACCAAGTCGCGCTGGCAGGAGGTCACGTTCGTCGGCTTGTTCGAGGGACACGTCAAGTGGTCGGTGCTCCCACACGTCGTCCTCGCGCTCGGCGCCCTCGGGGTGCTCGTCGTGCAACGCAAGCGGCTGCCCGTCGCCTGGCTCGTCTTCGGCGCGCTCTACCTCATCCCGTCGTTGCAGCTGGGCATGGTGGGCGTCGGGCGCTACGCCAACGAATGCTTCCCGTCCTTCGTCGGCATCGGCCAGCTGCTCGAGCGCTGGTCGTCACGCGTGCGTGCGCTCTACTTCGTGGCGTCGACCGTCGGCCTCGTGCTCTTCGCGTTCGTCGCCGCCCGCTACGATCTCGTCCCCTAGCTCCCAGGGCGTGGGTCAGCCCATGAAGGCGCGCCACTGGTCGATGGTGGGGATGCGGAACACGTAGTTGTGGGCGCGGGTCTCGCCGAGCGTCGCCGACGGCGCGGGCGAGTAGCGGTGGCCGGGGTAGAGGACGGTCGAGTCGGGGAGCGTGGCGAGACGCTGGGTGAGGCTGTCGTACATCGCGTCGGGGTCGGAGCCGGGGAGGTCGGTGCGGCCGCACCCCTCGAGGAACAGCGTGTCGCCGGCGACGAGACGGCCGTCGACCACGAAGCACTGGCTGCCGGGCGTGTGACCGGGGGTGTGCATGAGCGCGATAGGGATCTCACCGGCGTGCACCACATCTCCGCTGTCGTGGAGCGCGAGATCGGTGTCGGACAATCCGATCGAACGCTTCAGCCACTCGGCCTCGGCGTGTTGCACGTGCACAGGCACCGCGCCACCGTCGAGGGCGAGGAGTTCCCGCAGGCCCTCGATCGAGTAGCCCATGATGTCGCCGCCGCAGTGATCGGCGTGGTAGTGCGTGACGAGCGCGCCCGTGAGGCGGAGTCCGTCGGCCGCGAGCAGGTCGACGAGCTCGCCGACGCCGTACGCGGGGTCGACGACCACGGCCTCGCCGGTCTCGCGGTCGCCGACCAGGTACACGAAGTTCACCATCTGGCGCGCGAGTGGATCGTCGCGCGCGAAGTCCTGGCCCGACAGCAGCTGGCGGAAGTAGAGGCGGTCGGCGTTCACGTTCACGCTCACGCTCCTCCATTGGTCGTTCGCTGCTCGCCGGATACCCGGCTCCCACGCTCACGACGATGCCATCGATCCCATGGCGGCGACGAACGCGCCGGGGTCGTTGCTCTTGCCGACCACGATCGCGTGCTGCGGCCCCCCACCGGGGAAGTCGGGCGGTGCGTACCACTCGAAGCCCTCACCCTCGATGGCTTCGACGATCGTCGCCGCCGCGTCGGCGGGGGGCACGAACGGACCCTGGTAGGCCGCGGGCTGGTTGCCGGGTTGATCCCAGATCTCGGTGTCGATGGGTCCCGGCAGCACGAGCTTCACCTCGACGCCGGTACCGAACAGGTCGACGGCCATGGCTTCGGTCCACCCGCAGAGCGCGAACTTGCTCGCGCAGTACGCGGCCTCGTGGGAGATCGGGACGCGTCCCCCGAGGCTGGACACGTTCACGACGCACCCAGCGCCACGCGCCATCCAGTCGGGGAGCAGCGCCAGCGACATGCGCACCGGCGCGTGGAAGTTGACGTCCATGACGTGCGCGATGTCGGCTGCGGTCAGGTGGGCAACCGGGATGCGCGCCGGGATGCCCGCGTTGTTCACCAGGCAGTCGACCCGGCCCCATTCGCGCGCCGCTTGGTGTACGAGCTCCTCGGCGGCGGCGAGGTCGCCGAGGTCGAGCGGCCACGCACGCGACTCGGGTGCGTGGCCCCGGCACTCGGCGAGGACCTCCTCGAGCCGGCCGGCGCGGCGCGCCACGAGGCCGACGGTCGCGCCGCGCGCGGCCAGCATCGGTCCGAGCGCGGCGCCGATCCCCGACGACGCCCCCGTGATCACGATGTGCGAACCTTCGAGCTCCACGTCCGGGCCTCCCTCTCAGCCGTAGTCGCGCAGGGTGGGACTCTCTGACGTCGTGGTGGCGTCTGTGCCCGCCGCCTGCTGGTATGCCGGCGTGTTCTGGAGATGTTGGGTCACGAACAGCGAGAACCGCACGGATCGCTGCGTTCCGGCAGCTGCCGCCTCCACGCGTGACGCGTGGATCATGGTCGCGACGTCCACGGTCTTCCAATCGACGAGCGCGCTGCCGGCCCGCGTCGCGAAGAACTGCGTCTCGGGTGCCGGCACCGGCCGGGGGTCCACCGCCGGTCGCGGCTCCTGGCAGACGTCGAACGACTTCAAGCCCTTCCACTGCCGGAACACGAACGGCATGAACACCTTGGTCACGTCGACGGTGCCGTCGATGTAGTCCTGGGGGGTCCGGTCGCCCGTCGGCTCGACGTAGATCGCGAGGTGCGTGCCGTGCGCGTCCCGTTCCTGCTTCGGGTTCACCAGCGCGGCGCGCGTCACCCGCAATCCGAAGGGCTTCACCTTCGGGTCGAAGATGGCAACCAGCGCCTTGCGCGTCGAGGGTGGCAACGAATTCCGCTCGGCCGCCACGGTCGCGGTCGCCGGAACGACGAGCGCGCCGAGCACGCCGAGCGCGATGACGAGCGCGAGTCCGGTGGCGAGCCGTAGGGCGCGCACGGTCTCAGGCGGCGACTTCGACCGGAGTGCCGAGTGGGAGCTGCTTGGACAACATGGTGATGGCCGCGTTGTCCATCCGGATGCAGCCGTGCGTGGCGTTCTTCCCCAACACCGAAGCGTCGTTGTTGCCGTGGATCCCGACTTCGGCGTCACTGCCGGCGAACGTGTCGAGTGCGTCGGAGTGGCTCGAGAGCCCGTAGGCGTAGGGCCCGTACACGGTCGTGGGGTCGGGCGCCTGGAGCAGCACGCGGCAGGTAGTACTCGCCGGTCGGGGTGGGCGTGGGTTTGCCCACATCGGGCAACGGCGGATCGGTCGCGCCGACGGCGACCGGACCGGTGTAGATCACCTCGGCGCCCTTGTGGACCGTGATGGTGTGCGCACCCAACGCGACGTCGATGCGATACGTGTTCGGCTGGACAGTGACGTCCGCGCTCTTGACCCAGCCGGTGCTGCCGTTCGGACGCACGGGGAGGAGCACCTGCACCCAACCGTCCTTGCGCTGCCGCTTGAGCAGGAAGACCTGCGGAACCTTCGACGTCGGGACAGACGGATCGTAGAGCCACGGGTTGTCCATCGTGCGCGTGGCGGTGCCGTTGGGCGTGTCGTAGATCGAGATCTTCGTGACCGTGGGTTTCACGGCCGCGATGAACGACTGATTGGGCTGCGCCGGGGTCGTCGTCGACGGCGTCGACGTCGACGCGGCGCGCGTGCCGAGCGTCGCATTCCCGCCGTCGCCTCCACAGCCGGCGAGCGCGAGCACGAGCGCGCAGACGAGCGCGGACAATCCTGCGAGTCGACGGGGCACGGGCGGAGGTTACCGGCCGACCCCGGCTACGGTGCGCGCGTGGCCAGGCGGGCGGTGGTCGAAGGAAGTGAAGCGCTCGCCCGCCAAGCCCCCGCGTTCCTTCCTCTCGTCGACGCCCTCGGTCCGGCTGACCTGCGCCGGGGTCGCCCTCGTCGCACGCACTTCGCCGAGCTGGTGCGCGCCATCTGCTACCAGCAGCTCGCGGGTGCTGCCGCCCGCACCATCCACGGGCGGCTCGAGGCCGCGCTCGACGGCAACCCCACGCCCGACGCCGTTCTCGCGCTGCCTGTCGAAACGCTCCGTGCCGCGGGCCTGTCGGCCAACAAGGCGGCCTCGATCCGCGACCTCGCCGTGAAGGTCCTCGCCGGCGACGTCGAGCTCGACCGCGTGGCGCGCCTCCCCGACGACGAGATCGTGCGCGAGCTCATCCTCGTGCGCGGCATCGGCCGGTGGACCGCAGAGATGTTCCTCATGTTCCAGCTCGGCCGCCTCGACGTGTGGCCCGTGGACGACCTCGGAGTGCGAAAGGGGTACACGGCGATCCACCACCTCTCCGAGATGCCGACCCCGAAGGTGCTCGAGGGGTTGGGCGACCCGCTCCGGCCCTACCGATCACTCGCCGCCTGGTACTGCTGGCGGGCGGCCGACACTCAGAACTGATCGTTCCGCTCTCGCCACTTCGCCGACATCGCGGCGACGTGGGCCGCGAAGGGCGGAAGACCGAGCCGGGCGCGGCGGATGTCGACCGCCGCGATGTCGTCGACCGGCCACGGCTCGATCCCTCCGTACGCGCCCAGCACGAACTGCGAGCCGTACAGCTGGTCGCGCCCGTCGTTCATGCGGACCCGGTCGGCGAGATAGGCGAGGTGCACCGCATCGGCGTCGCTGCACGCCACCGCGATCTCCAGCATCTCGAGGCACCGGCGTTGCAGGCCCATGTCGTCGATCGCCCACTGCGCGACGAGCCACGCGGCTTCGGCGCCGTCGCGCTCGACGAGAGCCCAACCGGGCCAGCACTCGTAGTCGTCGAGGATCTCCCAGAGGCGGTCGTTGCGGCTCGTGGGCTCGACGGCGACGACGAGCGCGAGGAGCTCGTCGCGGAGTGCAGGCGCCCGTGGTCCGGCGCCGGGTCGAGCATCACGCGCCATCGAGAATCAGGGTACGCGCCGCACCGCGCCCGGCTACCGTGGCCGCCATGTGACCGCCCGATCCCACCCTGCTCGCCGTCCGCCTCGCGACCCTGGGATCACCGTGTCGTCCACCGCATCCTCCCCCTCGCTGTCCTCGTTCTCGCTCGTCGCCCGCGACCTCACGCGCGAGCACGGCGACTTCACCGTGCTCGACCACGTCGACGTGTCGATCGGGCCGAGGTCGCGCCTGGGTGTCGTCGGCCCGAACGGTGTGGGCAAGACGACGCTGCTGCGCCTGCTCGCGGGGCTCGAGCGCCCTGATCGCGGCACGATCACCGCGACACCTCCGAGCTTGCGGGTGGGATACCTCGCGCAGGAGCCGGAACGTGGCGAGGAAGAAGTGATCGCGTTCCTCGCCCGGCGCACGGGCGTGGACGAAGCCGAGCGTGAGCTCGAGGGAGCGGCGGCCGCGCTGGCCGACGGTTCGGTCGACGCGTCCGACGCGTACGCCGACGCCCTCGACGCGTACCTCGCGCTCGGCGGGCCGGACTTCGACTCGCGCGCCCGCGCGGTGTGCGACGATGTCGGGCTCGCCACTCGATTGCTCGACGTGCCCACCCGCGTCCTGTCGGGTGGTGAGGCGGCGCGAGCCTCGCTCGCTGCAACGCTGCTGAGTCGCTTCGACGTGCTGCTCCTCGACGAACCGACCAACGACCTCGACTTCGATGGTCTCGACCGTCTCGAAGAGTTCCTCGATGGTGTACCCGGCGGAGTGGTCGTGGTCAGCCACGATCGCGCGTTCCTCGAACGCACCGTCACCCGTGTGCTCGAGCTCGACGAGCACACGCGCTCCGGCACCGAGTACGGCGGGGGATGGCTCGGCTATCTCGAGGCGCGGGTCACCGCGCGTCGCCACGCCGAGGAGGACTACGCCGCGTACCGCGCCGAGCGGACAAGGCTCGAGCAGCGGGCGCGCACCCAGCGCGAATGGGCGGTGCAGGGGAAGAGCGCGGCGAAGCGCGACGGGTCGGAAGGCGACAAGAACATCCGTCAGTTTCGTATCGCCAGCTCGGAGAAGCAGGCGGCGAAGGCACGCGCCACGTGTGAGGCGCTCTCGCGACTCGACGTGGTCGAGAAGCCGTGGGAGGGATGGGATCTTCGCTTCCAGGTCGCGACCGCGCCGCGCAGCGGCGATGTCGTGGTGCGGCTGCGCGACGCGGTCGTGAGGCGTGGCGCCTTCACGCTCGGTCCCGTCGACGTCGAGGTCGCGTGGCGTGACCGCATGGCGATCGTCGGGCCCAACGGCTCGGGCAAGACGACGTTGCTGCTCGCGTTGCTCGGCCGGCTCCCACTCGAGTCCGGGGAGCGCTGGATGGGTCCGGGCGTCGTGGTGGGGGAGATGGATCAGGCCCGCGCCGCGTTCGAAGCCGATCAGCCGCTCGTGGACGCGTTCATCGGCGCCACCGGGCTGCACCGCGGCGACGCGCGGTCGCTCCTGGCCAAGTTCGGGCTCGGCGCCACCCACGTGACCCGGATGGCGGCGACCCTCTCACCCGGGGAACGCACCCGCGCCGTCCTCGCCGGGTTCGCCGCGCAGGGCGTGAACTGCCTGGTGCTCGACGAACCCACCAACCACCTCGACCTGGAGGCCATCGCGCAGCTCGAGCAGGCGCTCGCCGGCTACGACGGCACGCTGCTCGTGGTCACCCACGATCGCCGGCTCCTCGAGGCCCTCGAGCTGACCCGCGCCATCTCCGCCCGCGGCGACGCGATCGACCTCGCGGCGTCCTGAGGATCAGCAGCCCCCGCCCCAGGGTCCCTCGCCCTGCCACTGGTAGAGCACCCACGCCATCTCGTCCTGGTCGTAGGGCGTCGCTTGGTTGGCGGGAAGACCCACGAGATCGGTCCGGCCGGCGTGGCCGGCGGTGACGTTCCACGTGGCCTCGAGGAACTGATAGGCGCCGAGATAGGGCCCCGCCGGGTTCACGGCGCTGTAGTTGCCGCCGCTCTCACGCTGGCGGACGCAGGTGAGGAAGGGGTCGTCGTGGTGGGGGTTCGTGCCCGGGGTGCCCGAGTAGTCCGGCGGCGGGGTGGGAGCGCTCACCGGCGCGGCGGTGGTCGTCGTCGAGGCCACCGCCGCGGGTGTGCTGCCGGTCGTGGTCGTGCTCGCGGGTGTCGACGCCGCCGCGGCAGTCTGGGCGGCGGCCGCCTGCGCCTGCTCCTGGGCTTCGGCCTGGGCGAGCTTGGCATCGATGGCGGCACCCTGCGTCCGGAGCTCGTCGAGCGCGTCGGACTGGGCCTGACGCGTGGCGCGCAGTTCCTTCTGCTGCTTGTGCAGCGCACGCGTTGCGCGGTGCAACGCGTCGTACACGTCTTGATCGTGCGCGTTGACGCGATCGATGAGGTGCGCGCGCCGGGCCGCATCGAGTGAGTCCCCGCCGTCGACGAGCGTCGCGAGCTGCGTACCCGACGAAGTGTACGCGACGAGTGCGCGTGCGCGCGCGGCGGTGCGCGCTTGCTTCGCGCGCGAGAAACTCGTCGACGGTCTGCTGACTGCGCGCGAGATCGTCGTCGAGTGCTTGCACGCGTTCGAGCGCGTCGAAGTAACGGTTCGAGAGCGCGTCCGCTTCGGCGCGCAAGTCGCTCGCGTTGTTGGAGGCTGCCTGCGCGTGCGCCAAGGGAGCGAGGAGCGCGGTGACGGCGGTGCAGACCAGCACCAGCACAGCGAGTTCGAGCGCGCGCGAACCCGATCGACGGACGAGCGGCATCCCGTCACGCTAGCGGGGTGGTCTGCCGCTCGTCGGCAACGGGAGCGGCAGCCCGCGAAGTCGCAGGTCAGGGCGGTTCGGTAGCGTGCACGCGTGCCGGTCGAGCCGTCTCCGAGCCGCTGGGAGCTGCCGGCGGCGAGCGCGCTTCCCGAGGGTGCGGAGATCGCCGGCGTCGGCGCCGACCTCGCGCCCGGCACGTTGCTCGCTGCCTACCGGCACGGGCTGTTCCCCATGCGGCTGCAAGCCCGGGGACCCATCGGTCTCGGTCCACTGGGATGGTGGTCACCCGATCCCCGCGGTGTCCTGCCCCTGCAAGGTCTGCACGTGAGCCGTTCGCTGCAGCGCGCGCGGCGGCGCTTCGAAGTGCGCGTCGACACCGCGTTCGAGGACGTCATGCGAGGTTGCGCCGATCCCAAGCGGCCGCACGGGTGGATCGACCGCAAGTTCATCGCGGCGTACACCGAGCTCCACGAGCTCGGTTGGGCGCACAGCGTCGAAACGTGGCACGTCGACGGCAACGGGCGCAGCGTGTTGGTGGGTGGGCTCTACGGCGTCGCCATCGGCGGGCTCTTCGCGGCGGAATCGAAGTTCCACCGCGTCACCGATGCCTCGAAGGTGGCGGTCGTGGCGTTGGTCGAACTGATGCGTGACGGGGGAGGCGTGCTGCTCGACGTGCAGTGGACGACGCCGCACCTGGCGTCGCTGGGCGCGATCGACGTTCCACGTGAGCGCTACCTCGCACTCGTTGCGGCCGCGGTCGACCTCCCACCGATGTCGGCGTTTCCCGACCGCGGTGAGCAGTAACCTCCGCGCCATGACCAACGAGAACGTGCTCGTGTACCACAACCCCGTGTGCAGCAAGTCGCGCGGTGCGCTCGAGATCCTCCGGGAGCGCGGCGTCGACGCGGAGGTGATCGAGTACCTCGTGGCGAACCCGAGTCGAGCCGACCTCGAGCGCATCATCGCCGCAATTCCCGATCCGCCGGCGATGTTGGTGCGCAACGACAAGCGCTTCCGAGAGCTCGGGCTCGACGCGGCCAACTACGAGACGAGCGAGCAGGTGGTCGCGCTGCTGCTCGAGCACCCGGAGCTCATGGAGCGGCCCGTCGTGTTCGTCGGCGACCGCGCGGTCATCGCCCGGCCGAGCGAGAAGGTCCTCGACCTCCTGCCCTAGACCGAGCTCGGCACCTCCGGACGAGATCCGGCGTCGCCGGTCTCTGCCATCCCCAAGACGGAGTGAGCGGAGGCGAGCGACGGGGGTGAGGCGTCGATGTCGAGACGGGGGAGGAAGCCGAGCCACTTCGGGAACCACCAGTTGGCGTCACCGAGGATCTCCATGATCGACGGGACGAGCAGCATGCGAACGATCGTCGCGTCGACGAGCACCGCGAACGCGAGGCCGAGGCCGAACATCTTCACCTCGGGCGTCGGGTTCAGCACGAACGCGCCGAACACGAAGATCATGATCAACGCCGCCGACGTGATCACGCGTGCGGTGCGGGCGAGCCCGAGCACGACGCCCTGGCGGGTGTCGCCGGTGCGGATGTACTCCTCGCGCACACGCGTCAGCAGGAACACCTGGTAGTCCATCGAGAGGCCGAACAGGACGGCGAACATCATCATCGGCACGAACGGCACGATAGGTACCGTGCTCTCGAGCCCGACGAGACCCTTCGCCCACCCCCACTGGAACACCGCGACCGTCGCGCCATAGGCCGCCGCCACCGAGAGCAGGTTCATGACCGCAGCGGTGAGCGGCACCAGCACCGAGTGGAACACGAGCATGAGCAGGATGAAGGACAACAACACGACCGCGCCGATGAAGTAGGGAAGCCGGCTGCTCACGCGGTCGCCGATGTCGATGAAGGCCGCGGTCACACCGCCGACATATGCGTGCGCGCCGGTGGTGCCGACCGCCGTGGGGAGCACTGAGCCTCGGAGTGTGCCCACGAGGTCGGCGGTCTGCGCGCTGTCGGGCGCGGTCGTCGGCAGCACGCCGATCTGTGCGACCGCGCCGTTGGGGCTCACCTGCGCGGGGAGGACCGCCTTGATGCCGGGTGTCTTCTGGAGCGCGCTGGTGACGCTGGCGAGTACCGCGTCGTCGCCGGGGGAGGGGAGCTGCACGACCACGAGCAGCGGACCGTTGGTGCCGGGGCCAAAGCCCTGCGCGACCAAGTCGTAGGCCTGGCGCTGCGTGGTGGAGGTGGGCAGGTTCCCGTCGTCGGACTCGCCCAGGCGCATCGAGAGCACCGGCCACGCGATGGCGAGGAGGACCGCGACCGCGAAGATGGCGAACGGCCACGCATGCCGCGCGACCAGCGTGGCCCAGCGCTCCCAGACCGTTCCCTTCGGTTCGGGGTCGCGACCCTCGCGCACGGCCCGGTCGGGATGGTGCACGAGGCTCGGCACCTTCCACCGGTCGATGCTGTGCCCGACGAGTCCGATCACGGCAGGGAGCAGCGTGAGCGCGGCCAGCATCATCACCGCGACGACGATCCCGGACATGTAGCCCAGGCGCGCGACGTAAGGGATTCCCGATAGGACGAGGCCGCAGATCGCGATGACCACGGTCGTGCCCGCGAACAGCACTGCCGAACCGGCGGTCGCGACCGAGCGGCCGACGGCGGCCTCGACGTCGAGGCCGGCGGCGAGGTTCTCCCGGTAGCGGGTGACGATGAAGAGCGAGTAGTCGATGCCGACGCCGAGGCCGATCATCGTGGCGAGGACCGGCGCGACGGTGCCGATCTCGGTGAACGACGCGATCACGTGGACGACCGAGATGCCGACCACGAGCCCGAACACCGCGGTGAGGATC
This sequence comes from uncultured Actinomycetes bacterium, assembly GCA_963841415.1. Taxonomy (GTDB): domain Bacteria; phylum Actinomycetota; class Acidimicrobiia; order IMCC26256; family DASPTH01; genus DASUAS01. The sequence goes on along the minus strand of CAWJCN010000001.1, from coordinate 1,709,926 downwards.
GGGAGACCCATCGCCACCAACGAGCCGAAGGCGAAGAGCAGGATCACGACCGCCGCGAGCAGGCCGATGAGATCGGCGTTGCCCTGCGGCGCTTGGTCGATGTAGTCGATGACCGCACCGCCGTACGCGACCTTCACTCCCGCCTTGACTGCCGGCGCGGTCGCAGCCTCGAACTGGTCGAACAGGTGCTTCGGCAGGTTCTGCGCCTTGGTGTCGAACTGCACGGTGACCACCGCGATGTCACCGTTCTTCGAGATGGTTGCGCTGCCGAGAGGTCCGTACGGATCGGTGACCGTCGTGACGTGCGGAAGCTTCTGCAGTGCGGCCACAGCCGCGCTGACGCCAGGTTCGACCGACGAGCTCGTGATGCCGGCGGGCGACTCGAACACCACCAGCGCGCTGTCGCCTGCGGCGCGGGGAAAGTCGCGCTCGAGGAGGTCGAGAGCCTGCTGGGACTGCGAGCGGGGTATGCGGAAGTTGTCGCTGAATTGCCCGTCGAGCGCGCCGGCGAGCACGAGGATCCCGACCGCGGCCAACGCCCACACGCTGATGAACCATCGGTGATGGCGCACCGCGCGCCGGCCTAGACGATCAAGGAATCCCGACACCGTGTTGCCCCTCTGTCGGCCGACATGCTGCCACCGATCCCTGGTGTTTCGGCGCACCGGCGGGCGAGCTTGATACGGAACCTCACCCGGGAGCGTGCGAGCATGAGCCGGTGCCGGCCGAGTACGTCGACCTGCCGCCGAGCGGGCGGGTGTTCCGCGCCTCGCGACGGGTGCATCTGGGCGACGTCGACGCACGTGGCCTCGTGCGCCTCGAGGCATTGGCTCGCTTCCTCCAGGACGTCGCCACGGACGACGCCGACGACGCCGAGCTGTCGGAGCAGCGCGGGGTGTGGGTGCTCCGTTCGAGCGACCTCGAGATCGTGGGCACGCCCGAGTACCACGAGACGGTCGAGCTGGCGACGTTCTGCAGTGGGATCGGGCCGCGGTGGGCCGAGCGGCGCACGCGGCTCGTCGGCGACCGCGGCGCGCGCGTGGAGGCGGCCGGACTCTGGGTGTTCGTCGACCGAGAGCAAGGGCGGCCGCTCGCACTCGACGACGACTTCCACGCGCGGTACGGCGAGTCGGCCGGCGGCCGACGCGTGCGCGGTCGGCTGCTGCACCGCATGCCTCAGGATGCGGCGTCGGTGCGACCGTGGCCGCTGCGCACGAGCGACTTCGACGTCCTCGACCACGTGAACAACGCGCGGTCGCTCGAAGCAGTGGAGGACGAACTGGTGCGCCGGCTGCCCGGCCGTCTTCCGGTGCGCGCCCGGGTCGAGTATCGCGGGACGCTCGAGCGTGGCGACGCGGTCGAGCTCGCCAGCGTGCTCAACCGTGACCCCGATGCCGACAGCGACGAGCTGGCGGTCTGGCTGTGCGTGCGCGACGACGTGCGCGTGTCGGCCACGGTGATGGTGGGGAGCCGGCCGGAGAACGTCGACTGACGCGACGATCGGCCGCGCCGGAGACCCGGCGGGCTCACGCTCAGGACGACCGGCCTCCCCTACACTGACCGGGCTCTGGGCCCCTTGTCTGTCGACGCCTTTTCGGGCCGCCGGTGCCTCGTCACCGGCGGACTCGGTTTCATCGGTTCCAACCTCGCGTTGGCTCTGGCCGACGGCGGCGCGGCCGTCACCGTCGTCGACGCGCGCGTCGAGCGTCATGGTGCCAACCCCGCGAACCTCGTGCCCGACGGCGAGCACACCGAACCCGATGTGCGGATCACGGTGGTGCAGGCAGACGTCGGCGACACCGACCATCCCGGCGTGCGCGCGGCCACGAAGCAGGCCGACGTGGTGTTCAACCTCGCCGGTCAGGTGAGCCACGTCGACTCGATGGACGACCCGCTCGTCGACCTCGACGTCAACACCACGAGCCAGTTCCGTTTCCTCGAGCTCCTGCGGCGGGAGAATCCGACGGCGACGGTCGTCTACACGTCGACGCGCCAGATCTTCGGCAAGCCGCGTTACCTGCCGGTCGACGAGGACCACCCCGTCGCGCCGGTCGACGTCAACGGGATCACCAAGTACGCGACCGAGCAGCTTCACCTCCTCTACCACGACGTGTACGGGCTCCCCGCGACCGCGGTGCGACTCACCAACGTGTTCGGGCCGCGGCAGCGCCTCCGCGACGACCTCCAGGGGTTCCTCCCGATCTTCGTGCGTCGCGCGCTGGCAGGGCAGGCGATCATCGTTTTCGGCGAGGGTGAACAGCTACGCGACTGCCTCTACGTCGACGACGTCGTCGAGTGCCTGCTCCTCGCCGCCGTCGCGAGCGACGCGCCCGGGCAGATCTTCAACATCGGCAACGACGAGCGCTTGTCGCTCGGCGCCATCGCCGAGGCGGTGGTGGCGGCCTCGGGCACTGGGCGCGTCGAGCACGGACCCTGGCCGCCCGACCGCGACGCGATCGACATCGGCTCGTACTTCGGCGACTCGTCGAAGGCGAAGCGCATGCTCGGCTGGGAGCCGCGCACGTCGTTCTCCGACGGCATTGCCCGCACGCTCGCGTTCTTTCGCGCCCGTGCGTCCTGGTATCTGTGACGGCGCCAGGGTCATCGCGCCGCATCCCCGTCGTCGATCTCGCCCGTCGAGCTGCCGCACTCGAACCGGAGCTCACGGCTGCGGTCGATCGGGTGGTGCGCTCGGGCGCGTACCTGTTCGGGCCCGAGCTCGCCGCCTTCGAAGCGGAGCTCGTGGCGTTCACGGGCCGTCGCCACGCCGTCGGAGTGTCTTCGGGCACCGACGCGCTGCGGCTCTCGTTGGCGGCGCTCGGCATCGGTCCGCGCGACGAGGTGATCGTCCCCGCGTTCACGGCGGTTCCCACCGCGGCCGCGGTGTGCGCCACCGGGGCCGTGCCCGTGTTCGCCGACGTCGACCCCGCGACCGCGACGCTCGACGAGGCGTCGGCGCGCGCGGCGTGCACCGAGCGCACGCGAGCTGTGATCCCGGTGCACTTGTACGGCCGACCCGCGGCGTTGCCCGACCTCGGCGTGCCGGTGGTCGAGGACGGTGCCCAGGCCTTCGGCGCGCTCGACGCCCGCAGCGGGTCGGCGGCCGCCGCGTACAGCTTCTACCCGACCAAGAACCTGGGCGGCATCACCGACGGCGGCGCAGTCGTGACCGACGACGACGACCTCGCCACTCGTGTGCGGTTGCTCCGCGCGCACGGGCTCACCGCCGACTACGTGCACACGGTCGTGGCGACGAACGCCCGTCTGTCGGACGTGGCGGCCGCCGCGTTGCGCGTGGGCCTGCCGCGTGTCGAGGCCGAGAACGAACGCCGCCGACGGGTGGCGGCGCGGTACCGCGCCGCGGCACCGACGCTCGGCTGGCAGGCCGACCACCCGCGTCACGTGTACCACCTGTGCGTCGCACGGGTGCCCGATCGCGACGCCTTTCGGATGCGGGTCCCGTTCGACACCGGGGTGCACTACCCGCGCGCGCTGACCCGGCAGCCCGCGTACCAGCCGTTCGTCCGGTCGCCATGCCCGGAAGCCGAACGATGGGCCGCCGAGTGCGTATCGTTCCCCTGCTTTCCCGAGCTGACCGACGACGAGATCGAGGCGGTGTGTCGAGCGATCCGGTGAACCCGGCAGTCGAGGCTGTTTCGGTCTTCTTCCCCTGTTACAACGACGAGGCCACGATCGCAGGCATGGTCGACGTCGCGGTCGCCACCCTGAAGCAGATCGGTGTGCGCGACGCCGAAGTGATCGTGGTGAACGACGGCTCGACCGACGGGTCCGCTGCGTTGCTCGAGAAGGTGATGGCCCGCGAGCCACTGCTGCGTGTCATCACGCACGACCGCAACCGAGGCTACGGCGGGGCGTTGCTGTCGGGATTCGCGGCGGCGTCGAGGCAGTGGGTCTTCTACACCGATGGTGACGGGCAGTTCGACGCGGCTGAGCTCGCACTGCTGGTCCAGCGGGCGTCGGATGACATCGACATCGTGCAGGGATACAAGTTGCGGCGTGCGGACGGCTTCGTTCGCACCGTCATCGGCCGTGTCTACCACCGGTTCGTGAAGCTGATGTTCGGCCTGAAGATCCACGACACCGACTGCGACTTTCGCCTCATCCGTCATGCCGCGCTCGACCGCGTCACCCTCGTGCACACGACCGGGGTCATCTGCGTGGAGCTGGTGCGCAAGCTCCAGGACACCGGTGCTCGCTTCACCGAGGTCGGGGTGCACCACTACCGGCGCGTCCACGGGACGTCGGAGTTCTTCCGGGTCGGCGCGATCGTGCGCACCCTGCGCGACCTCGCGGGGTTGTGGGTGCAGATGGTCGTGCTGCGGCGCGGGCGTTCGCGACCCGTCAGCGCGTAGCGAGCAGCACCACGGAGGTTCCCACCGGAACGTCGTGGTGGGCCAGCCACGCGCGCTCCCTCGCCGCCAGCGGCGCGAAGACGCGATCGAGCGCGCGTCTGTCGACGTCCGACCCCGCAGGCTCGTCGCGCCGCCGTCGGAGGCGGTCGAGCCCAGCGAGCGTTGCGGCCGGCGGGGCAAGGAACGAATACGCGTAGGTGCAGCGCTGCACGGTGAGGTCCGCAGCGGTGGCGAGCTCGGCCAGCGCGGCGCGCCGGTAGCGGCGGCGACCGTGGACGGTGGTGTCGTGGGCGCGTCCGAGTGCCGAGAACGCGGGTTCGACGAGGAAGATCGCCCCGCCCGGTCGCGTGACCCTCGCGAGCTCGCCGAGCGCGGCGGCGTCGTCGGGCACGGTGTAGAGGACGGTCAGGCCGACGACCGCGTCGAATCCCGCATCTGCGACGGGCAGTGCGTCGACGCTCGCCCGCACCGGGATCGTGGTGGGTCGACGGGCGCGGACGAAGGCGAGCGCGTCCGGCGAGACGTCGACACCCACGACGGTGCCGTGCTCGGCCAGCCAGGCACCGTTGCCGCCCGGGCCGCACCCGGCGTCGAGCAGGTGGTGAGCCCGGTGGAGCCAGGGCGCGAGCAGGTCGGCTGCGAGCGCGCGCGTGTTGCGATACCACCAGTGGTCGTCCTCGACCGCGGCGATGCGCGCGTACTCCTCGAGCTCCACTCGCGGCGAGGGTATCGGGACGAGGGAGTCAGCGTGAGGCGACGCGCACGGCATCGATCACGAGGTCGGATGACGACCACGCCTGCACACCGACGCGATTGCCGCTCGCCGCGTCGCGACTCCGGTCGGCCGACGCCTGCTTCAGGTTCTCGACCGCGAGGACCTCGACGCCGTTCACCGACGCCGTGAGGTGCTCGCCCTCGACGACGAGGCGGAGGAGCAGTGCCCCGTACATCGCGTTCGGGTCGTCACCGCTCACCCGGGCGATCGGGTTCCACAGCTCCCGGTCCGCCTGCCACTGACGCACGAGGTAGCCGCCACCGTCGTAGATCGGGTCGACGTCGAACGAGTAGCCCGACATCCGACCGTCGTCGTCGACGGAGGCCCGGAACAGCACGCCGAGGCCGGGGCCCGAACGGAAGTCGACTTCGGCTTCCACGACGAAGTCGTGGTTGGTGGTGACGTCGGCGAGCGCCCACCGCTCGTCGGCGCGGCGCATGACGAGCGCGCCCTGGCCGCGGACCTCCACCAGCGGCAGCGCGTTGCCGAGCTGCCAGTCGGGGCCGGCGGTGACGAACACCTCCGCGGCGGGCTCCGGGTCCTCGACGCCCGCGTCGACAACCACTTCGATCACCTCGGCATCGACGGTCCCGTCGACTGCATCGAGCTCGGCGGCTTCGGTGTCGGCGATCTCGGCATCGGTCGTGGGCTCGATCCGCTCGATGGTCTCGGTCGCCGGCGCGAGCACCGAGTCGACCGGCTCGTCCGCGACGGCTTCGGAGAACTCTGCTGCCTCCGGCTCGACGAAGTCGGCGCGCCAACTGATCGGCGCGAGCTCCGCGACGGCCTGGGCGTTCGAGTCGACCACGAACACGTCGATGAGCCCGGGCTCGACGAAGCCATCGGTGTCGGCGTCGCCGAAGTCGGCCTGCTCATCGGCTGCGTCGGCCGGCGGTTCGAACGTGGTGGCGAAGGTGAGGTCGGCGGTGGCGAACGCGCTGTCCCACGTCGACGCCGCGTCGGCGTGAATGTCGGTGTCGCTGCCCCATGCGTTCGGGACCTCGACCACGGAGCTCTCGTCGGCGTCGTCGACCGGCACGGTGGGCGGGGACGCGAACACGTCCCATGTCGGCGACGCCTCGGTGTCGTCGGTGCCCCAGTCGACGTAGAACCCGGTGTCGACCGCGGCAGGGTCGGGCCGATGGTCCCATGCGCCGAGGTCGGCGGGTTCCTGGGGCCACTCGGCGGTCTTCCAGGGGTTGACGTCGACGACCTCGGTGTCGCCGGCGGCCGGTTGGTCGGGCGCCCAGGGGTCGGGGTCCCAGGCGGACCCGGCCCACGTCGCCTCGCCCAGGGTCATCGACTCGGCGAGGGGTTCCCCCGCGACTGCCTCTCCGTCGACGGCGTCGTCGAACGCGACCTCGGCGGGAGCGGTCGCGTCCGAGGCCCAGCTGTCGGTGCCCTCCCAGAAGCCGGCCTTGGCGCCGTCCGTGCCCTCGGGCGCCGGGGGCTGCCAGCCGTTCGTGTCCCAGGTCTCCGCGCCAGGGGTGGTCGTCGGGGGCGCGAGCGGGGGTTCGCCGAGATCCCAGATCGCCGAGCCCTGACGCATGGCGACGTCGATGGGAGGCGCGTCGGCCGCGTTCCACGTCGGCGGAGTGCCGTCACCGAGGGTCCCGAACGCGGCGGGGACGGCGTTGTCCACGAGCTCGACTGCACCGTCGGGGGGCGCGGTGAGCGGGACGCCGACGAGCGGCGTCGTGCTGAACGGGTCGTGCGGTGCCAGCAAGTCGGGCAGGGGCGCGGCCGGGTCACCCAGCGGGACCGGCTCGGGCAGGCGCGCCAGCTCCTCGAACACGTCGACGTTGCCGCCGTGCACCGCGTCGAGGGGCGCGTCCAGGGGAGTGTCGAGGAACGCGGCCGGCGCGACCGGAACGGTCTGCACCGGCTCGGCGGGCGTGATCGGCCCGACGGGCGCGGGCGGGTCGAACGGAGCGACGGGAGCGGCCGGCGCGGCGACGACCGGTGCCGGGGGTACCGCCGAGGGCGCGGCGGCGAGAGCACGCGGCTTCTTGCGGCCCGTGGGCGGGACGAGGATCATCGCCCGGAGTCGCTCGGCTTCGTCGGGCGCTACTTGCAGGAGCTCCTGGAGCTTCTCGTCGATCGCGCGCGGGGTCGAGCCGAGCGCGGTGGCGATGTCTTCGAGCTCGCGCTCCTTCACCGGGATGCGCTTGCCCGGGGGCAGGGCCTGGAGCTTCTGGAGGGTGTGGAGGTAGGGCGTGAGGCCCGCGTCTTCCTGGCTGCGACGCAGCTGGCTCACCGTGTCACCGACGCTGGTGGCGTCGGCCGCGGCCGCGAGCTCGCGCGCGGAAGTCGACGGGACCAACTCGGCGACGTCGACGCCGCACGACCCCGCGAGCACCCAGAGGTCGCTCTCGGGGATCTGGACCTTGCCCCGCTCGTAGGCAACGAGCTCACGGCGGCTCAGCCCCGCGCCGCGTGCGACCTCCGACAGCGACAGGCCCTTCTTGCGGCGAATCGACCGCAGGTGCTTGCCCAGCAGCTTCGGGGTGATGGTGATCTCGGTGGGCGCCTGGACCATGCCCCTTCGTATCGGCGGTGAGATGGCCCGCCTGTAGGGCCACCTGGCCGCGAACCACACCGTCGCCGACCTCGGGCCGACTCGTGTCTCGACCACCTGTAGGGTCCACGCAATGGGGATCTACGCCCTCGGCGACCTCGAGCCGACCATCGACGCCACCGTCTACGTGCACCCGGACGCGACGGTGATCGGCAACGTCACGCTGGGTCCGGGCACCACCATCTGGCCGCAGGCGGTCCTGCGGGGCGACTACGGGGCGATCATGATCGGCGCGCGCACCTCGGTGCAGGACGGCGCGGTGCTCCACTCCACTCCGTTGATTCCGACCGTCGTGGGCGACGACGTCGTCATCGGACACCTCGCCCACCTCGAGTGCTGCACGGTGCACGACGGCGCGCTCATCGGCACCGGCTCGATCGTGTTGCATCGCGCGGTGGTCGAGTCCGGCGCGCTGGTGGGTGCGGGCGCCGTGGTGCCCAACGGCATGGTGGTGCCGGCGCGCGCGATGGCGTTGGGCGTGCCGGCCAAGATCCGACCCGACTCGGTCGACGTCGCCGACACGTTGCGCAACGCAGGGGAGTACGTGCGCAACGGCGAACGGTTCCGGCGCGAGTTGCGCCGTCTCGACTGAAGCGAGCGCGTCGAGATGCGCCGTGGAAGAGGACCGCCGGCACCACCGACGCGTTCCTCGACCACTTCGTCGCGGGCGACACCTCACCCGCGACCGCAGCGCCGTTCCTGGCTGCGGACAACGACCAGTGCTTCGCCGACGACCTCGGCGACTCGGTCCCAGCCGACCCGGCCACCGCGGGCTGCGTGCCAGCAGGAACCACTCCCGTGCGCGCGCCCGCGCCAGCCCCGACCACACCAATCGTGATCGCGCCCACGTTCACCCGCTGAAGAGAGCCGGCGCGCGGATCCGGCCCGGCGCGGCCAGCACGGCAGCAACCTTCGCCTCCTTGGACTTCCGCTGCCACGCATCGACCGAGCTGGCTGTTCAGTGCGTCTCGTTGAAGCGATCCACTGCCTCGTGGGTGCCTGCCACGGGTGGCTCCTCCGGTTCGGTGTGCTCGTCGTCGGAGCGCGCGGGGTCGTAGAGGTCGGGTTCGAAGAAGATGAGACGCGCGATCGGTACCGAAGTTCGCACGCGCGCCTCCACGATGTCGATCGCATCTACAAGCGCGGGGATGGAGTCGCAGGTGAACTCGAGCTTGGCGGCGAGCAGCACGTCGTCGGGGCCGAGGTGCTGGGTGCGCAGATGGATGATGCGCGACACCTCGGGCCCGTCGAGGATGGCGGCCCGCAGGTCGTCCTCGACCGACGGGGAGACGGCTTCGCCGATGAGCAGGCTCTTCATCTCCACCGCGAGCACCACCGCGATGACGCCGAGCAGCAGGCCGATCCCGATGCTGCCGAGCGCGTCCCACCGCGGGTTGCTGGTGATCTCGGCCAGGCTGATCCCGACGAGCGCGAACAGCAACCCGACCAGCGCGCCGGTGTCCTCGAGCAGCACGACGGGGAGCTCGGGGCTCTTGGTCGTGCGGATGAACGACCACCAGGAGCGCGCGCCGCGTCGCGGCGTGGCCTCGCGACGCGCGGTGCGCAACGACAAGCCTTCGAGCACGATCGCGATCGCGAGCACGCTGTACGCCCAGATCGGCGAGTCGAGCTCCTTCGGGTGCAACAGCTTCTCGACGCCCTCGTACAGGGCGAACATCGCCCCGAGGGTGAACAGCACCAACGCCACGATGAACGCCCAGAAGTAGCGCTCCGAACCGAAGCCGAACGGGTGCTCCGGGGTCGGTGCCTTGCGCGATCGCTTGCCGCCCAGGAACAGCAGCCCTTGGTTGCCGGTGTCGGCGACGGAGTGGATCGATTCCGCCAGCATCGACGCCGACCCCGTGATCGCGAACGCGACGAACTTCGAGACCGCGATGCCGAGGTTCGCGAGGAAGGCGGCGACGATCGCGCGCCGCGTCCCGTCAGCCGACATCGCGCACGGCCCACACCGCCTTGGTGGGGATGCGCTCGAGCTGGCCGTCGAAGCCCCGGCACCGCAGGACCGACGAGCCGCGCTCGTACCCGTCGAAGCATCCTTGGAGCTCGTGCTCCTCGCCGTCGACGGTCCAGTTGATGCGCACCAGGCCGGTCGCGCCCTTGTTGACGCGGAGGCGTTCGTCCCATCCGTAGTGGAGGCGACCGTCGGGGCCGCGCCGGGGCGGGCGTCCGACGTGCACCGCATGCTCCTGGTACGACGCGGCGAGCGTCGCCGCGTGGTCGGGACCGCAGAACTCGCCGATGGCGTCGAGCAGCACGCGGGCGAACGTGCGGCCGTGATGGGGCAGGCCGGAGTCGATGCCGAGCGCCCAGTGCGTGAGCTCGTGGAGCACCACCGCCTTGGTGCGGTAGCGGCGCGGGAGCGTGATGGTCGGCCCGTCGTCCTCCTCCCGGTAGAAGGCCTGCCGGGCACCGTTGCCCGGCCGCAGCCGTGGCACCCCGGCCAGGTCGCGGTCGGGGAAGCGCTCGTGCCACCAGAGGGTGCCGACGACCCGGTCGGCGAAGCGCGCGCACGCCTCCAGCCCGGGGAGCGGGCTCGACGGCAGCGGCGTCTCGGCCAGGTAGACGCGACGGCGCTGCGCGTCGCGGGGCCGTCGGCTCGCAGTCGCTCCCATGAGGGGCCACGCTACGCTCGCTCGAGTGCTTCCCCCGCGCTCCTTCGGCTGCGGTCGCGGCCGATGACCGAACCCGTCGTCGAGATCATCGGGCTGTCGAAGCGCTTCGGCGCGGGGGTGCTCGCGGTCGACGACCTGAGCTTCGCGGTCGAGCGCGGTCAGGTGTGCGGGCTGCTGGGCCCCAACGGCGCGGGGAAGACGACGTGCCTGCGGATGCTGCTCGGCCTCATCCGACCTACCGCGGGGGAGACGCGGCTGTTCGGCGAGCGGGTGGTGCCGGGATCGCAGCAGCTGCGCCGTCTGGGCGGGCTCATCGAGTCGTCGGCGTTCGTGCCCCACCTCTCGGGCATGCGGAACCTGCGGCTCTGGTGGGAGGCCGGCGGCGACCGTTGGAACGACGCCGACCTCGAGCGGGCGCTCGCCATCGCCGACCTGGGCTCGGCCATCGACCGCAGGGTCAAGACGTACTCACAGGGCATGCGCCAGCGGCTCGGCCTGGCGCGGGTGCTGCTCGGGAAGCCGGAGATCCTGGTGCTCGACGAGCCCACCAACGGTCTCGATCCCGGCGAGATGCGTGAGGTGCGCCAGCTCGTGCGACGGGTCGCCGAAGCGGGCTCGACGGTGCTGTTCTCGAGCCACGTCCTGGCCGAGGTCGAGCAGATCTGCACCCATGCCGTCGTGATGGACAAGGGCAAGCTCGTCGCCGCCGGCTCGGTGTCCGACCTCATCGGCTCGGCGGGTTCGGTGTATCTGGAGGTCGACGACAGCGACGCCGCCCGCCGCGTGCTCGAGTCGCTGCCGATGGTGCAGCGGATCGACGACGAGGCGCCCGGCCTCGCGGTCGCCATCGACGGCGGGCGCCGGTCCGAGCTGGTGGCCGCGTTGGTCGCGGCCGGCGTCGCGGTCGAGACGGTCACCGCGCGCCGGCGCCTCGAAGAGGCGTTCCTCGGCCTGGTCGAGGCCTTCTGATGCGAACGCTCGCGGTGATCCGCACCGAGCTCGTCAAGAACCTGCGTCGCCCGCGCACGTACGTGGCGTACGGCATCCTCGTGGTGATCCCCGTGATCATGGCCGTGGCCATCCACCTCAACCCTCCGAGTGTGCCCGACCGCGAAGGGGGAGGTGGCTTCCTCTTTCTCGCGTCCCTGACCGGGCTCCTCCTCCCCGCCTTCGCATTGCGTATCACCGCCGCGCTGATCCTGGTCATCGTCGTGGCGCTGTTCGGTGGCGACGCGATCGCCGGTGAGGCGAGTTGGGGCAACCTCCGGTACTTGCTGATGCGACCGATCGGGCGCGGGCGACTGGTCGTCTCCAAGTTCGTCGTCGCAGTGTTCTGCGCATGGATCGCGGTGTTCCTCGTGGCGCTCATTGCACTCGCCGCGGGCGCCATCACGTTCGGGACGGACCCGATCAACTTCACGATCGGCGACATCGTGACTGCGCAGTCGACGGGCGCCATCCTCGGCCACCTCGGCGTCGCAACTGCCTACGTCGCGTGGAACCTCACGGGAGTCGTGGCGTTCTGCTTCATGGTGTCGTGCATGACCGACGCGCCCTTCGGCGCGATCTTCGCCGGCGTCGGCCTCTACTTCACGTCGCTCATCCTCGACCAGATCACCTCGTTGGGAAGCATTCGCTACGTCCTTCCGACGCACTACTTCGACGCGTGGTTCGATCTCGCGTCGCGGGGTCAGTGGTCGGCGGACATGTGGCGCGGCGCACTCCTCCAACTCGCGTACATCGCCGTCTTCTTCCTCGTCAGTCTCTGGTGGTTCAAACGCAAGGACATCAAGAGTTGACCGACTGGGCGACCGTCGCCGAGATCGGGACGGCCGCCGGCACCCTCGTGCTGGCGACGGCGACGTTCGGTGCGACCCGCTCGGCGAACCGCGCCGCCCGGGTCGCCGAGCGCGCGTTCGAGGCGCGGCTCCGCCCCCTGCTCGTGCCATCGCGGGTGGCGGACCCGGCCGAGAAGATCATGTGGGGCGACAACCACTGGACGCGTCTGCCCGGCGGCCGGGCCTCGGTTGAGGTCGGCGAGGGCGCGGTGTACCTCACGATGGCGGTGCGCAACGTCGGGTCGGGCATGGCGGTCATCCATGGGTGGCGGGCCGAGCCGAGCCCCGGCTTCCCCCTCGAGCGGCAACCCGAGCTGCTGCAGCATCGGGAGTTGCAGGACCACCCCGAGCTCGACGAGTTCCGGGCGCAAGGTCGTGACCTCTACGTGCCGCCCGGCGACAGCAGCTTCTGGCAGGGCGCGTTCCGCGCCCGCGACGACCGCGACGAGCGTGAGCGGGAGGAGATGGTGGAGGCGATCGGTCGCCGTGAGCTGATCACGATCTTCCTGCTGTACGGCGACGCCGAGGGCGGGCAGCGGACCATCAGCCGGTTCGCACTGGCCCCGCCGGGCGAGCAGGCCGAGGACCAGAACGTCTGGATCGAGAGCGTGAACCGCCATTGGAACCTCGACCGCAGCGACCCCCGCTGACCGCCATGGATGGCCCCCTCGCGACACCACTGCACCGCGTCCCCTACCACGTCGGGATCGCCACCCGTGACCTCGACGCCGCCCGCGCTCACCTCGGCGAGCTCTTCGGTGTCGAGTGGAGTCCGACGCGAACGGTCGAGGGCGAGCTGACGACGGTCGGCGCCTACGCCGGGCCGACGCGGCGACTCCATTCGCTCGGCGGTCCGATGCGCATGGAGGTCATCGAAGGCACCGCCGAGAGCGTGTGGGCGACCGACCGGATCGCCGAGCTGCACCACTACGCGTACTGGTCGGCCGACGTCGCCGCCGACGTCGCGGTGCTCGAGGCGCTGGGCTGGCGGATCGAGATGGCGACCGTCGACGACGAGGGTCGTCCGTCCGTGTTCGCGTACCTCGTGAAGCCCGGGCACATCCGCGTCGAGCTCCTCGACAACGGTCAGCGTGCCGGGTACGAAGCGGTCGTCGGGGTTCCCGTTCCCGCCGACGTCTCGGCGTCGTTGGACGACCCGCGCTGAACTCGCACGGACCTCGGTCCGCTCCTGCGCCGCGCACTCCTACCTTCGAGTCGAGCGTCGCTTCAGGCTCTGGTCCACCGACGTCGACGACGAGCCCCTCGTGCGCTTGATGGGCGAGATGATCGCGTCAGGCCTGGCGCGCGGTACCGCGCGGCCCGACGTCGTGCTGCGCGCCAGCGACGTGACCGGTGCCGACGACGACGGTGTGCTCCCCATCTGCGACCACGTCGCGCTCACGATCGTCGGCGTCGGTGCCGCCGCCCGCACCGCCGGCGTGCGGTGGGGCTCCACGCGCCGGCTTGCCGGCGGCGACCGCGATCGTTCCGTCGATGGACGACACCGTCACCCCAGCTCGGGGAGGTCCTGGTCGCCGGCGAGGCTGTCGGCGTAGAGGTCGCCGTAGATGTCCACCCGCTCGATCACGTCGGCCGGGGTGAACGCGAAGTCCACGCGCGTCGCCGCCGGCGGCGAGCTCGTGCAGTTCGTCCCACGAGACCGGTGTCGACACTCCCGGCACGTCGGTCGCGCGGAGCGAGTACGCGCACACCGTCGTCTTGTGCCGGTCGTTCTGGCTCCAGTCGACGAACACGCGTCCGCCGCGTTGCTCCTTCGCCATCGTCACCGTCACCCGCTTCGGATCGCGCGACTCCAGCACCTTGCCCAACGCGAGCGCGAACCCCTTGGTGGTGTCTGCGTCGACCGACGGCCGGATGCCCACGGACAGGTGGAGGCCCTTGGCGCCGGAGGTCTTCGCAACCGCGCGCATGCCGAGCTGCTCGAGCAGGTCGTGCAGCTCGAGCGCCACTCGCGCGCAGTCGGTCAGGTCGGTGTTCGGTCCCGGATCGAGGTCGAACACGATCGCCGACGGGCACCACGGATCGGCGGCGCGCGCCTGGGGTGTGTGCAGCTCGAGCGCGGCGAGGTTGGCCGTCCACACGAGGGCCGGCACCGACGCCAGCGAGCAGGCCGCGATGTCGGAGTCGGCGTCGAGGGGCACGGTGTCGAGCCACTGGGGTCGGTGACCCGGGCAGCGCTTCTCGAAGAACCGCTCACCGGCGATGCCGTCGGGGAGGCGCACCATGGTGACCGGCCGGTCGTCGAGGTGGGGGAGCATGGCCGGCCCGATCCGGGCGTAGTAGTCGATCACCTGACCTTTGGTGAAGCCGGTCACCGGGTAGAGCACCTTGTCGAGGTTGGTCAGCCGCAGGCGCCGACCCTCCACCTCCACGTGGGTCACCGCCTCGGCGCCTGGTCCGGGCCGCTTCTTGGAAGAGGGGGCCACGACCTGCGAAGGTAGTAGGAGAGGGAGCGGAGCCGTGCTCGCAGAGCGGGACGGCAAAGCGGACTCGACCCATTTGAGGCCACGAGAAGACGGGGAGTGTGTCGTGCCGCAAGCCATCTGGACGGGTTCGATCAGCTTTGGACTGGTGACGGTGCCCGTGCGCCTCGTGTCCGCCACGAAGTCGCGCGACGTGCGCTTCAACCAGCTCGAGGCCGCGACCGGGAGCCGCATCCGATACCGCCGCGTCTCCGAGCAGAGCGGTGAAGAGGTGCCCAACGACCAGATCGTCAAGGGCTACGAGCTCGAGAACGGCCACTACGTCGTCCTCGAGAACGACGAGCTGGCCGCGCTCAAGCCCACGGCCAGCCGGGCCATCGAGATCGAGGACTTCGTCGACCTCTCCGAGATCGACCCCGTCTACTTCGAGCAGCCCTACTACCTCGTCCCCGACAAGGACGCCGCCAAGGCCTACCGGCTGTTGTCGCGAGTGATGGAGGAGGAGGGCAAGGTCGCGGTGGGCCGGTTCGTGCTCCGGTCGAAGGAGGCGCTCGTCGCCATCCGTCCCATCGACGGCATGCTCTGCCTCGAGACCATGCGCTACGCCGACGAAGTGCTCGCTCCCGAACGCGAGCTGGTCGACTCGCAGCCCGAACCCAGTCAGCGCGAGCTCGAGATGGCGCGTCAGCTGGTCGAGTCGCTCGCGGGCACCTTCGATCCCGAGAAGTACCACGACGAGTACCGCGAAGAGGTCCTCGCGCTCATCGACCGCAAGGCCGCGGGCGAAGAGATCGTGACCCCCGCCGCACCCGAAGAGCCGGCCAAGGTGCTCGACCTCATGGCGGCGCTCGAGGCCAGCCTGGCTCGCACGGGCACGAAGCAAGGCGGCCGCGCCACTCCGACCAAGCGACCGGCGAAGAAGGCCGCGGCCAAGAAGACCCCCGCCAAGGCGACCAAGAAGTCGACCGCGAGGAAGGCCACGGGCACGGCCAAGCGCGCCCGCAAGTCGGCGTAACTACGACGCGGCGCGCATCGCGGCCGGCTGCAGGCGACGGCGGGGGCGCCTCGCCCGGAACTGGCGCCGGCTCACGACCGTCGTGCCGTGGTCCGCTTCGAGCCAGCCGCACTCGCACACCTCGGCGTCGGTGCCGCCGCGGAACGTGGCGCACGCCTCGAAGCGCACGGAGTCGGCCTGGAACACCATGGCGTCGATCCTGAGAAGTCGTGTGCTCATCGGGTGGTCCTCCCTGGTTGCTCGCTGCTCGTCGTCCGCCCGGCAACGAAACACATCGGTGTAACCACATCGGTGCAACTCGCGGGGAACTTTAGCTGTCATGTCCGGCAGCGTCGCGCCGAGGTGTGACACTGAAGGGGACCCATGCGCCGGCCGAACCGGGCATTCACGTCCAATTCCTCGACCGGGCGATGCTCGAGGCGAGCTACCTCGAGCTCGCGTCGGACCACGGCCGCGAGCTGCTCGACGACGTCACGGCGTGACCGCGCCGCCCGCGGTGCCGTCGGGGCGGCTCTCCTCCTCGGTGACCTCGGCGGTCTCGATCGCGGTGGAGGACTCCGCCGGCGGAGGCTCGGGCGGTGCCGAGGGCGCGCGCTCGCCGTTCCCTGACGTCGAGCCGGTCCCCAGGTAGCGCATCAGCGTGGCGGCCAGCCCGTCGAACGAGCCACCACCCCCTCCGGTGACCAGCACCTCCGGCACCACCGTGATGTGGCCGTCCGCCACCGCGTTCGCGACCGCGACCACCGCGGTGGCCGGGCCGCCCAGCGCTTCCTTCTGCGCGTTGAACCCGATCGCCCGAGCCAACCCCAGCGCTTCGGTGGCCTTGGCCTCGCCGAGGCCGATGGCCTGGCGGCGGGCGCCTTCGGCCTCGCCGGTGAGCTGCACGTACGCGGCCTCGCCCTTCGCTTCCTGCTCGCGCGCCTGGGCTTCGTTGGTCTTGATCTGCACCCCGACCTGCGCGCTCGCCAGCTGCGACTGCATGTTGGCGGTGCCCTTGGCCTTCTCCATCTCGATGCGCGACGTCTCGGCGCGTTGCTGCTCCTCGAACGTCGCCTTCTCCTGGTTGGCGATCTCGCGTTGCGTGAGCACCACCACGAGCTCCTGCGGGAACGCGACATCCTGGATGTAGACGCCCTTCGTCTCCACCTCGTACTGGCTGAGGTAGCGCGTGATCGCCTCGAACGCCGCGGCCTGGACCTCGCGACGGGTCTCGATGAACTTCACGGCTTCCAGCGCCTGCAGCGTGTTGCGGAAGTGGTTGCCCACCGCGCTCTGCAGCACCTCGCTCACGAGGTTGCGCATGGTGCCCACCATCGAGATGACCTTCGGGGCCTTGGTGTCGGGCACGTGGATCTGCACCTGGAGGTCGATCTGGAAGATGAACCCCTCGCGGCTCTTGCCGACGATGGACGAGAGCTGCGCGTCCAGATCGTGCGCCTCCGACGTCGCGTCGGCCCAGTTGAGCGTCAGGATGAACGTCGGCACGATCTCCGCCGCGTACACGCGTGGGTTGATGGCGTACTTGCCCGTGCGCAGCGGCTCCTGCCAGATGCCGCGGTGGCCCGGGCGCACGATCGAACCGAACTTGAACTCCGCGCCGGAGGTGTCGGCGGTGGGGAGGCCGACGAAGCCCTTGATCACCGCGACCTCGCCCTGGTTGACGACCAGCATCGGCACGAGGTCGACGCGCACGAGGAACGGGTTCAGGAGGTACGCGCCGTACAGGAGCGTGTCGTGCTGCAGTCCGATCTTGCCACCGTGGTCGAGGAACGCCTGGAAGTCCTGGTAGTTGTTGTGGAGCGTGTTCTTGCTGCCGAGCAGCAGGTCGATGAGCTCGGCGTCGGTGGTGGTGGTGCTCCCACCCGCGTTCGACGCCTCGATCGCCGCGACGTCCTCGAAGCCGCCGAGGCGGCTCGCGATGTCGCCCGACGGCAGCGGCTCGCCCTCGAGCGCGGTGACCACGCCGACGAGGTCGATCCCTCCCGCGTCGGGCGCGATCACCACCACGCGCAACTGGTCGGGGGAGAGCCCGAACGACTCGGGCGTGAGCATCCGACCCTTCGCCTGACTGGCGAGCTCCGGCGACACCGGCAGGCCGTACACCGTCTGCGGGGTGAGCACGAGGAATGCGACCGGGTGCACGGGCACGAGCGTGCCGGGCGGCAGCACCGGTCGCTGCACGCCTTTCTGGCCGCCGTTGGCCACGAACGTCTGCAGGTTCGAGAAGTTCGCCAGCTCGGGCCTGTACACCGCGCTCTTGGCTCCGATGGGCAACGGATCACCGACCTGGGCGATCACCACGCCGATCTCGCCCGCCGGCACCTGCACCCACGGGAACTTCTTCACGCCGAAGACCGGCCAGAGCTTGAACCGCAGGCCGGGCATGAGCATGGCGGCCTGGTAACCGGCCTCGCCGCGGAAGGCGATCGGGTTGTCCTCAGCGAGCTTCCGCAGCGCGAAGCGCTTCCCCACCAGCCCGACCTCGGCCGCACCGATCGAGTGGAACGACTTCCAGACGACGATGACGACGATCGCCACGACGACGATCACGACGATGATCTCGAGACCCATGGGTCAGCCCTTTCGCGGAACCTTCTGAGAGCGTGCGGGTGTCGTCGACAACTTCACGGCTCTGCGCGGGAACGGCCTGTTCGCCCGTTCCCGCGCGCATCGTACAGTGACCGCGATGTTGCTGGCTCCGCCCGCGCCGCAGGTCACCGAGCTGGTGCCGGTGCGCCTGCACGGTCACGACCCGGGTTGGCCACCGGTGCTCGTGTTCTGCGTCGCGGTCGTCGTCTTCGGCGCCCTGTTCGCCGCGGTCGTGTTCTTGCGGCGCGCGTGGAGTGCGGCACACCCGGCGCGGACGACACTCGATGGGTGATGTCGATCGCTGGATCGAGAACGCACAGGTCGCGGCCGGCGATGCCATCCGGGCCGGGTGGGACCAGATCGCGCGCCTCGGCGCCATCGGACCGCGCAGCCGACGCGCGCGGTCGTTCCGGCGATTCGGCGACGGTTCGGCCATGTGCTTTCCGATTGCCGCGCTCTACGGCGAGGAGTACATCGAGCTCGGTGAGGGCTGCATCATCGGTCCGTACTGCTCGCTGTCGGCCGGGGTGATGCCGGGACAGGTGCTCGACCACACGCCCGTCGTGAGCATCGGCGACCGCGTGCTCATCGGCAAGGGCAGCGGCATCGTCGGTCACCACACGGTCAAGATCGGCGACGACGTGTTCACCGGTCATCACGTGTACATCACCGACGCCAACCACGGCTACGAAGACGTCTCACTGCCGATCGGCAAGCAGTTCGCCCCGACGCGCGCGGTGCGGATCGGGAGCGGGTCGTGGCTCGGGCACGGGACCGTCGTCCTCCCGGGCTCCGACATCGGCCGCAACGTCGTGGTGGGAGCGGGCTCCGTCGTCACCGGCGCGTTGCCCGACTTCAGCGTCGCGGTCGGCAACCCGGCGCGCGTGATCCGCCGCCACCTGGACGGTCAGGGCTGGGTGCGCGTCGATCCCGAAGCGGGCGACGGGTAGCTCGGCGGCTGATCCTCGGCGGGCAGGCGGGTGAGCACCGCGCTCGACGACTTGGGATCGAACAACGCGATGCGACGCTTCGGCCAGTGCCCGGGCAGGTAGCGCTGGCCCATGTCGGCGTAGCGGTAGAGGCCGGTGCCATCGCGCCCGACCTCGTCCTGGCCCTTCGCGTGCGGGTCCCACCAGATCACGGTGGCGTCGTCGCCGCCGGTGAGGTCGTCGATGCCCTTCCAGATGCCGTGCTTGCCCCACGAGAGGTGCAGCCGGGTGGGCGTGGTGCCGGCCGCAGGCGGGAACCGCTCGAGACCGGCGGCGAACGACTTCGCCGTGAGGCGCGGCCCCGCGAGGTGCACACCGGTGAAGAACACCAGCGGTGCCTGCACGAGCTCGCGGTAGGTCTTCGCCGGGGGCGGGTGGCCGGTCTGCCAGGTGATGAGGTTGCCGAGCTCGTCGATGTCGTCGGTGGTGCGCGCCGGGAGCAGCGAGACGCCGAACGCGTGTGCCCACTGCTGTTGGTCGTACTGGCGTCCGAACACCGCGGTGTCGGTGAACGCGTAGCCGAGCACGACCCATTCGGGGAACCAGTCCTGCGCGGTGGCTTCCTTGGTGAGGAACGTGGGGAACACCGGGTCGCCGGCGAGGATCACGCTCGTGACGCCCGCGCTCTTCAGCTTGGCGATGACGTTGCGGGCGTCCTGTTGCGCGGTGGTGATGTCGAGTGAGTAGGGCACCGTGACCGCGGGTTTCACGTGGTACGCAGCGAGCCGGTCCTCGAAGTGCTTCACGCTCTTGCGGAACGTGCCGGCGTCGTCGTCGTAGTGCACGACGCCGAACACGCGGGGCTTCGACTTGAGCGCGTCACCGGCGTACGCGGCCTTGCCCTTGGCGAGCTGCGTGCCCACGAACGCCGCCCAGTGCTCGCTCGCCTGCTCGGGTGACGCGATCGTGGGCCACACGTACGGGGCGTGACGTTCGAGGAACGACTGTGGTTCCGCGATGACGCAGTCGCCGACGCACAGCACACCTCGCGCCGTGAGCTCGTCGGCGTACGCCGTGGTCTGGCCCGGACCACCGAACGACGCGAACGCGTGCACTTCGGTGGCCACCTTGATCGCGTCCGCTTTGGCGGCCACCGCGTCGTCGGGTGCACCGCTCGCCTTGACGGTGACGAGCTTGACCTTCCGTCCATAGAGCTCGTAGTGCGAGGAGAAGTAGTCGACGTAGTCCTGCGTGGTGTCGCGCTCCTTGCTCAGGCTCTCGTCGCTCCCGGTGTTCTCGAAGAACGCCTGTTGGAGGAGGTCGGGCTGTGCCTGGTAGAGGGCGACGGTGATGGTGTCAGCGGTGACCCCGGGCGCGGTCGCGCCGCCGTTGTCGCCACCCGTCCACGGGGCCACGCACGGAGGCGCGTACCCGCTCGGCACCGCGACCCGACCGGTGGTGGTGTCGCAGTTCGGCCCCCAGTCGACCTGCTTCCCCTGCGCCTTGGCCTGGTCGAACGTGAGCGGTCCCGACCTGCTCCCGCCCGCGGCCCCGGCCGAGCCCGTACCCGTACCCGAACCGAGCACGGTGACGGCGACGAGCGCGATGAGCGCGGCGAGCACAACGGGGACGCGACGGGGAGGACGCACGGGGCGATGGTCGCGCGCGCGGGACGTCCGGGGCGGTCATGTCCCCAGATAGGCGGCCACGACTGCGGTTTCGGCGAGCACCGCTCGGGGCGCACCCTCGGCGATGACGCGACCGTGATCGAGGGCGACCAGCCGGTCGGCGACGCTCGCGAGCACGCCGAGGTCGTGCTCGATCACGAGCACCGCGGCATCGAGCGAGTCGCGCACATCGGTGAGCAGCGCGCCGAGGGCCTCCGCTTCGCGTTGCGCCACGCCGGCGGCGGGTTCGTCGAGCAGCAACACGCTCGGCTCGTGCGCGAGGACGCAGGCGAGGTCCACGATCCGTCGCGTTCCCGTGGAGAGCTCGTGGCCGAATCGGTCGACGTAGGGACCGAGTCCGAGGCGCTCGACCAGCGCGTCCACCCGAGCGCGAATGCGCGCTTCCGACCGTCCGACCGCGGGGAGGTGCAGCGCGGCCATGATCGGATTGCGAACCGTGACCGCGCGCTCGCACGCGACCGCGAGCGTCTCGCGCACGGTCAGCGCTGGGAACAGACGGCCGTCCTGGAACGAACGGCCGAGACCGAGCGACGCGCGCTCGTGCGGCGCGACGTTGGTGACGTCGCGCGCGCCCTCGGGGTCTGGCCGGAGCACGACGGTGCCCTCGTCGAGCCGTACGAAGCCCGACACCGCGTCGAAGAGCGTCGTCTTCCCCGCGCCGTTCGGACCGATGACGCCGACGATCTCGCCGCGGGCGACCGTGATCGACACACCTGCCAGCGCGTCCACGCCGCCGTAGCGGACGCGGAGGTCGTGGAGCTCGAGCGCCGGGGGACGGCTCGGCCGGGTGCCGCGCTCGTGCGTCGCGTGCACGGCATCGACCCCACCCGCGGCGGCGCCGAGGAACGTCGCACGCACGAGGTCCGGTCGGTGCACCAGGCCGTCCGGTGGACCCGCGTAGCGGACGGTGCCCTGGTCGAGGAACGTCGCGCGGTCGGCGAGCTCGATGGCGCGGTCGATGGATTGCTCCACGACGACCACCGCCACGCCGTCGTCGCGCAGGGAACGCAAGCGGTCGTGCACCGGGCGGATCGCGTCGGGCGAGAGTCCGAGGGACAGCTCGTCGACGAGGAGCAGTCGCGGCGCGGCGGCGAGCGCCATGGCCAGCGTGAGCATGTGCTGCTCGCCGCCCGAAAGGTCGCCGGCTCGCTGGCGCATGCGTTCCTGGAGGCGCGGGAACAGCTCCAGCGCGCCGGCGAGCGCAGCCTGGGATGCTGCCGAGTCTCGTACCCGCCACGTCGCCAGTCGCAGGTTCTCGGCCACGCTGAGCGACGCGAACACGCCGTGATCGGCAGGCGCCTCCGCCACCCCCATCGCCACGAGCCGCTCCGCCCGCACCCGGGTCGTGTCGACGCCGGCCATCGTCACGCGACCGCGCCTTGGTGTGTGCACACCCGCCACGGTGTCGAGCAGGGTCGACTTCCCGGAGCCGTTCGTGCCGACGAGGGCGTGGATCTCGCCGGCCCGGGCGTCGAGGTCGACGCCCGAGAGGACGGGGACACCGTCGAACTCGGCATCGAGCCCGCGCACCTGCAGGAACGCGTCGCTGGGCGGGAGCGCGGCGAGCACATCGGTGGGGAGCGTCGCGGCGATCGTGCCCGTGAGCGCGGGGGCATCGATCCCGCGCCGGATCGCGATCCGGCGCAGCAGCACGTCGCGGAGATCGGCGAACGCCGCGCCCAGTCCACCGCGGAACACCAGGAGCACCACGAGCATGCCGACGCCGGTGGAGAGGATCTGCCACTCCACCGGGAGCCACCACGTGACGCCCCGCACGACGAGCGCGCCGAGCAGCGCACCGGGCACCGAGCCGAGTCCGCCGATGACGACCATCGTGAAGACGACGAGGCTCTCGCCCGCGCTGTAGGAGTCGAGCTGGAGACCGTTCTGCTGGTGCACGAACAGCGCACCCGCGAAGGCGGCGAGGAAGCCCGACACCGCGAACGCCTGGAGCGTCGTCGTACGCGGGTTGATGCCGAAGGAGCTCGCGGCGCGTTCGTTCTCGCGGATCGCGACCAGGGCGCGCCCGGTGCGGCTGGCGCGGATCCCCAGCACGGCCACCACCACCAGCCCGAGCGCCACCAGGCACAGCAGGTAGAAGCGCCATTCGGTGCGCACGTCGATCACGCCGAACAGGTCAGGACGCTCGACGCGCGCCGGCGGAAGCCAGTCGAACCGCGTGCCGTCGCCGAAGATCCGCGGGCTCAACAACCACGACGTGGTGGCGAGCCCGAAAGCGAGCGTCACGACCGCGAGCGTGAGCCCGCGCCGGCGCAGCACCGGGAGTCCGATGAGCGCCGCGACCCCCGCGCCCACGAGCCCCGCGCCCAGCAGGCCGATCGCGAGATCCCAACCGAGCCGCGCGGTGATCGCGGCACCCACTGCTGCGCCGATCGCGACGAAGCCCATCTGTCCGAGGCTGATCTCGCCGGCCCACCCGGTCAGCACCACCAACGAGAGTGCGATGATCCCGTAGATCAGCGCGACCGCGGCGAGATTGGTCCGGCTCTCGCTGAACACCACCGGAACCAACCCGAGCACCGCGGCGATCGCCGCCAGCGCGAGCCCGCGTGCCACCCGAACTTCGCGGAGATGTGCGAGCTCGCGCGGCACTGGCCGCGGCTCGCGCACCGCGCGCCACGTCGACGGTTCGATCCGGGCCCGAAGTCCGGCACCCGCCGGGGTCAACCACACCGCGACCAGCACGACGACGAACAGCACCGGCTGCACGTCGTTCGGTTCGTTCCAGCCCCACAGGACCGCCTGCTCGATGACTCCGAGCGCGATGGCCGCGGCGGCGATGGTCGGGAGCCTCTCCATGCGGCCGATGACCGCCGCGGCCAGTGCGGGGAGCAGCAGTGATGGGCCCAGCACGGTGCCGATCGAGAGGCCCACGATGCCGGCCCGGAGGAACACGGCGAGGAACGCGAGCAGCGACGCGATCGCCCACACCGCGGAGTGCACCCGACGCACGGGAATGCCGACCAGCGCGGCGCGGTCGACGTCGTCGGCGCACGCGCGCATCGCAAGGCCGAGGTGCGTGCGCAAGAAGAACGCGAGGCCCACGAACGCGAGCGGGATGACGACGAGCGCCACCACGTCGTTGCCGCCGAAGCGCAGCGGGTCGACGGTGAACGAGATGTCGATCGGCGGAGCGAAGGTCTGGGGTGGAAAGGCGACGCCGAACCAACCCGGCAGCAGCAACCCGAGACCGGCCAAGAGCTGCGCGAGCCCGATGGTCGCGACCGAGAGCACGAGCCGAGGCGAGCGGAAGAAGCGTCGGATCACGAGGAGCTCGACGAGGACGCCCAGGACGACGGCCGCGACGATGCCGACCACGAACGCGACGACCCAGCTCACCCCGCTGCTGACGACGAGCAGCACTGCGAGCGACGCCGGGGCGGCGCCGAGGTCGCCCTGCGCGAAGTTGAGGATGCGGTGCGCGCGGTACACGAGCGCGAGGCCCAGCGCGAGCAGCGCGCTGAGCCCGCCGAGGAGGGCGCCCTGCACGACGATGCCGGCAGGCGGCCCCCACAGGATCTGCACTGCCAACAGGAACGCCACCGTCGCCCCGAGCCAAGCGAGGACTGGGCGAGCGCGGTCGGCTCGGGTCACGAACGGCGCCAAGGTGATCAAGTATGCGCGCGTTCAGCCCGTAGATTGCGGGTGATGCGCTCTGGAGTCGTTCGTTCTGCGCGCGCGTGCGCGATCACGGCGGTCGTGGCCGCGCTCGTCGCGACCGCGGCCGGCGCCGCCACCCAGAACCGCGACACGACGATCGCCCGGGCCGGCGTGCTCCTCGCGTCGGACTTCCCGGCGGGGTTTCGGTCGGCTCCCCCTCCTCCGACGACACACTCTGACCAGATCGCGATGGCCAAAGGCGTCGAGGGATGCGGTCCGTATGTGACGATCCAGCGACGACTTGTTTCCACGCCGGGGGCGGACTCCGCACAGTTCGACGATGGTGCTCGCACGTTCGGGAACGAGACCGCGGTGTTCCCGTCGGAGAAGATCGCGAGCTCCTTCCTTGCTCTCGACCAGAAGCCCAGCATGGTGGGTTGTCTCGAGAACTACCTGGAGAAGCAGTTTCGCCAATCTGGGGGTAGCAAGGTCGACGAGGTGAACGTGCACCTCGAACGCCAGGACATCGCCGGTCTCGGTGATGACAGCGTCGTGTACGAGGGAGGCATGGACATCGTCCTCACGGACGGCTCGACCGTGAGAACTGGGATCGGGAATGCGATGGTGCGCGTCGGACGGGCGCTCGACACCGTCCTCTACTTCAGCCAGGGTCCGAGCGTCACCGACGTCCTCACCCCGGCGATCGACGCCTCCGTGACCCGACTGCGGACTGCGCTGGCTCGGAGCTCGTGATGGGTCGCATCCGCGTCAGCGCGTTGTTCGCCGGCCTCATCGTGATCACCGGGATCGTCGCGGCGGTGCCGG
Source organism: uncultured Actinomycetes bacterium (assembly GCA_963841415.1). Lineage (GTDB taxonomy): Bacteria > Actinomycetota > Acidimicrobiia > IMCC26256 > DASPTH01 > DASUAS01. Next base: position 1,684,618 of record CAWJCN010000001.1, on the reverse strand, counting down.
CCGGTGCCGCATCCCCGCCGACGTCCGACCACGAGATCGCACACGCCGGCGTGCTCGTGCGCTCCGACTTCCCGGCCGACTGGACCAAGGCCAAGCGCAGCGACACGTCCAACACCGAGCTCGACAAGAAGGCGGCGAAGATCGCAACGTGCAAGCCGTTCATCGCCTTCAGCAAGATCAACCGGCGCAACCCGCACGCCACGTCGCCCAACTTCGACCACAGCCAGTCCAACGTGACCAACGCGGTGACCGTCTACCCGACGACGGCCAAGGCGGTTGCGGCGATGCGGACGTTCTCCGACACGCGGGTGCCGGGGTGTCTCGAACGTCTCTTCACTTCTGTGTTCCGAGGCGAGCTCGCCAAGAAGAAGAGCGTGGCGAAGCAGGTCAGATCGGTGACCACCAAGATCGCACTGGTCGACGGCGTGCGCATCGGTGACGAAGCTGTCGTGTACCAGGGCACCGTGGACGTGGGTCTCCGGGGCGGGACGACGCAGACGATCGGGCTCGGTGTGCTCTCGGTCCGCACCGGCCGTGCGCTCGACGGCTACTCGTGGACGTCGGACGCGGACATCTCGGCCGCGCTCCAGCCGGCAATCGTCGCGTCGGTCGATCGCCTGCAGAAGGCCGAGTCAGCCACCTGATCCCGGCGCGCCGGGTGCCCACACGCATCCTTCGCGCCGGTACTCGGGCTCGCTGTGTTCCGGAAGCGCGCGGAGCGACGCTTCGTGTCGCGACATCACGACCGCGGAGACCGCGGCGTCGAACGCGTCCTCGCTGCCGACTGCCTGATCACGGAGATGGCCCTCGAGTCCGGGCAGGTGGGCATCGAGGTGCGCGGCACGCGCGGTCGCGTCGGACTTCACGACCGCACCCGTGAACGTGCGCGGCCAGATCTCGACCGCCACCGGCGCGGTGGGCGGTGCGTCGAAGGGCCAGATCGAGTACCCCGAGTCCTGGAGCCGGGCGAGCGCGGGGAACCCGCGCAGCGAACCGGTCCCGACGCTGCCGGCGCCCCCGATCTGGAACGACGACTTGGGCCGGATCCCGCCCACTGCCGCCACCTCGGCCTCGGTGCGTCGCAGGTGCCCAGGGAGATCGGGCCTTCGACGTCCGGGCATCCCCCAGAACGGCGGCGCGCACTCCTGCAGCCACTGCTCGCCGTCGAGCGCCGCTGCGTCCCACAGGTCGCGCGCTCGCTCGTACCCGCACGCGTCGAGGAACCACGCCGGCAGGGAGAACGAGAAGTCGAAGCCGACGACCACCCCAGGCCGGTCGCTCGCGCGGGCGACGAGCTCGTCGATCACTTCGGCGCGCGCCCGACCGGCGACGAGCCGAACGAGCGCGCCGCGGTCAGCTTCGGCCAGCCAGAGGTGTCGCCGTTCCCCGGTGCGTCGCCCCGACCAGTCGACCGCGACGACCGTCACCGGGTGGCCCAGATGAGCACCTCGGTTCCTTCCGCGCCGGCGGTGAGCGTGGGCGTGCCGGCGTCGGTGAGGCGCGCGGCATCGCCGGCGCCGAGCGCGGTGCCGTCGAGCGCGACCTCGCCGACCGCGACGAAGACGTGCACGTGCGGCGCGTCGGGCAGCGAGACCGCGGCGGCCGGTTCGAGCCGTCCGACCGACAGCACGGCGTCGCGCTGGTGAATCGAGATCGCACCTTCGTGCCCCTGGCCCGAAGCCACGACGACGAGCCCGCCGGTGGCGAGCGCGTCGTTGAGGTCTCGCTGTTCGTAGCCGGGCTCGATGCCGATCGTGTCGGGCAGCACCCACATCTGGACGAGATGCACGTCGGCAGCGGCGCTGGCGTTGAGCTCGGAGTGCTGGATGCCCCGCCCTGCGCTCATGCGCTGCGCGAGCCCGGGGTAGATCACGCCGTCGGTGCCGGTGCTGTCGCGGTGCGCGAGCTCGCCGCGGAGCACCCACGTCACGATCTCCATGTCGCGGTGTGGGTGGGTGCCGAACCCGCCTCCGCCCCGGACGATGTCGTCGTTGTTGACGATCAGCAGGCCGTGGCCGCTGTTCGCGGGATCGCGGTGCGGTCCGAAGCTGAAGCTGTGCCACGAGTCGAGCCAGTCGAGCTCGGTGTGGAAGCGGCCGGCCGCGGGACGTACGTCGACGGTCATGCCCGCAGTATGACCGCGCGGCGGTGGCGGTGGCGCGGGTCTCTAGACTCCGCCCGATGCCCCACCTGGTCACGTTGTGCACGGGCAACGCCGCGCGCTCGGTGATGGCGGGGGCGATCCTCGCCGAGCACGTTCCCGCAGTGGTGGTGACCACACGGGGGACCCACGTGATCGAAGGCATGCCGATGAGTTGGCGCACGCGCGACGCCATCGTGGCGGTGGGCGCGAAGGCCGACGCCCACCGGAGCCGGCAGCTCGACGCGGCCGATCTCGCGGCCGCCGATCTCGTCCTGGCGATGGCGCGCGAGCACGTGCAGTACGTGCGGCGTCGGTACCCCGACGCGGCCGCCCGCACGGGCACGCTGAAGCGTCTGGCGCGCGATCTGCCCGGAACCACCGGCACGCTGGCCGAACGGGTGGCGTCGCTGCGGCTGGCCGACGTCGAGCTGGAGGCCTGGGAGGACGTCGACGATCCCGCCGGAGGTGAGCCGGAGGTCTTCCACCGCTGCGCGGTCGAGATCCACGATCTGCTGAGCGCCCTTCGTCCCGTCCTCGAGGGAGTGGCTGCGTGAAGCGGTTGTTCGTAGGGTCGACCACCGTGCTCCTCGTGCTGGCGGCTGCCGGTGTGGCCGGCGCCCGGTCGACGACCACGACACCCACCACTGCGCCGAAGACGACGACACCGACGACGCCCCCGTCGACTGCCCCCCGAGGCGTGACCGCCACGTCGATCAAGGTCGGCGGAGTCGGGTACTCGTACCTGTACGGCGGCGCCGACGTCGGCGCGCGGGCCCGCTTCCAGCGCGCGAACGACGCCGGCGGTGTCAACGGGCGCACCATCGACTACCTCGGCTTCGCCGACGACGGCGGCGATCCCACGGCCGGCACCACTGCGGTGAAGAAGGCGGTGGAGGAAGACGGCGTGCTCGCGGTCGTTCCGGCGGTGACGCCCGACTTCGCAGCCGCGTCGTACCTCGCCGGCGCGAAGGTGCCGTACTTCGGGTGGGCGATGTCGTCAGACTTCTGCGGCAACACGTATGGCTTCGGCTTCACCGGATGTCCGGTCGCGAAGCAAGTGACGAGCAACGCCTGGCCGTTCCTCATCAGCAAGGTGTTCCCCGACGGCGCCAGCGGTCGCTCGGTCGGCATCGTCGCCGAGAACACTCCCTCGGGGCAGTACGAGGTCGCCGCGTTGAGCGCTGCCGCGAAGAGCGTGAAGTTCCGCGTCGCCTACGCGGAGACGCCGCTGGGCACACCGGCGACACCCGACTACGGCCCCGCCGCGCACGCCGTCCTCACGAGCAACCGCGGGAACGCACCCGACGCCATCTTCCTCGTTGGTGGTCCGTCGAACGTGCTCGGCATGCAACAGGCGATCGCCGCCAGCGGGTATCTGGGGCCCGTCACCAACCAGATCGAGTACGCACCCAACCTCGTGGCTCCCGCGGTCAACGCGGTCGTGCTCACGCAGACCGCGCCGACCGAGACCACGCCGACCAACACCGCGATGCAGCAGCTCGTGACCGACGTCCAGAAGATCGCACCTGACCAGCCCATCGATCAGGCCGTGATCGCCGGTTACTTGTCGGCCGATCTCTTCCTCGCGGCGGTGCAGAAGGCCGGGAAGCACTTGACTGCCGCGTCCCTGGTCAAAGCGGCCAACACCAAGTTCACCTACCAGGTCACCGACACTGTCGGCCCCACCACCTTCCCGAGAGCACACTCGTTGCCGACGCCCTGCGGTGCGCTGGTGTCGAGCAACGGCACGGCATTCGCGGTGAAGGTGCCGTATACGTGCGGGCGCGTCGTTCCGGTCAAGTAGGCCGCGTGCGCGCTGGCATCCGAGCACACTGCGCGCTCGCGGCCTTCGGCGCGGTCGTCGCCGCGTCGCTCGTGTTGGCGGCGACGCCGGGAGCGACGGCCGCGACCGGCACGACGGTCGGTGTCACCCGGGCCACCGTCACGGTCACTGGGATCGTCGGCGCCGACCCTGCGTCCACCGGTGCCGACGTCGGCGCGCAGGCGCGCTTCGCGTGGGTCAACCGACGTGGGGGCGTGGCGGGACGCACGATCCACTACGCGGGCAACGCCACCGATGTCACTGCCGCGGCGTCGACCGCACTGGCGGTCGTCCCCGCGGTGAGCGACACCCTCGACACCGCGGCGCTCGCGCGGGCGCGACTGCCGTTCGTCGGGTCGGCGTCCACTGCCGGGTGGGACGCCAACCGCTTCGGCTTCGGTTTCGTCGGCGCGCAGGCGGCGCGGCAGACCCGGGTGGTGAGCCCCACGTTGGGTACGTCCCTCCGGTCGTTGCTCGGCACCGCGCAGGGCTCGCAGGTCGCGCTGGCCGTCGACGACGGCGAGCTCGGCGCGGCGCGCGCCGAGCAGGCACGCGTGGCGTTGCGTGCGGCGGGGTTCCGCGTGTCGCCTCCGGTCACGGTCCCCGCGCCACCCGCGCCGCTGCCCGACCTGGCTCCGGTCGCCGGCGCGTTGGCCAACGGCTCGCCCGCGGTCGCGCTCCTCTTGACGTCACCCGCGGCGACCGGCGGCCTCGCCCGGCAGCTCGCGCAGCTCGGCTTCACCGGCACCGTCGCCACCGACGCGTCGATGTACCAACCGACCGCGCCGACTCTCGCGTCGGGGCTCACCGTCCTCGTGCCCTACGCGCCGTTCGAGCAGGCCACGGCCGCGAACCGGCGCCTCGCGGCCGATGTGGGGGCCTTCGCGCCCGGTACCGATCTCACGCCTGGCATCGCCGCCGGTTACTGGTCGGCCGACCTGTTCGTCGCCATGTTGCAGAAGGTCGGGAAGCGCCTCACCCGCGAGCGGTTCCTCGCCGTGGCGCGCGCCTTCACCCACGACGTGCCGGCCACGGTGGGCGCGGTGCGGTGGCCGGCGATGCGCTCGCAGGGGGTGCCCTGCGGTGCACTGGTGCAGAGCGACGGGTCGCGGTTCCTCGTCGTCGAGCCGTACTCCTGCGGCAAGCCGATCGTGGTCCCGACCCGCAAGCGCGCGAGCACGACGACCACGAAGGGCTAGCGGCGGGAGCGGACTCCGCCCGTCCCGCCGCCCGGGACGAAGCGAGCGGAGGCGAGCGACGGGGACACGTCAGTCGCCGTCGTCGAGCCGGAAGCCCACCTTCATCGTCACCTGGAACCACGCGATGTCGCCGTCGTTCATCGCACCGCGCATGTCCGTCACCTCGAACCAGTCGAGGTTGCGCAGCGTCTTCGACGCGCGCCCGATGCCGCTGCGGATGGCCGCATCGATACCATCCGGTGACGAGCCCACGATCTCCGTGATCTTGTACGTGTGGTCCATGGGAGCCTCCGCGCTCGACTGGCGTGGCCCCGAGACGGGCCGTCGGTCGCACGATAGCGGCGGGAGCCGGCTTCGCCGGTCCGCCGCCTGGGACGGAATGTGATCGACGATGAAGGTAGCGTCGGCGCATGTCACTCGCCATCGAGCCCTTCACGATCGCGATCCCCGACGCCGAGCTCGACGACTTGCGCGCCCGGCTCGCCCGCACGCGCCTTCCCGAACAGATTCCCGGCGCGGGATGGGACTACGGCACCGAACGCGACTTCCTCGCCGGGCTGGTCGCGTACTGGCGTGACGAGTACGACTGGCGCCGCGCCGAGGCCACGCTGAACTCCTTCGACAACTTCCTCACCGAGATCGACGGCACGCGCGTGCACTTCATCCACGTTCGGTCACCCGAACCCGACGCGCTCCCCCTGGTGATCACGCACGGATGGCCGGGATCGATCGTCGAGTTCCTCGAGATCATCCGACCGCTCTCGGACCCTCGCGCGCACGGCGGCGATCCGGCCGATGCCTTCCACGTGGTGTGCCCCGCGATCCCGGGTTACGGCTTCTCGGGCCCGACGCACGAGCGGGGCTGGGGACCTCGTCGCATCGCCGAGGCGTGGGCGACGTTGATGGCGGGGCTGGGCTACGAGCGGTACGGCGCGCAAGGCGGCGACTGGGGCTCCATGATCTCCACCCAGCTCGGCCTCGCGGACCCCGAGCACCTGGTCGGCATCCACCTCAACATGATCGTGGCACCGCCCCCGGCCGACCTCGACTTCGAGCACCTCCGCGACGACGAGCAGGCCGCGCTCGCGTCCTACGACTACTACGCGCGCGTGGACTCGGGATACTCGAAGATCCAGGGAACCAAGCCGCAGACGATCGGGTACGCGCTCGACGACTCGCCCGCCGGGCTCGCCGCCTGGATCGTCGAGAAGTTCCGCACCTGGAGCGACTGCGACGGCGACGTCGAACGTCGGTACACCAAGGACCAGTTGCTCGACAACGTGATGATGTACTGGCTCACCGGTACTGCGCACTCGGCGGGTCGCCTCTACTACGAGGCGGAGCACACGTCAGGGTTCGTGCCCGACGTGCGGGTGGAGGTGCCGATCGGCTTCGCGGCGTTCCCGAAGGAGATCATCCGGTCGCCTCGCCACTGGGCCGAGGAACGCTACGACGTCCGTCACTGGACCGAAATGCCGCGAGGCGGTCATTTCGCGGCCTTCGAAGAGCCCGAGCTGCTCATTGGTGACGTCCGGGACTTCTTTCGCGGGCTGGGAATCCGCGACGGGAGGCTCGATCGAGGCGAAATGACCTGAGTCGGAGATTCGGTTGCAGTATGTCGCGGCTGCCATCGACCGCGTCGACCAATGCGTCGCGTTCGCAGGAGTTTCCTCCAACGTCTTGACGATCACTCGCTCGACGTTGTCGTGTTGACGGTGCGCGGCGCACCCGGACGCGGTTCGTCGTGCAGCCCATCCCGGCGCCGATGACCGCGGCGACCGACATCTCCGTGAACGTCACGCACGGCAACCAGAACGCCTACGGCTCGGGCTGTGCGACGCCCGAAGGCGACGTGGTCATGCGCGTCGAGGTGAAGTCCTCCGAAGCCACGAAGCCACGAAGCCACGAAGCCACGAAGCCACGAAGCCACGAAGCCACGAAGCCCGCGGCGGCGGCCCTGGCGTTCACCGGCTCGTCCGACACCCCGTCGTACGTGCTGATCGGCATCGCGGCCATCGTCGTCGGTGCGGTGCTGGTGGTCGCGGCACGTCGTCGTTCCAAGGTCTTGTAGCCCACTGCGGCGCTGGCGCCGCGCTGTGTAGCATCGGCCTCCCCAGTTCCCACGCGTCATGGAGGCACAATGGCCTGGAAGGTCGTGGTCGACTTCGACCTCTGCGAGAGCAATGCCATCTGCATGGGCATCGTCCCCGAAGTGTTCGAGGTCCGTGACGACAACTTCCTCTACGTGCTCCAGGAGAACCCGCCGGACGAGCTACGTGAGAAGTGTGACCAGGCCGTTCGCCAGTGCCCGAAGCAGGCCATCAGCATCGACGAGAGCTGACCGGTAGAGAGTCCCACCGCGCTGGGCGGCGCGGGTCGCGTGGCTACCGTGCTCGCGCATGACGTCACCGCGCGCCGCGCGCCGCGAGAGGGAGCTCCGCCGGCGGCGCATGGCGGTCGCGATCGGCGCGGTTGGCGTCGTGTGCGTCGTCGCGGTCGTTGCCGCCGGCTTCGCGCTGTTCGGTGGCGACGACGCCGAGGGGCCCGAGCTCGCGTCGTCCGGCAGCACGTCGAGCACTTCGACCTCGGTCGCGCCGACCGCCGCGTCGTCGACCGCCGCCGTGCCCGCGGAGACGCCGCCCGCCACGGAACCGACGCCCTCGGCGCTCGACACGACGCGCCGCTACGCGGTCGGCACCCGCACGCTCACGTTCGTCGACTCGTCGCGCAGCACGTCACCGAACGGGTCGTTCGCAGGCGCGCCGACCCGCACGCTTCCCACGGCAGTCTGGTATCCGGCCGAGGGAGCGAGCGGCGCGGCCCCGGTGGCCGACGCATCCCCTGACACCGGTCACGGTCCGTATCCGCTGGTGCTGTTCGCGCACGGCTACGACGTGACGCCGGATTTCTACGCGCCGCTGCTCGAGCGCTGGGCTGCCGCCGGTTACGTCGTGGCCGCGCCCGTGTTCCCGATCCTGAGCGGGTCGGACGGCGGAGCCAGCCACGTCGACTACGAGAAGACGTTCGGCGACGCTTCGTTCGTCATCACGCAGATGCTCGGTCTTTCCGGCGACCCGCTGGCCGGCCTCGCCGACCCGCAACGCGTCGCCGCCGCCGGGCACTCCGACGGCGAGGTCGTGTCGTTCGGCGTCGGCTTCCTCGAGTGCTGCCGCGACGCACGCGTGCGCTCGGTGATCTCGATGGCGGGCGATCTCTCGAACGCCAACAACCCGTCGGTGCGCGACACCGGCACGCCGATCCTCCACATCATGGAGACGGGCGACGAGTACGACCCGTACCCACACTCGATCCAGTGGGACCGCGACAACCTCACCGCGCCGCGCTGGATGGTGTCGCTGAACTCGAGCCACGTGCCGCCCTACACCCAACCGGGTGATCCCGCGTTCGAGCTCGTCAGCTCGATCACGGTCGCGTTCCTCGACGGAACGCTCAAGAGCCACCCCGAACGGCTCGACGACGTCACCCGCGAGGTCGTCGCCCAGCCGGACGTCGGAGCGATCGAGCGCTGATGCGTAGGAGATGGAGCGGAGCCGTGCCCGGAGGGCGGGACGGCGGAGCGGCATCGACCGTCGAAGTCGAGCGTCAGGTCTCCTCGAGCAGGCGCTTCACCTCGCGGCGGAGGATCTTGCCGGTGGCGGTCTGCGGGACCTCGTCGACCACCACGATCATCTCGGGGGTCTTGAGTGAGCCGATCCGCTCGCGCACCCACTCGCGCACGTGTTCGAGGTCGATCTCGCCGACGCCCGCCCGCAGGGAGAGCATCGCCGCGATCTTCTCGCCGTACTGCTCGTCGGCGAGTCCGACGACCGCCGCCACCGAGATGGCGTCGTGCTGCAACAGCGCGTCCTCGACCTCGGCGGGGCCGATGTTCTCGCCGCCGCGGATGATGGTGTCGTCGGCGCGGCCCTCACAGAACACGTAGCCCTCGACGTCGAGCCAGCCGCGGTCGCCGGTGTGCAGCCAGCCGTCGGCGTCGACCTTCGACTCGGTGCCGACGTACGTGCCGCCCACCTGGTCGCCGCGGATGAGGATCTCGCCGGCCTCGTCGTGGCCCATGGTCTCGCCCGAGTCACCCACGATGCGGAACTCGATGCCCGGGAGGGGCTGGCCCACCGAGGAGAGGCGGGCCTTGAACAGCGGCTCGTCGCTGTAGAGCGCGAGGCGATGGTCGTCGGGACCGAGGATGGCGACGGTGCTGCTGGTCTCGGTGAGGCCGTAGGCGTTGACGAAGTCCACCTCGGGGAAGAGGTGCAGCGCCCGCTCGAGGATCGGAGCGGGCATGCGGGAGCCGCCGTAGGAGAGGGCGCGCAGCGTCGGGACCCGTAGCGTCTCGTCGGCCTCCATGGCCTCGACGATCTTGCCGAGCATGGTGGGGACGAGCATCGCGTGGGTGACGCCCTCGTCGCGCGCCGTGACCAGCCAGTCCTCGGCCGAGAAGCGCACGCCCGGCACCGGCACGACGCGGCGGCCGACGTAGGTGTTGCTCAACACCGCGGCGACGCCGGCGACGTGGAACGGCGGGACCACCACGATGGCGGCTTCGTCCTCACCGGCCGACGCGAACTCGAGCGTGTTGAAGATGTAGGCGAGCAGCTGGTCGTGTTCGAGGATCGCGGCCTTGGGTTCGGCGGACGTCCCGCTGGTGAAGAGGAGCACCGCCGGCGCGTCGGGCGAGTCGGGGAACGAGCGGTCGCTGGTGCCCTTGTTGTCGAGCCAGTGGGGCGCGGACACCACGGCGGGCTCGATGCGGACGAGGAGCGCCTCGAGCTGGTTCTCCGGGAGGCGGTAGTTCAGCGGCGCGTAGCTCACCCCGGCCCACGCGGCGCCGAAGAGGGTGGCGGGCACGATCGGGGCGTTGGGCTCCATGAGGGCCAGGCGTTCGGCGCCGGTGCCGTCGACGCGGTCGGCGATCCCCCGGGCGGCGGCGCGCAGGGCCTCGTAGGAGAGGCCGTCGGCACGGGTGCCGTACGCGAGGCGGTCCCCGAGGGCGTCGGCTGCCATCTCGAGGATCATGGCGATGTTCACGATGGCCCCCCTGGCTCGCGGCGGTGCTGGGCGTCGATCGAGAGGGTGGTGTTCAGTCGGAGGACGGCAGCGGCTTCGCCTGGGCGATCTCCATCGCCACGCCGTGGCAGCTCAGCTCGCCGTCGCCGGCCTTCGTGACGAGCACCGTGGCCTCGCACTCGGCGCACGTGTAGCGCTTGCCCATCTGGTTGGCCATCTCGTCACCCCTCGCGGGCGGCCATCGGCTGCCCGCAACACGACACCTCGCCGTCGGTGCCCTTCACCACGATGATCTCGGTCTCGCACTTCTCACAGCGCAAGCGGCTTCCAGCTGCGGTCGGCATGTCCGGCAGGATACCCAACGCGCGCGCGGGGTCGGCCAGTCGGAGCGCTCCAGGCGGTCCGGTAGCGTGCCTTGCGATGGCGTCCACCCCCGACGAGCCGAAGCGGTGGTCGGTCGAACACGACGGCTTCGGCATCGGAGCGCTCGATTGGGGTGGCGACGGCCCGCCGCTGGTGCTCCTGCACCCGAACGGGTTCTGCGCCGGGGTGTTCGAACCGCTGGCCCGTGCGCTGGTGGACGACCACCGGGTCGTCGGGATCGACCTCCGCGGCCACGGGACCAGCGACGCGCCCACCCGGTTCGAGGACTGCGGGTTCGTGGCCGCGGCGGGCGACGTCGTCGCCATGCTGGATCACCTGGGGCTCGACGAGCTCGTGCTCTTGGGTGAGTCCTTCGGCGGTGGGACGGGGATCCTGGTCGACCAACTGCGTCCTGGTCAGGTGAGGAAGCTGCTGCTCTGCGAGCCCATCGCGATGCCGGCCGTAGACGGTCTCCCGGGTGCGAGCTCCGAAAACCACATGGCAGCGACGGCCCGTCGCCGACGGGCGGTGTGGGCCGACCGGGACACCGTGTTGGCCTCGTACGGCAGTCGGCCGCCGCTCAACGTGCTGGAGCCCGAGGCACTGGCGGGTTATGTGCGCTGGGGTTTCCGAGACCGACCCGACGGTCAGGTCGAACTCGCGTGCCCGCCCGAAGTGGAGGCGTGGTTCTTCGAGTGCGGCACCCGGCCCGACGGCGCCCCCGCGTCGTTCGACCACCTCGCGTCACTGCACGCGGTCGTGACCATCGTGTGCGCCGAGGGCACCGACCTGCCCGACGGGATGTTCGCCGCGCAGGCCGAGCGCGCCGGGGTCGACCTGATCACCGTGCCGGGGACGCACTTCTTCGTGCAGGAAGACACCGCGCGTGCAGCCGCGCTGGTGCGCCAGCACCTCGCTTGAGCGCTCGACCCATGTTTGGCGTACCTGCGCCGTGTCACGGCGGAGGTACGCCAGAAGCGGAGGTGCCGGCGCCGACGGCGGCGCGGGCCCACTCGTAGTCGAGCTTGCCCACGGTGTTGCGGCCGACCTCGTCGGCGAACACGAACCGACGAGGTCGCTTGTACCCGGCGAGGCGCGAGCCGACCCAGTCGCCGAGCACCTCGGCGTCGGGGGGGTCGTCGCCGCTGGTCGCGACGACCGCGGCGACAAGTTCGCCCCATTCTTCGTCGGGCACGCCGAGCACGACCGCGTCGGTGACCGCGGGGTGCTCCTTCAGCGCCTCTTCCACCTCTTCGGGCCAGACCTTCTCGCCGCCCGAGTTGATGCAATTCGAGCCGCGTCCGAGGAGCGTGAGCGTGCCGTCGACGTCGAGCGTGGCGTGGTCCCCGGGAATGGCGTGCAGCGTGCCGTCGATCACGCGGAACGTGGCCGCGGTGCGCGCCGGGTCCCGGTAGTACCCGATGGCGCACGACGTGTGCACTGCGAGCACGCCGACCTCTCCGGAGCCAGGCGCGACGTCCTCGTCGCGGTCGGCTGCGACCAGGAGCCGCGCGTTGGGACCGAGGCGGAAGCGCGCGGTGTCGCCCTGGCCGACGGCGGTGGTGAGCGCGACGCCGAACCCGACGGCTTCGCTCGAACCGAGCGAGTCGTAGACGTGCATCGTGCCGCGCGAGAGGAGCGCGTCCTTCAGCGGTGCGCTGACCATGGCGCCCGAGTTGTGGATGCGGTGCAGTGACGAGAGGTCGTAGGGCTCGCCACGCGCGTCGGCGTCGTCGAGCGCGCGTGCGATGCGGCGCATGAGCACGTCGCCGACGATCTCGAGCACGCTCGGACGCTCGCGTTGGATGGTGGCGCAGATGGAGTCGCCATCGGTACAGCCGCGTTCGAGGAGCACGATCGTGCCGCCCACCGCGAACGCGGTGTTGGCCTGGTGCACTGCCGTGGCGTGCACGAGGGGCGTGGTGAGGAGGGAGACGAGCGGAGTGCCGCGCTCGGCGCCAGCGCTTCACGTCGGCGACGAGCTGGTCGACGGACTGGGTCGGCGTCTCGCCCTGGAGCGCGTACGCGGCGATCAGGCCGTACCTGAGCAGCGTGCCCTGGTGCCAGAGCACGCCCTTGGGGAGGCCGGTGGTGCCGCCGGTGTACCAGAGCAGGACGTCGTCGCCCGCCCGCTCGACGCGTGGTGCCGGTGTGTGGGTCGCGATGAGCTGCTCGTAGTCCGAGTCGCCGCCGCCGTCGTCGATCTCGACCGCGTGTCCGACCTGCGGCATCCGGTCCCGCGCGGCGTCGACGCGATCGCGGAGCGAACGGTGGTACACGAGCACCTCGGCGTCGGCGTTGTCGACCAGCTGCACGAGCTCGTCGCCGAGATAGCGGAAGTTGACGTTGGCCGGGACCGCCCTGAGCTTCGACAATGCGAAGAGCAGCTCCATGTACTCCGGGGAGTTGTGCAGGAAGAGCGCGACCTTCGTGTTTTGCCTCACCCCGTACGCGGCGAGCGCGGACGCGAGACGCGCCGCCCGGTCCTCCACGTCGCGGTACGTGACCCACCGCTCGCCCTGCACGACGGCCGGCGCGTCGGGAGTGGCGTCGGCCACCCGCTCCCACACGGTCGCGAAGCTCTCGTACACCCGGCGACTCTACGCGTTCCCCTTTTTGCGCACCGGACCCGTGTCTGTCACGGCCGGGGGTACGTCAGAACGGTTCGGGTCAGGCGGTGCCCATGCCGAGAAGGCGTTCGCGGGACACCGCGTGGGACGCGCGCCACAACGCGAAGAAGGCACCGCACCACGCCAGTCCGCCGATGATGAACGCGGTCCCCGAGCCGCGGAACAGCGTGTTGCTCGACACGCCGTACGCGATGACGATCAGCGGCAGCGTCGCGAGGGCCGACGCCTGCTGCGCGGCGGCCGCGCTCGACACCCGCGCCGAGATGGCGAGGATCACCGCGAGCGCCAGCGCGATGAACGGTGGCAGCACCCAGAGCATGAGGATCCACCAGTTGGTCGTCGGGAAGAACCAGCCGCCGAGCTTGGGCCCGACGATCAGGTTGACGACCAGCGAGTAGAGCAGGAAGCCCATCGCGGCGGTGAAGTAGCCGGGGATGAGGCTGGCCATCAGCTTGCCCAGGTAGATCTGGCGCTCGGTGGCGGGGGAGTGGGCGAGGAACTCGCCGCTGCCGCGCTCGCGCTCACCGACGATCGTGTGCGCACCGACCGCCGACGACACCGTGAGCGGCACGATGATGGCGAGCGGCGCGAACAGGTAGACGGCCAGGGCGTAGGACGCGCTCACCGGGCCCTTGCGGCCGTGGACATTGGCCTGCAGGTCCTTGGGCAGGCTGCCGACGACGTCACTCAGCTTCTTGGCCAGGTTGGCGTCCTTCACCGAGCCGAGGATCAGCAGCAGGACCGTCGGGATGATCACGAAGAAGAGGAGCGCCACGATCATCAGTGGCATCCAGAAGTCCCGCGCCTGCAGGAGCTGTCGCAGGTCGGTGCGGGCGATCACCCACGACGGACGCGCCGGGCGGTGCTTCGAGCGAGTGCTCACTGGTGCTCCTTGCGGATGGCGAAGTAGAGCTCCTCGAGCGTGGGCGCCTGCGGCTCGACGCGCGTGAGGCGCGCCCCGCGCCAACCAGCGCGTCGACGAGGTCGGGCACGTCGGTCTCGTGTTCCAGCTCGACGGTGGCAACGCCGTTGCGGTGGTACGCGCGCACGAACGGAAGTCGCTGCGCCGCGTCCAGCAGCGCCGGGTCGTCGGCGTCGATGACGACGCGCGGTGCGGGCCAGAACTGACGCGTGAGGTCGCGCGGCGAGCCCGAGATCATCGCCTGGCCGTGGTCCATGACGACGACCTGGTCGGCCAGACCCTCGGCCTCGAGCAGCAGGTGTGTGCACATCAGCACTGTCTTGCCGCCCTCGGCCATCTCGTCGATGAGGCCGAGCACCGCTCTCGCCGACTCGGGGTCCAAGCCCGCGGTGGGCTCGTCGAGCAGGAGCAGGTCGGGCTCATGGAGGACGGCACGCGCCAGCGCGAGGCGCGCCCGCATACCGGTCGAGTAGCCGCCGACCTTCAGGTCGAGCGCGTCGGCGATCTCGAAGCGACTTGCGGCTTCCATGATGCGCTCGTCGATCAGCTTCGGTTGCACCTGGAACAGCGACGCCGCGTACGCGAGGTTGTCGAATCCCGACAGGCGGTCGTAGAGCGCGGGACGGGCCGGCACCACACCGCAACGCCGCCGGACTTCCGTTCCCTGCTCGTCGATCTCCGGATCGAGGCCGAGGGTGCGCACGTTGCCGCCGTGCGTGTGCAGCGCGCCGGTGACGAGGCGCACGACGGTGGTCTTGCCCGCGCCGTTCGGGCCGAGCAGCACTGTCACCGTGCCGCTGGGTACCTCGAAGGTCAGGTCGTCGACCGCGAGCACGCTGCCAAAGCTGCGGCGGACGCCTGAGAGCGCGACGGCAGGGCCGGTGTCCGGTGCCATCCCTTTGTTTCGGCGGCGGAACGGAGCAGGTGAAGGGGTAACCTCGGCGTCCGCCGTGTGTCACACACGGTCCTGGCGGCGTAGCCGAGTGGCTCAGGCAAGGGTCTGCAAAACCCTCGACGCGGGTTCGATTCCCGCCGCCGCCTCCAAGTATCTGGGCAGGTCAGAGACCGGATCGTGACTCCGCTGGTCCGTGCCCGTCGCGTTTGCCAATGGGCGTGACAATGAACCGCTCCGTGCGTCTGATTCGGTATGCGCGGACACATCAGGATTCGGAACGGTGCACGCGGCGCGAGCTATCAGCTTGTCGTGTACCTGGGCGTCGGTGCCGACGGGAAGCAGCAGTACCTGTACGAGACCGTCGACGGGACGCGCCGGGAGGCGGAGAACCGGCTCGCACAGCTCGTCGCCGACGTGAACGCTGGTCGACGCGGTCCGTCCCGCGCACTGACGGTCAGGGCTCTGGCCGACGCCTGGTGGGAGGCGTCGACGGGCGACCTCAGCCCGAACACACGGATCGGCTACCGAGGTGTGCTCGACCGTCACATCCTTCCGGCGTTCGGCAAGCGGCGCATCGACAAGATCAAGCCCGCGGACCTCGATCGCTGGTACGCGCAGCTGAGCGCTGGCACCGCCCCGACGTCGCGGAAGCCGATGCGGGCTCAGAGCGTGCGCAACGTTCACAACCTCTTGTCGGGCATGTTCTCGACCGCGGTGCGGTGGGGTTGGTTGCCGGTGAGCCCCGTTGCGAAGACGCGTCCGCCTCGGGGTGCCAGCGCGACGTTCGAGGCGCCGGAGCCCGAGGACATCGCGCGAGCCCTCGCCGCTGCCGAGGCGATGGATCCCGAGCTCCACGCGTTCCTGCGCTTCTCCGCCGCCGTGGGAACCCGTCGGTCCGAGACTGCCGCGCTGCAGTGGAGCGACCTCCGCCTCGATGAGGGCGAAGTGACCATCCGCCGTGCGCTCGCGCACGACGACGTCGAGCCGACGAGGATCGTGGTGAAGGACACCAAGACCCATGCCACCGCGCGCCTCGCGCTCGACGACGAGACCGTCGATGTGCTGCGGGCACTCCGGGCGCGGAACATCCGCTGCGCACTCGCGTGTGGCGTGGGACTCGCCGATGGCGCGTTCGTGTTCTCACCTCTGCCCGACGGCTCCGAGCCGTGGTCGATCGACCACTTCAGTCGCTTGTGGACGCGCCTGCGCGCGACCGTCGGACTGCAGCACGTACGGCTCCACGATCTGCGCCATTTTCACGGCACCGAACTGGCGGCGGCCGGTGTCCCGATGACGGCCGTTCGAGACCGTCTCCGACATTCGAACCTGCGCACCACGTCGATCTACGCGCACGGACGACGTGCAGCGGACCAGGCGGCGGCAGAGGCGATAGGCCGCGCACTTCCGAAGAAGCTCACCGGGGGCTGATCTCGGCCGGGTGGGTCACGGTGCGACGCACGAACGGGGTGGTGTGCCGATCGGTGAGGTGCCGAGAACCGTGCGGTGTGCGTGGTGGTGCGTTCTGTCGCGGCGGCGCTCTCGCTGCCCCGCCTGCGAGGACCTGCGAGACAACCGGCCGTTCAGGCATGAGCGTCGGCGCCTCGGAGTGGTGTGGTTGACGCACTCACCATTGCGCACACCGTCGACTACACCACCTGGGTCCCCTCAGAGAGCAAGCCTCACCAGCCACGCGTGTAGAGGTTGCGCCACGCCTTGGGCATCCGCGGTATACGCCGGCGGGCGGGGTCGCGACGCCGACGAGCGCGCGGATGCGGGGCGACGCGCCTCAATGCCCGCCCGTTCGAGGGCGTCTTCGAAGAACACGTCGAAGCATCGCCTCGGGGTCTCGCACTTGGAGCTCGACGGCGACGGCGTTACTGGGTCATCTCGGTGCCGTCGACGCCAGTCAGAGCCCTGCGCATCGAGACGGAACGCGTCGAGAGCCTCTGGAGGCCATCTCAGAGCGCGCAGCGATCGATGCGCCACACGGCTACCTCATGGTCGTGATGGCGCGTCTGGTCGCCGAGCCATCGGTCGATCGAACAGCCACCGGCCACGTCCACCGCGCGTCGATAGCGTCGCGACCGCCGCCGCCAGCGCGTCATCGATCACGGCGCAGTCTCGTCGACCGGCGCGCGACGTGTGCAGGTTGCTCCACCACTCCGAACCCTCACCACGGGGCAGATCCCGACAAGACATACTTGCAGCTCACGCCCTTCGGGCGTGAGCTGCGCGTCCCTGCGGCGCATTGACGGATCGGTTCTTCGGATTGCGTGGATACCCAGACTGCGGTTGAGGTTGCTTCGCCCACGCGCGTGGGATGGTTGGGCGGGTCGGTACGGCATCACCCGAGCATCGGAGGGACCACACCAACGAAGCGCAACTCCGCCCGAAGGGCGTGAGTTGCAGATGTGTCTCTGCCGGAGCTGGCGGGTGGTGTGGTCTCGGAGTGGTCGAGCAGCTCGACGCGTCTCGCGCGGCGGTGGACGAGACTCGCGCGGTGATCGAGGACGGGCCGGCAGCGGCGATCGCGACGATGTCCGGTCTTGGGGTGTGGTGGGCGTTGGCGGGTGGCTGGGCGATTGACCTCTGGCTCGGCGAGCAGACGCGTGAGCATCATGACGTCGAGGTGGCCGTCCGGCGCGTCGATCGCACCGTGCTCTGGGACGGTCTCCAGAGGCGTCATGAGCTGGCTTGCATCGACCCACCGGGATCGGGCTGGCGCCCGTGGCATCGGGAGGACCCATTGAGTCCACCCGCGTTCCAGATCCAGGTCCACAGCACGGAGGCGACATTCGACTCTTCCTCGTGGACACGAGCGACCGTGGCGTGGCTGTTCTCGTCCGCGACGCTCGAATCCGCCGGCCGTCGATCGAGATCACCACGGAGAGCCTCGGGGGTGCCAGTTCTCCGCCCCGAGGTCCAGTTGCTCTACATGGCCAAGTCAGACGATCCCAAGAACGAGCACGACTTCGAGGCGGTGCTTCCTCGATTCGATCCGTCTGCCCACGCGGGCTTGGGGTGTCCCTTGGTGTGGTGCACCCCCAAACATCGGTGGCTCTCTCCGCTCGCGTCCAGCCTGACTGAAACCACGCGTCGCTAGGTGTGCGGCGCCGTGCACCCCCGGGATGGGTGGGCAGCTCGTGTGGTCGCTCGCAGTGGTGTGCTCAAAGGGTGAGGGTACTGGTGTGGTGGATGGAGCAGTCCCACGACCGTGTCGGGTCGGCGCGCCTTACTGGGCATTGTGCGCCGTGAAGGTCGAAGAGGAGCGGCGCGGTCTCCTTGGGATCAGCGCCGTCCGTAGTGATCACGAACACGTCGATGCCGCAGATCGTGGTCTCGTCGACAGTCGCGTTGATGGCAGCGACGCGTGCATCGATGCCCAGCAGGATTTGCTCGTCCTTCTCCGCGATGTCCGCCTTCCATGCGTCGTGGTCATCGAGGGCGGGAAACTGCGGAGGCAAGGCCAGGCGATCTGCGAGCATCTGGCCTCCCATCGCCATCAGAGTCTGCGCTTCGGGGCTCACCGACTGTGTGACGCCGGGATGGTGCGGGTGAGGGGCAGCGCGTCCTCACTGCTCGAGTCGCTCATCTCGTACGTTCCCTTCGTCGTGTCGTTCGAAGTCCGGAGTCGCTTCTCCGTGTCCCCGGCCCGCTCAGTGCTCCGGCAGGCCTTGGAACTCGATGACTTCCGGCGGCCACGGTGGGATGTGCACGACGATCTCGCTGTGGCGGGATGACATCATCAACTCGAGGACCGTGTTCGCGATCTCCTCGGGTTCGAGGGGAACCACACCGTGCTTCTGGTACCAGTCGTGGGGATCGTCGCCCATGATGGGTGTGGCCACGGCGCCAGGGCAGACAGCGTTGACCCGGATGCCGCGCGTTGCGAGTTCGGGGCCCACGCTCCGAACGAACCCGTTGAGTGCGAACTTGGTCAGCGCATAGACCGGATTCGTTCGCAGGGGCACGATGCCTGCCATCGACGAGGTGACGACCACGGCACCGTTGGACTCCTCGAGCAGCGGAATCGCGGCGCGGAGGCCGAAGAACACGCCGTCGATGTTGACGCCCATGTACGCGCGGTACCGGGCCTCGGTGATGTCGGTGAGGTCACGCAGCTCGATGTCGTAGATGCCTGCGTTCAGGTGCAGCAGATCGAGACGGTCGATTGCCGCGAGCACTTCCGTCCATTCATCGGGGTTCGACACGTCGAGATGCACGTAACTGCCGCCGACGTCGTCGGCTGCGCGTTGTCCGACGTCGTCTGCGACATCCGCCAAGGTCACGTGGGCGCCTCCGTCGGCAAGGGCCTTCGCAGTGGCGAGACCAATGCCCGACGCGGCGCCGGTGACGAGGGCTGTCTTGCCATTGATGTCGACACGGTGATCGCTCATGGGAGACCCGCGTGCGGAACGTCGACGCGGAGCGTGCGGATGGTCGCATTGCCGGTACCGTGCGCGTCGTCTGCTGCGAACACGAAGAGCGTTCGGCCGTCAGCCCCGCCGAGCATGCAGGCGTACCCGGGCTGGCCGATCTCGACCCGGTGGGTCACCTCGCCGCCCTCGCGGACCCGCAGGATCTCAGGGCGTCCTGCGTCGGCGAACCAGATCGCACCCTCGGCGTCGAGGGTGCAGCCGTCGGGAAGCACCTCCCCGAGATCGGCCCACAAGCGTCGATCGTGGAGGGTGCCGTCCGCGCTGATCGTGAACGCGGTTGCGCATCGACGCGAGGTCTCGCCCACGATCATCGTTGTGCGATCGGGTGTGATCACTGTGCCGTTCGGGATCAGGAGATCGTCGGCGGCGACATCGATGGTGCCATCAGCTGCAACGCGGGCGAGGACCGCGGGTCGGCGCGGTTCGCCGACCGTGTAGTCGAACCCGAGGTTCCCGACGTAGGCGGTCCCGCGATCGTCGACGATCATGTCGTTGCACGCGGCAGTGGCGATCTCCGACAGGTCTGCGTGCACGACCACGGAGCCGTCGTACTCACGCCGAAGTACGGATCGCGAGTCCATCGCGACGACGAGGAGACGACCGTCGGGAAGCCAGCCGAGACCGCTCGGGCGGTCGTCGATCTCGAACTCCACGGTGCGCGTGCCGCGATCATCGACTGTCGACACCGTGTGCTGGTAGAAGTCGGAGAACCAGAGTCGGCCTTCGCGCCAGCGCGGCCCCTCGCCGAAGCCGATGCCGTCAACGAAGACCGGAAGCTCACTCACGGGGCGCTCACTGCTGTGGGTGCAACGCCGACATCGACAGTCGTTGTGGCGATACGTCCGGCTCGTCGTTGGGTCGTGCGGCGCGGGACGAGGTGCCGGTTGAGCGCGACGAAGAGCGTCCGGCCGTCGTCACCTCCGAGAGCGCAGTCGATCGCCAAGTGCTCCCCGGTGTCGATACGACGGAGCACCTCCCCGCCTTCTCGCACCAACAGGCATTCGTTGGTGGTCACCGACGCGACCCAGATCGAGCCTTCGGCGTCGATGTCAATGCCGTCCGGCATCACGCCGCTCGGCAGCGTGGCCCACACCCGCCGGTCAGTGAGCGTCCCGTCGTTGCGACGCGTGAAGGCCGTGAGCCGCTCACCGAAGCTCTCGGCGACGACGAGCGTTCGTCCACCGTCCGTGAGGACCATGCCGTTCGGGAACTCGAGACCGTCGACCGCGACTCGGTGACTCGCATCTGGGTCCACGACGACGATCGCAGCCGGTCCGCGTTCATCGCCATTGAATGGCGCGAATCCGAACGTGCCGACGTACGCGCGGCCAGCGGCGTCGACGAGCATGTCGTTGAGCGGGAACGGCGAGTAGGCCGAGAGATCGGCGACCTCGTCAACACGACCCGAATCGACCCGCAGAAGTCGTCGATCGTGCATCGAGACCACGAGCAAATGCCCGTCGGGACTCCAACCGATGCCTCCAGGTTCGCCACCGACGTCGACCACCACGACGTCGCCCCGCTCGGCGGTGTGGGTGTAGACCCGACCTCCGTGCATGTCGGAGAACCACAACGTCCGTCCGTGCCACCGAAGGCACTCCGGGAAGACCAGGTCCGCCGTGAGTGTGGTCAGCGTGCTCAGGGGAATGCGACCGTCGCGGTTGCGGGCACGAGGACGGTCTCTGGGTTGTCGTGGTCGACGACGCTGAGCTCGAGGTCGACGAGGCGCTCGCCGTCTTCGTCGCGTACCGCGACCACCGTGCCGCGCGCTTCGACCGTCATGCCCCGCAAGTTCGGCGATCGGAAGCTGCATCCGATCGCCACTATGCGCCCGTCGTCACCCATCCAGTCGCGCACGAGGTTGTGCAGGTACGACCACATCAGGTTGCCCATGCCGAACGCGCCGGGGAAGCCTTGGGCGCGGCCGGCCTCGTCGTCCATGTGGATCGGGACGAACTCGTCGTTGACGGCCGCATAGCGGTTCCAGTTGTGGAAGTCGGTCGTGCGAACGAAGACGGGGAGCTCGGTCCCGACAGTGATGGTGTCGCGGTCGATGGCCATGTCAGTGCCGGATCAGCGTGTTGCGCGAGGACTTCACCGTCTCGCCCCGCTGGTTGACCCACGTGTCCAACATCGTGGTGAACAGCATCAATCCCAGGCGTCCTTCTCGTTCTGAGTATCCATCCAGGGTGCTGGTGGACGTGATCACGTCTCCCGGGCGCATGCGCACGCCGTAGTCGACCTGGAGACCACCGTTGACCATGGCGGTTGTGGCCGGCGCGTCGATCCCGAGCAACTCCTCCGGGAGGGCGAACGCGCCGGCTGCGGGCTTGGCGACCGCGGCGTGCACGGTCGAGTGCACCATCCACGCGAACGGATTGAAGTCCTCCGGTGCGACGATGCCGCCGAGCGCCGTAGCGGTGGCGTACTCGGCGTCCCAGAACACTCGCGGTGCGGGCTCCGGGTAGTACACCGCGATCGCCCAACGACGGAAGTCGGAATCGGTGATCGGGAACGACGTCGTAGTGCGGATCTCCCGCCCGACCAGATCGAGCAGCTGCGGGGTGAGGTAGGAGTCAGGCATGGCGTGCGCTACAACTCGATTCCGGAGAGGTGCAGGAAGTGACGCCAGCGATGGTCACGCAGGGCGGTCTCCCATCGCATGCTTCGCGCGAGCCACACAAGAGCGCCGTGTTCATCGGAGTGCGTCGGCGCGGGCATCAACGGGCAACGTCGAAGCGGTGGCTCTGCCCGTCGGTCACGAGGTGGCCCGAGCACGGCGGCGCGAAGTGGGTGCCGATGACCAACAGGTCCGTGTCGCTGTGCTCCTCGAGAAGACGCCGCCTGGTTGCCGCGGATTGTGTCGGGTCGGTGTCGGGGTCCGCATGCCAGTCGGGTTCGGCGAACTGCACCGGGTGGTGGGCGAGGTCGCCGGTGATCAGCGCGTGCTGCCCATCTGACTCGACGTGCACAGCGACGTGCCCGGGAGTGTGCCCCGGCGTCGCTTCGAGGCGGATCTCGTCGGTGACGCGGTGGTCGGACGACACGAGGTCGGCGAGACCGGCATCGATCACGGGGCGGACCGCGTCGTCGATCGTCGCCGCGTACCCCGACGCGCCCTCACGGTTCCAGTGCTCCCACTCGTCGCGACATAACAGGTACCGCGCGTTGAGGAAGGTCGGCACCCACTCGCCGTCGACCAGCATCGTGTTCCAGCCAACATGGTCGAAGTGGAGGTGGGTGCAGATCACGGTATCGACCTCCTCGCGCGGGAAGCCGGCGTCGGCGAGGTCGGTGAGGAATGGCGTCTGGAGGTTCAGCGCCTCCATCCCCGGGATCTCGCGATCGTTGCCGATACAGGTGTCGACGATGATCTTGCGATCCCCCGCGGTGATTCCGAACGCATGGATCGACATCACGAAGTTGCCGAACTCGTCGAGGAAGTGCGGCTTCAACCACGACGCGTGTGACGCGATCACGTCCTCGCTGCACGTGGGGAGGAGCATCGACGGAGAGATCGGAGAGATGCTCTCCTCCACACGTGTGATGGTGACGCCGCCGATCTGCCACTGCAGGGTGTCGGTCACTCCGAGCCTCTCGATTGGTCGGCCGGGAGACGCAGTCCCCGGCAAGTCGGAACACTTATACAGGAAGTGTTCTGCCGTGTACAGTCGGCCAGCGACTGTCACGGGCCGGTACGTAGTCGATACCAGGGCGTGAGCGAGTAGTACATCTGCACATCAGTTGTTCAAGCGTGTACAGTCCCGGACGCGACCGGCCGACCAGCCGCTTGGGGAGTGCGCATGGGGTGCGACGACGTGTCGGGACCGCTGGTGCTGGTGTCGGCCGACTGCCACGCCGGACCGGAGTTCGACGCGCTCGGCGCTTATGTCGACCCGGCGTACGCGGCTACTTGCACGGCGGACAAGGCGTAGGCACCTGACATGCAACGAAGGAGACAGATCGTGACCAGTGAGGCCAATAGGACGGCAGGTGCCCTCTCAGGGATCCGCGTGCTCCAAGTAGGGCGCACGAAGCCGACGGCCTTCTGCGGAAAGTTGCTCGCCGATCTCGGGGCAGAGGTAGTGACCATGCCTTCGGCCGCAGCGGATCGCATTCGTGACATCGGACCGTTCCATCCGAAGGACAACACGCGAGAGTTCGGCGGTCTCGAGTGGTATCTCGACTCTCACAAGACGCCCATCGTCGACGCACTCTTGTCGGTCGACTGGACGGACCCCTCCGATCTGCTCGCCGGCTTCGACGTGCTCCTCGAAGACGAGACGAGCGCATCGCGAGCATGGATTGGCACGTACGACGGCCTCGTTCGCTGCACGATCACACCTTTCGGCCTCACGGGCCCTCATTCCGGATACGTCGCAAGCCACCTCAACTTCTTCCATGCCGGCGGCGAGAGCGCGCTCGTGCCGATCCCTGGCGTCGGCTGGCCCCCGCTCCAGTCGGGAAGCGAGGTCGCGTCATATGACGTCGGCAGCCACGCGACTGTCGCAGTGCTGGCTGCATTGTGGGGTCGCCGGGCTACCGGTGTAGGGGAATGGATCGACTTGTCATGCCAGGAGGTCCTGATCAGCGAGAACCGGACGACGATGATCCGGTACTTCCATGACGGTACGATCTATGACTACAACAAGCCGGGCTACGGCGACTCGCTATATCCGACCGCTGATGGCCACGTGATCATTTCGTTCGGTGTGCCAGAAAAGGCGCTCGCGCGTCTCGCTGCATTGGATGAGGGCGACGTCTTCAATGATCCGAAGTTCGCAAACGGCGGCTGGCGCATGCCCGACGTGCGCGACGTCTTCGCGTCCGAACTCCGGGCGTGGTGCCTCGCGCGAACAACGGCGCGCGTCGTCGAGCTGCTTGAACTCGCTGCGTGGCCGGTCGGCGCTGTAAACAGCCCGACCGAGCTCTTGGCCTCAGAGCAGCTTCGGGTTCGCGAGTTCTTCACGACGGCGGAACACCCCGTGGCCGGCGAGGTGCGCATCCCGGGACCTCCAATTCGGGTCTCCGGACGTGAAGCCACGAGGACTGTTGCTCGTCTTGCCCAACCTCCCACGGGGATGCCGACGCCTCCACTCGACGGGATACGCGTGCTGGACTTCACCTGGGCTGCCGCCGGCCCGTATCCCACCTACCTCTTGGCTCATCTTGGGGCCGAGGTGATCAAGGTCGAACATCCGGATCGACCTGACAGTGCGCGGAGAGGCTTCCAGATGCCGCCGCCCCCGCGTCAACCGGGCCCCGTCTGGTTCTACGGCTCTGCAGACGAATCGCCGAACTTCAACGATCTCGCGGCCAACAAGCGGAGCTTGCGTCTGGATCTGGCCCACCCGAACGCGCAGGAGGTCGTGCGACGGCTGATCACGCACTGCGACCTCGTGACAAGCAACTTCCGCCCCGGCGTCATGGACAAACTCGGTATCGGGCCGGACTGGCTCCTTGAGCAGAACTCCCGCTTGGTTGTGGCTGCCGTGTCAGCGAGTGGGTCTAGCGGGCCTGAGCGTGAGCGGCCTGGCTACGCGAATGTGTTTGCTGCCACTGGCGGGTTGTCGGCTCAGACCGGGTTCGTCGATGGCCCACCCACCGAGGCGGGCGACAGCGTCGACTTCCGGTGCGGTTCCGCTGTAGCTGTTGGCCTCATCGCTGCCCTATTCGAACGAGAGCGAACGGGACGAGGACAATTTGTGGACGTCGCATGCCAGGAGGTCGTGGCCGCGTACTCGCCCGACGCGCTGCTGCGGCAGGCGCTGTCGGCTCCATTGCTTGGACGGATGGGAAACCACCATCAGTTCGCCGCACCGCACAACGTCTACCGCTGCGCAGGACTGAACCGCTGGATCACGATCGTCGTCGAGGATGATGACGAATGGTTCTCGCTCTGCGAGGCGATTGCTCGGAGCGACCTTGCGAAGAGTCATGCGACCGCCGAACTTCGCAAGGCCGACGAGGCGCATATCGATGCCGTGATCAACGAATGGACGACACGCCAAGACGTGTTCGAGGCGACGAAGATTCTCCAACGAGCAGGCGTGCGCGCGGCGCCATGCCTATCGAACCGGGACCTGGCGGTGAGCGATCACCTTGCTGCTCGTGGCATGTTCGTCGACGTCAAGCATCCGGTTATGGGCTTGCAGCGCGTGGTGCGGCCTCCATGGCTGATGGCCAACGCGCCTCGTGTCCTGCACCAACCAGGGCCGCTGCTCGGTGAAGCGAACGACTACGTCCTCGATGAGATTCTCCAGGTCACGGGCACTACTCGCGACACCCTGGCTGAGGCCATGACCTGAGTCCCCTGAGCACGATCGTGCAGAGCAGCACCCCGGACGCCCTGAGCTCAGACAACGACGCTCAGAGTGCGAAGGATCTCAATCTCCTCAGGGCCGCAACCGATCTCCGCCAAGAGCGCGTCATTGTCTGCGCCGGGTGCAGGTGCATGGGGCGCCACTCCGGCCGGGGTACGGCCGAAGCGTACGGGAGGCGCAACCTGCTTCGTATCATGCGCTTCGACGAAGGTCCCGCGCTCCGCGTTGTGCGGGTGCTCCATTGCCTCCACCATGGTGAGGACGGGGCTGAAGCACGCATCGCGCGTCGAGAACACTGCTTCCCATTGGGCGCGCGTCTTGGTTTTGAATGTCGCCTCGATTGTCGCCTGGAGTTCGGGGTAAGTGGATCGATCGCGCTGTGTGAAGACAAGCGAGGCGTCGAGTCCCAACCCTTCGAGCAGAGCGGCGTAGAACTTCTCCTCGATCGCACCTACTGCGACGTACTTGCCGTCTTTGGTTTCGTAGCACCGGTAGAAGGGTGAGCCACCGTCGATGAGGTTCGACTCGCGCTCGTCGGTCCATTGCCCAATGTCACGCATTGCATACCACTGCGCCATCAGGGCGATAGCGCCGTCGCACATCGCGGACTCGACCACCTGGCCCAGTCCGCTGCGCTGCGCCTCGTGAACGGCGGCGAGGACGCCGAACGCGAGCATCATCGCGCCACCGCCGTAGTCGCCAATGAGATTGAGTGGCACGGTCGGTGGCTGACCTTTCGGTCCGATGGCATGGAGCCCGCCTGAGATCGCGACGTAGTTGAGGTCATGGCCGCCGAGGTGGGCGAGCGGACCGTAGCTACCCCAGCCAGTCATTCGCCCGTAGACAAGCCGAGGGTTGCGCTGCTGGCATACCTCGGGCGCAATGCCCATTCGTTCGGCGACTCCTGGTCGATAGCCCTCAACGAGAACGTCGGAATGCTCCGTAAGCCGCAGGAGCACGTCGACGCCCTCGCGCTGTCGGAGGTCGAGAGTGAGCGACTCGCGACCGCGAAAAATCCACATGTCGGGGTTCACCCGAGGCACGGCGGGATTGACCGGGTCGATGCGAATCACCCGCGCGCCGAGGTCGACCATTAGCCATCCAAAGAGTGGCAGCGGTCCAATGCCACCCACCTCGAGCACGGTGAGATCAGAAAGCGGCCCGTTCGGTCGTGCGGTTTGCTCGATTGTCATCGCAGGGAGTGTAGTGCGCGGGCACACAGTCGAACATTCCTTGTACCATTGCTTATCTAGTCCTCCCGCCGCAGAACTGGGCGTTGTGTACGACGGGGGCCAACAGGGGAGTGCAGAACATCTGTACGGCAACTGTCCTGTCGTGTACAGTCCCGCAACGTCCGGACGTGCCATCCCGGGGGAGGCTCGCATGGCTCACGAACCCCCTTCGTCACCGCTCGTCCTCGTCTCGGCCGACTGCCACGCGGGACCCGAGCTCGAGACCCTGGGCGAGTACGTCGACTCACGTCACGCCGACGACTTCGCCGATTACCTGGCGCGTACAGAGGCCTACGACGCTGAAGTCGCGGCGATCTTCGCCGGTCGCGGTGAGGCGTCGTACACGGAGATGCACCGCGTCTTCATCGAGCGCGACTCGATCGAGGGCCTTCACGATCCTGCTCTGCACCTACGCGACCTCGAGGTCGACGGTGTCGTCGCCGATGTGATCTTCCCGCAAGGAGTCGTTCCGTTCGCCGACTACCCCTCGCAACCGGGAATGCTCCCGTCGATCGGCTACGAGGCGACCCCCGAGCTCCAGGCGGCGGGATGCCGCGCGTACAACCGATGGCTCGCCGCGTTCTGCTCGGCGAACCCCGGGCGCCGCGCGGGCGTGGGCGTGATGCCCATCCGCGACGTCGAAGCCGCCGTACGCGAGATCGAATGGGCGTCCGCCGCCGGATTGCGGGGCATGTCGCTGCCTCCCATCTCCGACAAGGCGTACCCGTACTTCAACGACCCGAGCTACGAGCCGATCTGGGCCGCGTGCGAGCGGCTTGACCTGACACTCAACAGTCACGGCGCGAGCACCCGCTTCTACGGACACGGTGCGGACTCGATGTCAGTCTCGCTTGCGGAGGTGGACTTCTTCGGCCGGCGCGCGCTGTGGTTCCTGATCTTCTCCGGCGTCTTCGAACGCCACCCGAACCTGCGCATGGTGTTCACCGAACAGAGGGCGGGCTGGGTCGTGCCGACGCTCGAGTACCTCGACGACATCTACCGGGCGCCGATCAACGGCATCACTGCGACTCTCCCGCGGTCGCCGAGCGAGTACTTCGCCACGAACTGCTACGTCGGTGCGAGCTTCTTGTCCGCGGCCGAAGCGGCGGCGCGGCACGAGATCGGCATCACGCACTTGATGTGGGGCTCCGACTATCCGCATCCCGAGGGTGCGTGGCCGTGGTCACGAGAGAGCCTTCGACGGGCCTGCGTGGGCATGTCCGAGCGCGACATGCGCCTCGTGCTGGGCGAGAACGCAATCGCGTGTTACGGCTTCGATGCGGACCAGCTCACGCGCGCCGCCGCAGACGTCGGTCCTACACTCGACGAACTTCGCGAGCCGGCGGGTGACACACCGGCCGGTGCCCACCTTTCCTGGGGCTTTCGCAACACGGACATGTGGACGTGAGTGAGGCGCCGCCGATCGGCGACGTCTGGGCGCGTCTCGTGCGCGCGGTCGGGAATGCACCCGATGCGCTGGCCTCGGGCCACGAGCACGACGACGTCGCCGTCGCCGAAGGCTACGACTACTGGGCGCAGGTACTGACCTTCGGTTTGCGGCGTGAGTTCCACTACGGCGACGTCCGCCACCCGATGTTCCACCGCCTGGGTCTCGACTCGAAGATCGGCTTCGACAACCCCGACAACGTCTACGAGGTCGCCCGCATCGATCCGAGCCGCGGGTATCGCGTGCGCGGATCGCGGGGCACCCCGTTCTTCCTCGAGTTCAGCACCAGCGTCGGATTCCCCGGAGTCGTCGTTCCGCCGCGCACGGTCAGCAAGCTCGACACCACCGAGATCGACGTCGGCGACAACGGCTCGATCGAGATCTTCGTCGGCGGTCCACCGCGGGATCGGAACTGGCTGCCTGTCGACGACGAGGTGACCAGTGTGCTCGTGCGCCAGGTCTTTGGCGCGTGGCGTCCCGACGACGTCCCGGGCGACTTCCGTATCGAGTGCCTCGACGACCACGACGGTATGCGCGACGACCTGTACGCGACCGCAGAGGTCGCACAACGACTGGCCCGCACCGCCGAGTTCGTCGAGACGCAGACCCGCTACTGGCTCGAGTACGTCGAGAACCTCGTGGGCCGCATCGAGCCCAACACCTTCGAATCACCGGGTCTGCAAGGCCGCGAGTTGGTGCAGCTCAACGCCGCGCGCGCCTTCTTCACCTGGGGACTGTTCCGCCTCGAGTCTGACCAGGCGCTGGTCGTCGAGATCCCCGCGCCGGCACCGGGCGCATATCTGGGCTTCCACCTCGTGAACTACTGGCTGCAGTCGCTCGACTACGTCGGTCGAACGACGAGCTGCAACAACTTGCAAGCCCATGTGAGCTCCGACGGTGTCATCCGCTATGTACTCGCGCACGACGACCCGCAGGTGCCCAACTGGATGGACGTCGGCGGACACCCGTGGGGCGGGATGCTGTTCCGCGCCGCGCTGGTCTCGGAGGCGTCGCAGCCGACCGCCAGCGTGGTGCCACTCGCCGAGGTGCGCGCCGCGCTGCCCGCGGACACCCCTGCCGTCGATGTCGCGACGCGCCACGAGGAGATCCGCACGCGCCGTGCGCACGTCGCCTCCAGGTTCCGCTGGTGAAGCTGAACGTCGACGAGCTGCTCGAGCAGGCGTCTGCAAGCACTGGGCTCGACGACTTCGGTCCGCAATCGTTCCGCGAAGGCCTCGACGTGCTCGTGGACTCCGTCGAGCGGGAATCACGACTGCACGACGACGGCCGAGCGCTCCTCAGCAGCATGATCCGAACGCGGCTCGTGAATCGAGCGCAGCTCTACGACTGGCACCGCCGGCATCCGGAGATCGGGGATGAGGAGATCCCGGCGCCGGTCTTCGTCATCGGACTCTGGCGCACCGGTACCACGATCCTCTCGTACCTGCTCGCCCAGGACCCCGACAATCGGTCGCTCCGGCGATGGGAGGCTGCGATCCCGTCTCCGCCGCCCGGACTCGACCCGAGCGCAGACCGCGAGCGGATCGCGCGGCTCGAAGCGCAGATCGAACGTCAGCACGAGGTCACGCCGGAGCTGGCGGCGATCAACATCCAAGAGGCGGAAGGGCCGACCGAGTGCGTGCTCACGCTGTCGCACGAGTTCAAGAGCCTCTTGTTCGACTGCAGCCTCCACATTCCGTCGTTCTACGAATGGAACCGAGACGCCGACCAGGTATCGGCGTACGAGCTGCACCGCGCGACTCTGCAGCTCCTGCAGTGGAAAAAGCCCCCCAATCGTTGGCAGCTCAAGGCGCCGGCGCACACGCTCTCGCTCCCTGCGCTCCTCGCCGTGTACCCGGATGCGCGCTTCATCGTTCCGCACCGGGATCCGTCGGTGTCACTGGCCTCGGCGTGTGACTTCTGGGAACTGCAGATGCGGGCGTTTACCAATGACGTCGACACCGATGCGCTCGGCGCGCACTGGCTCGACGTGTACTGCGACGCCCTCGAGCGCCTCGAGACCTTCCTCGACGAGCAGGTCGAGCCACACCGTGTCGTGGAGCTCCACTACTCGGAGCTACGCGACGCACTCGGCGCCGTCGGCCGGGTGTACGACGAGCTCGAGATCCCGATGACCGCAGACACGGAGCAGCGCATGGGGGACTTCCTCGCCAACCACCAACCAGGCCAGCACGGTCGCCACTCGTACTCACTCGACCGCTACGGCCTCGATCCTGACGACGTTGCCGCGCGCTTCGCGCCGTGGGTCGAGCGATTCGGGATCGAGGTCCGATGACCGAGTCGACTCCACTCCGCGGGCAGACCGCACTTGTCACCGGAGCGGGGCGAGGCATCGGGCGCGCCATCTCACTCGCGTACGGCGCAGCCGGCGCGCACGTGGTTGCCGCTGCGCGCACCGCATCCGAGCTCGACGCCCTCGTCGACGAGATCACCGCCGGCGGCGGTCGCGCCACCGCCGTGCCGACCGACGTGACCTCTGCCGACGCCGTCGAGCAGCTCTTCACCCGCATCGACGAGGTCGGCGGTCTCGACGTGGTGATGTTGAATGCGGGCGGTCTGCCGGGGCGGGGTCCCGTGGATGACTCCGACCTCGACGTGTGGCAGGACACCCTCGCGCTGAACCTCACCGCGTCCTACCTCTGCGCGCGGGCGGCGATTCCGCGCCTCCGCGCCCGAGGTGGCGGCAAGATCATCCTGGTCGGTTCGGGGATCGGACACCGTGGCGTGCCGCAGTTCTCGGCCTACGCCTGCGCCAAGGCCGGCCAGTGGATGCTCACGCGCGTCTTGGCCCAGGAGCTGCAGGCCGATCGCATCTCGGTCAACGAGCTCATTCCCGGTCCGGTGGCAACCAAGATCGGCACCGGTGACTTCGGGAGCGCGAACACCACGATGTTCGCGGGCGAGTGGTCGAAGACGCCCGACGACGTGGTGCCGCTCGCGCTCATGCTCGCGACCCTGCCCAACGACGGTCCCAGCGCGCAGTCGTTCAGCCTGATGCGCCGGGACAACTGACGACCTCGGAGGCCACCATGTTGCTGGAGGACAAGGTCGTGATCGTGACCGGGGTCGGACCTGGACTCGGTCGTTCGATGGCCGTCGCCGCCGCCGATGAGGGCGCACGCGTGGTGTGCATGGCCCGAACGAAGGCATTCGTCGAACAAGTGGCGGCCGAGATTGCGGAACGAGGTGGCGTCGCAATGGCAGTGCCGGGCGACATCACCTCACCCGACGACTGTGAGCGCGTCGCCGCGGCCGCCGAGGAGCGATTCGGCCACCTCGATGGTCTTGTCAACAGCGCGTTCACCGCAGGACCGATCGCGCTGTTCGAACACGCCGACCTCGACGAGTGGCGTCAGGTGTTCGAGGTCAACGTCTTCGGCACCCTCTCGATGATCCGCGCCAGCGTGCCGCTCATGAGTCGCGACGGCGGGGGCGCGATCGTGAACGTCAACACGATGAGCGCGACGCGTCCGATGAAGATGCAGGGCGCCTACGGCAGCTCCAAGGCGGCCCTCGAATTCCTCACCCGCCAGCTGGCCGTCGAGCTCGGCCCGAAGGGCATCCGGTGCAACACCGTGTACTGCGGGCCCATGCTCGGGCCGAATCTCTCCGATGCCATGGACAAGTGGGCCGAACGGCGCGGCGAGACGCGGGAGCAGGTCGAGGCGACGGTCGCGACGAACATGGCAATCGGTCGCATCCCCGCCGACGCCGAGAGCGCGCGCGTGATGATGCTGCTGCTCTCCGATTACGCGGGGGTCGTCACGGGTGCCGCGCTGCACGCGACTGGTGGCGTCTGGCTCGAGAACCGCATCTGAGCCATCCATGCTGAACGATTGAACGTCTAGTGTTGAGTCGTATTGCCTGAGTAGGAGGGGACGTGATGGCGACCGCAGCGCCTACGGCCGAGATGCGCTTCGACGAGCCGGCCTTCTACCTCGACGATCCGCATGCCGCCTTCGCGCGGTTGCGCCGCGAGGACCCCGTGCACTGGTACGACGACGGGCCGTTCTGGGTGGCTACCAAGTACGAGGACATCCGCTACATCTCGCAGCACCCCGAGCTGTTCTCGTCGCGGAACATCGCGATCCTCGGCGACATCATCAAGATCCGCGAGGATCAGCCCCGCCCGCCCCGCGACGCGATCCTGTTCATGGACCCCCCCGAGCACCGACTTCATCGGCGGGTGATGATCCGGGAGTTCACCCCGGCGCGGGTCAACTCCATGCAGGACTTGGTGGAGGGGGTCGTGGTCGCTGCCGTCGACGCGTTGCCCGACGAGCCCTTCGACGCGATCCCCGCACTCGCGGAAGTGATCCCAGTCCACGTGTTCTCCGCATTGCTCGGCGTGCCCCGCGAAGACTGGCACCGAGTCGTCAAGTGGTCGAGCGTGATCGCGAACTCGGGCGGTGGCGGCGAGACCCCGGAGACCATGGCTGCGACCTATGCCGAAGTGGTGCCCTACCTCGAGGCGCTCCTGGAGGAGCGCACCGCCAGCCCGGCCGACGACTACCTCTCGATGGTGGCCAACGCCCGGGTAGCCGGCGAACCGCTCACGCACATCCAGCTCGTCTGGTGGGCGATCACGCTCCTCGCCGCGGGCAGCGAGACCACGCAGAGCCTCATCGCCGGCCTGGTCTACGCGATGTCGCAGTCACCCGAACAGACCGCGCGCGTGCTCGAGACGTCCGGTCGCATGGCCGCACGCACCGTCGACGAGACGCTGCGGTGGTGGAGTCCGGTCAACAGCATGGCGCGCCAAGCGGTCGTCGACGTCGAGCTGCGCGGCACCACCATCGAGGCCGGCGACGCCGTGCTCCTCGCCTACATGTCGGCGAACCGTGACGAGGAAGAGTGGGGTGACGACGCCGACACGTGGAACGTCGATCGCGCCGCGTCCAACCATCTCGCTTTCGGCTTCGCCGAGCACTACTGCATCGGCGCGCACCTCGCCAAGCGCGAGGCAGTCGTGCTGGTGCGCGAGATGGCGAAGCGCTGGAAGGGCGTCGAGCTCGTGGCGCCACCGGTGCGCCGGAACTCGGCGCTCATGACGACCTTCGACACGCTCGAGGTGCGCTTCACTCGCTAGCCCAGCATGTACACGCCGCCGTCGCACACGATCGACTGGCCGGTGATGTTCCTGCACTCGTCGCTGGCGAGGAACAGGGCGAGGTTCGCCTGATCCTCAGGACTGGAGATGTCGCGCAGCGCCGCGGTGGCGACGAAGGTCGCTCGTTTGGTCTCGACGTCGACGCCTTCCTCGTCGGCCATCCGCGCCACCCACCCGCGGAACAGGTCGGTGTCGATTCCACCGGGCACGATGCAATTGCAGCGGATGCCCTTGGGCCCGACCTCGCGGGCCACGGCCTGCGTGAACGCCCGGAGCGCGGCCTTGGCGGTGACGTAGTGCGTCTTCCGTTCCGGTGCGCTGAAGCTCGCGGACGAGGAGAAGTTGAGAATCACGCCTGACTCTCGTTCGAGCATCGACTGCCGGAGCACCTCGCGGGTGCAGAGCATCGCCGCCGTGACGTCGACGGCGATGGTGGCGTTCCAGTTGTCGAGGGTCTGATCCCAGATCCAGGTATCGGTGCCAGGCGTGGCCGCGTTGTTGATCAGCACGTCGACATGACCGAACTCGTCGACGGCCCGGCCAATCATCGTGGCGACATCGCGCTCGTCAGTGACGTCGGCGCGCGTCGCGATCGCGCCGTCTCCGGCTGCGGCGGCGGCCTCCTGCACCAGCTCTTCGCGGCGTGCCGCCAGCAGCACCCGCGCGCCCTCGCGCACGAACACCTGGGCCATGACCGGCCCGAGCCCGCTGCTGGCGCCAGTGATCACCGCCACCTTGCCGTCGAGTCGACCACTCATGCGCCGAAGTCCGTGCCGCCGTCGATGTTGATCACCGCGCCGGTCATGTAGGCCGCGCAATCGCCGAGGAGGAACGCGATCAGCTCGCCGGCTTCCTGCGGCCTGCCGCCACGATCGAGAGCGACGCGCATGTTCCACGCCGGGTTGCTCGACAGGTGGGTGTAGATCGCGTCTTCGAGCGGCACGCCGTACTGGTCGGCGCGGGTCTGGCGGATGAAGTCGTTGACCTCGGTGTCGAAGAGACCGGGGCAGACGACGTTGACCCTGATGCCGTCGCCGCCGTACGTCTTGGCAAGAATCTTCGAGGTCGTGAGCACCGCCGCCTTCATCGACGTGTACGGCACGATGAGCGTCTTGGGTGCGCGCACCGAGTATGCGGCGGTGGTGACGATGGTGCCGCCGCCGTTGCGCTGCAGGTGCGGGATGACGGCGCGGCACGCGCGTACGGTCATCATCAGGATGACTTCGTAGTACCAGTCCCACGAGTCGTCCTGGTGCTCGTGGAACGGTCCTTGCTGGTTCATCGGCCCCGCGGTGACCGCCAGCCCTCGCAATGGTCCGAGCTCGGTCGCGGCACGCTCGATCGCGGAGGCGAGGTCGCGGTCGCGGCTCGTGCCGTCCGCCGGAATACCCACCGCGCGCACTCCGTGGTCACGTGCGAGCAGGGCGGCGCGCTCAGCTGCTCGGCCAGCGTCGCGCGCGAGCAGGGCGACGTTGGCGCCATCGGCCGCGAGGGCGGTTGCGGCCGCGAACCCCATACCGGTGGTACCGCCGACGATCACGAAGTTGCGGTCGCGGACAGCCAGGTCCATCTCGATCCCTTCGGGTGAATCGGCGAGTCGAGCGATCGAACAGAGGCGGACCGGGCGCCCAGGGGGGAACGTCTGATCCGGTCCGCCTCCGTCGAGCTCAGCCCTTCTCGATCGACTCGTAGGACGGGATCTTGTAGCGCTTCGTCGAGCACACGTAGTTCTCGACGACGGTGTATGCCTTCCCGTCTGTCTTCACGAACGCATGGCAGTTGGGACTCGTCGCCACTCGGTTCCTTGGGTACGGGGTCGGTCCGATCAGACCCTTCTCCTCGTACGTCATCTTCGATGCCACCTGCTGCAGCTTCGTGGCGGTGAGGTCCTTGCCCACTTTCTTCAGCGCGGTGATGAAGTGATCGGCAGCCAGCCAGCCGATGACCATGGCATTGCCAGGCACGGTGCCGGGCTTGTAGGCCTCGAAGTCGTCGAGCATCTTCTTGATCGCAGGCGTCGTGGCCGCGGCCTCGTTCGGTCCCCAGTTCGTCTGCGCGTAGGACGGGCCGACGATGGGCGCGAGCTGCGGGTCGGCGGCTGGGATCACGTACATCCCCTTGTACTGCGCGGCCTGCAGCGCCTTCGCCAAGCCGATGTAGTCGGACGAGACGCCGAGCGAGAAGATGATGTCGGGCTTCGTTGCCAGGACCTCCTGCACGTACGGGGTGTAGTCGCCGATGACCGCAGGCGGGGGCGGTGTGGACGCCTTGGCGTACACGACGTCGAGTCCGTTCCCTGTCGCGCTGGCATAGAACCCGGCGATCGCGAACTTCGCGCGTTCGTTGTCGGGTCCGATGAAGGCGATTCTGCCCTTCGTGCCCGGC
This sequence comes from uncultured Actinomycetes bacterium, assembly GCA_963841415.1. GTDB lineage: Bacteria > Actinomycetota > Acidimicrobiia > IMCC26256 > DASPTH01 > DASUAS01. The sequence goes on along the minus strand of CAWJCN010000001.1, from coordinate 1,648,662 downwards.
TTGATGATGCCTTCGCTTTCGGCCGCCTTCTTGAAGAGGAAGCTGTTGTCACCCACGCTCTTGGTCGTCGGCGGCGGCACCACGCATCCATCGAAACCGTAGAAGTAGTTCGGTGCGTTGATGGCTGAGCAGTAGCCGGGTGAGATGCCGAAGCCGAACACGGGAACGTGACGTTGGTTCGGAACCTCCGGCGCCGTGAAGGCGCTCGAGTTGGGGACGATGGCGAAGACGCCCTCCTGTTCGATCAGTCGGCGTTCCTCTTGCACTGACGTTGCCGTATCGGCCTTGATGTCGCCCCAAGCAGCCATGTTGATCTTGCGTTTGCCGGGAAGTTCACCGGTCTTGTTGGCGCGCGCGAAACGAGCCTGTGCACCGAGACCCATGGTGGCTTCACTGAAGAAGCCGGCCGAGTCTCCGAGGCCGCCCACCTTGATCTCGGTGTCCGAGACGCCCTGCGTCGCACCACTCTGTGCGCTCGCCATGCTGATCGTCCCAGCGGTGAGCGTCGCGACGCAGCTGACAAGAGCGAGCGCGACCAGCCACACCTTCTTGTGTGTTCGCACCTGTTTCCCCCTCGGTTCTGAGACGTTCGAATGTACGAACGACGTTCTACTGTGCAGAACAGTAGAGCATGTTCTGTACACGTGTCTAGTCACGCGAAACTGCATCATCCGCTACGGCGGTTGCGTCACCATCCGTTGACGACCGGCAGCACCTCATCGGCGAAGAGCTTCAGCGACTCGTAGCCCTCGCGGCGGAGGTCGAGGCCGGACGGTGGGCCGAAGAAGCCCAGGTCGGTCACGCCGAAGTCGTCGACGATCCTTCGCGCGTTCTCGATGATCACCTCCGGCGGACCGATCGTCTCGTACGAGCGATAGAAGTCGGGCCCCGGATTCGTGGGTGCCAGGTCGGGATCGCCGAGCTCGGCGCGGATCTTGCGGTAGAAGTCCCAGCGGTAGTGGAACAGCTCCTTGTTGCGCTCCCACACCGCGTCGGGATCTTCGCGGGTCACTGTGGCAGGGAGGCCAAAGGCGATCCGAGCGCTCGTCCGGTCGAACCCTGCGGCGTCGCGTGCGGCCCAGTACGCCTCGACGATGGCGGGATCTGCCGCACCCGGAGCGAGGTGCGCCCCGTGGCGCCCCGCGCGGGCGGCAGCGCGCGGCGTCGTCGCTCCCACCCAGAGCGGAGGGTGCGGCTGCTGCAGCGGCTCGGGGCGCACTTCGATTTCGTCGAAGTCGATGTACTGGCCGTGGAAGCTGAACGGGCGTGTCGTCCAGGCCAGCTCCAGTGCCGTCATCGCCTCTTCCATGCGCGCGCCACGCGTGGAGGGATCGATGCCGAACGCCTTGTACTCGAGCAGGCGGTGCCCGATACCGACCGCAACATCGAGCCGTCCATCGCTCATGTGATCGAGCACCGCGGTCTCCTGCGCGAGTTGGGCCGGATTGCGCAGCGGCAGGATGTAGAGGAATGCCATCAGTCGGGCGCGGTTGGTGCGCTCGGCGAGCGCGGTGAGGAAGACCGGCATCGACGGGCCGTAACCGTCGTCGGTGAAGAAGTGCTCCTGCACCTGCAGGGTGTCGAAGCCCATCGCCTCGGCTTCGCACATGAGCCAGAGGTTGTCCTCCCAGAACTCTCGCCACGGCTGACGCCGCGCGGGTGCGTTCCGGAAGTCCATGGTGAACGCGACGCGCATCGCTCGATCTCCCTGCTGCGGGGCTTGTTAAGACGGACAACGAGGCAAGCTCCGAGAACGCTCCGTCACGTCAGCGGGGATCGCCGGGTATTGGTGTGCTCGTCAGCTCGATGCGTGCGCCGAGTGAGACGGCGGGGTCGATCAACAATGTCGACTCATCCACATCGATGACCGGCACGTCGACTTCGCCGAGGTACGTGCGCGCGGCGTCAAGGTCGCGCGCCAGGAAGGTGAACGAGTGAGGGAGCTGTCCGTTGCGCTCGAGGTCGTCGTGCAGCGCGGTGCCGGCTCGCACGGGCTCGGCCAGATCGACGATGGTGTCGGTACCGACGAGGAAGAACGCATGACGCGCATCGTCGTCGGTGCGCTCGTGCAGAAGTTGCCCGTCGAGTGGACCCAGGTACAACTTCATCGCCGCGTCGAGGTCGGAGACCATGGTGGTGATGTGCGACGCGCGCACGAGTCCCATGGAGTGCTCAGTGCTCGCAGTGGACAGCGTCCACCCGGGGACGAGCCGAGGATCGGGTACGGGGACCTCAGGGGGTCCGGTCTGGAACTGGAGTTGACCGAACGTGTCCTTCGGGTGCGTGAAGATCGTGCCGTACCCGCCGCCGAGCACCCGGATCCCCGCGGCTTGGAAGCGCTCGGCCAGCGCCGCGACGTCGTCGGAGTACCACGCCATCGAGTGCAGCCGGCTTCCGAACTTGCTTGCGAACTTCGGGAGGCTGACCTCCAGGTCCTCCTCGGCGTGGCTGGGTTGGATGAGCTCGATCACGAAGTTGTCGGTGAGGATCGACAGCGAGGCCAGCCGCTTGTCGGAGTCGGACCATTCGTGATCGGTGTACGTCTCCAGCGGAAAGACGGCACCGTAGAACGACTGGGCGGCGTCGAGGTCGTCGACGATGTGAATCATGTGGTAGAGCCGACCGATAGTCATCGCGAAACGATAGAACATCTGCTGTTAGGTTGATCCGGAGGCGAACCAGGAGGCGCGACGTGGACTCGATCGAAGTGCGACTGCAGCGGATGGAAGACCTCCACGAGATCCATCAGCTCTTCACCGACTACGGACGGCTTCTCGACCAGCGCGACATGGATGCCTACGCCGAGCTGTTCGCGGACGATGGCGAACTGCTGCTCGGACCGATCGCCCGCGCGAAGGGGCGGGACGAGATCCGGGCGACGATGACGAAGGTGCTCGGAGCGGCTGCCTCCAACTCGTTCCACCTCGTGACCAACGCTGACGTGCGCCTCGACGGCGATCGCGCCACGTCGGAGGTGATGTGGACCGTGGTGGAACGTGCACCGGACGGCAAGCCCATCGTCGGAGCCATCGGTCGCCACGTCGACGACCTGGTGCGCGAACGCGGTCGCTGGCGGTTCGCGCGCCGTCGCGGCTTGGTCGACATCCCGAACACGATGGCCTAGCGCAGGGATCGCGCGTCGGTCAGATCGGCACCGCACTGCGGTCGACGAGCACTTCGGCACCCCGGAGCTCGTGCGAGCGGTGCGCAGCGGCGATGACCTCCTGGACGCGCAGCCCGTCGAGAAAGTTCGGCGCGAGCTGATGGCCGGAACGGACGGCGTCCACGATCTGCGCCGCCCAGAGCCCGAGCGCTCCGCGGCTGGGATGTCGAGGGGCGGCATCACTCGGCGAGAAGTCGTGATGCTCGACCTTCCCGTTGTCGTCGACGATCGTCAGCACGTGCTCGCGTTCGAGGACCGCCGTTGCCGCGGTGCCGTAGATCTCGATCCGGGGACCGATGTCGACGCCGATCGAGCTCGCGGTGTCGAGCGCGCACACCACGCCGCTGTCGGTGGTGATACGAGCGACGAAGCCATCGTCGGCGGTGATCAGTGCCGCCTCGGCGTCGAGCGCCAGGTGGGTGCGCCGGGTCTCGAGGCGAGCGGCGACCGAGTGGATCTCACCGAACCAGACTCGGATCGCGTCGAGGTAGTGCGATCCCATCGCGCCGAGCCATCCACCGCCGAGGTCCCGACGCTGCCACCAACCGTCGCGGTTCATCACCGGGAATCGTCCGCCCGCGACCATTGCGGTGATCGTGACGTGCCGCACCTCGCCGAGCACGCCGTCGTTGATCGCCGTCGCGAGCGACACCCGCGCCGGTTCGGTGCGGAACTCGAAGTCGAGGAAGTGCAGCCGGTCGCGTGCCACCGCACGCTCGAGCATCGCGAGGGCGTCGTCGGGCGAGAGACCGAACGGCTTCTCGCAGACCACGTGCTTGCCAGCATCCAGCGCGGTGAGCACTACCTCACGGTGGAGGTGCGGGGGCGTGGCGACGAACACGAGGTCGACATCGGCCCGAGCGCAGAGCGCATCGACGGAGTCGGTAGCGAATGGTGCTCCGAGCTCCTCGGCCGCGTCCCGCGCACGCGCGACCTGTCGGCTGCAGACCGCGGTCACCCGCGCAGCGTCGACGCTCGCGAACGCGGGTGCTGCCACCACGGTGCCGAACCCACTGCCGACGATGCCCACGCCGATGGGATGCTCGCTCATGCGCCCTCCGCTGACTGGCGGGACGTCCCCCTCTCCAGCAAGATGACATCTCAACAAACACTGCTCGACTGTGCAATTCGCACGGCCGGGCCCGGGGAGGTCGCGTATGGACGTCGAAGAACGGATCGCCTTGGAGGCACGACGGCTCGCCGTGGTCCTGGAGCACGTCGAGGCGGAGAACGAGCAGGACCTCGACCGGGCCATGAGCACCTTCCACCACGCCCGCTACGAGATCATGCCCATCGGTCTCGTCGTCGACGGCGACGACGCGGTGCGCGAGCTGCTCGCCACCAACTGGGCCGCGATGCCCGGCCTGCGCTTCTCAGCGACCGCGATCTTCCACAGCGACGACGGCATCGCGGTTGAGACCCACACCACGGGCGACCACGACGGCCGACCGGTAGACATGATGTCGGTCAACCTCTTCCTGTTCGACGGCGACCGATTGGTGTGCGAGCGCTGCTACTTCGACCAGGTCACCTCGGCCGAGAACCTCGGCGGCTGAACCTCAGGCTCCTTGCGCCGCGACCTCGTCCCAGAACCTGGACCAGGACGGGAACGCCTCGGGGAGGCGCGCGGTCGTGATCGGATCGCGGTCGGGTCCCATTCCGGCGCCCGGCGCGGGACGTTCGAGCGCGTCGACCTGGTACCAGCGGTGGAACTTTCGCCGTTCAAAGGTCCATTCGCCGCCCTGCCTGCTGTAGGTGTCGTGGTACTGCAGCATCCCGATCTGCCACTCACCGGTCTCCGGATACTCCACCTCGTCGCGGCAGTACACGATCCCGTGGGCGCGGTCGGCAGATTCGAAGTCGATGATGTGGTTCGCCACGAGGTGCACCGTCGTACGCACCTTGCTCATCGCATCGACGAACCAGTCGAAGAGCGCGTCCCGGCCCGAGCTGTCCGCGCCGACCCGCACATCGGCCGGGAACAGCGTCACGAGCGTCGCGATGTCCCGCGAGTCGAGCGCGAGTGCATAGCGCACGGCCAGCTGGCGGATCTCAGCCAGGGACTCCATCCGGTCGACGCGTTCCTCGATCGCGGTCGGTGTCCAGGCCCCGAGTCGAGACATGCCGATGCTCCTCCTCGTCGATGTACGACAGGACACTAGTTGTGTTATCGTGCCGCGCGTTCGACGCGACTGGGGGAGCGATGGCGACGACATCGACGCAACAGACGGCGCCCGGCGCGGTGCCCGAGCAATGGGCGCTCCGCGGGAACTTCGTCCCGAAGGGCCGCTACATCGACCGTGCCTTCGCACGGCTGGAACATGAGAAGCTGTTCACGCAGACCTGGCAGATGGCGTGTCGCGAGGAAGACCTCGTCGGCCCCGGCGCGTTCCATGAGTACACGATCGGCGACCAGTCGATCCTGGTCGTGCGCCAGGACGAGGGCAGCCTTCGGGCGATGCACAACGCGTGCCGGCACCGGGGCATGAAGCTCATCGGCGGCGCGGGTCGAGTGGAGGAGCTCCGCTGCCGCTTCCACGGCTTCCGCTATGCGCTCGACGGCACCAGCACGTTCCGCTTCTGCGCCGACGAGTTCGACGAGTGCCCCGAGTCCGAGTGGGCGCTCGCACCGGTCCATGTCGACACGTGGGGCGGCTTCGTCTTCGTCAACCCGGGCGCGGATCCGCCGCCGCTGCTCGAGTGGCTCGACCCGATCCCGTCGCTGCTCGATCCGTTTCGCCTCGAGGACATGCGTTGGCGGTGGCGCAAGCGAGTCGTGGTCCCGGCCAACTGGAAGACGGTGGTCGACGCGTTCGTGGAGGGCTTCCACACCCCGGGGACCCACCCGCAGACATTGCGCCCCACCGAGGGCATCGACCCCTCGGCGCGGCCCGCACTGGTCGAGGAGTATGAGCACGCTCCGTTCGCTCCGACCTTCACGTTCCGCAACCACGCGGTCTCGAAGTACGGAGCGCGCGCCGAGGTGGACGAGCGGCGGCGCGAGTGGGAGGAGACGCTGGCGCGACCAGACGTCTACTCCAACCTGATGCAGTATCTCTCGTCGTCGCTGGTGGGGGCGATGCAGACACCACGCGACGCCCGGGCCGCCCAGCAACTGGCCACGATGGAGATCCCGGCCGGAGTCCCGCCGATCATCCCGTACCTCGAGCTCTGCGAGCAGCTCGCGCTCGACGACGGGGTCGACTACCCCCGGATGGACCTCGAGACGTTCTTCGCCGGGAATGGCGACTACCACGTATTCCCGACGATGGTGATCCTGGTGGAGAAGTGCTCGGTGCTCGGCTACCGCATGCGGCCTGAGAGCGACGATCCCGACACGTGCATCTGGGAGGCGTTCGCGCTCGAGCACTTCGCGCCGGGCGAGGCGCCCGAACCTCGCTGGGAAGTGTTCCCGAGCTTCCGTGAAGCCGATCTCGGAGCGTTCCTCGCCCAGGACGTCAAGAACATCCCCGACATCCAGGCGGGGATGCACTCGGAAGGATTCGACGGCCTCAAGCTGAACACCGTGCAAGAGACGACGATCATGCACGCGCACCAGGTCGCCGACCGCTTCCTGTTCGGCGTCGACCATGGCTGACGCGATCGAAGTATTGCTGCGTCCTCTGTGCCATGCCGTGTACGAGCTCGGCGAGACGCACATGGTCTCGACGGGTCCTACCGGGACCCGCCTCGTGAGCGAGATCACGAGCGTGCGCTACGAAGGGGAGCGCTTCAAGGCGTCGTCAGTCGGCGCGGCCAACGCCGACTGGGCGACCATCGATCCCGACGGTCGTGTGCAGGTCGACGTGCGGCTGACGTTGCAGACCGACGACGGCGCCATCGTTCATGTGCACTACGAGGGCCGCGGCGACGCCGCGACCGGTGTGACCTGTGCGGCCCCGCTGTTCGAGACGGGCGACGCGCGCTACGCGTGGCTGACGCGCATCCAGGCGGTGGGCAAGAGCGTCTTCGACGGCACCAATCTCGAGTACGAGATCTTCGAGGTGGCCTGAGTGGCTCCAGGGGAGGACAGGTGAGCGGTATCGAGAAGCGCGCGGGCAAGGACACCGCGCTCGAGCTCTACCGGACCATGAGCAAGATCCACGCCTGTGAGATGCGGGTGCGCAAGGGTCTGTCGTCGGGCGAGGTCGGCTTCAGCTACTGGCCGATCGAGGGTCACGAGGCCATGGCGGCCGGTGCCGCGGTCGCGCTCGGGCCCGACGACCAGGTGGTCGCCACCTATCGCGGTCTGGCCGACGTCGTCGGCAACGGCGTCGAGCTCGGCCCGTACTTCGCCGAGCTGATCGGCAAGGCCACGGGGTTGTCGAAGGGCAAAGCCGGCGCCATGGGCGTGAGCCAGCCTGAAGTAGGGATCATGTGGACCACCGGCATCGTCGGTGCCGGTCCGCCGATCGCCAACGGCCTCGCGCTCGCCGCGTCGTTGCGAAGCGAGGACCGCGTCGTGCTCGTGTGCTTCGGCGACGGTGCGACCAGCATCGGGTTCGTCCACGAGGCCATGAACCTCGCCGCGGTCTGGAACCTCCCGGTCGTGTTCTTCTGCGAGAACAACGCGTGGGCGGAGTGCACGCCGCTCGCCGACTACACGCGCACTGAACAGCTCTCGGTGCGCGCCGCGAGCTACGGCATGCCTGGCGTCACGGTCGACGGCAAGGACCCGATCGCCGTGTACGACGCAGTGACCGACGCGGTCAACCGCGCGCGCAGCGGCGGTGGCCCCACGTTCGTCGAGGGTGTCGCGTACCGTCTCCAGGGCCACTACTTCGGCGACCCCATGGAGTATGTACCGAGCGACGAGCTCGATGCGGCCCGCGCCGAGGCACCGTTCGAGGGCTTCCGCGCGCAGCTGGTCGAGGAGGGCGTCGCGAGCGCCGCCGAGCTCGACGCGATGGACAGTGCGCTGGCCGCCGAGGTCGACGAGGCATTCCGCTTCGCGGTCGAGAGCCCCGAGACCGACGTCGCGGAATTGGAGATCGACGTGTTCGGTGGTGTGACCGCCGACCCGTCGCGCGCACGTGGGGTCACCGCGGTCGCGATCCCCGACGGCGAGACCGAAACCATCGGCTTGGTGCAGGCGGTCAACCGGACACTCGACCGGGCCATGGCCGCCGACGAGCGCGTGATCCTGCTCGGCGAGGACATCGCCGACCCCGCCGGCGGGCTGTTCAAGGTCACCTACGGGCTGTCGACGAAGTACGGCACCGACCGCGTGCGCAACACGCCGATCGCGGAGTCGTCGATCATCGGCGCCGCCACCGGCGCGGCGATGGCCGGCATGCGTCCGGTCGCCGAGCTCATGTTCATGGACTTTCTGGGTGTCGCCATGGACCAGATCGCGAATCACGCGGCCAAGATCCGCTACATGTCGGGTGGCCGGCAGCACGCGCCCATGGTCATCCGCACCGCGGTGGGCATGGGCAGTGGGCCGCAGCACTCGCAGGCGCTCGAAGCGTGGGCGATGCACGTCCCCGGCATCAAGGTGGTGTGGCCCAGTACGTCGGCTGACGCCGTCGGCTTGCTCAATGCCTGCCTCGACGACGACGACCCGTGCCTCTTCGTGGAGTCGATGAAGCTGTTCTTCACGGGCGGGCAATTCCCAGTCCCGCTCGCCGACTTCTCGTTGCCGCTGGGCAAGGCTGACGTCAAGCGCGAGGGCAGCGACGTCACCATCGTCGCCTACGGTCCCGCGGTGCACGACGCGCTCGCCGCCGCCGAGACGCTTGCTGGCGACGGGACGTCGGTCGAGGTCGTCGACCTGCGCAGCCTCGTCCCGCTCGACATCGACACGGTCCTCGAGTCGGTGGCCAAGACGAAGTGTCTCGTGATCACGCACGAGTCGGTCCGTTCCTGTGGCCCGGGGGCGGAGATCGCGGCTGCGGTCGGCGAAGAGCTGTTCGGTCAGTTGTCGGCGCCCATCGCGCGCGTCGCGGCATCGTTCACGCCGGTGCCCCGTTCCGGTGTGCTCGAAGCCGCGTGCCGACCGGGTGCCGCCGAGCTCGTCGACGCGATCAACGGACTGCAGTGACGGAGATCCGCATCCCGAAGCCGGGTGACGCGATCACCGAGGCGGTGCTCTCCAAGCTGCTCGTCGAGCATGGCGCCACCGTCGCCGAAGGTGACCCGCTGTACGAGCTCGAGACGGACAAGGTCGAGATGGCGATCGATGCGCCGAGCGCGGGCGTCGTCTCGTGGCAGGCCGAGGCGGGCGAGACCTACGCGGTGGGCACGCTCATCGCGACGATCGACTGAGCCGTGAAGTACCTCCTCGGCCTTCCCACCGACGACGTCGCACACCGTGAGGAATTCGCGACCGTCGACGCGCTCTCGGAGATCGCGCCGACGATCGAAGCCCTCGGGTACGAAGGCGTATATGTCACCGACCATCCGATGCCACCGGCACGCTTCATCGAGACCGGAGGTCACCATGCGCTCGAGCCGACGGTCGCGCTCGCGGTGGTGGGTGCACTGACGACGCGGCTGCGGCTGATGACGAACCTCTACATCCTCGCGTACCGCAACCCGTTCCTCGCGGCCAAGGCGATCGCATCCCTCGACTCGTTGACCGACGGCCGGGTCATCCTCGGGACCGGCGCCGGCTATCTCGAACCCGAGTTCCACGCCCTCGGCGCCGACTTCGCCGCCCGCAACGATCGCCTCGACGAGACCATCGACCTCATGCGGGAGACGTGGACCGGCGAGACGGTGCACGCGTCGGGAGCCGGGTTCGACGCCCAGGGTCACGTGGCGCTCCCGACTCCCGTGCAGCAGCCGGGACCTCCGATCTGGATCGGCGGCAACGCGCCGCGCGCCATGCGCCGGGCTGCAACGCGCGGTGACGGCTGGATCCCGATGCCGGCGCCCGCGAGGTTCGCCCAGCGGGTGCGCACCGCCCCGCTCGAATCGCTCGACGACCTGCGGCGGATGCTCGGCACGCTGCGCGAGGAGGCCGAGCGCGTTGGTCGCACCACCCCCCTCGACGTGAGCTATGGACCGATGGGCGTCGGCTACTACGGCTCCGATGGATTCGACGCGTCGGCTTACGTCGACCAGGTCGGCGAGCTCAGCGAGATGGGTGTGACCTACGCCGGCGTGTCGTTCGAGCATCCCGGGAGCGGGACGGTCACGAAGCGCGCGCAGTTCCTCGACCTCGCCGCCGGGTTCGCCGAGACAGATTGGCAGCGCGACGTCGTGACGAGGCCCCGGCATGAGCCGGGGCCTCGTGCGTTCGACCGACGGATCATCCGACCTCGTCGGGCGACCCCTTCGTGCTCGTGAAGTGGTTGGTGCAGTTGAACGGCACCGCCACCGTGAACTGCGTGCCGTCGTCGTACACGGTGCCGGCGCAGTAGCTGTTCATGGCCTGGAAGGCCTTGGGGTACTGCGTCGGGCCCGCGGTGCCGGGAATCGAATAGGTCATGTGGGCTGCGGTCTTCTGCAACGCCTCTCTCGTCAGGTTCTTCACGCCGAGCTTCTTGATCGCCTTGACGAAGAAGTCGGCGGCGAAGTACCCGGCGGCCATGGTCGCCGACGGGTTGGCGTCTGCCTTGAACGCCTTGACGTCGGCCACCATCTTGTCGATGCCCTTCGTGTGTTGCTGGAACGGCGCGAACGACGTGGCGATGTACGTGTCGGCCAGGCCCTTGAGCAGCGCGTCCGAGTAGTACGACGTCGTCGCGAGGCCCTTGTAACCGGCATTGCGTAACGCGTTTGGCATCGCGAGCCCGTCGTTCACGCCGGCCGCGAGGAACACCATGTCGGGGCCCTTGCCGCCGTTCGACGCCAGGATCTGCTGCACGTACGGCGTGTAGTCACCGGTCACCGCGGGCGGTGCCGGCAGGATCGCCTTGGCCCACACGACCTTCAGACCGCTGCCGGTGGCTTGCGCGATGAACGACTTCATCGAGGCATGACCAGGAGCACTGTCGGTACCGATCGCCGCGATGGTCGGGTGCTTGATGCCCTTCTCGGTGAGCAGCTTGTAGGGGTTACCGGCAGAGAAGTCCGGAACCTTCTGAGGGTCGGGTGGCAGCACACATCCGCTGAACCCGAAGCCGTAGAGCTTGTCGCCCGGGCCGCAGTAGCTCTTGTCGAAGCCCCAACCGAAGTAGGGGACCTTCTTCTGGTTCATGTAGTCGCCCGGCCCGGTGGCCGTCACCATGGGCACGATGGCGAACACGCCTTCCTGCTCGACGAGGCGACGCGCTTCATTGATCGAAGTGCCAACGTCGAACTTGTCGTCGGCGGTCTCGCCGTACTCGATCTTCACGCCCTTGCCGAGCTCGCCGCTGTCGTTCGCGACCTTGAAGCGTGCCTGCGCTCCGATTGGCGCGTCGAAGAAGTTCGATGCCGACAGGAGCCCGGAGACCTTGATCGTCTTGCCGTCGAATCCCGGCACCGACTGGCGGTGCGGCAACGAGCGCGCTCCGGCAGCTCCGGCGACGCCGAGCGCGAGCACGGTCACCACCGCGCCGACGAGCGCGACGCGCGCGCGTGACACCTTCCCGATGGAACGCACCAGTAGCCCCCCGTTTCGTGTTCGCGGCAGGCGAGCGCCCGCCGTCGAGCTAGGCAGATGTACGTCTAATGTACTGTTGCTTAGAAGTCAAGGCGGGCTGGAGGGCAGGGATGCAGTGATGGCAATCGGACAAGGAGCGTCCTAGTGTGCCTCGACATGGAGATGCTTGCCGAACGGTTCGACGATCCTGCCTTCTACCTGGATGACCCCCACGCCACGTACCGGCGCCTGCGCGCCGAGGACCCGGTCCACTGGTACGAGGAGGGTGACTTCTGGGTCATCACCAAGTGGGACGACATCAAGTTCATCTCCACGCATCCGCTGCTGTTCTCGTCGCGCGAGATCGCGATCCTGTCCGGGCTCGTCGAGCGCCGGAAGGGCACGCGGGTCGCGTCGCCGCTCGACGATCAGCCGAGCGTCATGTTCATGGACCCGCCCCGGCACGCGCACTACCGCAAGGTCGTGAGCTGGCGCTTCACGCCGAAGATGGTCAACGAGATCGACGACCACGTGCGCACCGTGATCCGCGACGTCGTCGAACGCCTGCCCGAGGGTGAGTTCGACTTCATCGAGCGGGTCGCCGAACCGGTGCCGGTCTACGTCTTCTCGAAGCTGCTGGGCGTGCCCGACGCCGACTGGCACCAGGTTGTCGAGTGGGCGACCATCATTACCAACCAGGGTTCGGGTCAGGGAGCGCCCGAGGACATGGACGTCATCGTCAACGAGGTGGGGCCCTACCTCTGGACGCTCGTGAATGAGCGGCGCGCGTCGCCGACGGACGACCTGCTGAGCCTGCTCACCCAGGCTGAGTTCGAGGGCCGCCCACTCGAGGACGGCGAGATCATTGGATACGGCCTCACGTTGCTGGCCGCGGGGAGCGAGACGACGCAGAGCCTGATCGGAGGACTCGGTCACGTGCTCACCGCGTTCCCCGACCAGGCGGCCGAGCTCTTCGCCGATCCCACACCGGCGCTGGCCGGCAACGTGGTCGAGGAGACGTTGCGTTGGTGGACGCCGGTGATGAGCATGGCGCGCAAGGCGACGACCGACGTGGCGCTGCGCGACAAGGTGATCCGCGAGGGCGACGGCGTCCTCCTGCTCTACTCGGCCGCGAATCGCGACGAGGAGAGGTGGGACGACGTCGATACGTTCGACATCCGCCGACCCGACGCGTCCGGGCAGCTGGGCTTCGGGATCGGGGAGCACTTCTGCATGGGGGCGCACCTCGCGCGCCGCGAGGGGCGCATCGTCCTCGAAGAACTCGCCCGGCGCGCTCGCGGGCTCGAGCAGGTGGGGGAGGGGACGATGCGCGCGTCGTCGTTGATCCACACCTACGACCGGTTCCCCGTGCGGCTGGTCCCGTAGCCCATCTCCGATCGCGAGGTCACCGTGCTCGACGTCCCGTTGCGCGTCCCGAGCGCCGAGCTCCAAGCGCGCTACCGCGCCGAAGGTCTCTGGCGCGACGTCTCGCTGGGCGCGTTCTTCGACGAGCTCCTGACCACGAACGCCGACCGCGAGGTCCGGTTCTGGTCGGATACGGAGCCGTACCGAGGCACCTTCGCCGACGTTCACCGGGACGCTCGCCGCTTCGCTGCTGGGCTTCGCCGCCGGGGCATCGAGCCCGGCGACGTGGTGAGCTACCAGCTCCCGAACCGGGTCGAGGCGCTCGTCGCGCTGTACGGCGCGGCGATGGCAGGTGCGACGGTCGTGCCCGTCGTCCACTTCTACGGCCCGAAGGAGTTGGGGTTCATCCTCGACCAGTTGGGCGGTCGGCTCCATCTCACGACCGCGACCTTCGGCTCGTCCGATTACCTCGCAGCGCTCGACGGACTCCGCGCCGACCTGCCGTCGCTCGAGCACGTCGTCCTCGTCGGCGAGCGTTCCGCGCCCTGGGCTGAGCCGTTCGAGTCGCTCGTCGACGGGGCGCCGCTCGACGAGCTGCCGGCGGTCGACCCGATGCAGCCGGCGACGATCGGGTACACGTCGGGCACGACAGCCGACCCCAAGGGCGTCGTGCACACGGGCAACAGCGTCGTGGCCGAGGCGCTCCAGATCGGCGCATACGACGTCGGCGCGCCGCGACCGCTGCTCACCGGTGCCCCGCTCGCGCACGCGATGGGCATGATCGGCGGCGCGATGCGGCCGCTGCTGCGCGGCGAGGACGCGCACATCATCGACCGCTGGGATCCCGAGCGCGTGCTCGCCGCGATGCTGGAGGCGAGGCTCACGTCGGGGAGCGGCTCGACGTACTTCCTCACCAGCCTGTTCGACTCGCCGAACTTCACCGCCGAGCACGCCGCCCTCCTGGAATGCGTGGGGCTCGGAGGTGCACCGATCCCGGGAGCGGTGTGCGACCGCGCCGAGGAGCTCGGCATCATGGCCGTGCGGTCCTACGGGTCGACCGAGCACCCGACGTCGATCGGGGGCGTCCGCACCGACACCCCCGAGCACCGGAAGTACACCGAGGGCACGCCGCTCGCCGGGTGCGACATTCGTCTCGTCGACGACGAGGGCCGCGACGTTGCCGACGGCGAGGTGGGTGAGGTCCTCAGCCGTGGCGCGGAGCTGTTCGGTGGGTACGTGGACCCTGGGCTCACGGCGCATTCCATCGACGCCGACGGGTGGTTCCACACCGAGGATCTCGCGTTCCGCGCGCCCGACGGCTACTACGCGATCGCCGACCGCAAGAAGGACATCATCATCCGCGGCGGCGAGAACGTGAGCGCGAGCGAGGTGGAGGAGGTGCTCCTCCGGATGGACGGCTTGTCGGAGGTGGCGGTCGTCGCCGCGCCCGATCCTCGACTCGGCGAACACGGCTGTGCGTTCGTCGCGACCATTCCCGGACACCCGGCACCGTCGCTCCAGGACGTGCGAGCCCACTTCGAACAGGCGGGGATCGCGAAGCAGAAGTGGCCGGAGGAGCTGCGCGTCGTCCAAGAATTCCCGCGCACACCGTCGGGCAAGATTAAGAAGCAAGCGCTCCGGGAAGACCTGCGGCAGGAGGCCGGCGCCGCCTGAAGTCGCGACGCGGTTCCGCGGGGAGCCGGGCGGCCGACACTACGGTGTCGGAGTCCCGATGGCGGATCCTGGGTGGCAAGCGATGGCGGCAAGCGAGCCGGTGACCGACGACTCCACTCGGAGCCGGATCCTCGAGGCCGCGCTCCAGTGCTTCAAGCAGCTGGGGATCGACAAGACCAGCCTGATCGACGTCGCGCGGACGGCCGACCTGTCCCGCGGCACGGTGTACCGCTACTTCTCCGACCGGCAGTCGCTCATCGACGCCACGGTGGAGCGCAACACCGAGAACTACTACGGCGAGGCGACCGAGGTGATGCGCGACGAGCGGACCCTCGTCGATCAGGTCGGTGCCTTCGCCGAGGTGTTCGCCCGCAACATCAACAACTACCGCCGCAACTGGCTCGTCAACGACGACCGTGAGCTGCTCCGGCTCCTGGCATCGGATCGTGATGGCGGCTTGCGCCGCATGTCGATCTTCATCACTCCCTACGTCGAAGCGGCCAAGGCGCGCGGTGAGGTCGCGGCCGACCTCGACGAACGCGGGGCGAGCGAATGGATCGCCCGCATGTTCATGTCGCTCACGGTGATGCCGTCGTCGGGCGCGTTCGACGCGTCGAAGCCGAAGTCGTTCCGTGCCTTCCTCGAGCGCTACACGGTCGAAGGTCTCGCGCCGCGCCCGAAACGGACCAAGCGCACCACCCGCTGAATCAGCTCGTCGGCACGAGGACGATCGGCAACCGCGCCAGCCCGCGCACATTGCTGCTGTACGCGCGCACGATCGGTGCACCGATCTCGTAGCGCGGGTAGCGCGCGAGGAGCTCCTCGAACGCGACGCGTGTCTCGAGCCGGGCGAGCGCCGCGCCGACGCACAGGTGGGCCCCGAACCCGAAGCCCACGTGGCGTTCGACGTCGCGGTGGAGATCGAAGAGCTCGGGTTCCTCGAAGACGCGCTCGTCGTGCTGGGCCGCGCCCGTCACCAGGATCACGCGCGAGTCGGCCGGGATCGTGACGCCGTGCAGCTCGACTTCCTCCTCGACCCAGCGGCCTTGGTAGTGCGAGGGCGCATCCCAGCGCAGCATCTCCTCGACCGCCTGGGGCATGAGCTCGGGGTGCTCGGCGAGCTCGGCCCGCTGGTCGGGGTACCAGGCGAGACCGATCACGCCGTTGGCGATGAGCTTGGCTGTGGTCTCGTGCCCGGCGAAGGCGAGCTCGAGGAGCCGCACCGCGA
Organism: uncultured Actinomycetes bacterium; assembly: GCA_963841415.1. GTDB lineage: Bacteria > Actinomycetota > Acidimicrobiia > IMCC26256 > DASPTH01 > DASUAS01. The sequence goes on along the minus strand of CAWJCN010000001.1, from coordinate 1,632,720 downwards.
CCTGCTCCTGGCTGAGCGAGAACTGTTTGCCGTCGCCGTCGGTCACCTTGGTCTGCAGCAGCATGCTGGCGATGTCGTCGCCCGGGTGTTGGACGATGTCGCCGACGACCTCGAGGAGCAGCATCGTCATCTCCTGGGACGCCTCGCGCGCGTCGGGCGGGGTCTCGGCAACGCCGGTGTCGGGACGCGCCAGAGCGCGGTCGGACAGCTCACGTAGGCGGGCGCGGATCTCCACCGGGAGGCCGAGCATCTCGGCGATGATCGCCATCGGCAGGTAGCCGGACAGCTCACCGATGATCTCCATCTCCCCGCGCTCGCGGGCGCCGTCCAGTGCCTCGGCCGCGACGGACCGCACCGCGGCTTCGAGATCGGCAATGGCGCGCGGCGTGAACACGCGCGAGACGAGCTTGCGGTGCCAGGTGTGCTCGGGTTCGTCCTTGGTGATGAGCAGGTCGACCGACGCGCCGGTGTCCTCGATGGTGACGCCATGACCCGACAGGAACCGCTTGGTGTCGAGGTGAGCCTGCAGCACGTCGTCGAAGCGCGACAGCGCGTAGAAGCCAACGTCAGGGTTGTGATACACGGGGGCTTCGTCGCGTAACCACCGGTAGACCGGGTACGGGTTGATCTGCGTGTCCCGCGCGAACGGGTTGTACTCCACGCGTGCTCCTCAGGATTCGGAGAGATCGACGACGATCTCCGTCGGGGTCGAGCCCAGGTGCATCAGGACGACCTGGCCCGTGGGTGCTTCGTCGGTGAGGAGCGGCAGCAGCTCCTCCGCACACTCGTCGACGGTCGGCAACCCGATGCCGACGAGGTGGTCCAAGGTGCAGGGTGTGACCTGGGAACGGACCAGGTCCGTCAGGGCGACCGGCGCAAACGCGTTCACGTGGACTCCAGTGCCGGCGAGCTCGAGGGCGAGCGTCAATGAGAACGCGACCAGCGCCCCCTTCGATGCCGCGTAGGCGGGATAGCCGGCCGTGCCGCGGATCCCGGCTTCGGAGGTCACGTTCACGATGCGGCCCCACCCGGCGCGCCGCATGCCCGGGAGCAGGTGCCGCAGCACGTTGCGAGGACCGAACAGGTTCACCGCGAGCAGCCGGTCCCATTCGTCGTCGGTGTCGTCGAGGAACGGGTGGTGCACCGACGTCCCTGCGTTGTTGACCACGATGTCGACCGTGCCCGACACGTCGAGTGCGCGCGCACACAGCTCACGCACATGGTCGGGATCCTCCATCGCACCGACCACCCCGACCGCGCCGTCGATTCCAGCGGCGGCAGCCGCCACCGCGTGCTCGTCGCGGCCGTGGACGACGACGCGTGCACCTTCGGCCGCGAGCTGGTGTGCCACCGCGTTCCCGATCCCTCGCGTCGAACCGGTGACGAGCGCGGTCCGTCCGTGGAGTCGACCCATCAGGACTGGGTCGACGACCGTGCCTCGTGCGACGAGACCTCGCCCTCACCGAGGTACGCGTCGCGGACCCGTTGGTTCTGCTGGATCTCCTCGGGGACACCCGATGCGAGGACGGAGCCGAGTTCGAGCACGACGATGCGATTGCTCTGCTGCATGACGAAGCCCGCGTTGTGTTCGACGAGCAGGACCGCGCACCCGGTCTCCTGTCGCACGTACTGGATCTGGGTGCCGAGACGCTCGATCTCAGTCTCGTCCAGCCCCGACGCGGGCTCGTCGAGGAGCAGCACCTTCGGAGCGTCGACGATGGCGCGTGCGAATTCGACCATCCGGGCCACGCCGATGGGGAGCGAACCCGCGAGCTCGTTGCGCACGGGCAGCAGACCGCACCGGTCCATGACCTCCTCGACCCGCTGGCGCCGGACGCGCTCGCGCCGACGGCGGAGGGGGAAGGCGGTGAGATCGGCGAGGAATCCTCCGCCGCCACCGCGCCACTCGAGTGCGGCGAGCACGTTGTCCTCCACCGAGAGCCAACCGAAGGTCTGCACCCGCTGGAAGGTGCGCCGCAGGCCGGCGCGAGCACGCCATGATGGCGACTTGTTCGTCACGTCGGCGCCGTCGAGGTGCACGCGGCCTGCGTTCGGGGTCCGTACCCCCGAGATCACGTCGAACAGCGTGGTCTTGCCGGCGCCGTTGGGGCCGATGATCCCCAGTACTTCACCTGCGTTCGCCTGGAAGCTCACGTCGTCGAGCGCGACGATGCCTCCGAAGCGCACGCCGATGCCCTCGAGGTGGATCATCCCGGAGCCCGGCTTGACCTGGTCTCCGCCCTCGACGTGCTCGGTCACGATGCGTCCCCCCGTCTCGCTCGCCCCGGCGACAGCGGCCCGGCGCCGCGTCGCATCGTAGCGCCGTCAGCGGGCAACACAACAGTTGATGTTCTATTGTTTCGCCGGATGACGCCGACACCGCTTCTCACCGGAGTGAGCGTGCTCGAGCTCGGTGACGGCGTCGCCGGCGCCACCGCCGCGGCGCTGTTGGCGCAACTGGGCGCCGACGTCACCAAGGTGGTGGCGGATCTACGACCGGTCGACGAGCACCTCCCGGCGACAGTCGATGGCGCGGGCGCACCGCACTCGCTGCTGGCAAGTGTGCTCGACCGCTCGAAGCGCGTGGTCCACCACTCCACGACCGACATCGTGCGGCTGGCGCAGAGCAGCGCGATCGTGATCGACGACCGCGTCGGGGGGATCGACGACGTCGATCGGCACCTGCGAGACATCGCCGAACGCAATCGGTCGGTCTGGGTCACCCTCTCGCCGTACGGGCTCGACGGCCCCCGCGCCGGTCGGCGAGGCGGAGAGCTGGTCGCGGAGGCGGCCGGGGGGTTGCTCTCCACCATCGAGCCCGTGGGCGGGGGACGGCCGACGTCGCCTCCCGGCTTCGTGGCGCTGCGCGCCGTGGGCACGGTCGCTGCACTGTCCGCCCTGCACGGGCTCGATCGGCACCGCGGTGACGGTGCACCGGTGCACGTCGACGTGTCGGCGCAGGAAGCGGTCGTCTTCACCGGCGCGCTCCCCGAGTGCGCGCACTTGATCTTCCGCTGCCCCGGGCGGGCAGGCAGCGGACGCTACGTCGCGCCGTCGGGCTTGTTCCCGTGCCGGGACGGCCTGGTGCGCATAGCCGCGATTGAGGATCACCAGTGGAAGGGGATGGTTGCGTGCCTGGGTGCGCCCTCGTGGACCGAAGGTTTGGAAACGCGTCCGGCGCGCGCCGAGCACGCGGCGATGATCACCGAACGGGTCCGTGAGTGGAGCGCGCAGCAGTATAAAGCGGAGTGCGCCGATCTCCTCCAGCGCAACGGTGTGCCCTCGACGCCTGTCAATGGACCCGTCGAGCTGCTCGAGTCACCGCAGTTCGCGAGCCGCCGATTCCTCACGACCGACACCACCGACGGCATCACGACCACCGCGCCCGGGTCACCGTGGGTGACGTCGTTCTCCGAACGTGGAGACGACGGCGTGGCCGCGGCGTCCGACGCGCCGAGCGCGCGCCTCGCCGGCACCCGCGTGCTCGAGCTCACCCACGTGCTCGCGGGTCCGATCGTCGGCTCGTTGCTCGGCGCAATGGGCGCCGACGTGGTGCGCCTCGAAGACGAACGTCGCCTCGACATCTACCGGCGTACCGGGCCCTTCGCCGAGGGCGTGGCCGGCCCGGAGCGAGGTGCATACTTCGCGGTGGCGAACTTCTCCAAGCGCAGTGTCGTCGCCGACGCCGGCGACATCGACGCGATCGTCCCACTGCTGCTCAACCGGTCCGCGGTCGTGATCGAGAACCTCGGCGCCTCGCGTCTCGCTCGTCTTGCTGTCGATCCGCGCGCCGTCCGCGACGCGGGTGCGCTCGTCATGCACGTCTCCGGATTCGGCAGCGACGGACCGCTCGCCGACTACAAGGTGTACGCGAACAACGTGCAGGCCTACGGGGGCCTCGCGCACCTCACTCGCACCGTCGACGGCGAGCTCGCGCATCTCGGGACGGTCCTCGCCGACCCGCTGTCATCGGTGATCGCCGCGACCGTGATCGCGGCGTGGGCACTCGGCCCCGCGCGAGGTTCCGGCGTCGACGTCGATCTCTCGATGGCCGAGGTGGTGGCGACACTGGTGGGCGAGTACGTCGCCGAAGCGTCGGTCTCGTCCGCGCTGACCATGCCCAGGGGCAACGAAGTGGCACCGTACGCCCCCCACTCGGTGTTCGAGTGCAGGGACGGTCGTTGGCTCGCGATCGCCGTGCAGTCCGACGACGACTGGCGAGGGTTGCTCGACGCGTTCGATCGTCCCGACGGTTTGGCGCGCCGCGAGTGGGACGGCGCGGCCGCGCGGTGGCGCGACCGAGCCGAGCTGGAGGCCGTCCTCGCGGAGCTCCTCGCGGGGCGCGACGTCGACGCCCTCGACGACCTGCTCGCGGCGTCGGCTGTGCCCGCGACGGCGGTGCAGCGTGCTGTCGACCTCCTTGACGACGACCACCTGCGTGCGCGGGACTTCTTCCCACGCATCGACCATCCGGATCCCGACATCGACGACGCCCGGATCGTGGGGATGCCGTGGCGGGTCGTGGGCGAAGGTCCGCTCGTGCAAGCCCCGCCGCCGCGCCTCGGCGACGCCAACCCCGACCTGGTACCGGAAGGAACGCGATCGTGACCGCAACACCGCGAGGAAGCACGGCCGAGGTCTGGGGTTCCACCTGGATCCCGGGCCCGGCGCCGGTCGACGGCTTCGGCGACGACGCCGGCTACTCGGTCGCGTGGGTGCGCGTGCAGGACGGTCCGATGCTGCAAGTTGTCGTGGACGGTGCGGCCGCGCCCGCACCGGGCGTCACCGGTGAGGTGAGGTCGGCCGAGGTCGGCGACGAGACGATCGACGTGTTCACTCCGGCCGACGGAGTCGGCGAGTGAACCCGGTCTGGATCTCCGGTGTCGGCATGACGCCGTGCGGCAAGCACAGCGACGTCCCCCTCCACGAGCTCGGTCGCCGCGCCGCCGAGGAAGCGCTCGCCGACGCTGGCCTGCGCTTCGACCAGATCGGCGAGGTATTCGGCTCCTCGATGCTCTCGCCCCCGCAGAGCGCTTTGCGGGTCGCCCGCGGGCTCGGTCATACCGGCGCGCCGGTGACGGGCATCGAGTCGGCATCGGCCGGTGGTCTGGTGGCATTGCGTCACGCCGCGTGGGCGGTGTGGTCGGGCCGCGTCGACAACGCCTTGGCGGTGGGCTACGAGAAGATGACCGCGCTCGAACCGGGTGGCATCGTGCCCGCGGTGCGCGAGGTGTGGGACCGCTTCCCGCCGCAAGTGGTCTACGCACTCGTGGGCGATCGCTTCCTCCGCGACCACTGCGCCGGTCCCGAGGTGTTCGCCGCGGTCGCGGCGAAGTCGTGGAACTGCGCGGCGCGCTACGAGCTCGCCGGCCGCCGACCGGACCACACGGTCACCATCGAGGAAGTGCTCGCGGCGCGCATGGTTTCGACCCCGCTCACACGCATGATGTGCCACGCCTCGGTCGACGGCGCCGCCGCTGCGGTGGTCACGCGCGAACGTCTCGCCGACGCGGTCGCCCTGCTCGCGATCGAACAGACGAGCACCGTCGACGATCTTGGATGGCCACTCGTCGGACCGACCATCGGGCCGTTCGCGCAGACCACGGTCACAGCGCAACGCGCGTACGGAGAGGCTGGTATCGCACCGTCAGACGTGGACATCATCTCGCTGCACGACCTGTGCAGCAGCGAAGAGGTGCTCACGCTGGTGGAACTCGGCATCGGCGAGCCCGACGACGTGATCCGCCTCGCACTCGACGGCGAGCTGGACCTCGGCGGCCGCCTCCCGACGAACGTCGACGGTGGTTGTGTGGCCCGGGGGCATCCGAGTGGGGCAACCGCGCTGATGCAGACCGCCGACGTCGTGCGGCAGCTCCGCGGCATCTGCGGTGACCGCCAGGTCGCCGCCGACGTGGAGACCGCGGTCGTGCAGACGATGGGCGGGGGTGGTTCGGCCGCAGTCGCGATCCTGCGCCGACAGGAGGGATGACGATGGGGGACGACACGCGGGTCACGCTGGTCACCGGCGCGGGGTCCGGGATGGGACGAGCGCTGGCGGAACGCCTCACCGCGCGCGGCGAAGCCGTCGTCGCCGTCGACCTCGACGACGAAAAGCTGTCGTGGACGAAGGGGTCCGAGCTGATCGCGCCGTTCGCCGCCGACGTGACCGACGAAGCGAGCAACGTCGCTGCGGTCGCGCTCGCGGTCGACCGCTTCGGTGGTCTCGACGGCGCCGCGCTCAACGCGGGCATCGACACGGTCGGCATGATCGACGAGCTACCGATGGACCGCTTCGACCGAGTGCTCGACGTCAACCTGCGGGGAGTGGTGCTGGGAGTACGCGCCGCCGTCCCGGCACTGCGCGCGCGTGGCGGTGGCGCGATCGTCGTCACGTCGTCGATGGGAGGACTCGTCGGACAGGTCGGCCGCTCCGCGTACGGCGTGGCCAAGGCGGGGCTGGTCAACCTGGCGCAGACCGTGGCCCTCGAGCTCGGGCACGAGCGGATCCGCATCAACGCCGTCTGCCCGGGCCCCATCCGCGATACCGGTTTGAGCGCCGGATTCGAGGAGCGAAACCCCGCGGCCTACCGGCACTACGCGAACCGCACCGCGCTCAAGCGCTACGGCACCGCCGAGGAGGTCGCGGCGGTCATGGACTTTTTGCTCTCGCCCGACGCGTCATATGTCACCGGCGCCGCGATCGCGGTCGACGGCGGCGCCACCGCCGGCCAGGCCCTCGACCAGCCGCTCGGCAACCAATGAGCAGGGTCACGCTCCCCGTCGCGCCCCCGGCGCCACCCTTCGCGCTCACCGCACCAGCGATGTTCGACTGGGTCGAGCAGACCCATGGGGTTGCGCAGCTCTCGGTGCTCGGTGACGAGACGGTGAGCGTGATCGACGCCATGGACCGGTCGCGGCACCTCGCGGGTGCGCTGCTCGCCGCCGGCTTCGGCAAGGGCAGCCGCATCGCGGTGATCGGGCCGAACGGCCCCGGACAGTCGATCGCGCTGATGGCGGTGACGCGCATCGGCGCGGTCGCGGTCCCGGTGAACACGTTCTTCGTCGCGCACGAGCTGGGTTGGCTGCTCGACGACGCCGACATCGAGGCGGTGCTCACAGTCGACCACCTCGTCACCAACGACTACGTCGAGCGCCTCGAAGCGGCGATCCCCGGGCTGACCGATGCCGAGAGTCCCGACCTCCACCTGGCCGCGCTCCCGAACCTGCGCCGGATCCACGTGTTCGGAGGCGCCGACCGTCGGTGGACGTGGGCGCTTCCGGAGCCAGTGGCACCCGACGTCGTGGCCGCGGCGGAGGCGCGCGTGCGACCGGACGACGACCACCTCGTGATCTACACGTCGGGGAGCACCGCCAAACCGAAGGGCGTGATCCACACCCAGGGATCGGTGATCCGCCAGGCTTGGTTCATCGCCGGTCTGCACGACTGGCACCCCGGCGACCGCGTGTACATGCCCCTGCCGTACTTCTGGATCGGCGGGTACGTATACGGGTTCCTCTCGGCGATGCTCACCGGCGCGACCACCGTGTGTGAGCTGCGCTTCGACCCACCGAAGACGCTACGGCTGCTCGAGCGTGAACGCGTGACGGTGACGATGGGTTGGCCCCACGTGGGCAGCACGCTGGCCGCGCATCCCGACTTCGAGCAGACCGACCTCTCGTCGCTCAAGGGCCCGTACCACCAGGCGCTCCTCGCGCCCACGGTGCGCGTCGCCGACGCGGGGCTGCTGGTCGAACCGCTCGGGATGACCGAGACAGCGACGTCCCACACGTGGTGGATGCCCGACGAGCCGCTGCCGCCCGAGAAGCGTGGATCGCTCGGCGTCGAGGCGCCGTGGTTCGAGCACAAGATCGTCGACGACTCGGGAGAGATCGTGCCGGCCGGCACCGAAGGCGAGATCTGTGTTCGGGGCCTCGGGTTGATGCGAGGGATCGTCGGCCGCGAACGCGCTGACGTGTTCGACGCGGACGGCTGGTACCACACTGCGGACGCGGGGTGGGTCGACGACGACGGCTTCTTCTACTTCGTCGGGCGTACCGGTGACCTGATCAAGACCGCGGGTGCGAGCGTCTCGCCGATCGAGGTCGAGGGTGTGCTGCTGGCGATGCCGGAGGTGCAAGAGGCGAGCGTGCTCGGGCTTCCGGACGAGTCGATGGGTCAAGTGGTCTGCGGTGTGGTGGTGTTCCGTCCCGGCGTATCCCTCACCGAGGACGAGCTGCGCACCCGCTGTCGCGCGGCGATGTCGGCGTACAAGGTGCCGAAGCGCTGGGTCATTCTCGGGATCGACGACGTGCCGTACACCGCCTCGGACAAGGTCGACAAGGCCGTGCTGCGCGCTCGATTGCTCGATCGGGCCTGACCCCGTTTACCGGGCCGCGCGCTCGCGGGGATCGATCACGGTGACCGTGCGTACCCCCGTACCCGCGTGCTCGAACACGTCGAGCGCGACGCGCTCGAGGTGAGGTCGGGGCATCACGCAGTCCTCGCAGCCGGCGGTCGACAGGACGAGACGGAGTTCGACGGCGCCGTCGACGTGCGACTCGACCGCGAGGTCGGCGCCGTCGGCCCGGAGGAGGTCGCGCAGCTCGTCGAACGCGCTGGTGAAGGCGCGGTCGTCGGTGTCCATCACCCGGTGGTCTCCGGGGTCGCAGCGTGTCCGAGGTACGACGCTGCCAGCACGTGGAGGTCGGCGTCGACGCGCGGACCGCACCACACGATCCGACCGAGCTCCATGTAGGCGATCGTGTCGGCGACCTCGAGCGCGTTGCGAGCGTGCTCCTCGACGAGGAGCACGGCGCATCCCCGGTCGCGCAGCTCGACGATGGTCTTCATCACGAGCTCGGCGGCGAGCGGCGCGAGCCCGAGCGTGGGCTCGTCGGCAATGAGCACGTGCGGCGGGTCGACCAGCGCAGGCGCGAGGCTGAGCATCTGCTGCTCGCCGCCCGACAGCAGCCCGGCCGTCTGCTTCCGGCGCTCCCGCAGAATGGGGAACCGCTCGTACGCGGCGTCTCGGAGTGCGGCATCCCTGAGCAGGACGCTCAGGTTGTCCTCGACGGTGAGCCCCGGGAAGATCCCGCGCGCTTCGGGTACCAGCTGCACACCGAGGCGCCGGGCCCGGTCGAACGGCAGCAGCTTCGTCGCGTCGGTGCCGTCGACGAAAACGGTCCCGGTGTAGGGGTCGACGAGCCCGCTCGCGACCGCGCAGAACGTCGACTTCCCAGCTCCGTTCGCGCCGAGCAACGCGACGATCTTTCCTGGTGCAATGCCGAGCGAGACGCCGTGCAGCACCTCGACGTCGCCGTAGCCGGCGACGATGCGATCGAGGGCGAGGGCCGCGCCCTCGAGCGTGTCGGCACCCATGGCGGGAGGATCGGCCGTCGCCGTGGCAACGATGTGTTCCCGTTCGTGCTCGGGGATCGCGCCGTCATGCACCGCGGCTTCGGTCGCCGCGATCGCCGCGGCGCGCTCCTTCCGCCGTCGTTTGGCGAGACGTTGTTGGCCGGTGAGGGCGAGGATGCCGTCGGGCTCCTGGGCCAGGTTGATCGCGCCCAGCCCGGAGAGGATCGGGACGAAGTAGATCGACCCGACGAGGTCCGACAACGACCCCTGGGGGAGGATGTCGGAGGAGAACCAGTGGAAGATGGCCGGCGAGCACGCCAACGCCATTCCGGCAAGGAGCGCACCCCCAGGGCGACGGATGCCGAAGGTGACTGCGAGCGACAACCAGAACAGGGTCACGTACGGCGGCGCGCTCTTGTCGGTGAAGATGAAGGTCTGCATTCCGAGGAACGCGCCGGCGAACCCCGCGATTGCTCCGGACAGCGCGAAGAACCGCACCTTCGTCCGACCTGACTTGAGTCCCGAGGCTTCGGCTGCGACCTCCGAGCTGCGCACTGCGTACGCGGCGCGTCCCGACGGCGAATGCGTGATCGCGTACAACATCGCGGTCACGACACCGAACAACACGAGCATGACGAGGATCTGGTCCTGCACGAGCGAGAGATCCACGAACGACTGGTGACCCTTGAGCAGGACGTCATTGACCCAGTTGAGGATCGGCACGTCGAGCGTCGGTGTCCGGATGGCCCATCCGCTGGTCTGGTTGTTGAACCCGTCTTGCGCGAACACGACGAAGTCGGCGGCGAACGCGATCGCCAGCGTGCCGATTGCGAGGCTCACCCCCGAGAGTCGTCGCACCGGGAGCGCGACGAGTGCACCTGTTCCCGCGCCGACCGCCGCGCCGAAGAGTGTGGCGAGGAGGAAGTTCAGCTGGCCGTGGCTCGCGACGAGGGGCAGGTCGAGGCCCCAGTCGTAGTTGAGCGCCCATCCGGCAGCGAGTCCACCGGCGGTGACGAACGTGGCCTGGGCCAGGCTGACTTGTCCGCCGATCCCGGTGATGACCACGAACGACAGGAAGATGAGGCCCATGGTGAGGCCGAGCACGATGAGCCCCTGCTCGTACGAGTCGGCCTGGAGCGCAGGGACGTCGATCCACCCGAGCGAGAACGTGACGAGGGCGAGGGTCGCCACGACCCAAGGCAGACGGCGGCGCCACGCCGGCAGCCCGACCCGGTGGTCGGGACGCGGGACGTCGTCTGACGCGGTGCCCGCCTGCCGGCCACGCTTGCGTGACGCGACCCAGAACATCAGCAACAGCAACGTGATGATGTAGGGCACCGAGGTGCGGAGACCGCTCAGGTTGGCGAGGAAGTCCGGGAGCACGTCGCTGCTGTAACCCGCGACCAGGTTGGCGATGATCCCGAGCAGGAGACCGCCGAGGAGCGCGATCGGGATCGAGTGCAGGCGCGCGAGCGCGACCGCCGCCAGGGAACCCAGGACGATGAAGGTGATCGTCGTCTCGTCGAGCGAGAACAGCGGAGCGATCAGCACGCCCCCAAGCCCCGCGAGGATCATGGTCAGGATCCACGCCACTGCCGAGCTGCGCGCCGCATTGACGCCCCGGAGCTGCGCGAGCTCGTCGCGGTCGACGACCGCGCGCATCTCGAGCCCGATGCGGGTGCGGCGGAGCACGAACCACAGCACGATGGCGGCGAGGACCGCGCAGATCAGCACGGCGAGCTGGTCGGTGCTCAGCGCCACCTGGTCGGTGATGCGAATGGTTTTTGCGGGTGACGGTCCGATGCCCGGTGGCTGGATGTTGCCCTGATCAGCCTTGTTCGTGGGGAGGTCGAGCTGGAGGAGGCCGTTGCCCACCGCCTCGACCAACCAATTGGTCAGGTTCGGGAGCGCGACGAGGAGACCGATGGTCCCGACGATCCGTGCATAGACGGGAGCGTGCGCCAGGCGACGGAGCAGGATGCGGTCGAGGAGCAGCCCGAGCAGCGGGGCGAAGATGAACACCGCGATGATCACCGACGGCACGATCGGGATGTCCTGGCCGACGTGGAGTTGGTAGTAGAGGTACGCGACCGTGAACGCGACCGCACCGTGGGCGAAGTTGAAGATGCCGGCGGTCTGGTACGTGAGCACGAGGCCCGCGGCCATGACTCCGTAGATCGCACCCGTCACCGCTCCCGAGATGACGATGTCGATCAGCTTGTTCATGGGTCCCCCCGTGCGGCCCGCGCGTTGCGAGCGGCCGGATCTTGGCTCGGCCCGGCATGACATGTCAACAACAGATGCCTCACTGTACTGTCCGGGCGCCCGAGCTTGCAGCCCACGTGATCAGCGCAGCGGGATCCCCTGAGCGAGCACCTGCTGCGCCTCTGCGCTACCGAGGACCCGGGTGGTGCGGCGCGAGATCTGCCAGCCCGACCCGGTTCGTCGCAGGTCCCACCGGTTGCAGCCGACGCGGAAGAGGTCGAACGAGTCGTCGCGCCGGAGGTAGATGCGCGAGTACCCCACCGCTGTCGCGGTTACGCCGTCGACGTGCACGACCGCCGGACCGATCGTGTGCGCGCAGTTTGGGAGGAGCTGCTGGTGACCATGCGCGTCGAGGACCATGGCCTCGACGTCGGCGCGACCGCGCATGACGAACCCGCCGTCGACGTCGAACACCGCGTCCTCGGTGAACAGCTCTCCCGTGGCGGGTGCATCGCCGGAGTCGACCGCGAACCCGTACGCGACGATCGTGCGGGTCACCGCCAATTCGTCCTCGAGGCTCTGGACCCGCGCTTCGAGAGCGACCAGCCGATCCGCTAGCTCGTCGCTCATCGTCGGCGGAGCCACTCGGCGGCCACGTCGCGGTGCGTGCCGCGATCACCGAGCAGCGCGACCAGCACGGCGGCGCGTCGCAGGTAGACGTGCGCGACGTGCTCCCACGTGTAGCCGATCCCGCCGAACACCTGAATGGCACCCTCAGGTACCGCGCGCAGGGAGTCGCCCGCCCAGAACGCGGCGAGCGCGACCAGCGCGGCCCGGTCGGGCGCGCTCGTCTCGAGCGCCGTCGCGGCCCGCCCGACGAGTGCACGGCTCACCTCGATGGCCGCGCGCTGGTCGACCAAGCGATGCTTGATGGCCTGGAACGAACCGATCGGACGGTCGAATGCAATGCGCTCGCGGGCGTACTCGACCGCGGCGGCGTTGGCGGCGGCGGCGACACCGGTGACCTCGGCGGTCCAGCCGAGGGTCAGACGGAGCTCGAGCTCCTCGGCGAGTGCCGATGCCACCGAACCGGTCGCCTGCACCGCGTGGTCCGGAACGCGGACGTCGCGCAGTTCGACCGCGGCACTCGGCATCACGTCGAGGGGACGGAGGGAGTCGCGTTTTACTCCCTCGGCGTCGGTGGGGACTGTGACGAGCGCGGTGTTGCCCGCGTCGTCGCGTGCGTGGACGACGAGGTGTGTCGCCACGTCGGCGTAGGGCACGAACGGGGCGTCGCACGAGATCCGCAGGTTGCCGTCGTCGCGCGTCACGGTGCCAGAACCAGGCACGACGACGGTCAGCGAGTCGGTGTGGTCGCGGTCTCCGCCGGTCACCCAGCGTGCGATGGCTGCGGTCACCAGAGGGACCGGTGCGGTCGACGCGCCCACGGCCTCGGCCACCACGACGAAATCGGCGATCGTGCCGTCGATCAGGAGGTCGGCCCAGCCCAGCGCACACAGCTCGGGCCAGAGCTGGTTGGCCCAGTGCGGAGCGTCGCCGTCGAGCAGGTCGCGCGACCGCTCCGCGGACCACTCTTTGGTGAGGACGTCGTCGGCGGCGGCGCGAAGTTCGGCGAGCTGCTCGGCCGATCGCGCGAGTTCGAGGAGTGCATCGCCGTCAGTGGTCACGGGGGAGTCCCAAGACCTTCTCGCCAATGACGTTGCGCTGGATCTCCGAGGTACCGGCGCCCAGCGTGGCGGCGCGCATCAGCAGGTAGCTCAGCGCGACGTTGCCTTGTTTGGCCGCTCCCGGCGAACCACGTTGGAGCACGCCGGCGGGGCCCGCGAGGTCGAGGCCGAAGCCGGCCATTGCCTGGTCGACCTCGGAGGTCAGGAGCTTCGCCACCGAAGCCTCGGGGCCGGGCGCCACGCCGAGCACACCGGCGGCGGTGGCCTGCGCCGCGATCTGGCGCAACGCCTCGACCTGGGCCGCGAAGCGGACGACGTGGTCGCGCACGAGCGGATCGTCCATCGCGCACGAACCATCGGAATCCTCGTCGGTCGCGAGGCCGAGCACGATCGACAGGCGCCGCTCGATGCGATGGGTCCGGCTCTGGCCGACGCGTTCGTACCCGAGCGTCGAGTTCGCGACGCGCCAACCGTCGTGCAATGGGCCCACCAAGTTCGCGCGAGGGACGCGCACGTCGTCGAAGAACACCTCGTTGAACTCGGCGGCCCCGGTGATCTGGCGAATCGGGCGCACTTCGATCCCCGGGCTCCGGAGGTCGACGACTAGGAAGCTGATGCCGTCGTGCTTGGGCGCGTCGGGATCGGTGCGGGCGAGGATGTAGATCCAATCGGCGTACTGGGCCTTCGAGGTCCAGATCTTCTGGCCGCTGACCACGAAGCCGTCGTCCTCCACGACCGCACGGGTCCGCAGGGACGCGAGGTCGCTCCCGGCATCCGGCTCGGAGAAGCCCTGGCACCACACGTCGTCGCCGCTCAGGATTCGGGGCAGGTAGTACGCGCGTTGCGCGTCGTCCCCCCACTGGATGATCGTGGGCCCGAGCTGGTTGATGGCACTGCGGTTGACGGGATCGGGCGCGCGGTGGCGGGCGAGCTCGGCGTTGAACACGAGCTGTTGCACCACGTTGGCACCGCGGCCACCATGCTCGATCGGCCAGCTCACCGCCGCGAGCCCGGCACGGTGGAGGCGTCGTTGCCACTCGCGGATGAGCTCGACGCGTTCGGCTTCCTTGCGGCGACCGGCGCCGACGATCTCCGGGGTCAGCTCACGAGCGAGGAACGAGCGGACTTCGTCGCGGAACGCGACGTCATCGGGGGTGAGTGGGACGCCGTAGTCGTCGGGGCTCTGATCTGCGGTGGCGTCGTCGGCGGTCACTCGGCAGCCGTCGACGTGCCTCCCGAGAGGATGCTCGCCATCGAGATCTTCATGTCGCCGTAGGTCAGTGCCTTCGACCCGGCCTTGGGTGCGCGCCCGGCGTCGACCTTCGGCGCAGACAGGTCCACCTCGTCGAGCCCGGCGCGCAGCGCACGCACGGTGCAGGCGTCACGGCCGAGTCGTTCGACTCCGTCGAAGTGGAACTCGCGAGCCGCGTTGCGCCAAGTGATCGCTTCGACCTCGTCGTCCGAACAGCCTTCGAGTTGTGCCGCGAGTTGCTCAGGGGCGTCGGGCCAGGAACTGTCGGAGTGCGGGTAGTCCATCTCCCAGCAGATGTTGTCGATTCCGATCTGGTCCCGCATCTCGATCCCGCGGCGATCACGGATGAAGCACGCGACGAAATTGCGGCGGAACACATCGGTCGGGCTCAGGCCATCGCCGAGGTCGTCGCCGGTCCACGCCCGCTGCCGCGAGTAGGTGTCCTCGAAGCGCTCGAGCACGAACGGGATCCACCCGATGCCGCCCTCCGACAGCGCGATCTTCAGGTCCGTGAACTCGGTGACCACGCGAGAGAACAGGAGATCGGCGGTGAATCGCACGGCGTCGATGGCGACGATCGCGTTGTAGGCGAGGTAGCTCGTGAGGTCCGAGGGCACCGGAACGCCCCCACCGGTGCCGATGTGGATGTTGACGATCGTCGACTCGTCGACGCATGCCTTCCACAGCGGGTCCCACGACGGGTCCTGCCAGGCTGGCTGGCCGTAGTTGCCGACGTGCTGTGGAATGGTCACGGCTCGGCATCCCTGCGACGCGAGCCATCGAACCTCCGCGGCGGCGAGGTCTGCGTCCCACAGCGGGAGGATGCCGAGCGGGATGAAGCGGTCGGGGTAAGCGCCGCACCAATCCTCGAGGTGCCAGCGGTTGTAGGCCCGCACCATCGCCTGCGACACCTCTGGTTCACCGCGAAAGGTGAACAGGGCTCCGGAGATCGTGGGGAACGACGGAAAGCAGAGCGACGCGAGGACGCCTGCGATGTTCATGTCGCGAATGCGCTCGTGCACGTCGAAGCAACCGCGACGCATGTCCTCGAAACGGGACGGCTCGAAGCCCCATTCGTCGTTGGGGCGTCCGGCGACCGCTCCGAGACCGATGTTCGGCAGGCGTGCACCGGCGTATTCCCAGAAGCAGTCGCCCGTCCGGTCGTCGATCACGATCTTGGGGGCCGCATCGACGAACCTGCCCTCCACGAAGCGCTCGAACATGTCAGGTGGTTCGATGGTGTGGTCGTCGATGCTGACGAGGACCATGTCCTCTGGATTGATGGTCATGACAGCACTGTATGACACTTGATGTACAGAAGTACAGTGCGGCGGCGCCGGCGCGAAGGCAATGGAAGGAGCGTCCGATGACGGAGCGCGACGAGTTCGAAGTCGACGACGACTGGGTGCTCTACGAGGTGGTCGAGCCGCACATCGCCCGCATCACGATCAACCGGCCCGAACGCCGCAACGCGATTCTCTCACCCGACATGCACGACCTGTTCGAGGAGCGACTGCGGCGGGCCGAGCGCGACGACGACGTCAAGGTCGTCCTGCTCACAGGCGCGGGACCCGACTTCTGCGCCGGTGACGACGTGCGCCGGATGCCGGTCGAGCAGGCCGGGCTCAAGAAGGGCTCGAAGCTGCCCCAGACCGCGCGCATCGGGAACGCGCGGCGCCTCCACCGCCACCTCACGAACTGGCTCGAGTTCCCCAAGACCGTCATCGCGGTGTGCCAGGGGACGACGGTGGGCGCAGGGCTCAACCTCGTGCTGGCCGCCGATCTCGTCGTCGCCGCGGAGGGCGCGACCTTCGGACGACCGCAGGCCCGCATCGGCTTCGCCGGTTTCAGCACCGCCATGCCGCTCGCGCTCTTGAAGCTGGGTGTCAACCGCGGGTACGAAGCGATGATCACCGGTCGGAAGATCTCCGCCGATGAGATGAAGGAATGGGGCGTCGTCTCCTCAATCGTCCCGGAAGCCGACCTCGAGGCCGAGGCGATGCGTTACGCCCGTGCGATCGCCCACCACTCTGCCGACGGCTTGATGATCGGGAAGCAGGCGCTCATCACGTTCTGGCACGCGGTGGGCATGGCCCAGTTCGGCGACTGGGTGGAGATGGCCCATCCGGTGTTCACGAACCTCGTCTGGCGCGAGGACGAGTACAACTTCTTCAAGGAACGTGGGCAGCGCGGCGGCAAGGAAGCCCTCGCCGAGTTGCAGCGCAGATACGCCGAATGGGGCTTCGAGTAGACGTCGGCGATCGCTGCTGCGCTGTGCTACAGATACACAGCGCATGTTCGACTGAACATCGAGGGAGTGCTGTCACACATGGGTCTGCTCGAAGGACGTACCGCAGTCGTGACCGGCGCCGGACGGGGCATCGGTGCTGCCGTCGCCGCGGGTCTCGCGGCCGAAGGGGCGTCGGTGCTCGTGTCCGACGCCGGCGTCCTGGTCGACGGGACCGGCGCCGACGCGTCGCCGGCCGAGGCGGTCGCGGCCGGCATTCGTGAGCGCGGGGGCACCGCGGTGGCCGACGCGACCGATGTCACCGACTTCGCCGCGTGCGCGCGCCTCGTCGAGCGCGCGGTCGACGAACTCGGCGGCCTCGACATCCTGTGCAACGTCGCCGGGATCCTGCGCGACGGCATGGTGTTCAAGATGCCCGAGGAAGACTGGGACGCGGTCATCGACGTGCACCTGAAGGGCACGTTCAACACCACTCGCCACGCGTCGGCCTGGTGGCGCGAGCACCGCGGCGGCCAGTACCGCTTGATCAACTTCACCTCGCTCTCCGGGCTGCAGGGCGCGCCGAGCCAGCCCAACTACGCGGCTGCGAAGATGGGCATCGTCGGTCTCACGTTCGTGTGCGCCAACTCGCTGCGCAACTACGGCGTCACCTGCAACGCCATCGCGCCGGTCGCCGGCACTCGCATGACCCAGGGCATCGGCACCGGCAAAGCCAGCCTCGACTACTCGAGCGAGAACCCCCGCCTCGCGCCCGAGAACGTCGTGCCACCGGTGCTCTACCTCGCGTCCGAGCGCTCCGACTGGCTGAACCGCCGGGTGATCTTCGCCGGCAACGGCCGCATCTCGCTGTTCTCCAATCCGGTGATCGAGCGCGAGATCGTCTCGGAGTCGGGCACGTGGGACAACGACGCCGCGTTCCGCGAGATCGAGGAGTCGTTCAAGGCTGCGATCGAGTACCCGAACTTCTTCGACAAGCCCCGCGACTGATCCGGGCGACTGATCGAGTGGGTGCCCTCAGCCACGTACGCGTCTGCGACTTCGGCGGGCAGCTCGCTGGCGCTGGCGCGACGAAGGTGCTTGCGATGTTCGGCGCCGAGGTGATCAGGGTCGAGGATCCGACGACGCAGGGCCGCTGGGACATGATGCGCGTCGTCGGGCCGTACGTCGACGATCGACGCGGCGTCGACCTCGGGGGCGGGTTCAACAACCACAACGTGAACAAGTTGGGCGTGACCCTCGACCTCAAGCAGAAGGACGGTCGCGCGTTGCTCACTCGGCTCTTGCGGGTGTGTGACGTCGTCACCGAGAACTTCGCCGCCGGCGTGCTCGAGCGACTCGGGTTCGGATACGAGCAGCTGCGAGAGATCCGCCCCGACGTCATCTACGTGTCGAACTCGGGCTTCGGTCACTCGGGGCCGTACCGGGAGTTCAAGACATGGGGACCGATCGTGCAGGCGGTCAGCGGCCTGACGTTCACCAGCGGTGTCCCCGATGAGGAGCCGGCTGGGTACGGCTTCTCGTACATGGACCACGGTGCGGCCGCGTTCATGGCCATCGCGGTGCTTGCCGCGCTGCACCACCGGGAGCAGACGGGTCAGGGGCAGTGGATCGATCTCGCCAGCACGGTGGCCGGCCTCACGTTGCAACGTACCGCCGTGCTCGACTGGACCGTGAACGGCCGCTCGTCGCGCCGGCCCGGCCAGCCGAACGGCAACCGGTCCGACTTCGGTGAGATGGCACCGCACGGGATCTACGCCGCCACCGGTGACGACCGCTGGGTCGCCGTGGCCTGCCGTGACGACGACGACTGGTACCGGCTGCGCGACGTACTCGCTCATCCGAGCGCCCTCGCCGATCGCTTCACGAACCTCGCGGGTCGGCTGGCGCACGAGGACGAGCTCGACCTGATCATCCGCAACTGGATGCGCACCCGCGACGCACGCGACGCCACGCGCGAGCTCGTCGCCGCCGGCGTGCCGGCCAGTGTGGTCAAGAGCCCGGCTGAGCGGATCGACGAGGATCCTGACCTCGACACGTGGGGTCTCTTCCCGACCGTGCACCACCCGCTGATCGGCGATGTGCGGGTCGAGGGCCTCCCGATGCACCTCTCGGAGAGCGATTGGTCGGCCGACAAGGGCGGACCACTACTGGGCGAGGACAACGAACGCATCTTCGGCGAGCTCCTCGGTGTCGAGCCCACCGAGCTCGAGCGCCTCCGCAGCGGCGGTGTGGTGTGAGCGCGCTCGCCGGACTCCGGGTCGTCGAGCTGGTCGACGAGCGCACGATCGACGCCGGCCGCATGTTGGCGGAGCTGGGCGCCGACGTGGTCGTCGTCGAGCCGCGGGGCGGGTCACCGCTGCGCGGGCTTCCTCCCTTCCTCGACGACGAGCCCGGTCGTGAGCGCAGCCTCCGCTGGTGGGCGGGCGCCGTTGGTACGCGCAGCATCGCGCTCGACCTTGCTGCCGCCGACGATCTCTCCACCTACACCGCGTTGCTCGACGGTGCCGACGTCGTCCTCGAGGGTCGGGGCCACGCGCTCGACGCACTCGGTGCGGGCTGGGATGCACTGGCGCCGTCCCATCCCGGGCTCATCTGGGTGTCGATCACGCCATTCGGACGCGAGAGCCCACGCGCCGACGAGCCGAGCACCGACCTCACCCTCCTCGCCGGGGGTGGCGTGGTGTGGAACTGCGGCTACGACGACCACACCATCCCGCCGATCCGCGGCGCACGGCAACCAGGCGTACAACGTGGGCGCGCTCTACACGACGATCGGTGCGCTCACCGCGCTTGCACATCGCGACCGGACCGGGCGCGGGCAACTTGTCGACGTCAACCTCAACGCCGCGTGCAACGTGACCTGCGAGCAGGTCACCTACAACTGGCTGGTCGCGGGGATCACGATGACGCGCCAAACCGGCCGACACGCGGCGCCGGTTCCGACCGCGCCAGTACAGGTGCGATGTGCCGACGGCCGGTACGCGTGCACCGGGGTACTCCCGGTCCTCCCGCGTCAGTTCGGCGCGCTCCACGCGTGGCTGGCCGAGCTCGGCCTGCTCGAACGACTCCCCGAGGCGGTCTTCCTCGAACTCGGCGCCGCTCGTGCGTCGCGCGTCGACATCGCCGACATCGGCGCCGACCCCGAAGGCGCGAGCATCCTCGCAGCAGCTCGCGACGCCATCGCGCTGATCGCGTCCGAGCTGTCGGCGTACGACTTCTACGTCGCCAGCCAGGAGCACGGCTTCCCCGCGGGCGCGGTGGTCTCTCCCGACGAGGCGTTCGAAGACCCGCATTTCGTCGCGCGTGGCATCCAGGCGGAGGTCGACCAACCCGAGCTCGGGTGTACCCACCGTCTCCCGGGTCCCGGTCTCCCCTTGGGTGACGGCCTGACGACGCCACCAACGCGCGCGCCACGTCTCGATGAGCACAGCGACGCGATCAGGACCGAACTGCAGGAGCATCACCGTGTCTGAACGTCATCCCGACGGCAACCGCTTCACCCATGTGGGGCTGTGCGTCTCCGAGCTCGAGCGTTCGATCGCGTTCTACCGTGACGTGCTCGGGTTCGAGGAGGTCGCGCGTCGTCTCAACATCACCGACGCGGGCTCGGCGAACCTCCTCGACTTCCCGGACATGGACGTCGAGCTCGTGTACCTCGAACGCGACGGTATCCGCATCGAGCTCCTCGGGTACCGGGTGCCGGACGCGGTGGTCGAGGAGGAGCGGCGACCGATGAATCGAGTGGGGCTCACCCACCTCGCGTTCCGGGTCGGCGACCTCGACGAGCTCTGCCGCCGCATCGAGGCGGGCGGCGGCACGGTGCTCCCGGGAACGACGGCGACGTTCGAGCAGGGCAACCGGGGGGTCATGACCCTCGACCCCGACGGGGTCCGCGTCGAGCTGATCGAACGGCCGAACCCGTGAGCGCCGCCGACTCCGCGGAGTCGTACCGACCGCTCCCTGTGGTCCATGACCGCGACGCGCCGTTCTGGACCGGGGGCGAGCGGGGTGAGCTGATGATGCAGCGCTGCGGCGGCTGCGGTCACCTGGTGCACCCGCCCGCATTGCTCTGCCCGTGGGACCGCTCATCCGAGCTCGAGTGGGAGGCGCTCAGCGGCCGCGGGAAGGTCGAGACGTTCACCGAGAACCGCCAGCCATTCCTGCCCGGCTTTCCCGAGACCTACACGGTCGCGCTGGTGCAAGTCGAGGAGGACCCCACTGCCCGCATCCTGACCAACGTGGTCGACGTGCCCGCAGCTGACGTCGCCGTCGGTATGCCGGTGCAGGTCGTGTTCCAGCACCTCGCCAACGACGCCGGGCCCGACGTGTACCTCCCGCTGTTCACCGCCGTCGATCCGGGAGGCGAGTGACGTGTCCGAGCGGTTCGAGCGCAGCGTCATCGTCAGCGGGATCGGCCAGTCAGAGGTGGCTCGCCGCGTCGATCGTGATCCACTGCTCCTCACCACCGATGCGTGCCTGGCTGCCATCGCCGACGCCGGCCTCACCCCGGCCGACATCGACGGCTTGAGTACCTACCCCGGATCGTCGATGCCCGGTCCCGGCTTCAGCGGCGCGTCGGTCCGCGAGATCCACGACCAACTCGGCCTGCATCCCGCGTGGGTGTCGGGCGGCATCGAGGCACCCGGCCAGGCGGGCGCGATCGTGAACGCCATGCTCGCGGTCGCCGGTGGGATCGCGAACCACGTGCTGTGCTGGCGCAGCATCTGGGAGGGCAGCGCGCAGGGCAAGGGCGGACGCAAGGGCTACGGCGCGGGCGCCCGACGCGTCGACGGCATGCCCGCGTGGCAGCTGCCCTTCGGAGCCACCGCTCCCTCGATCGCCGGGTTGCACATCCAGGCCCGCATGCACCGCTACGGCCTGACCCGTGAGCAGCTCGGCGCGGTACCGGTCGTCTCGCGTGCGAACGCCGCGCTCAACCCCAACGCGGTGTATCGCAAGCCGCTCTCACTCGACGACTACCTCGGCGCCCGCATGATTTCCACGCCCCTGTCGCTCTTCGACTGCGACGTACCGTGCGACGGCGCGACCGCGTTCGTGATCTCGCGGGTCGAACACGCGCCCGCGCTCGATCACGAACCCATCGGCGTCGCGTCGGTCAGCTGCCGGCAGGATGACCGCTTCGTCTGGGAGTACGGCCAGGACATCACCCGGATCAGCTCCCGGTGGGCGAGCGACGTGTGGGACCACACGACGCTCACGCCGGCCGATGTCGACGTCGCGCAGCTGTACGACGGCTTCAGCATCATCACGCACTGCTGGCTCGAGGACTTCGGGTTCTGCGAGGTGGGTGAGGCAGGTGCGTTCGTCGAAGGGGGCACGCGCGTAGCGCGGGACGGACAGCTCCCGGTCAACACCAACGGCGGGCAGCTGTCGGGCGGTCGTCTGCACGGCTTCGGCTTCCTGCACGAGGCGTGCGTGCAGCTGCGGCACGAGGGCGGCGAGCGTCAGGTGCCGGGCGGTCCCGAGGTGGCCGCCGTCGGAGTAGGCGCGAGCAACAGCGGGACCACCGCGATGCTGGTCACCCGAGGAATCGACAACTAAACAATCGACGTACTACCGTCGCATCGGAGGAGCACGTCTATGGATGTCACGTTCGAAGGCCGCACCGCCCTTGTCACCGGCGCCGCCAGCGGGCTCGGCCAGGCTGTTGCCCGCCTGC
The DNA here is from genome assembly GCA_963841415.1 of uncultured Actinomycetes bacterium. GTDB lineage: Bacteria > Actinomycetota > Acidimicrobiia > IMCC26256 > DASPTH01 > DASUAS01. The sequence continues at coordinate 1,610,289 of CAWJCN010000001.1, read as the reverse complement.
TCGTCGACAGCGGCGCCCGGGTGATCGGCTACGACCTGGCGCCGGTCACCGCCGACGGCGTCGAAGGTCGGAGAGTCGACATCGGTGACCCTGCGTCGATCGACGCCGCGCTGGCCGAGCTCGACGCGCCGGTCGATGTGCTGTGCAACATCGCCGGCCTCCCGCAGACCAAGCCCGCGGTCGACATCCTGCGGGTCAACTTCCTGGGTCTCCGCCACCTCACCGAGGCGCTCGCCCCACGCATGGGGCGAGAAGGCCGCGTCACCAGCGTGTCGTCGAACGCGGGCAACGGGTGGCCGGAGCGCCGCGCCGAACTCGAGGAGGTGCTCGCGACGCCCGACTTCGCCGCCGGCCTGGCTGCGGCTGAGCCCCGCTTGCCCGACTGCGGCGACCCGTACATGTACGCCAAAGAAATGGTGCAGCTGTATACGCTGCGCCGGTCGCACACGCTCTTCCGCGAGCACGGTGTGCGGATGAACAGCGTGTCGCCGGGTCAGATGTCGACGCCCATGATGGACGAGTTCAAGAAGGCGATCCCCGAGAAGATGCTCGACGGAGTCGCGCAGGCTGCAGCGATGGCGCGCGTCGCCACCCCCGAGGAGGTCGCGCCGTCCGTCGTGTTCCTGTCCAGCGACCTCGCGTCGTTCTGCTGCGGTGCGATCTTCGACGTCGACGGCGGATGGACCGCGGCGAAGCTCACCGACCAGGTCGACTACTCGCTGTTCGTGTGATCCCTGGAGGAACGGAGGAGAGGTCATGACTTCGACCGAGTACATCGAGATCGTGCACCGGGAGCTGCCCTTTCCCACGTTCGACTCCGACAACCACCTCTACGAGAACCAGGACGCGCTCACCAAGTTTCTCCCGCCCGAGTACCAGGGCATCATCCGCTACGTCGACGTCGGCGGGCGCACCAAGCTCGCGATCCAGGATCGCATCTCTGACTACATCCCGAACCCGACGTTCAGCCGTGTCGCAGTACCCGGCGGTGCCGGGTACGACGTGACGAAGGGCGGAGGGGGCTTCGGCGACATGGCCGGCTTCGGGAAGATGGTCGCGATGCCGAGCATCGAGGCGTTCTTCGATCCCGAACCGCGGCTCGAGCTCATGAAAGAGATGGGGATCGACCGCACGCTGCTGTGGCCGACGCTGGCGAGCGCGCTCGAGGAACGCATGGCCGACGACCCCGACGCGGTGTGCGTTGCAATCCACGCGCTCAACCAGTGGCTGCACGAGCATTGGACGTTCGCGTACTCCGACGCGATCTTCTCCACGCCGATGGTCAGCCTCGCCGCCGGCGTCGACCAGGCGATCACGGAGCTCGAGTGGGTCGCCGACCACGGCGCCAAGATCTTCGCGATCCGGGTGGCGCCGGTGCCTACGTGGAAGGGCCGCAAGTCGTTCGCGTTGCCGGAGTTCGACCCGTTCTGGGAACGCGCGCAGGAGCTCGACCTCGTCGTCGGCATGCACTCGGGTGACGCCGGCTACTCGCGGTACACGAACGAGTGGGAGGGCCTGGGCGACCGCGAGCTGGTGATCACCGCCAAGTCGAAGGGACAGCAGTCGTCGCCTGCTTTCCTGGCGCTGTCGTCGGAGAAGGATGCACTGGTCGATGCGATGGCGTCGATCATCGGTCACGGTCTGGCCACGCGGTTCCCGCGCCTGCGCTTCATGCCGGTCGAGTGGTCCACCGCGTGGATCCGGCCCTTCTACGCGAAGTTGCAGCGCACCTACGAGCAGGCGGCGGTGCTCTTCGACGAGGACCCGGTCGAGGCGTTCACCCGCACCGTGTGGGTGCACGCGTTCCACGAACCGGAGCCCGAGGGTCTCATCGAGCTCGGCATCCCCGTCGACCACATCATGTTCGGGTCTGACTTCCCGCACCCCGAAGGCATGGCCGATCCGCTCGCCTACTCGGCGGTGGTTGCCGGCCTCCCTTTGGAGCAACAGGAACTGATCATGGGCGGCTCGCTCGAGCGCGCGATGAAGGTCGGCCGCTACGCATGACGGTGGAGCTGCGGCAGTTGTGCCACGCTCACTACGAGGTCGCGCCTCCCATCGCCGTTGCCGCGGGATCCACCGGCGCGCGCGTCATCGGCGAGATCACGAGCGCGCGATTTGACGGTGAGCGTCTGCGGGCGTCGCTGCTCGGGCGCGCGGCGGCCGATTGGGCGGTCGTCGATCCCGACGGGCGCATCGACGTCAACGTACGGCTGACGTTGCAAACTGACGATGGCGCGGTGATCCTGATGACCTACGGAGGGCGGGGCGACACCGCGACCGGCGTCATCCATACCGCGCCGCGCTTTGAGACCGGCGACGAGCGCTACGCCTGGCTCACCCGCGTGCAAGCGGTGGGCAAGGGGATCTTCGACGGCACCACCCTGGAGTACGAGCTCTTCGAGGTGGTCTGACCGAGGTCACGCGCCGATGGCGTCGAGCAACCCGCTCAGGTACTCGGTCGCACGGGTCAGCGCCGCCCGGATTCCCTCGCGCTCGATCGCCGGACCGAACACCTCGAGCTCGAACGGACCCTCGTAGCCCGCCGCAAGCACCTGCTCGAGCAGTGTGCGCAGCGGGAGGTCACCGTCCCCTGGTACGCGTCGGTCGGGGGTCACCAACGAGCCGATGGCGAAGTCGCTCACCTGCACCAGCGTGATCCGCTCGCCGGCGTCGGCGAGCAGCTGCTCCAGTCCGCGCTGCATCCAGCATGCGGCGAGGTCCACGACGATGCCGAGTCCGGTGAGGTCGGCGACGTCGATCGCGTCGGCCAACGCGTTCACGAACGAGATGTCGGTGCGGATCTGCGCGCAGGGTTCGAACGCAAAGCGCACGCCCAGCTCCCGGGCCCGGGCGACGCTGGGCGCGATTGCGTCCTGGAAGTTTTCGAACAGCTGCTCCCACGGGAGCCCGCCGGCGCGCCCGGGGACGACGTAGGCGCACCCCGCGTCCATCCGGGCCGAGTGCTCCAGCACCGAGGCCAGTTCCGCCTGCGATGTCGCCCAGGTCTCGGGCGCGGTCAGGTCGAAGAAGGTGCCGCCGAACATGCTCGTCGCCCGCAGCGAGCGCGCGGTAAGCGCCTCGGTGGCTTCGTTCCACCCGACGGTCGTCACCTTGGCCGGCAGCAGGCCCAGACCGGTGACGCCGAGGCGCGACACCAGGTCGAGCTCGTCGCCGAACGAGAGGTCGCCGGTGCTGAACTCGTGGACCGCGATCCGGGGGTGCACGACCGCGCCTTCGGTCAGGAGCGGGGGAGGCCCAGCACGCGCTGAGCGACGATGTTGCGCTGGATCTGCTGCGTGCCGCCGAAGATCGCCTGTGCGCGCGACCACACGTAGACGTCCCACTCGAGCCCTTCCTCGAGCAGCGGCCGGCTCCCACGCAGATCCATCACCGCGTGGCCGATGGTCTGGTCCGCGCGCGTCATCAAGAGCTTGTCGATCGAACCCTCCGCGCCGGGCAGCGCGCCGTGCACGCGTTCGCTGAGCGAACGCTGCACCTTCAATTGCAGGGCGCGGAGCTCCGCGTACGCCTCGCCCAGCCGGGCACGCGTGGCCGGCGTGTCGGGGATCGTTCCGTCGCGCACCTCGCCTTCGAGCGTGCGCAGGTAGAGCGACAACCGCGCGATCCAGTTGACGTCGCTGGGCCCGCGCTCGTACGCGAGCAACTGGTTCGCGATCGACCATCCTTGACCGCGCTCACCGAGCAGGTGATGCGCGGGAACGTCGACGTCGTCGAAGGTGACCTCGGCGAACTCTCGGTTGCGCGCCGCGTTCTGGATCGGGCGTGGTTCGATGCCCGGGGTCGACATGGGTACGAGGAGCACCGAGATGCCCTTGTGCTTCGGCGCGTCGGGTTCGGTGCGACACAGGAGGAAGCACCAGTCGGCGGCGGCGGCGAAGCTGGTCCAGATCTTGCGGCCGTTGACTCGGAAGAACTCGCCGTCGTGGCCGGTCTTGGCGTCGCCACGGGTCGTCAGCCCGGCGAGGTCGGATCCGGCGTCGGGTTCGCTGAAACCCTGGCACCAGCGCACCTTGCCCGAGAGCAGCCCGGGCAGCAGTTCGCGACGCTGCTCCTCGGTGCCGAAGAGCCGGATCGCGTTCGACAGATGACCGACGCCCTCGATCGGCGGCGCGCCGGCGCGGCCGAGCTCGTCGTTGAGGATGGCTTCGTACACTGGCGAGCGGCCGTGGCCGCCGTACTCGACGGGAAACGACAGCGCGATGTAGCCGGCGTCGTAGAGCACGGAGTGCCAGGCGTTCTGCGCGTCGGCGCGCGCTGCGGGATCGTCGGGGATCCGCGCCTCGTCGGCATGGTCTGCCAGCCACTGCCGCAGCTCGGCGCGGAAGGCTGCTTCCTCGGGGGAGTCGTCGAAGTCCATCGGGTTCAGACCATCTCCGGGTGGGCGAGGCGCAACCGGGCGACCTCGGCGTACTGCACCGACTCTTCGCCGCCGACCTGTCGGTCGAACAGGGTGCGCCGCAGGCGGAGGTGCGACGCCTGCTCCCAGGTGATGGCGATGCCACCGAACATCTGCACCGTCGCCTCGACGACGGCGAGCCCCGCGCGCGATGCGTAGCCATTCGCGACGTGCGCGGCGAGCAGCGCCTCGTCGGGGTCGAGCCGATCGACCGCCCATGCCGCGTACCAGCAACAGCTGCGCGCGCCCTCCAGCTGCACGAGCGCGTCGGCGGCGAGGTGTTGCACCGCCTGGAACGTGCCGACGGCAACACCGAACTGGTTGCGTTCCGCCACGTAGGCGACCACGTCGTCGAGTGCGCCCTGCATCACGCCGACGAGGTCGGCGGCGAACGCCGTGAGCAGCAGCGCGTGCACCGCGGCCCACGGAGCATCGTCGATCGCGCCGCCGAGGTCTCCGATGTCGTCGGTGGTCGCTCCCGGCCCGATGGGCAGCAGCGTGCGCGTCAGATCAAGCCCGTTGAGTTGTGGCGCGTCGAGCGCGGTGGCGACGAGTCGGCGTTCGTCGTCGAGGAGCAGCGCGTGCGTTGCGCCTCGCGCGTCGATGGCCACCGCGTCGTCACCAAGCGTCGCGACGCCGGACAGGTCGGTGCGGAACGCGGGTGCGACGCGCAGCTCGCCGTTCGCGATCCGTTCGACGACGGCGTCAGCGCCGGCCCCCACGAGGAGATCAGGGACGAGGACCGCCTGCCCGATCACGGGTGCCGCGGAGAGCGTGCGGCCGAACTCCTCGACCACCAGGGCGACCTCCACGCCGGTGGCGTCGACGCCGGACAGGGCAGGGGAGCGCAGGGCGGGGAGCCCGAGCTCGACCAACGGCGTCCAGCAGTCGGTGGCGAGGTGGTCGAGCTCGTCTGCGGTGGCGGTGCCGAGGTCGTCGGCCAGGCCTGCGGCGGTGTTTCGCAGTAGCTGCTGGTCGTCGGTGAGGGTCACGTCCATGACTGAGCAACGATACAAGAATCGTTCGACTGTGCGACACCGGAGCAATACACTCCGGGGATCATGGTCGAAGCCCTGTACTACACGCCGTACTCGCAGGCGATCTTCGAGGACCCGTACCCGCTCTACCGTCGGCTGCGCGATGAGGCGCCCGTCTACCCCGATCCCGACGGTCGGTGGTCGGTCATCTCCCGCTTCGACGACGTGTGGGAGGCGCTGCGCGACTGGCAGACCTTCTCCTCCGACCAGGGACCGGCACCTGAGAACCCGGATCGGGGCGGCGAGAAGTACTCGATCGTGTCGATGGACCCGCCCCGCCACGATCTCGTGCGCGGCATGCTCAACCGCCTCTTCACACCGCGCGCCGTCGAGGCCATGGACGACGCGCTGCGGCGCATCGTCCGCGCGCACATGGACGGTCTGGAGCGGGGCACGACCGTCGACGCGATGCAGGCGTTCGCGTTCAACATCCCGACCGATGTCATCGGTGAGCTGCTCGGTGTGCCGGCGAACGATCGGGCGCAGCTGCGCGAGTGGTGGGAGCTCTTCCTGTCGCGTGATGACGGCTCGGTCGCGATGCCGAGGCGCGCCATTGATGCGAGTCGCAAGATCAGCAAGTACATCGGCGCCCTGATCGAGGAACGTCGTCAGGACCCCGCCGACGACCTCATCAGCCGGGTGCTGGCCGCGGAGTACGACGACCCCGAGCTGGGCGCGACGACGCTGACGCCCCACGAGGTTCTCATGTTCTGCAACCTGCTCTCGGCCGCCGGGTCGGAGACGACGCAGAAGCTGCTGTCGAACTCGCTCGTCGCGCTCGACGAGCACCGCGACCAGTGGGAATTGCTGCGCGAGCGTCCCGACCTGATTCCGCAGGCGGTCGACGAGGCATTGCGCTACGACACCCCGAGCCATTGGGTGGCGCGCACCACGACGCGCGACGTCGAGGTGGCCGGCACGACCATCCCCGAGGGCGACTGGGTGCTCCTGCTGCTCGGCAGCGCCAACCGTGACGAGCGCCAGTACGTCGATCCCGATGACTTCCTGGTCGAGCGGGCGCGGCAGCAGACGGTGTTCTTTGGATGGGGCCGCCACGTGTGCCTCGGGCAGTGGCTGGCTCGGCGCGAGGCCGCGATCGTGCTCGAGGAGATCGCGGAGCGCTTCCCCGAGTACCGGCTCGGGGCGACTGAACGCATGCTCACCGCGACCGTGCGCGGCTACACGCGCGTCGAGATGGAGCTGCGGTAGTCGCTCGCCGGTCTCAAGCGTCGAAGACGCCCTTGGCGCCCGAGTAGTCGATCGGCGACAGCTGGGTGAGGCCGCCGTCGGCGTGCATCACCGTGCCGGTGACGAACTGCGAGTCGTCGCTGGCGAGGAATGCCACGACGGGCGCGATGTCGGTGTCGGGATCACCGCCGCGACCCATTGGGCACAGCGCGGCGGTGCTCGTGTAGTTGTCGTACTCGCTGCCGATCATCGATTTCTGCACGTCGGTGAGTCCGAACGGGCACATGGCGTTCACTCGCACGCCCTGTTTCGCCCACTCGTTGGCCGCGACCTTGGTGATGGCCAGGATCGCGCCCTTGGCCGCCGAGTACGGACCGGTGTACGCGATGCCGGCGATGGCCGACCCCGACGTGAAGTTGATCACCGAACCGTGGCCGCTCTCCTTGAGGTGGGGATAGCAGAGCTGCATGAAGCGGAACGACGCGCGTGGACCAGTGGCCTCTGACAGCTCCCAGTCCTTCATCGACACGAGCTCGAACGCCTTCGACGGCGCGAAGTACTGCGCTACGTTCACGAGCACCGAGAGGCCACCGCTCCATTCGACCGCGCTTTCGACGGTGCGGGCAATCATGTCGTCCTTCGCCACGTTCGCCTGCACGAACTGCGCACTGCCACCCGCGCCCTCGATCTCCGCGACGCACTCTTCGCCCTTCTCGACGTTGATGTCGGCGACGGTCACCACGGCGCCCTCCGACGCGAGGCGCTTGGCGATGGCGCGGCCCAGTCCCTGGCCGCCTCCCGAGACGAGCGCGCCACGACCGCTGAGACGTTCCATCTGCTGACCTCCGGCGGAGACAATTGAGCAGAGAGTGTTCTATCATGCAGCCGCCCCGTGGGCCCAGACCGCGAACGTGTTGCCGGCGCGGGTGGACGACAACAGGATGGGACCGATGAGCACTGATTCCGCAGGCACGATCACCGTCGAAGTCGATGGTGCGGTCCGGATCGTCACATTGAACCGTCCCGACCACGCCAACGCGGTGAACAACGCGATGCACACCAGCTTCGCCCGGCTCTGGGACGAGCTCGCCGAGGACCCCGACGCACGTGCCGTCATGCTCACCGGCGCTGGCGACAAGTTCTTCAGCGCTGGGGGTGACCTCGTCGAATGGCTTCAGAACAATGTCGAGAATCCAGTGACTCGCAGGGCCGGAATACGCGACGCCCGCCGCATCGTGCGCGACATGGTCGACTTCCCCCTGCCCGTGGTCGCCGCGGTGAACGGCCCCGCCATCGGCTTCGGCTGCAGCGTCGCAGTGCTGTGCGACATCGTGCTGATCTCTGACCGGGCGTTCTTCGCCGACACGCACGTGGCGAGTGGCATCGTCGCGGCCGACGGCGGTTCGGTGGCGTGGCCGTTGCTCATGAGCCTGCTCAAGGCGAAGGAGTACCTGCTGCTCGGTGAACGGATCCCGGCAGAGCTCGCAGTACAGCTGGGTCTCGCCAACCGTGTGGTACCGCACGAGAAGGTCAAGGAAGAGGGCCTGGCGATGGCGCACCGCCTCGCGGCATTACCGCCTGCAGCCGTCCAGGACACGAAGCGCGCACTGAACCTGCACGTGCAACGTGCCATCACCGGCATCCTCGAGTACGGGCTCTCCGCAGAGAGCGAGACGTTCACGACTCCCGAGCACCGCGCCGCGATCGACGCCTTCCTCGACCGCTGATCAGAACTCAGAGGATCTTGGAAGTTCGTCTGGCCCAGTAGCGGTCGCGGAGGACGCGCTTGTAGAGCTTGCCGTTCTCGCCGCGCGGCAGTGTGCGCTCGAAGTCGACCGCGCGGGGGCACTTGTAGTGCGAAAGTCGCGCGCGGGTCCACGCGACCAGGTCATCGGCGAGCGAGGGTGAGACGTCGTCCCACGAGACGGGTTCGACGACCGCTCGTACCTGCTCGCCCATGTCGTCGTCGGGTACACCGATGACGGCGACGTCGAGCACCTTCGGGTGGGCGAGCAGGACGTCCTCCACTTCTCGCGGGAACACGTTCGCGCCCCCGGTGACGATCTTGTGCGTCCAGCGGTCGGTGAGGAAGAGGTAGCCGTCGTCGTCGACGTACCCCACGTCGCCGAGCGTCTGCCAGCCCTCGGGGTGGGTGATCGCCGCGGTCTGCTCGGGATCGCCGCGGTACACCGCCTTGACCGGACTGTCGAACCACACCATCCCCTCGACGTAGGGCGGCACCTCGTGGCCCCCTTCGTCGGTGATGTGGATCGTGCCCCGGCTGGCGCGCCCGACCGATCCCGCGTGTGCGAGCCACTCCTCCGACGAGATCGACGTCGCACCGACGCCCTCGGTACCCGCGTAGTACTCGTCGAGGATCGGGCCCCACCATTCGATCATCTGACGCTTTACGTCAACGGGACACGGGGCTGCGCCATGTAACACGTGCTTGAGCGAGCTGACGTCGAATCGCGCTCGCACGTCGGCGGGGAGCTTCAGGAAGCGCACGAACATCGTCGGCACGATGTGGCTGAACGTCACGCGGTAGCGCTCGATGTCGCCCAGCGTCGCCTCCGCGTCGAACCGCTCGGTGAGCACCACGGTGCCGCCGAAGCGCTGCACCATCGTGGAGAAACCGATCGGCGCGGCGTGGTGCAATGGACCGAGCGCGAGGTGCACCGTCGACGGGCCGAACGCGTACTGCTCGGCATACCAGAGCGACTGCTCGTCGGCTGTCCCTGCTGGGGCGTCCGGCAGGTCCCGCAGCACGCCCTTCGGGTGTCCCGAGGTGCCCGACGAGAACCACAGCGGCGCGCCCTCGCGCCCGTCGGGAACGGGCGTCGTCGGCATGTCGACGATCGCGTCGTCGAGGAGCTGCCACCCGGTCGGGAGCTGCGCGGGTGCCGCCTCGTCGTGCGATACGAGCACGAACACGTGGGACAGGTCGCCGCCGCGGTTCGCGGCGAGCGCGGCGTCGAGCCGTCGGGTCGATGTCACCAGCACCCGCGCTCCCGCCGCGTCGAGGATCTCGGCTGCTTCGTCGCTCGTCAGCATGCTGTTGACGAACGTGTACCGCAGGCCGGAGCGCAGTACGGCCCAGGTCACCTCGAATGCACGGAGGTGGTTCTCGATCAGCAGCGCGACGGTCTCGCCATCGCGCAGCCCGAGCGAGCGGAAGAGGTGCGCCATTTGATTCGAATGCTCGTCGAGGTCGCGCCAGCTGAGTTGCTCGCCGGTTCGGGCCAGGATCAGTGCGGGCGCGTCCGGTCGTTCGCGTGCGTGGGTCGCGGGGGAGTGGGGTCCCTCGGTCACGGGCCCTCGATCACGTCGACGTGATCACGCCAGCGGGCCAGTCGTCGACGACGACGACGCGACCCGTGGTCGCGAGCGTCACGAACAGGCAACCTGACGCGTCGTCGTAGGCGGCGTTGGTCGTCATGCGGTCGTCGAGCACCAGCGCCCCGAGCTGGTCGCCCTCGGAGGAGTACACGGTGATGCCGCCCGTGCCGAGGGTGGCGACGACGACGCGCCCAGCGTCGTCGACGCAGATGCCGTCGGCGCCGCCGAAGTTCATGGGGCCACCGCTGGGGATCGTCGCGAAGCCACGGGCCCGCTCGATCACACCGCCGGGCGCGAGCGCGAACTCCCACACCCGACGGGTTCGGGTCTCGGTCGCGTAGAGCCGTGAGCCGTCACCCGAGAGCGCCACGCCGTTCGGCATCTCGAGCGGGTAGAGCACCTCGCGCAGCGGAGTGCCCGGTGTCGTCCCGGGCGCGCCGTAGAGGAGGCCGGTGAGCGCACGGTCCCGTCCGTGGCTGGCGCCACCGTCGGTCATCCAGAAGCCGCCCTCGGCATCGACGCAGAGATCACTCGGACGACCGAGTGGGCGTTCGACGCCGTCGACCCCGACGAAGCGCTCGGTGACGGTCGTGACCGAGCCGTCGACACCGACCGCCTGGACCTGGGGCGTGAGCGCGTCCTCGGCCGGACCGGCCGGCAACACGAGGTCGACCGAGCCCGGGAGGTCGAACGGCCACGGTCGCGCCTGCCAGCGGGAACCGCCGCCCTGGCACACGAGCACCGTGCCGTCGGGGAGTCGTCCCAACCCATTCGGGCCGCCGCCCGTGACCGCGACGACCTCGGTGGCGCCGTCGGCGTCGACGCGCGTGACGCGACCGCCGCCCATCTCGCTGACCAGCACCCCGCCGTCGCCGGTGACGAGCGGTCCTTCGGGGAACGCGAGACCGGACGCGAGCTCGCGCACCCGCGGCGTCACGAGCCGAGGGGCTCGGGCGCGAACAGGAGGAGGTGACGGCCGTCGTCGAGCGGCTCCCACGTGGCGCGGACGCGCTGACCGACGTGCACGTCTGCGGGGTCGCAGTCGACGACGTTGCTCATGAGCCGGACACCCTCGTCGAGCTCGACGAGGGTGAGCGCGTAGGGCGCTCGATCTTTCATCTCGGGTGAGGGTGCGCGGTGATGGACGCTCACGGCGTGCACTGTGCCGAGTCCGGAGACCTCCGTCCACTCGAGCGTCTCACGGAGGCAGCCGGGACAGAACGGGCGCGGATACCAGACGAACGCGTCGCACGACGCGCAACGCTGCAGCACGAGCCGCTGGTCGCGCGTTGCGTCCCAGAATGGCTGGGAATACTCCGACGGCTCGGGCACCACCCGTGACGGCAGCTCATTCGTCTCACTCACAGCGTCTCCTCCGTACCCAGGACGACGGTCGCGGTGGCCGAGAGCACACCGCCGCAGCCGTGTGCAACCGCGGTGCGCGCGTCGGCAACCTGCCGCTCGCCGCTCTCGCCGCGCAGTTGGCGCACCGCCTCCACCAGGAGGAACATCCCGAACGCTCCCGGATGCGTGTAGGCGAGCCCGCCGCCCGACGTCTGCGCCGGGAGCGCGCCGCCGGGACCGAGCCGACCGTCGGCGACGAAGGCGCCCCCCTCACCCTTGGCGCAGAACCCGAGGTCCTCGAGCGCGAGGAGCACGGTGATGGTGAACGAGTCGTAGAGCTCCACCACGTCGATGTCGGCGGGGGTGAGGCCGCTCATCGCGAACGCCCGCTCACCCGACTGCACGCCTGCAGTCGTGGTGAGGTCGGGCATCTGCGAGATCATCGAGTGCGTGTGGTGGCTGGCGGCACCGAGCACCCACACCGGCGGCCTGGCGAGGTCGCGGACCCGTGCTGCGCTGGTCACCACGATCGCGCCGGCGCCGTCAGTGACGAGGCAGTACTCGAGCTTGTGCATCGGCTCGGCGACGTATCCGGAGTCGAGGACATCGTTGACGGTGATCGGATCGCGGGAGTAGGCACGCTCGTTCATCGTCGCCCAGCGCCGGGTGTCGACGGCGATCTGCGCGAGTTCCTCCGGCTTGGTGCCATACACCGCCATGTGCCGGCTGGCGGCGAGACCGTACGCGCCGATGGGCAGGAAGATGCCGTAGGGGGTCTCCCACTCGAGGCGTTCGGGCGTGGCGAGGATCCCCATGCCGGTGCCGCCACGCTTACGCGACGCGCGCGGCGTCGATGCGTAGACGACCACGACCGTCTCGCAGAGTCCGGCGGCGATGGCGCTGGCCGCGTGTTCGACGTACAGCTCGTACGACGCCCCGCCGACCTGCGTGGAGTCGGTCCAACTGGGTTGGATGCCGAGCTGCTCGGCGAGCTCGACCGAGTGCATGAGCGTGCCGCCGGTGCACATGCACAGTCCGTCGACGTCGGCCGGCTCGAGCCCCGCGTCGTCGAGTGCCGCGCGCACGACGCGTGCTTCGAGGGCGCGGAGCGGCAGGTCGATCTCGCCGGTGGGTGACACCTCGTCGGCCGCGCCCACGATGGCGACCGCACCGCGCAACGGATGGCTCATCGGGCGTCCGCCCCGACGAACAACTCGCGTAGCTGGGGCTGGCTCACCTTCATCGAAGGGGTGCGAGGGAGCGCGTCGACGACGCGCACCTCGGTCGGCACCTTGTAGCTCGCGAGTTGCTGTCGCACGTGGTCCTCCAACTCTTGTTCCGTCACCGTCGCTCCGTCACGCAGTTCAACGGCTGCGACCGGCACTGCGCCGAGTCGTTCGTCGTCGATCCCGGTCACACCGGCGTCACGTACGGCTGGGTGCGCGCGCAGGACCTCGACGATCTCGCCGGGGAAGACCTTGAAGCCACCACGCACGATGGCGTCGTCGCTGCGACCGTCGATCCAGAGGAAGTCGTCGGCGTCGATGCGGGCGATGTCGGTGGTGCGGACCCAGTCGGTGTCGCGCGCCCGCACCTCGAGCCGCCCGGGAGCACCGGTCGGCACCTCGGCGCCGGTGTCCGGATCGACCACCCGCAGCTCACGGCCGGGTTGGGGACGACCCACGCTGCCGCGTTTGCGCTCGGCCCACTCTCGGTGGAGCGGGAGCGTCCATCCCGCGACGCCTCCGGCGAACTCGGTGGCACCGTACGACGGGAGGACGGCGATGCCGTACTTCGACTCGAACGCCTCCTGCACCGCCACCGGCAGCGCGGCGCTCCCCGAGGTGACCACCTGGATGCTGCGGAGCGACTCGGGGTCGACGTCGGCGTCGAGCACCATGCGCAGCGCGGTGGGTACGAGGCTCACCGCCTTCGGTTGGTGGCGCTCCACCAGCGCGACGAAGTCGTCGACCCGGAAGCGCTCGAGCAGTGCGATGCGGCGACCGTCGGTGACGTTGAGCAGCGTGCGGAAGATCCCCGACATGTGCACGAGCGGTGACGCGACGATCGCCACGCCAGAACGGAGGTGGGGAGTGTCGTCGCGGGTGCCGTCGGAGCGGTAGTGCGCGCCCGCGGCAGCGATCGTGCGCTCGAACTGCGCGTAGCCGAGCGGTACGCGCTTGGGTGGTCCGGTCGTGCCACTCGTCAACATCTCGACGGCGACGCCGGGGACGACGGGCCGGTGCTCCAGCACGGAGTCGACGCGTTCGAGTCCGTGGACGAAGGTGGCCTCGGCGATGGGAGCGATCGTGACCTCGATGCCCATGGCGCCAACTCGGGTCGCTGCATCACGAACTCCGGGCCGTGACCAGTCGTCGGGAAGTGCGACCAGCGCGGGCACAGCGAGTGCCTCGACCTCGGTCGCCAGCGACTCGTCACCCTGATGCGGACTGATCGTCACTACGCAGCGGCCGGCGATCAGCGTGCCGAGCACGGCGGCGATCATCGCGGGGTCGTTGCGCAACACGAGACCCACCGGTCCTCCGAAGGGCACGCCGCTCCCATCGAGCAGTCCCGCGACCGAGGTGGCGATCCGGTGCAGCGATCCCCACGACGTCCACTGACCCTCGAACTCGATCGCGTCCGCGTCGGGATCGAGGGTGAGAACGGTCGTGATCCGGGTGCTGAGGTTCACGCGTGCGGTCAGACCCTCGCGGATTCGAGCTCGGCGACCGCGGGCATGACCTCACGCGAGAAGAGCTCCATCGAGCTGCGCACCTTGTCGCGTTCCATCGCCCCGCCGCGGCTCATGCGGAGCATGAGGTTCTGCCAGCCCATGTCGACGATCTTGCTCATCTTCGGGATGATGCGCTCGGGGCTGCCCATGAGCGTGAGGTCGGCGTTGAGGATCTGCTCGTAGCTCTGGGCGTCGTGGTTGTCGAACCAATCGGCGTACGCCTTGTAGTCGGCGGGGATCTCACCGCCGCGCTCGAATGGGCTCGAGTACTGCCGGTGGACCTCGATCGACTGCTCGACGCTCCGACGGGGGTACTCCCGTGCGAACGCGTCGTCGTGGTCGACGAAGGCGTTGAGCAGTGCCCACACCTGCTCGGTTGCCGACGACAGGCCGCGTCGTTCGCGTGACTCGAGGTAGAGCTGGAGACCGGTCGCGAGGTCGGCGTCGACCTGGTACGGGTTGCCGATGATCGCGCCGTAACCGGTCTCTGCGAGCCACTCGAAGCTGGCGGGCGTCTTCATGACGGTGCACCAGATCGGAATGGGGTCCTGAACCGGGCGCGGGTGGATCGTGAGGTCGTCGACGCTGCAGAACTGACCTTCGTGGCTGTAGCGCTCGTTGGTGAGGAGCCCTTCGACCATCGCGACGCACTCCTGATACCGCGCGGTCGCCTCATCCATGGAGACTCCGAAGCCCTTGAACTCGTGGGCCTGGTAGCCGCGCCCGAATCCGGCGTCGAACCGGCCGCCGCTCAACGCGTCGACGGTCGCGATCTGCTCGGCCAGGTGGATCGGGTCGTGGAACGGCGCGACCATGCAGGCGGTGCCGATACGGATCCGCTCCGTCTGTGCCGCGATCGCAGTGGCGATCTGCGGGAGGTTGGCGAGCGTGCCGTACGGCGAGAAGTGGTGCTCCGCGAGCCACACCTCGTCGTAGCCGAGCTCCTCCGCCCAGCGGGCCTCCTCGAGCACGTTGTCGAGGACCTCCTGGTGGGTCAGCTGCGGTGGCTTGTCGCCCAGGATGAAGATGCCAAACCTCACGTTGCGACCTCTTCCGCTGATCGAGCCGTGCGTGTTGCGAGCAGCCTCGACGATACTGCATGATCGAACACTCAGCGTCAAACTGTTCCATCCGCCTGCCCCGTCCGGGCGCCGAGTCGAGGCCAACGCAGCCGCATGCCTGAACCACCGGGACACCCATTGCACGCCCGCGTCGTGCGGCGTCAGGACTACTCGCTCTCGGACGAGCAAGAGCAGATCGAGGAGGTGTTCGGGAGCTTCTTCGAGCGGGAATGCCCCTCGGATCGAGTCCGCGCGGCAGAGCCGTCGGGCTTCGATGTGGACCTCTGGGCACTCGTGGCGAACTCGGGGATCGTCGGCATGTCGCTGCCGGAAGCGGTCGGTGGCGACGGTGCGAGCCTCGTCGACCTCACGCTCGTCGCCGAAGCGCACGGCCGCAGCGCTGCTCCCGTCCCGCTCGTCGACTCGATGGTCGCAGCGCGCCTTCTAACCCAGGCCGGTGCACCCGACGGGATGGCTCGGTCGATCGCGTCGGGAGCACGAATCGGGACCATCGCGCTGCACGAGGTCGCCGACGGTGAACGGCAGCTGGTCGGGAGCGGCGCAGTCGCGGATCTGGTGGTTGGAGTGGAAGACGGCGTCCTCGTCGTCGTCGAGTCGCCGCCGGGCGACGCGGTGCCGAACCTCGCCAATGCGCCGTTCGCATGGCGGACGCTGTCGGGTCCGGCGAGCAGCCGGAGCACCCTCGCGCGAGACCGCGACGCGCTCGAACTGCACCAAACCGCGGTCCTCGAGTGGAAGGTGCTCATGGCCGCGACCCAGACCGGCCTCGCGCAAGCCGCGCTCGATCTCGCGATCGCGTACGCGAACGAACGCCACGCGTTCGGTGTCCCGATCGGCACGTTCCAAGCGATCGCGCATCCGCTCGTCGATGTCGCGACCGGAGTCGAAGGGGCGAGACGGCTCGCGCGCCGCGCCGCGTGGTACCTCGATCACGAACCGGCGCTGGCGCCGACCGAGGTCTTCATGGCATTCGTGTACGCCGGCGATGTCGCCAACCGTGCGGCGAGCATCGGGATCCACACACTCGGTGGACTCGGGTTCACGCTCGAATCCGACATGCAGCTCTACTTCCGTCGCGCACGCGGCTGGACGCTCGTCGCTGGCGATCCCGAGCGGGATCTCCAACGACTGGGTGATCACCTGTACGGCCGGCCCACGACCGAGGAGCAGTAGATGGACTTCAGCATCGTCGAGCTCGATCCGGAGATCGAAGCGTTCTGGAACGCAGAGGTCGTTCCCTTCATGGACGCCCACTTGTCCGAGGAGATCCTCGAAGCCGAGCACGCCGAGAGCAACGGCCTCCTGCCCGAGTACCAGCGCGCACTCGCAGAACGAGGGTGGCTTCCACGCGAAGGAGTCGTCGACGACGGACCGACGCTCGATCCGCTCCGAGCTGCGGTCGTCGGCGCCGAAGAGATACGACGCGCCGGCGCGATGTTCCCGGTCATCGGCTCACGGGATCTCATCCTGTCGGTCGTGCGGAACTTTGGAAGCGAGGTGTTGCGCGCCGAGCTCGGTCCGGGGCTGCGCAACGGTGACATCCATTGCTGCCTCGGCTACACCGAGCCGGACTGTGGGTCGGACGCAGCCGCCATCCGCACCCGCGCCGTCCGTGACGGTGACGAGTGGGTGATCACCGGCCAGAAGATGTTCTCGACCGGAGCGCACCTGTGCCAGTACGTCATGGCGACCGCGCGCACGAACCCGAACGCGGGAAAGCATCAGAGCATCACGATGTTCCTCGTCCCGCTCCGTCATCCTGGGGTGGAGGTGCAGGGCATCGCCACCCTCGGAGGTGAGCGGACGAACTTCGTGTACTTCGACGACGTCAGGATCCCGGACTCGCACCGGCTCGGGCCGGTCGACCAAGGCTGGCAGGTGGCGTCGGGAGCCCTCTCGGCCGAGCACGGGATGGGCGATCAGGCAAACGAGGTGCTCGATGAGCACGCCGCGGATGTCGTCGCCGCGCTCGGGAAGACGCGTGGTTGGCGCGACGAGTTCGACACCGTCCGCGAAGCCGCCGAGCGCTGGGCGCGTCAGGGTGCGCCCGGCGAACGCCCGGTCGACGACGCATCGGTACGTCTGCGCTTGGCGCGCCTGGCGCTCAAGCACGCGGTCGCCGACGTCACCCCGAGCCCGTACGTCCGCGTGATCGCGTCGGACCTGATGATCGAGGCGACTGCAGAGCTCATCGCGCTCGCGGGTCCTGCCGGCATGCTGCGCTCGGGCGCAGATGGAGCGGCGGCGGACGGCACGATCGAGTGGGCACACCGATTCGCGCAGGGGACCTCGATCTACGGCGGTACGACCGACATCCAACGCAATCTCATCGCAGAGCACATCCTCGGCCTCCCGCGTCATCGCGGGCTGCTTCGTGCGTGACCCAGGGAAACCATCATGTCCGACTTCCGATTCGTCACTTACGAGACGCTCGAGCGCGGCCGCATTGCACGCGTGATGCTGCACCGTCCCGAGAGTCGCAACGCGCAGAGCCGCGGGCTGCTCGTCGAACTCGACCAGGCGCTCTTGGAGGCCGAGGCCGACGATGACGTCCGGGTCGTCATCCTCGGCGGCGCGGGCACGATGTTCTCGTCCGGCCACGACCTCGGGTCGGCGGAGTCGCGCGAAGAATGGCCCGGCATGCCCAACGAGCACCCGACGTTCCGCGTCAATGGCGGGACTCGTGTGGGCCCCGAGAGCCAGATGCGGCAGGAGTGGCACTACTTCTTCGAGAACACGAAGCGGTGGCGGAACCTGCGCAAGATCACGATCGCGCAGGTGCACGGACCCGTGTACGCAGCTGGCCTCATGCTGATGTGGGCCTGCGATCTCATCGTCGCCGCAGAGGGAACGCGGTTCGCCGACGTCGTCGGCACCCGGCTCGGAATGTGCGGCGTGGAGTACTTCGGACAACCGTGGGAGTTCGGCCCGCGGAAGGCGAAGGAGTTGCTGCTCACCGGCGACGCGCTCGACGTCGATGAGGCGTACCGGCTCGGCATGGTCAGCAAGGTCTTCCCGTCGGATGACCTCGCAACGAAGACGCTCGCGTTCGCGGCGCGCATCGCCGAGCTTCCGACGATGACGGCGTTGCTGGTCAAGGAATCCGTCAACCAGACCGTCGACAACATGGGGTTCCAGAACGCGTTGTCCGCGTGCTTCACGCTCCACCAACTCAATCACGCCTATTGGGCGGCGATCCACGACGACAAGATGCCCGCGGCGCTGCCCGAGGACGGAGTGCCATCGTGGCGCGACGCACCGCCCACGGTGCTCGCCCAGAGGGATTCCGTACGCGCCGACAGCTGAACGCACACGAACGAGGAGCGGATGCAATGGTGGAACTTGCCGCGCTGGTCGACCCGTCGACCACTGTCGTCCTGACCCAGGAGTGTCAACGCAGCGTCATCGGCGACTTCGGCCAAGGAGTGCTGCCCGACGCCGCGCGCGAGATCGGGCTCGTGGAACGAGTCGGTGAGTTGGTGCGCGTCGGGCGCTCGGCCGGCTGCCGGATCCTGCACTGCGTCGCAGAAGGACGCCCTGACAATCCAGCTTCCGCGACGAACGCGCCGATCCTGCGAGCTGGAGCCCGAGGGCGAGCGACATCGGTGTGGGATCCCGGTGGCATTGAGATCGTGGGTGGCATCGATGTTGCCGACACCGACATCACGTCAATCCGCACTGTCCAGGTGTCACCGATCATCGGCACGGAGGTCCCGACGATCCTGCGCAACCTCGGCACTCGCACCGTCGTCGCGCTCGGCGTCTCAGCGAACCTCGGGATCCCGAATGTCGCGATCGACTGCGTCAACCCCGGTTTCGAAGTCGTCATCCCGCGCGACGCGATCGTCGGGTATCCCCTCGACTACACCGAGCTCGTCATCAAGAACACGCTCGCGATGGTCGCCAAGATCTGTTCGACGGCCGACCTCGTGGAGATCTGGAGCTCCCACGGGTAGCGGACCGATGGCGGGGAGCCGTCTGCTTGCGACGACCTTCGCGATGCTGCATGATCGAACACTCAGCGTCAAACTGTTCCATACCCGCGCGTCCGGCAGGGGCGCCACGTCACGAGGAGAGTGCGTGTCGTCCCCGATGGTGTTGAGCGGCTTGGCCGCGGTGCAGGAAGCCGAGGGTCGCCACCTCGGGTACAGCCAGTGGCTGGAGATCAGCCAGGAACGGGTGGATCAGTTTGCCGAGGCCACCGGTGACTTCCAGTGGATCCACGTCGACGCCGAACGCGCCAAGGACGGTCCGTTCGGCGGGACGATCGCGCACGGATACCTGACTCTCTCGCTGGCCAGCTACCTCCTGCCGCAGATCGTGCGCTACGAAGGCTTCACCATGGCGGTCAACTACGGCCTCGACAAGGTGCGCTTCCCGTCGCCGGTGCGCGTCGGCGCACGGATCCGTGCCGGCGCCGAGCTGGCACAGGTCACCGAACTCGGGACCGGCGTGCAGGTGAAGACGCTCGTCACCATCGAGGTGGAAGACGGCGAGAAGCCCGCTTGCGTCATCGAATCACTCGCGCGCTGGTTCACGTGAGCGTGCCGGTCGCGATCGTCACCGGCGGCGCCCGTGGCATCGGACACTCGATCACCAAGCGGCTCCTCGACGACGGGTACGCAGTCGGCGTGATCGACGTCAACGCCAAGGCGCTGGCGGCGTTGGCGCCCGAGGTCGACGCGCGCGAGGGGCGCCTCAGCGCGCACGAGGCCTCGGTCAGCGACCGGATCGCGGTCCAGGCCGTTGTCGACCAGCTGGTCGGCACGCACGGCGGGCTCGACGCCGTGGTCAACAACGCGGGCATGACGCTCCCGGCGACCTTCCTCGACCAGGACGACGCCGACTGGGACCGCATCGTCGACGTGAATCTCAAGGGCACCTTCGTCGTCGCGCAACTCGCGGCGCGACAGATGGTCGAGCAGGGGCGCGGCGGCAGCGTCGTCAACATCAGCTCGGTCTCGGCCCACGGCGTGCGGACGGGTCCGCCCGCGTACGCCGCGGCCAAGGCCGGAGTCGAGGGCCTGTCACGGCTCATGGCCGTCCAACTCGGTCCCCTGGGCGTCCGGGTGAACACGATCGTCGTCGGCACGACCGCGACGCCGTGGCTCCTCGGCCGCAAGTCGGAGGATGAGCTCGACGCCATGCGGGCAACCACGCTGACCGGCCAGATCGGCGACCCCGACGACATCGCGGCGACGGTGGCGTTCCTGTGCTCCGACGCCGCCCGGCACATCGTCGGCCAGATGATCTCCGTCTCGGGCGGGCAGTGGATGCCCTGAGGCCAGGGAGAACGATGTGACAACGTTTGCTACGTTGTCACGAAGCCCGGGACCGAGGTGGGGGAGCGCGCCATGGACTTCGAGACCATCCTCTTCGACGTGGCCGACCACGTCGCCACGATCACGTTCAATCGGCCAGAGCGGCTGAACGCCACGAACGACACGTCGCGCCGGGAGCTCGGCGAGGCGTGGGGCATGGTGCGCGACGATCCCGGGATCCGGGTGGCGATCATCACCGGCGCCGGTGATCGCGCCTTCTCGGCCGGTCAGGACATCCGCGCCACTGCGGAGTCGGGCATCCGCAACAAGGTGCCCGGCTCGCGCCTACACCACAACGTGTGGAAGCCCGTCATCTGCGCGCTCAACGGCATGGTCGTCGGCGGCGGTCTCCACCAGGTCGCCGACGCCGACCTCATCATCGCGGCCGAACACGCGGAGCTCCTCGACACCCACTGCATGGTCGGCAACGTGTTCGCGATGGAACCCGTGGCGCTGTTGCGCCGCATGCCGCTCTCGATGGTCATGCAGATGGGGCTCATGACCAAGAATGGGCGCATCAGCGCGCAGCGCGCCTTCGACATCGGTCTGGTCAACGAGGTCGTGCCGAAGGAACAGCTCATGCCGCGATCACGGGAGATCGCGCTCGACATCGCGAAGCTCTCACCCGGCACCGTGCAGGCGTCGATCAAGGCGATGTGGAAGAGCCTCGACGTCGGCCTGCAACCCGGGTTCGACGTCGCGTACCGCTACGTGCTCCAGCACCAGCTCACCCACCCCGACTACCACGAGGGCATGCGCGCGTTCGCGGAGAAGCGCGAGCCGAACTGGACCGTCTGATGCGCGAGGTGCTCGTGCCCGGCCGGGGCTTCGACCCGGTCACGTTGCCTTACGTCGGCACGATTCCCGCGATGCTCGACGCGCTCGTCGCCGAGCACGGCACCAACGACCTGATCGTCGCCACCACCGCCGACGCCACCATCGAGCGCATCACCTATTCGGAGGCCGACGAGCGGTCGGCGGCATTGGCGCGCACGCTGCTCTCCCGTGGTGTCGTCAAGGGCACGCGGGTCGGCGTCCTCGCCCCCAATGGTCCGGACTTCTTCGTCGCCTTCCTCGCCGCGACCAGAATCGGCGCGGTCGCGGTGCCGATCAACACCTTCTTCCAGGCGCCGGAGCTCGGTTGGATCCTCCGCCACGCCGACATCCATACGCTGCTCACCGTCCCGTCGATCCTCGGGCACGACACGCTCGGGCTCGTGGAGCAGAGTGTGCCGGGGCTGGCCGAGGCGACGACGGCGCCGTTGCTGCTCCCCTCCACCCCGTCGTTGCGGCACGTGATCAGTCTCGATCCCGACGTCGACCGCCCGTGGCTCTCGGCGCACGACGAGCAGGTCGACCTCGAACTGCTCGTGGCCGCCCAGCAGGCGGTGCGGCCGGCCGACGACCTCGTGATCATCTACACGTCGGGGAGCACGTCCGACCCGAAAGGCATCATCCACGTTCACGGCACGGTGCTGCGTCATTCCCGGTTCATCGCCGCCGGACACGAGTGGACCTCCGACGACCGGGTGTACGTGCCGATGGCCTTCTTCTGGGTCGGTGGTCTGGTGTTCGGTGTCCTGGGCCCGATGCAGATCGGGGTGACGATCCTCACCGAGCACCGCTTCGACGCGGGCCAGGTGCTCCACCTGCTGGCGAGCGAGCACGCGACCTACGCCATGGGGTTCCCGCACGTGGGTCCCGCGATCGCCGCCCATCCCGACTTCGCGTCGACCGACCTCTCCAGCCTGCGCGACGGCTACCAGCCCGCCTTGCTCTCGCCCGAGCGGCGCGGTTCCGATCCATCACTGCGGGTGGCCCAGCTCGGCATGACCGAGACGTGCAGCTCGCACACGTGGTGGCCGCCGGCCGAGCAGCTTCCGGAAGAGAAGCGGGGATCGCTTGGCGTCAGTGCTCCCGGTTTCGAGCACAAGGTCGTCGACGAAAACGGTGACACGGTGGAGCCCGGGGTGCACGGCGAGATCTGCGTCCGGGGGTGGCCGATGATGCGGGGCATGGTCGGCCGCGAGTGGTCGGACGTCTTCGACGCCGAAGGCTGGTACCACACCGGCGACTCGGCGCACTACGACGACGATGGTCACCTGTACTTCTCGGGACGCACCGACGACATGATCAAGACGTCGGGTGCGAACGTCGCGCCGGTTGAGGTCGAGAAGGTGCTGTTCGGGATGCCCGAGGTGCGCGAGGCGTATGTGGTCGGCGTTCCCGACGAAGAGCGTGGTGCGGCCGTCGTCGGTGTGGTCGTGCTGCGGCCGGGGGAGTCGATCTCGCCCGACGAGCTCCGGTCCCGTGCGCGGGAGCAGCTGGCGGCCTACAAGGTACCGAAGCAGTGGATCGTGCTCCCGTCGACCGACGGCCTGCCGTACACGACCACGAACAAGATCGACAAGCGGCAACTCGTCGAACGGGTCACCTCCGGAAAGCTCCCCCTGAGCTGAGCATGCACGAGCGCGAAGTGGCGTCCGGGGTGCGGGTCGAGCGGCACGACGTGGTCGCGGTGGTCGTCCTCGATCGGCCCGCGGTCATGAACCGCTTCGAGGGCACCATGCGCGAGGACCTGCTCGCAGCATTGGTGGAGCTCCGCGACGACACCAGTGCGCGCGCGGTGATGATCACGGGCGCAGGCGACCAGTTCTCGGCCGGCGCCGACATCGAGGAGCTCGTCGAGCTGCACGCGCGCGGCCGGGTCGAGGAGATCCGCCGCCGGGTGGACCTTGGCGCTGCGGTGGTTCGCCAGCTGCGGACGATGCCCAAGCCGGTGGTCGCTGCTGTCGACGGCAACGCCGCCGGCGCGGGGATGAACCTCGCGCTCGCGTGTGACGTCCGCGTCGGCTCCGAGCGCGCCGTGTTCACCGAGAGCTTCGTGCGGATTGGGTTGGTCCCCGACTGGGGTGGGCTGCACTCGCTCATACGGCTGGTCGGCGCCGGGCGTGCCGCCGATCTGGTGATGACCGGCGACCGCCTCCGCGCCGACCGCGCCGAAGCCATCGGCGTGCTCCAGCACGTGTATCCCGTCGCGACCTTTACCGCCGACGCACTCGAGTACACGTCCCGGCTCGCGCATGGTCCCACGCGCGCGCTGGCGGCGATGAAGGAAGCGCTCCGGGCCGCGACCGACGACGCGTTCGAGGCGGTCCTGGCGCTCGAACGCGCCGCGCAACCGTCGCTGTTCGCCGGGGACGACTGCCTGGCGGGCCTCCACGCGTTCCTTCAGAAAACCACCCCGACCTTCGGCGGGGTGTCCTGATGTGCATCCGACGGTCCGGGACGCGGATTGGCGTCCGGCGTAGCATGACCGGCCACAGAAGCGGCAGCACGAACTGATACGGGACGAGGACGGCGGCGCGATGCCTCGAGGGTCGACAGCGACGAAGAGCACGGTGGCGACGGGGCCCGACGACTCGACGCGCACGAGGATCCTGCAGGCTGCACTCGAGTGCTTCATGCAGCTCGGGATCTCCCGGACGAGTCTGCACGACGTCGCCCGGCACGCCCAGGTGTCACGGGGCACGGTCTACCGGTACTTCTCCGAGCGCCAGGAGCTCATCGACGCCACCATCGAGCTGCGCGGCCAGCGCTACTACGACGAAGCCGCGGCCAAGATGGATGCGCACGACACACTTGCCGGGCAGGTGGGTGCGTTCGGCGAGATTGTGGGCCGCAACGTCGCCGACTTCACCCGGCATCGCCTCCGCGACGACGAGTCGATGTTCATGCGGCTCTCGGCCAGCGACCGCGAAGGCGCGCTCCGTCGCATGTCGCACTTCTTGGTGTCGTACGTCGAAGCGGCGAAGCGGCGGGGTGAGGTGCGCAAGGACGTCGATACGGACGAAGCGGCCGAGTGGCTGGCCCGGATGCTGATGTCGGTCACGGCGATGCAGTCGTCGTCGGTGTTCGACGTCCGCCGCCCGAAGACGGTCGGCAAGTTCATGGCCACCTACGGCGTGGCGGGCCTGCTCGGCGAGCGGTGACCGACACGCACGTCGACGACATCGAGGCCGTCAAGATCGTGATGGCCCGCTACTTCCGATTCATGGACACGAAGCAGTGGTCGGAGCTGCGGGCGATCTTCACCGACGACATGACGATGCACGCGCCAGACGATGTCGCCGATGCGCCGGTCGTCGAGGGTGGGGATCGCGTCGTCCGCGTGATCGAGCGTGTGCTCGGTCCCGCGGTCAGCGTCCACCGCGGGTACATGCCCGAGGTCGAGCTGGTCGCGCCCGGCGAAGCGAGCGCGATCTGGGCCATGGAGGACGTCGTCGCGTACGCCGACGCGCCCGAGCGCAGCTTCCGGGGTAGCGGCCACTACCAAGCGACGTACGCCCGCACTCCCGACGGATGGAAGATCCGGTCGCTCGTGCTGCGACGGCTCCGACTCGACCGCGGCTGACGGCGACGCCCGGACCGGGCTCCTCAAATCTCGGTACGATGAGTCGAGCGGTGTTCATCTGTGCTGTGGAGCGCGGAGCCGCCGATCGAGGAGCACCCGGTGGAGATCGAGAGCGCATGGCCCGCCAACCCCGACTACGTCATCGATCTGGTCCCGGTGCCCCAGACGGCACGCGTGTGGGCGGGCGACGTGCTCGTCGCCGAAAGCACCGAGTGTCAGCGCTTGGAGGAGACCCGGCACGTCGACCGCCTCTACTTCCCCGAGTCCGACGTCCGCTGGGAGCACTTCGAGGAGTCCGTCGCGCACACGATCTGCCCGTTCAAGGGTGAGGCGAGCTACTGGACGCTGGCTGCGGGCGACGCGCCCGAGAAGAACGTGGTGTGGACCTATCGCGAGCCGTTCGACGAGGTCGCGGGGATCAAGGGGTACGTGTCCTTCTACCAGGAGCGGTTGCGGATCGAGTTGGTGGAGGACTGGCCCGGTGACGGTGCCCTCGCCACGACCAGCAACTCGTTCCCCGCGTGGGGCGACGCCACCGACCTGCTCCGGTTGATCGACGTCGAGCCCGCGGGCGAGGGCCGGTTCGAGGGTCCGCCCTATCGCGACGTGTCGCGCAATGTCGTCGAGGGTGGCCAGATGCTGGCGCAGGCGATCGTCGCCGCGGCCAAGACGATCCCCGACCAGCGGGTCGCGACCGCGCACATGATCTTCTGCAAGTCGGCCGCGTTCGACGCGACGCTCGAGGTCGATGTCGACGTGCTGCGGCCCGGCCGGACCTTCTCGACGCTCGAGGTCAAGGTCAGCCAGCACGACAAGCTCCGCAGCGCCGGCCTGTTGCTGCTCGATGCCGGTGCCGATGACGTGATCCGTGGGTCGATCCCCATGCCCGACGTCGGTGGCCCGGGCGACGCGCAGGAGATGGGTACGTTCCGCGTGACCGGTCGTGACATCCGGGTGCTCGACAGCGCGTACGACGGCAACCCCGACCGAGTCGGTTCTCCCGAGATCTACGCGTGGTGTCGGTTCAAGGACGCGCCGAAGGAGGCGTACCTGCACACCGCCCTGCTCGCGCAGTCGACCACCCACTGGACCATCGCCGCCGCGATGCTCCCGCACCCCGGGTTCGGCGAGGACATCGCGCACTCCACGCTCTCGACCGGGGTCATGTCGATCTCGATCGCGTTTCACGAGCAGGTCGACGTCACCCAGTGGCTGCTGTACGCGAACCCCGCCGTGTACACGGGGAACGGCCTCGCGCAGGGCGAAGGTCACGTGTTCACCGAGGACGGGCGGTTGGTCGCGACCTACACGCTGCAGGCCATGATCCGCGCCTTCCAGCGGGATCCGTCGGCGATGGGGCTCGACTGGTCGAACGCGATGTGAGGACGCTTCAAGGACGCGCGTACTCGAACGCCATCAACGACAGTCCGCGGAGCTTCTCGGCGTAGTCGTCCATCGTGTGTGGCCACTGGGTGACGATCCGCCCGGATCGGCCGCGGTAGTAGCCGCCGTGCTCGGCACGCCACACGCCGATGCCGTCGAGCGCGTGCTGGAGCTGTCGGTTGAAGTGCGTCTGCGCCTCTGGTCGGAGGTCGACCCACGACACTTGCTCCTTCTCCATGAGCTGCACGAACCGCACAACGAACTCGGCTTGGAACTCCAACATCCGCAGGATGGAGCCGTTGTTGGTGTTCGGGCCGTAGAGCATGAAGAGGTTGGGAAAGCCACTGGTGACCACGCCGAGGTAGGCGGCCGGGTCGTCGGCCCACGCGTCCTCGAGTCGTTGGCCGTCGCGCCCGGTCACCGACACCGCGGTGAGGTACCTGGTGGTGTCGAAACCGGTGGCGAAGACGATGACGTCCACCTCGTGCTCGCGTCCGTCGGCGGTCCGCAGGCCATGGGGCGTGATCTCGACGATCGAGTCGGTGACGAGCTCGACGTTCTCCCGATTGAACGTCGGGTAGTAGACGTTCGACACGATCGGACGACGGGAGCCCCATGGCACCTTCGGGGTGAGCTGGACCCGGACGTCGTCGTCCTCCACCACCGCGAGGTTCTCGAGGCCGGCCTCTCTGGCCCGAGCGAGGAACTCCGCGTTGGAGAACGTCATCATCTCGTTGACGCTCTGCTCCAGTTTGCCGCGCAGTTCGGGCATCGCCGCGGGGTCGGTGCGGAAGCGCTCGCGGTCTTCGTCGGTATAGGGGCGGTCGTCCTTCGGGAGCACCCAGATCGCGGTCCGTTGGAACACCACGAGACGGCTTGCGATCTTCGCGACCTGGGGGACCAGCTGCACCGAGCTCGCCGCACTCCCTATCACCGCGACCCGCTGATCGGTGAGGTCGAGATCGCCGGGCCAGCGCGCCGAGTGGACAGCGCGGCCGGCGAAGGTCTCCCTTCCGGGGATGTCGGGCCACACCGGCATGTTGAACATCCCCAGCGCGCTCACCAGGACCTCGACCTCGAGCTCGCGGCCGGTGTCGGTGCGCACCCGCCACACCGCGCGGTCTTCGATCCACTCGGCGTCGGTGACCTTGGTGTCGAAGGACACGTGGGGTATGACGCCGTACTTCTCGGCGCAGCGCTCGAGGTAGGCGTGGATCTCGGGCTGGCGGGCATAGCGCTGCGACCAGTCGGGGTTGAGCTCGAACGAATACGAGTAGAGGTGTGACATGACGTCGCACTCGGCGCCCGGGTAGCGGTTGTGATACCAGGTACCGCCGACTCGCGCACCCTGCTCCAGCACGACGAAGTCGTCGATGCCCGCTTCGAGCAGCTTGATCGCGGTGCAGATGCCGCCGGGGCCGGCCCCGATCACGGCCAGCTTGCGTCGTTCAGTCATCGTCCTCGGAACCTCGGCTCTCGCTTCTCGAGGAATGCCGCCACTCCCTCGGTCACGTCGTCGGTGGATGCAATCTGCTCGACCAGCAGCGCCTCGAGCGTGAACGACGCGTCCCGACCGTCGTCGGCCGCGAGGTTGAGGAGCTGTTTGGCGGCGGCGTAGGCCAGCGTGGGCCCCGTCGCCAGCCGGGCCGCCCACTCGTCGAGGGTCGTCGCGAACCGGTCGGCCGGCACGACCTCGTTGACGAGGCCGAGTCGCTGGGCGTCGGTCATCGTCATCGCCTCCGCGAAGAACACCAACTGTTTCGCGATGTTCGGTGGCAAGCGACGCGAGAGCAGGTAGGCGGCTCCGCCGTCGGGGATGAGGCCCCGACGCGTGAACAGCTCGATGATGGTGGCGTGCTCGACTCCGACCACGAGGTCCGCGCCGAACACGAGGTTCGCGCCCGCGCCGGCGGCGGTGCCGTTGAGCCCGCACACGATGGGCTTCTCGCAGTCGAGCATCGCCTGGACCATGCGGTGGCTCCCGATCCGGAGGCGGCGCGCTGCATCGCCGGCACGCCGGTCGGGGTCGGGCGCGAACTCGGGGTCGCGCAGGTCGGGGCCGGTGCAGAAGTGCCGGTCCCCGGTCGCGGTCAGCACGACGACACGTACATCGGGGTCACCACTCGCATCGACGAAGGCGTCGATCAGCTGTCGCTGCATCGCGCTGTCGAACGAGTTGCCCGCGTCAGGGCGGTTGAGGACGAGGCGCAGCACGCCTTCGTCCTGTTCGCGCAGCAGCTCGTTGCCCTGATCGCTCACGTTGCCCTCCTGGCTACTTCGGGAGTCCGAGCCCGCGACCTATCACGTCGCGCTGGATGTCGCTCGTCCCGCCGCCGATGCGGTGGAGCATGGAGAGCAGCAGACCTTCGCTGAAGTGGCCGTGCACCGGCACGTCGGGTTCCGTGGGCATCAGGTCGCCAGCGGCGCCGAGGATCTGCGAGCCGACCGTGCGCAATTCGAACGTGAACTCGGCGTGGTACAGCTTCGACAGTGACGACAAGCTCGCGGTCATGCCGCCGTGGGCCTGGAGCTGGGCGATCCGATAACTGAGCGCGCGCCCGATCTCGACCTTCTCGACCAGGCGTGTGAGTGCCATCCGATTCGCTGCGGAACGGAGGGGGTCGTCGGGTGCGCCTTCCTTCTTGCGGCACCAGTCGACCAACTCGTCGACGTACCGCTGGCCCTGCGCGGCGCGCGTG
This sequence comes from uncultured Actinomycetes bacterium, assembly GCA_963841415.1. Lineage (GTDB taxonomy): Bacteria > Actinomycetota > Acidimicrobiia > IMCC26256 > DASPTH01 > DASUAS01. Next base: position 1,581,325 of record CAWJCN010000001.1, on the reverse strand, counting down.
ATGTTGGACCGTTCGAAGACGAGCAGCTCCTTGGCGATGCGCCAGCCGTCGTTTTCGGGACCGACGAGGTTCTCGACCGGCACCCGCACGTCGTCGAAGAACTCCTCGGCGAAGGTCGGGTAGCCGGTGAGGGAGCGGATGGGGCTGATGGTGATGCCGGGGGTGCGCAGGTCGACCAGGAGGAACGAGATCCCCGCTTGGGGTTGCGGTGCGTCCGGATCGGTCCGAACCAACGCGAACATCCAGTCGGCCAGGCGCCCGTTGCTGGTCCAGGTCTTCTGCCCGTTCACCACGTACTCGTCGCCGTCGCGGCGGGCCGTCATGCGCAGAGCAGCGAGGTCGGAGCCGGCTTCGGGTTCTGAGTAGCCCTGCGCCCACATCGTCTCGCAGCGGGCGATGGCGGGGAGGTAGCGCGCCTGCTGCTCCTCGGTGCCGTTCGAGAAGAGGATGGGCGCCAGCATGTTGGTGCCGTTGGAGTTCACGAGCGGGGCGCCCGCGTAGGCGAGTTGCTCGCGGATGATCATCTGCTCGGTGATCCCGAAGCCCCCACCCTCGTGCTCGGCCGGCCAGTGGGGGACGAACCAGCCCTGCGCGTGCAGTGCCCGGCAGAACTCGACTGCACGCTGATGCCCATCCTCGGGGAGGTAGTCGGCGTTGGCGGCGCTGTGGCGGAACTCGTCGGCCAGGTGGACGTCGAGCCAGGTGCGCACGTCGGACCGCAGCTGTTCGTGCTCCTCGGTGAGCCGCAAGCGCACGATCGGGTCGAGCCCCATACCGCTCCTTCTCGTGGTCCGGACACCCGGACTGGAACATAACAGTAATACAGGGGATGTACGATCGTCCTGACGAGCGCAGGCCAAGTCCTCCGAGATCGACTCGGCTGATGGATGGCGGAGCCCCATGTCACCACAGGACCCGAAGACGCCGGCACCCGATGCCGATGACGGCATCACCCGGGACCGGATCCTGGCGGCGGCGACCGAGTGCTTCCTGCAGCTCGGGATCGCGAAGACCACCATGCACGACGTCGCGCACACCGCCGAGCTGTCGCGCGGCACCGTGTACCGCTACTTCCCCGATCGTCGTGCGCTGATCGACGCCACGGTGACCCGGCACGCCCAGCGGTACTACGACGAGGCAGCCGGCGCAATGGCTGCGCACACGGATCTCGCCGATCAGATCGGCGCATTCGGCGAGGTGTTCGCCCGCACGTTCACCCAGCACCGGTACGGCGTGATCGTGCCCGACGACCTCGACATCTTCCGCATCATGGCCTCCGACGTCGACGGTGCGCTCAGGCGGATGTCGGCATTCCTCCACCCCTACGTCTGCGCTGCGAAGGAGCGTGGTGAGGTCGCGACCAACGTCGACGTGCTCGAAGCAAGCGAGATGCTCGCCCGCATGCTCATGAGTGTGACCGTCATGCCGGTCTCCGTGGGCTTCGACGTGCAACGGCCGGCGACGGTCCGTCGTTACTTCGAGCAGTACGCGGTCGGCGGGTTGCTCGGGTCGTCCTGACGTCGGGTTCAGTCGAAGTACTCGCCACCGTTCGCGTCGAGCACGTGGCCGGTGATCGCACGCGAGAGCTCCGAGAGCAGGAACACCGCGGCGTCGGCGTATTCGTCCGCTTCGGGGAGACGGCGCAGCGCGATGTTCTCGACGTAGCGCGCGCGGAGCGTGTCGACGTCGGTGCCGAGGGCCGGCGCCCGCTCGGCGAAGAAGGACTCCAGCCGCTCACCGGCGATCTTGCCCGGCGCGAGGGTGTTGACCCGCACGCCCTCGGGCCCGAGCTCGAGCGCCAGCGAGCGGGCGAAGCCCACCAATGCGTGCTTCGCCATGTTGTAGGCACCGAAGCCGGTCTTGGGGTGACGGAACACGGCTGACGCGACCATCACGACAGAACCGCGGCGCAGTTCGCGCATGCAGGGGATGACAGCACGCGTCAGCCGGTACGCGGTGGTGAGGTTCCCGTCGAGGGCGGCGCGAAGCACGTCGTCGTCGACGTCAGCGACAGGAGCGAGGGGAGGGATGACCGCGGCGTTGTTCACGAGGCCGTCGATGCGGCCGAAGGCCGTGCACGCGACACGAACGACGCGCTTGCAGTCTTCGAGTGAGCTGGCGTCTCCCGGTACTGGAACCGCGAGCCCGCCGCGCGCCTCGATCTCGTTCGCGACGGAGGCGAGCCGTTCGTCGGACCGGGCGACGAGCACCACTCGTGCACCGTGATCCGCGCACCGGAGTGCGAGGGACCGACCGAGCCCGGGTCCGACGCCCGAGACGACGACAACCTGGTCAGCGAGCAACATGAGCACTCCCGGAGCGGTTCACCAGTGGATGATCGTGTAGACGGCGGTGCGGACGAGCTCGTCGCGCTCGTTGCGCCACTCGTGCTCATAGTCGACCAGCAACAGCGGTCCACGTGACGCGTCAGCAGTGCGCCACCCGTGGAGGCGGACCCGGCGTCGGATGCGATCGTCGGGACGCATCGCGACGCCGTAAATCGCGCGGCAACCTCCGTTGACTCGTCCCCGTACCTGCCGTGGATCGGGTCGGCGGTCCGACCGTTCGGCGCGGTGCCACGCGGCATCCGCGGGAGCGGGAGCGGGAGCGGGCCATGCGAACGGATTGAAGTCCTCGGGGGCCACGAGCCCGCCTGCGGGCGTCGCGGCCGCGATCGTCGGATCCAAGTACTTCCGCGGGGCCGCCTCGGGCCAGTAGACGGCAAGCGCCCAGCGGCGGATGTCGGAGTCGCGGATCGGTGCCGACCACGGGCTCCACTCGTCCCAGACGCCGAGCGACGCGCGCATGCCGCCGGTGACGAGCGGGTGCTCGTCGTTGCTTGGTGGCTCCGAAACGCTCATGTCCGCATCCGCCCGCCTTCGACGAAGAGGGTCTGGCCGGTGACGTAGCTCGAGTCGTCGCTCACGAGGAACACCGCGGCGCGTCCGATGTCGAGCTCGGGGTCGCCCGGTGCTCGGCGCAGAGGGAGCGACGCGGCCTGCCGTTCGACCCGCCCCGGGTGCTCGGCGGCGAACGCCTCCCAACGCGGTGAGCGAGAGAAGGGACAGAGCGTATTCACGTGGATGCCCTCCGGTCCCCACTCGCGCGCGGCGACGCGAGTGAGCACTCGCACTCCCTCCTTGGCCGACGCGTAGCTGGCCGAGCCCGCGTCGCCGTCGAGTGCGGAGCCCGATCCGATGTTGAGGATCTTGCCGCCGTCGACGGCAAGCGCAGGGTGCGCAGCCTGCATGAAGTAGAGCGTGCCGAGCACCGCGGTGCGCCACGACTGCTCCATGTCGTCGAGGGTGGTGTCGAGCAGCGGGATGCCAAGTGTGAACGTGTGCGCGTTGTTCACGAGGATCTGCAGTCCGCCGAACGTGTCGACGACCGAGTCGACGGTGCGCGTCACGTCGGCGCGATCGGCCACGTCGCACGCGAACGCTTCGGCTCGCACGCCGCGCCCGCGACACTGCTCCACCGCGTCGAGTGCCCCCTCGTTGTTCCGGTCGACGATCGCGAGCGACGCACCCTCGCTCGCGAACGCAAGCGCGATGCCCAGACCGACGCCTTGCGCGGCGCCGGTGACGACGGCGACGCGTCCATTGAGGCGGGTCACGCGCTCACCTCTGCTCGGGCGTGCTTCCATGCTGCGCCGAGTGCGGTGATTCGGTCCTCAGCCTCGTCGCTCGAGTCGATGAAGCTGTTCGACCAGATCGTCAGGTCGGTGACGCCGGCATCGCGAAGGGCACCGAGCCTCGCGAGCGAAACGGCGAAGTCGGGTACACCGCTGGGATCGTGCCGCACGATCGGCAACGACGTTCGCACGATCAGTGTCGCGGGATCGCGTCCGTACTCTTCGTAGCTCCTCGCGAGCGAGGCGACACCGTCGGCGACCTCCTCGAGGGGCTGGCGGGGGTGGGTGATCCACCCGTTGCCCAACTCCACGATCCGAGCCCGGTTGCGAGCACCCAGCGAGCCCGAGAACAGGACCGGAATGCCTTCGGGACGGAAGGGCTTCGGGTTACACCACAGCTCGTCGAAGTTCGTGGTCGGCGAGTGGAACGACGCGGGATCGGCACCCCAGAGCGCACGGCACGCCGCGATCCCGTCGGTGAGGAGCTGTCCCCGCTGACTGAAGTCGGCGCCGACCGCGGCGAACTCCTCGGGTTGCCAACCCACCCCGACGCCGAGCTCCACCCGACCACCGGAGAGCTGGTCGAGGGTGGCCGTGATCTTGGCGAGCAGCACTGCCGGACGCAACGGTGATACGAGAACGCCGGTGGTGAGCTTGATCCGCTTCGTGACCGCGGCGATCGCGGCGAGGAGGGTCAGCGGTTCCATCCACGACGCGTCCTGCGCAAAGTGCACCGGAGGATAGGGGTAGCGGTCGAGGCGGTTGCCGAGCACGACGTGGTCGCCGATCACGACGCCGTCGAGGCCGGCCGCTTCGGTGAGCCGCGCGAACTCGACCAGGCCCAGCTCGTCGGTGCCGTGGCGGGCGGCATGCGACTGGAGGCCGAGCGACAGGCGAAGGCCGGGAGTGTGATCGGACGCCACCACTGCTCCGTTCGTTGTCGGTCTCGGAGAGGGCTGTACAATAGAGCAAACTTCGTTCTGCTGCTTCACCCCTTCCGTACCACCTCCCGTCGTCGGAGCGCGTCCGTCATGTCTCATGGTCCCGCGCGGTTGACAGTGTCGCTGCCGGTGTGCGGGCCGGCGGCGACCGGTGGTCCCCGACCGCTGGTCGAGCTCGCGGTGCACGCGGAAGAGCTCGGGGTCGACGCGGTGGCTGTCGCCGATCATGTGGCGATCGGTCCCGACACGAGCGGCTATCCGTTCGGGAAGTTCCCGCTTCGGTCCGATGCGCCGTTCCTCGAACCGCTCAGCCTGCTCATGGCCATTGCGACCGTGACCGAGAGGGTGCGGCTCACCACCGGGATCCTCATCGCGCCGCTGCGGCCCGCCCCGCTCCTCGCGAAGACCGCGGCGACGATCGACGTCATGTCGAACGGGCGCCTCGAACTGGGCGTAGCCGTGGGATGGCACGAGGCCGAGTACGACGCGTGCGGCGTCGACTTCCATCGGCGCGGCATCGTGCTCGACGACGTGATCGGTGCGTGCCGCGCGCTGTGGAAGCAACCCGTCGCGTCGTACGAGTCCGACTCGGTCGCGTTCGAGTCCCTCAGCAGCGTGCCGCTTCCGGTCCAGCAACCGCTCCCGGTGCTCTTCGCCGGCTCTGCCCACGCGCGCAACCTCACGCGCATCACGACGGCCGGCAACGGCTGGATCACGGTGATGGGCGCGGAACCGTCGGTCGTCGCCGATGGCGTCGCGCGGATCCGAGCCGCCCGGCGTCACCTTGGGCGTTCCCAGTCGCCGTTCATTGTCCGGGCCGAGCTCGCACCGCGCGTGGACGCGCGCCGCCGCCCCGACATCGAGGCCACGCTCGACGACGCGTCTGCGCTCGTCGCCGCCGGGGTCACCGACGTCCAGTTCCCGATGCCGTACTTCGTGTCCGATCCGTCGCGCGCGCTCCACGTCCTCGAGCGTGTGGTCGACGCGTGGCGCGGCCTCGCGCTCGAAATGCCTCCCGACACCGACCACGAGGTTGCACACTCATGACCGGATCGACTGAGGGGCCTCTCGCCGGCGTGCGGGTCGTCGACCTGACCGTGAACCTGTCGGGCCCGTTCTCGACGCTGATCCTTGCCCAGCAGGGCGCCGACGTGATCAAGGTCGAACGGCCGCCGGTAGGCGACATCCTGCGCAAGATCGGGTCGGGGCGTGGCGGCACGTCCGCGTACTTCGTGAACACGAACTGGGGGAAGCGCTCGATCGCGCTCGACTTCGACCGCGATGAGGATCTGGCCACCCTGCGCCGCCTGGTCGCGACCGCTGACGTGCTCGTCGAGAACTTCCGGCCCGGCGTCATGCCCAAGCTCGGGTTTGCCGCGGATGACCTGGTGCGCCAGCACCCCGAGCTGATCTACGCCGCGATCCGCGGGTTTCCGTCCTCGTCGAAGCTCGCCGACGCGCCGGCGTACGACCACGTGATCCAGGCGATGACCGGCTTCGGCGCCAATCAGGCCGATTTGAAGTCGGGCACGCCGGTGCTCGTGCAGCAGGCTGTGGTCGACAAGGTGACGGGACTCACCGCGGCCCAGGCAATCACCGCCGCGCTCTTCGAGCGATCACGCACCGGACGCGGACAGTACGTCGAGATCCCGATGCTGCACGCAGGCCTCGCGTTCCTCTGGCCCGATGCCACCACCAACGTGACCATGCGCGGCGACTTCGACCAGTTGCCGTCGCAGTCGCGCACGTTCCGGCTCACGCCGTGCGCCGACGGCCACATCGCCATGGTCACGGTGACGACACCTCAGTGGGACGGCCTGCTCCGCGCGGTGGACAAGAACGACCTCGTCGGCCATCCGGACCTCGACGACCCCCAAAAGCGCGGGCGCAACTCAGCGCCGGTGATGAAGGAGATCGCCGGGATCCTGGCCACGCTTCCCACCGACGAGGTGGTGGCACGCCTCCAGGCGGAAGGCGTCCCGAGCGCGAAGGTCGCGTCGCTCGAGGACCTCCCCGATCTCGTCGACGCGACATCGCCCGGCTTTCTCATCCACGAGGTCCATCCACAGCTGGGAGAGATCGTGCACCCACGATCGGCTGTGCACTTCGACCACGACGTGCCATTGCGCCCGTCGCCGGCGGTCGGAGAGCACACCGACGAGATCCTCGCCGAGCTCGACGGCGCCTAGCGAGCTCGGACGTCGTCCGTTACAGAACCTGATCATGCCCCTCGGCCCTGGGTACCTCAGCTCAAGCCCTACTTTCATCCCTACAACTGGGTGGAACACGCGCAGTCACCGAGACGGCATGGACGGGAAGGTGCACGTCAGCGCACTACAGCGCAAAGTACAGACACCCCTGAGCCATCTACACGCTCTACGCATTTGCTGACCCCAACGGGCCGAGAACGCAGCTGGCTCGGAGCGAACTCGCTCGGCGTGCCGCCGTTCTTGACAATGACTTGCCAATGAACCCCGTGGACTCGGCGCGACGACGAAGATTTCCTGGACTCGCGCACCCTCGCTGACCTGCGAAAACGCGCGACGCGTCACGGAGTCGATACGCCCCGCGGCTCTGCAAAACCCTCGACGCGGGTTCGATTCCCGCCGCCGCCTCCGAAACATCAGGGCAGGTCAGCGTGCAGGCGGCGTCCATCGTCTGGCCTCGCGACGTCGCCGGCGGGCCTGGACGGCGAGGTTCGCGAGCACCACGTTCAGGACCGCGGCGGCGGTGAACATCACGACGTACGCCGCCGTGACCGGCCAGGTGATCCCACCGTTGTCAGCGCCGGTGAGATGCCACGCGTTGCCCACGACCGCGTAGAAGGCCGGCGACAGCAGGACCAGCGACGGCACGGAGAGCCCGAGCGTGAGGTCGAACGCCGGGTACGCGATGTGCGTCGGGTCGGTGGTTGCGACGAGGGCCAGGATGGCGACGGTCGCGACGTAGCCCACTTCCACGACGGACTGAACCCAGATCGACGTTCGCGTCCGGATCACCGCGTGGCTCGAGTCGCGCCGCGAGCCGTCTGATGGTGACGAGCGCGGCCACCGCGATCGCAGCGACGAGGAATCCGAACGTCGTGAGCGCTTCCTGCAACGTGATCACGTCGCTCGTGGCGCCGGACTGCATCGCCGTGCTCCAGGTCACGGGATCGCGGTGTGCGAACAAGCTCAGCACCGCCGCCACCACGAACAGTCCGCTGAGGATCGCCGCCGCGCATTGCACCTTCGGTCGTGGCTCCGGTCGCGGTCGGGTGATCGCGTCGCTCATGAACAGGATCGCCGGGATGACCAGGGGGAGGAACAGGAACGAGAAGGACAGGAAGCACATCGGAAGCAGCATGAGCCCCGCGACGGCGAGCACCCACGGTCGCCCTCGGATTCCGACGAGCGCGAGCAGCCCCGGCGTCGCGACGAGCAGCGCGAGCGCGAACGATCCCCAGTCGCCGGCCGCGGCTCGCTCGTGTGGGTTCGTCCCGGAGGAGTGGAGCAGCCCGGCGACCGTGGCCATCGCCGCGTCGATGCCCACGCCGACCATGACCCCGGCGTGCCCGAGAGTCGGGAGCGGTGCCACAGGTCCGTCCGTCACGGTCGCTATCATACGACTGTATGAATAGCTCACGCCAACGCAGATCCAAGGATCAGCGCACGACGGGCACCCGGGATCGGTTGCTGCAAGCCACCCAGGGCTGCCTTCGGGCACGAGGGCTGGCCGAGACGTCGTCACGTGCCATCACGGAGCGCGCCGGCGCCAACCTCGCCGCGATCACCTACCACTTCGGCTCGAAGGACCAGCTCGTCGCCGTCGCCCTGGCATCGGAGCTGCAGGAGTGGACGCAGCCCGTGCTCGGGCTCCTCGACGAACCACAAGATCCCGCACGCCGACTGCTCGACGCGATCGGGGCGCTGACCGCAACGTTCGAGAAGCAGCGCGAGCGAGTGCCCGGCTTGCTCGAGGTGTTCGTCCACGCTGCTCGCGACCCCGATCCCGAGAACCCGATCGCCACGTCGTGGCGTGATCTGCGCAACCGGGTGGCATCCGTCATCGACGAACTTCGCGTGAGCGGTGCGGTGCCCGTCTGGGTCGCGCCCGACGCGATGGCGGCGCTGATCCTCGCGGTCGCGGCCGGCACGGTCGTGAGCGTGACGGTCGAGCCGAGCGGTACGAGCCACCGCGACATCGCGGCGCAGTTCGCGAGCCTGCTGCTCGCCGCCGCGCCCGGGTCTGCTTGACGAACTACTCGTAGGTGGTGACCTGCCGGCGGTACGTCTCGGCGCAGATGCCGTCCTGGGCCATGAGCTCCGAATGGCTGCCGTGCTCGACGACGCGCCCGGCGCGCACCGGTCGTCCTTCGGCTACCCGCTCGCGTGGTGCTTCACCGAGGGCGCGGGGCGGGTGTTCTCGACCAGCCTCGGTCACTTCCCCCACACGTGGGAGAGCCCGGCCTACCTCCGTGCTCTGCACGGCGGGTTGGGATGGGTGTTGGACGACGGTCGCGCCGGCGCGTGATCAACGCGTCACGCCGGGGCGACGCCATGCGCGTCGAGCCAGCGATCGAAGGCCTCGACCTTCACGGTGTCCTCGAAGTCTTCCTGCCGCGTGATCTTGCCCCACCGCGCGACCGCGTACAGCACCGCACGGTTCGCGTACACCTCGTTGCCGGCCTCGTCCGACGCGCGATCCGGGAAGATGACCGCGATGCGCGTTCGCCATGGCGGGCCGTTCACCAGGATGTCCTCGGCCGTCCCCGACAGCCCGGCTGCGATGAAGCGCCGGAGGAACTTCTCGATCGCCGGCCGACCTCGATGCTCACCTCCCCAGGAGCTCTCACCCGGGAACACGAGGACCGCGTCCTCGGCGTAACCACGCAACAACGGAGAGGGATCAGCCCGATCGAGGGCCGCGATGTTCCGCCGGATCTGCCGTCGAACCGCCCACTTGTACGTGGCAGCCTCCTCGTCGTCGTTCGGCGGCCGTCACTCGCCCAGCGAGTGCGCTGCGAGCGGCAGGTGCCCACCGATGATCGCGACGTAGGCCTCGGCGTCGCCGTCAGCGGGGAGGGCTCGCAACTCGTCGGCGGTGCGCCGACCGTTCAGGGCGCGGACCGCTTCCCACGGTTCGACGCGCAGCGTCCAACCCGCGCCGGCGTCGTGGCTGCGCCAACTGCTGCCGTCGTGTTCGACGACGATCGCGCCGAGTCCGGCGTCGACGGTGGCGGGGGCGTACCGCTCGAGAACGAAGGTCAGCATCGCATCGACCTCGAGTGCGTCGTGATCAGGACGACCGAGCGCGCCGCGCAGGTCGTGCTCGTGCACCGTGACGTCGCCGAACATCAGCGCGGCCGGTCCCTGCAGCATCGGCTCGATGGCCGAGTCGAGCCCGTGCCACTCCTCGACGACCGAGGGGACGTCCTGGTCGCGGCGCGCATCGATGATGTCCTGCAACCAGCCGCCCGTGTCACCCGAGGGGTAGCGACCGGCGGCGAGCTCCGCGGGCGTGCCGACGAGATGGGTGGCGAGGTCGTGCACCGACCACGCCGGGCACGCGGGCACCGTGCGCGCCAGGTCGTCGGGCGTCGCGTCGAGGAGCAGCGTGCACACACGCGCACGCGTGCGCTGGTAGGGCTCGAAGAGGTCGTCCATCGGCGGGACCGTAGTGCGCCCGGCCCCGGAGCCGAAAACGCCGTGCTCGGTAGAATCACCGGGTGACCGAAACGTACGTGGCCTCCCCCCGACCGCTCCCGGAACCGCTCGACGACTCGCAGTCGGGTACCCCGACGCGCCGCCCGGGTTCCGTCCGCCGCACCTCGTCGATCGACATGGTGTGGCCGGACGGCGTCGGTACCTCGCTGCACCTCGTCGGCCGGGCGCGTGATCTCGTGACCACACGCGCGGGTGACGCAGTCGTTGTCGACGAGGCCACGATCCGCGCGGTCGTCGACATCGAACGTCGGGTCAGCGCGATCGAAGCCACGCCACCCCGCGCCGGCCTCGAACGTCTCGTCGGTTCGCAGGGCGGAAGCTACCTCCGCACTGCGATCGACGAGGTGCTCCCCGGAGAACGGGCCGCGGCCACCCCGCTGCACCTCATGCTCGACGACATCGCCGGCACGAGCCTCATCGCCGGGTTCGTGTGGACGCGCCACATGGATCCGGAGGAGTTCGCCGCGCTGCGGCAGACGGCGCCGCGCGGATTCGGCCAGCGCAAGGGCAAGGTCATCTGCTCGGGGCTGCGACCTGGCGGCAGCGCGGAGCAGGCCTTCGCGGGCGAGACGGAGTCGGTGCATGCGATCCGTCGCGCCGGACCGCTCGTCACCGACGACGACACGCTCGCGTGGCACGAGTTCCCCGAGCGTCCGGTCGTCTCGATGCGCCGGCACCGCCGGATCGACGTCACGCCCGTCGACGACGTGCTCGAGATCGACGCGTTCTTCCGCGACAGCTACTGGGAGCCCGACGGCACCGAGATGGCACTGCACGAGTACGACGTCGCGGCGTCGGTCGACGCGAAGACCCTGACCCTGGTCGCGGTCGAGGCGACGCCACGCGTCCTGCCGTTCCCGGAGTGCCAGTGGGCACCCGAGCACGTCACGCTGCTCCTCGGACGTCCCGTCCAGGGCTTCCGCACCGAGGTGCAGTCGACGCTCACCGAGCTCCAGGCGTGCACCCACCTCAACGACATGCTCCGCTGCCTGGCCGAGGTGCCCGCGCTCTCCGCCAAAACAACCGGCAAAAGGTAGCGATTCGTTTCAGTTCTGCAACAGATCGCTACCTTTTGGCGTTCTTCTGCCGGCCACTGCCATGGGACGGCTCCTCAGGGCAGGTCGGGAACGGCGCTGCCGATGGCGTCCGGCGCGAGGGGTTCGTCGGTACCGATCATCTCCGGTGTCCCGGCGAGCTCCCGCCGACCGAGCGTGAGCGCGATCGTGAGGAACACGGCCATCAACACCGCGGTGCCGGTGCACACGGCCAGCCGTCCGGCTTCTTCGTACACGAACCCCGCGGCGAGTCCCGTGAGCCCCGCGGCTGCGAGTCCGGTCGCGCCCAGCAGACCCTGCGCCGCCGACAGGTGATCGGGTGGGCTCCCGAGCGCCGCCGCGACCTGGTTGCTCGGCATCGTGAACGAGTCGGCCACCGCATGGACCACCGACACGGCGAGCAGCATCCAGAGGCTCGGCAGCACCCCGTAGGAGAAGGTGCACACCAGAGCCACGCTGAGGCTGATCGCCACGACGCGCAACGGCCCCCGAGCCTGCGCCTGACGGCCACCGATCGGTGCGAGGAAGATCATCGGCACCGTGAACAGGGAGAGCGTGAGCGCGATGAGCCACGTCTCGGCGCCGTGGTCGCGCAACAGCACCGCCCAGATGGCCTCGAACATGCCGACGGTGAGGTAGAACGCGATGCTCGCCGCGAGCGTCGCTTGGATCGCGGGGCGCACCAGCAGCACGCGCAGCGCGCGCCCGGAGCGTTCGCCGGCGTCACCGGCGCTCAGGTCGAGACGCGACGCGAGCACGAAGATGCCGACGAACACGGCCGCGAGGAACACGAACGGCGCGCGGATGCCGAGCGCCTCGGCCATCACACCCGCGACCAGCGGCCCGAGCACGAATCCGGCGACGTCGAAGGCCGACAGGCGTCCGAGGTTCTCGCCGACCGCGTCGGGGTGGCGGGTGATGACGATGCGGCGCATCGCCGGGCCGACGGCGCCGCTGCCCAGTCCGAGCAGGAGCCGCGCCACCAGGAACGCCCAGAACTCGGTCGCGGCCGCACTTCCGATCATGGCGGCCATCGCGAGCAGGACCCCTCCCCGGACCAGCATCGACGCGTGACCGCGGTCGGCGAGACGGGCCAGCGAGAGCTGCGCGACGAAGCCGGCGAGGAAGCCAGCCGCGGTGATGAGGCCGAGCTGCGCTTCGGTGAACCCGTAGCGGTCGCGCAGATCAGCGAGCAGGGTGTAGATCGAGCCGTAGCCGAGCGACATGCTGCCGGCCACGATGCAGTACGGGAGCAGACTCCCGCGCTGCTCTCGCATCGCGGGCTGAGCTCCGTCAGCGTTCGAGCTGGGCACGCGCTTCCTCGAGCAGCTTCGAGCGCGTGTCACCGCGCACGGTCGCGAGCGGTAGGAGGTGATCGAGGAACGCTTCCTGGATGTCCCGCAAGTTCGCGAGCTGCTCGGGGGAGAGCAGGTCGAAGAAGTGGCGCCGCACGCTCTCGACATGCATGGGCGCCGCCGCTTCGAGCGCGGCGAAGCCCTCGTCGGTGAGCACCGCGAGCTGCCCGCGCCGGTCCTCGCTGCAGGTCTCGCGCCGTACCCAGCCGAGCTCCTCGAGTCGCGCCACGGCGTGGGAGAGGCGGCTGCGCGACGACTGGGTCGCGTCGGCGAGCTCACTCATCCGGCGGGCCCGGGTGGGCGTCTCGGAGAGCATCACCAGGATCTCGTAATGGCCGAACGAGAAGTCGGAGTCGCGCTGCAGATCGCGCTCGATCTCCTCCCACAGGAGCCGGGAGGTGAACACCCATCCGAGCCAGATCCGACGTTCGTCGGGATCCAGCCACCGCACCTGGTCCCCCATGGAGCCGGACTCTACCGACCGCGCGCCACCGAGGTTTCGGGGGCCGAGGGTCGATGCAGGCCGCGCCGCTTCGTCGTCCATGGGAGAGAGTCGAGGTGGTTGACAGCTCAACTACATAGAACTATACTCTTCAACTATTGAGGTCACAAACACAAGAGGAGCCCCTCATGACTGCGACGCAGACCGCACCTGCCATCACCGGCTACATCCCCGGCACCTGGGACATCGACGTCGTCCACTCGGAGATCGGCTTCAGCATTCGCCATCTCATGGTCAGCAAGGTGAAGGGCCGGTTCGGTGAGTTCTCGGGCACGTTCGTGACGGCCGAGAACCCGCTCGAGTCGAGCGTCGAGGCGTCGGTGGCGCTCTCGTCGGTCGACACCGGCAACGCCGACCGCGACGCACACATCCGCTCGGCCGACTTCTTCGACGTCGAGAACCACACCACGCTCGGGTACCGGTCGACCGGTATCCGCTACGACGACGAAGAGGGCTTCGTGGTCGACGGCGACCTCACCCTGCGGGGGGTCACCAAGCAGGTGCCCCTCCACCTGGAGATCCACGGCTTCCAACCGACGACGCCCTTCGGCGACACGCGTGCCGGGTTCACCGCCACCGGTGAGGTCGACCGACGCGACTTCGGTGTGTCGTTCAACATGGCGCTCGAAAGCGGCGGCGTGGGCCTGGGCAACAAGGTCCAGATCACGCTCGAGATCGAGGCGATCCTGCGCCAACCTGCCGACGCGAGCTAGCCGTGAGCTAGCCGGGCTTCCGGGCCACGCCCTCGTAGAGGTAGCCCCACGGCTGCATGAACTTCGGTCCCGGCATGTGGTCGTTCTCGAGGTCGGTGATCTCGAAGCCGGCTTCTCTGACGAGAGCGTCGATCGGCCGATCGAGGTGGCAGCCGCCGGCGAGACGCTGTTGCAGGCCGTTGAATCGGTGTTGCTTCTTGGCGACAGCCGGATCGGGGCTCAGGCCGTGCTCGAGGAAGTGGAAGGTGCCGCCGGGTCGCAAGACCCGCTGGACCTCGCTGAGGGCGCTCGTGACATCCGGGATGGTGCACAACGTGAACGTGCTCAACGCGGCGTCGACGGACTCGTCGTCGAGCGGCAGTTGCGCACCGTCGAGCCCGACGAACTCGACCTTCGCCGATGACGCGTCGACGCGCGGCTGGGACAGCTTCCGCGCGACGAGCGACGGGTCGACCGCGTACACGCGGGTGACCTGCGGAGGATAGAGCGGGACGTTGAGCCCGGAGCCGAAGCCGATCTCGACCACCTCGCCGGCCAGCGAGTCCACTGCCCGACCCCGGAGCTTCATGACACCGCGCGACCCCAGCATCTTGTCGGTGAAGCGGGGTACGACCTCGTCGGTCCAGAACGGCATGTCAGGAGACTACGACGCGGCGGTGAACAGCTTCACGAGACGCTCGGTGGCGGCGTCGGCCCACTGCTCGAGCACCGCCGGTGCGGTCCCACCGATGGGATGGTCGAGCACGAGGGTGCGAGCGTCGGGAAGCCCGAAGCTCGACGCCATCGTCGCCGCGATCGGCGCGAACTGCGTCGTGGTGACCACCACGCACGGACGCCCCGCCTTCTCCAGTTCGATCGTGTCGTACACGCTGTAGGCGGTGCAGCTGCCGCAGTCGGCGGTGCCGGTGATCACGATGTCGGCCTGCGCGAGGACCTTCTCGAAGATGTCGGGCGCGCACGGGATCGCAGCGTTGGCCGAGCGACCCTGCGGGCCCTTCTTCGTCACCAACGTCACGCGGGCGCCGACGCGCGCCGCCAACGACTCGGCCGCGCGCGCCATCACCAGCGCGGCGTTCGGCTTGCCGTTGTCGAGCACTGCGATGCGCAGCCCCGCGAGCGACTCCGGCGACGGCGCCAGGTGCGCGACGTCCGGGCCGGGCTCGCTGTCAGGGAGGTACACGGTCACCGACATGGTCATCCCTCCAGTGGGAGCGTCACGCTGCGGGTCATACCCCACGACGGAACGAGCAGTGTGTGCTTGCCCGGTCCGCCGGCCACCAACACGCGGATGTTGCCCGGCTCGCCGGTCATGGGGAGCATGTGGTCGTCCGGCACCGTCTTCATCCACTGCGTCCACGCCAGCTCCTCGAAGTGGCGCCGGAACGTCGACGCGGGCAGGCGGGCGCGGTCGTAGAGGTAGAGCGACACGTCGTCGCGAGAGAAGCCGTTGCCGGCGAGACTGTACGCGTGCTCGGGACCGAGGATCACGAAGTACTCACCTTGGCTGATGGGCGCGTTGTTCATGCCCAGCGATGCCATCGACGATGCGATCTTGTCGAGGATCAGCTGTGGATCGCCGTCCTTCTCCATGTCGTGCACGTTGTGCGGCCCCTCGCCGCAGTGGACGGTGACCGCGCTGGGTGCGTGCACGTCACGGCTGACCGCGTAGCCCTCCCACGGGGAAGCCTCGAGACGCTCCGCCGCGCAGAACGTGTACTTCGCGGGCTGCCCGTGCGTAGCCGCGTCGCCCGACCCGGGTCGGGCGCCTGCGACGTGCAGCAACATGAGACGCACCGCGCGCCCGACGGTCGCGTTGGCTCGGTTCCCGGGCCCGAACGCGCCCACCCCCGACGCGAAGCCGGCTGTAGCCGCGATCTCACCGTGCACCAGCACCAACGGTGCAACCGGGTGCGTGGTGGCGTTCACGCCGCGCAGGTTCGTCTCGGGCCGGGCGAGCGCGCGGATCGCGGTGAGCACGACGGGGAAGGTCTCGGCGGGGCAGCCCGCCAGCACCGCGTTGATGGCGACGATCCGACGGGTCACGATCCCGGCGCGGGGGAGCAGGGTGGCGAGCACCTCGTCGGGGTCGCCGTCGGCGTGGGCGAGCATCGCGTCCACGCGCGCCGGCGTCGGCGGGACCACCGGGAGGCCGTCGCCCAGGCCGCGTGCGTCGAGCAGCTCGGCGACCGCCTCGGGCGAGTCGTCGGCGATCTCCAGAGTGGTCGGCAGGTAGGTGGTCACGTTCCCTCCGCCGCAGCAGGGCGCGTCTGATGCTCTTCGGAGTATGCCTGATGCTCTCAGTCGATGTCCAGCGATCGATCGGAGGCGGCTCGGAGCCGGATACGCTCGTTCTCCCGATATGGAACAGTGGTTCACGCCTGCTCAGGGAGCCCGATGGACACCAACGACAGCAAGCGCTTCCCGGCCGACGCCCTCACGGCCGGCGAGCGCGGCGACTCCACCGCGGTGATGCTCGCCGCCGAGAGCCTCGGCGACGCCTCCTGCCCGCAGCCCATCTACCAGCAGCTCGTCGATGCCGAGGTGATGGAGGCCATGCCCGGCATGTACATGGTCGCCAGCCGTCGGGCGGTCGAGGCCACGTTCAAGAACACCGACGTGTTCTCGTCGGAGGGGTTCCTCGAGCTCGGCAACGTGCGGCCGCTCATCCCGTTGAGTGTCGACCCACCCCGCCACCTCAAGTACCGGAAGGTCCTCGACCCGATCTTCGCCCCGCGGGCGATGGACGCCATCGAGGACGACGTCACCGCCCGGGTCAACCACTTCATCGACCAGTTCGAGTCGCGCGGCGGGTGCCACTTCACGCACGAGTTCGCCGAGCAGTTCCCCTCGGCAGTCTTCCTCGGCCTCATGGGCCTGCCGTGGGAGGAGCTCGACACCTTCCTCCGCCTCAAGGACGGCATCATCCGTCCTGGCACCGTCGACATGGAGCAAGAGGAGCGCCAGCAGATCCAGCGCGACGTCGGCCAGGAGCTCTATTCCTACTTCGACGCCATCCTCGACGAGCGCCTCGCCGCGCCGAAGGACGACATCCTCACGCGGTTCAACACCGCGGAGATCGACGGCGAGAAGCTGACGCGCGAGGAGATCCTCGACATCTGCTTCCTGTTCTTCATCGCCGGGCTCGACACCGTGACCGACTCGTTGTCGTGCTTCTTCGCCTTCCTCGCGCAACACGACGACCACCGTCGCGAGATCGTCGAGCACCCGGACATCATCCCGAGCGCGGTGGAGGAGCTGCTCCGCTGGGAGACGCCGGTTCCGAACGTCCCGCGCATGGCCACGACCGAATGCCCGGTGGCGGGTCACACCGTGCCCGAGGGGTCGTTCGTGCTCGTCAACGTGGGCGCAGCCAACGTCGACCCCGCTGAGTACGACGATCCGATGGACGTGCGCTTCGACCGCGACGTCAACCGTCACCTCGCGTTCGGCGGCGGCGTGCACCGCTGCCTCGGCTCGCACCTGGCGCGCCGCGAGCTGCGGGTGACGCTGCGTGAGTGGCACCGCCGAATCCCGGAGTACTCGATCAAGCCCGGTGTGGAGCTCACGTATGCGGCGGGACTCCGCCTCGTGGAGAACCTGGAGCTGGTCTGGCCGGCGCGTTCGAGCGCGCAGGTCGTCGAGCGACACTTCCAGGACGCGCCCGCCCTGGAGCTCCGCAGCGGCGCGCTACGCGCCGTCTTCCTGCCGGGCGTCGGGATGACCGGTGTGTCGCTGCGACGCGGGCGGCGAGAGTACCTGGCACTCCCCGGTGGTGTCGACGCGCTGCGCGCGGGCCACACCGGAGGTCTCCCGCTACTCGCGCCCTGGGCCAATCGGCTGAGCTCGCGCCGCTACCGCGCCGCCGGCGTCACCGTCGATGTGCGCGGCCGCCACGTGCGCACCGACGACAACGGCCTGCCGATCCACGGGCTGCTGGTCGGCTGGCCCGACTGGGAGGTGACCGCCGCGCGCGCTCACCGCGACGTGGCCCGGCTCACCGCGACGACCATCGTCGACGCACCTGCGTTCCCGTTCCCGCACCTGCTGGAGGCTTCCGTCGCGTTGCACGACGACCGGCTCGTCGTCGACACCACGCTCGTCCCGACCGCCGATCGGAAGGTGCCGGCGGCGTGGGGCTGGCACCCCTACCTCCGGGTCTCCGGCACCCCACGCTCACGCTGGACGCTCCGCCTTCCGGCGCGCGAGCACCTCGCGCTCGACGAGCGCGGCATCCCCACGGGCGCGTCGACGCGCGAAGCGGCCGAGGACGCCGTCGTCGGTCGCCGCACCTTCGACGACCTCTATGTGCTCGGCCGCGACCGTCGCCTCGCGTTCACCGGCGAAGACGGCGCGTCGGTGGCGGTCCAGGGGAACCCCCACTACCCCTACGCGCAGGTGTGGGTGCCGGCGGGCAAGCCGTACGCCGCGCTCGAACCCATGGCCGCGCCCACGAACGCGCTCGTGACCAGCACCACGCACCTCGTCGCACCCGGCGACGCGTTCACCGCCCGCTTCACCCTGACCGTCTCATGATCCTCCAGGTTGCGTCGCACGAACACGTCTCAGGTGTCGCGGCGACGCAACCTTGGCATCTGGAGGGCCGCGCTACTGGTTGATGCCGAGGGCTTCGGGGTCGAAGTCCAGCACCAGGCGTCCGGTCGTGATCGCGGAGACGGTGCCGCCGTCGGTGTTGAGGTTCTCACCCGAGATGTACGACGCGGCGTCGCTGTTGAGGAAGATCATCGGCCAGCCCTGCTCGGCGGGCGTCGAGCGACGGCCGAGGCCCTGGGCGAACAGGTCGATGATCTGCCCGCCGCCGGCGAGGTCCTCGAATGCGGGCATCATCGGCGTGTCGGTGGGGCCGGGGCTGATGCAGTTGAGCCGGATGCCCCGGGCGTTGAGGTCCATCGCGGCCTTCATCGTCCAGATGATGAGGGCTTCCTTGGACTGCGAGTAGGCGCCGAGGATGTCGTCCGGGTGCTCCTCGCACCACGCCTTCGCCGACGGGAAATCCGGCGTGTCGACCAGCGGCATCCACTTGTCGAGGTTCAGCAGGTAGCCGCTGCCGGCGGTCGACGAGATGCTGCAGATCGCGCCGCCGTCGGTCATGTGCGGCACGACGCACGCGGCGAGGTGGCGCGGTGCCGCGAAGTTCACGAGCATCGTGTCGACGTCGGGGAACGGCGGCCCGGGCAGACCGGCGGCGTTGAACAGCGCGTCGATCCTCCCGCCGATGGTCTCGACCGCCGCGCTCACGGCGTCGGGATCGCGCAGGTCGACGATCTGGTGGCTCGCGACGTCGATCGGCGGATCCTTGAGGTCGAGCACGTGGATCTCCGCGCCGAGCTCCGCGAGCCCCTCGACCGCGGCGGCACCCATGCCAGCTCCGCCGCCCCCGCTCACGACCACCCGCTTGCCTTCGTAGCTGAACGGCAGTGCCATCGGATCCCCCTCGAGCGCTCACGGACGCGGGCACCTTATCCCCGGGCGGTGACCGGTACCCACGGGCGGCCGTGCCAGACTTTCGGCCGACGAAAGGCACGACCGTGACCACGTTCCCCGACATCGCCGAGTACGCGTTCCTGTCCGACTGCGAGATCAGCACGCTGGTCGCGCCCGACGGTTCGGTCGAGTGGCTGTGCCTGCCCCGCCCCGATTCCCCGAGTGTCTTCGGCGCCCTCCTCGACCGCGCCGCGGGCAACTTCCGGTTCGGCCCGACCGGCATCGAGGTGCCCAACCAGCGCCGCTACGTGCCGGGGACCAACGTGCTCGAGACCACGTGGCACACGCCCACCGGATGGCTGATCGTGTGGGACCTGCTCGTGATGGGGCCCGCTCCGACCGACGAGCGGCGCGAGCGCTACCGGCGGGTCCCCGGCGACACGATGGGGCAGGGCACCCTGTTGCGCATCGCGACCTGCTGCAGCGGGCGGGTCGAGGTGCAGGCCAACTGCGTCCCAATGTTCGACTATGGGCGCGATGGCGGCGAGTGGTCGTACGACGACGGCGGCTACGGACGCGTCACCGTGCGATGGAAGGACCTCGCGCTCGACCTCACGGGGAGCATGCGCCTCGGCATCCTGGGGCCGCGCACCTACGGCCGCACCACGCTCGAAGAAGGCGAGTCGGCGTGGTTGGCGCTGTCGTGGGAAGGCGACGCACCGACGACGCTCGAGGAAGCGGAGGCGCAGCGCGACGCCACCGAGAAGTACTGGCGCGACTGGTTGGCGCTGGCGAAGATCCACGACCACGCGTGGCGTCCGTACCTCGAGCGCAGCGCGCTCGCGTTGAAGTCGCTCAGCTACGCGCCCACCGGGGCGATCATGGCCGCGGGCACGACGTCGCTGCCCGAGACGCCCGGCGGCGAGCGCAACTGGGACTACCGGTACACCTGGATCCGCGACACCGCGTTCATGTTGCGCGCGCTCCACGACCTCGGCTTCGAGTGGGAGGCATTCGAGTACTTCGCGTTCATGCTCGAGACGCTGGCGTCGGAGATGGGATCGGGTGAGCCGAACCTGCAGATCATGTACGGGATCGGCGGGGAGACGGACCTGACCGAGCACACCCTCGACCACCTGTCGGGGTACCGGGACTCGCGTCCGGTACGCGTCGGCAACGGCGCCTTCGACCAGCACCAGCACGACGTCTGGGGAATGCTCCTCGACGCCGTCAACTCGTTCCAGCGCCGGGGCGGTCAGATCGCCGAACCGGTCTGGGCCGGGCTCTGCTACCTGGTCGACCAGGCCATCGAGCGTTTCCCCGAGCCCGATCAGGGCATCTGGGAGATGCGCGGTGAACCGCAGCACTTCGTGGCCTCGAAGGTGATGTGCTGGGTGGCGGTCGATCGGGGGTTGCACCTCGCCCGCGAGCGCGAGGACAGCGACCGCGTCGAGAAGTGGGAAGCCGAGGCCGAGAAGATGCGCGCCGAGATCCTCGACCAGGGCGTCGACGATCGCGGTGTGTTCGTGCAGCACTACGGCACCAAGGACCTCGACGCGTCGAACCTCCTCATCCCGATCATGGGGTTCCTGCCCGGCGACGACGATCGCGTGCGCGCCACCGTCCTCGCCATCGCCGACGAGCTCACCAAGGATGGGCTCGTGCTCCGCTACCGGGTCGACTCCACCGACGATGGTCTCTCGGGCGAGGAGGGCACGTTCACGATCTGCTCGTTCTGGCTCGTGTCGGCGCTCTCGATCATCGGCGAGGTCGACCGGGCGCGTGCGCTCTACCAGAAGCTGCTCTCGTTCGCCGGTCCGCTGCACCTCTACGCCGAGGAGATCGACGCGGCCACCGGACAGCACCTCGGGAACTTCCCCCAGGCGTTCACCCACCTCGCGCTCATCGACGCCGGGCGTCGACTCATCGCCATCGAGCAAGAGAACGCCTGATCCTCGCGTGCAGGTCTTCACCACGAGCGCGTTGGAGGACCCGCGCGACGTACGCGCGGTCTATCCACGCCTCGAGGAGATCGGTTACGACGGCGTGTTCTCGTTCGAGGCGAAGCACGACCCGTTCGTCGCGCTCGCGGTGGCGGCGGAACACACGTCGCGCGTTCGTCTGGGCACCGCAATCGCGATCGCGTTCGCGCGCACGCCGATGACCCTCGCGTACCTGGGGAACGATCTGCAGCTCGTGACCGGTGGACGCTTCATCCTGGGGTTGGGCTCGCAGGTGCGCCCGCACATCGTGAACCGGTATGGCGCCGAATGGTCGGAACCGGCCCGCCGGATGCACGAGCTGGTGCGGGCCGTGCGCGCAGTGTTCGCGACGTGGGAGACCGGCGAGCCGCTCGCGTTCGAGGGCGACTTCTACCGGCACACGTTGATGATCCCGGCGTTCGATCCCGGACCGAACCCGTTCGGGCGCCCGCCGGTGTACATCGGTGGCTTCGGCCCCCGCATGGTGCAGGTGGCGGGCGAGGTGGCCGACGGCCTCATCACGCATCCGTTCACCACCCGGCAGTCGCTGGAGATGCTCACGGTGCCGGCGCTCGAACAAGGCTTGGCGGCGACGGGTCGCGCGCGCACCGACGTGCAGGTGGTGTGCGCCACGCTCGTGGTGACTTCGGATCGCGAGGACGCGCTGGAGGGGTTGAAGGGCGTCGCTCGCCGGCAGCTCGCGTTCTACGGATCGACGCCCGCGTATGCGCCCACGCTGGAGTGCCACGGTTGGGGTGATCTCCACCCCGAGCTCAACCGCCTGTCGAAGGAGGGGCGCTGGGAGGAGATGGCATCGTTGATCGACGACGACGTGCTCGAGGCGATCGCGGTGGTGGGGGAGCCGGGGTCGATCGCGGCGAAGCTGCGGGCGCGGCTCGACGGCATCGCCGACGCGGTCAGCCTCACCAACAACCGCGCCCCCAACCCTGACCACTGGGCCGGCGTCGTCGCCGACCTCAAGCAGCGCTGAGCGCTACGCGTGCACGATCGCGAGCGCGATTCCGGCGATGCCGATCATCACGCCCGTCATGCCGACGAACGCACGGTTCACGAGCTGGTGCATCTCGGTTCGGAGTTCGGCGATCTCCGTGCGAACTCCTTCGATTTCAACCCGGAACTCGCTCATCTCGACTCGGAGCTCGCTCATCTCGCCGCGCACGCCGGTGATCTCGGCGCGGACGAACTCCTTCGTCGCCACTTCATCGAGATCATGGGTGGGGAACTGTCCGAGCAAGGCTTCCGCCTCCTCCTCGCCGAGGATGGGTTCGAGCCGTTGGTAGATCGTGCTGCGGTGCTTCTGGCTGAGTGCCATCGTGGTCTCCGTCGTCGTTCGTCGGCAACGGGGAAGTACTGGGAAGCGTCGCTCACGACGACGTCAGCGTGACCCTCAGTGTTCGCGGACCGTGCGCCCAGCCGACCGGAACCTCTTCGTACTCACCGGGCTCGACCGGTCGGATCTCGGCGACGCGGTCGAGGAACACCGCGAGCACGACGCGCGCTTCCAAGCGAGCGAGGCTCGCGCCCGGGCACACGTGCGGTCCGCCGCCGAACGCCACGTGCCCGCGCGGGTCCGGCCGGTCGAGCCGGAAGGCGTGCGGATCGTCGAACACGGACTCGTCGCGGTTCGCCGAGAGAAGACCGAACGCGACCTTGTCACCGGGGGTGAGGTGTTCACCGTGCAGGTCGTGGTCCATGTTGCAATTCCGCAGCAGGAACCGGATCGGCGGGTCGTGCCGGAGCGATTCCTCGACCGCCGTGGAGATCATGTCGCGGTCGGCGCGCAGCTGCGCGTAGAGGTCGGGATCGTGGGCGACGGTCCAGAGGAGGTTGCCGATGAGGTGGCGGGTGGTCTCGTTGCCCGAGATGAAGAGGAACACGAGCTGGGTGCGGGCCTCGACGTCGGTGAGGCGTCGACCGTCGACCTCGGCGTGCAACAGGCGGGTGATGAAGTCGTCGCGCGGCACGTCGCGACGCGCCGCGATGAGCGCGTCGACGTAATCGGAGAATTCGGGGTGCGCGCCGGGCAGACCCTCGCCGCGCTCGTTGCGGTTGAGCGCGGGCCACGTGCCCTGCACCACCTCGTCGGACCACGCTGCCCACCTCGGGAAGTCCTCGCGCGGTGCGCCGAGCAAGTGCGCGATCACGTTGTTGGGCACGGGCATCACGTAGTCGGTCACCAGGTCGACTGGTTCGTCGCGCACGAGGAGCTCGTCGAGCAGACCGTCGCAGAGCTCATCGCAGAAGGGCTCGAGGTTCACCAGCCGGTGGACGGCGATGGCGGAGTTGATCACCCGGCGTACCTGGCCGTGGCGCGGCTCGGGGATCTCGTTGATGAGCTGCTCCTCGTCGGGCACGACGACGCCCGGCTGGCGGAAGCTGGCCTGGAACAGCTCGACGTCTTGGGTGCCGGCGACGACGTCGGCGTACCGGGCGAGGTACCAGGGCCCGCTCGGTGTGTGCGCCACCGGGCACCGGGCGCGCAGCTCCTCGAGGCCGGGCGAGTCGCCGGGTGCGCTGAGCGGATCGAACGTCGTCACGACGCGATCCTTGCACCATCCGCGCCACTCTGGCCATGACGGCACCATTGCAGGGGCTCCGCACCGTGATCCATCCGGTCGCCGACCTCGTCGAGGTTGGGCGTCACCGTGCACTGCGCGGCCGAGGACGTCGGCGAGGGCATCGTCACCGCGACAGTGATGTCACCGCAGGGCTCATCGTCGGGTTCGTCCGCAACCCGAACTTCCGCGCCGGCTGACGGCGCGCGTTCAGTTGCGCGGCGCGGGGGCGACGAGCTCGATGCTGATGCCGTCGGGGTCGCGCAGCTGCAGCGTCGGCTTCCCCAGCTCCAGCTCGACGCCAGGGTGCTCGATGCCGACTTCGGTGAGGTGGTCGGCCCAAAGACGCAAGGTGTCGCCATCGGGAACCGCGAACGCGACGTGGTCGAGCGGCGCGTCGGCGACGCCGACAGCGTCACCGGCGACGCGGCTCGAGATGACGATCACCATGTGCGACGGCTTGTGTCGCAATGCGACGTAGGAGCCGTCGTCGGCGGCGCGGTACGGCTCGAGGCCGAGCACGGTCGAGTACCAGTCGCGGCTGGTGTCGACGTCGCGCACGCGCAGCTGGAGGTGCGAGAAGCCTTGCAGGGGCGTGTCCATCGCGGAGTCATCGTAGCCACAGTCCCGGTGCCCTAGATTCCCGACGGTGCGGGTCGCACGCTCGATGCGGTGACGGGGAGCGCGGGGCTAGTGTCCCACGGCGATGAGCAGCGTCCAGATCTCCGGTTTTGGCATCAACGTGAGCGACCTCGACCGCTCGGCGGAGTTCTACACGCGCGGTCTCGGCCTGGTGGAGAAGGCCAAGTACGACCTCGGGCACATGCACGAGGTGCTCGTCGGCGACGAGAACGACTCGGCCACCATCCTCCTGATCAAGTACACGTCGCGATCCGATGCCCCCGATCTCGGCACGGGTTACGAGAAGATCGTGCTGGTCAGCGACGATCCCGCCGCCGCCCATGAGCGCGCGCTGGCGGAAGGCGGTACGTCCGAGCTCGAGCCCCGCACCATCGAGAACATGGGGCTCACCGTCGCCATGGTGCGCGACCCCGACGGCTATCTCATCGAGCTCGTGCGCCAGGACACTTAGCTCGTGACGCGCCCGGTGTAGGCGCGCATGTACTCCCGCACCTCGTCGGATCGGCCGGCGATGTCCTGGTTGCGGTTCTCGAGCGCGATGCACGCGGCCATGTTGGGCGTGTCGAGGTTGGCCCACATGACCTCCTTGGTCATCCGCAGCCCGATACCGGTGTAGGCGGCGATGCCCGCGGCGACACCGAGCGCGGTGTCGAGGAACCCCTCGTCGTCGAAGACCTGCGACACGATGCCGAGGTGCTCCGCGGTGTCGGCGTCGACCGTGCGGCCGGTGACGATGAGATCGAACGCGCGCGACGCACCGATGAGGCGCGGCAGCAGATAGGTGACGCCGATGTCGGTGCCGGTGAGGCCGGTCTTGATGAACGCCGAGCAGAACGTGGCCGAGCGCGCGGCGACGCGCAGGTCGCACGCCAACGACAGCGACAGGCCACCGCCGAACGCGGGGCCGTTCACCGCGGCGACCACGATCTGGGGCGTCGCCCGGATGTGCTGCGTGAGGTTCGACATGAACGACTGTCCGGTGGTGCCGGCAGGGTAGTGCGGGTGCTCACCCGCGTTGGGTGGCGTTCCGAAGTCACGTAGGTCGAGACCGGCGCAGAAGCCGCGTCCCGCCCCGGTGAGCACGGCGACCTTGCACGTCTCGTCAGCCGCGACCTCGTCGAGCGCGTCGTGCAGATCAGCGACCAGCTCGAACGAGATCGCGTTGAGTCGATCGGGTCGGTCGAGCCGGATGATCCGGACTGCGTCGCCGGCCCGTTCCAGGGTGACGGTGGCCACGACGCCGCTCAGGAGATGGCGGCGAAGTCGACCTGACCCGTGGTCATCGCGGCGGTGAAGCCCGCGTCGACCAGCAGGTTCACGCCGTTGACGTATGACGCGGCGTCGCTGCCGAGGAACGCGAGCACGAGACCCACTTCGCGCGGCGACACCGGCCGGCCGTTGCCCTGCTCGATGTTCCAGTCGATGAGCTTGTCGGACATGGTCTCGCGGAAGTCCTTGAGCAGCGGCGTGTCGATCGGCGAAGGGCACACGCTGTTGGTGCGCACACCGCGCTGGAGCGTCGGACGCGACGAGCGCATCGTGTAGACCTGCACCAGCTCCTTGGAGAAGAAGTACGGAGCGGTACCGATGTCGTGCGAGTCGAGCCACGCAAGTGTCGATTCCCACTGTCCCCCGAGGTCGAGGACCTCGTTGATCATCTCGAGGCGCGTCGGCCACTGACCGCCGGCGGTCGAGGCGGTGTTGACGATCGCGCCGCCCTCGGGGATCTTCGGCAGCAAGCCTTCGGAGAGCGAACGCAGCGCCAGGTAATTGATGGAGATCACCTTCGCCCTCGGCATGGTGTCGGCGACGCCCGCGTTGTTGAACAGCGCGTGCACCGGGCCGTCGATGGCTGCGACCGCGGCCGTGACCGCGACCATGTCCGACAGGTCGCACTGCATGAACGTGTGGTGTGGACCGGTCGGCGCCTTGATGTCGAGCACGGTCACGTGCTCGACGCTCTGCTCGGCCAACACGTCGAGGAGGCCGGCGCCGACGCCGGTCGCGCCGCCGGTCACGACGACGCGCTTGTTCTCGTAGCTGAACGGGTTGCTCATCGGTGGTTCCTGTCGTTCGGGTCGGGAAGCGTTGGTGCGAGTCAGATCTTCGCGCTGGCGTCGCGGCGGAACCCGTTCGTGCGGAACTCGGGGTCCTTGTCGATCTTCGGGATCACGTGCTCACCGATCAGGCGGATGGTCTCGAGCGCCTCTTCCTGCGTGGCCATGCCCTGGCCGAAGCACAGCTGGTCGGCACCGGCGTCGGCCCACTCCTGGCACGCCTTCAACGCATCGTCGGGGTCGCCCAGGACCACGCCCGAGGCGCCGATCTGGGCGCGCACCTCGTCGACGGTGGGGTCGGGGATGAGGTCCGGCCAGGTGGGCGCCCAGTCAGGGTGCGGGAAGGTGTCGTGGTAGCGGAACACGTTGCTCTGCAGGTACGACAGGCGCCCGTTCGCCATCGATTGCACCGCCTGCTCACGGTCTTCAGCGACGAACGCCGCGCTGGTCACCATCACGTTGTCGTTCACGAACGCACCGATCGGCTCGGCCTTCACGACCTCGGCCTTGTACGCCTCGAGCACCGGCTTCATCTCCTCGATGCTGCCGACCGAGAAGCCGAGCACGCCGAGGCCGTAGTGCGCCGCCATCGCGTAGCTGCTGGTGTTGCCGGCGGCATACCACATCGGCGGGTGCGGCTTCACGTAGGGCTTGGGGAGGATCTTGCGGGGCGGGAGCGACCAGTACTTGCCCTGGTAGCCCTGGTACTCGTCCTGCATCCACATCTTCGGGAACTCGCGGATCACGTCTTCCCAGATGTCGCGCGTGCCGCTGAGATCCTTCATGTCGGGGAGGAAGCCCAGGATCTCGTGGCTTCCCGCGCCGCGGCCGGTGCCGAACTCGAACCGGCCGTTCGAGAGGTGGTCGAGCATCGCGACGCGCTCCGCCACTTTGGCGGGGTGGTTCACCTGGGGGAGCGGGTTGAAGATGCCCGATCCGAGGTGGATGCGCTCGGTGCTGTGCGCGAGGTAGCCGAGGAACACGTCGTTGGCCGAGAGGTGTGAGTACTCGTCCAGGAAGTGGTGCTCGACGACCCACACGTACTTGAAGCCGGCCGCGTCCGCTGCATTCACGAGCTCGAGCTCGTTCATCAGCGCGTGGTGCTCGGCCTCCGGATCCTTGTCGCGGCGGAACTGCGGCGTGTATCCCTGGACGAAGATCCCGAACTCCATACGTCCCCCCGGAGAAGTCTGAGGCTGGAATCTGACAGGTTGTCAGATTCGTCGGCGCAGTGCGAATTGTTGATCGCCCTACAGGTCCCGGACCAAGAGCACCTTCCCGCTGTTGGCGTCGACGACGGCCAGCTTGCCGCCTCGATGGCTCTACGCTTTCGGGATGCCCCGCGATGCTTCTGCGACCCGCGAGCAGCTGCTCGACGCCGCCGCGCACGAGTTCGCGGAGCACGGTGTGTGGAACGCGTCCCTGATCGAGGTCACCCGGCGGGCGGGTCAACGCAACCGGGCTGCGCTCCGCTACCACTTCGGCACGCGCGAGGACGTGCTCTGCGCGGTGCTCGAGCGCCACGTGGAGTTCCTGGCCCAGCGCGAGGGCGAGCTGCTCGCCAAGGCGCTGCGCACGCCCGCCGACGACGTCGGCTCCGTCGTCGAGGCCATCGTCCGGCCGGCCGCGGAGCTGGCCGCCAGCGGCTGGCGGGGGCGGGCCTGCCTGCTGATCGTCGCCGAGCTGGCAGGGGAGGACCCGGCCCGGTTCAGCCCCGAGCTCGAGTCGGTCCTGGCCCGCACGGGCGGGAACGAGGTCTACGCGCTGCTCGCCGAGCGCATGCCCGCGATGCCCCGGGAGATCCTCGACGAGCGCTCCAGCCTCATCACCTCTTTCATCCTCCGAGCGGTTGCCGACCGGGAGCGGGCCCGGGAACGGGCCCGGGAGCGCACCACCCGCCCGGCCCGTCACCAGCTCGACGACGAGGTGTTCGTCGAGAACCTGGTGGGCATGGTCGCCGCCGCGGTCTCGGCCGGCTGGCCTGGATGACGGCACCGAGTTGACGTAAGCAGGGGTGGTTAATACCCTCGGGTCGGCTCAGCGAGAGCCCGAACCAGGGGGGAACCGTGCCGAAGTCTCGTCGTACCGCGTTGGTGCTCGTCGCGGCGGTGGCACTCGTCGCCGTCTTCGTACTGCCCGCGGGGGCCGACGCGCCCCGGGCCGCGACGGACGCGAGTGAGATCGGCGTCACGGCCAAGACCATCGACGTCGCCGTCGTGGCCGACGTCGACAACTCGCTCGCACCCAACGCGTTCAAGGGCATCGTCGACGGTGCCCAAGCAGCGGCGAAGTACGTGAACGCCAACGGGGGGGTGGCCGGACGCACGCTGAAGGTCGACTTCATCGACTCGCACCTCAACCCGAACGACACCCGCAACGCGATCATCACCGCGTGCGGCCAGGACCTCGCGATGGTCAGCACCGCGACGGCGCTGTTCACCGGACTCGCCGACCTCACCGGGTGCAAGGACAAGGCCGGTCAGGCGACGGGGCTGCCCGACATCGGATCGATCGTGCTCGGCACCCCCGAGGCGTGCGCGCCGGTGTCGTTCCCGGTCATCCCGTCGATGATCGACTGCTCGACGGTCGGGAAGAACCCGCAGACGTACCGGACCAACCAGGGCGTCTTCAAGTACCTGGCGAAGCAGAACAAGGAGCTGCACGGTCCGTTCATCAAGACCAGCGACTCGCCCGACGCCGAACGCTCGACCGACGCGCTCGCAGCCGGAGCCAAGAACGCCGGCATCGACGTCACCAGCATGCCGGTGCTGTCGAACTCGTCGCCGCAGAGCGCGTTCACCCCGGTCGTCAGCCAGATGAAGCAGGACGGCGCCAACTGGTCGGACAACGGTCTCACCACGCCGGGCGCGGTGCTGCTCCGCTCGGAAGCTGCGCTCCAGGGCGTCGACTCCAGCAAGGTCGTCTGGCAGTGCACGAGCGCCTGCTACGACGAGAAGGCGATGGCCGCCGCGGGGGACACGATGAACGGCGAGTACGTCGACCTCGGCTTCCTGCCGTTCTCGGAGGCGAAGTCGAACAAGACG
Source organism: uncultured Actinomycetes bacterium (assembly GCA_963841415.1). Taxonomy (GTDB): domain Bacteria; phylum Actinomycetota; class Acidimicrobiia; order IMCC26256; family DASPTH01; genus DASUAS01. The sequence continues at coordinate 1,551,677 of CAWJCN010000001.1, read as the reverse complement.
CTCGCCGGATTCCTGAAGTACATCGGCAAGGGCAACGCGAGCGCCTTCGGCGTGTACGGCTTCGAGGCCGTGCTGGCGTTCCAACAAGCGGCGAACGCGGCGGCGAAGTCGACCGATGGCCTGACCCGCGCGTCGTTGCTGACCTCGCTGAAGGGCATGACCAGCTTCAACGCCGGCGGCATGACCGGCACCGTGAACATCGGCGGCAAGGTCCCGTCGAGCTGCTTCATGGTCGTGCAGTGGAACAGCGGCAAGTTCTCGCGCATCTACCCGAAGAAAGCAGGGACGTTCGACTGCACCACGTCGAACCGCTACACGTTCGAGGCCGACCTCACGAAGCCGTAGAAGGAGCGAGTCCGCACGCCCCGGCGGGAGCGGGCTCCGCCCGTCCCGCCGGCTGGGACGGAATGTGCGAGCGGAGGCGAGCGACCGGGGGCAAGGCGGGTAAGGCGGAGTCAGGCGTGGGCACCGCCGTCGATGCGCAGCGCCGTGCCGGTGACGAACTCGCCGTCGTCGGACGCGAGCATGGCGATGACCGAAGCCACGACGTCGGGCGGCGCGAAGCCGTCGGCGAGCATCGGCGTCATCTTCACGAACAGGTTCCAGTCCGTGTCGGACGGAAGCATCCCGCCGGTGGTCTCCGTGATCCCGCTCTGGATGCTCCCCGGCGCGACCGCGGTGACTCGGATGCCGCGCTTGCCGTATTCGACGGCGAGGGTGTGCGTCATCGCGTCGATCCCACCCTTGCTGGCGGCGTACGCCGCCATGTACGGGTGTCCGAACGCCGCCGAGGTCGAGCTGAAGTTCACGATCGCCGCGTGCGCCGACTCGAGCAGCGCGGGAATGGCGGCGCGGCACATGAGGAACGTGCCGGTGAGGTTGATCCCGATCACCTGGTTCCACATGTCGAGGGTGCACTCGTGGGTGTTGGCGGCGCGCAGGATGCCGGCCGCGTTCACGAGCACGTCGAGCCCGCCGAAGCGGTCGACGGTGGCCTGCACACCCGTGGCGACGGCCCGCTCGTCTGCGATGTCGAGCACCGCGGTCGTGAGGTGATGCCCGATGCCTTCGGCATCAGCCAGTTCGGCGGTGCCGACGAGACCGGGCTCGTCGACGTCGACGGTGTGCACCGTCCCCTCCTCCCGGAGGAGACGCAGGACGGTGGCGCGCCCGATACCGGAGCCGCCGCCGGTGACGATGATGTGTCGATCCTGGAACCGTTCCACGACAAGCCTCCCGCTCGGGGTGCCCTCTTCTAGCATTCGTGCGATGTCGATGATCGAGACCCTGCGCTCGGTGATGCGATTCCGCCGGTTCCAGCTCGACCCCGTCGAGCGCCGCTTGGCCCGCGCCGCCAACGTCCACGACCTCCGGGTCATGGCGCGTCGCCGCCTGCCTCGTGGCGTGTTCGACTACATCGACGGCGGCGCGGAGGACGAGCACACCATGGGCGAGAACATGGCCGCGTTCCGCCGCATCGGCTTCCACCCCCGGGTGCTGCAGGGCGTCGGCAAGCCCGACCCGTCGACCACGCTGCTCGGCCGACCGCTCGCCATCCCGCTGGTGTTGGCACCGACCGGTTTCACGCGCATCGCCGATCCCGACGGCGAGCTGGCGGTGGCGCGGGCGGCGGCGAGAGCCGGGCTGCCCTACACCTTGAGCACGCTCGGCACGCGTTCGATCGAGGAGATCGCCGACGTCAGCGACGGCCGCAAGTGGTTCCAGCTGTACATGTTCCGCGACCGCGGGTTGTGCGCGGAGATGGTGAAGCGGGCCGCGGCCGCCGGGTTCGAGGCGCTCGTGTTCACCGTCGACCTCACCGTGCACGGGCGGCGCGAGCGCGACGTGCGCCGCGGCTTCGAGCTCCCGCCCAAGATCGGACTCGACACGTTGCTCGACGGAGCCATCCACCCGAGCTGGACGTGGCACTTCGTGCGCAGCGAGGCCATCCGCTTCGCCAACGTGGCCGGGCAGCAGGTGGGTGACGGCTCCACCGCCGTCACGCTGGCCGACTACATCGCGCACCAGATGGACCCCGGTCTCACGTGGCGTGACGCGGAATGGTTGCGGTCGATCTGGGACGGCCCCATCGTCGTCAAGGGCATCCAGACGGTCGCCGACGCGAAGATCGCGGCCGACGAGGGCATCGAGGCGATCGCGCTCTCCAACCACGGTGGTCGCCAGCTCGACTCCGCGCCCGCCATCGCCGACCTGGTCGCGCCGGTGGCCGACGCAGTCGGCGATCGCATCGAGATCATCTGCGACGGCGGAGTCCGCCGGGGGAGCGACATCGTGAAGGCGCTCGCGCTCGGCGCGCGCGCCTGCATGGCGGGGCGTGCGTACCTCTACGGCCTCGGTGCCGCCGGCGAGCGCGGTGTCGACCACGTGCTCCAGCTCTTCGACGCCGACGTCCGCCGCACCATGGCGCTCATCGGCGCCCACGACGTCGAGCACCTGACCCGCGACCTCGTGAACATCCCCATCCCGCGCTGACCCGCGCCCCTCCGAACATCTCAGAGTTCGGTGTCGTCCGTGGGGGTCAACTCCGAGATTTTCGGAGGAGATGGGGCGATCAGCGGCCGGGGAGCGTGCCACCGTCGACGCTGTAGAGCTGACCGGTGATCCAGGAGCCCTGGTCGGAACACAGGTAGACGGCCATCCACGCGATGTCCTCGCCCGCGCCGGGGCGGCCAAGAGGGATCTGGCGGGCGACCATCGTGTCGAAGGCCTCGCCCCGCGGGATGTCGTCGAGGCGGAAGGTGTCGATGATGCCGGGGCAGATCGTGTTCACCCGGACCCGGTCACCACCGAGCTCGCCCGCCATCGCGCAGGTGAGGGCGTGGATGCCCGCCTTCGACGCCGAGTACGCCGCGGTCCGCGCCGCCATCATCTTCCCGCCGATGGACGAGATGTTCACGATGCTGCCGCCCTCGCCCTGCGCGACGAGACGCTGTCCGAACGTCCGGCTCATGTAGAAGGTGCCGTTGAGGTTCACTTCGATGATCCGTCGCCACAGGTCGACGGGCAGGTCGACGACCGGCACGCGGTCGTCACCGCGCGCCGCAGCCGCGTTGTTGACCACGATGTCGACGCGCCCGAGCTCGTCCACCACCTGCTGCGCGAGGCCCTCGACGGCCTGAGGATCGGACACGTCGCTGACGACGGGGAAGGCGCGCCGGCCGAGCGCGCGCACCTCGTCGGCCACGGAGTCGATGTCGCGCCACCCGGCTTCCTTCTCGTCGTCGGGGTAACGCTCCGGCGGCCGCCCGGTGCCGGTGAGCACCACATCGCACCCGGCGCGCGCGAGCTCCACCGCGATCGGGCGACCGATGGAGCGCATGCGCCCGGCGCCGGTCACGACTGCCACCTTGTCTTCGAGTCCGGTCAGGACGAGTCCACTCATCGGGCGAGTCTGGCATGAGAGCGCTCCGCGCTGCCGCGCGGCCGGAACAGTCAGCCCGCAGCGCGCAACCACTCGGCGAGCGCGTCGATGCCCTGCTGCTGGGCCTCTCCGCCGCCGAGCTTGCCGAAGGCGCCGGTTCCGCCCCGCATCAAGGTGAGCTTCCGCTTCTCTCCGCTGGTTGTCTCCAGCTGCAGCGTGAGCGCGGCGGCGTCCATGATGCCCGCGGTCGCCGTCCACCAGCCATGTCCGGCGCCGTCGCTGCTCGCGTGGGCGAGCTCGTCGGGTTGGATGGCGAGCGGCGCGTCCTTCGGGCGGAGCTTGCGGTCGACCCCCTGCAGAAGCAGCCGGTGGTCGGTGACCGCGACGACGCTCATGTGGCCGCTGAACGTGCTCTGCTCGGTGGCCAGGCACCAGCCTCGTAGCTGCTCGCCGTCGGCGACGAGCGATTGGAGGATCGGTTCGACCAGCTCGGCGGGGTTTCGGGGCACGGCGCGAGCGTCGCACGCGAACATGGGTGCTGTCACGGAACGCCGACCCGGAGGTGTCACAGATGATCGAGGTGCTCGAAGGCATGCCCGGAGGTGTCGTGGGAGTCGAAGCGGTCGGCACGGTGACCGCCGACGACTACGAGCAGGTGCTGATTCCCACGTTCGACGCCGGTCGTGCCGCGCACGATCCGGTGAACGTGGTGTTCGTCGCCGGCCCACGATTCGACGGCTTCTCGTCGGGCGCGCTCTGGGACGACACCAAGTACGGCTTCTCACACTTCAAGGGCTGGGGCCGTGTGGCGCTCGTGACCGACATCGATTGGATGCGTCACCTCACACACGCGTTCTCCTGGCTCGCACCCAACGGGATGAAGGTCTTCCCGACCACCGAGCTCGCGGCGGCGACGGCCTGGGCGGCTGGTTGAGCGACATCGAGATGATCAACGCGGTCACGCTCGTGACCGCGGCGATGGACGCCTCTTGTACGTTCTACGCGTCGCTGGGCTTCGAGCCCGTCGTCGGCGGTCCCGATGCACTGTTCACCACGTACCGAGTCGGCGACGGGTTCCTCAACGTGCAGTTCGATGCCGCACACGCGCCGGTGCCGGCGATCTGGGGACGCGTGATCTTCTGGGTGGCGGACGTCGATGCCATGTACGAGCGCGCGCTCGAGCACGGCTACGCGCCGGAGACGACTCCCGTCGATGCGCCATGGGGTGAGCGCTACTTCCATCTCCGAGATCCCGACGGTCACGAGCTCAGCTTCGCCAAGGTCCTCGTCTGAGCTGTCTCATCCCAGTGCGTCGCGGCCGTGGGGCGAGTCCCAGTCGACGGCGGGGAGTGCCGGGACGATCCGGTGGGTGCGGATGCCGGCGCCGGTCCCGAACGTGCCGCGAACGACGTGGTCGAAGTCGGTCGCGTCACGGAACGCGGGGCGCTGGTACAGGTCGCGCGCGTACGCCCAGAGATTGGGGTGATCGACGAGCCGCTTGCGCGTGAGCCGACCCAGCGGCACGGCCACCGCGTCGAAGCGGACGAGCTGCACGTAGAGGAGCAGGTCGGCGTCGGTGACCGAAGCGCCGACGAGGTATCGCTGTGCGGCGAGCCGCTGCTCGAAGTGGTCGAGGGCGTCGTAGACGCGGTCGATCACCGCGTCGTAGCGCTCCTGCGTGGTCGCGCCCATCGCGGCGTACGTCGCGGTGGCGAGCGAGCCGACGATGTGGGCGTTGACCGCATCGATGTCGTTGCGCCGCGCCGCGGGGTAGAGGTCGACGGCCGGATCAGCCCACTCGGCGAACTGTGTCTCGAGGTCGACGGTCATCGTCGCGTAGTGGTTGCTGACGAGACGGCCCTCGACGCGGTCCCACAGTGCCGGCACCGAGATGTGCCCCGCGAACGTGGGATCCGTCGCCCGGTACGCCTCCTGCAACAACGTGAACCCGTTCACCGGATCGGGACCGTGGCCACGGCCCTCGCGGAAGGCCCAACCGCGGCCGTCGCGCACGGGGTCGACGGCCGACCACGACACCACCGAGTCGAGGCCGCGCAGCTTGAGCGCGATGAGCGGTCGTTGCGCCCACGGGCAGTAGAGCGAGTAGTAGAGGTGGTAGCGGCCGGGCTCGGCGGGAAACCCGCTGGACCCGTCGTCGGTGATGCGGCCGTCGATGGGGTAGGTGAGCGTGGCGATGTCGCCGCGCTGCACGTAGGCACCGGGCGGCGGCGCGTAGTCGCCGTAGGTCTCGAAGTCCACCGGGCTGGCAACGCCGCTCACCGTGGTGCTCATCAGTACTCCTTCGTCAGCTCCAGCGCGAGGTCGGCAAGCTGCTGCACCGTGCCGGTGACGCGTGCCGCTCGTTCGGGATCGGTGTGCTCCACCCGGCGTGCGCCGCCTTGCGCGATGACCGCCAGCTTGTAGGTCGCGAAGGCGCGGTAGAAGTCGATCTGCGAGAGATCGACGCCGCTCGTCGTCGCGTAACGGTCGAGCAACGTGTCGACGTCGGGGAAGCCGGCGTTGGCGCGATGTGCCTGCGGCTTCCGGTTGCGCCACATGATCTCGCCGACGTCGGTCCAGTACACCGCGACCATGCCGACGTCGGTGAGCGGATCGCCCAAGGTCGACATCTCCCAGTCGAGCGCGGCCTGGATGCGCGTCGGATCGTCACGTCGGTACATCGTGTTGTTGAAGCTGTAGTCGCCGTGCACGATCGCGTGGCGGCTGTCGGTGGGGAGGTGTCGTTCGAGGCGTTGCGCGACCTCGTCGACCACCGGCATCTCCACCGTCTTCGACTTCTCCCACTGCGTCTGCCAGCGCTTCACCTGGCGTTCGAGGTATCCCGCGGGTCGGCCGAAGTCACCGAGCCCGACCGCTTCGTAGTCGACGCCGTGCAGACGGGCGAGCACGTCCATCAGCTCGAACGACGCCGCGAGTCCCTGCTCCTCGGTGAGGGTCGCGGTCGCGTCGACGTCGTCGTAGACCACGCCGTCGAGCCGCTCCATCATGTAGAAGGGCGCGCCGATCACCGACTCGTCGTCACACGCGGCCACCTGCGTCGCGACCGGTACGTCGGTCTCCTGCAGCGCCGACTGCACCTTGTGCTCACGGCCCATGTCGTGCGCGGTGGCGAGCACGTGGCGCAGCGGTGGCCGGCGCAGCACCCAGTCGTGTTTGCCGTCGCTCACGCCGAAGGTGAGGTTCGACGACCCGCCGGCGATCTGCATCACTTCGACGGTGCCGTTGGCGTCGGGAACGTGCTCGGCGATCCACGCGCCGAGCCGTTCGGGCGGGACCGCCTCGGTGATGTCCACCGGGTTGGTCTGCTCCGCTGCCATCAGCCCTCCACGCTCATCACGACTGGTCGATTCCGCTACGGCGTCCCGGCCTCCGGCCACGCCTCCGCTCCATCTCCATCAGAACTGGTCGATTCCGCTACGGCGTCCCGGCCTCCGGCCACGCCTCCGCTCCATCTCCATCAGAACTGGTCGATTCCGCTACGGCGTCCCGGCCTCCGGCCACGCCTCCGCTCCATCTCCATCAGAACTGGTCGATTCCGCTACGGCGTCCCGGCCTCCGGCCACGCCTCCGCTCCATCTCCATCAGAAGTTCGCCGCTTCGTTGTCGAGGTACTCGGCGAACTGGGCCCGCAGTTCCGACTTCCGCGTGGGGATGTGCGCGCTCGGCCACCCTTCCACCGGCTTGTACGCCTTGGCCTTCTTGGTGGCGACGAACGACTTGTGCACCTCGTCGGCGCCGTCGGCGATGCGCATCTGGCGCGCCATCACGTACGAGCTTGCCAACGGCAGGTCCATCGACCAGCCGAGTGCTCCGTGCACCTGGATGGCCCGGTCGAGCACGTCGTGCAGCACGCGGGCACCCCAGAACTTCAGCTCCGCGATCTCGACCCGTGCCTTCGACGCGCCCTCGTTGTCCCACACCCACGCGCTGTGCAGCGCCATGAGGCGCAGGGCCCGGATGTCGGCCGAGGACTCGGCGATCATCTCCTGGATCATCTGCTTCTCGATGAGCAGCTCACCCTTCGTGCCGCGGCTGATCGCGCGCTCGCACATCATGTCGAACGCCGCTTCGCACTGGCCGACCCACCGCATCGCGTGGTGGATACGGCCGCCGTTGAGGCGCTGCTGCGCGAGCACGAAGCCGTCGCCCTCGGCGCCCACCCGGTTCGCGACCGGCACCCGGCAGTCGCGCAGGAAGATCTCCGCGTGCCCACCCGACCGGAAGTGGCCCGGGTACGGGTGGCCCATGTTGAACACGTCGCGGGTGATGTCGAGCCCGGGCGTGCCCTTCGGGATGATGAAGAACGACGCCGCCTTGTGCGGCGGGTTCTCCGGGTTGGTCACCGCCATCATCAAGATGAAGTCGGCCTTCGATGCGTTGGACGCGAACCACTTGTGCCCGTTGATGACGTACTCGTCGCCGTCGCGCTCCGCGTGCGTCGCGATCATCGTGGGGTCGCTTCCCGAGAAGTGCGGCTCGGTCAACGAGAACGACGACGTGATCTCGCCGCGCAGCAACGGCTCCAACCACTCCTTCTTCTGCTCCGGCGTCCCACCAATCGCGATCAGCTCACTGTTGCCCGAGTCGGGTGCCTGGTTGCCGAACACGTTCGGTGCTACCCGGCAGCGTCCGAGGATCTCGTGCATCAGTGCGAGCTTCACCTGACCGTAGCCCTGGCCGCCGAGCTCGGGATCGAGGTGGCATGCCCACAGGTTGCGGTCCTTCACCTCTTGCTGGAGCGGCGCGATCGCGCGCCTCCACGAGTCGTCGGTCATGTCGTCGTAGAAGAGCGACAGCGGTTCGATCCGTTCGTCGACGAAGGTGCGCATCCACTCGAGCTGCGCCGCGAACTCCGGGTCGGTCGAGAAATCCCACGCCATGGCGCGGAGTATAAGGTCGCTCCGTGGGGCAGCTCCCGGGCCGCGTGGCGGTCGTCACCGGCGGAGGCCGCGGCATCGGGCGCGCTCTCGCACTTCGGTATGCACGTGAAGGTGCAAACGTGGTGATCTCGTCGCGCACGCAGAACGATCTCGACGCCGTCGTGGGGCAGATCGTCGAGGAAGGTGGCGCAGCTGCGCTGGCGGTCGTGGCCGACGCCTCCCACCGCGACGACGCCCGTCGGCCGGTGCGCGAGGCGATCGAGACGTTCGGGAAGGTCGACGTGCTCGTCAACAACGTCGGTGGCACCGTCGGTCGCCACCACGACCCGTTCACCGGCGACGACGAGAGCTTCGAGCGCACGCTGACGCTCAATCTCACGTCGGCATGGTGGACGACCCGGGAAGCGCTACCGGGCATGCGCGAGCGTGGGTTCGGCCGCGTCATCAGCATCGGCTCGGGCGCGTCGAAGCGCGCCGCCGCGTCGCTCTCCTACACCACGGCCAAGCACGCGCTGGTGGGTTTCACCAAGCAGCTCGCGCAGGCGACCGGTCGATCGGGGATCACCGTGAACCTGCTGTGCCCGGGTTGGACCAACACGTCGCTGCTGGACTTCGAAGCGGTCGCCCGGCGGGCCGGCACCACCGTCGAGGAAGCCGTCGAGTCGGCCGAGTCGGAGAACGCGCAGCACCGGGTGCTCGAACCCGAGGAGCTCACCGGGATGGCGACGCTCCTCGCGTCCGACGACGGCGCCGGCATCACCGGCCAGGTGATCTCCGTCGACGGCGGCTACCGCCTCTGACAGTCGGGGATCGGCCGTTCTGATGTCATCGAGTCGTCCCTCAGACCATCGAATGACACCAGAACGACGTCACCTCGTGTTCCTCACCGAAGAGGTCGCCCGAGCCGCTGACCCGAACCGCAACGACGAGTCGGCACCTCGGGTCGGGGGCTGGTAGGACAGCGGCATGGACTTCCCGCCCGACCTCACCGACGATCCCTACTACCACCTCGCACAGACGGGACCGTACGCACCCGTCATCGGTGCCGCGCTCATCACGATGGTCGAGCCCCACGTCGGCCACGAGCACGCGTACAACCGGTGGTACGAGGACGACCACTACAACGTGGGCGCGATGGCGTTCCCGTGGATGTGGGCGGGTCGCCGTTACGCCGCGCCGGTGCCGTATCAGCAGGTTCGGTACCCCGCGGACTCGGCGATCGCGCAGCCGCTCGAGGCGGGCAAGTACATGTCGATCTACTGGATCACCGAAGGCCAGTACGAGAACCACCTGCGGTTCGCGGTCGGCACCAATCACCGACTCTTCGCCGACGGGCGCGTCTTCATGGAGCGCGACCACACGTTCACGTCGTTCCAGCGGTACCTCGGACCGATCTACCGAGACGCCGACGGCCCGCGCGACATCCACTCGCTCAACTATCCGTACGGCGGTCTGGTCGTCGAGGTCGTCGACGCGCAGGACTCGGATGCGCGCGAACAGCTCGTCGAGTGGTTCCACCGCGAACGGGTGCCGGCGGCCGACTCACCCGTGGCGATGGGCATGATGTTCGCCCCCATGCCGTTGCCCGGCGACAAGCAGCCCTACGTGAAGGACGTCGAGGGCGTCGACGATCGCATCACGATCCTGTGGTTCACCGAGGGCGATTCGCTCGACGCGTGGGACGAGTTCGCGGGCGCGGGTGAGCTCGTGGCCGCGACCGGCCTCGGCCGGGTCGAGCTCATGGCACCGTTCACACCGACGTTCCCCGGCACCGACCGCTACGTCGACGAGCTCCGAGCCGAGTAGGAGCTACCGACCGGGCTCGGTGAAGCTCGCGCGCGCCGTCCGGGCGGTGTCGAGGATGTGATGGATGTCGTCGGACGCGAACAGGTCGAACGTCTCCGAACGAATGGTCCCGGTGCTGCGGATCGCCGTGCTGATCCCTGCCATGGTGACGGAGTCACTTGCTTCGACGGCCGCCTCGCGGTCGGCCGGGTTCTCGATCATTGCGGCCATCGCTTCGTCCGAGTACGAGAACAGCGCGAGGCCCTTTCGCATCGTGTGCTCCTCCCGGGGAATGGGATGCCGACAGAGTGGCACCGTCGGCCCGGCTCGTGCCTAAGCTCCGCCGACCATGCCTGAGACGCACATCACCCCCCAGATGCGGGACATCGTCGGCCTCGAGCTCCGGCGCGCGACGTCGTTCCCGATCACCGACTCCGACATCCGGCGCTGGGCGATCGCGGTGTACTACCCCGACGCCGCGCCGCGGTTCTTCTGGGACACCGGGTACGCGCAGGGCACGTCGCACGGCGGGATCGTCGCGCCCGAGGACTTCAACCCGTTCGCGTGGCTCACGCAGAGCGCGGCCGACGCCGGCGTCGTGGCGCGCCAAGAGGGATTCCCGGGACCCGAGGTCGCGCTCGGCATCGAGCCACCCGCCACCAAGGCCATCATCAACGGTGGCACCGAGGTCGAGTACGGCGTGCGCATGCGCCCGGGCGACGTCATCACGTCGGTCACCACGCTGTCGGGCTACTCGGAACGAGAAGGGCGTTTGGGTCTCATGTTGTTCAGCACGTCCGAAGACATCTGGACCAATCAGCGGGGCGAGACGGTCAAAACATCTCGCGGCACCCTGATCCGGTACTGACATGGCCGTCGACCGCGACACCGTCACCTCCGGCACCGAGTTGCCCGTGTTCGTGCGCACGACCGGCTTCCACAACTGGAACCGCTACGCGGCGGTCAACGACGAGTTCGTGCCCATCCACATGGACGACGACGCCGGCCGCGCGCAGGGCTTCCCGGGTGCGTTCGGCATGGGCAACCTCATGTGGTCGTACCTGCACAACGTCGTGCGCGACTGGATGGGTGACGACGGCCGAATCGTGAAGATGGCGTGCAGCTTCCGCTCACCCAACCTGCGCGGCATGACCGTCGAAGCGCGCGGCACCGTCACCGCCGTACGTGACGAGGGCGGCGAACGCCTCGTCGACCTCGAGCTCAGCGTGGTCGACCACGACGCGCCCGACACCGTGCTGGTGCCGGCGACGGCGACGGTCGCCCTGCACTGACCAGGTACTGACCCTGCGCGCTACTCGAGGTCCGGGAGCACGAGCACCTTGCGCTGCTCCTTGGCGTCGGTGAGCGCGTGGAAGGCGGCATTGGCGCCGCCGAGACCCACCCGCTGCGTCACGAACGGCGCCGCGTCGATGGCGCCTCGCCCGAGGGCGTCGACCACCGAGAAGAACTCGCGGCGCGTGTAGTACACCGCGAATGCCATCGACAGCTCCTTCATCACCGCGCTGAGAGGTACGTAGGGGTCGGGGTGCGTGCACACGCCGGCGATCGTGACGCGTCCGTGCGTGGTGGCGGCACCGACGCACGCATCGGTCATGCCCGGCAATCCGACGCACTCGACGACGAGGTCGTAGCGCGGCTCGAGCTTCTCCGCGGTGGGATCGATCGTGCGCGTGGCGCCGAACTCCTCGGCGGCCGCTCGCCGCACCGCCGACGGGTCGCTCACCACGAGCTCACGCACGCCGAAGTGCGCAAGCCATGTCATCACCGCCAGCCCGACGGGCCCGGCGCCGATCACGAGCGCGCGGTCGCCGGCGCGCGGCAGCGACCGCTCGACGGCGTGGAGGCCGACCGCGAGCGGCTCGACCAGCGCGCCCAGCGCGGGATCGAGCGTCTCGGGGAGGGCGACGGTCTCGTGGCCGTCGACACGCACGTACTCCGCGAACGCCCCTGGACTCCCGCCCACGCCCACCATGTCGGCCTGGGTGCAGTGTGCGGTTTCGCCGGCGAGGCACGCCAGGCACCGCCCGCAGCCGATGAGGGGGAGGGCGGTGACGTGCTGCCCCTCGCGCCAGTCGGCGGCGGCGTCGGTGCCGACCGCCACCACCTCGCCGCAGAACTCGTGGCCCATGACCATGCCGGCCGGCATCACCGGGCGGATCTTCAGATCGGAGCCGCAGATCCCACACGCGGTGACCCGCAGGACCAGGTCGCCAGGGTTCGGAGTGGGGTCCGGAACCTCCGCGATCTCGAGATCGTGGTCGTCGTTGAGCACGGCAGCACGCATGCCCGGGACTCTACGCTTCCGCTCTTTGGCACCTTCGGCGCCGGGGCCGCTCGGCCCACGCTCGCGGCTCGGCGGGGTACCCGCCTCGCGGACGCTCACTCCCGACCGTAGGCTCGCCGCCGTGCCTGGCCTGCCCGTCCTCGTCGACGGCCTCGACTTCGGCGAGGGACCGCGCTGGCACGACGGTCGGCTCTGGTTCTCCGACTTCCACCAAGGCACGGTGTCGAGTGTCGGTGACGACGGTGCGCGCCGGGTCGAGCTCACGCTCGACGAGGCACCGAGCGGTCTGGGCTGGCTGCCCGACGGCCGGATGCTCGTGGTCGCGATGGAATCCCGACGGGTGCTGCGCGTCGAGGCTGGCGGCGACGTGGCCACGCACGCGGACCTCTCGTCGATCGCCACCGGCAACTGCAACGACATGGTCGTCGCGGGCGACGGCACGGCGTACGTCGGCAACTTCGGGTTCGACTTCACCGTCGGCGAACCGAGACGACCGGCCGCGCTGGCGCGAGTCGCGCCCGGCGGGGAGATCTCGGTCGCGGTCGACGGGCTCGAGTTCCCGAACGGCGCCGTCATCACGCCCGACGGCCGCACGCTGATCGTGGGGGAGACGTTCGGCAAGCGCGCCACGGCGTTCACCATCGCGGAAGATGGCACGCTCCACGACCGGCGCCTGTGGGCCGACCTCGGCGATGTGCGCCCCGACGGCTGCACCCTCGACGTCGAGGGTGCGATCTGGTTTGCCGACGCGCGCGGCACTGCCGTCGTGCGGGTGAAGGAGGGCGGCGAGATCACCGACCGGATCGACGCCGGTCAGCGCACCTTTGCGTGCGCGCTCGGGGGTGACGACGGCCGCACGCTGTTCGTGGTGTGTGCCGACAGCGCGGGTGGAGAAGCAGGCCATGCGACGGGCACCATCCGCACGGTGCGTGTCGACGTCCCCCACGCAGGACGGCCGTGACCGCCGCGGGTCCGTGCAAAGGTGCGCGAACTTCACCGCATGCGATGAACATCGGGTGGTTGTGGCGCCCGCGGCGCCAGGCCTGAGTCAGCTCGACGCGTCGAGTCCCAAGGCGCGGCGCATCACGGTGAAACGCTCCGTGCCCTCTCGCCGGGTGATCGCCGCGCCCGTGACGATGCCGGAACCGTGGAAGGTGCCGGGGAACGAGTGCAGCTCGACCGACACGCCGGCGGCGAGCAGCTTGAGCGCGTAGTTGATGCCCTCGTCGCGCAGCGGGTCGAACTCCATCGTCGAGATGTACGCGGGCGGCAACCCGGCGACGTCCGTCGCGCGCGGGCGCGGCGTACGGCGACACGTCGTCGCGGCCGTACGCGTCGCCGAGGTACCACGCCCAGCTCTGTTCGCCTTGAGGCCGCGACCACATCGGTGTGTCGTGGAAGCGCTGCATGCTCGGCGTGTCGAGCCGGTCGTCGAGCTCGGGGATACCGAGGTACTGGAAGCAGATCGCGGGGCCACCGCGGTCGCGCGCGAGGAGCGCGAGACCGGCGGCGAGACCGCCGCCCGCGCTGCCACCGCTCACCGCGACGCGGGTCGCGTCGACGCCGAGCGCGTCGGCTTCGCCGTGCAGCCACGCCAGGGCCGCGTAGCAGTCTTCGATGCCAGCCGGGAAGGGATGCTCGGGTGCAAGCCGGTACTCCACCGACGCCACCACGATGCCGAGCTCCTGCGCCAAGCGGGCCGCGCCCGCGTGCTCGGTGTCGATGCTGCCGACGTAGAACCCGCCGCCGTGGATGTAGAGGATCGCGGGAACGACCGCGGCGAAGCGAACCTTCGGGGCGTACACGCGCACGGTCACATCGGGATCGCCGGGCGGACCGGGGATGACGCGGTCGTCGATGTCGAGGTCGGACTCGTCGAGACCGACCGACATCATCGCCAGCATCTCGGCCGTCCGCACCCGGGCCTCCACCGCACTCGTCGGCGGCGGGCTCACCGAGAGCGCGGCCATCTCGGCCAGCTCCGGGTCGAACGCGTAGGTGGTTGTGAGAGGATGCTCGGACATCTCGTGATCGTAGGGGGATCTGCGGTGCCGCACTTCGAAGAGCTCGGCTTCTACACGCTCGCCGGCGCGCCGGCGTCCAGCCGCGACCTGATCGCCGAAGTCCAGACGGCCGAACGCCTCGGGCTCGGCGTTGCGTTCATCTCCGAACGCTTCAACCTGAAGGAAGCCGCCACGCTTTCGGGCGCGGCGGGTGCAGTGAGTGAGCAGATCTCGATCGCGACCGCGGCGACGAACCACCACACGCGGCACCCGACCATCACCGCCGCGTACGGGTCGACCATGCACAGTCTCACCGGCGGCCGATTCACGCTCGGCATCGGCCGCGGTGTCGACCGCCTCTGGGACGCGATGGGTCTCCCGCACATCACGACGGCGCAGATGGAGGACTGGGCCGGGCTCATGCGCCGGCTCTGGGCCGGTGAGGTGATCCTCGGGCACGACGGTCCCGCCGGGAAGTGGCCGTATCTCGCGCTCGACGGCATCCAGGATCTCGACATCCCGCTCGGCCTGGTCGCGTTCGGCCCCAACTCGCTGGAGCTGGGGGGCCGCGCGTTCGACCAGGTCGTGCTGCACACCTTCTTCACCGACGAGACGACGGCTCGCGCGGTGAAGAAGGTGAAGGACGCGGCCGAGCAGGCGGGTCGCGATCCCGACGCGGTGAAGGTGTGGTCGTGCTTCGCGACCGTCGGCGACCACATCTCTCCCGACCTGCAGCTCAAGAAGACGGTCGGGCGCATCGCCACCTACCTGCAGGGTTACGGCGATCTCCTGGTGCGCACGAACAACTGGGACCCGGCCGTGCTGGATCGCTTTCGGGCCGACCAGTTCGTGGCCAACTTCCGGGGTGCGATCGACCGCGCCGCGACGACCGAAGAGCTCGAGCACGTCGCCACGCTCATCCCGGACGAGTGGATGGAGTCGATGGCCAAGGGCACACCCGACCAGTGCGTCGTCGCGGTCCGCAGCCAGTTCGCGCTCGGCTGCGACGGCGTGATCATGCACGGTGCCACGCCCGACGAGCTCGAGCCCATCGTGAAGGCCTACGCGGCGAGCGCCTGATTCACTCGTTCACATCAAGCATCCGCCCCGGCAGCGCGCCGGTGAGCTTCCCGTGCTCCTGCACGGGCACACCACCGACGACCGTGGCGCGGTAACCGCCCTCGGGACGGCGGAAGCGCTTCGCACCGCCGGGCAGGTCGGCCACGGATTCGTCGTCGTCCCAGTGCAGCTCGTCGAGCGAGAACACGATGAGGTCGGCGACCGCACCTTCGACGAGCCGGCCGCGGTCGTGGAAGCCGAACGCGTCGGCTTGGCGCGCGGTGAGCTCGTGAATCGCCTGCTCGAGCGTGAGGTCGCCGCGCTCGCGGACGTGCCGGGTGAGCAGGAGCGTCGTGTCGCCCGACGCGCAGAGCATCTGCACATGCGCACCCGCGTCGGACGAGCTGATCAGCACGTTGTCGTCGAGCATCCCCCTCGCGACCAGATCGGGGTCGCCGTTGGCGACGCCCACCGCCACGATTCCCGGGGCGCAGTCGTTGGCGACCACGAAGTCGGCGAGCACGTCGGACGGGTGACCGCCGCGTGCGGCGACCAGGTCGGCGAGCGAACGGCCGACCCATTCCTGGTCGGCGGGGTTCGACGCCTCGACGATCCGGACGCGTTCGATGCGCCGGTTGGGGAACATCGAGCGATTGACCGAGTCCCACTCCGCGCGAGCGGTCGCCCGCCATTCGGGGTCGGTGAGCAGGGCGAGCTTCGCCTCGGGTCCTTCGGCTTGGATGACGCGGTGCCAACCGTCGACCAGCGTCATGAACATCATGCTGCTGTCCCAGTTGACGCGGAAGTCGACGGTGCGCGGTGACAGCTGCGGCCAGAACGCGACGCCGTCGGCGCGGAGCCGGCGGGTGAGGTCCATCCACCACTCCATGTGACCGTTGGTGTCGGTCACGGCGAGACCGGTCAGCGTGATGGGAATCCCGCGCGTGCCGCAGCGCGAGGCAAGTCGCATCACGCCGGCCTCGGCGTCACCGTGCAGGAGATCGGGGACGAACTCGACGAAGCCGCGGCCACGGGCAGCGAGGACGTCCAGGAGCGCGTCGAACTCGGCGTCGTCGGCCAGACGTGACGGTACGTGGCGACCGTGCCGATCCTCGTCGAGGAACGACGTGGACAGGCCCCACGCGCCCGCCACCATCGCGGCGTCGAGGATCTCGGCCATGCGGCCGCGCTCCTCGGCGGTTGCCGCGCGCTCCCACGCGTCGTCGCCCATCACCACGAGCCGGAGCGGTGAATGGCCCATGAGCGCGGCGATGTTGAGCCCCGCGCCCCGCGCGTCGATCGCGTCGCGGTAGCCGGCGTAGTCGTTCCACGTCCACGGCACGTGGTCGATGAGCGCGTCGGGTGGGACGTCTTCCACGAACGCGAACATGTCGGCGATCGGGATTCGCTGCTCGTCGTTCACCGGGAACAGCGACAGCGAGCAGTTGCCGACGAGCGCGGTGGTCACACCGTGCTGCGGCTGCGGGTCGCACGCGGGGTCCCAGAACACCTGCGGGTCGAGATGGGTGTGGAGGTCGAGGAAGCCGGGCGCGACAGTCGCGCCGGAGGCGTCGACGACCGGTTCGCCGTCGGGCGCGAGATCGGGAGCGAGCTCGACGATCCGGCCGTCGCGGACGCGCACGTCGGCGTCGCGGGCGGGGGCTCCGGTGCCGTCGACGATCGCGCCGCCGCGGACGAGCAGGTCACCAGGGAGGGAAGTCATGTCCCAGAGGATGGCACACCTGCGAGCAGCGCCGAGCAGCGCCGGACACACCGATTCATTGCAGCACCAGTTGCGCCGGGCGAACGCCACGCTGCGATGAATCGAGGAGTACCTTCGCGCGCGATGTTCGACGTCGAGGAGCTCGTTGCTGCGTGCGAGGCTGCGATCGACGAGATCGAGCCCGTCCTCGCGGTCCGCGACGTGCTCGAGCGCGCGGTCGCCGACCCCTGCTCGATCGCGGCGGCGCTCCCGCCGGAACGCGCGGAGCTCGTCCCGCTCCACCAGTCGGAGCGCTTGACCGTGCTCAAGATCGTCTGGGCGCCCGGCATGGTGCTGGGCCCGCACGACCATCGGATGTGGGCCGCCATCGGCCTGTACTCGGGCGGCGAGGACAACCGCTTCTTCCGGCGTGCCGATCGCGCCTTGGTCGGGTCGGGCGAGCGTTCGCTCCGGCCCGGTGACGTGTGCCTCCTCGGCGACGACGCAGTGCACTCGGTCACCAACCCCACCGCGGAGTGCGCGGGTGCGATCCACGTGTACGGCGGTGACTTCTTCGCCACACCGCGCAGCGAGTGGCGCGGCGACCCGCCCGCCGAGGAGCCGTTCGACGTCGAGAGACTGCTCGCGGGGTTCGCCGCGGCGAATGAGGCGCTCGCGCCCGAGGCTTGACCGCGCTCGCGAGTCGACGTTCCGAGTCGGGGACTGACAGCATCTCCCGCATGGCGTACGAGGTCGGTCTCGCGAAGACCGCGGAAGAGAAGGAAGCCGTCTACCGCTTCCGCTACTCGGTGTATGTCGAGGAGATGGGCCGCTACCAGGACCGCGCCGACCACGCCGGTCGACGGCTGGTCGAACCCGAGGACGACACGAGCTTCATCTTCTACGTCCGTGACGCCGACGACGGCACCGTCGTCGGTACCGGCCGCATGACCTGGGGTGGGTACGGCTTCTCGCAACGCCAGATCGACGAGTACAGCCTCGCCCCGTTCCTCGACGCGCTGCCGCACGAGTGCCTCTCCGTGGGGGAACGCGTGATGGTGACGCCCCGCCTCCGCGGGACCGGGCTCATCGACGAGCTCATGGAGCGTCGCAACGAGACCGCGCTCGAACACGACGTGTTCATCCAGTTCGCCGCCTGCGAGCCTCACCTGCTGTCGCTGTACCTGGGACAGGGTCGTCGCACGTACGCGACCAAGAACATCAACACTCCCGAGGCCGGGTACCTGATCCCGCTGGTCGCGTTTCCCGAGGGTCCCGAGGCGCTGCGCGGCGTCGGCGTGCGCACGGCGGCGGGTGAATTGCCGGAGTGCGTGGCGGAGATCCTCGCCGGAGGGGGTGCGGTGATGAGCCCGCTGATGACGGGCGAGGAGGACTACACGTCGCACCTCCGGTCGGCCATGCACGAGATCGAGGCGCAGGAGATCTCAGCGTTCCACGGGTTCACCGACGAGGAGGTGGAGCGCTGCCTCGCGCGAGCAACGTCATCGAGTGCGCCGCCGGAGATCGGGTGTTGAAGAAGGGTGGCATCGCCCGCAACATCTTCGTCGTGCTCGACGGCACCCTGGAAGCGCGCGACGGGGCCCGCGTCGTCGGAGTGATCCGCAACGGCGAGGTGTTCGGCGAGATGGCGTTCCTCATGGAACGGCCACGCACGCTCGACGTCGACGCCGCCAGCGACTCCGTCCGGGTGCTGAGCCTGAGCGAGAGCACGCTCCGCAAGATGGTGGCCGAGGATCCGGGTGTCGCGGCAAAGCTGCTGTTCAACATCTCCAAGATGCTGTGCGTGCGGATCGTGAGGGCAAGCTGACCGCGCTGACCCCGTTCGACGTCAGAACGGCTCGGGGGTGGGGAACGGGAACGACTCCACGTCGTGCGCCGGACGCGCCAGCGACGAGTAGTTGCGCGACACGTACCACCAGCGACCGTCGATGCGCTGGAACTGGTCGTGGTACACGCCGTACACCACCGACCAGCGCCGCTCGGCGTGGTCCTGGCGCAGCTCGCTCATGTACATGCGCGCGACCGCGGCGTCAGGGTTCCCCTCGTGGGCCAGGTACACGCGCGAGTTGAGGATCACGAACTCGAAGAACTCGAAGCGGTCGACGGCCGCGCTGACGAACTGCCGGAACGCGTCGCGCCCGTTGAACTCATGGGCATCGCGGTCGCGCAGGTCGATCTTCACCGCGATGTCGGGGACGAAGATCTCGTCGAGCTCGTCCCACGCGCGGCGGGTCGCGATGTCGGCGTAGGCATGGTGCAGTCGGCTCACGGCCACGTACTCGATGGTCTCTTGCGCGGCGTCCATGGCGTCACCCTAGGGGGAATGGTCATTAGGGTGCGGTGGTGGGCAGCGCCTCGGCAGCACCCGGCCGCCGCGCGATCGCGGTGTGGCACGACGGCGTCCCGTGGCTGGTCCGTGTGCTCTTCGCGACGCTGGCGGTCGCGGTGGTCGGCCTCGCGATGCACGGCCTCGTCGGGCTCGGTGGCGAGGGGATCCACACCTACCTCGACTCCTGGGTCACGTGTTGTGCGGAGTGGCTGGTCGCGCTCCTCTGTGCCTTGGGCGCCCTGCGTTCCGAACGCAACCGCGCGGCGTGGTTCCTCGTCGCGTTGGCCATCGCGGCGTGGGCGCTCGGCGACACGATCTGGGCGATCCGCGGTGATCCCCAGGGTTCGGCGACGATCTCGGATGCGCTGTGGTTGGCGTGGTACCCGCTCCTCGTGGGGGCGCTCGTGCTCCTCGTGCGGGATCGTGTCCCGCGCTTCGAGCTGCACCGATGGATCGACGGCGTGGTGGTGATGCTCGTCGTCGTCACACCCTGGGTCGCGCTCTTCCTGGAGCCTGCCGCGGACCGATCGCACGCGGGCTCGCTGGTCGACGTGGTGGACTTCGCGTACCCGCTCGGCGACGCGGTCCTCGTCGGCGCCACGCTGGGAGTGCTCGCGCTCATGGGCTGGCGGGCGGGTCCCATGTGGCTGGCCCTGATCGTCGGGTTCACCGCGCTCGGGATCGCCGACGCCATCTACTCGGTGGACGCGCTCGGCCACTCCTACAGCTCGGACACGATCTTCGATGCGCTGTGGCTCGGCGGCCTCGTGCTGATCGGCTTCGCGGCCTGGCTCCCTCATCCCGGACGCCTGGACCCGATCGAGGTCTACGGCTGGAAGGCGATCGCCCTCCCGTTGGTCGCCCAGTTCTTCGCCGTCAGCCTGCAGATCCTCGCCGTGTTCTACGAGGTGCCCATCGCGGAGCGGGTCCTGACGATCGTGGTGCTGCTCATCGCGATCATCCAGATCGTGGTGAGCCGACCGCGTGCGCCGGCTTCGTTCGATCTCGACGACGTCGACGGGTAGCGCAACCTCGCTGGCGTCACGGGCGTCGTGTTGGAGCCGTACGCTCCTCCGATCATGACCGGAGTGATTCCGAGCGGGCTGTACGTGGAGGAGCACACGGGCGACGACCACGCGCCGGTCGTCGTGCTCGTCCATGGAGTGTTCGACTCGTGCGAGAGCTTCGGCGGGGTGATCGAGCACCTGCTACCCGACCACACCGTGCTCACCTACGACCGTCGCGGCTGGGCGCGGTCGGTGGCCATGCCGGATCCAACCTCGCTGGCTGATCATTCCGACGACCTGTTGGCGGTGCTCGGTGACCGGCACGCGACCGTCGTCGGGCATAGCTACGGAGGCACGGTGTCGTTGCTGGCGGCGGTGCAGGCACCGGAACGCTTCACGGCCCTCGGGCTCTTCGAGCCGTCGATGCAGTGGCAATCGTGGTGGCCGTCGATGGAGGCCATCCAGGCCGAGGCCGCCTACGAGCAGACGCACTTCCGGGCGGGATTGGAGCACAAGCCCCGTCGTACGCCCGACGAGCGTGCCCGCGAGCAGGCGCAGCTGCAGCACGAGCTCGACCTGATCTCCGAGCCACCCTGCTCGTTCGACGATCTCACGACGCCGCGCCTGGTGGGGCGGGGCGCGCTCTCGGCCCGCTGGCGCTTCACCGCGACCGACCGTCTGCGCGAGGAGCTCGGCTGCGAGCTGATCGAGGTCGACGACGCCGGGCACACCGCGCACCGAATGCAGCCGAAGGGCTTCGCCGACTTCGTCCGCCGCGCCGTTGCACTCGGGCTGGAGGCGAGCTGATGCACGTGGTCGAGCACCCGGGTGAACCGGGCGCGCCCGTCGTGCTGCTCATCCACGGGCTCACCGACTCCGTCGAGAGCTTCGCGGGCATGGTCGCCGAGCTCACGCCCGACCACACCGTCATCACCTACGACCGCCGCGGATGGGGCCGCTCACGCGACGACGCGCCGCCCACGTCGCTGGCCGACCACGCGCAGGACGCGATCGACGCGCTCGCCGGCCGTCGCGCGACCATCGTGGGGCACAGCTACGGAGGCGTTGTCGCGCTCATGACCGCCGTGTTGCGCCCCGACCTGGTCGCGTCGCTGGCGATCTTCGAGCCGACGGTGCCCTTCACCGACTGGTGGCCCGATCACCGCGAGATGATGGAGCGTTCGGCCGACCTCAAGCCGCTGTTCCTCCGGTGGAACGAAGGGCAGGCTCGGCGCACGCCGGAGCAGCGCACCTCCGACGAGGCGTCGATGGCGCGCGACTTCTCGTTCGTGGAACGCGCGCCGTTCGACTTCGCCGACGTGCAGGTGCCGTGCCTGGTGGGTGGCAGCGTCGACACGACGCCATGGGACTACCAGTCGGCCGAACGCTTGGCGGACCTGCTCGACGCCGACGTCGTGATGTTCCGCGACGCGGGCCACACCGTGCACCGCACCCACGCGCGCGACTTCGCCGACTTCACCCGCCGCGCGGTCGCCCTCGTTCGCTGACGCGCCTACTTCGGCGGGAACCTCACCGCGCCGTCGATGCGGATGACCTCGCCATTGAGCATGGTGTTGGTACAGATGTGCTCGACCAGGGCCGCGTACTCCTCGGGCTTGCCCATGCGCTTCGGGAAGGGGTTCATCTCCTCGAGGATGCGGACCCGGTCTTCCGGCATCATCGAGTAGGCGGGCGTCTTGAACGTGCCCGGTGCGATCGTGACGACGCGCACTCCGACCGCCGCGAGGTCGCGCGCCGCGGGCAAGGTCATGCCGACGATGCCGCCCTTGGCCGCGGAGTAGGCGGCCTGGCCGATCATCCCCTCGAACGCCGCGATCGACGCGGTCATGACCACGACGCCGCGCTCGTCGTCTTGGAGCGGCTCCTCCTTGGCCATCTGCGCGGCTGCGAGCCGCGTCACGTTGAACGTGCCGACGAGGAACGACTCGACGGTGATCGAGAAGCCCTCGTGCGGTGCCGGCGTGCCGTCGCGCCCGACGATGCGGCCCCCGCCGCCGGCCCGCCCACCGCAGTTGACCGCGACGCGCAGCGGGCCATGGCTCGCCGCCACCCGGACGACCTCCTCGACCTCCTCGTCGTTCTCGACGTCGCAGCGCACGAACTCCGTGCTGCCGCCGAGCTCCCCGACCATGCGCCGGCCGCCCTCCTCGTTGACGTCGGCGATGACGACGTTGGCGCCGGCCGAATGCAGGCGGCGGGCCGCGGCCTCGCCCAGCCCCGACGCGCCGCCGGTGACGATTGCTCCCACTCCGTTGAGTTCCATGGCCTTCCCGATCGGTCGTTTCCGTTCCGGCGTCCCGGCTTCCACGATGGCTCACTCGCTGCGGGCCGGATACCCGCCCGCGGGCGCTCGGCTCGCGCCGGCCCCGCCTCCACTACTTCGCTCTCAGTTCGGTCGATCCCGTTCCGACGTCCCGGCCTCCACGATGGCTCACTCGCTGCGGGCTGGGATACCCGGCCCGCGGGCGCTCGGCTCGCGCCGGCCACGCCTCCACTGCATCTCCTGTGCTTACCGCACCGTGCCGGGCCGGGCGTAATTCGGCCCCGTGCAATTTGCGGCGCGG
Organism: uncultured Actinomycetes bacterium; assembly: GCA_963841415.1. Classification (GTDB taxonomy): domain Bacteria; phylum Actinomycetota; class Acidimicrobiia; order IMCC26256; family DASPTH01; genus DASUAS01. The sequence continues at coordinate 1,528,598 of CAWJCN010000001.1, read as the reverse complement.
CGCGGAAACGGGAACGCTGGGCCTGCCCGCGCGACTGCCAACTCGATTCCAGGGGGACCGATGACCGCGACGGAAGTCCTGCGCTACATCGACTCGGACGGCCACATCCTCGAGCACCCGACCGCCATGCCCGAGTATGCACCGGCGGAGTGGCGCGATCGCGTGTGGCACATCGAGACCGACGCGGACGGCGTCGAGTACCTCCACTACAACGGCGTCGTCATGCCCTCGAACGGGATGTCGCTGGCGGGCACGGCCGGCTTCCCCGACGAGGAGGTCGAGCGCGCACGCAGCGGCAACATGCGATACACCGAGGTGCGCCCGGCGGCGTACAACGCCAAGGCACGCCTGCACGACATGGACACCGACGGCATCGACCTCGCCGTGTTGTACCCGACCTCGATGCTGGGCCTGCAGTCGATACCCGACGAGGACTTCGCGCGGGTGCAGGCACGCGCCTACAACGACTGGGCGTCGGACCACACCCAGGAGGGCGAAGGCCGGCTCTTCGCAGCGGGTGCGGTGCCGCCGATGAACGACGAGGACGGCGTGCAGGCCGTGGCCGACGAGATCCGACGCGTCGCGGAGAAGCCGGGGATGGTGTCGGTGTTCCTGCGGCCCAACCCGTCGGTCGACTGGCGGCCGTTCAACGACAAGGTCTACGACCCCGTGTGGCAGGCGGCGGCCGAGACCGGACTCGTGCTCGCGTTCCACCCGTTCCTCATGCCCGACCTTCCCGGCGCGTGTCGCGGCCTGAAGCTCGCACGACCGTTCGCGAACTGGAGCTACGCCGACTCCGACCAGGAACCCGAGGGCGGGTGGGAGATGGGCAACATCCTCTTCACCCAGGCCATCGCCAACCCCGTCGACGTCATGCACTCGATCTGCTACATCACCGCCGGCGGCGTGTGCGAGCGCTTCCCCGACACCAAGTTCCTGTTCCTCGAAGCGAACGGCGGCTGGCTGGTGCCGTGGCTCGAGCGGCTCGACCACCACTCCAAGAAGTTCGAGTGGGACGTGCCGTGGCTGGAGATGCTGCCGTCGGAGTACTTCCGTCGCCAGTGCTGGATCAGCTTCGACCCCGACGAATCGATGCTCGCGTTCACCGCGAACTCGCCGTTGTGCGGTGCCGACCGCATCGTGTGGGCGTCCGACTACCCGCACCCGGACGCCAAGTTCCCCGGTGTCACCGAGGAGCTGGCCGAGGCGCTCGAGCCGCTGTCGTTCGAACAGCAGCAGGTGATCACGAGCGAGAGCGCGCTCGCGCTCTACGACATCGCTTGATTGCGTGAGCGTGAGCGAGCCGGGCGATCTTCCGAAGAGCGGCCCGGCGAGTAGCGAGCGCTCATCAGAGGCGCTGGCGCGGATCGGCGCGTCGGGTCTCGACCTCGACACCGTCGACAAGCTGTTGACCACGACGCGTGCGGTGCGCCGCCGCCTCGATCTCACGCGCCCGGTCGAGCTCGACGTCGTGCTCGAGTGCCTGCGCCTCGCGATCCAGGCCCCGACGGGCTCGAACCAGCAGACGTGGCGATGGCTCGTCGTCACCGATCGCGAGGTCCGTGCCGGGCTCGCCGACCTATACCGCAACCTGCCCGCCGACCGCCCAGCGGCGCGCCTGGGTTCGGTACCGCCGCCGGAGGACCAGCAGGCGCGCGTCGGCGATTCAGCCGGCTACCTCATGGCGCATCTGCACGAGGTGCCGGTGCTGGTGGTGCCGTGCGTCGAGGACGTCGGCGGGGCCGCCGGTTGGCCACCGTCGATCTATCCCGCGGTGTGGAGCTTGATGCTCGCGTTGCGCAGCCGCGGGCTGGGCTCGGTGCTCACCACCGTGCACTTGTATCGGCGGGCCGAGGCCGACGCGTTGCTCGGGGTGCCGGAGGGCTTCGTACAGTCGTGCCTCGTGCCGGTCGCGTACTACACCGGTGAGGACTTCCGTCCCGCGGAACGACGTCCGGTGGAGGAGATCACGTTCGTCGACCGTTGGGGAGCTCGACCAGGACAAGGGTGACATGGCGCGGATCCAACCCGTCGACCTCGGGGTCGATCCCACCGATCTCGACCAGCCGATGCGCGTGGAGCTCGGCGTCGGCCGGCTCACCGCGAAGTGGGACGTCACCGACGATCTGCCGGCGGGCTTCCAGGTCTCGTACGACGAAGGTGCGACGCCGTGGAACACAGCCGCGCCGCTCGTCGTGCCGTCGCGCTAGAAGTCGAAGCGGGTCGCGCCACCGGGTTCCACCGTGCTCACGATCGTCGCGGTCTGCGGTATGACGCGGTACACGTGCCACGGCGGCGGACCCGCCGACGGCGCGCTGAAGGGCGCGGTGAGCGCGGTGCCGCTCTCGTCGACTTCCGCGGGCCAGCCGTGCGCGGCGAAGCGGGCGGCGATGTCCGCGACGACGGCGGAATCGGTGACCAGCTCGGCCTCGCCCTCGACCACGACGTCGAACGTGTCCATGGCCAGGCTGATCGTGCAGCGAGGGTCGCGGGCCAGGTTGCGGCCCTTGCGCGACGTACGTCCCGTCTCGAAGATGAACGCGCCGTCGACCCACATGCTGCCGATCCCGTTGACGTGGGGCCGGCCGTCGGCGTCGATCGTGGCCAGCCAGGTGGAATGACGATTCGGCCCACCGGTGTCGGGCGCTTGCGGGTAGCCGGCGGCCAGCGCCGCCTCGCACCGTGCCCAGTCGAGCAGCGGGGAGTCGTACAGGTCGGCCAGGTTCTTCGCTTCCATGACCGGTACGACCGCGCCGCCGGCGAGGAATCATCGCCGGCGGCGATCAATCCTGCTCCCTGATCGGGTCATCACCAGCGAAGTGACGAACCGAACGGAGGACCATGAAGGCGACCGTGGTGCGCTACCAGGCCACGCCCGACCGGGCGGACGAGAACCAGGAGCTCATCGAGGCGGTGTTCGCCGAGCTGAGCGACCGCCGGCCGCGGGGTTTCTCGTACCGGGTGTTCCGGCTCGAGGACGGCGTGAGCTTCGTGCACGTGGTCATCGAGGACGACGTCGACGACCCGGATTCGCTCCAGGACGTCCCCGCGTTCCACGCGTTCACGAAGGACATCGCCGATCGCTGTGCCGTGCCGCCCCTCGCGATGGGCGCGACGGTCGTCGGCGCCTACAGCTGCTGACCGCGTCGATCAGCGCGCGAACACCGTCTCCAGGAAGTCGAAGACGCGCTCGTCGCGCAGGCTCTGCGCGGCGGGCTCGCAGTGCCAGTCGCCGCCTTCCTCAGCCGTGAAGCGCGCCAGCCGCTTCTCGCGTGTGAGCGCGTCGTAGAGCTGCTGCGACTGGCCGGGCCAGAACTGCTCGTGGTCGGGATCGAGCACGAGGGTGGGGCAGGAGATCTGCGCCACGGTGGCGACGTCGAGCGTCTGCTCGCGCGCCTTGAGGTACGCCTCGTAGTACGAGGTGGTGCCGTACGGCGCCATGCGCCACGCCAGCATCGCCTTCTGCGCCTCGTTCGGGTTGGCATCCATGAGCGCGTCGAAGTCGGCCTGGTTGCCGTCGTCGATCAGCTGCACGAGGTCCTTCGGCAGGTGCTGCTCCCACGACGACGCCACCCGCATCACCCCGGGGTCGGCGACCAGTGCCGCCAGCCGGTGCTCGAACGCGGCGGCGCGCGGCGCCCAGTAGCCACCCTGGCTGATGCCCTGGAGGGCGATCCTCGTGGGATCGACCTCGGGCCGAGCGACGAGCCAGTCGACCACCGGCGTGATCACCTGCTCCCAGTCGGCGCGGAAGTACAGGTGCTGACGGTGCAGCGCCGCGCCCTGCCCGGGCCCGTCGAAGGTGACGGCGTTCCAACCCCGGGCGATGGCGGCGCGACCACCGAGGCTCCACTGGCTGATGACCGGGCCGTCGGAGCCGTTGTTCAGGATCACCGTGGGTCGGCGCGCCGGGTCGTCCGTCGGGGTGAAGAAGTACCCGGCCAGCGTCGTGTCCTGGTAGGGGATCTCGACCCGCTGGACCGGCGTCTCGAAGAGGTCGACGGCGCGGTCCCACGTGTCGCGGTGGCGCTCCCACAACGAGGTGTAGCGCGACGGATCCTTGCTACCCGGCGCTTGGGCCGACGCGTGGTCGTAGTAGGTCGACGCCCGCAGCAACTTGGTCCGCGCGCGCTCACGCGGTGGCCGCCGGCCAGTGACTCGCCGGCCTGTTCGGCCAGACGGTCGGCCGTCGCCGTCCACTCGGTGACCCAGGCCTCGGTGTCGCCGTCGGGGATGCGTTCGATGGTGGCGAGCGTCTCGCCGACGTCGGTGATGCCGGCGTACGCGAACCCGAGGCTGATGAGCACCGCGAAGTTCATGCCCTCGTCGTCGTAGAAGCGTTGCATTGCTGTTGTTTCGGCGCTCAGTGCCCCTTGGTGAAGAGGAAGACGCCGCCGGGCGCGCCACCCCCGGTGCTCACCACCGCGGTCTCCGCGTTGCGCACCTGCCGCTCGCCCGCGTCGCCGCGGAGCTGGGTGACCGCCTCGTGGATGAACCCGTAGCCGTGCAGGCGACCCGACGACAGCTGGCCGCCGTGGGTGTTCAGCGGCAACACGCCGTCGAGCGCGATGTTCGTGCCGCCGTCGAGGAAGTCGCGGGCCTCGCCCCACCCGCAGAACCCGAGCGCCTCGAGCCACGACAGGCAGTTGAACGAGAACCCGTCGTAGAGCTGGGCCATGTCGATGTCCGACGGCTTGAGATCGGTGCGGGTCCAGAGATGGGCGGCCGGTCCCTGCACGAGCGGCTCGTGATCGAGCGAACCCTGGTCCCAGCTGATGCGTTCGGTGATCGCGGTGCCGACCGCTTCGAGGTGCACCGGCGGCTGCTGCATGTCCGCCGCGAGGTTCTTGCGCGAGACGATGACGGCGACCGCGCCGTCGCACGGCACGTCGCAGTCGTACAGGCCGAACGGCGTGGTGATGGTGCGCGCGCTGAGGTAGTCGTCCATCGTGAGCGGGTCCTTGTAGATCGCCCACGGTGTGCGCGCCGCGTTCTTGCGCGCGTTCAGCGCGATCCAGCCGAGCGTCTCCTTCGTGGTGCCGAACCGGTCGAAGTGGGCCGACGCCTGCATCGCGATCCAGTTCGCGGCCGACGACGCGCCGTACGTCATCCGCCACTGCATGTCGCCGCCGATGCGCGGCGACTCCTGCAGCGCGAGCATCCCGCTGCTGGCGCGCTCGTTCATCGCCGCCCGCTGGCGCGCCGCGTACGTGGCCTCCCAGACCGTGCGGAAGCACAGCACGTGGTTGCAGAGGCCGCCGGCGACGGCCAGCATCGCCGCGATCACCGAGCCGCCCTGACCGGGGAGCTCGAGGCCGCTGTTGATCCACAGCGGGCGGAGGCGGAGCACCTCCTCCAACGCCATGATGCCGCCCTCCGACATCCCGACGCCGATGCCCGGACCCGGGTACGTCGAGAGCCCGTCGATGTCGGACGGCTCGAGGCCGGCGTCGGCGATGGCCTGCTTCGCCGCAGCCACCGTCAGCGTGATGGGGTCGACCATCAGGCGTCGCCCCACCTGCGACATGCCGATGCCGGTGATCGCGACGTGGTCCTCGAACTTGTCGGCGCCCGTCGGCATCGGGCGCGCGTCGCGCGACGACCCGTCGACGGCCGGGAAAGGACCCTTGTCGGTCTCGCCCGTGGGCGCGAACACCGGGATCCACACGTCGTCGTCGTGCTCGAAGCGCACCTGCACCTTCATGCCCACGAAGACCGCCGACGGCTCGCAGTCGACGACGTTGGTGGTGAGCCGGATCCTGTCGTCCTCCTCGATGGCGACGATGGCGATGACGTAGGGAGGCGGGAAGCTCGGCATCCACGCGTGTTCGTTCACCGTGAACCCGGCGACGACCGCGCGCCCTGACACCGCCGCGGGCTCCCACTCGTTCGAGTGGCAGTAGGGGCACACCGCGACCGGCGGGTGACGCAGCTCACCGCACTCGATGCAGCGCTGGAAGCGCAACTTCCCGTCCTCGCCCGACTTCCAGAAGAACTCGTTGCTCGCGGTGAGCTCGGGCAGCAGGCGCCCGGACGGTTCGGCCACGTTCGCTCCTCGGATTCGGCTCGGGTCGTGGAGGCCGGACGCTACCCGTGGCTCCGCGAACCCACTACTTTCTGGGCGCTCGGTGCCGCGTCGCGAGGGGGAGTCCCATGCCTGCACAGCTGAAGCCGACCGGTGGTCTCGAAGGGTGTGGCGTGCTGGTCACCGGCGGGGGGACCGGCATCGGTGCCGCGTGCCGCGCGCGTCGCGGCCGCCGATGGCGCCGCGGTCACGATCTGCGGGCGCACCGAGGCGACGCTCGAGGCGTCGGTGGGGAAGATCACGCCGGTCGCGGAGCACGGCGGGAGCGTCCGCTACGTGGTCGGTGACGTCACCAGCGAAGACGACGTGGCGCGCATCGTCGCGGCCGCCGTCGAGCCCACGGGCACGCTCGACGGTGTCGTCGCCAACGCGGGTGGAGGCGGTCCGCTGAAGCCGCTCGCCATGCAGGAGGTCGACGAGTTCGAGCGGGTCATCCGCCTCAACGCCACCGGCACCTTCCTGACGGCCAAGTACTCGCTGCCTCATCTCATCGAGGCGAAGGGCTCCTTCGTGGGCATGTCGTCGTTCGCCGGCGCGTACACGCACCGCTACTTCACCGGCTACACCGCGGGGAAGGGAGCACTCGAGCAGGTGGTGCGCAACGCGGCCGACGAGTACGGCGCGCTCGGCGTGCGGTTCAACGCCATCCGGCCTGGCTTCATCAGCACCGAGATCATGGAAGGCATCTCGCGTGAGGGCTCGACGTACGCGAGCTACCTCGTCAACACGCCGCTCCAGCGGGTCGGGGAGCCCGACGAGATCGCGAACGTGGTGCGGTTCCTGTTGGGACCCGAGTCGCAGTGGATGACCGGTCAGATCCTCAACGTCGACGGCGGGAACTCGCTGCGCAGCGGCCCCGACTACGGCGAGCTGGTCGTGATGATGTACGGGCCGGACGCGATTCCGGGCGCCGCGTCGAGCTGAAGTCGAACATGACGACTTTGGCCCCCGACGGAATCCGCGAAGACTCGCGGCCCTTCCGGTTGTTCGTTCCTGAGCCGACGCCTCGGTCCTCACCCATCGCGACAGTTGTAATGGAACGGCCGGCTCCCGTCCCGGTTTGATGCGTGGGTCATCCACCATCGCCGATGGACCGAGCCACATGGACGAGAGGAGCCGGCCGTGTCCGCAACCAGGATGCCCCGTCGGGGTGCGGATCGGCGACCGGGTAGTCAAATCGGTAGTAGCAGTTCCAGTAGCTGATCACTCGGCGAGCAGTCGTCTCGAAGAATGCAGGATTGGCGGCCACGAATCGGCCGTAACGGCTTCTCACCTGAGTGTGCTCGACGTCGAGCCGGTTGAGAATGGTCTCAACGATCTCGATCACGTACTCGCCGAGCAAGGCCACGACATAGGGCACGACCCAAGGCAACGGCGAATCGATCACTCGTTCAAGGTGTCGCTGACGAACGAATCCGTCGTGAGAGCGCGTGTACAAGCAATGAGCAATCGTGCGCTGTGTCGAGTCCAGGTCAATGACGGCGGCGTCGCCCGGTTCGGCGTTGTAGATCCGTCCTGGGATCACCAGCGGTCGCGGTCGACCTCGACGGAGAATGCACCACGAGCCGCGAGCGACGCGGCGGGCAGGAGCGCGAGAACTCGAAGAACCGCTTCACGCCTGCTGATCGGAAACGCGCCCGCGAAATCGAACAGTGCGTCGTAGTTCCGTCCCGCGGCCATCGACGCATACTGCCCGATCAGCTGCACGCCGAGCGAAGACAGTTATGGCGTGTCGCGATGGCTGGTCGTGAGATCACTCACGAGCTTCAGCAGTAGGTACGAACACGCCTCGTCCTCCGTGTCGAAGAATGCTTCGCCGACTCCAATGCAAGTGCGGCAGCGCGCTCCCTCTGCACTGCTTCGGGAGCCCAGAGCAAGTCGGATTAGTCCTTGAGTTCGACGATTATCTCGTAGAACGCCTAGTCGCCGATGTTGACGGCGGCCTCGATCCCACCCTTCTCGGCGAACAGAACATTGCCGTTGAAGACGTCCCCTTCTAGCCGTCGACCCGCGAACTCGCTCCACGTGCCCTTGCAGCCAGGTTCGAAGTCCGCAGCGACACGATCGCCAGCGATCTGCACCATGAGGTAGTCGTTCTTGTGCTCGTGAATGAGCTCCCGGTGACCGGGCTCCAGGCGCATCTCCCAGACGACCACACGGTCGTTCTCGAAAAGCTTCTTTGTCCCGACCTCTCCGACGATGTCACCCATCCCCAACCCCCAGCGTCGTGTGCAACGCTCGCGATGGTATTCACACGGGTCGAGGTGCTCCACCTATCGCCGAGCGCACACAATGCTGACTGCGTTGAGGCCGAGGCAGGTATGGCCGCGTGCGCGTAGTTCCCGTCGCGCGTCGGGAACCCGCGTGATCAACAAGTCAGCATCCGCACGGGCAGAACGGCGTGTCTGGACACTCCGGTCCGCACGGACAGTCAGGACAGCCGCAACGGGTCAGCATCTTGCCTCCTTTCACTGATCGCAGGTGCCGGGGAGATCGAGTGATGCGAGCAACCGAAGCGCGTCGCCGAGTCGGTCGTCCGCCAGGTCGTAGCGCACGTTGCGTCCCTCCGCCGTAGCCACCACAAGACCGCAGTCGCGAAGGCACGCTAGGTGGTTCGAGAGGTTGGCGCGTTTGGTCCCGACTTCATCGGCGAGCGCCGCGGGGTACGCGGGTCCGTCGAGAAGTCGAACGAGGACACGCCGTCGGATCGGGTCGGCGAGTGCGGTTCCGATGCGACCGAGTGTGCCGAGGTCGATTGCCGATGCTACAGCCATCACTGAACAGTACAGGATCGAATGAACCGAAGCAACAAGCTCGAGCAACGCCGATTGCCCTGGAGCGTTTACGCGCCGAACCAAGGGCACGGCCCGCGTACTCGGTCGCTCATGCACCTTCGGCCAGTGGACGCTTCGGGTGAATCGAAGAGCTCGGGCCGGTAGCGTTCGCGCATGACCGACGAGGATCGGCGCAGCTTCGCGGTGCCCAGTGCCACCGGAGAGTTCGACGGGATCGACCTCGCGTTCTTGGACCCCGACGACGAAGACGACCGGCGGGTCCTGATCCTCGCTGAGCACCCCGAACTGCATCGGGCGATCGAAGCCGGCCTGACCGAGATCCACGTGCAGGGGAGAACGATGAACCCGGCACTGCACCTGGCGATGCACGAGATCGTCGCGAACCAGCTTTGGGCCGACGATCCGCCCGAGGTCTGGGAGACAGCGACGCGGCTGCTCGCTTCGGGCTTTGACCGACACGAGGTGCTGCACATGCTGGCGTCGGTCGTGTCTGCCGACGTCTATCAGGTCATGCACGACCACCAATCTGTGGATCCCGACGAGACGAGAGCGGCGCTCGCCGCGCTCCCTGACTCGTGGGAGCGTCAACGCGACGAGCTTCCCGCTCAACAGCACGCGAACCGCGCCGAACGTCGCGCCGCCGCTCGAGCACAACGGCATCGCCGCTAGGAACCGACCGTTCACGCGAGCTCGGGCTTCGCGTAAACGCTCCAGAGCGGGCTCTCTGCGTAGTGAACGCGGGTCAAGCCCCTGCGCGTGGCCGGGCACTGACGCGCCGAAGCGCCGCGGGAGCGTGTGCGGTGCTTCGGTCGGTCCGAGGGCTCTGGGGTCTCGGACGCCGTGGCAACGGTACGGCGATCTCCATGAGAAGCACCTGAGACGCGCCAACTTGCAGCCGATCATTCAGACGGACTGAGACGACGCGAGAGCTGCCGCTCGGCCCGCGCGGTTTTTTGTCGGGCTAGCTTGATATACCCACCGAGCGCCCGAACTGCCGATGCGTCGAAGTGGTAGCCCAATGTGGCAGGCGTGCGCGCGACGCGTCAGCGCGCCTCGAGCGTCATCGCGGTCGCGCCGTCGGCGCGCACCGCTGCCATCGACGCGCCGTCGTCATCTGCAGGCGATCCCACCAACCAGAAGCGCCGGTTGGCGAAGTGCGGCGCGCGGGCACGGTACGACACCTCGCGCGCGTCGCGTCCGCGGCGTGCGCGCGCCAGCTCGGCGAGCAGGATCGCGGTGAGCGGACCGTGGACGACGAGGTCGGGGTAGCCCTCGACCTCGGTCGCGTACGGGTGGTCGTAGTGGATGCGGTGCGCGTTGGCGGTCACCGCGGAGAAGCGGAACAAGAGCTTGGGGTCAGCGACGCGCTGCTCGATCCAGTCGCCGCCGGGTGGCGCGTCGGCGTCGCGACCGACCGGTGCGAGCGAGCCCGCGGTGCGGAACACGAGGTCCTGCTCCTCTTCGATGCAGGCCGCGCCCTCCTGTTCGATCGTGTGGGCCACCGTGACCAGCCAGAAGCGACCAGCGTTGCCGTCCTTCATCTCGGCACGCGCCACGCTCGACACCCGCTCGGCGTCGACACCGATGCGCAGCGGCCGGGTGACGTGCACACGTCCACCGACCCACATGCGCTGCGGGAACTCGTCCATCTCGACGCGCCGTCGCGGATGGCCGTCGACGCCGAGACCGGCGGTGGACACCTCGGGGTGGAACAGCACCCAGTGCCAGAGCGCGGGGAGCAGGCCGTGGTCGAGCACCGCCGGGTCGACGTCGAGGCACGACGCCAGTCGGGCGACCTGCCCGAGCGGGACCGGGTCGTGCCCGAGCTCGCCGAAGCCGGCGTCGGCGAGGGTGGGTTCGGCGGCCGCGGTCATCCGAGCTCGACCGCGCTGGCGACGACGCCGTCGTCGTGGAGCGCACCGATCTCCGCGGCCGAGAGTGCGAGCACGTCGTCGAGCACCTCGTCGGTGTGCATGCCGAGCAGCGGCGCCGGCGCGGGAGGCACGGGTGGCTCGGTGGGGAACTTCATCGGCGAGGCGGGCGTGCGCAGCGCGCCGATGCCGGGATGGTCGACGTCGCCGAACACGGGGCTCGACGGCGCGACGCGCCAGTCGTCGTCGAGGAGCTGCGTGAACGTCTGGTACGGGCCCCAGCACACGCCGTGCGCGTCGAGCGCCTTGCGCACCTCGTCGAGCGTGCGCGACTCGAACCACGGCTTGAGCAGCGCAGCGATGCCGTCGCGCGCACGGTAGCGGTCGGCTTCATGGGTGAAGTCGGCCTCGAAGGCGCGCTCCATCGCCGGGAGGTGCTCTTCGATGCTGGTCGCCTTCACCAGAGTGCGCCACTGGTTGAGGCTGATGGCGACGACCATCACGCGCCGGCCGTCGCTGGTGGCGAAGTCGCGGCCGAACGCGCCGTACATGTCGTTGCCGAGCGGTGGCCGGTTCTCGTGCTGCACCTCGGCCTGGGCGAGGAACCCGAGGTTGGCCACCATCGTGAACGCGACGTCGGCCAACGAGATCTTCACGAGCTGGCCGACGCCGGTGACGCGGCGGTGGCGCTCCGTGGCGAGGATGCCGATCACCGCGTTGAGGCCGGTGGCGATGTCCCACGCGGGCAGCGCGTTGTTGACGGGGAACAGCGAACCCGCAGGACCGGTGGCGTTGGCGATGCCCGACGCCGCGTTCACCGTGTAGTCGACCGCGGTGGACTCGTCGGGGTTGCCGACGATGTTCACGTACACGAGGTCGGGGCGGCGCGCGCGTAGGCGGGCGTCGGCCAGCCATCCCGACTCGGGGAAGTTCGACAGGAACACGCCGGCGTTCTCGCCCGGCGCGGTGATGAGCTCGGTGGCGAGCTCGCGACCCTCGGGGCGCGAGAGGTCGATGGCGATCGAGCGCTTCCCCTTGTTGAGGCCGGCCCAGTAGAGGCTCACGCCGTCGTCGGTGACAGGCCAGCGCTTGTAGTCGAGGCCGCCGCCGATGGTGTCGAAGCGGATGACGTCGGCACCCAACTGGGCGAGGGTGAGGCCGCCGAGCGGCGCGGCGACGAACGCCGATCCTTCGACGACGCGCAGTCCCGAGAGCAGCTCCATGGCCGACACAGTACGGTGCCCAGATGGACAAGCTCCTCTTCTTCTTCCGGCGCAAGGACGGCCTCACCCGCCAGGAGTTCTACGACCACTACCTGCAGGACCACGCGCCGCTCGGGCTGCGCGTGACGGTCACCATGGCGGGTTACACGGTGAACCTCGTCGACAGCGAGAGTCCCGTTGATGCCGTCACCGAGGTCTGGACCGCGTCGATGGCCGACTTCTTCGATCCGTCGAAGTCGTTCGCCACCGAGGAGGACGCGAAGACGCTGATGGCCGACCACGACTCGTTCATCGGGCCCTACGACGCGTACGCGGTCGAGGAGACGGTCGTGCAGGGCGCAGTGCCGGACGCGCCGATCGGTGCGCGCGCACGCGCCACGAAGGTGTTCGTGCGCTACGCGGACGCGGCCACGGTGCCCGCACCACCCGCCGACGCGTTGTGCGTGGTCGACCAGCGCGTCGTGCAATCGTTCATGCCGGGCTCACCCGAGCTCGCGCTGGTGCGCACGATGTGGTTCGACGACGCCGGCGAGGCCATGGATCTCTACGCGGACGCGCTCGTCGCACGCGAGTACCGCCAGCTCGAACCCGTCGCCTGACCCGGAGGAGACAGGGGTCAGGCCGAGAGCTTCGGTGCGAGCTCGGGGTCAGCGGCGACCAGCTTGGCGAGCAGGTCGCGGAGTTGGCGCTGCTCGGCGGTGCTGAGCGCGGCGAACGCCGAGGGCGGCTCCGCGAGCAGCGCGAGCGCGCGCTCGCGCGTGGCGCGCCCCGCCGGTGTGAGGACGATCGTGCGCACCCGCCGATCGGTGGGGTGGGGGAGACGCTCGGCCAGGCCGCGCTCCTGCAGGCCGTCGGCGAGCGTGGTCACGTAGGACGCGTCACAACCCCAGGTCTCGGCGAGGTCGCTCATGCGGAGCCCACCCTGCTCGTCGACCGTGCCGAGGTGGATGAAGGCCTTGAGCAGGGGCGGTGAGAGCTCCAGCTCGGTGCAGATGCGGTGCACCCGGTCGTGCGCCTCACCCTCCATGAACAGGGCGTACATCGACGCCCACGCGTCCTGGGCCGATTGCGATGCCACGGTCTCCAGTCTAGGAAAACAGTTGATGAACGTCGACCATTGATCTGGAAAAAATGTTGATTGAGGTCAAGGAAGAGTGGGTAGGGTGGGCGGCGTGGCAGAACCCGCGATCGTTGCCGACCAGCTGATCAAGCGCTTCGGCGAGCTCGAAGCCGTCAAGGGCGTCTCGTTCGAGGTTCCCGAAGGACAGGTGCTCGGCCTCCTTGGACCCAATGGCGCCGGCAAGACCACCGCCGTGCGCATGCTCACCACGCTGCTCAAGCCCGACGGGGGCAGCGCCCGGGTGTTGGGCGTCGACGTGTGCCGGGATGCCCAGCGGGTCCGCTCCACCATCGGCCTCGCCGGGCAGTACGCGGCGGTCGACGAGAACCTCACCGGGCGCGAGAACCTCGCCCTGGTGGGCAAGCTCACGCACCTCTCGCCCCGTGAGATCAGCACCCGATCCGACGAACTGCTCGACCAGTTCGCGCTCACCCACGCCGCCGATCGCATCTGCCGCACCTACTCGGGCGGCATGCGCCGGCGCCTCGACCTCGCGGCCTCTTTGGTGCACCGTCCACCGGTGCTGTTCCTCGACGAGCCCACGACGGGCCTCGACCCGCAAGGCCGCAACGAGCTGTGGCGTGTCATCGAGGCACTGGTGAGCCGCGGCACCACGGTGCTCCTCACCACGCAGTACCTCGAAGAGGCCGACACGCTCGCCGACAACATCGTGGTGATCGACCACGGCACGGTGATCGCCGAGGGGACCTCCACGCAGTTGAAGGAGCGGCTCGGCTCGACGGTCATCGAGATCACGATGCGCGACGACGATGCCACCGAGCGCGCCACCAGCGCGCTCGCGCCCGTGGGGGGCACCTCGCGCGACGGGAAGCTCGTGAGGGTCAACGTGCCCGGCGGAGCAGGTCCGCAGTCGATGCTCGAGGCGGTGCGCGTGCTCGACGCCGAACGACTCGATCCCGCCAGCATGGTGCTGCGCGAGCCCACGCTCGACGACGTCTTCATGGAGCTCACCGGTCACAGCGCCGTCGACGGCGACGCCGAGCGAGGAGATGAACGATGACGACCGTCACCGCACCGGCGCGACCTGTGACGGCGCTCGTCAACCGCGGGCATGCGGTCGGCGACGCCATCACGATGGCGTGGCGCAACCTGCTCAACATCAAGCGCAACCCGCAGCTGCTCGTGTTCGCCACGATCCAGCCGGTGATCTTCGTGGTGATGTTTCGCTACGTGTTCGGCGGCGCCATCCAGGGCAGCCTGCCGCCCGGGCAGACCTACGTGAACTTCCTGATGCCGGGCATCTTCGTGCAGACGATCGTGTTCGGCGCGCTCACCACCGGGGTGGGGCTCGCCGACGACCTCAGCAAGGGCCTCATCGACCGCTTCCGATCGCTCCCGATGGCGCGCTCGGCCGTGCTCGTCGGCCGCACCCTCGCCGACTTCGTCCGCAACTTCTTCGTCGTGATCCTGATGTGCGTGGTCGGGTTCATCGTCGGCTGGACCATCGGCACCAACGTGTGGGGCCTGCTCGGCTGCATCGGCATCATCCTGGCGTTCTCGTATTCGTTGTCGTGGGTGTTCGCCATCGTCGGCCTGTCGGTGAAGGACGCCGAGACGGCGCAGGCGGTGTCGTTCCCGATCCTCGCGCCGCTCGTGTTCGCGTCGTCGGCGTTCGTGCCGGTGGCGACGATGCCGTCGTGGCTCCAGGGCTGGGCGAAGAACCAGCCGGTGTCAGTGGTGGTCAACGCCGCTCGCGCGCTCACCATCGGCGGGCCGACGGCGGAGTACGTGATCAAGGCGATCATCTGGATCGTCGGCATCATCGCGGTGTGCGCGCCCATCGCCGTCGCCCGCTACCGCCGCGCCGTCTGACCCCACACCCAACCTCGCTGACCTCGGTGAAGCAACGGGGGTTACGCTCCGCGGCCATGAGCCGTGATCTTGCTGCGCTGATTGCCGCGATGACCGTCGAGGAGAAGGCGGCGTTCACCGCCGGCGCCGACATGTGGACGCTCGTCGCCAACGAGCGGGTGGGCATCCCGCCGATTCGCGTGACCGACGGGCCCAACGGCGCCCGGGGGAGTGCGCTGTTCGGACTCGGCGGCGAGACCGCGGTGTGCGCCCCCTGTGGCTCGGCGCTGGGGGCGACCTGGGATCCCGCACTGGTCGAGCGGGTCGGCGTGATGCTGGGCGAAGAGGCACTGACCAAGGCGTGCCGGGTGCTCCTCGCGCCGACGGTCAACCTCCATCGCTCACCGCTCGGCGGGCGCGACTTCGAGTGCTACTCGGAAGATCCCCTGCTCTCGGGGAAGACCGCGGCCGCGTTCGTGCGCGGCGTGCAGTCGCAGGGTGTCGTCACGACGGTGAAGCACTTCGCCGGGAACGACGCCGAGTTCGAACGTCACACCATCGACTCGGTCGTCGACGCGCGCGCCCTGCGCGAGCTCTACCTCGTGCCGTTCGAGCTCGCGGTGCGTGAAGGCGGCGCGCTCGGGATCATGACCGCGTACAACCGGCTCAACGGTCCGCACTGCTCCGAGCACCACCAGCTCATCACCGAGATCCTCCGCGGCGAGTGGGGGTTCGAAGGGTTCGTGCTCACCGACTGGTTGAGCGCGGGCTCGACCGTCGGTTCCTCGGCCGCCGGGCTCGATCTCGAGATGCCGGGACCGGGCGCGTTCTACGGGAAATTCCTCGGTGACGCGGTGGCCGCCGGCGATGTTCCCGAAACCGAGCTCGACGAGCACGTGGCGCACCTGCTGCAGGTGTTCGATCGCATCGGCGCGCTCGACGACGATCCGGCGTGGGCGAGTACCTCGATCGACCGACCCGAGCACCGCGCGCTGGCGCGGGAAGCTGCGACCGCCGCAACCGTGCTGTTGCGGAACGAGGGCGTGCTGCCGTTCGACGCGACGGGAATCCGCACGCTGGCGGTGCTGGGCCCCAATGCCGAGCGACCGCAGATGATGGGTGGGGGATCGGCGAACCTCGCCGCGCACTACGAGATCAGCCTGCTCGACGCGCTGCGCGACAAGCTCGGCGACCGCGTCGACGTGCGGTACGCGCGGGGCGTCGACATCGACCGCACCGCGGCGCCGCTCCATTCACCGTTCGCGATCGAGTACTTCGCCGGTCCGGACCTCAGCGGCGAGCCGGTCGCTCGGGGTACGTACCGGAACGGCAAGTTGCTGGTCGTCGATCCGCTGCCGGCCGGGGTCGAGTCCGGCAACTTCTCGTACCGGGCCCGCGCCACCTACCTCCCCGATGAGAGCGGCCTCCACACCTTCTCGTTCACCCAGTTGGGCGGACGCGGGCGAGTGCTGCTCGACGGTGCCGTCGTGCTCGACGGTGTCGCCGATCCGCCGGGTCCGGGTACCGAGTTCTTCGGGTTCGCCAGCGCCGAGGTCATGCATTCCGTCGAGCTGCAGGCCGGGACGGCGGTCGAGGTCGTGGCGGAGTTCGCGGTGGCGCCCGACGCGTTCTTCCTCCGCGGCATGAAGGTGGGTCACCGGCGACCGAACCCCGACGACCTGCTCGACCGCGCGATCGCCGTCGCGGGCGAGGCAGACGCCGTCATCGTGATGGTCGGCACCAACGACGACTGGGAGTCGGAAGGCGAGGACCGCGCCACCATGGACCTGCCCGGCCGGCAGGACGAGTTGGTGACCCGGGCCGTGGCCGTCAACCCGAACACCGTCGTCGTCGTCAACACGGGCTCGCCGGTCACGATGGACTGGGCCGACGACGCGCCCGCGATCGTCCAGGCCTGGTTCGGCGGTCAGGAGATGAGCAACTCGCTCAGCGACGTGCTGCTCGGCGACGCCGAACCCGGTGGTCGCCTCCCGACGACCTTCCCGGTGCGCCTCGAGCACAGCCCGTCGTACGGCAACTTCCCGGGCGAGTTCGGGGAGGTGCGCTACGGGGAGGGCGTGCTGATGGGCTACCGCGGGTTCGAGGCCCACCACCTGCCCACCCGGTTCCCGTTCGGGCACGGCCTCTCCTACACGTCCTTCTCGCTCGGTGTGCCCATCGTCGAAGGCTCCGGCGACGTCGTCACCGTGCGCGTACCGGTCGTCAACACCGGCCCGCGGCGCGGCGCCGAAGTGGTGCAGTGCTACGTGGCGCCGTCGACGTCATCAACGGTGACCCGCCCGCCCAAGGAGCTGAAGGCGTTCGCCAAGATCTCGCTCGATCCTGGTGAAGACACCGTCGTGGAGCTGACCCTCGACCCACGGGCGTTCGCGTACTGGTACCCGAGAGACAACGAGTGGCGCGTCGATCCGGGCCCGTACGAGCTGCACGTCGGCCGATCGTCGGCCGACATCGCGCACGTGGTGTCAGTAGAGCGGTGACCAGGCCGCAGTCCTGAGCAACCGGCTGCGCCACTGGTCGCGGAACGCGAGCGCGTCGTACATGTAGGTGCCCGGCGCGCGTCGTTCGTACGGCAGGTCGGTGGCGATGAGATGCGTCACGGTCGCCGGGTCCGGGATGTACTGCCACAGCATCGCCTCGCGCCGCACGGACGATCCGTGTGCGTTCTGGAAGCACGCCTGGATGTCGATCGGGATGGCGCGCATGTCGTCGGCGTACGCGAGCAGTGGCTGGCGGTAGATGTCGTCCCACGCCTGGATGTACTCGTCGAGTGATGACGTCGGCCAGCCGGTGTCCTCCATGAACAGGTGCAGCTCGTGCTCGCGCCCGTCGGTCGGCACATCGGCGAAGTCGACCTCCTGGATCGGTGACCAGTGCACCGGCAGCATGATCTTGGCCGTCACCTGGTGGCGGCACCGGTCGACGTCACGCGCCCAGCCACGCAGGTCGCCGGCTCGCAGTCGCTCGTCGATCTGCTGCCATGCGACGCCATCACGAACTCCGGTGATGGTCACGACGTTGTACGCGGGACCGCTACCGTGCGCGTGGTTCATGTACCAGAGCAGCCGAGCCTCGTCACCCTGGGCCAACGTGCGCATCCAACCGTCGCAGAAGAGCGCCTCGAACTCGTCCTCCTTCGCGCCGACGACCTGGTGCAGCTCGTGGACGAACAACATCAGGCCATCTCCGCGGTCGAGTCGAGTGGTGCCGGCGACCAGCGAGTCGTCCGGAGCAGGAGGCTCTCCCACTGGTCGCGCAACGACAGCGCGTCGTGCATCCACGTCCCCGGTGCCCGCATCTCGGACGGGATGTCCGTCGTGAGCAGGCCCTGGAGGCGTTCGACGTCGAGGATGCGCTGCATCAGCACCACCTCACGACGCACGTGCGACCCGAACGCGGGTTGGAAGCCAGCTTCGATGTCGAGGAACCGCGGTGCTCCAGAGTCGCGGTGCTCGAGCGACTTGGCGTACACGCTGCCCGACGCCTCGATGTAGTCGAGGAACTTGTCCTCATAGGGCCACATCGTGTCCTGCATGTAGACGACCGGCTCGCGGTCGACGCCCGCGCCGGGTACGGAAGCGAGGTCGAGGTCCGCGAGCGGCGACCACGGCAACGGCACGAGCACCTTCGCGTGCACGTCGTGGCGGTAGGTGTCGAGCTCGCGCATCCAGTCCTGGAGGTCGCCCTGCTGGATGCGGCGCGCCAGCCGCTCGTACGCGGCACCATCGCGCACCGCGGTGACGGTCGCGACGCGGTACGACCACGTGCTGCCGTGCGCGAGGTTGCAGTACCAGAGCAGGCGCGCGTCGTCGCCCTTGGCGAGGACCGGCAGCCAGTGGTCGCGGAACGCCGCTTCGAACGCGTCCTCGTGGTAGCCGGCGACGAGATGGGTCTCGTGGAGGAACAGCACGCCGGGCATCCTCCCCCCGCCCCGAACATGCGTCAAAGTGGCGGAACTCTTGCGCAACTTCGACGCCGGAACGGACGGTCAGCGCTCCCAGCGGTGGCGGCGCTGCACCCGGCAGACCGAGATGTCGTACTCGGAGTAGAAGGCGTCGCGACCCTCGTGCTGAGCCGCGCGGTGCACCGGGTCGTCGCGCCAGGCGGCCTCGTGCTCGGCAGTGTCGAAGGTGATCAGGCTGACCCGTTCACCGTCGGCGGCGACGAACTGCTTGAACTCCACGAAGCCGGGAAACCCCTCCGCCCGTTGCAGCAGCTCGGCGGCCCGCGTCGCGTACCGGTCGGGCACGTCGTCGCGCAGGCGCGAACGGAAGACCGTGATGCTCTGCTCATACACGCTCGCCAGTGTGCAGCACGCGCCGTGCCGAAAGGGTGCAGTATTCGGGTATGGCGGGGAGAGGGCGAGCGTGGATCGCGGCGATCGTCGTCGCGGTGTCGTCCGCGACCGTCGTCCTCGCGTCGGCGCCGGTGTCGGCGTCGTCGACCACGAAACCGGCACGAGTGGCGCACGTGATCATCGACACCGACTTCTCCAAGTGGTGGGACGACGTCACCGCGCTCGGAATCGCGAACGTCCTCGACACGCGCGGGCGGATCAAGCTCCTGGGTGTCGTCTCCGACGTCCCCAACCCGGTTGCCGTCGCCGCGATCGACGGCATCGACACGGCGTACCACCATGGTGACCTCCCCCTCGGCGCCGTCGCGGGCAGCAACTCCGGAGCGTTCGACCACGGTTACACGGACGCACTGGCCGCGAAGCTCCCGCACTCGGTCGAGGACAGCCACGACGTGCCCGGCGCGGTCGCACTCTACCGGCGGCTGCTGTCGAGCGCGCCCGAGCACAGCGTCACCATCGTCTCGCTCGGCGGCTACACGAATCTGGCCGGACTGCTCGAGAGTCGCGACGGTCCGAAGCTCATCACGCGCAAGGTGAGACGACTCGTGATCATGGACGGCTTCTTCCCCGGTGGAATCGGGCCGGTGACGAACCAGTTGATCGACATGGACGCCGCGACCGCCGTGGTCGCGAAGCCCGGGTGGCCCGGTCCCATCTCGTGGGCCGACGGCACGGTCGGCGTCGCGACCAAAGTCGGTGCATCGCTCTGCACGACGGTCGCGGCGAACCATCCCATGCGGCTCGCGTACGAGGACCTGTTCGGGTGTGGTCCACCCACCGACGGCGACTGGGATGCGCCGACGCTGCTCTACGCGGTCGGCGACCTCCCGGGTGCGTTCTCGGAGTTGGGCCAGGGCGGCGCCGCGGTGATCAACGCCCAGGGCGGGCTGTCATGGGAGGAGTCGTCGACGCGTGCGCACGACGTCTACGTGCACGTGGTCGACCAAGCCGCACTGAACCAACGCATCGAGGACCTGCTCACGGCTCGGTGAGGATCTCGGCGTCGTGCTCGCCGATGCGCGGCGCGCGACCCGAGATGCGCCACGGCGACGCCGGCATCAGGAACGGCGCGCCGGGGTACTTCACCGCGCGCGAGGTCGTCGTGCTCGACCTCGACCTGGAAGCCGCGGGCCACGAAGTGCTCCGACTCGAACGCCTCCTCGGGCGACGCGACCACGCCGCATGCGAGTCCGCGGGTCTGGCCGCCGACGAAGAAGTCGCGCGCGGGAATGCGCTCGGCGATGTAACAGAGCGCTTCGCGGCCGGCACCGAAGATCTCGCGCGCGAGATCATCGGTGGCCATCTCCGCGATCGACACGCCGCCGCGCTCCACCCCGAGGTCGAGGAGCATCGTCTCGGGGAACTCGTCGCGGTAGCCGAGCGTCTCGAGCCAGTCGACGAGCGCCTCGAAGTCGCGCTGCGACCGGGGCGGGAACCCGGTGGTGACGTAGCGACCGTCGGCGCACTGCATCTGCGTGGGCATGCTGATCGTCGTCATGGCGTGGCGCCCGGTCTGGCGGAGCACGGTCTCCTCCGCGACCAGCCAGCCGTAGCTGCCCATCTCCGTCGTCACGTTGCACGCCGCGTGCATGCTGATGTCGACGTGCTGCCCGCGTCCGATGACGTCGCGCGCCACCGAGCGCGGTGAGCGCGCCGGTGACGGCCCACGTGCTGGCGATGTGGAACGCCTGGTTGCCCCCGCCGCGCACCGGCGGGTGCGAGTGGTCGTCGTAGCCGCAACTCCACACCGGACCGCCGCCGGCCAGGAGGGTGAGATCGGTCGCGGGATCGTGCGCACGCGTGCCGGTGCGGCCGAAAGGGGTGACCGACACCCAGATGAGTTGCTCGTGGCCCGCGCGGACCTCCGGATGGTCGAGGCCGAGCGCGGACAGCGCGCCGGGGGCCTCGCCCTCGAGCACGATGTCGGCAGCGGCGACGAGGCGCCGGAACCGGTCGGCGCCCACCGCAGTCTCGAGGTCCAGCACCACCCCCCGCTTCGATGTGTTGTAGTGCCACCACCACACGCTCCGCTCGGGATCCTCCACATCGCCGGCGAACGGTCCGTAGGTGCGGCTGGGGTGACCGCCAGTGGGCTCGACGACGATCACGTCGGCGCCGAGGTCACCGAGCATCTTGCCCGCGAGCGCGGCGTGCTCCGACGCCAGCTCGATCACCGTCAGACCGTGCAGCGGTCCGACCAGCGCGTCATCGCTCACGTGACGCCGTCTTTCGCCAGCTGCTCGATCTCGGCGTCGTCGAGGCCGAGGAGCTCCGAGAGCACCTGGTGGTTGTGCTCACCCAGGCACGGGCCGCCGCGTGTGATCGACCAGTCGGTCTCCGAGAGGTGCATCGGGATGCCGTCGACGCGCACGTCGCCCATCTCGCGGTGGTGCGCCGTGGGCCAGAGCCCCCATTCGCTCGTGCCCGGGTCGTGGTCGATGCGGTCGCCGGGGCGGGCCACGATCGTCGCCGGCACCCCCGCGGCGCGCAGCGACTCCGCGACCGCGAACCGGTCACGCGCGCGAGTCCACATCGCGATGCGCGCGTCGAGCGCGTCCTGCACCGCGGCGCGTTCGGCGAGGGTGTCGTTGCGCGGGTCGGTGGCCCACGGTTCGTCGATCACCTTGGCCATGCGCTTCCAGTCGTCGTCGTCGCGGCACGCGATCGCGACCCAGTTGTCGTCACCCTCGGCGGGATAGATGTTGTGGGGCACGCGCTGCGGCGCGTGGCTGTGGTTCGAGTCGGGTTGGCCCTCGCGCCGCAGCGGCCGGCCGTTGACCGAGTAATCGAGGAGGTCGGGGCCCACCAGCGTGGTGCCGGCCTCGGTGCACGCCATGTCGATCCACTGGCCCTCGCCGGTGCGGTTGCGGTGGATCAGCCCGGCGAGGATGGCGATGGCCATGATGTCGGCGCCCATGTGATCCATGTAGGAGAAGCCCCACCCCGCCGGCGGTTGGTCGGGGAGGCCGGAGCTGAACGTGAGTCCGGAGATCGCCTGCACGATCGGTCCCCACGTCTTGAACGCCGAGTCGGGACCCCACGCGCCGAATCCGCTGTTCGACACGTAGATGATGTCGGGCTTGATCGCCCGCAGGTCGTCGTATGAGAAGCCCAGGCGTGCCATCACGCCGGCGGCGAAGTTCTCGGTGACGACGTCGGAGACCGCGACCAGCGCGCGCAGGAGCTCCTTGCCGCGCTCCGTGCGCAGGTTGAGCGTGATGCCGAGCTTCTCGACGTTGTGGTTGTTGAAGCCGCCGCCGAGCTCGATGCCGCGCCGCTCGTCGACGAACGGTGGCGCGCCGCGCACGATGTCCCACGAGCCCTGGTTGACCGGGTCCTCGATGCGGATGACCTGGGCGCCGAACGCGGCGAGGGTCCGAGTCGCCCCGGCCCCGGCCAGCTGTCCGCTCAGGTCGCAGATGCGCAGGTGGGAGAGTGCGCCCACTCAGCGCACCCGCATGGGCACCGACGTGTAGCCCCGCACCGTCGACGTGTGGATGCGTTCGAGGCTGCTCTCGTCGATCTCCCACGTGGGGTAGCGCTTCAGGGTCTCGTGCAGCGCGACGCGACCCTCGAGGCGCGCCACCGCCGCGCCGATGCAGAAGTGCGCGCCGTAGCCGAACGCGAGCTGGCGGTCGATGTCGCGGTGGATGTCGAAGCGGTCGGGGTCCGGAAAGTGGCGCTCGTCGCGATCGGCCGACCCGTTGAGGAGCGAGCAGCGGGCGCCGCGGGGGATCGTCACACCGTGCAGCTCCACGTCGCGCGCGACCCACCGCGACTGGATGGGCGACGGCGCCTCGTAGCGCAGCAGCTCCTCGACCGCGTTGGTGAGCAGCGACGGATCGTCGACCAGCTCCTGGCGCTGGTCGGGATGGCGCGCCAGCGTCACCGCCGCGAACCCGAGCAACCGCGCGACGGTCTCGGTGCCCGCCAGCGCGATGAGCTGGACGAAACCGAGGATCTCGTTGAGCGTCAGCGTGCGGGTGACGCCGTCCTCTTCCACCTCCGCGTGCACGAGACCGGTCAGGAGGTCGTCCTGCGGGTCCTGGCGCCGCTGCTCCATGAGCTCGGGGATGATCGAGAACGCTTCCTGGCCGATCTCACCGTTCTCCGACACCATCGACTGCATCGACTGCATCGAGACCATGCCACCTTGGTGGGTGTCACCCTCCTCCACGTGCAGCGTCTTGTTGGCGAGATCTCGGAACTGCTTCGCGAAGCCGTCCGGGTAGCCCACCAGGGCAAGGATGACCGTGGGCGGGAGGAGGCCCGCGAACGTGGCGACGTAGTCGAATTCGTCCTGGTCCGCGACGGTGTCGAGGAACTCCCCGCAGAGCATGCGCACGCGGCGCTCCAGATCAGAGATGGCACGCGGGGTGAAGGCCCGGGCCACGAGCTTGCGCAGGCGCGTGTGCTCGGGGGGATCCTTCATGATCATCATCTCGATGTTGTCGTACGGCTCGGGCGTGATCATCTCGAGCACGATGCCGTGGCCCGACTTGTACGTGTCGGCGTCGACCAGCGCGTTCAGGACGTCGTCGTAGCGGCTCAGCGCGTAGAAGTCGTGCTGCTCGTTGTAGTAGACGGGCGCATCGTCACGCAGCCGCCTCCATACCGGGTAGGGGTCGGCGTCGATCGTGTAGTCCCACGGGTCGTAGTAGATGTCGGTGACGGTCACTCTTCCTCCGCTCTCGGCGCTGCGCACCGGCCCGCTCGGGGCCCGCTCCGTTGCGAGCCGGGAGACCCGGCTCGCGGTCACTCCGCTCTTGCGAGCGTACGCGAGACCGCCGACCGGGCTACGACGTCGCGGCGAGGTGCCGGATGATCGTGTCGGGGTCGAGCGGTTGGTCGGTGACGATGACACCGTGCTGGGCGAGCGCGTCGGCGATCGCGTTGAACACCGCGGGCGGGGCCCCGATGGCGCCCCCCTCGCCGACCCCCTTGTAGCCCCCGACGGTCGCTGCCGGCGACTCGATGTGGAACGTCTCGATCTCGGGGATCTCGTGCGCGGTCGGGAGGAGGTAGTCCATGAACGTGGAGGCGAGCGGGTTGCCGTCGGCGTCGTAGACGTTGTGCTCGTAGAGCACGCCACCGATGCCCTGCGCGACGCCGCCGTGCACCTGCCCCTCGACGATGTTGGGGTTGATCATCTTCCCGCAGTCCTCCGACACGACGTAGCGGAGGATCTCGACCTTGCCGGTGGTCGGATCGACCTCGACCGTCACCGCGTGGCAGGCGTTCGACCACATCGACGCGGGCGCGGTGCTGCGATGCGTCACGTCGAGCGTGCGATCGAGCTCGGGCGGCAGCGTGCCCGACTGCTGGTACGCGGCCCACGCGACCTGCGGCACCGGCACGGATCTCGTCGGCGTTCCGTTGACCGAGACCACACCCTGCGCGACGTCGAGGTCGTCGGGCGCCGCCTCGAGGAGGTGCGCGGCGATGGCGACGACCTTGTCGCGCAGCAGGAGCGACGCCTCGGTGACGGCCTGGCCGATCATCGGACCGCTGCGGCTTCCGCCGGTGCCGGCGCCGAACGGCGCGCTGTCGGTGTCGCCCTGGCGCACGGTGACGTCGGCGTAGTCGACGCCGAGGTTCTCGGCCACGAGCTGCGCGGTAGTGGTCTCGAGACCTTGACCGTGCGCGCCGGACCCGAGGAACACGTCGACCCGGCCGTCGGGGTGCATGCGCAAGCTGGCGGGCTCCTGCGCGTACGCGGCCACGTTGGTCTGGGGTTCCACGTACACCGCGAAGCCGACGCCGAGATACCGCCCTTCGGCTGTTGCCGTCGCCTGTTCGGCGCGGAACGCGTCGTAGCCGATCTCGGACGCGGCCTGTTCGAGCGTCTCCGCGGGAGTGACGAACTCGATGCTCATGCCGCCGGGCGACATGTACGGCAGGTCGGACTGCTGGAGGATGTTGCGGCGGCGGAACTCGAGCGGGTCGAGGCCGATCTCGCGCGCGACGCGGTCCATCATCTCCTCGCGCGCGGTGGTCTCCATCATCCACGGGCCGCGGTACGCCGCGCTCCCGCACGTGTTCGTGTAGACGGTCGTGCTCGTCCATCCCAGGTGGGGCACCCTGTAAGGACCAGTGAAGAGCATGCCGACGAGCGGTCCCGCGGACCCGCCCGGCATCGGGAACGCGCCGGAGTCGTCGAAGTGCTTGACGTCGCAGGCCTGGATGACCCCGTCGGCGTCGACGGCCATGGTGGCGTCGACCCGTTCCTGACGCGCGTGCGCGGACGCGATGAGGTTCTCGCGCCGGTCCTCGGTCCACTTGACCGCGGCGTTCAGCAAGTGAGCGGCCAACACGATGGTGATCTCGTCGCGCCCGACGAACGACTTCAGACCGAAGCCGCCGCCCACGTCGCCGATCTGCACCCGGACGTTGTTCTCCGGCACGCCGGTGACGCGCGAGAACACGAGGCGCGCCTCGTGTGGGTTCTGGCTCGCGTGCCACACATCGAGGCGCTGGTCGAACGGCTCCCAGCGCGCGGTGATCGCCCGGCACTCCATCGGCACCGCGCTGTAGCGGTGCTGCACGAAGCTCTCCGACACCTGGTGGGTCGCGCCGGCGAGCGCGTTGCGGCCGTCGTCGCTCAGGGGGACGGCCATCTCCATCAGGACGTTGTTGGCACGGTTCGGGTGCACGAGGTCGTCGCCCGCGAGCGCGGTGTCGTAGTCGAGGATCGGGTCGAGCGGCTCGTAGTCGATCTCGACCAACTCGGCCGCGTCCTCGGCGAGGTAGCGGCTCTCCGCCACGACCAGTGCGATCGGGTCTCCCACGAAGCGCGCGTCGTCGATCGACAGCGGGAACATCGGCGCCATGAACTCTTCCGCGCCCTGGAACATCGACGGGTACATCGAGACCGCGACCCGCGAATTCAGATCGTCGCCCGTGAGCACCGCGACCACGCCCGGTGCCTCGCGCGCCGCGGCGACGTCGATGCGGGTGATCCGCGCTCGGGCCAGGTCGCTGCGTACGAAGTGCGCGTGCAGGAGGCGCGGCAGGTCGACGTCGTCGGTGTAGCGACCGCGGCCGGTGAGCAGGCGGGGATCCTCCTTGCGGAGGACCGACTGCCCCACGAAGCGGCCCGCGGTGTGGGTGGGTGCGTCGGCCACGGTCTCGGCGGGTCAGCGTGGCGCGACGCGGTCGCGCACCCACTGGATGCTGTTGGGGCCCTTGCCCATCGCGTCCTCCCAGCCGGCGAGCAGCTGGTCGACGACGGCGCGGTCGGCCACCGTCCCCAGGATCTCGACCGTCACCAGCTCGGTGGGGAGGTCGCCGACGCGGGTGTCGCCCAGAGGGTCCATGTAGACCTGCTCGGCCGGCTCCGCCATCGCGTAGAGCTCACCGGTGTCGGCCACCCACGACAGCTCGGTGCGCATGCCGTTGGGATCCGACCACTCGCGGCCGAACTCGACCTCCTCCGACTCGCGTCGGCGGGGATCCGCGTCGTAGAACTCTTCGATGTCCATGGTCACCTTTGTGTGAGACCCACCAGTGCTGGTGCGAGTGCCCGCCATTCTGCCCGGGGGAAGTCGGTGCGCTCGGCACCGGTGACGGCCTGGACGCACACGTGGTCGGCCCCGGCGTCGAGGTGCGCCTGCACCCGGGCCGCGATGGTGGCCTCGTCGCCCCACACCACGATGTGGTCGACCAGCCGGTCGCTCCCGCCCTCGGCGAAGTCGTCCTCGGCGAAGCCCAACCGCCGCCAGTTGTTCACGTAGTTGGGCAGCTGCAGGTAGACGGTGAGGCTCTCACGGGCGACCGCCCGGGCTCTCGTCGCGTCGGTCTCGAGCATCACGTGCTGCTCCGGGGCGAGGACGGGGCCGTCGCCGAGCACGGCGCGGGCCTCGGCCGTGTGCTCGGGCGTCACCAGGTAGGGGTGCGCGCCGCGGCTGCGGTCACGCGCCAGTTCCAGCATCTTGGGGCCCAGCGCGGCGAGCACGCGGCGTTCGGGCGCCACGGTGGGGGAGGCGGCGTCGAGCTCGTCGAGGTAGGCGCGCATCCGGGCGAGGGGCTTGGCGTACTCGCCGGGGTGGGTCGTGTCGATCAGGAGGTGGTGGCTCACCCCGATGCCGAGCAGGGTGCGTCCGGGGTGGGCGGCGTCGAGCGCGGCCAACCCGTCACCGACGTCGGCGACCGAGTGCATCCAGAGGTTGAGGATGCCGGTGGCGGCCACGAGCGTGGTCGTCGCGTCGAGGAGGTCGCGCGAACGCGCCGAACACGTCGCCGCCGACGTCGGGGATCCACGCCGCGGTGTAGCCGAGCTGCTCGAGCTCGGCCGCCGCCTCGCGCTTCTCGCCGTCGTCGCCGTAGCGCAGCTCGCCACTCCAGATGCCGATCCCACTCACGTCCATCACGATGGTCGCTTCCGTTCCGGCGTCCCGGCCATCCGGCCACGCCTCCACTGCATCTCCATCCGCCATCGTCATCGCGTGCGACGGCGCACCGCAACCCGCGGCTTCCGGAGATCCCGGTAGGGTCACGCCTCATGACCAACCTCGGGGGGAAGACGGCGGTCGTCACCGGTGCTGCGTCGGGGATCGGGCGTGCGACCGCCAAGGCGCTGGCGGATGCGGGTGCCTCGGTGACGTTGCTCGACGTGAACGACGAGCTCGGTGTCGGCGCGGCCGAGGCCGCGGGCGGGAGGTACGTGCACGTCGACGTCTCGAACCCCGACGAGTGGCGGGCGATGTTCGCCACTCTCGACCGCCTCGACCTGCTGCACCTCAACGCGGGGATCTACGACATCTCGCTCAACGACATCACCGCGGTGTCCGACGAGCGATACCGCGCCTACCTCGGCGTCAACGTCGACGGCGTGTTCTTCGGCCTCCGCGAGGCGATCCCGCTCCTCGAGCAGACGCACGGGCGCGGTCGTGGTCACGTCGTCGATGGCGGGGTTGGTGCCGCTGCCCGGCAACCCGGTGTACGCGCTCACGAAGTGGGCCCTCATCGGCCTCGTGCGCAGCGTCCACGCCGACCTCGCGCGCCGCGGCATCCGCATCAACGCGCTGTGCCCGGGCGCGGTGGCCACGCCCTTGATGGGTGACGACCCGCGCGCCTTCTTCGAGGGAATGGGCATGGCCGCGTTCGAGCCCGAGGACCTCGCCGCGACCGTGGTCGACCTCCTCGCCTCGGACCGCAACGGTCAGGCGGTGCTGCACCGGCCGCCCTGGGCGCCGGAGCCGTTCGAGTTCGCGAGGCTGCCGGAGCACTGACGGACGCGGCGGCGGACACCGTGGACGACACCGCCGCGCCGCGGCTGCGGATCCGCCGGCTCGACGCCGGGTACGCCCGGGTGCAGGTGCTCTTCGGGCTCGAGCTCGACGTCGCGCCCGGCGAAGCCGTCGCCGTGCTCGGCGCGAACGGCGCGGGCAAGACCACCCTGTTGCGATCGATCAGCGGGTTGCTCGCGGCCACCGCCGGCACGATCGAGCTCGACGGGGACGACGTCGGTCGACTGAGCGCGGAGAGTCGGGCGCCGGCGCGGGATCGTGCAGGTGCGCGGCGCCGACGTGTTCGGCGGGCTCACCGTCGACGAGAACCTGCGTGCCGCGCTGGTCGCCCACCGCGATCTGCGACGCGACGCGTCGGCCCGCATCGCGCGCGTCTACGAGGTGTTTCCTGCGCTCGCGGCCCACCGCAAACAGGACGCAGCGTCGCTCTCGGGCGGCGAGCAGCAGATGGTGGCGCTCGGTTGCGCGCTGATGTTCGAGCCCGCGCTCCTGCTCGTCGACGAGCTCTCCCTCGGGTTGGCGCCGCTCGTCCTGCAGCGCCTCCTCGCCGTGTTGCGCGACCTGCGCGACGCGGGGCAGGCGATGCTCGTGGTCGAGCAGTCATTGGTTGTTGCCGCCGGACTCACCGACCGGGTCGTGTTCGTGGAGAAGGGCACGCTCCGCTTCGACGGCTCGCCGGCCGACCTCGTGGCCAACGACGATCTGGCGCGCGCGATCTTCCTCGGCGGTCCGTCGTGATCACCGTGCACGGCTGGGACGTCAGTCAGCAGATGTTGCTCAACGGCATCGTGCAGGGCCTCGCGTACGCGGTGCTCGCCGCCGGCATCGTCCTCGTGTACCGCGCCAGCGGTGTCATCAACTTCGCGGTCGCCTCGTTCGGCACGACCGCGCTCGCGTTCATGGCGGTGCTGCTCGGGGGTGGCATCGCCGATTGGCACGCGCCGTTCGGGCTCGCGTTCGTGATCGCCACGGTCGCCGCGGCCGCCGCGGGCTCGCTCGCCGAGTGGGGCGTGATCCGGCGCCTCGCCGACGCGCCGCGGCTCGTGGTGCTGGTGGCGACGATCGGCATCGCGCAGGTGCTGCTCCTGGTCGCGTTGGCGCTGCCCGACGTGCTCGAGGGCGGGTTCTTCCCGCCGCTGCTCGACTGGACGTGGACCGCCAGCCCCGAGCTGCTCGTGCAGGGTCGCCAGTGGAGCGTGCTCGTGGTGATCCCGGCACTGGTGGTGGTGCTGGCGCTCTTCCTCACCCGTACCCGTACCGGCTTGATGGTGCGCGCCGCGGCCGCCAACCCGGAGAAGGCGCGCCTGGTCGGCATCCGGGTGTTTCGCACCGCCAACGTGGTGTGGGCCATCTCGGCCGCGCTGGCCGCGGTGGCCGCGATCGCGCTGGCACCCGTGCGCGGCGTCAGCCTGGCCGGCGCGGCCGCCGCCGGTGGCGTGCTCAGCTACCAGCTGCTCTTGCGCGCGTTGGTGGTCGCGCTGATCGCCCGGATGCGCAGCCTTCCGGTCGCGCTGGTCGCGGGAATCGGCGTCGGCATCGTCGAGGTGATCCTCCAGCAGAACGTGGATCCCAGCGACCTCGGGGTCACCGAGCTGTGGTTGTTCGTCGCGACCCTCGTCGTGGTGCTCGCGTTCTCGCGTCGGACCCGCGCAGCCGACGACGGCGGGTGGAAGGTCACCGCGGCGACGCTCGTGCGCGCGCCGGACGCCAACGCTCCGTGGTGGTCGCGCCACCTCGGGCGCATCGGCGTCGTCGCGCTGTTCGGTGCGCTCGTGTTGATCCCCGTGTTCTTGACGCGCGCGTCCGAGTCGTTCCTGTGGACGCGGGTGCTGATCTTCGCCATCGCCGGGTGCTCGCTCACCATCCTCACCGGGTGGGCCGGGCAGGTGTCGCTCGGGCAGTTCGGGTTCGCCGCGGTGGGTGGGCTCACCACGGTGAAGCTGGTCGGCGACGGCGTCCTCGGCCTCCACCACTTGCCATGGGGGCTGGCGGTCACGATCGGCGTGCTCGTCGGCGCGGCGGTGGCGGTGCTCATCGGCCTACCCGCGTTGCGCATCCCCGGGCTCTACCTCGCGGTGACGACGCTCGCGTTCGCCGTCTTCGTGTCGGTGTGGCTGGTCGCGCAGGGCACGTTCCTGGACGTGAGCGGGCTTCTGCCCACGCTGGCCAAGCCCGACGCCGGCGTCGTCGACTTCTCGTCGCGACGTTCCTATTACTACCTGTGCCTCGCGTTCCTCGTCGTGTGCGTCGCGCTCGTCGCGCAGGTCCGCCGCACCGGCGTCGGCCGCTCGATCATCGCGGTGCGCGACAACCCCGACTCCGCCGCGCGGCATGACCATCTCGACGACGCGCATGAAGTTGCTCGCGTTCGCGATCTCGGGCGGCATGGCGTCGCTCGCCGGATGTCTCCTGGTGACCCTGCTCCCGAGCAACACGCCGGCGGTGACGTTCGCGCCCGAGGAGTCGGTGAAGGTCGTCGCCATCGTCGTGATCGGCGGCCTCGGCGCGTTCGTGGGACCGGTACTCGGCGCGCTGTGGGTCGTCGGCGTGCCCGCCATCTGGCCCGACGAGCCCATCGTCCCGTTCCTCGTGTCGGGCGTCGGCATCCTCGTGATCCTCCTGCTCGCGCCCGGCGGCCTCGTCGGCATCCTCCGCGCGCTGGAGTCGTGGGCGCGTGCGTCTACACATCGAGGCTGCGTCACTCAACCGCGTACCACGCGGTCAGGCGACGCGACCTTGGAAGGTGGGGGTCGTCCGGTTGTGCGGGAGGGAGACTGGCTGGTCGCGCGCGGCGTGACGGTGCGCTTCGGGGGGCGGGTGGCCGTCGACCACGTCGACGTGCGGGTCGGTCCACGCGAGCTCGTCGGGCTCATCGGCACCAACGGCGCCGGAAAGAGCACGCTGATGAACGCGATCGGCGGCTTCGTCGCCGCCGAGGGCCAGGTCGAGGTGCTCGGCCGCGACGTCACCGACCTCCCCGCGTACCGGCGCCACCGACTCGGCCTCGGCCGCACGTTCCAGGCCGCGCGCCTCTACGACGACCTCACCGTGCGCGAGACGGTGATGGTCGCGTTCGAGGCGCGCGCGCGCTCACGCGTGCTGCCGTCGCTGTTGCACGTACCGCCGTCGCCGGCCGCGGAGCGACGCAAGCGGGCCGAGGCCGACGACATCCTCGCCGCGCTCGGCCTCGTCGACAACGCCGACCAACCCGCCGCAGAGCTCTCGACCGGCACGCGGCGCCTGGTCGAGCTCGCGGGCCAACTCGCGCTCGGCGCGCGCGTCGTCCTGCTGGACGAGCCGACCGCGGGGCTGTCCCAGCGCGAGACCGAGGCGTTCGGCCCGCGCCTGCGCGACCTCCAACTCGACCTCGACGCCGCGGTGCTGCTCATCGAGCACGACATGCCGCTGGTGATGTCGGTGAGCGACCGCGTCTACTGCCTCGAGGCCGGACTGGTCATCGCCGAGGGTGTACCGGCCGAGGTGCGCGCCGACCCACTGGTGATCGCCAGCTACTTGGGCGCGGACGAGGACGTCGGCGGTGGTACCACCCGGAACGCGCCGCGCATGAAGGGATGGATGCGGCAGAAGTAGGTGTACGTGCCGGGTGCGAGGTCGGTCGGTGTGCTCCAGGTGTCGTGGCCCGATGACGGTGGCCCGGAGGCTCCGAGCTCCCCCGAGTCGAACTGCACGTCGGCGTCGGCGAGGGGGTAGGCCACGCCAGTGGATCCCGTGCACGGTGCCTTGCACACGGTGATCGAGTGCCACACGCGCTGATCGGACGCGTCCTGGTTGTCGAACGTGATCGTCTGCCCTGCGGTGACCGTGGGGATCGAGCCCTTCGCCCCGAGGTCGCCGAGCGAGTACTCGAAGCTCCCGATGCCGATGTCCGTCGCGGCCGGCCCCGACACGCCCTTGAGCGGGTTCTCGAAGGCCGTCGTCGACGCGCCACCGTGGTGGCTGTTCTCGGGGAGGTGGCCGTGGGTGAGCACGCCCTTCTGGTCGATCGTACCGCTGAACGGGTCGGTACCGCCGGGGCCGTCGTACATCCAGACGACACCGAGTCCCATCGACTCGTACCACGAGGCGCGCTTCGTGTCGTACGTCGTCGAGATGCTGAGCGTGTCGCCGGCCTTCACCGCCACCTTCCAGTCGTCGGGGGTGGCGGTCACGGAGACGTCCCACGAAACTGCGCCCGCCGGTTCGTAGTACTTCGCCGTCGACCTGAAGACCTTCTCGGTCTGGTCACCGCGCGTCACCGAGAAGGTGTCGTAGAGGCCGCCGGGGTGGAGGTGGCCGAACGTCTTCACCAACACGCCGTCGGTCGGCAGGACGTACGTGTTGACATGTGGTGCGGTCGCGTCGTCGTCGGGGTAGGTGAACCTGCCGTCGGTGCCGCTGCCCTTGATGGCGTCGAACACGGGGTAGATCTTGCCGTTCTGCACGTCGAGCCAGATCGGGTGGACGTCCTTCATGCCCCTCGCCTTCGGTGAGGACGCGGGCACGAAGTCGACGTCGTAGGTGATCGAGACACCCCGGAACGGCTTCGGGGTGAGGTTGTGGATCATGTAGTTCAGGTACCACGCGTCGCTCGGCGTGTACCGGTAGCCGTAGCCGTCGGGCAGCTCGAGGATGGTCTTCTCCTCACCGGACGCGTAGAAGCGCTCCGGGAACAGCGGCGCGGTGGCGTCGCGTCGCGTGGCTGTCGCCCAGACGCCGTGATGCAGGTGGAGCACGTCGACAGGAGGCACCTTGCCGTTGGCGAGCCTCAGGTTGGGCTTGAAGCCGACGATCCACCCGTCTTCGGTGGGTTGCGGGACGCGGTACTTGTTGGTCGTGATGAGGTTCTGGCCCGGCGCGATGTCGAGGGGGCCATACGCGAAGTGCAGGTGTTGCACCCCGTCGCTGGTCGTGGACGGCGCGCCCGTTGTCCTGGTGGTGCCGTTGGTGTCCGACGTGACGCTGGTCTGGGCCCGCGCGCTCGTCTCGCCGAGCAGCGTGGCCGTGATCCCGCCGGCGACGACGAGCGCCAGCAGCACGGAGACGACGGCCCGACGCATCCGCATCACGGTAGCGACACGGTCGGCTCGAGAGCGCGCGGTGACGCGAACCGGCGCGATCCGGTCTCTTCGGTCGTGGCGTCGGACGAGATGGCGGACGCGGCGGCCGCGGTCCGGGCGGAGTGGCGGGCCGAGGAGGAGCGCTGGTCGCTCGCCGCGCTCGAGCAGTGGGAGCACGGGCGCACGCTGGCCGACGTCGTGCGCGACTGCATGCACCGCGGCGACTCCGTGACGTTGACGTACGCCGACGTCGTCTGGACCGGCTCGCTCCGTGCCGTCGGTACCGACGTCGCGCGCCTCGACCGCGGCGGGATCCGGGTCGACGTCCGGCTGGCCGCGGACGCACCGTTCGTGCTGCGTCCCCACCCTGGCACCGACGACGGCACCCGTGGTGACGCCACGGTCACCACGTTCACGGCACGGCTGCGGGAGCTCGACGGCACAACGGTTTGCATCGGCACGCTGACGGGCGAGATCGAGGGGATGATGCGGACCGGGCGCGATCAGGTGCGGGTCATCGATGGGAGTGCCGGTGTCGCCTACGTGCCCGCGGACTCGATCTGGTGGGTGCGCCCCGTCGACGTCGACTGATCGTCGCCCGGCAGCCCGGCCAGCCAGGCGAGCACCTCGTCGCGCAGGAAGCGCATCTCCCGGCCGCCCGGGAAGCGGTGGCAGGGGATGCGCCCCTCCCGCACCATCCGCCTCAGGTACTCGACGTTCACCTGCAGCAGCTCGGCGGCCATCGCGGCGGTGAGCACGAGCGGGAAGTCGGAGCCGGCGGGCGCGGCCGCTTCGGGATCCACGGGTGCCACCGTACCGCGGCGAATGTCTGTTTCGCACCATCTTGACGGAGATCGACCGTTCGTGCATACTGCCCGGGTTGGTAGGAATCGGACATACTGGTCGAACGAGCAGGGGATCGCACCGAATGGCGACCACGGTGACGGGGGTGCGGCTCCGAGACGGCGGCGGGAGCGCCGCGCCGGTGGGGCCCAGCCGGCGACGGACCCACCTCTCCCGCGGTCACGTGGTCATGGCGATCGCGGGCATCGTCGGGGTGGTCCTCTCCTTCGCGGTCCTGCGTCAACGCGAGGGCGCGAACGACGTGCTGGTCGCCGCGCACGAGATCCGGGCCGGCGAGTCGGTCGCGGCGGCGGACTTCCGCTCCGTGCGAGTGACGCTCACGCCGGCGCTGCTCACGATCGTCGCGCGGAGCGGTGATCGGCACCGCCTGACCGGCCGGATCGCGGGCGCCACCATCGCCGAAGGCGAGCTCGTCACCCGGCGGGTGCTGCGTCCACGTGCGGCACCACATGGGCTCCGGGCGATGAGCATTCCGATCGACCCGGCGCGGGCGGTGGGCGGACGTCTCGCCGCCGGCGACCGGGTCGACGTGTTGTTCGCGGGGGAGCAGGCGGTGTCGATCATCGTGGCCGACGCGCCCGTGCTCGCCGTCGACGCCCGTGGCCGCGGCGGCATCGGCGAGTCGGCCAGTCCGTTCACGGTGACGATCGCGGTGTCGGCCCGCCAGTCCCAACTCGTGGCCGCCGCCGTGGCCGACGGCGAGATCTCGCTCGCCCGCAGCACCGGCGCTCCGTCGGCCCGCGGCACCGCGCCGGAACCGCTCGACCGGGTCGGCGTCGACGATCCCGAGGCCCCATGAGCGAAGTGGCCGCGAGCCGGGCGTCCCGGCGAGCAACGAAGCGGGGCCCGAGCTTGCCGAACGTGGAGCAGTTGCGCAGCACCGGGAGCGAGAGGACATGAGCGCGGCGGAGCCCACAGTGGCGCTCGTCTTCTCGCCCGAAGCCTGGGTCGAGGAGTTGCACCGTCACCTCTCTCACCATGGCGGCGCGCGGGTCCGGCAGGTGGTGGTCGAACCCGCGGTCGCGCTCGACGAGCACTACGACGTCCTCGTCGTGAGCGACCGCTGGCCGGCGCTCACGATGCGCTTCGTCGGTGCGGTGCACGATCGCGGTCGTCGTGTGCTCGGTGTCTTCGACCCGGACGAGCCGGCGGGCAAGGACCACCTCGTGGAGCTCGACGTCGACGCGACGATCGCCGGCGACGCCGACGTCAGCGAGTTCGTGACGCTGCTCCGGCAACTCGGGCCCGGCGCCGGCCCCACCGTCGCCGAGCGCGCGGGACCGGAGACCGCGGCCGATGCGCGCGACCACGGCGTCGCAGGCTCGGTCGTCGCGGTGTGCGGTCCGCGCGGGAGTGGGGTCACCGAGGTCGCGCTGGGTCTTGCCGCCGCGCTGGCCGGCCGCGCGCGATCGGTGGTGCTCGTCGACGCGCACGAGACCACGCCCGCACTCGCCGGGCGGCTCGGCCTCGACCTCGAGCCGAACCTCCGCAGCGCGGTCGACGCGTGTGCGCACGGTCTCGGCGCGGTGGAGGACTGCGAAGTACCCGTCGTCGCCGACGGGGGGACGCTGGTCGCCGTGGCCGGGCACCCGAGCGCGATCGCGGCCGCGCAGGTCACCCCGCAGGACGTCGTGGACGTCGTGCAGGAGGTGCGGCGCCGCCACGACGTCGTCGTGGTCGATCTCGAGGAGCGCTCGGCAACGGCGCGGTCCACGTGCGGCATCGCCGACGCGGTGGTCGGGGTGATGAGTGCGAGCCCGGTCGGCGTCGTACGGGCGCTCGAGTGGGTGACCGACGAGGTCGGCCGGGCTACGCGCCCGCTCCACCTCGTGGTGAACCGCGCGCCGCGGAGCCGCTTCCGCCGCGACGAGATCCGCGCCGAGATCGAGCGCACGATCCGGCCCGCGTCGCTCGGCTGGTGCCCCCACGACCGTGCGGTGGAGGCCGCGGCCTGGGACGGAGCCCCGGTCGGCAGGGGAGGATTCCTCCTCGGGTGCGCGCGGCTCGCCGACGCGGTCGATCCGCCGATCCAGCGCGCGCGTCGCCGGTGGGCACGATGAGCCTCGACGCGTACGACGTGATCCGTCGCGAGGTCCACGCACGCATCGACCGTCGCCGGTTGCGCCCCGACGTCGACCTCGACGCCGTGCGCGCCGAGGTGGTCGGTGCGGTCGACGAATATCAGCGCGCCGCGCTCCTGGGCGAGCACCTTCCCCTCGCCGATCCCGCCGAGCTGGGCGACCGCGTCCTGCGCTCCATCACCGACCTCGGCGCGCTCACCGACCTGCTCGCACGGCGCGACGTCGAGGAGATCTTCATCGAGGGGCCTCGTGTCTCGTACCTCGACGGATCGGGCCGGTTGCGTGGGCTCACCGTTCCGACCAGCGAGGAGGAGAACCGGCAGGTGGTCGAGCGCATGCTCGCGGCGACCGACCGCCAGCTCAACACCAAGCACCCGATGGTGCAGGCGCGCGTGCTCGGCGGGTCGGCGCGCCTCACGGCGGCCATCCCGCCCATCGGTGATCAGTTGTCGGCGACCGTGCGCCGCTACGTGGTGCGCAACGTCACGCTCGACGACCTGGTCGCGCGTGACTCGCTGTCGGCGCAGGCGGCGGCGTTCCTCCACGTGTTGATGCAGTTGCGGAGCCGAGTCACCGTGTCGGGAGAGCCCGGCGCGGGCAAGACGACCTTGCTCGCGGCGCTGCTCGCCGCCGCGCCTGCCAACCAGTGCGTGCGCGCCTGCGAGGAGATCCGCGAGCTCGCGGTGCCGATCACGCACGGCTCCTACTACGAGGTCCGGCCGCCCGCCCTCGACGGCACGGGCGAGATCACGCTGCGCGACCTGGTGAAGTTCGTGCTCGCGATGAGGCCCGACCGCATCGTCGTCGGCGAAGTGCGGGGTGCCGAGGCGTTCGAGCTGAGCCGCGCGGTCAACGCCGGCTGCGGCTTCCTCTGCACCGTGCACGCCAACAGCGCGACCGAAGCGCTCGACGCGCTCGTGAACGCAGCACTGATGGCGGGCGAGAACGTCACCGAACGCATCGTGCGCAAAGTGTTCTCGCAAGCGCTGGACGTCGTGGTGCACCTCGACCGGAACGAAGCCGCGCACGGTGACTCCGACTCGATCCACCGTCGCGTCGTGGAGATCGCGGCAGTGGTTCCCGCGCTGCGTGACGACTTCACGATCGAGCCCTTGTTCGTACGCGACGACCAGCGTGGTGCGTTGCGTTGGACCGGCGCGCTGCCCCCATCGCTCGCGTCGCGGCTCGCGCGCGTGGGTGGTGCCGGAGTGCACGAGGTCCTCGTCGGCGCTGGAGGTGCGTCATGACCTTGGTCGCTGCGCTCGCGGTGGGCGCGTTCGCAATGCTGCTTGCCGGTCACCTGGTGGGTCAGCCGATCGAATTCCGGGCGTGGCCGCGCCGCACCCCGACGGGGAGGTCCCCCCAACTCTGGCTGGCCCAGGCCGGAGCCCGGGTGACGCCCGCGCAGTTCGCACTCGCAACCCTCGGGGTGGCCGCGGCTGCCTTCGCCGTCACCTTCTTCGTCACGGGAACCGTGCTCGTGGCAGTCGTGCCCGCCATCGCCGCGGCCGCGCTGCCCCGCGCGTACTACGGCCGGCGACGCGCGGCGCGTCTTCGGTCGCTGCAAACGGCATGGCCCGACGGACTACGAGACGTCGGCGCGTCGATCGCGGCCGGGCGGTCACTCGGCCACGCGGTCGCGACCGTCGCCGAGACCGGTCCACACGCGCTGCGCGAGGCGTTCGCTCGTTTCCCCGTGCTTGCCCGCATGCTGGGACCGGTCGGTGCGCTCGAGGTCGTGAAAGCCGAGCTCGCCGATCCCACGAGCGACCGGGTGCTCGAGGTGCTCATCCTGGCGCAGGAACGGGGCGGTCCGATCGTGGCGCGCATCCTCGACGATCTCGTCGTCTCCACCACGAAGGACGTGAAGGTGCTCGACGAGATCGAGTCCGAAGGCCTCGAGATGAAGATCAACGCGCGCGCCGTCCTCGTGATGCCGTGGCTCGTGTTGGTCGCGCTGACGGTTCGCGACGGTGCGTTCCGCGAGTTCTACCGATCGCCGGCGGGCTTCGTCGTGGTGTTGGTCGGCGCCGCGCTCTGCGCGCTGGGCGCCTGGTGGATCGGCCGCCTCGGACGGACCCACACCGAGCGACGCGTCTTCGCCGCCGCGCACCCGCTGGAGATGTCGGCGTGACCGACGCGGCCCTCGCGGTCGGCGCGGTGAGCGCGGGCGTGGCGGCAGTCGGCGCCGCCGCGATCGTGGTGCCGCCGACCCGCCGCTTGGCGCCTCGAGTGCGGCCGTACACCGTCGCCGCTCGCGCTCGCTTCGGGCGCCGCGTCGAGCTGAGCGACCTCGTGCCCGCCGGAAGCGGGTCGAGCGTGGTGCGCGTGTTCGGGCCGCTGGCGCGGGCCGCGCTCGACCGCGTGGGACGGGCACTGGAGCGGCGCAGCGACGCGGCCCTCGCGCTCTCACTCCGTCAAGCCGGCTTCGTCGACGTCACCCCCGACGAGTACCGATCGAGGATGGCGGTCCAGGTGCTCGGCTTCGGTGCCGGCGGCGCGGTCATCGGCGCCTTCGTGTTCCACAGTGCACTCGCAACGCTCGCCCTGTCGCTCTGCGGGGTTGTCTTCGGCGCATCCCGCTTGCGAGGACGACTCGAGCGGGCGATCGAGGATCGCCGCGAGCGGATCCGGCTCGAGCTCTACACCGTCAACCAACTGCTCGCGATGCACGTGCGCACCGGTGCGGGCCCGGTGCAGGCCACCCAGCGAATCGTCGACCGCGGCGAAGGCGTCGTGGTCGACGAGCTCCGCGCCGTCCTCGCGTCCATGCGCAACGGCATTCCCGAGTCCGAGGCATTCCGGTACGCGGCCGAGCTCACGCCCGAGCCGGCCGCGGCGCGCACGTACAAGCTCTTCGCCGCCGGTGCCGAGCGCGGGGTCGACCTGGCCGACGGGCTGCGCGCGCTGAGCGAGGACCTCCGCGACGCCCGCCGCGAAGAGATCCGCCAGACCGCGACGAAGCGCCGCGCCGCGATGCTCGTGCCGACCATCGCCGTGCTCGCGCCCGTGATGTTGCTGTTCATCGCGGCGCCGCTGCCCTCGATCGTGTTCGGCAGCCGGTGATGAGTCGGATCGTCGTCCGTACTCGACCTGGTCGCGGCGTACGCCGGGCCACGACAGCAAGGAGCACCCATGGAGAGGTTTCGCCATGCCATCCGTCGCGTCGCCGCCGCAGTGACGACGTGGCGTACGCATCCCGCACCGGAAGCCGGCATGACGACCGCCGAGCTGCTCGGCAACGCCGCCCTGGGGATCGCGGCACTGGTTGCCATCTGGGCCGTCATGCAGACGCTCGGTCTCGACGTCGTCAACTGGATCCGGGGTCAGCTGCGGGTCTGACGACGATCCAGTACGTGGTGGCCACTGCGTTCTCGCTCATGTTGTTCGTGGCACTGGCGAACGCGGTGGTCGATCTCTACGTACGAGGCGTCGCACGCGCTGCGGTCGACGAGGCGGCGCGGTCAGGTGCGGTGCTCGACGCCACCGTGGCCGACTGCCGGCAACGCGCCCGCGACGTGCTCGATGGTGTCGTCGCTGCCGGCACGGTGCAGGTCACCTGCAGTGAGGTCGGCGGCGCGATGCGAGCTCGGGCGCGGGTCGTGCTCGTGGGCTGGATGCCAGGACTGCCGACGTGGACCTTCACCCTCGACGGTGAAGTGGCGAAGGAGCAGATCTCGTGAACCGGCAGGGTGAGTCGGGGTTCGTCGCCACCGAGCTGGCGTTCGGCGTCGCGGTGCTCGTGGTGCCGGTGGCGCTGCTGGTGCTGACCTTGCCCCGCTGGTCGGAGCGGCAGTCCGCCGCTCGCGTCATCAGTCGGGAAGTGGCCCGCCGCGCCGCACGCGACGGCGTCTGCGACCGTGGTGCGGCCCAGGCCCTCGGCGCCACCATGGCCCGCAACCTGGGCGTGGCCCCGCGCGATGTCGCGGTCGACCTGGCCTGCGACGACGGGTTCGAGCTGGCGCCGGGCAGCGACGTCGAGGCGCGCGTCACGGTGGCGATGCCGGCCGTGCAGGTGCCCGCAGTCGGTGCAGTCGGTGCGTGGTCGTGGACCGCACGCCATCGCGAACCGGTCGACCGTTACGCGGCCGCGCGATGAACCGACGCGACGAGCGAGGGACCATCGTCCTGTGGCTGCTGGGAGTGTGCATGCTGCTCTTCGCGCTGGGGGGCATCTCGCTCGATCTCTGGCGCGGCTTCTCCGCTCGGCGTTCGCTCGCGGCGACCGCCGACGCGGCTGCACTTGCGGGCGCGTCGGCGATCGACGAAGGCGCGTACCGCGGCAGCGGGGTCGTGCGGCTCGATCCTGCCCTCGCCGAGGCCCGCGCCCGTGAGCACGTGGCCCGGCAGCTCGACCGAGCCGCGCTCCGCAGCGTCGAGGTCCGCGCCGACCGCGATGCGGTCACCGTCGTCGTCCGGGGCGAGGTCGGCTTCACGCTGCTCGGCGTGCTCGATCCCGGCGGTGACCTCCCCGTACGGGTGACCGCGACGGCCACCCCGAGGCGGACCGGATGAGGCGCCGCGCTGCGATCGTGGTCAGTGTCGCGGTTGCGCTGATCGTCGTCGCGTCACCGTCGGTCGCGCAGACGTCCGGAGGCGGCGAGCTCGGCCCCGACTACGTGCGCGCGACGGCGGCCGACCTCGGTGCAGGAACCTTTCCCGGTGACGGGCTGCCGGCGTCGCCGCCGTCGGTCGACTCGCCGTACACGTGGACGCGTTCACCGACCGGCGCACGCTGCGTCGTCTTCGCAGGCCCGGTACCGCCCGAGCTCGCGAGCGCGGTCTCTCCACTTCCGGGCTTCGCGCTGCTGCCGTACGTGCCGCTCCAACTGGGTGTCCTGCAGGGCGCGCCGCCCGGGGCCGTGCGGATCGACGGCAACGTTCCGCTCCCGGTCGACGCGATCTCCGGCGGTGACTTCGTGCTCGACGTCGCCTCGCCCCGTGGCGGTGGTTCCGACGTCCGCTTCGTGCCCCGGTGCACGGGCGTTGGCGTCCCGCTCCCGCCGGATCCGCCCTCCGCCGCCCGCATCTGGCAGCAGACCCCGCTCCTGCGCGCCCACATCCACTCCTCGCCACCCGGGACGCGCGACTGGCCGGCGATCGTCAACCTCGAGTCGCGCTTCTGGGGTGATGCGCTCCCGGACGTCCGTGCGACGGTGACGCTCGACGGCTACGTCGTCGACGTGGCCGCGCACCCGGTGGCCTACGGCTGGGCGCTCGGCGACGGCACCTCCGCGGTAGGGGCGACGCCCGGTGGACCCGACGCGCCACTGCGGGCGACGTTCCGCCGCCGGGGCGACCAGCCGGTGGCGCTCTACGTCACCTGGGCGGGGCTCGCCCACGTGACCGCGCCGGCACTGGGCCTCGACTTCGGCCTCCAGTACCTCGGCACCGCCACGCTTCCCGCGACCGCCACCCATCACGTGGCCGAGATCCGGGCGCTCCTCCGGTCGGGAACGGCCCGGGGGTAGCGTCGCGCCGTCGAGGCAGCGGAGGCGCAGATGTTCAAGGCGATCGTGGTGGGGACCGACGGGTCGGACCGAGCGTCCGAGGCGGTGCTCGCCGCCGCCGAGTTGGCCGCCACGCAGCCCGGCGCGGTGCTCCACATCGTGACGGTGCAGAAGCCCCTCTCGCCCAGCGCGGTCGCGGCCGGCGAGATGGCGGTCGCGGCTCCGGTGGCCGCCGAGCGCAGCTGGGAAGAGGAGATCCGCTCCGAGCTGGAGACGACCCTGACCCGGGCGGCCAGCACCGCGCAGCGGGTGTGCGACACCCGGATCGAGACCCACGCCCGCTTCGGCAGCCCGGCCGAGGTGCTCTGCGACCTCGCCGGCCGCCTCCAGGCCGACCTCATCGTGGTGGGCAACAAGGGCATGCAGGGCGGCCGCCGCTTCCTCGGCAGCGTGCCCAACACCGTGTCGCACCACGCGCCCTGCAGCGTGCTCATCGTCGACACCCAGAGCGAAGCGCTGAGCTAGGTCGCGTGACGGTCGCCCAATCAGGGATGGAGGCACCGGCAGACGGTGCAGCGCGGCGCGGGCGCGATCCGCTCCGCATCTTTCGCGACCCGCCGGTCGCCTTCCTCCTGCGCGCGATCACCGCCGGCGCGACCTTCAAGATGCACTGACCGGCACCCACTGATGATGACCGACTCCCGGCGCTTCTGGCGCATCCTCCTGCTCATCGTGCTCGCCGCGTTCGTGCTGCGCGTCGGCTACGTGATGCTGGCGAAACGCGACGAGGCGTCGGTGGGCGACCAGATCTACTACGTGGCGCAGGCCAACACGCTCGCTCGCGGCGGCGGCTTCACCGATCCGCGCGACGGTTCGCAGACGGCCGAGCATCCACCGCTCACCGCGCTCGCGATGACACCGACTGCATGGGTGGCGGAGCAGCTCAGCCCCGGCGGTGACCACGTCCTCGCCATGCGGTTGTCCATGACCGTGTTCGGCGCGGGCGTCGTCTTGGTGATCGGGCTGCTCGGTCGCCGCGTCGCGGGCAACCGCGCCGGGCTGATCGCGGCGGTTGTTGCCGCGGTCTACCCGAACCTCTGGGTCAACGACGGCCTGGTGATGTCGGAGACGCTGGCGACGCTCGCCGTCGCGCTCGCCATCCTCTTCGCGTATCGCATGATCCGCGATCCGAGACCGGTCAACGCGGCATGGGTCGGCGCGGCGTGCGGTCTCGCGATGCTCGCGCGCGGAGCTCGGGCTGCTGCTGCCGATCATGGTGCTGCCGGTCGCACTGTTCCTCGACTCGTTGCCGTTCGTGCGTCAGTTCGTCCTGTTCCTGCTCGCGTGCGTCGTTGCGCTCGCGGTGGTGAGCCCGTGGCTCGCCGCCAACCTCACCCGCTTCGACGAGCCGGTGCTGTTCTCCACCAACGACGGCCTCACGCTCTGCGGCGCCAATCTCCATCGAACGTGGTACGGCGAGGGCACCGGCGTGTGGGCGCTCGACTGCGTGAACCAGCCGGTGCCGCCCGGCGACCGGTCGGTGATGTCGAACGCGTACCGCAGCGACGCGATCGACTTCATCCGAGATCA
This sequence comes from uncultured Actinomycetes bacterium, assembly GCA_963841415.1. GTDB lineage: Bacteria > Actinomycetota > Acidimicrobiia > IMCC26256 > DASPTH01 > DASUAS01. The sequence goes on along the minus strand of CAWJCN010000001.1, from coordinate 1,485,024 downwards.
CCTCTCTCGTCTCCCCGTGGTCATGGCGGTGCGCGTCGCGCGTGTGTGGAGCCTCTACGCGCCCGGCTTCATGGCGCACTACAACGTGAACGAGGGTCGCGACCTCGACGTGTCGTGGGCCGGGTTCTTCTCGTTCTGGGTGCTGGTGCCGTTCGCGGTCGCCGGTGGTGTGCTCCTTCGCCGCCGGCGCGTGCCGATCACGCCGCTGGTTGCGCAGTTCGTGATCGTGACCGTGATCGCGGCCGCGATCTACGGTCTCGTGCGCTTCCGCGTGCCCGCCGAGGTGAGCATCGTGGTGCTGACCGCGGTTGCGATCGACGCGTGGTGGGGGAGCCGGGCACGGGCGGAGTCGCGACCCGCTGCGGTCGAGGCTTCGGCCTAGCATCACCGCACCATGACGACGACCGACCCGGTCGTGCACGACGTCGGTGCGCGTCGGTGGCGCGTCCTCGGCTACACGCTCCTCGCCCTGCTGGCCTACGTGCCGGTCCTGCTCACCAAACCGGGCAAGGTCGTCGCCGACACCAAGTCGTACCTCTACCTCGACCCGGGCCGCCTCCTCGAGCGCGCCGCATCGATGTGGGACCCCAACATCGGGATGGGGACGGTCACCCACCAGAACATCGGCTACCTGTTCCCGATGGGCCCGTACTACTGGCTCATGCACCTGGCCGGCGTGCCGGCCTGGGTGTCGCAGCGCCTGTGGCTGGGCTCGATCCTGTTCGCGGCCGCACTCGGCATGCTCTACCTGCTGCGCACGCTCGACGTGCGCGGTCCCGGCGTGGCCGTGGGCGCGATCGTGTTCATGCTCACGCCCTACACGCTGGACTTCGCGGCGCGCCTGTCGGTGATCCTTCTGCCGTGGGCGGGTCTGCCGTGGATGCTCGCGCTCACCATCCGCGCCCTGCGGTCGTCCGACGGCAAGGGCACGTGGCGATATCCCGCGATCTTCGCCATCGTCGTGCAGATCGTCGGCGGTGTGAACGCGACCGCGCTCGTGTTCGCGGGGATCGCACCCGTCCTCTGGATCATCTTCGCGTGGCTGACGCGCGAAGTCGACGGGCGCCGCGCACTCAAGGTGACGATGCGCATCGGCGTGCTCACGTTGCTCACGTCGTCGTGGTGGCTGGCGGGGTTGTGGGCGCAGGGCCGTTACGGACTCAACATCCTCAAATACACCGAGACGCTCCAGGTGGTGTCGCTGTCGTCATTGCCGAGCGAGGTGCTGCGCGGCCTCGGCTACTGGTTCTTCTACGGCATCGACCGCCTCGGCCACTGGACCGACGGGAGCGTCCCCTACACGCAGAACCTCGGGTTGATCGCGGTGAGCTTCGCGCTGCCAATTCTGGCGTTGTTCGCGACGATGTGCGTGCGGTGGCGCCACCGCGCCTACTTCGTGGTCCTCACCGTGGTCGGGGTCGCGGCGGCGGTGGGCGCGAATCCCTTCGACGACCCGAGCCCGCTCGGGGGGGTGTTCAAGTCGTTCGCCGAGTCGTCGAGCTTCGGCCTCGCGCTGCGCAGCACCAGTCGCGCGGTGCCGCTGGTCGCGCTCGGGTTCGCGGTGCTGCTGGCGACGGGCGTGAACGCGCTCGGCGGCGCGCTGGGCCAGCCGATCACCGCAATGGCGTGGTATGCCCGTCTCCGGGCTCGTGGTCGCGGGCGTGGTGATCGCGCTCGCGATCGTGAACCTGCCCGCGCTCTGGACGGGCGACTTCTACACGCAGGACCTCACGCGCGACGAGAGCATCCCGCAGTACTGGACCGACGCCATCGCCGCGCTCGACGCGCAGCCACACGACACGCGCGTGCTCGAGATCCCTGGTTCCGACTTCGCCGCGTACCGGTGGGGGCAGACCGTTGATCCGATCACCCCCGGGCTCATGGACCGGCCGTACGTGGCGCGCGAGCTGGTGCCGTGGGGTTCGGCGGCGTCGGCCGAACTGTTGAACGAGCTCGACCGTCGGCTGCAGGAGGGCGTGCTCGATCCGTCGGCCATCGCACCCATCGCGCGGCTGATGAGCGCAGGCTCGATCGTCTACCGCGCCGACCTGCAGACCGACCGCTACGACCTCGCCCGCGCCATCCCGGTGTGGCGCCTCCTCACCGCGCCGCGGCCCGACGGACTCGGCCAGCCCACCGGCTACGGCACCAGCCTCGGGCCTCCCCTGCGCGTCGGGCAGGACGACGAGATCCAGCTCGCGCTGCCGGCTGACGCGCACGAACCGCCGCCGGTGAGCGTGTTCCCGGTGGAGAACACACCGTCGATCGTGCGCAGCGCCGACGCGTCCGCACCAGTGATCATCGCCGGCGACGGTGAGGGGCTCGTCGACCTGGCGTCCATCGGGGCGCTCGACGGCAATGGTGTGCTGCTCTACGCGGCGACCTTCGCCGACGATCCGGCGCGCCTGAAGCAGGAGATCGCGCAACCCGGCTCGCTGCTGGTGGTGACCGACTCCAACCGCAAGCGCGCTCGGCGCTGGACCGGCGTGCTCGACAACCTCGGTGCCACCGAGCGGGCCGACGAGACGCCGCTCACCAAGGACGAGAACGACAACCAACTCGACGTGTTCCCGGACGAGACCACGCACTCGCAGACGGTCGTGCAGACGCCCGGGGTGGCGGTGACGACCAGCCGCTACGGCGATCCCGGGTTCTACGAGCCCGAGGATCGTGGAACGCGCGCGTTCGACGGCGACACGAGCACGGCGTGGGAGGTCGGCGCGCACGCCAAGGTCATCGGTGAGCGGTTGCGCATCGACCTGGACCAGCCGATCACCACCGACCACGTCAAGCTGGTGCAGCCGCTGGTGGGGCCGAACGGTCGATTCATCACCAAGGTCGACCTGTCGTTCGACGGTGGAGACCCGATCACCGTCGACCTCGGCGACGCGTCGCGCACCGCCGACGGTCAGACGGTCACGTTCCCGAAGCACACGTTCCACCGGTTCGAGCTGCGCATCGCCGACACCAACGTGGGTGACGAGCACACCGCGCCGTACGCGAACAACGTGGGGTTCGCCGAGATCGGGCTCCAGGACGACGCGCCCGGTTCGCCGCCGGTGCGGGCCGACGAGATCGTGCGCATGCCCACCGACCTCGTCGACGTAGCCGGCACCGCCGCCGCCGACCGTCCGCTCGTGTACCAGATGAGTCGCTCGCGCACCGTCGTGATCCCGCCGCGGTACTCGCAGGACGAGGTCGCGCTGGTACGTCGCTTCCGCGTGCCGGACGCGCGCAGCTTCGGCGTGCGGGGCACGGCGCGTCTCGCCACCGACGCGTCCGACCAGGTGCTCGACGCGGTGCTCGGTCTCCCTGACGCCGACGCCGGCGGCATCACCGTCACCGCGTCGCAGCACCTGCCCGGCGACGTCGCGTCGCGCGGGTCGTCGGCGTTCGACGGCGATCCCTCGACGTCGTGGAGCACTGCGTTCGGCGCGCCGGCGGGCCAGTGGGTCGACGTGACCACGCCGCAACCCGTGACCTTCGACCACTTGGATCTGCAGGTCGTCGCCGACGGCAAGCACTCGGTGCCCACGCAGTTGCGCATCGAGGCTGGAGGCGAGTCGCGCACCGTCGACGTGCCCGCGGTGCAGGACGGCAAGGTGGGGGACGCGCCGGTGTCCGTCCCGGTGTCGTTCGCGCCGCTGACGGGTTCGGACGTGCGCATCACCGTGACGGGTGTTCGTCCGGTGACGACGCTCGACTACAACGAGCGCCAGCCGAGCACGATGCCGGTGGCCATCGCCGAGGTCGGCCTGCCCGGTGTGCAGCGCGGTGCGATGCCGGCGCAGCTGCCTGCGGTCTGCCGCGACGACCTGCTCACCCTCGACGGCACGTCGCTTCCCGTCACCCTCGGCGGCTCGACCGCCGACGCGGTCGCGGGGCGTCCCCTCGACCTGGCGCCCTGCCGGGCGACACCCGCCGCGGGTGGTGTCGATCTCCAGCGGGGCGACCACGTGGTGCGGTCGGCCGCGGGCACGCGCCGCGGCATCGACGTCGACGGGCTGGTCCTCGGCTCGCAGGCGGGTGGCACCACCATGCTCCTCGGGCCCCGCGGCGATCTCCCGTCATCGGTGACCCAGGTGGCCACGACTGCGGGCGCGCGGCCACGCGTGAAGGTCACCGGAAAGAGCAGCACGAAGATCGACCTCACGGTGAGCGGGGCGAGCAGGGGCACGCCGTTCTGGCTGGTGCTCGGCCAGAGCGACAACGCCGGGTGGGAGGCGACGGTGGACGGCAAGGACGTCGGCGGCTCCACCCTCGTCGACGGCTACGCCAACGGCTGGCTCGTGCACCCGCCGTCGGGCTCCTTCCACGTGACCCTGCGGTGGACACCGCAACGCAACGTGTGGATCGCGCTGGGCGTGTCGGCGCTCGCGCTCGTGCTGTGCCTCGTGCTCGCCTTCCGGCGGCGGCGATCGTCGCCGCCCTCAGATGACGGCGATGCCCCGCCGGCGTTCGCCAACCCGCTCGTCGCGGACGGCGTGCGCCCGCGTCCCGGCCACGTGGTCGTCGGCTCGCTCGCGGTCGCGGCCGCGGGCGCGTTGCTGTCGGCGTGGTGGGTCGGCCTCGTGGGGGGTGTTCTGGTGGCGCTGGTCGCCGTCCGCCCGCGTCTCCGCTTGCTCATCACGATCGGTGCGCCGCTCGCCCTGGCTGCCTGCGCGCTCTACGTCATCGTGCAACAGCATCGCCACCACTACCCGTCCGACCTCGATTGGCCGCCGCAGTTCACCCGCGTCAACGAGATCGCGTGGCTGGCGGTGATCCTGCTGCTCGCCGACGTGGTGGTCGAGTGGCTGCGCCGGCGCACGCCCGACGCCACCGACGACACGTGAACGCGTCCGGCTGGATCGACCGGTTCGGGCCGTCGGTCCCGCACCCGGGTCCGGTGCTCGACGTTGCCTGCGGCGGGGGCCGGCACACGCGCTGGTTCGCGGCGCGCGGCTACGACGTCGTCGCCATCGACCGCGACCTGGCGGGTGTGGGCGATCTGGCCGACGACGTGCACGTCGAACTGCGCCCGGTTGATCTCGAGGACGGCTCGGCGTTTCCCGCCGCGCCGGGCGCGTTCACCGGCGTCGTCGTGACCAACTACCTGTGGCGGCCGGCCCTCGACGCGATCGCCGACGCGGTGGCGCCCGGCGGATGGTTGCTCTACGAGACCTTCGCGGTGGGCAACGAACGCCTCGCCCGCCCGACGAACCCCGACTTCCTCCTCCGCCGCAACGAGCTGCTCGAGCTGGCGCTCCGGCACGGTTTCGTCGTGGTTGCGTACGAGGACCTCGAGGTGCACGTGCCCCGCCCCGCGGCCGTGCAACGGTTGGCGGCCACCCGTCCCGGCTAGCGACCGAATTCGCGAACCATCCCGAGCGTCGCGGGCAAGTATCAAATGATGGTCGCCCACCGGGACCGCGACGACGCTCGGGAGCGCTTCGAAGCGGTCTTCGACCGTCACTTCGACGACATCTACCGTTTCGTTGCCCGCCGGCTGGGCCGGGAGGTCGCCGACGACGTTGCCGCCAACGTGTTCGTGGAGGCCTTCGCCGGTGGCCCCGTCACCCACGAATCCGGACGTGACCCCTGCTGCCGCCGCGGGAAGCGACGCCACCGTGCAGCAGCTGGGCGGAACGATCACGCCGAGCTCGCTCGCGCCGATCACGCCCTCCGCGGCAGAAGGTCTCCGGACCTGTTGAGCGCAAGTCTCAGAACCCCATGCTGTACGCGATGTTCGGTGCGAGCTTCGCCGGAAACGCGATGACGACACATCGACATCCTCCGCTCCGCGCGACCGCGTCATCCAGGGTCGCGATGCGATCGGCCAGCGAGAGATCGACGTCAACTCGTTCTTTGCGAACGATGAGACCGAAGAAGCCACTGTCCATGTCATTGGCCAGGTCCACGCGATCCGCCGCCTCGAGCTGCGAGCGCACGTCCCGTTGCAGGCGTTGGAGCTCGTGCTCTTCCCGCGGGGTGAGTGGCGTCACCGAGGCGACGAGCTTCGCGCCCGGGAGGTCGAGGAGATCTCGGTTGCCGCCGTCCCGTGAGACGAACCAGACCTGGTCGACGTCAGCCGGACTTGCGACACGGCCGTCGCCGTATTGGAACCCGGACTCCGGATCGACCCGCACCTCCGCTCCACGACGATCCAGATCGTCGAAGAACCCCTGCGCCAGCCCGGTGGTCGAGCCACCGACGCCGCGCACGAGCACAGTGGCGTTGCGAGGAACCCGGTGCCCCGCCTGGTCGAACAGCTTCTGGGCGTACGGCTCGAGCGGTCTGAGCGTGTCTCGGTGGCGCAGCACGTCGTCGTTGGCACGTGTGAACGAAAGCGCGGCGATGACGACGAGGAGCACCGCGAACACGCACCGCCGGGCCCGGAGATGATGCTCGAGGCCGACCCAGAGCGCGACGGCCCAGAGGGTCGCGACCACGAGAAACACCGCGACGATCACGCGCCAGAAGAAGAGGAACGCCTGCAACTCGACGCTCACGCGGCTGATCGCGACGATCGATCCGATGCTCATGATCAGCGCGAGCTGCATCATTCGCATCGGCGAGCGGCGTTCCGCCGCGCGGGCAGCGAAGAACCCAACGCCCACCAGGGCCGCCGGGATCAGGAGCCACCACAGACTGGCCGTTGCCACCTTGCTGGTGGCGAAGGCGACGGTGTCGCTCCCGCCGAACCACGGCGGCGGAAACCTGAACTCGGCCGCGAAGATGCCGGCGCCGACTCGCAGACCGGCGACGTCGTTGCCCGCGTGACGGAAGTAGTCCCTGATCGCGGTGAGGTTCCCCCGATGGTCGGTCAGCTGTTCGATGACGGGTGCGATCCACAGCGCGGCGAGCGCGCCGGCGGTCGCCGCCACGACCGTGCGCCAGGGAACTTCACGCGCCGGCCGCGATCGCCGCGCCTCTCCGCGCCCGCGACGCCCGCCGTCGAGCGCAACCACCCCCGCCCAGACCACACCGAGCCCGACGAGCGGCAGGTATCCGATGTGGGACTGCACCAGGAGGGAACCGACGACTGCCACCCCGAGCAACTGCCAGCGATCGCCCAGCGAGAAGGCCCAGACCTGCAACAGGAAGAGCATGAAGAAGGGGAACGCGACGTTCGGGTTCCACGGCTGGAGCAGCTGGTCGCCCTGGACGAACGATGAATACGCCATGCCGAGTCCCGCCAACACGAGCAGCGCGAGCAGCAGCCCACCGCGACGAAACGCCAGCCAACCGCTGGCTGCGATCGCGACCCCTTGGAGAATCGTGGCCCCGACGAGCGTCCCCCACGCCGCACCCCCTGCGAGCAGGGAGAAGGGGGCCAGGAGCCAGAAGAGCGCGGGTCCGGGGTGGTTGAAGCCGCGGCTGTACGGACCGACGAGCGGCGTCTGGCTCGTGAACACGTCACGCGTCCGGAGATCGATGATCGACTCGTCGCCGAGCGGCAGGTAGTGGTGCCAGCTCCGCGTGATGGCGACCGCGAGCACGGGGAGCAGCGCGAGCGCGATGGCGAGCGCAGCGAGACGCAGCCGGTTCGAACCTGGTTGCACGGCCCCGGCCGTCTCGGCGGCGTCGTCAGTCCGTGGGCCCGGTGTCCCAGAACCCGCTTGCACGACGTCGTTCCGGCCACCGGGCGCTACGCCGTGTGCCCGTGGCGCCTGGGCCGTCACAGCCGGGCACTCTACCTTGCGCCTCAACGCCGGCTTCTTCACCGCAACGTCACCGCAAACCCGTCTGCACGTGGCTCGACAGCGGTCAGCGGATGCTCCGAGCACCACGTGCGACGACCCACTGGATCAACGCCGGCGACACCACCAGCCGGCGACGAGGTCGCCGAGCAGCAGACCGATCGCGACCCATCCCAGTTCGGGCGCGTCGACGAGCGCGCCGAGTGCAAGTGCGATCGGCGCACCGGCCGCGAGCAGCACGCGACCGCGCGTGCGTCGCGCCGCCGCGAAGGTGAACACCGCGACCAGCGTGCCGATCCACCAGCGCGACACCAGCGCGGTGGCGACGCCGGCGATCACGGCCGCGGTGGCGGCGGTGCCGAGCGCGGTCGTGATGCCGTAGCTCGTCGGTGAGGTCCACGTTGGCTCGTCGACGAGGTCGGGTCCGTGGACCGGACGAAGCGTGCGGCCGCGCCAGAGCACGAGTGCTACACACGCGATCACCGCGAGGACCGAGAACGCGAGGCCGACCCACACCAAGCGCTGCGGGGTCCAGCGCAGCACGATGTCGATGGTGCCCGCGCGACCCGGACGCACCTGCCAGCCGTTGGCGAACCCGTTCACCAGTGTGGGCGAGCCGAGGTCCTTGCCCGAGGCGGTCGCTTCCCACCCGCTGTCGTGGCTCTGCCCGAGCACCAGCCAGAACGGCGTGCCGTCGGTGCGGACGCGCAGGTGGTACGAGTCGGGCGTGCTGCTCGTGATGCGCACGGTGGCGCCCGAGTGGCGCACCGGCGCGCCGGCCGTCGCGATCGGCGTGGGCGCGCCCGCGGTGTCGGACGACAGGACCACGCGGTCGACGTTCCAGCCGGTGGTGAGGCCCTCGCTGGTCGTGAGCGTGTTGCTGCCGGCGGGGAGCGAGAGCGACGGGTCGCACGCAACGACGTCGAGCCCGGAGCGGGCGGCGTCGCGGGCACCGCGGATGTCGATCGGGAACGGCCGACCGTTGACCTGCACGAGATCGGAGCGGCAACCGGTGTCGACCGCGGCCGGCGCGGCCGGCGTGGGCACCTGGGAGATCCCGACCTCGGCGATCGACACGGGGAGCAACACCGGGTCGGCGTCGGGACCGGGCACCGTGACCTTGGGGTCGACGTCGTCGATGCGAACCTGGAGATCCGTGGCGGTGACCGGGTCGAAGGTCAGGTCGACCGTGCGGCGGGTGCCCTCCGGTCCGCGCGTGATGGTCGGCACCTGCAGCGTCCGCACCGCGACGCCGTCAGCGACGAGCGTCACCTTCTGCGGCACCGAATGCTCCTGATCCCCGACCACCTTCATCTGCATGTGGTCGAACGTGACCGGTGCGGGCATCGACGCGTCGACCCACTGGCCGCCCGCCGTGCCGAGCAGGGGCGTCCACGCGGTGGAGGGGTCGCCGTCGAAGGCGCGCGACGCGCGCGCGTCGGCGTCGCCGTACAGGTGGCTCGACGACGTGAACTGCGTGCCGGGCGCGGTCGTACCGAGCACGTCGTCGATCACCGGGTCGGACGCGTTCGGTTCGACCCGCGCCGTGCCGGAGAGCAGGTACGACCGCGCGTCGGGGAGCACGAAACGCCGGTCGAGGTCGAGCTCTTCGTCGAGGCGACCCGACGGGTCGTTGCGCAGGCGGGACAGCACGACGTCGAGACGGTGGCCGTCGACTGCCGCGCCGGCGCGACGGGTGACGTCGAGCGGGAGTCGCACCGTCTCGCGGATGCGGGTGTCGCCGAAGCCGACTTCGCTGAAGCCGACGCTGTTGGTGCTCTTGTCACTCGGCACGTTCACGCTCTCGATCTCGACGTCGAGCTGACGCGCAGTGCGCGTCGGGAACGAGATGGTCTGGCCGCCGGCCGCGAACGACGAGGGGTCGAGCGTCGCGGTCACCGGGTCGCCGTGGTCGAACGTGAGCTTCACCTGGGCGACGGATCGGTCGGCGGCTCCCACCGGCCACTGCTGAAGCGTCACGTGGTCGATGGTCTGGTCGTGCTCGGAGTGGATCACCAGGTGCTGGCCGACGACGTGGCCGGTCACGAGCCACGCGGTGCGCGGGTTGCCGTCGACCGCCTTCATGGGCCGGTCGCTGGGGGTGACGTAGTCCGTGGCGTCGACGGTGCCACCGTGCTGTTCGACCACCGTGCGCGTCGAATCGCCCGACTGCGGGAAGGGTTCGAGACGGAACTCCGACGTCGAGGAGTCCTGCCCGGCGCGTTCGGTGTAGCCGTTGTTGTCGCGCACGCCGACGAAGAACTGCTGGTTGCGTCGCCGGTTCGAGTCGGTGAGCACCACGTCGGCCTGGCGCGCGAGCTGCTGGCGCAGCTGCTTCGTTGTCAGCGCGCCGGTCTCGAGCACGAGCGCGCGACCGTCGAGGATGCCGGCGGCGGCGGCATCGACGATGCCCTCGGCGTCACCGGCCAGGAGCACCGGCTGGGCGGCGGGAGCCGAGTGCACGATCGGGATCGCGTCGCGCACGTTGAACAGCGCGACCGCCGGAGGATCGGAGTCCGACGCGGGGATCGCGAGCTGGCGGTTGTCGATTGCGGGCACCAGCGACGACGCGCGGTTGCGCGTGGTCGGCCCGAACGCCTCCGGTGGGTCGATGCCACGCGGCAGGGGATCGGTGAGCACCTGCCAGAGCGGGCGGGGGCGAGGCGTGTCGAAGCGCTCGTACTCGAGGTCGGAGCGGAGTGCGACGGTCCCGATGTTGGCGAGGCGGGCGTAGGCCGCGAGCGCGTCGGGTTCGAAGGTGCCGTCCTGGAGACGGTGATCGAGCGCAAGGAGCAGGTTGACCGACGGCGCCGTCCCCGAGGGGAGGGTCTCGCGCGCGACGTAGGGCCGGTCGGTGAGCCCAGGTGTGATCGGTTCGATGGTGTCGCCCCAGCGGTACGCGGCGAAGTCGCTGCCCGGGATCTCGAACACCCGGGTCGCGTCGCCCTGGCGCGAGAGCGAGGCGATCGCCTCCTTCCAGTACGCGGGCACGTCGTCGGGCCGGTCGAGGTGCTGCGACAGGTAGCCGTTGCCCCACACCGGGATCAGTGCCGCGGCGGCGAGGACGCTGACCGTCACCGCGGGCCAGATCTGACCGAAGCGGGGCGCAAGCGCGGCGACGCCGGCGGCGACGAGACCGGCGAGCCCGAGCACGAGCAGCGGCACCGCGCGCGGCGTGTTGCGGAGGGCGAGCCCGGCGGCGGTGTCGCCGAACCACTTGAAGACCGCGCCGTAGGGGCTCGGGTCGTCGTAGGGCCAGGCCCCCACCGAGATGACGGTGCCCGCCACGACGAGCACGACGAAGTACGCCCGGTGGCGCCAGCGCGTGACCGCGGCGAGCGCGAGCGCCACCACCGGGATGCCCCAGCTCGCGACCTGCGTCGCGACGTCGTGCGCGTACGACGACGCCTGGTCGATGGAGAATCCGAGGCGGTCGCGGCCGTAGAAGAACCAGTTGCCGATCCCGCGCAGGATGTCGGTGGGATCGGAGTCGGCCGCGACGGTGCGGAGCGTCTCGGTGAGCTGGAGGATGGGCAGGCCGTAGGTGCCCTGGGTGCGGAGGCCGACGATCCACCACACGGAGACGCCGATCGCGAGGACCGCGATCCGCGCGCCGGCGCGCAGCGCGTCGAGGAACGCCTCGCGACCACGACACGCGTCGAGCAACAACCACAGGACCGGTCCGATGCACACGAACGACAACGAGCTCGCGTTGACGCTCCCGATGGTGAGGATGATGAGCGCGAACAGCGCCGGGTCGCGCCATCCGCCGCGGCGCACGGCGCGCATGGCGAGCCCGACCAGCCACGGCAGGCCCGCCCACGAGAGCAGGAGCACCGAGATCCGGGCCGTGAACGCGAGCTGGTACGGCGTCAGCATGTAGACGAGCGCGCCCGCGATCGCTCCGGCGCGGCTCACTCCCAGCATGCGGAACAGCCAACGGGCGCCGAGCGCGGCGGCGAGCGAGATCGACCCGAGCCAGAACCGTTGCGCCATCCAGGTTGGGATCCCGACGTGCTCGGTGAGCCAGAAGTACGGCCCCATCGGGAACAGGTAGCCGATGATCTGGTGCGAGACGGTCCCGAACCCGATGTGCGGGTCCCACAGGTACGGCGCGCGCTCGAGGAGGCGGTCGGGATCGAGGTAGAGGTACTGCTTGGTGTCGGCGGTGACGCGCCCGGGCGACGAGAGCAGGAACGGGACGTACGCGAGGAGCGCGAAGGCGAGCAGCTCCAGCCGTCCGTGCCGCTCGCGGAGGGCGGGCGGCGACGGTCGTTCGGCCACCTGCATGAGTGACGGATGCTATTTCGCCACCGCGATGCGCTCACGGCGCGATCCGGAATGGAGGAGGGCCACCGGTACACTCCCGCCGGTGGGGCGATCGGGTACGCAGGTCGACGCGCACGCGGTCGTGGATCCAGCCGCCGAGACCGCAATGGAAGCAGAGCAACCGTCGAAGCGTCCCGTGCTCGCCCGCACCGGGATGGTGGTGGCGCTCCTCGCGGTCGCGGCCGTCGTGTCGGTGGTCGTGCGCCACGTCGTGTACCCCGCGTTGTCGTGGAACCGGGACGAAGCGACGTACCTCTGGCAGGTGCGCGGACTGCGGGCCGGCGACCTCCTCACGACCGCAGGGTCGACGCCGCACTTCTTCCAACCCTGGCTGACCGGTCTGCGCGGCGGGCAATTCTTCTCCCAATACACGTTGGGGTGGCCCGGGCTCATGCTGGTCGCCGACGTGTTGTTCGGCTCGCCGATGATGGCGATGGTGTGGGGCACGATGATCGCCGTCCTCGGCGTGTACGTCTTCACCCGCGAGATCACGCGCGACCACACGTTGGCGTTCGTCACCGCGGTCCTCATGCTCGCGTCGCCTCTGGTGATCATGCAGAGCGGCGTGTACCTCGGCTACCTCTTCTCGCTCGGCCTCGGCCTCCTCTTCGGCGCTACGCTGCTCGCCGGACTACGCCAGCGGCGGCGGTGGCTGCTCGTGCTCGCCGGCGTGCTCCTCGGCACGTCGCTCATCACCCGACCGTTCGACGCGGTGCTGTGGGCGCTGGTGATGGGCGGGTACGCGATCCTCACCACGTGGCGCGAATGGGCCCGACAGGTCCGCGCCGCCGCGCTCGTGCTCGCCGGGATGGTGCCGTTCCTCGTGCTCACGCTCGTGCAGAACCGGGTGGTCACCGGCAAGTTCACCGAGTTCCCGTTCACCGCCAAGGAGCCGCTCGACACGTTCGGCTTCGGGTACCGGCGCCTGATGCCCCACATCCTCGGCATCGACTACACGCTCGTCGAAGCAGTCAAGGGAACGGGACTGAGCGGCTTCTACGTGCCGCAGTTCCTGGTGGGGAGCTACGTCGCGCTGATGCTCGCCGGCTTCGGCCTCTGGTTCCGTCGGCGCGACCGCACCACGCTGCTGCTGCTCGGGATGATGGTCGCGTTCCCCCTGGGCTACTTCATGTTCTGGGGCAACCGGCTCGCGAGCGGGTTCGCGTACCTCTCCGGACCGGTGTACTTCCTGCCGCTGTACCTGCCGCTGTGCATCTTCGTCGCCACCGTGCTGTTGCGCATGTGGCATCGCCGCCGCGGGTTGTTGGTCGCGTTGTGCTGTGTGATGGTGCTCGCGACGGTTCCGTTCCTCTACGACAAGTCGCACATGAACCACAACATCAGCGACGCGCAGGTGCCGTGGAAGGAGGCCGAGGCGCAGCTGCCCGCGAACTCGCTGGTCGTCGTGCGCGACTCCGGTCCCTATCTGTTGCACCTCAACCCGTTCTCCGAGAACTCGCCCGATCTCGACGGTCCCGTGCTCTACGCCGTCGACCGGAGCGCCAAGACCTTCGACGTGCTCGCCGCCCACCCCGGTCGCAAGGCGTTCATGGAGATCACGAGCGACGCCGAGCTCGACGACGCCATCCACCATCCCGACGCGTCGCCACCCACAATCTGGGTCGAACCGATCACCGTCCATTCCGGTCCCGCGGTCACCTTCCACGTGAGGGTGCGCAATCCGGGAGGTGGCGCCGCGGTGGTGGCCTCGTTGCAGGCGGGCGACCACTCGGAGCAACGCGTGCTCACGCCCGACCCGTCGGGCGACGGCACGTACTCCACCGAGTGGACCGTCGCTGCCGACGCCTCCGGGCCCGACGCGGTCCCGAGCGGCGCGGTGCCCGTGTCCGGACGAGGGACCATCGCCGTCGACGCGGGCATCGGGAACGACCCGTCGGCGGCCGCGTCGGGCCCGCAAGAACGCGAGAAGTTCAGCTACCGGGTGCGTGACGGACAGCTCCAGGTGCTCGCTCCGAGTCGGAAGACCGTCATCGACCCGGCTTCGAGCCGTAACGTCCAGCGCGATGTCGGCCACCTCTCGAGCCTCCACGTCACCGTCGACACGCCCTGAACCCGTCGGCGCGCGCGTGAGCACGTTCGTGCGGCGCGACCTGCGCGTCGCGGCGGTGCCGTGGGTGCTGGCACGGGTGCTCGTGGTCGCGTCGCTCGCGTTGTCGCGCCACCTGTTCGACGAGTTGGGAGCACCGCCGCGCCCGCCCCCGCTCGGGCAAGGCTTGTTCGCGTGGGACGCGGCCTTCTACCGCGCGATCGCCGAGCACGGGTACCGCGCCGTGGGCCACGGTTCGCTGCGGTTCTTCCCGCTGGTGCCGCTGCTCGCGCGTGGGCTCGGGTGGGTGCTCTTCGACCACACCGCGGCTGCGCTGCTCGTGATCGCGAACGGCTCGGCGCTCGTGTTCGCAGCGTTGTTGCACCGACTCGCGCTGCGTGAGACCGGCGATCCCGCGCTCGCGCGCCGCGCCGCGTGGTTCGCGGCGCTGTTCCCCGCCGCGGCGGTGCTCGTGATGGGCTACGCCGAGGCCACCGCGATGATGCTGGGCGTCATCGTGTTCCTCGGGCTGCGGTCGAACCGCTTCGCCTGGGCCGCGGGTGCGGGGTTCCTCGCGGGTCTGTGCCGCCCGGTCGGGGTGCTCCTCGTGGTCCCGGCCGCGGTGGAGGCGGCGCGCGGGTGGCGGGGCGCGTCGAGCGGTGAGCGCGCGTCGCGCGTGAGCGCGGTGGTGGCGCCCATCGCAGGTGCGGCGGTGTACCTCGCGTGGGTGGGCGCGGAGTTCGGCGACTTCTGGAAGCCGGTTTCGCTCCAGAACCGGGCCACGCTGCGCGGCGGGTTCCAGGATCCGTTCACGCGGACGATCGACGCCTTCGGCGACCTCTTCGGCGGCGACCGCTTCGGTTCGGGTCTCCACATCCTTTGGGCGCTCGTGTTCGTGGCGTTGCTCGTGGTGCTGGTGCGGCGCTACCCCTCGTCCTACTCGCTCTACGCCGCCGCGACGCTGGTGCTCGGGTTGTCGGCGCACAACCTCGACTCGTTCGAGCGGTACGCGATGAGCACGTTCCCGTTCCTGCTGGCGTTGGCCTCGATCACGAGGCGCGACGAGGCGGAACGGAGCGCCTACGTGCTCGTCGCGGCCGGCCTCGTGGGCTACGCGATCCTGGCCTTCACCGGCATCCAGGGCCCCTGAACGGGCAGTGCGGGCCGGTCCAGAAGCGGGCCAGCGACCATGCCGACCCGTAGACTGCCGGGGCGCGAAGCTGGGCACCTGCCCGCTGCCGGACCACACGCGACCCTTCCGGAGACTCCGCCCGTGAGCGAACCCTCGTCCCAGACCGACCCTGCCGCCGATCACGACGTCGTCATCATCGGAGCCGGGCCGGCGGGGCTCACCGCCGCGTACATGCTCACCAAGCGCGGGGTCGCGCCGACGGTGCTCGAGTCCGACACGGTCGTCGGTGGCATCAGCCGCACCGCGGTGCGCGACGGCTGGCGCTTCGACATCGGCGGCCACCGGTTCTTCACCAAGGTGAAGCCGGTGAACGACCTCTGGTTCGAGATCCTCGGACCCGACGACTTCCTCCGCCGGCCGCGGATGAGCCACATCCACTACCGCGGGAAGCTCTACGACTACCCGATCAAGCCGCTGAACGCGCTGAAGAACCTGGGCCCGGTCGAGGCCGTGCTCTGCGGGTTCTCGTACCTCTGGGCGAAGGTCCGCCCACCGAAGAACCAGGACACGCTCGAGGGCTACGTCGTCGCCAACTACGGGTGGCGGCTCTACAACCACTTCTTCAAGACCTACAACGAGAAGGTCTGGGGCGTCTCCGCGTCGGAGATCGCCGCCGACTGGGGCGCGCAGCGCATCAAGGGCATGTCGCTCTTCGCCGCGGTGTGGGAGCCGATCCGAGCCAAGGTCGTGGGCAACCGCGACAAGTCGAAGCAGGTCACCAGCCTGATCGAGGAGTTCAACTACCCGAAGTACGGCCCGGGCCAGATGTGGGAGAAGTGCACCGAGCTGGTCACCGAGGCGGGCGCCGAGGTGGTGTTCGAATCGGCCGTCGCGCGCATCGAACACGGCGACGGTCGCGCCCGCACCGTGGTGGCGCAACACCCCGACGGCACCGCACAGCGCTACGAGTGCACCGACGTGATCTCGTCGATGCCCATCAGCGCGCTGCTCGAGGCGATGGACCCCCCGGTGCCGTCGGAGGTGCTGAAGGCGGCCGAGTCGTTGCGCTACCGCGACTTCATGACCGTCGCCGTCGTCGTGCCGGAGGAGTACGGCTTCCCCGACACCTGGATCTACATCCACGACCCCGACGTCGAAGTCGGCCGCATCCAGAACTTCGCGTCGTGGTCGCCGTACCTGGTGAAGGACGGGCGCACCTGCCTGGGGCTCGAGTTCTTCGTGCAGGAGGGCGACGACATGTGGACCAAGGCCGACGCCGATCTCGTCGAGCAGGCGAAGCGGGAGCTGCAGCACCTTGGCCTCGTCGACCCGGCGAAGGTGGAGGTCGGGTACGTCGAGCGGACCCCGAAGGCCTACCCGTTCTACGACTGGGAGTACAAGGCTCACGTCGAGACGCTGCGCGAGTGGCTCGACGCGAACACCCCCAACGTGCATCCGGTCGGCCGCAACGGCATGCACCGGTACAACAACCAGGACCATTCGATGTACACCGCGATGCTCAGCGTGGAGAACATCTTCGGCGCTCACCACGACGTCTGGTCGGTGAACGTCGAGGAGGAGTACCACGAGGAGATCGCCGACGTCGAGAGCTGACGTGACGCTGCGGGTGCCGACGGGATGTGGTGACCGATGCCCCGCACGCTGATCATCATCCCGGCCTACAACGAGGAGCAGTCGCTCCCCGCGGTGTTGAAGGAACTGGCCGAGCAGACTCCCGAGTACGAGGTGCTGGTCGTCTCCGACGGCTCGGTCGACGGTACGGCGGAGATCGCGCGCCTCGCCGGCGTGCACGTCGCCGAATTGCCGTTCAACCTGGGCATCGGGGGCGCCCTCCGCACCGGGTTCACCTACGCGGTGCGCAACGACTACGACCAAGCGGTCCAGTTCGACGCCGACGGCCAGCACGACCCGCTCGCGGTGGCGAAGCTGCTCGCGCCGCTCGACACGGGCGCCGACATGGTGATCGGCAGCCGCTTCGCGCAGGGCGGCGCGGTCACCTACGAGGTGAGCGGTGTCCGTCGGCGCGCCATGAAGCTGCTGCAACGGCTCGTGCATCGACTCGTGGGCCAGGAGTTCACCGACACCAGCTCCGGGTTCCGTGCCTTCTCGCGCTCGATGCTCGATTTCTTCGCCGTCACCTATCCCGTCGAGTACATGGATTCGGTCGAAGCGCTCGTGCTCGCGTGCAACGCGGGTTTCAAGGTCGACGAGGTCGCGGTCAACATGCGCGGCCGCACCGGGGGCGCGCCGTCGAACCGGCGGCTCCGGCTCGTCTACTACTACGCGCGGCTGCTGGTGGTGCTCGTGGTGTCCACCACGAGCCGCAAGGAGCAGGCTCGCCGCCACGACCTGCGCCACACCGTCGACGACGTCGGAGGCGATCTGTGACCGCGTCGACGGTGGTCCTGGCGGGGATGAGCGTCGCCGCGCACGTGCTCGTCATCGTGTTGGCGGCCGCGGTGATCGCGTTCATCGTCGTGCTGGTCCGCAGTCGGCGCCTCCGGGCCAAGTACTCGGTGCTGTGGTTCTCGATCGGGCTCGGCCTCGCGGTCCTCGCGGTGTTCCCCGGGCTGCTCAGCTGGGTGTCCGACCGCTTCGGCATCGCGTACCCGCCGGCCACCTTCATGTTGTTGGCGCTCAGCTTCCTGCTCGTGCTGGTGCTCCACTTCTCGTGGGAGCTCTCGCGCCTCGAAGACCGCACCCGCGCCCTCGCCGAGGACTACGCGTTGCTGCGGCTCGACCTCGACGAGCGCCTCGTCGTGCACGAGCGCGACCGCGACGCCGGTCCGCCTGACCCGACCCCTGACGGGGAGTCGTGAGCGACACCACCACTCCCGCAGCCGTCGAGCCGGGTGCGGTGGCGAGCACGCCCACCCGCTTCACGTGCTTCGACGGCCTCCGCATCCTCGGCATGCTCGGCGTGCTGTGCTTCCACGCTGCGTTCGCGACCGGTGCCGACCAGAACGGGCAGACGTGGTACGGCCAACTGCTCAGCAACGCGCAGGTGGCGGTCCCGATGTTCTTCGTGATCTCCGCGTTCCTGCTCACGCGGCCGTTCCTCCTGCGCGTCTTCCAGGACCGCCCGCGCGCGAAGGCGACACCGTGGTTGCGGCGACGCCTCATCCGCGTCTACCCCACGTACTGGTTCATCCTCACGTTCGTCGTGCTGTTCCTCGGAGTGAACCTGAACGGGGCGAAGAACGCGTTCCTCTACTACTCGCTGCTGTTCCCGTTCGCGCGCACCGAGGTCGCGCTCGGATTCGGAGGCACCGCGGGCATCGCCGACGCGTGGTTCCTCACCACCGACATCGTCTTCTACTTCCTGATCCCGGTGCTCATCCTCGTGCTCATCGCGCTCACCAAGAAGGCTTCGCTGGAGCAGCGGGTGAAGGTCGCGCTGCTCGGTTGCGGCCTGCTCTGGCTGTTCGGCCAGCTCTTCCGCGGCTACGTCGTCGCCGCCGCGCCGTCGTGGGGCCGTCGGGAGCTGATCTGGCCCACCAACTGGATCGACTTCTTCGCCATGGGCATGGCGTTCGCGACCATCAGCGCGGCCGCGACGATGGGCGTGCGCATGCCGCGACCCATCGACTGGTTGTCGCGGCATCCCGCGTGGACCTGGGCGATCGCCGGGTGCGGCTACCTGCTCCTGCTCACGTTCTCGCCCCCCCGCGTGCCGGGCACGGTCGGCGCGGAGTACTGGTTCCGCTTCTTCTGTTGGGGTGTCGTCGTGGTGTTCATCGTGATCCCCGCGATGTTCGGCGACCAGACCGTCGGCCTCGGCCGACGGCTGCTGTCGTCGAAGGCCGCGGTGTTCGGCGGTGCCGTGTCGTACGGCTTCTACCTGTTCCACCTCGCGGTGTTGCACAAGGTGCAGCCCGCGCTCGGCTACACCCCGTTCGACGGCGGGTTCGTGCCCATCTACGTGGTGACGGCCGTGATCACCCTCGGGCTCGCCAGCTTCTCGTACTCCGTGGTGGAGCGGCCGACGCTCGGTCTCAAGGACCAACCGCTGCGCGACACCATCCGGTCGTTGTGGTCGAGGTCGCGGCGGGCCGAGGCGCCGCCGGCGTCATGACGCCCCGGCGCGGGACCGGGCGACGACCATGAGCCCGTCGGCGGCGTAGGGGCGACCCAGCCGCGCCATGACCTTCTCCAAACCGAGGACCGTGCGCGCGCCGGCCGCCATGGCCTTGTCGCGCATCGTGGTTCCCCGGCTCTTCACCGCTTGCACGTAGACGCGGTGTTCGAACGGCTCCCAGCCGTGACGGACGAGCATGGCGTCGAGCGTGCGGCACGTGAACATCACGACGTGATCGGGGTGGTTCACCTCGAGGTTGCCGAGGAGCGCGAACGCGTTGATCCAGCCGACGGCGTTGGGCGTGGTGACGACGAGCACACCACCCGGCGCGACGAGGTGGTGCACGCCGTCGAGGAACGATCCCGGGCGGTCGAGGTGCTCGATCACCTCGCCGGCGACGACGACGTCGGCCAGGTCGATCCCGGCCGCCGACACCGCGACCGGGTCGCAGCAGTCGATCGCGTACGCCTCGTAGCCGGCGGCCCGTGCCGCGTCGACGCCTGCGCGGTCGAGGTCGATGCCGACGAGCTCGCGTGCACTCTGCGCGAGGTGCTCGTGCAACCACACGCCGGACTGCACGTTGAGCTCTTGGCAACGGGCGTCGACGAAGCCGACGTGCACGACCCGCCGACCCACGCACAGGTCACGCAGGTAGGCGAACCGGTCGACCAGCTCTGCACGCGGGAGCGCGTGGGCCATCTCGTACTGCGAGTACTCGGTCACGCATCCACCTCGTGGAGCCGCTCCCCGAGCGGTCGTCCGGCGCGCCCGCGGAGGATGCGCTCGACCTTCGCGAAGGTGCGGCGCCGGTTGTACCAGAGCAGGCGGCTGCCCATCGGTCCGGCATCGGGGACGACCCAGAACGGCTCGCCCGGGTCGAAGTCGTAGGGGTGGCAGTAGATCCAGAGCAGCTGCTTGCGTCCGACGACGGCGCGGGCACCCGCGCTCGCCGGTGCCGGCAGCGCGCGGAGGTAGACGCCGCCGAGGTAGGGGAGTCCGACCGGGCCGCCGCGCACCACCGGACAGGGCAGCTCGGGCAAGCCGTTGGGCCACCGGAACGGCGCGGTGGGCACGGTGGGATCACCGAACAACGGGCTCATCGCGGGGAGGACGCTGGAGGAGTACGTGAAGGCGGCGTCGGCGAGCACGTCGACGGCCCACCGGGTCGTCGCCACCAGCGAGAACGTCGGCGCCCGGAACCCGCCGACCGGCGCACCGCCCAGGTCCTCGAGGAGGGCCTTGCCCCGCACGACGTCGGCGCGGAACCCGTCGGGTTCGAGCTCGGTGAGCGGGACGTGGCGCCAGCCATGAAGCGCGAGCTCGTGACCCCGGGCCGCGATCTCACGCACGAGCTCGGGCTCCGCTTCCGCCACTTCACCCACCACGAAGAAGGTGCCGCGCACATCGCGCGCATCGAGGAAGTCGAGCACCTCGTGGGTGAGTTGCGGGTAGCGGACCTCTCGGCCGTCGTCGTGGCGATGATCCTCGAGGTCGAGGGTGAACGTGACGGTGTCGCCCACCTCAGTACGCGTCCATGTCGAGGAACTCGAAGGTGTCGATCGCCAGCGGTCCCTGGTCGACCGACGGCGACAAGCTCCGGATGATGAGGTTGAGGGGCGACGGCTGGAGTCGCTTCGGCGGCTGGAAGCCGCGCACGCGCGCGTGCGCGTTGAACCCGGCGTACACCGCGTACGGCGCGCGGTGGAAGCGACAGGCGGCGGCGACGATCGGATCGGCCGGCAACGGCCCGGATCGTCCGTCGCGGGGCAGCAGCTTGAGGATGACGGCGGCCGGCACGCCGAAGCGCTTGTCGGTGGTGGTGATCGCCACGAGGTCGTCGCTCACGTGGATCGCGTACGTGGTGCTCGGACAGGCGAGCCGCCACCGCAGGTACTCGGCGGTGTAGCTGTTGGTCCACTGCGTGACCGGAGCGCGGTCGAGACCCGACGCCAGGTGCGCGAACTCCGGACTCGCGAGGTAGGCGGCGTCGACGGTGCGGCTGTCGATCCGGCGCGACGCCTTCGTCGCGATCGCGAGCGGGGTGACGAGCCGCACGGGGAGCGCGCCCGGCCACTTCCACCCCATGTACTTCACCACCGCGCCGATCGACTTCTCGTTGCACACCCCGGTGGTCAGCAGCCAGCCGGCCGCGCCGGCCTCCTCGTAGATCTCGAGGCCCATCTCGGTGAACAGGCCCTTGCGCTGACCACCCGATCGCACCACCGCGTTGAGGGAGAACGCGGCCGGGAACACGCCGTCGGGGCCGCGGAACCGTTGCGGAACGAGCGCGTAGTGCCCGATCCGGACGCCGGCGTCGTCGTCGACCGACCGCTGGATCGCCGGACCGTACGGGTTCTGGTCGTAGAGCCAGTCGAGGTACCGCGTGTCGACGAAGCGGTGGCTCGGCAATTCGGCGTCGAGGAGCTCGGTGTTCCGTTCGTTGTCGGTGGTGGACCGGGCCATCCAAGTCCTCGGTGGGAGGGGCGTGCCGGGGACAGACGCCACCGCGGGAGCGTACCGCGACGTGCGTCGAATTTCGGGCTGCGGTGCGGGTCGCCGACTCGCGCGAGTGCCCCACTAGTCTGCGGCGATGCCACCCGACGATGGGCTGACCGGCGATCAGCTCGCCCGTCTCTACTCGCAGCGATTCACCCCCGAGGAGCTGCGTTTCAAAGAGGCCATGTGGAAGATCTTCTGCGAGTCGTTCTTCCAGCGCTACATCGCGCGCGACGAGATCGTCGTCGATCTCGGTGCCGGGTCGTGCGAATTCATCAACAACATCCGGTGCGGCGAGCGAATCGCGGTCGACCTCAACCCGGACCTCCCGAAGTTCATCGACGACGGGCGCGCGGTCGTCGCGCCGAGCACCGACATGCACGAGATCGAAAGCGGGTCGGTCGACCTCGTGTTCACGTCGAACTTCTTCGAGCACCTGCCCGACAAGACCGCCCTCGTCGAGACGCTCGAAGAGTGCCACCGGATCCTGCGCGACCACGGGCGCCTCATCGTCGTGATGCCGAACATCCGCTACTTGCCGGGCAGGTACTGGGACTACTTCGACCACCATCTCGCCCTCACGCACTACAGCCTCGTCGAGGCGGTGCAGATCGTGGGGTTCGAGCCGCGCGAGGTGATCCCGCGCTTCCTCCCCTACACGATCAAGCACACCCGGCTTCCGCACAACGTCGCCCTCGTGCGGCTGTACATGCAGATGCCGTGGGTTTGGCGCTTCTTCGGCGAGCAGATGTTCGTGCTCTCGGAGAAGCTGCCCAGCCCGTTGTGACGTCGCCGCGTCAGCGTGAACGGGGCAGGTACACGTCGAGCGTGACCGGGCTGTCGATGCCCCACACCTGGGTCGACCACGCCTTGCGGTAGCCCCGCTCGATGGCGTCGGGGATGAGCGCGGGATCGGTGCGACGGCGCGACAACGAGCCCTTGAAGTTGAAGATGGTGCGGTCCACGTCGGTCAGCACGATCGCCGCCGGCCGCCGCGACTCGACGATGTCCACGAGACGTTGCTGGTTGACGTAGTGCAACGCCTTGGCCCGGTGCGTGGTGAAGTCCTCGTAGCTGAAGATGCCGAACGTGGCGCTCGGGGTGAGATCGCGGTCGGCCGCGAGGGTCGCCGGCTGACCCCACAACGCGAGCACTTCGCCGTTCGCGGGCGTGTGCTCCTCGACGAAGTGGGCGATCCGATCGGCGTTGGTGATGCTGCCGGGGTTCACGTCGCTCACCAGGTAGCCCCGTGCGCTCGGTTGGATGAGCGTGAGCACGGCGAGGCCCACGATCCCGGTGGCGAGTGCGGCCCCGATCGTCTGCGCTCCTGACGGGTCGCGGAGGCGACGCTCCTCGGCCCAGCGGAAGACGACCACCAGCGCGATCGTGATCGCCACCGGCACCACCGGGGCGCCGTACTCGACCGGCGCCCACTGGCCGGCGGGGAGCTGGGTAGCCAGGTACCCGACGATCCCGACGGCGAGGAGCACGTACACCGGGTTGTCGCGGAGGTAGCGACGGAGCCCTCGCGACGAGAGCGCCGCGAGCACCGCCGTGATCCCGAGGGCCGTGTACCCGAAGTACTCGCGTGCCCAGTCGGGGATCCGATGACGGACGATCTCGTCGACGCGCGTGCTGGTGTCGGCGTGGTGCCAGAGGAGTTGGTGGAACTCGACGAGGCCGAACCGCGCGGCCGAGGGATCGGCGATGACGAACAACAGGGCGATCGCAGCGCCGAGCGCCGTGATCACCGCCGCCGCGACCCGTGTGCGGACCGACGGTGCGCACAGCACGACGTACCCGACGACGAGCATGGCGACCGGCACTCCCGACGTCCGGGTGAGGACGAGGAGCACCGCGGCGACGGTGGCGAGCAACCACGACGCGGGTCGGACTCGTTCACCGGTGAGCGCGAGCAGGATCACCGCGAGGAAGCACGCGACCATCGCGTACGTCTTGGTGAGCGTCAGGTTGTAGATCCCCGCGGGAAACGCGCAGCAGAGCAGGATGACCGCGAGTGCGGCGAGCCGCCCGGCTTCGCGCCAGGCGACCCGGACGCAGAGCGCAACGCCAGTGAACGCGAACGCCAGCGAGACGACGCGCCCGACTCGGAGCGACGAGCCGAGCAGCTGAGGCAGCCCGTAGGCGTACGGGAGGAGCGGCATCTGGGTGAAGCTGAAGTCTCGGAACGGCAGCTTGCCCTGGTAGACGAGGCGCGACGCGTAGAGGTACCAGCCTTCGTCTGCGTTGACGCGGCCCCGCGCGACGTAGGCCGCGCCGATCAGCGCGTAGAGCGCCAGCCCGCACCAGACGCCGACGCCGGCCCACCACTGCACGTCCCGACGGCGTTGGGCAGTTGGTGGGGATGCCGTCGCGACCGTGGTCATCGCGTGGCCGCCGGAACCCGGTAGAGCACGTCGCCCCCGTAGCGTCCGACGCGTTCGAGTGGTCGCGCCGCGTCAGGGTCCAGGAGACGTTCCCACGGGCCACCCTTGGCCCAATCCCGGACGACCACGTAGCGCACGCCGATGCGCCGGAGCCGGTTGAGTGCGGCCGAGTCGGGGAGCTCGAGCATGGCCGCGGACAGTACCGTCCACGACGGCGGGAAGAACCCCGAGTAGCCGTTCGGGGTGATGCGATGGTGCGCCGTCGTGCCGTAGACGTTCTCGGCCTGGCGGAAACCGCTCAGCGCTTCCGCCACCGGTCCGGCCTGCTGCTCGAGCGCGGGGAGGTACAGCACGCCGCCCGGGCCGAGCCCGCGGAGCTGCTCGTCGACTGGTGACACCGCGATGTCCACCGTGCCCCCTTGCGACGAGGTCCACGGCGCGTAGCCCTCGACCAGGATGCCCACGACCGCGACGACGGCGACGGCCAGCACGACCGTGCGCGTGCGTGGCCCGCGGCGAGCCAACCACCGACCCACCGCCAGCGCGCCAAGGCCCGCGAGGACACCGATTCCGAGCAGGCCGACGACCCAGGCGCGGCCCGTCGCACGCAGCGCTTCCCATCCCGGCACGTATTCGAACAACAGGCGGTAGGGCAGGAAGCGCCGCCACCCGGTCGCGCCCGCGCCCAACCCGAGCGCGAGCCCGACGAGCACCAGCGCGAGGCCGGCAACCAGGGCGGTCCTCCGACGCGCGGCGCCGCGCCATCCTGTGATCGCGCCGATCGGGGCCAGCACCAGGAGCACGAGCCCCGGGAACGCAGGCTCTCCGTAGATCGGCCAGCCGCTGCCCTTCCCGAGCAGTGATCCCCAGATCGACAGGCGCGGGTCGGAGGCACCGAAGTCGGCTGCGAGTGGCGGCAAGTCGGCGAGGGTGCGCCTGAAGCCCGGTTGGTCGTTGCGCACTTGGAAGTAGGGGATCGCCATCACGAGCGTGCATGCCCCGGCGACCCCGAGCGTGCCGAGCGCCCAGAGCCACCCGCGAGTGCCGAGCGAACGCCAACGGACGAGCAGGATCACCGCCGCCGCGCCGAACGCGTAGGCCCCTGGGTAGAAGGAGACCGACGCTTGCCACACGAGTGCGGCGGTCAGGAGCGCCGCGGGACCGAGCAACGAGCGGCGGTCGCGTGCGCGGTCGGCCAGCCACCACGCGGCGGTGGCGGCCACACCGACACCGGCGTGCGCGGCCGCGTGGATCGCTCCGCCGGACACGGAGCCGAACGGGCCGAACGCGAACGCCACGCCGGTGACGGCACCGACGACCATCGAGCGCGTCACGACCCGGCCGAAAAGGTACCCCGACGCGAACGTCGCCGCGAACGACAGGAGCAGCGCGATGTTCAGCTGGCCGATGGGTGACACCCCGAGCCATCGGAACGGGAGCATCGGGATCGCGATCCCGAGCAGCGAGTCCGAGTAGGCGAGGGTGTTCGGCTCGGGTGCGAAGATGTTGGCGTCGAAGAGCGAGCTCGGCGAGCCGAGCTTGTGCTGCACCCAGTCGATGGTCCACGCCTGGAAGCGCGGGTCGAAGGCGTCGTGGCCCACGTGGCCGAGCTTCGTCACGAGCGGCCATGTGACCACGATGGCCATCAGCAGCCCGACGACGAGCGCGACGACGACCTCCCGCGCGAGCCGCCCTTTCGTGACTGGCGCCTCCCAGTCGTCTCGTTCGCTCGTGCCGGCCGCGTCGGGCGTCGAGGTTGCGTCCAGGGCCACGGTGCTCACGCGGGTTCGGGCTCCCCACGCACCTGTCGCACGAGCGCGTCGAGCGCGACGCCGCCGAGGATCACGAGCATCACGTCGACACCGACGCGGTACCGGGTGATGCCGATCGAGACGGCCGAAGTGAAGACGACCATGATGACGACCGCGATCATGGGCGAGATCGCGACGCGTCGTCGACGCATCACGACGAGCGCGAACACGGACAGCGGTACGAGCGCGTCGTACATCCATGTACCGGTCCAAGACGGCCAGTGGCCTCGTCGTTCGAAGAACTCGTCGAAGCTGACTTGTTGTTCGACGCGGTAGAAGCCGAAGACGCGGCCCACCCGTGCCGCGGCGACGAGCGGCGCACGCGAGAGGTGGTCATCGATGTAGCGGAGCGCCTTGTCGCGGGCGCGCGTGTCCGGAATCGACTCGTCGCGCGGATCCTGCGCGAGGAGGTAGGCGAGGCCGGGGAACTCGGGGTCCTTGGCGAGCGCACGCTGTTGGGCGTTCTGCGGCTGGCGACCCTTGACGATGCACTCGATGTTCCAGTACCCGAGATAGGTGCCGGAATAGGTCTGGTCGCAGTTGGCGCTCTGGAGGACGCTGCCGTGTCCGGTGGCGAGGAACACGGGCTCCGAGAACGTGGTGAGGTTGCGGACCCACCACGGCAGGATGACCACGAGGCACGCGACCCCGATCAGGAGGAACACGAGGACGCGCCGCCCGAGCTCGCGCGGGAGGGAAGCGAAGAGGAACGGGATGCCGATGAGCGGCACGAGCAGCACCGCCTCGGGGCGGGTGAGCGACGCGAGGCCGATCGCGCCGCCGAGGAATGCGGCGTCGAGCCACGAGCGGGAATCCCAGAAGCGGTAGGCGCACAGGAGGACCAGCGCCACGAGCGGGACGTACAACGACTCGCTGATGAGCATGCCGTCGTTGATCCACAGCATCGGGTACACCGCGCCGAGCAGGGCGGCGATGACCATCGCCCGCGGTCCGGCGACGCGACGCGCCACCAGGCCGATCAGCACGACGCCGCCAGACCCGAGGACGCAGGAAGCCAGCCGGTGCGTGAGTGCGCTGGTGCCGCCGAACCACGAGATCACCGCCAGGTACATCGAGTAGAGCGGCGGGTGCGCGGCGCTCGGATCGAGGCGGTGGAGCGCCTTCCATGTGACCGGGTTGATGAACCCCATGCCGTCGGCCAGCGCGTTCGCCTGCCAGTGGTAGAAGAAGTCGTCACCGTGCAACGCGAAGTTGCGTCGCGCCGCGAGCACCCACGTCACTCGGATCGCGAGTGCGAGCGCCGTGATCGCGACCATCGCCCCGATGTACGAGCGCGGGCGCGATTCGACGCCGTTGCTTCCTCCGGCGGACCCGTGAGCGTGGACGTCACGCGGTTGGCTCGCCGGTCTCGACCCGCGAGGCGCGCAGACGCTGCCACAGCGCACCCGCGCCGACCCCAGCCGCGATCACCAGCGCGACTTCAGCCGGTGCGCGGTAGCGCGTGACGCCGAAGGTGATGGCGGCGGCGAACGTGGCGATGGCGGCGATGGCGATCAGCGGGAAGATCGGGACCCGGCGGCGTCGCATCACCACCAGGCCGAAGATCGCGAACGGCCACAGCGCGTAGTAGGCGAAGAGCCCGGTCCACGACGCCGCCCGCCCGCGTCCCTCGATCCACCAGTCGAACGCGGTGGTCTGCCCCGGTTTGAACACGCCCCACAGACGTCCGACGCGGGCGGCGACCACGAGCGGCAGCCGGGTGATGTGGTCCTTCGTGTACTGGATGGCCTGCTTGCGTGGCGCGAGGTCGCGCTGCGACTCGTCGAGGTCGGGATCGGGCCACGGACCCTGGAAGCAGTTCGCGTAGTAGCCGATGAGCTTGCCGTACCAGACCTCGTCGCAGCTCGCGGCCGACAGCGCGCTGCCGGTGCCGGTGGTGAGCGTGGTGGTCTCCTCGAACCGGGTGAGGTTGAACACCACCCACGGGCCGACGATCACCAGGCCGGCGACGCACGCCACGACGGCGAGGCGGATGCGGCGACCCCAGTCGGCGCCGCGCACGAGCGCGGCGAGAGGAAGCACGACGAGCGGGAACATCGCGAGGAGCTCGGTGCGACTGAGGGCAGCCGCGCCGCACGCCAAGCCGACGAGCACCGCGGTGCGGAACGAGGGCCGGCGCCAGAACGCGTACGCGGCGGTGAGCGCGACCGCGGTCATGAAGATCGCCATCGTCTCCGACAGCACCATGCCGTCGTTGATCCACAACTCGGGGTAGAGCGCGGCGATCCCCGCCGCGATCAGGCCGGCCGCGTTGCCGCCGATGCGGCGGGCGAGCAGCGCGATCACGACGATGGTCGCGGTGCCGAGCACCGACGCGGCCAGCCGGTGCGCGGTGACGCCGTCGAGACCGATCGCCGACCAGAGCGCGAGGTAGGTGGGGAACAGCGGTGGATGGCCGGCACTGGCGCGTTCGCTGCCGTCGAGCAGCCACCGCAACGGGTCGACGTAGATGGCGCCCTTCACCAGCGCGTTGGCCTGCCAGTGGTAGTAGAACGCGTCGCCCCACAGCCGGTAGCCGTGATATCCGGGGGTGTCGGTGGTGGGCCGCCACCAGAGCACGTTGAGCACGCGCACCAGGAAGCCGAGGAGTGTGAGTCCCGCCAACCACCTGGCGAAGCGCGCCGAGGGAGCCGCGTCGACCTCGGGTTCGATCGGCGCGCTCGCGATCGGCGGCTCGACGGGCTTGACCGGCTCGACCCCCTCGACCGGCGCCGTCGTGCTCATGCGGGCTCCGTCGCGGCGACGGGCAGTTCCGGCGGGGCCGGGTCGGTCGTGGTCGAAGGCTCGTCGGCCGGCCGGTCACGGCGGCGCCAGAGCGCGTCGATGGCGACCGCGGCGAGCACGGGCAGCACGACGTCGACCGGTGCGCGGTAGCGCGTGATCCCGAAGCTGAAGGCCACGGTGACGGTGACCGACACCGCGATCGCGATCATCGGGAAGATGGGCACCCGCCGGCGCCGCATCACGACGAGGCCACCGATCGCGAACGGAAGCATGAGGTAGTAGCCCACCAGCACTGCCCAGCTCGCGGCGTCGCCGCGTCGCTCGAAGAACTCGTTGAGGTGCACGTTCTGCGTCGGGCGGAAGACGTCCCACACGCGGCCGACGCGCGCGGCGACGACGATCGGGACGCGCGAGAGGTGGTCGCTCACGTAGTCGGTGGCCTTGTGGCGCGCCAGGAGGTCGACGCGTGACTCCTCGAGGTGCGGCGGATAGTTCTTGAGCGCGCACCGGTCGCTCCAGTAGCCGAGCAGCTCGCCCGAGTAGGTGGTGTCGCAGTTGCCGTAGGCGAGCACCCACCCGAAGCCGGTGCCGAGCACCGTCGGTTCGTCGAACGTCGTGAGGTTGCGCACGACCCACGGCCCCATCACCAGGATCGCGACCAGCGCGCTCGCGCCCACGAACTCGACGCGGCGACGCGCCGTGATGCCCGGGACGAGCAGCACGGCGGGGAGCACGAGCAGCACGAACAGCAACGTGCCTTCCGACCGCGTGAGCGCGCCGACCGCGAGCGCGGCGGCCATGCCGATCACGGGTCCGAGTGATGGGGCCGACCAGAAGCGGTAGAGGAAGAGGAGCGCGACCACCAGGCAGAAGCAGTAGAGCGTCTCGAGGCCCAGGACCGAGTCGTTGACCCAGAGCGCGGGTGCGGCGGCCCCGAGCACCGCGGCGACGAGCCCGGCGCGGTCACCGGCGACGCGGCGGCCGAGGAGGCCGAGCAGGAAGACGGTCGCGGTGCCGAGCAGCGCGGTGAGGATGCGCTGGGAGAGCACGCTGTCGATCCCGAGCTTGGCCGGCACCGCGAGGAACACGGTGTACGCCGGCGGGTGCGCGGCGGTCTCGAACACCCGATGCGCGGGCGTGCCGACCGGCGCGTAGTACCCGAAGGGGTTGACGAACCCCACGCCGTCGGCCACGAGCCGCGCTTGCTGGTGGTAGAACGCCTCGTCGGACAGCCCGAGGCGCCCGGTGCGGGGATCGGCGACGGCGACCACGTACCAGATCCGCCACACCCCGGCAGCGACGGTGATCAGGCCGAGGCGCGCGAGGAATCGCCGAGAGCCTCCCACGCGCCGAACGCTACCTTCCCGCTCTCGGCGTTCCGGGGCGCTGCGCACCGGCTCCACACGACGCACAGTGGCCAGGGTCGCGGTGGGGGTGGTGACCTACGCTGTGCGCCCGGGCATCCGCCCACTGACCGTCCTGGGGGAGACAGCTCTGGCGCGCACGATCCACGACGCACCGCGAGGTGTCGACGGCGGACCCTCGGAGGCCGGGGCATCTACCCGGCGGTCGCTCCAGCGGGCTCGGCGCGCCGGGGTGCGGGCGCCGTCGCGCCACTTCGGCTACCAGCCTGCGCTCGACGGCATCCGCGCCTTCGCCGTCGGCGGCGTGCTCTTCTACCACGCGGGCCAATCGTGGGCCGTCGGGGGGTACCTCGGCGTCGACACCTTCTTCGTCCTCAGCGGGTTCCTCATCACGACGTTGCTGGTGACCGAGTGGACCAACCGGGGTGGCATCGACCTGCTGGCGTTCTGGCTGCGCCGGGCGCGTCGTCTGCTCCCGGCCCTGTTCCTGGTGATGGTCGGCATCGTGGTGTACGCGAAGGTGTTCGCCGCGCCCGGCGAGCTGGACCGCATCCGAGGTGATTCGCTGGCGTCGCTCGGCTACGTGGCCAACTGGCGCTTCATCTTCTCGGGGCAGTCGTACTTCGAGCAGTTCTCCCAGCCCTCGCCGCTGCGACACATGTGGTCCCTCGCGATCGAAGAGCAGTTCTACCTGGTGTGGCCGTTGATCGTCGCCGGGATCCTGTGGTGGCGACGGTCGTTGCGGGTGCTGCTCGCGGCGTGCGTCGTGTTCGTCGCCGCGTCCGCGACGCTCATGGCGGTCCTCTACGTACCGGGACGCGATCCCTCGCGCGTGTACTACGGCACCGACACCCGCGCGCAGTCCCTGCTGATCGGTGCCGTCGTCGGGATCCTGCTCTACATGCACGGGCCGCTGCGCACGCGGTGGGCGCGGCTCGCGATCCGCGCCGCGGCGGTGGTGGGCGGTGTGTACACGCTCTGGGAGTTCTGGCGGATGTCGGAGCGCACCGACGCGCTCTACCAGGGCGGGTTCCTCGTCGCTGCGCTGGCGGTGTCGGCCGTCATCGTGTCGGTGGTGCAACCCGACCGCGGCGTGCTCGGCCACTTCCTCTCGCTGGCCCCGCTGCGCTGGATCGGGCGGATCTCGTACGGGCTCTACCTCTGGCACTGGCCCGTCTACCTCACCCTCACGCACACCCGCACCGGGCTCGACGGGTTCCCACTGCTCGCGGTGCGCATCTCGGTGAGCGTCACGTTGGCCGCGCTGTCGTTCTACGCCGTCGAGCGGCCCATCCGCGCCGGGACCTTCCGCCTCCCCAAGCCGAGGATCGTCGCGATCGCCGCGGCAACCGCACTGGTCGTCGCGGTGTTCGCGACGACGACCGGCGGCGGCGATTCGGTCGCCGCGAACACCGAGCGTGCGCTGAGCGACGAGCGCTCCTCGTCCAAAGTCTGCTCCGCCGACCGCAGCACCGGCGACCGGCGTGTCGGGGGCATCAGATGCCGCCGCCTCGACCACGACCCTTCCGCCGCCTCCGGCGAAGGTGATGATGGTGGGCGACTCGGTGGCGGGCAGCGTCGGGCTCGGCCTCGCGAACCCGGCCCTCTCCGGCGGACTCAGCGTGTGGAACCGCGGTCGGTTGGGCTGCGGGCTCTTCTACGACGGCCAGATCATCGAGGGCGGTGAGCTGACCGACGTGAGCTCGGGATGCAACTGGCACGAGGTCTGGCCCCGGGATCTCGCAGAGTTCAGGCCGGACATCGTCGTCATGCTCGTTGGCGCGTGGGACATCCTCGACCGTGAGGTCGATGGCCACCTCGTGAAGTTCGGCAGCGTCGAGTACGACACCTCGTTCCTTCACCAGCTCGACGACGCCACGACACTGCTCGCGTCGACCGGCGCCAAGGTCGTCGTGCTCACCACACCGTTCTTCTCCCGACCCGAGCTCGTGGGGGAGACCGGTCGCGAGTGGCCCGAGTACGAGCCGTGGCGGGTCGACCGCATCAACTCTCTCTACCGCGACTTCCTCGCCAACCATCCCGGGCGCTACCAGCTCATCGACCTCAACCGATTCGTGTCACCAGGTGGGCGGTTCACCGACACCCTCGACGGCCAGCTGATCCGCGACGACGGCGTGCACTTCAGCCCCGACGGTCAGGTGGTGGTGGCCAACTGGCTCGTCCCACAGCTGAAGGAAGTGGCGCAGGGTAGCGATCCCGATCCCACCGACAACGAGAACAAGCCCGACACCCGGGGCCTGTGGGCCCGGTAGGTTCGGTGGTTCAGCGCCGAGGGTTGCGGGCGACCGCGAACAGCCCCGGCGTCGACGGGGTGGTCTGGTCGGTGAGGAAGAAGTTCGACTCGTCGATCCCCGAGCCGATGCCGGTGCGCTCCGAGCCGAGCGCCTTGTAGACCACCGGGAGCACGCGCTCGTAGCCCCACACGTACCAGCGGCGGGGCATCTTGTGCCGAAGGTCGAACCGGTCGAGTCGCAGCAGCTTGTCACCGCTCGCTCGGCGCTGCGCGAAGTCGGCGTGGAGCTCCGGCGAACCCTCGAGCCCGTGCACGGTCACGTCGTGGAAGAACAACGCGAGCAGCGACTCGAGCTCCGCGGGCTCGAACAACGACACGTGGAACGGGTTCTCGAAGTCGGCGGGACGGTTCGGGGTGATCACGAGCGCCGTGCCGTCGTCCGCGGCGACCCGCGCCAGCTCGACGACGTGCTGCTCGGGGGCGTGGAAGTGCTCGATGATGTGCGACGAGCACACCCAGTCGATCGACCCCGACCGGGCACCGATGCGGGCGCCGTCCATCGCCGCGAAGCGCAACCCGCGCGGCTCCCACTCGCGGCCGGCGTCGACGGCGGTCTGCGCGTCGTAGTCGACGCCGATGACGAGGCGGCCGATCCCGGCCAGTCGGGCGGTCTGGTCGCCGACCCCACACCCCACGTCGAGCACCACTCCGGTGCCGAGGCGATCCGCCATCTCGCGGTAGCCGGCGTCGTGGAAGGCGAGCAGCGAATCGGGAGTGGCGCTCGCCATCGGGCGCTCGCCGGTGAGTCGAGCCACCTTGTTTCACTCACTCTCTGCGGGCCGGGATACCCGACCCGCGGTCGTTCGTTCCTGTCACCGGGTCGCTCGCTGCGGCGGAGGGTACCTCCGCCGCGAACGCTCGCTCCTGGCGAGCGTCCTCCGCTCCGCTACGGACGCCGCACCGTACCAAGCGGCCGTTCCCGGTCCGAGATCGAACGTCCACGTAGCATGCACCGACCATGAGCGGCCTCGACCATGCGACCGAGGTCGCCAAGCTCGGCGACATCGCCGCCGGAGCGGGCCTGCACCGCGTGAGCATGCTCGCGTGGCGTGATCTCGACGACCCCGAGGCGGGCGGTTCCGAGCTCCACGCGTCGAACGTCGCCCGGCTGTGGGCCGAAGCGGGCATCGAGGTCACGATGCGCACCTCGTACGCGGCGGGTCACCCGCAGGTGTCGTGGCGCGACGGCTACCGCGTCATCCGCAAGGCGGGGCGCTACCTGGTGTTCCCGCGTGGCGCGTTCAGCGAGATGATGGGGTGGCACGGCGGGCGCGACGGCCTGGTCGAGATCTGGAACGGCATGCCGTTCTTCTCGCCGCTCTGGTCGCGCACCGCGCACGTCACGTGGTTGCACCACGTGCACGCCGAGATGTGGCAGATGACGCTGCCGCCGCGGCTCGCCGCGTTCGGCAACTTCGTCGAGTCGAAGTTGGCGCCCCCGATCTACCACCGCACGCCGATGGTCACGCTGTCCGAGTCGAGCAAGCGGGAGCTGGTGCGCGACCTCGGCTTCAAACCTTCGCGGGTCAGCGTGGTCGCGCCCGGCATCGACCCGCAGTACACGCCGGGCGGATCCAAGTCGCCGACGCCGCTCGTGGTCGCGGTGGGGCGGCTGGTCCCGGTGAAGCAGTTCGACGTGCTGGTCGACGCGCTGGTCGCGCTCAAGTCCCGCCATCCCGGGTTGGAAGCCGTCATCGTCGGTGAGGGGTACCGGCGCGAGGAGCTCGAAGCGCAGATCCACGCGGCGCGCGCCGAGGCGTGGATCAGTCTCCCGGGCCGGGTCGACGAGACCACCAAGGTCGACCTCTACCGGCGCGCCTGGGCGCTCGCGAGCGCGTCGGCGCGCGAGGGTTGGGGCATGACGATCACCGAGGCCGCGGCGTGCGCGACACCATCAGTCGTGACGGACGTCGCCGGTCATGCCGACGCGGTCGTCGACGGCGAGACCGGGTTCCTGTGCCGCGGCGCCGACGCGCTCCGCGACGGACTCGACCGCGTGCTGAGCGACGCCGCGCTCCGCGCGCGCATGAGCGACGCCGCACGCGCCCACGTCGCCCACTACACGTGGGAGGCGACCGCCCGGGGCACGCTCGAGGTGTTGGCCGCCGCCGCGCTCGCGCGTCGGGGACGGACCGCAGGGTGAAGTTCACCGTCATCGGCCACAGCTGCCTGCGGATCGAGACCAGCGCGGGCCCGACCATCCTCGTCGACCCGTGGCTCTTCGGCTCTTGTTACTGGCGGTCGTGGTGGCACTACCCGACGGTCGCCGATCCGGCACCAGAAGTGCTCGCGCCCGATTTCGTCTACCTCACGCACCACCACTTCGACCACTTCCACTTCCCGTCGATGCGCCGCCTCGACCGTGACGCGCACGTGCTCGTGCCGAAGTTCGGCGTGCCGACGCTCGCGCAGGAGGTGTGCAGCCTCGGCTTCTCCGAGGTGATGGAGATGCCGCACGCGCAGGTCGTCCAGCTCGCGCCCGGTGTGCGCGCCGCGTCGTACCAGAACGGGCCCGACGACTCGGTGTTCGTGGTTGCCGACCGCGAGCACGTGCTCGTCGACATCAACGACGGCAAGATCCGCGGTCGTACCTTGCAACGGATCCTCGACGAGTTCGGCCGGCCCACGTTCGTGTTCAAGAGCTACTCGTTCGCGCAGGCCTACCCGGTGCTCTACACCGCCGACGACCCTGCCGACCTCGAGCTGATCACCCGCGACACCTACCTCGACGACTGGGTGCGCGTCGTCGACGCGCTCGAGCCGCGCTACGGCGTGCCCTTCGGCAGCATGGTGGCCTTCCTGCACCCCGACAGCCGCGGCGTCAACGAGCACCTCGTCGCACCAGGAGAGGTGGTCACCGCGTTCGGCGAGCAACGCCCCGAGTCCCGCACCGAGGCGGTGCAGATGGACCCGGGTGACAGCTGGAGCTCCGAGACCGGATTCGACCTCGCGGGCGTCGACTGGTACGTCGACCGCGCCGCCCGCCTCGAGAAGCTCGCGGACCAGGTCGCGCCCAAGCTGGCCGAGCAGACCGCGAAGGAGGAGGGCGTCACCCTCGACTACCTGACGTTCGCCGAGTACTTCGGCGGGTTCATGCGCGCGTTCCCGCCCGGCCTGCTCGGACGGTTCGCGCTGCGGCGGCCAGTGGTGTTCGCGGTCCCGTCGTCGGCGCTGCCGTACTGGGTGCTCGACTTCTCGCGCCGCGCGGTCTACCGCCTCTCGGCGCCGCCGCCCGACACCGCCAGCATCGTGACCGTCAACGAGGCCGTGCTGGCCGATGCGATCGCGAAACGACTGGTGCACGTCGTGCACGGCTCGATGCGCATCCGCGTGCACCTGCGCCCCGGCGGCGCCGGCGACGACCTCACGTTCTGGGGACTCGTCGTGCCCTGGGAGCTCGGCTACCTGCCGCTGCGCCGTTCGTTCACGCCGCGCCTGGCCGAGGTCACGTGGCGGCGACGCGCCGAGTGGCTCGAGTGGACCGACGCCGTCCGGGGTGGGGGCGGCACCCTCTTCGAACGCGTCTCAGGACGGTTGGGGACCGACGCGACCGTCGACGTCGCGTCGTAAGGTGGCCAATTGATGGCCGCGCCCAAGTCGTTCTTCCTCACCCCCGAGATCCACGAGTACGTCGTCACGCACGGCACCCCGCCCGACGCGGTGCAACGGGCGTTGATCGACGAGACGGCGCAGCTCCCGATGGCGATCATGCAGATCTCACCGGAGCAGGGCGCGTTCATGACCCTGCTGACTCGCGCGCTGGGGGTGCGTCAGGCCGTGGAGGTGGGCACCTTCACGGGGTATTCGGCGCTCGCCATCGCCCGTGCCCTCCCCGACGATGGTCACCTCCTCTGCTGCGACGTGAGCGACGAGTGGACGAGCGTCGCACGGCGCGCCTGGGCCGACGCCGGCGTCGCAGGGAAGATCGAGCTCGTCCTCGCGCCGGCTGCCGACACGTTGCGCGCGTTGCCGGACGAGGAGTACGTCGACCTCGCGTTCATCGACGCCGACAAGCCGTCGTACCCCGTGTACTACGAGGAGCTGCTTCGGCGGCTCCGCCCGAACGGCCTGATCCTCGTCGACAACACGCTGTGGGGCGGGGCCATCGCCGATCCGTCGGTCGACGACGAGTCGACGATCGCCATGCGAGCCTTCAACGACATGGTCGCCGCCGACGACCGGGTCGACAGCGCGCTGCTCACCATCGGCGACGGCCTCACGCTCCTGCGGAAGCGCTGACGTCACCCGAACCGATCGTCGCGATCGGCATGCTGCAACCCGTGCGAACGCGGGGTGCGTGCGGGACCGGGCAGCTCAGGGGGCTCGCCGGCACGCTCATGCGGCGCGCTGCGAACAAGAAGGCCGGCGGCCTCGCCAAGTCGGGCGCGTTCTCCACGAAGACCGCGTTGGTCGCCGTCACCGACGCGCGGGTCGACGCGTTCAATGCCAAGCCGTCGGGCCGCGACTGGAAGATCGTCGACCAGGCCGGCGACTGGGACCGCAGCGACCTGACCATCGCCACCACGCCGGGGAAGATGAGCACCAAGGTGGTGGTCGACGTGCAGTCGACCGGCGATCACTTCGAGCTGGAAGCCACCACGGTGATGACGGCCGACGACCTCAACCGCGCCTTCCTCGACGAGATCGCCAAGACCTGAGGGCTCGACGCCCGGCTCAGCGTTCGTCGCTGGAGCTGCGGAGGTACTCGGCTCGTTGCGCTCGACGGCGTTCGCGGAGTTGCTCCTCGTGGGCGTGGCGACGACCGTTGACGAGGGCGGCTTCGAGCTGCAGCACCTCTTTGCGCACCGCGTCGTAGTAGTCGTCGTCGAATCCCTCGACGATCTGGAACGTCCAGCGTCCCTCGAGGACGTCGCGACCGACGAGGTTGCGCCACAACGACGCGGCCTCCGCGTGATGCCCACCCGCCGCCAGACCCAACGCGCTCTGCTCGAACAGGAAGTCGGCCCGTCCGATGATCTGGTGGAACGCGTAGAGGTGACCGCGAGCTCGCTCCACGTACTCCAGCGCTTCGGACGCCTTGCCGACCGCGTCGATGGAGGTGAAATCGACCGTCTCGTCCTGATCGTCGGTCACCGCCCGACCTTCGCGCTCGGCACGCTGGCGACGACGTGGCACACCGGCGTGTCAGTGTGGCGAGCGACCCGGTGGACGAGATCCTGGCGGATCCAGCGTGAGATGCCGGGCGGCAACGTCGACACGATGATCTCGTCGTAGTCGCCGTGACTCAGCGCGTCCGTGACGGCGAGGTGCGGGCGCGCGTCGCCGACGTCGCCGGTGGTGAGCGCGCCCTGCGCGTGCATCCACGCCAGGGTCTCTTCGAGGCGAGTGCGAGCCGTCGCGATGACTCCACCTTCTGACCACACGAAGTGTTCGAGCGGAGGCGTGGCCGGAACCACCACGTGGAAACGGCAGGGCTCGGCCGCCAAGCGCTCCAACACCGCGGCGCGGAACTCACGGCTGGCGAGGGTCTGGTTGCCCACGACGAGGAAGCGACGCACCGGGATCACCTCCGCCGACGTCAGGCGGTCATGAGCCACGGCTCCCGGAGGTCGAGGAACCGGTCGACCGGCATCACCGAGCTCCACTGCGTGAAGGCTGCCGCCGCGGCGGGCGACAGGTCCTTGTGCTCACCGGCCCGCGCCGCGTCTTCGCTGGTGAAGTAGGCGAGCTCGGTGAACTCGCCGTCGTCGAAGAACGCGGTGACCGAACCGAGCAGGTCGGGCCGCGCCTCGGCGAGGATCGGGTCGGCGTCGGCCTCGACGTCGTGCGCTCGCTGCAGGTCGGTCACGTGACCTTCCATCGCCTGCACGAAGTGAGCATCGTCGAGCGAGCCGTGCGCCATCACCTGCACGTCTTCGGAGTCGTGGAACCGGACCGGCCCGTCGAAGCACTGCTCGGTCTCGTGCCACCACTGCGTCTGCTCGGGACGTTCGCTGTTGCGCGCCGCCGCCTCCTCGCTCTCGAACCTGACGACCATGATGCAGTCGCCGCTCGACGTGCATCCTCCGGTCGAGCCCAGGTACCCGACCGCACCGGTCTTGAGGTCGCGCTCCCACACCTCGAGTTGGCGGTGCAGCGCGTCGGGGTCGCTGGTGGTGCCTTCGATCACCTGGATGAACATGACGGTCCTCCTTCGGTGTCGCGTGCGCCTGCTCTCGATGAGAGACCTCCCCGTGGGGAAAGTCAAGGTTGCACGCGGTCCGCGGAGGAGCGTCGTTGCCGCCGGGTCAGAACTTCCCGGTGCGGCCGTAGCGGTAGTACCCGGCGAACTGGGTGTTGGTGGCTTCGGGCAGCGGCACGATCTCGCCCAGGCGCTGCGCGCCCCAGATGATCTCGGCGGTGCGCTCGACGAGACCCGCGACGTGCAGCACGTCGGCCGGGCTCTTGCCCACCGCGAAGAGCCCGTGGTTGGCCATGAGCACCGCGCTCCGGTCGCCGACCCAGCCGGCCACCTCCTCGGCGAGCTCGTCGGTGCCGGTGGTCTCGTAGTTGGCCACGGGCACCTCCCCGCCCACGTACACCACGAACTCCTCGATGACGGCCGGGATCGGCTGACGGGTGAGGGCGAACATCGTGCAGTGCTTGGCGTGGCAGTGCATGGTCGCGTTGATCTCGGGGTAGCGGCGCAGCGCCGAGAGGTGCAGCGCCTTCTCCGACGTCGGACCGCGGTGACCTTCGACCACCTCACCGTCGAGCGTGCACACGACGAGGTCGTCGAGGTCCATGTCGAGGTAGTCGAGCGACGACGGCGTGAGCACCGCGTTGCCGTCGGGCAGCCGGGCGGCGACGTTGCCGGCGGTGCCTTGGACCAAGCCCGAGGTGAGCATCTCCTTGGCGGTGTCGAGGAGTTGCCGCTTGACCTCGTCGGCAGTGGCCGCGGGCGCTTCCGTCATGCTTGCCCGCTCTCGGTGCTACGCAGCTGCTCCACCTTCGGCGAGCTCACGCCCCGCTTCGCTACGAGCCGGGATACCAGGCTCGCGGACGCTTCGCTCATGTCATGACCTCCGGGTTGACGAGGTTGGGCGGCGTGCCGCCGTCGAGCAGGGTCACGAGGCCGTCGACGATCAGGGATGTGTGGTTGGCCTCGGTGTCGTAGGTCGCGCCGCCGATGTGCGGGGTGAGCACGACGTTCCACATCGAGCAGAGCGGATCGTCGACGTCGAGGCGTTCCCCCACGAAGTGGTCGAGGCCCGCGCCACCGAGGTGGCCGTCGGCGAGCGACGCGGTCAGCGCCGCGGTGTCGTGCAACATCGCCCGGGCGGTGTTGATGTAGATCGCCCCTTCCTTCATGCGGGCGAACTGCTCGGCGCCGATCATCCCGTGCGACTCCGGGGTGACGGCGGCGTGCATCGACACGACGTCGGCTTGGGCGAGCAGGTCGTCGAGGGAGTGCGTGGCGTCGGGCGCGAACGGGTCGTAGCTGATGACGTTCATGCCGAGGCCGGCGAAGCGCCAGGCCGCGGCACGGCCGACCGCGCCGTAGCCGACGACACCGACCGTCAGGCCCGCGACCTGCCACGCCCGGAAGCGTTGATACGGGATGGTGCCGTCGCGGTAGGTCTCGCCCGCGCGCACGTCGAGGTCGGCCCGCACGATGCCGCGGTTCACGGCGAAGAGGAGGCCGACGGCCATCTCCGCGACCGCGTCGGCGTTGCGGCCCGGTGCCCGCAGCACCGGGATGCCCTTCTCGGTGGCGGCGGCGATGTCGACGTTGTTCGGATCGCCCCGGCACGAACCGATCGCGACCAGTGGCAGGTCGAGGACGGGCCCCTTCACGCTGTCGGACTCGACGATGAGGAGGTCGGCGCCCTCGGCTTCCACGCGTGCCGCCAGGTCGTCGGCGTTGTAGAGCCGCAGCGGCTGGTGGTCGATCCAGGGATCGAGCACGACGTCGGCGAGCGAGCGGAGCGTGTCGAGGCCGGGACCGCGGAACGGTGCGGTCACGAGCGCGCGGTGGCGTTCGGTCATGGCGGGGATTCTGGCATCCGCCCGGCACAGCACCCCACTGCCGCGACCGGCGCGCAAACGGACGGAGCCGGACACGACGGAAGCCCCGGAGGAGGGGGGTCCCGGGGCTTCCGTGTGCGGGGAGACCGCGTGTCGGTGGTTCGAACCCGCGCGCCATGGCGGATGTTCCCGATCCGCGCGGATTTCCCGCTGCGGTCCCGTGCTAGTTGACAACAATTGTTGATAAGCTGTTGCTCGTGAAGACGGTCGACGA
This sequence comes from uncultured Actinomycetes bacterium, assembly GCA_963841415.1. Classification (GTDB taxonomy): domain Bacteria; phylum Actinomycetota; class Acidimicrobiia; order IMCC26256; family DASPTH01; genus DASUAS01. The sequence continues at coordinate 1,444,376 of CAWJCN010000001.1, read as the reverse complement.
GCTCACCACGCGGTTCCGGGCGCAGGGACTCCGGGTCACACCGCAGCGGCAGGCGATCTTCCGGCTCCTCCACACCGTCGACACACATCCGACGGTGGAATCGCTGTACGAGGCGGCCCGGTCCGAGATGCCCACGATCTCGCGCAAGACCGTGTACCAGACCGTGCACGATCTCGAGTCGATGGGCGAGGTCGAGCTGCTCGACGTCGGCACCGGGAGCATCCGGGTCGACCCCAACGTCGAGCACGCCCACCAGCACCTCGTCTGCACGCGCTGTGGCACCGTGCGCGACGTGCTCCTCGACATCGCCGACCTGCGCGTCCCGGCGCGATACCGGCGCGCGTTCACCGTCGAGGCGGTCGAGGTCGTCTTCCGCGGGGTCTGCGACGAGTGCATCGAGCGCGAGCCGATCGACGCCTGAACGTCGTCTTCACCCGGACCTGCACGCAACCAACGAAACCAAAGGAGAGCAAAGGCATGCCCGACCTGAACGGCACCCAGACGCACGCGAACCTCAAGGAGGCCTTCGCGGGCGAGAGCCAGGCCAACCGCCGCTACCTGTACTTCGCGCAGAAGGCCGACGTCGAGGGCTACCCCGACGTCGCCGCGCTGTTCCGCTCCGTGGCGGAGGGTGAGACCGGTCATGCGTTCGGCCACTTCGACTTCCTCGCGGAGGTCGGCGACCCGGTCACCGGGGTCGCCGTCGGCGCCACGTCCGACAACCTCAACTCGGCGATCACGGGCGAGACCTACGAGTACACCGAGATGTACCCGGGCTTCGCCAAGACCGCCCGCGACGAGGGCTTCGAGGAGATCGGCGAGTGGCTCGAGACGCTCGCACGTGCCGAGAAGAGCCACGCGGGCCGCTTCGGCCAGGGCCTCGAGTCGCTCAGCTAGTCGAGTTGTGATCGTGGTGTGCGACCCCGGGGCCAGGTCCCCGGGGTCGTGCGCGCCGCAACAAGACCGTCTGCGCGATTCATTGGCAACTGGGCAACATCCAGCGTGTTCCACGGCACGATGAATCCCGGACCTCGGCGAGCGAGGAGAGAGGAGCGACCGCGACCGTGAGGAAGCTCACCGTCGACGACATCGTCGACCACCGTGCATACGAGCGCGAGCGCGGCGACTTCCGCGCCGAGATCATCGCGACGAAGAAGCGCCGCCGGATCGCGCTCGGCGACTTCGTGACCATCGTGTTCGAGAACACCGACACGATGCGGTTCCAGGTGCAGGAGATGGCGCGGGCCGAGCGCATGCTCACCGACGACGCCATCGCCGACGAGGTCGAGACCTACAACGATCTGATCCCCGATCCGGGTGACCTGTCGGGCACCTTGTTCATCGAGCTCACCGACGACGCGCTGCTGCGTGAGTGGTTGCCGAAGCTTCGCGACATCGAGTTCGCGGTGCGCTTCGATCTCGGACCGCGTGACGCCGCGTCGAAGGTGGTGGGCGTCCCGCGCGACGAGGAGCGGCTCACCCGCGACGACATCACGTCGACCGTCCACTACCTACGCTTCGCGTTCGACGCCGAGCAGCGGGAGCTGCTGACGAGAGGCCCCGCGCTGCTCGTGGTCGACCATCCCGAGTACCAGGTGGCGGTCGAGCTCACCGACGCGCAGCGGGCCGAGCTCGTGACCGACTTCGACGACTGACCCCGTGGAGATCCGCGTCCAGCGGCTCGATCCCGAGCTGCCCCTCCCACGTCAGCAGCACACCGACGACGCCGGCTACGACCTCCACGCCCGGGAGCAGGTGGAGCTGGCGGCGGACGGCGGCCGTGCGCTCGTGCCCACCGGGCTCGCGGTGGCGATCCCGTCCGGGTACGCGGGTTTCGTGCTGCCGCGCTCCGGGCTCGCGCTGAAGCACGGCGTCACCTGCCTCAACACGCCCGGCCTGATCGACCCGCTCTATCGCGGCGAGCTCAAAGTGCTCCTCGTCAACACCGATCCGATGCACGCATTCACCGTCGAACGAGGAGATCGCATCGCGCAACTGGTGATCCAACGGGTCGAGCAGGTGGCCTGGCACGAAGTCGACGTGCTCGACGTGACCGAACGGGACACGTTCGGATTCGGCTCCACGGGGGTGTGACGAAGATGGCGAAGGCGTTTCGCTTCGGCGTACAGGCGTCGACCGTGCGCACGGCCGGAGAGTGGACCGAACAGGCGCGCAAGATCGAGGATCTCGGCTACTCGTCGCTGTTCATGCCCGACCACTTCGTCGAAACCGCACTGGCGCCGATGGTCGCGCTCTCGTTCGCGGCCGCGGCCACCACGACTCTGCGCATCGGGATGCTCGTGCTCGGGAACGACTACAAGCATCCCGCCGTCGTCGCCAAAGAGGCGGCGACGCTCGACGTGCTGTCCGACGGCCGGCTGGAGTTCGGGCTCGGTGCGGGCTGGATGACGGCCGACTACGAGGCGCTCGGCTTGACCTACGACCGCCCCGGCACCCGCATCGATCGCCTCGAAGAGGCGCTCGCGGTGGTGAAGGGCGCGTGGGGTGGCGCTCCGTTCGACTTCGCGGGGAAGCACTACACGATCACCGCGTACGACGGTCTTCCCGTGCCGGTGCAACGACCGCGACCGCCGATCCTCGTCGGCGGTGGTGGACAGAAGCTGCTGACCCTCGCCGGCCGCGAAGCCGACATCGTCGGCGTCAACCCGATCCTCCGTGCGGGTGTGATCGGCGCCGATGCCGCGCGCGACACGCTCGGAGATTCGACCGCTCGCAAGATCGGATGGGTGCGCCAGGCCGCGGGGGAGCGGTTCGACGACCTCGAGTTGCAGATCCGCTACTTCGTCGCTGCCATCACCGACGATGCGCAGGGGCTGGCCGAGGCGGTGGCGCCGGGTTTCGGCGTGCCGGCCGACGCGGCGCTGTCGTCGGGGGCGGTGCTCGCCGGTTCCGTCGACGAGGTGTGCGACACACTCGTCGCCCGCCGGGAGCAGTGGGCTGTCTCCTACGTGGTGTTCGGCGACGACAAGTACGAGCAGTTCGCACCCGTCGTCGCACGGCTCGCCGGGACCTGAGGGCTCCTCGACGGGTCGACTCCGCGCCGCCGTCCAGCCCGCTCCGGGCACGGCTCTGCTGCGTCTCCCTGCGCTATCCTCGTTGCCCAGCGCGGACGTGGCTCAGCTGGTAGAGCATCACCTTGCCAAGGTGAGGGTCGCGGGTTCGAATCCCGTCGTCCGCTCCAGGATCTTCGCTGGTCGGCGGCCCTTCGGGGCCGCTGCTCGCGTGCGGGAACGGCAGCACGACGGCGCCGGGCCGCGAGTCGGCCGCGGCACCGCTATGTCTTCCGGGCCTGCTCCTCGTCGTCGAATCCAGCGCGCAGTGCGAGCTCGAGGAGGTGGTTCGTGCGGTGCTGCGCGACGAGCACGTCGTCGAGCAACCTGCGGATCTCGTCGAGCAGCCGATCGCCGGACGACGGCGCCAGCTCGCCGACTGCCGTCGACAGCGACTGGAGCACCTCGGCCGTTCGCTGTTGCTCGGCGACCATCTGCTCGGCGAGGTGCCGCTTGCGCGACTGCTTCTGCGCTCTTGCCTTCTTCCCCACGGGCGCTAGCCGATGTACTTGTCGTAGATGTCGCGCACGAAGCGTCGCCACGGGTTCGCCGATGACGCGATCGCCGCACTGCGCTCCGCGTCACCAGGCGTGGCGGCTTCCACCTTCGGGCGGAGATCTTCGAGGTTGGCGCGGAGGTCATCGAGGTTCCGCTGGAGCATCTTCGCCACGAGCTCCGCGGCCATGGCCCGCTCGCGCCACACGATCGCGCGCTCGCGCCAATGCTCGCTCTCGAGCTCGACCGCGCGATCGGACGACGGCGCGACCATCTGGTCGTCCGGAGGCGCAGTCGGCGAATCGCCATTGGTCTCGGCGAGTTCTTGGGCGGCGAGGTCAAGCTGGCAGCTCTCGCCGACCACCTCCTCGATCACGACGCGCTCGTCGCGCTCCGGCGCGATGGCACCCGCCTTGCCGACTTCGTCTTCGACTGCCATCGCCGCCGACCAGGTGAAGCTGCCGTCGCCGGGGCGATCGGCAGCCACAGTCTCGGACGCACTGCTCTCGTCGGGCGTCGGACCCTCCGGAAGGCCTGCCATGCCTCATGATCGTAGGACGCCGCGCAAGGGGCCCTGACCCGGCGATCGCCCCCGGAGTGGACACGGCCCGTGTCTTGACCGGCCGCGGCCTTTCGTGTGGGGCGGCTACCCGGATGGCGGTACGACGAGCGCCACGTTGGGGGATCCGACGCCGCCTGGTACGCACCCGCAAACAGCGAACCCGTCAAGTTGACGAGACACGGGTACCGAGCGCCATTGCGGCGCGGGCGTCCGAGTTGTCCGGGCCGAACGCGGCGCACGCCGCGCGTTGCAACGACAAGCCGTCTGGTAAGAACTCCTGATGCTCGAAGACGGCCGAAAGGTGCCGCGCGGCTCGGTGTTGCAGGCCGATCTGTGCATCATCGGCGCCGGCGCCGCCGGAATCACGATCGCGCGCGCGCTGGCCGGTTCGTCGCTCTCCGTGATCATGCTCGAGAGCGGCGGCCTCGAGCCCGACGCGGCGACGCAGGCGTTGTACGAGGGCAAGGTGACCGGCGAGCCGTTCCTCGGCGGGAACGGCGAGCTCCCGCTGGACGTCGTGCGCCTCCGGTACTTCGGCGGCACGACCAACCACTGGGCCGGGTGGTGTCGTCCGCTCGAGCCGGTCGACTTCGCGCCCACACCTGCTCGACCCGACAGCGGCTGGCCCTTCGATCGGACGACGCTCGACCCGTGGTACGAGCAGGCCGTCAGCGTCGTGCAGATCGGGCCGTTCGAACCCGAGTACCCGTACTGGGCCGGACAGGGCGCCGCCCCGCCCCTGCTCGAGACCGACGCAGTCGCCACGCGCATGATCCAGATCGCGTTCCCGCTCAGCTTCGGAGACGTGTACCGCGACGAGCTGCGCCAAGCACCGAACGTCCGGACCCTGCTGCACTCGAACGTGCTCGAGATCAACACCGACGAATCGGGCGCCTCGGTCACCGACGTCGACGTGGCGACCCTCGCAGGGAAGCACTGGAAGGTCAAGGCCCGGGCGTACATCCTCGCCACGGGAGGAATCGAGGTTCCGCGGCTCCTGCTCGCCTCCAACTCGACTCGCGCCGCGGGCATCGGCAACGAGCACGATCTCGTCGGCCGCAGCTTCATGGAGCACATCGACGTGCACGCAGGGTTCGCGGTGCTGGCGAAGCCGGTGGAGGCGCTGTCGCTCTACAAGGGTTTCGAACTTCCGGTCCCGGAGGGTCGCATCCCGGGGCGGAAGTACGGGGTGAAGGGAGCGCACATCCTCAACGAGGACGTGCTGAAGCGAGAGGGGCTGCTCGGCGTCGAGGTCACGATCGCGGCGACAGCTGTCGGCGACCACAGCGAATCCGACCAGTCGCGCGGCGTCAACGATCTCGATGTCGTCGCACTGTCGCGGAAGCTCACCGGCACCGCCTGGCCCACCGTCGCCTACGTGCGCATCCTCGGCGAGCAGACACCGAATCCCGAGAGCCGGGTCACATTGGGGCGAGCCAAGGATCAGCTCGGAATGCCACGCATCGAGCTCGACTGGCGGCTGACGAGCAACGACCGCGAGAGCATGCGGCACGCACTCCAGATCGTCGCCGACGAGCTCGGACGGGTCGGCGTCGGGCGGCTCCAGGTTGCGGTCGGTGGGGTGTCGTTCGTGGCCGGCAAGGGCGACCCTCGGTACTTCGAGACGTACCGCGTCGTTCCCGAAGACTTCGACTCGATGGACTTTCCCGTCGGCGTCGGGTTCCACCACATGGGGACCGCTCGCATGCACAGCGATCCGACGAAAGGCGTCGTCGACGAGCAGTGCCGCGTGCATGGGCTGACGAACCTCTACATCGGTGGCAGCGCCGTCTTCCCCACGTCGGGCACGTCGACCCCGACCTTCACCATCGTCGCGCTCGCGTTGCGCATGGCCGACCATCTCCAGCGGGAGGTGCTCGCCTGATGCGCCGCGTCAGCCGCCGCGAGATCCTGCGCCTCGCCGGCACGGGGGTGCTGGCAACCGGCGTTGCGCGTGTCTTCGCGTTCCGTGGCGCCTCCGCGGCCGTGCCGCGATCGGTCGCGGCGCGAGTGCCGCGGCGCGGCTCGGTGGCCGAGATCGGACGCCGCTACGTGGAGCTCACACCGGGCGAGTCGACCCGCGCCACGTTGGGCCCGTTGCTCCCGCAAGGGGCGGTCGACGGTTCCGGCGCGGTGGTCTGGTCGGTCGTCGCCGCGAGCACGAGCGACGACTACGCCACGGGCGATGTCGTCACGATCGATGGGTGGCGTTTCGCGCGGTCCGAAGCCCGGGCGGCTGCGTTCCAGGTCGCAGCCCGCTGACGACCGCGCGCGCTTGAGGCGGCGGGATTCTCAGCTTCGCTTCACACCGGCCTCACATTCCGTCCGTAGGGTGCGTCGGGTGATCGACGCCCACGGACTCACGAAGCGCTATCCGACCGCCCTCGCGGTCGACGACCTCTCCTTCAGCGTGCAGCCGGGCCGGGTCACCGGCTTCCTCGGTCCCAACGGAGCTGGCAAGTCGACGACCATGCGCCTGATCCTCGGACTCGACCGTCCGACCGCGGGCACCGTGACCGTCGGCGGCATCGCCTACGGGGACCACCGGTATCCCCTCCACGACGTGGGCGCGCTCCTCGATGCGGGCGACGTGCACCCGGGCCGCCGGGCCCGCGACCACCTCTGGTGCCTGGCGCAGTCGAATCGGATCCCACGCGGGCGAGTCGACGAGGTTCTCGACATCGTCGGGCTGAGCGACGTCGCCGGCCAGCGCGATCGGGACCTTCTCGCTCGGGATGCGGCAACGGCTCGGGATCGCGGCGGCGCTGCTCGGCGATCCGGGCGTGTTGATGTTCGACGAGCCGGTCAACGGGCTCGACCCCGAGGGCATCGTCTGGATCCGCACGCTGTTCCGGTCGCTCGCCAACGAGGGCCGGACCGTCTTCGTGTCGAGCCACCTGATGAGCGAGATGTCGCTCACCGCCGATCACGTGATCGTGATCGGTCGTGGCCGGCTCATCGCCGACGCGCCGATGCGCGACCTGCTCGTGCGCGGGGCGGCACGGGTCACGGTTCGGTCGCCCGACGCGGCGCGGCTCGCGTCGCTCATCGTCGACGCCGGCGGGCGCGTCGTCGAGCACGACGGTGACGACGCGTTGACCGTCAGCGAGTTCACCGCCGAGGCGGTCGGCGAGCTGGCCGCCCGCAACGGTGTCGTGCTGCACGAGCTTGTGACGGAGCGGGCATCGCTCGAGGAGACGTTCTTCGAGCTCACCAACGACAGCGTCGACTTCCACGGCGAGGTCGCCGCGACCGGGAGTGTGCGATGAGCGCGACCAGCGTCGACACCACCCGTGCCCCGACGGGGAGCGCGCTCCCCGCGGTGCTGCGGTCGGAGACGACCAAGTTGCGGACGGTGCGGTCCACCGTGTGGACGCTCCTCGCCATGGTCGTCGCCACCGTCGGCGTCGGCACGCTGCTCAGCGTCGCCCGGGTCAGCCGCTGGGATCAGCTGACGCTCCGCGAGCGGTTGTCGATCGACCCCACCGCGGTGAGCCTCCGCGGCGTCTTCCTCGCCCAGCTCGCGATCGGCGTCCTCGGCGTGCTGATCATCAGCTCCGAGTACACCACCGGCATGATCCGCACGACGCTCACCGCGGTGCCGCGCCGCCCGACGGTGTTGCTGGCGAAGGCGGCGGTCTTCACGCTCGTGGCGTTCGTCGTCGCCGAGATCGCGGCGTTCGCCGCGTTCTTCGCCGGGCAGAGCGTGCTGGCGTCCAAGCACGTCGACGCGTCCCTGTCGGATCCGGGTGTGCTGCGCGCGGTGGTGGGTGCGGGCGTCTACCTCACACTGATCGGTCTGCTCGCCCTCGGGCTCGGCACCTTGCTCCGCCGCACCGCGGGCGCCATCGCCACGTTGTTCGGGCTGGTGCTGGTGGCCCCGGCGCTGGTCGAGGCGCTGCCGTCGCCCTGGAACACCGACGTCGGCAAGCTGCTGCCGATCAACGCGGGCCGCGCGCTGTTCACCGTCCGCCCCAATTCCGATCTCCTGTCACCGGGCGGCGGCCTGGTCGTGCTCCTCGTGACGGTGGGCGTGGTGCTCGCGTTCGCGGTGCTGGCCATCGAGCGACGCGACGCCTGAGCGACCCGCCTTCGTCGGGGTGCTCGAACCAGAAGTCGGCGCGTCAGATCTCGCGCCGGCCCGGTTCGAAGTCGAGCTCGAAGCGAAGGTCGTGACATTCCGTGACGGAGGCTCGAGGTGGTCGAGATCCCGGAGCCGCTCCGGGGCGCGGTCGCGCCCGGCGTGCACATGCTCGCGGTGGCGAACCGCGATGTCGTGTCGGCCGCCGATGCCGCGGTCGCGGCCGGCTTCGCCACGAGGGGTCCGCTGACGGTGACCGGCGCGGGGGAGCTCGGCGCCACGATCGCCGAGGTGACCGCGGGCGGCGTCCCGTTCGAGCTCATCCAGTTCGGCTGAGATCGCGCGTTCGCTGGGTTCGCTAGGCGGGGTCGACCACCAGCGTCGGCACGCGCCACGAGCGCGGCCGCGAGACGATGAACAGCACGGCCTCGGCCACGCTCTCGACCGGTGCCGGCGCTTCGGGGGCGGGGCCACCGCGGGCAACCCACTCCTCGGTCACGCGTCGACACCGCGGTGTTGCCGGCGGGGACCGGCTCGGATGCCGTCGGCCCGACGCGGACGGCGCTGACGCGGATGCCGTGCGGCCGGAGCTCCGCGGCCAACGTGCGGGTGAAGGTCTCCAGCCCGCCCTTGGTCGCCGAGTACACCGACAGGTACGGCCGCGCCAGCTCGACCGCGCGCGAGGAGACGTTCACGATGTCGCCGCCTCCGGCCGACACCATCAGCGGGATGACGGCGCGGCTGCAGTACATCGGGCCGAGCAGGTTCGCGGCGACCGTCGACGTGATGTGGTCGTCGTCAGCCTCGGCGAGGAGCGACATCCCGATGATCCCGGCGTTGTTCACCAGGGCGTCGACTCGCCCGAAGTGCCGGGCGACGGCGGCGAACGCGTGCCGCACCGAGTCGGGATCGCCGACGTCGCACGGCACGGAAAGGGAGCCGTCGCCGAGGTCGGCGGCGAGCGCGGCCAACTTGTCTTCCGACCGGGCGAGCAGCGCGACGCGCATCCCTGCTTCGTGGAGGACCCGGGCCATGGCGGCGCCGATGCCCTGCGACGCACCAGTGACCACCGCGACCTTGCCCTCGAGGCCCATGGCCGGGACCCTACCGGCGGTCGGTTTCGGCCCGCGTTGACTCCCGGCGAAATATCTGACATCTTGACCGCCGAAACGTCAGACATCTGACATCTCTGGGGGGACCGTGCGACCGAACACTCCGACCGCCCGCGTGCTCGTTGCGCTGGCGACGCTCGCTGCCACGATCGGGGTCTTCCCCGCGATCGGCGGTGCCGCCGACGACAAGCCGACGGCCTCCGAGATCGGCGTCGACGCCAAGACCGTCCACGTCGCGATCGTCGCCGACGTCGACAACTCGCTGGCTCCCGGCCTCTTCCAGGGGGGCGTCGACGGCGCAACCGGGGCGGTGAAGTACATCAACGCCAACGGCGGGATCGGCGGGCGCAAGGTCGTGCTCGACTTCTACGACTCGAAGCTCAACCCCAACGAAGCGCGCAATGGCTTCATCAAGGCGTGTGAGAACGACCTGGCGATGGTCGGGAACGCGACGTTCCTGCTCCCGAGCTTCGACGACGTGCTCAACTGCAGGGACAAAGCGGGCCAAGCGACCGGTCTGCCCGATTTGCCGTCGACCTCCACGAGCTCCAAGGAGGCGTGCGCGCCGGTGACGTACGCGCCCAACGGCAGCCTGCTCGACTGCAGCACGGTCAACGACGACCCGCAGACGTTCACCGGGCAGACCGGCGACTCGAAGTACTACGTGAAGAAGTACGGACCGAAGTTGAAGGGCCCGATCATCGTCAGCGGCGACTCCGCGGCAACCGCGCATACGACCGCGGTGCTCGGGCTCCTCGCCGAGAAGGCCGGGATCGACATCACCGACACCATCCCCAAGGCCAGCGCCGACCCGCAGAGCGCGTACACGCCGGTCATCCAGCAGATGAAGGCCGACGGTGACAACTACAACCTCACCGGCGCGCCGGTCGACAACGTCATCACCATGCGCCAGGAGGCACAGCTCCAGGGACTGACCGACCCGAAGATCGTGTGGACGTGCCAGATCCAGTGCTACGACAAGAAGACGGAGGCCGCCGGCGACGTCATGGCGAACACCCACATCGTCATGAACTTCCTGCCCTTCTTCGAGACCAAGGCCAACAAGACGCTCGCTGCGTTCGTGAAGTACGTCGGCAAGGACAAGATCAACGGATTCGCGGTGTGGGGCTGGGTGTCGACCCTGCTGTTCCAGCAGGCGGCCAACCAGGTGATCAAGGATCAGGGCGTCAACGGCCTCACCCGCGCCAACCTGCTCGACGCGCTGAAGAACACGCACTCGTTCGACGCCGGTGGCATGTGGGGGAAGATGGATCCCGGCGCCAGGGCGAGCTCGCCGTGCTTCATGATCCTCACCTTCGACGGCAAGAAGTACGTCCGCGACTACCCGAAGAAGGCGGGCACCTTCGACTGCACGGCGTCGAACCGCCAGAGCGTGCAGCTCGCGGTCGGCGGCTGAGGCTGCTCGCAGGTCCGACGAGGCGTAAGAATTGGTCGGCGGGTTGACAAACGAGTGGCGATCGGAGGTGTCGGATGAAGGTCGATGACATCCTCGAGGTGAAGGGTCGTGAAGTGTCGACGATCCCCCGGGACTCGACGGTGCGCCGGGTGATCGAACGGATGCGACTGGAGCACATCGGCGCGCTCGTCGTCTCGCCCGACGGCGTCCGCGTCGACGGCATCATCACCGAGACGGACGTGGTCGCCGCCCTCGCCCGCCACGGCGCGGACGCCCTCGACCTCCGCACCCGCGACGTCATGAGCCACGCCGCCCGCACGTGTGCACCCGACGACCGCGTGCGGCAGGTCATGGTGGAGATGACGATGGGGCGGGTCCGTCACGTCCCGGTCGTCGACCACGGGAGGCTCTGCGGCATCGTCAGCATCGGCGACGTCGTCAAGAGCTGCCTCGAAGACGCCGACCTCGAGATCAGGGTGCTGCGCGACGCCTACCTCGGGCACCGCTGACGATCAGTACGCCATGAAGAGGATGTGCTCGCGCTGGTACTCGTCGGCCAGATCCGGGTGCTTCTCGCGGAGGTGCGCGAACGCCTTCTCCACGAGGTCGTCCTCGTCGTCGCCGCGGATCATCTCGCCACACGGGCAAGCGAGTCTCGTCTTCATCGCGGTGTCCCTTCTCAGGTGCCTCGGTGCTCCAGCACGAAGCTACGCCACTTGCCGGGATGCCCGACGTCCTGGCCTTCTCACCTCGGCGCTCTTTCGACGATCTCACCGGGTTCGATGTCGTAGAACTGGCGCGCCCACTTGCGCAACGACCCGTCCGGACGCGCGTCTCGCTTGGCCAGGGCCGGATGTTCGACGTACTTCTGGTAGCGCCAGAGCTTTCGACGGGTGGGCAAGCCGGTAGCCTCGGAGTGTTCTCAGCCACACCACAGGCCGCGGCGTTCACCGTGGAGGGGAGACGCCACCGGCCTTCGGGGAGGCGCCCGGTGCCTCGTGCCGCTCGATCGGATCGCCGCAGGTGGCCGCCGCTGATGTGGGCGCTCATGGGTGCGGTCGTGGCGCTGGGCGCGTACGCGCTGATCGATCGCACGGGTACGTCCGATTCCGAGCGGGCAACACCGTCGACGTCGGGACCGACCACGAGCACCGTCGCACCGGCGATCGCGTCCAAGGTGTACCGCACGATCCAACCCTCGCTCGTGCTGGTCCGCAGCGTGCAGGGCGGCGACATGGTGCTGGGCAGCGGCGTGATCGTGAACGACGACGGTCAGGTCATGACCGCGGATCACGTCATCACGGGTGCGAGCTCGATCGAGGTGACGTTCGCCGACGGCACCCGCAGCCCCGCGAGCGTGGTGTCATCCCAACCCGAGCGCGACACCGCCGTGTTGCAACCCGAACAGCTGCCGACCGTGGTCGTGCCGGCCGTGCTCGGCGGCGGCGTGCGGATCGGCGACGACACGTTCTCGGTGGGCAACCCGCTCGGGCTTGCCGACTCCCTGACCGCGGGTGTCGTCTCCGGCCTCGACCGGTCGATCGGGCGCGAGGACGGTGGTGGTGAGCTCACCGGTCTCATCCAGTTCGACGCCGCGGTCAACCCCGGCAGCTCCGGCGGTCCACTGCTCAACCGCCAGGGTCACGTGGTCGGCATCGTCACCGCACTCGCCAACCCGAGCGGTCAACGGTTCTTCGTGGGCATCGGCTTCGCCGTGCCCATCGCCGGCGGGGGCGGCGGCGCCAACATCCCGCCGAGCTGATCGGACGCGGCCGAGTCACGGAACCCAGGACATCGAGCGCAGGAGGGTGCAGACCGATGGAACCCCGCAGCGAGCACCGGGAACCGATGGAGCGCGTGCTCTACGAGGTCAAGAAGGTCATCGTCGGCCAGGACCAGTTGCTCGAGCGGCTCGTGATCGCGTTGCTCGCGCGCGGTCACGTCCTGGTCGAAGGCGTGCCCGGCCTGGCCAAGACGCTCGCGATCAAGACGCTTGCCGATTCCATCGGCGGTCAGTTCCAACGCATCCAGTTCACGCCCGACCTCGTGCCGGCCGACCTCGTCGGGACGCGCATCTACAACCAGCGCTCGGGTGAGTTCGCCACGTCGTTGGGTCCGGTGTTCACCAACCTGCTGCTCGCCGACGAGATCAACCGCGCGCCCGCCAAGGTGCAGAGCGCGCTGCTCGAGGTGATGCAGGAGCGACAGGTCACGATCGGGCGCGAGACCCACGCGGTCCCCGACCCGTTCCTCGTGTTGGCCACGCAGAACCCCATCGAGTCCGAGGGCACGTATCCGCTGCCCGAGGCGCAGGTCGACCGCTTCATGCTCAAGGTGCTGGTGTCGTACCCGTCGCCGACGGAGGAGTTCGTGATCGTCGAGCGCATGACCGAGGGCCTGGAGACGGTCCGCACCGTGCTCGACGACGAGCAGCTCCTCGCCTTCCAGCAGGCCACCACGCAGGTCTACGTCGATCCGTCGCTGATCGAGTACGCGGTGCGACTTGTCGGCGCGACGCGCGAACCGCGCCTGCACGGACTCGACGCCATCGCCCCCTACGTGCTCTACGGCGCCAGCCCGCGCGCCACCATCAACCTGGTGCTCGCGGCGCGGGCGCGCGCCCTGCTCCACGGGCGCCAATACGCGCTGTCCGACGACGTGCGCGACCTCGCGCTCGACGTCATGCGTCACCGGCTGGTGCTCTCGTACGAGGCGCTCGCCGACGGGGTCACCCCCGACGAACTGCTCCACCAGGTCCTGCTCACCGTCTCGCAACCCGAGGACCCGCTCGATGACCGCACCGCCGACCTCGACGCCGCCGCGTCGCACTCCCGGCCAAGCTGAGCGCCTGCTCCAGCGGCTCGACTGGCAGGTCATCCGTCGGCTCGACGGCCTCCTGCAGGGCGACCACCGCGCGCTCTTCTACGGATCGGGGACCGACTTCGCCGACCTGCGCGAATACCAGGCGCAGGACGACGTTCGCTACATCGACTGGAACGTGACCGCGCGTCTCGACGTCCCGCATGTCCGCCAGTACATCGACGACCGCGAGCTCACCGCCTGGCTGCTCCTCGACCGTTCCTCGTCGATGCGTTTCGGTCATGTCGATCGGACCAAGGAAGTCGTGCTCGTCGAGTTGGCCGCGACGCTCGGCCGGCTCCTGACGCGCGACGGCAACCGCGTGGGCGCCGTGCTCTACGACAACGCGGTCGAGCGCGTCGTGGAACCACGCGGTGGACGACGGCAGGTCTTGCGGTTGACGCGCGATCTGTTGCGTCCGCCCACCGACGCCGGGACAGCTACCGCGCTCGAGGGACTCTTCCGGGCCGGCTTCCGCACGATCCGCCGCCGGTGCCTGGTGTTCGTGCTCTCCGACTTCATCAGCGAGCCCGGTTGGGGGCGCGCGCTGGGACTGCTCGCCCAGCGTCACGAGGTCGTGGCGGTCCGCCTGTGGGACGCGCGCGAGGTCGGTCTGGTGGATGCCGGCGTGGTCGTGCTGCGTGACGCCGAAACCGGCGAGCAGCTGCTCGTCGACACGAGCGATCCGGGCTTCCGTCGGCGCTTCGAGGCCGCCACCGCGGCGCGCGAGGAGCAGCTGCGCACGGCCATTCTCCGCGCCGGCGTCGATCTCTACGACGTGTCCACCGACGACGACATCGTCCGCGTGCTGCTCCGGATGGTGCGCGCGCGGAAGCGACGAGGCCATCGGTGACGTTCCTCGCGCCCGACGCCTTCCTGCTGCTGCTCCTCGTGCCCGTGCTGGTCGCGGGGTATCGGGGGATCGTCCGTCGCCGGACGGTGAGCGACGAGGAGCTCGGCACGATGTCGCGCTCGTCCACGCGCACGGGCGCGGCACTGGGCTGGCGCCGTCACGTCGCCCCGGCCGTGTTCCTCTTCGGTGTGGTCGTCCTGATGATCGGAATGGCGCGTCCGGAGGCGACGATCGCACTGCCGCAACGGCAGGGCACCGTGATCCTCGCGTTCGACGTGTCGTCGAGCATGAAGGCGAAGGATCTGGCGCCGACGCGCATGGCGGCCGCCAAACGCGCGGCGCGTGGGTTCGTCGCCGCCCAGCCGTCGAGCATCCGCATCGGCGTGGTCGCGTTCAGCGACGCCGGGTTCGTGGTCCAGCCGCCCACGCGCTCCCGCCGTGACGTGCTCGCGGCGGTGAACCGGCTGAAGGCGAGCGGCGGCACCGCGCTCGGGCGCGGGATCCTCACGTCGCTGGGCGCGGTCGCGGGCAAGACGCTCACGCTCGACCGCGCCGCCCTCGAGCGGGGCGCTCGCCAACCGGACGTCCGCTTCCTCGGTTCGGCCGCCATCGTGCTCTTGTCCGACGGTGACAACACCGCCGACCTCGACCCGCTGGCGTTGGCTCCGGTCGCGGCACAGGCCGGCGTGCGCATCTTCCCGATCGGTCTCGGAAGTCCCAACGGTGCGGTCGTGGACATCAATGGGTTCCAGGTGGCGACCGCGCTCGACGCCAACCTGCTGCGCGGTGTGGCCCGCCGCAGTGGGGGCACCTACTACGCGGCGAGCGACGCCGCGTCGTTGCGCCGCGTGTACGACACCATCGACCTGAAGCTCACCGTCGCGGAACGCAACACGGAGATCACCGCCATCTTCGCCGGCGCGGGTGTGCTCCTGTTCCTGGTCGCGGCCGCGCTGTCGATGCGCTGGTACGGGCGGGTGATCTGACATGCGCCTGTTGTGGCCCCTCGCGTTGCTCGGGCTCGTCGTACCGCTGGTGATCGTCGCGGCGGCGTTCTGGTTGCGCCGCCGGCGCCGCAAATACGCGGTGACCTACGCGAGCCTGTCGCTCATCCGCCCGGCGATGCCCGAGCGGTCGCGCTGGCGACGTCTGGTACCGGCCGGGTTGCTCCTCGCCGCGATCGTGGTGCTCGTCCTGGGCACCGCGCGACCGCAAGCGCTGGTGACGACGTCGCGCAGCGACACGTCGATCATGCTCACGATCGACGTGTCGCGTTCGATGTGCTCGACCGACGTCAAGCCGAACCGTCTCACCGCCGCGGTCGAAGCGGCGCGTCGGTTCATCGACGACCAACCGGGCGGCACCCGGATGGGAATCGTCGTGTTCGCGCGCAGCTCTCAGATCCTCGTCCCACCCACCAGCGACCGTGATCGGCTGCACGACGCGATCAACGGTCTCACCACCGCGGTCGGCACCGCCATCGGCAACGGCATGCTCTCGTCGATCGACGCGCTGTCCCGTGTCAATCACGACATCGCACCGAGCACCGTGAAGCTGGCGGCCGCCGACAAGCGGCGCGACCGCTTCGCGAGCAAGTACCTGCCCGACGTGATCGTGGTGCTCACGGATGGAGCCGCCACCACCGGGGTCGACCCGCTCGACGCGGCGAGACAGGCGGCCGATCGCCGACTGCGCGTCTTCACGATCGGCTTCGGGTCGACGAGACCCAGCGCGCTGGTGTGCACCGCCGAGCAGTTCGGCGGTGACACGCTCGGGCCGGGGGGCGTCGGCGGCTTCGTTCCCGACTTCTCGAGTCCGCAAGTGGCGAACTTCCTGCAGCTGGACGAGCACACCTTGCGGGCGATCGCGCGGACGACGGGCGGTTCGTACGCCCGTGCGGCAGGTGCCGAGCAACTGCAACGAGCGTTCCGCGAGCTCCCGAAGCGGGTCGTGGCCGTGCGCGAGGTCCACGAGCTGACGGTGTACTTCGTCGCGCTGGGTGCGTTGCTCGCGATCGGTGCGGTCGCGACCTCGCGGTGGTGGAACCGGTTCGCGTAGGCGAGCGACGGGGATGTGTCAGGGCGAGAGCGGGCTCCGCCCGGCTCGCCCTTCGTGACGGAGTGAGCGGAGGCGAGCGACGGGGATATGTCAGGCGAGCTCGAACAGTTCGTGGGCGACGCCGCCGCCCGGAGCCACGGCTCCCTTCGACACCAGCGGCAGGTGGTTGACCCACTCGTAGCGCTCGTCGCCCGACTCGAGCGTGGCACGCGAGTAGATCGGGCCGTCGCCGAGGCGCTCGGGCCAGCGCGCTCGGCCGTCGAGGTGCACGTACACCTGCGCACCGTCGTCGGTGGTGATGACCACGCGGATGTCGAGGGTGACGTTGCCGTCGGCGTCGACGGTGAGCCAGTCCGCCGCCGCCTTGCCCGTCATCGTGCCTTGGACGCGCCCGCTGAGCTCGACCGCCTTCAGCTCCTGGATGATGCGCCGCCCCGCCGAGGTGGTGCCGAGCATGAAGAGGCCGTCCGGGTCGGTGACGATGGTGAGCGTGCCGAAGAGGTGGAGTTCCATGGCCGCGGAGTCTGGCACACCGGCTCAGCGCGCCGGCTCGTCGGCGACGACCTCCACGATCCCGTGCATGCCGTACTGGTAGTGGCCGGGGAGATGGCACGCGTACTCCACCGGTCCCGGCGCGTGGAACGAGTACGTGGTGGACGCGCGCCCCTGGGCCGGCACCGACACCTCACCGGGCTTGGGTGGGTGGTAGGCCTCGTGGCCGGCCTCGTGGCGTGCCTGCACGTCGGGCCCGCCGACGATGAGCTCGTGGCCGATGGGGTCACGGTTCACCACCACGAAGCGCACCTCGGTGTGCGGTCGCACCCGGATCGGCGCGGTCTCGAAGTGGCTGTGGTCGATGCGGATGGTGACCGTGACCCGCCCCGGCCCGAGGATTCCGTCGTCGGCCGCGGGACTGCCGGCGCCGGCGGTGGCGAGCACCACGCCGCCGACGCCGAGCGCCGCGACGACGGCGAGCGCAGCCCCGACCGCCAGCCGGTGGCCCCGCACCCGTCCTCTCATGACGCGCTTCGCCGCGCCAGCACGGTGCCGCCCGCCACCACCACGAGCGGCACGCCGATCAACAGGAGCGGCACCCACCACGTCTCGCCACCGCGGGGGACGCGGGCACCGAGAAGCCGGCCATGCGCGCCGACGGCAACGTGTCCGCGTGCGTCGACACCGCGAGGTCGTGGCGCAGTTGGCCGGCGGGGGTCGAGACCGCGAGGTAGCTGAACCACATCGAGTCGGGCACCCAGCCCATGTGCTGGTCGGAGCGCAGGTCGTCGAGCAGCTGCGACGACGCCTGCTCACTGCGCTCGGTCGAGACACCGGTGTCGACCGCGAGCACGTTCGGGCGCGTGTCGGTGAGCAGGAACACGTCCGCGTTCACGAACCGCGACGCGTCGAGGCCGAGGGAGAGGATGCGCAGCGGCACCCAGGGCTCGTCGGTCGGGATGGTCAACATGATCGGCGTGCCGTCGCCCGAGGTCTGGCCGAGCGCCGCGGCGCGAGACGCGTCGAAGCGTGCCGCCATGAAGATCTTCGAGCGGTGCGAGTAGAAGTCGAGCACCGCGGGCGCGTCGGGGGTGAGCAGGAAGCCGTGGTCGATGGCCCACTTGCCCACGGCGTCGCCGCCGCCGCGCAGGATGGTGATGTCGAGCGCGTCGACCTGGGTCTGTTGGAGCACCTCGGCGGGCGCGGCGGCACCCGACGCCGAGGACTGCGCGAACGCAGTGGCCGGAACGGGCGGTGCGACCTCGCGCTCGAGCCGCTGCAGCGTCCAGTCGCCGCCGCGCTCCACCTTGGTGGGGATGCCGGGCAGCGGCACGATCGAGCCCACCGCCTCGCCGGTGCCGCTGAACTCGAAGCTGGTCACGTAGCGCTCGACACCGTCGTGATAGGCGGCGAGCGTGCTCGTGCGGGTGAGCTGGATGGTGCCGTTCTCGCCGACCAGGCCGCCGCAGGCCGCGGCGGGTCCGGCGGCCAGCGCCACCGGGACGAGTGCGAGCGCGACGAAGCAGAGGACTCGACGCATGAGGTTCCCTCCCTCGATGAGTTGCGTGCGGGAGGTTCAGACGAGCGCGACGCGCATCTGGTTCCCGGAGATCCGCGGAACCGGTACCGTGCCCGGATGCCCGAGCTGCGCGCCCGTGTGGACTCCCACGTGCTCGCCGCGCTCGACGAGCTCGTCCGGAGCAGCGGGGCGCCGATCGACCACCTCGTGGAGCGCGCGTTGGCCGAGTACCTCGGCGTCGAGCACCACACGATGTACCAGGTGTCGACGGCGGGGGCGTTGGTCGAGGGCGTCTACCAAGGCGCGGTGTCGGTGGGGCTGGTGCGCGAGCACGGCGACTTCGGGCTCGGCACCTTCGGGGATCTCGACGGCGAGATGGTGGTGCTCGACGGCCACGTGTTCCGCGTGTCGTCCCGCGGCGAGGTGCACGAGGTGCCCGACGACGCGACCACGCCGTTCGCGGTGGTCACCCGCTTCGGTGACCCCGACACCGTCGTGCTCGACGAGGTCGACGACCTCGCCACGCTCACCGCGGCCGTCGACGGCCTGCGCGACTCCGCCAACGTGTTCTTCGCGGTGAGGGTCGACGGCCGCTTCGACGCGGTGCACGTGCGCGCCGCGTGCCGCACCGCGCCCGGTGTGCCACTCGCGGTCGCGACCGAACACCAGGTCGAGTTCGAGCTCGGTCCGGTCGACGGCACGATGGTCGGCTTCTGGTCGCCTCCGTACGCGTCGGGCGTGGAGGTGGCCGGCTACCACCTCCACTTCGTCGACGACGCGCGCACCGCAGGCGGTCACGTGCTCGGTTGCGCGGGACGGCGGCTCCGCGTGCGGGTGGAGGAGGAGTCCGACGTGCATCTCGCGCTCCCCGACACCACTGCGTTCCGCCGCGCCGACCTGACGCACGATCCGACAGCCGACCTCGACCGCGCCGAGCACTAGTAGTCGCCCCGCGCGCGCCGACGCGCCTCAGCGAGCGGCGACGACCGGCAGCCCGAGGATCTCGATCGCCTCGCCGGTCGTCGCGATCGGCCGCCCCACCGAGTGGGCCAACGCGACCGCGTGCTCGACGAGCTCGACGTTGGTGGGGGAGTGGTCGGGGTCGTAGTGCTCCTCCAACCCGACGTGCAGGTGCCCGCCGCGCTCGAGCGCCAGTCGGGCAACCGGGGTGGCCATCAGGTCGCCCCCCCACACCGACACCGACCACGGCAGCGCGGAGCCTTCCAGCATGTCGAGGTAGGCGAGGAGCGCGTTGGCCGTCGGTGGCAACCCGAACGTGACGCCCCGCGCCCGCGCCCACATCCCCCACTCGCCGCCGAAGTAGAGCTTCACCATGGACCCGGCGGGGAGGCGGCCGGCGCGCTGGTAGGTGAGCACGCACTGGAGGAAGCCGGGTTCGTAGATCGCGAGCTGCGGGCCCCAGCCGTGCTCCTCGCACAGCGCGAACGCCTCGCGGATGTCGGCGTACGAGTTCGCGTACACGCCACCCTCGGGGAGGCCGTCGTCGCCCGGGGACCCGAGGTTGGTCGATCCGGGATCGACCGCGGCCATCCGCACCGGCACCCGCTCGCCGATGAGGCGTACGTGCTCGAGCTTCTCGCGTGGGCCGGGCGCGACGCACAGCGTCGGGTACCACAGCACGTCGGGACGCTCGGCGAGCAGCGGTTCCCACGCGTCGAGGTAGGCGCGCGCGGCCTCCTCGCCACTGAGGCGGATGTCGTGGTTGTGAGCGTGCACGATGGTCGCTCCGACGTCGAAGCAGCCGAGCGCGTCCTTGCGGATCTCCTCCGGCGTCAGCGGCACGTTGGGGTTGCGCGCCTTGGTGGTGCCACCGTTGATGGCGGCTTCGATGAGGACGGGCTGCGAAGCGGGCACGGCCCCGATCCTCGCGCGCTCAGGCGCTGCGCGCCTCCGCCGGCTCACGTGCCACGTCGGCGGTCTCGGTGCCGTCGTGGAAGACCCCGTCGACGTAGGTCACCCGGCGGGTGCGCACCGCCGGCACGCGGGCGCCGGGCACGATCACGCCGACGAGGTTCAGGGGATCGGTGGCGTTGACGGTGACGCGCTCGCCCTCGCGCGGCGACCGCCGCACCTGGGTGAGCTGCTCGTGCGCGGCCGGGAGCGCGTACTGCTCGCCGCTGAACCCGGTCACGAACCGACCGCCCCGCACCAGGCCACGATCTTCCAACCGTCGCAGCGCCCACTGCAGGTCGCGCCACGGGAACCGCAGCGAGTCGTGCACCACCAGGTCGCGGAACACGACACCCCACCGGTGCAGCAGCAGTTCGGCCACCGCCTCGGCCAGCTCGTCGCGATCGGCGGTCGCGAGATCGGTGAGCGCGACCGTCTCGGCCGTGGGGACGAGTGACCAGCGCCCCGCGGCGGCGGTGGCGAGCCGCGGGCCGCGGGAGAGCCGCGAGAACCGTCGTCCCTCGGAGCGGCGCGGGTTCGACGCGACCCGCGAGCGGATGGCGCCGAAGCCGTCGGACATGACCAGCCCGCGCGCCAGGCCGTCCCACAGCGCACGCTCGATGTCTTCGGGCAGGCGGGTGGTGGCGGTGCCCAGCTCGCTGGCGAAGCACGCGCCGCGTTCGCGCAGCACCTCGAGCACCTCGGCCGTCGCCCCGACCACCGGCTCCCCGGGATCGCCGGTGGAGCGGGCTGCCAGCAGCAGCCAGGGCAGGTCGACGCGCGCGACCAGTGAGATGGGTGTGGCCTTCGACGGCGCCACCGCGGGCGCGTCGACCGCGCGCACCGGCGGGTTGGTGCGCAACCAGGCGACCTCGCCGTCGTGGCACAGCCGGTCGAGCCACGCGGGGTCGTAACGGCGCAGCCTTGCGCCGAGCAGGTCGGGCTCCCACGCCACCGCCGCGGCGTCGAAGCCCTGCAGCTGCTCCACGACGGTCAGCAGCCCGACCTCACCCGCCAGCTGGCAGCCCGGTGCGACGTGTTGCCAACGCAACAGGAAGCGCATGAAGTCTTGGGCGGTGGCGGGCTCCACACCACCGCGCCGAGTGCGGCGCGAGTACGAGTGCATGCGCGCGAGCAACCGGCGCGACACCCACTCGGTCTCCACCGCATCCGGGGTGTACGTGCCCTGCAACGCGAAGCCGCTCTGCTCGAGGTACGCGAGCCCCGCGGCGACCCGACCGGGCGTGAGGGTCGTGGCCTCGGCCAGGCGTTCGACGGTGGTGATCCCGCTGATCTCGAGGTGACCGCGGAGCAGCTGCGCGATCGCCTCCTCGTCGTCGGCGAACGCGTGACCGGCGTCGTCTTCGCGCTCGGCAGCGCACCACAGGTCGGTGTCGCGCGGGCGGAACGCGACCGCGCGGCCGCGCTCGCGGAGCTCGTCGAACAAGGGCCTCCAGTCCGGTCGCGGCCGCACCACCACCAGCGATGCCAGCAGGTCGGCGAGGTCGTCGGCGGACTCGGGCTCGGGCGTGATCTCGCCGTGGACCTGCTCGATCGCGGCCGGGTCGAGCGCGCCGATGGCAGCGAGGTCGACGGCGAGACCGCGCCGCAGCGTGACCGCGTTGGTGCGCCGGTTCTGCAACTCCTCGTCGTCGAGGAACGCGTAGGGGCGAGCGGTGAGGATCTCGTGCGCGAGCACCGAGGGCTCGGTGGTGTCGGCGAAGTGCACCTGCACCGCGCCCGCCTCCAACCGTTCGAGCAGCGCGCGCGTGGCGTCGACGTCGAGCGCCTCGTGCAGCGTGTCGGTGATCGTCTGGCGCACGAGCACGTGGTCGGGGATCTCGATGGGCCCGGTGACGTTCTCCTGGCACGCCGCCGCCTGCGGGAACACCGCGGCCATGAGGTCGTCGGACTCCATGCGCTGGATCGGTGGCGGGTTGCGACGGCCGTTGCGGAAGCGCAGCACCATCAGCGACCGGTTGAGGTTCCACCGCCAGCGGGCCTGGAACATGGGCGAGTCGAGGATGGCGTGTTCGAGGGTGTCTTCGACCGTGGCGCTGCTGAGGTAGCCCGGCACCTCGCTCAGCGGGAAGCTGTGGTGCGGGCCCAGCGACAGCACGATGGCGTCGTCGCTGGCGGCCGCCTGCAGCTCGAAGTTGAACGTGCGACAGAACTTCTTGCGCAGCGCGAGCCCGAGGGAGCGGTTGACCCGGCCACCGAACGGCGAGTGCACGACGAGCTGCATGCCGCCGGTCTCGTCGAAGAAGCGCTCGAACACGATGCGCTCCTGCGTGGGCATCGCGCCCAGCACGGCGCGCCCGACCGCGAGGTAGTCGACGACCATGGTGGCGGACTCGGCGTCGATCCCCGCGGTCTCCATGAGCCATCGCTTCGCGCCGTCGGGGTCGCCGGCGGTGAGGAAGCGGTCGACCGCGGCCCGCAGATCCGAGACCTCGGTGGACAGCTCGGCGGTGCGGGCCGGTGCCTCGCCCATCCAGAACGGGATGGTCGGTGGCGCGGTGCCCGCGTCGCGCACGCGCACGACACCGAGCTCCACCTTGCGGATCTGCCACGAGTGGGTGCCGAGCAGGAAGATGTCGCCCGCCATCGACTCGACCGCCCAGTCTTCGTTGACGGTGCCGATGAAGGTGTCGTCGGGCTCGGCGACGACGCGGTAGTCGCCGGTCTCCGGGATGGCGCCCCCCGACGTCACCGCGGCCAGCCGCGCGCCCTTGCGACCGCGCAGCTCGCCGTTGACGGCGTCGTGGTGCACGTAGGCGCCGCGCGGTCCGCGCCCGGTGGCGATGCCGTTGCTCACCAGGTCGACGACCTCGTCGAACTGCTCGCGTGTCATGCCGTGGTAGGGCGCGGCGCGTCGCACGAGCGCGTAGAGGTCGTCGGTGCGCCACTCCTGCGCGCCCACCTCGGCGACGACCTGCTGGGCGGCGATGTCGAGCGGCAGCGCGGGCAGCTGGATGGTGTCGAGACGACCGGCGCGCACGGCGGCGAGCAGGGCGGTGCACTCGATCAGCTCGTCGCGGGTGAGTGGGTAGAGGCGGCCCTTGGGGGTGCCGGCCCGGCTGTGGTTGGAGCGACCGACCCGCTGCAGGAACGTCGCGATGCTGCGCGGTGAGCCGATCTGGCACACCAGCTCGACGGGGCCGATGTCGATGCCGAGCTCGAGCGAAGCGGTGGCCACCAACGCGCGCAGGTCGCCGGCGCGCAGACGCGTCTCCACCCGGTGGCGACGTTCCTTCGAGAGCGAGCCGTGGTGCGCGGCGACCACGTCGTCGCCGAGGCGCGTCCCCAACTGGTGGGCGAGGCGCTCGGCCAACCGACGCGTGTTCACGAAGACGAGCGTGGTGCGGTGCTCCTCGACCAACGCGGCGATGCGGTCGAGGACGTCGCTCATCTGCTCGGCCGAGGTGACCGCTTCGAGCTCACCTTCGGGGAGCTCGAGCGCGAGGTCGAGCGCGCGCTGGTGGCCGGCGTCGACGATGACCGGCAGGGGCCGGTCGCCGACGAGCAGCCGCCCGACGGTCTCGATGGGCCGCTGCGTGGCCGACAGGCCGATCCGGTGCGGACGCTCGTCGCACAGCGCCTCGAGTCGTTCGAGCGTGATGGCCAGGTGCGCGCCCCGCTTGTCGCGCGCGACCGCGTGGATCTCGTCGACGATGACCGTCTCCACCGTGCGCAGCGCTTCGCGACCCTTCTCGCTGGTGACGAGCAGGTAGAGCGACTCCGGCGTGGTGACCACGAAGCTGGGTGGCTTGCGCACCATCGCGCTGCGTTGCGAGCTGGTCGTGTCGCCGGTGCGCACCGCGACGCGCACGCGCGGTGCGGGGAGGCCGAGCTCGCTGGCGACGTCGGCGATCTCGGCCAGCGGTCGCTCGAGGTTCTCCGCGATGTCGACGGCCAACGCCTTGAGCGGCGACACGTAGACCACGCGCGCGATGCCGTCGACCGGTTCGCCGCGCTCGTGGGCCCGGTAGAGCCGGTCGATGCACACCAGGAACGCGGCGAGGGTCTTGCCCGAGCCGGTCGGGGCCGCGACGAGCGTGTCGTGTCCGGCCGCCACGTGCGGCCACGCCTCCTCCTGCGGGGCGGTGGGGCCGTCGGGGAAGCGCCGGCGGAACCACTCCGCGACCGCGGGGTGCATCTCGGCCAGCGCCGCGTGCACGGGCGGGCCGCCGGGGAGCAGGGGGAGCGGCACGGCGGTCATGCTCCCATTCTCGCGGATGGGTGTGACAGTAAACCCGGGGAGTCCCGAGGAAGCCGTAGGCTCGGGAGGTATCCGGAGATGAAGCGCAGGCGTGGCCGGAGGCCGGCACGCCGGAGCGGAGGCGCCGGAGCAGGCATCGACGCGACATGGAGGTCCCCGATGGCCAGGATCACGATCCCCGAAGGGGACGGCGGCGAGCTGGTGCAGGTGTGGTCGCTCTCGCCCGAGCTCGGCGCCGCGGTCGGCAACCTCAGCGCCGCCGTCTACGGCGACCGCCTCGTTGAGCCCGCGCGTGCGCGAAGTCGCCCGCATGCGGATCGCCCACATCAACGGCTGCAACGTGTGCCAGGAGTGGCGCTTCCCGGAGATGGCCGACCGCGGTGTCACCGAGGAGCTGTACGCGCACGTCGACGACCCCGACGCGGGTGACTACTCGGTGAAGGAGCGCCTGGCCATCGAGTACGCCGACAAGTTCGCGCTCGACCACCGGTCGCTCGACGACGCGTTCTTCGTGCGGATGCGGGCCGAGTTCACCGACGCCGAGATCGTCGAGCTCACCGCGATGATCGGCAACTGGCTCGCGTTCGGCCGCTTCCAAGCCGTGCTCGACGTCGCGGAGGCGTGCGGATGGGCGCCGCCGCGCCCGGCCGAGGCGACGGTCTGATGGCGCGCATCGACCTGCCCGGCGACGGCACCGACCTCGAGCGGGTCTGGTCGCTCTCGCCGGATCTCGGTGCCGCGGTCGGCGCGCTGGCGGCGAAGGTCGGCGGCAAGGGCCTGGAGCTGTCGTGGCGGGTGCGCGAGGCCGCGCGCATGCGCATCGCCCAGATCAACGGCTGCAACATCTGCATGGCGTGGCGGGTGCCCTCGTTGGCGCGCCACGGGGTCGACGAGGAGCTGTACGAGCACGTCGGGAATCCCGAGAGCGGCGATTACTCCGAGCAGGAGCGCCTCGCGATCGAGTACGCCGACAAGTTCGCGCTCGACCACCGGTCGCTCGACGACGCGTTCTTCGACCGCATGAAGGCGGTGTTCACCGACCGGCAGATCTTCGAGCTCACAGTGTGCATCGGCGACTGGGTCGCGTTCGGTCGGATGACCGCGGTGCTCGACCTCGACGAAGCGTGCGAGTGGGCGCCGCCGGTCGCGGTCGCCGACTGACGCGAGCCCTCAGCCGATCTTCTTGGCCTGGCCCGGCGGCACCTTCGGCGGGCCGTTGCCGTTGCCGTAGCTCTGCGGCGGCAGGTTGCTGCCGTCGCCGCCCGACGCCGGCACGGTGCCGTCTCCCTCGACCGGGGTCGTGGGTGCCGCGGTCGTCGGCGTGGACGTCACGGAACTTCCACCGACGGAGCGGGACGTCGAGTCCGGTGTGTTCACCGAGCTCTCGCCGGGCGCTTGCTCGTCGTACTTCTGGTTGATGCTGGGCACCGAGATCCCGACCACGCCCAGAGCGACGTGGGCCGCTTGCTGGATCGGCTCGGGCAGCGCGCCCTGGGCGGCCGCAACCGCGGTGCCACCGGACATGACGACGGCGAAGGCCGTGAATGCAGACGCGACGAGCGACCAGGTGCGCCGGCGGGTCCGATCGGCCGCGTCATGCGCGGCGACGAACATGGCCGCGGCAGCTGCCGAACCTTCGAGCTCGTCGCTGGTAGCGGGTCCGGACGCGTCCGCCAGCAACCGTCCGAGCGGCCGGAAGGCGTCGGGCAGGTCGTCGATCGGATCGCCGCGGAGCAGGCGCTCGGCAGTGATCTCGTCGAGAGGCGGCGTCGGGGGTCGCACCTGGTTGCGGAACATCGGGACTACAAGCGTCAAAAGCCCTCAGGCTGGTACGGCGCGCTCCTCCTCCTCGGTGAGTCGGCGAGCCAACGTCCGCAGGCCCCGATGGGCGAGCACGCGGACAGTTCCGGGCCGTTTGCTCATGATGGCGGCGGTGCGTGCGACATCGAGGCCGGCGACCGTGCGCAACATCACCGCTTCCCGCTGACCGTCCGGCAACTCGGCGATGTAACCGAGCGCGGACTCGATCGCCAGCGCGCTCAGCGCCGCCTCACCGGGATCGGCTCCGGTGGCCGGCGTCGACGCCGCGACGAGGGTGACCGGGTCGACGGGGACGGATCGCCGTCGGGCCTCCCGACGGAAGTGGTCGATCGCCCGGCGGCGAGCGATGGTGAAGAACCAGGCCCGGAACGCGGACTCGTCACCTTCGAACCGGCTGATCGATGCGGCCACCGAGGCCCAGGTCTCGGACGCGACGTCCTCGGCCGCATCGTTGGTCGTGACGCGCAGGTATCGCAGGAGCGACGGATGGAGCTGTCGCCAGATCAGGGCGAACGCCGAGGCGTCGCCCTCACGCGTCCGCTGCAACACGTTCGGGAAGCTGCTGCCCATCATCGTGCCCCCATGATCATCCGGCGCAACGGTCAATGCCGCCGGAGATGCAGAATTCCCGCCCGTTCCCGCCTCGTACCACCAAAGTACGTGACGTGGCGCGGTCATGGGGTCACCGTGGATGGAGCCGGTTCGGCGCTCCGCGCGACGAGGCCGCAGCCTGGGCCGCGGCCTCGTGCGCTCAGGAACTGGGGGTGCGATGGCGGATCAGAGCCCGCCGAACTCCTGGACTGCCCAGATGCGGCCGTCGGGGCCTCGCACGTAGCCGATGCCGACGACGTTGAAGGCACGGCTGGAGATGTTGGCCCAGTGCGGAGGCGAGTTCCGCCAGGCGGCCTCGATGTCCACGGGCGACATGCTGCCCGGGCCCACGAGGATGTTCTCGCCCAGGGTGCGGTAGTTGGCGTAGGCGGGCGAGTAGATGAGTGCGCTCAGGTTCTGGTGGTACAGCGAGTTGGCGTGCATCATCTGGTCGGCCCAGGTGCCGGCGTTGTTCCCCAGCTTCGGGCTCCACGTGAGCGTCGGCAGGCCCGCCATGACGCGGTTGTAGTTCATCGCGTTGTAGAGCCCGTTCGTGAAGGGGTCGCTCGGCGGAGCGCTCGAGGTGTCGGCGAAGCCGCACGCCGACAGTCCGAACACGATCAATGCCGTGCAAGCGAGTACCGCCGTCTTGCGCCCCAGCAAGTTCTTCACGTGCATGCCCATCTCTCCCGATGATCGGCTGTGAGTGTTCGTGGACAGTGCATCGGCTCGCGCTGGGCCTCTCCTTGAGAGTCCCTGGCCGAAATATGGCGGAGGACACGCGCGCGGAGCGTGACGCACCGGCAGGTGCCCCGGCGGTGCGCACGGGCGCGGCCATGATGGGCCCGACCAGGGAGCGAGCAGGGCATGTGGAAGGCCACGATCAGGGGACTCTTCGCCCGAAAGGTGCGACTTGCCCTGACCGCGCTGGCGATCCTGCTCGGGGTGAGCTTCGTCAGCGCCACCTACGTGCTGACCGACTCGGTGAAGCGGTCCTTCGACGCCGTCTTCGCCGAGACGCTCTCCGGGATCGACCTGCGGGTGCAGGGCGCGTCGGCGCTCGGTGACGCGTCCAACCCCGGCCGCGTCCCCGATTCGATCGTCGGGCAGGTGGCCGCCGTCCCCGGCGTGCGCACGGCGCAAGGGTTCGTCCAGACCACGTCGGCGCAGTTCGTCGACGCCGACGGCCACACCATCGGTGGCGACGGGCCACCCACCATCGGGATCTCGTGGGTGAAGGGGCCCCTTCGTCTCACCGACGGACGGGCACCGAGCGGGTCGGGTGAGGTCGCCATGGACGCCGGCACGGCCGCCAGGCACGGCTACCACGTCGGCGACCGCGTGCGGATCCTCTTGAGCGGCGCGGCCGAGGAGCATCGGATCGTCGGCATCTTCGGCTTCGGCGACACGACCGACTTCGGTGCGGTGACGTTCGCAGCCTTCGACTTCGCCACCGCGCAGCGCGAGTTCGACGCCGGATCGTCGGTCGACTCGATCTACGTGCAGCGAGACCGCGACGTCACCACCCGCGACCTGCAGGCCCGCATCGAAGCCGCGCTCGGCCCCGACTACGACGTGCTCACCCGGTCCCAGGCGACGCTCCAGGTCGGCAAGCCGGTGCGCCAGTTCCTCGGGTTCTTCACCGACGCGCTGCTCGGGTTCGCGGCGATCGGTGTGGTGGTCGGCGCCTTCATCATCTTCAACACGTTCACGATCCTCGTGGCGCAGCGCACCCGCGAGCTGGGCCTGCTGCGGGCGATGGGCGCGACAGGCGGCCAGGTCGTGCGGTCGGTGGCGCTGGAGGCGTTCGCGGTCGGCGTGGTCGCGTCGGCCCTCGGCCTCCTCGCCGGCATCGCGCTCGGCGCGGGTCTCCTCGAGCTGCTGCGCCAGGTCGGACTCGACCTCCCGGCCACGTCGACCGTCGTGCTCGGCCGCACCGTCGTCGTCTCGCTGGTGGTCGGGGTGCTCGTCACCGTGGTCGCGGCCGCGATCCCGGCGGTCCGCGCGGCGCGGGTGCCTCCGGTGGCGGCCATCGCCGACGTGCCCGAGCGGGCCGTCGGCGCCTTCGGACGACGGATCGCGTTCGGTCTCGTGGTGCTGGTTGCGGGCGCCGGGCTCCTGCTCGACGGGCTGTCCCGCGCGCGTGACGCCAGCGGGATCCTCGACCAGGTGCAGGTGGTGGCGCTCGGCGCGTTCAGCGTGCTCGTCGGTGTGGTGATGATCCTGCCCGCAGTCGTGCGCCCGGCCATGCGCGCGCTCGGCGCGCCCGCCCGGCGTTCGGGCCCACCCGGGGTGTTGGCGCGCGCCAACGCGATGCGCAACCCGCGCCGCACCGCGATCACCGCCAGCGCGCTGGTGATCGGGCTGGCCCTGGTGGGGCTCACCGCCACGTTCGGCGCCTCGGCGCGCGCGTCGGTGGGGGAGAGCACCGCGTCGGGACTGCGAGCCGACTACGTCGTGAAGTCCGGCGGGTTCGCCGGTTTCTCCACGGAGGTCGCTGCCCGCCTGCGCGACCTCCCCGCCGTCACCACGGCGGCGCCGATGCGCTTCACCGATGGTCAGGTCGACGGCGACGCCACCACGGTGGGCGGCCTCGATCCGGCGCTGCTGGGCAAGGTCGTCGACCTCGACGTCGTCAGCGGCGACGCGAGCGCCTTGGACGACACCGGGGTGCTGATCAGCGACGAGCTGGCGCGCCACGCGGGCGTCGGCGTGGGCGACGCGCTGCCGGTGCTCTTCTCCCATGGGCAGGCGCCGCTGGTGGTGCGTGCGATCTACCGACAGCAGAACTTCCTCGGGCTGTTCGGCCAGTCGATTCCGGTGATCGTCGACCCTGCGACCATCGAGTTCGGCAGCGGTGGCACACCGCAGGACTCGCTGGTGCTCGTGCAGACCGATGGCGGCGAGACGCGCGCGAACCAGCGCGCTCTGCGGCGCGCGCTGGCGAACGACTTCCCCAACATCGACGTGCTCACGCGCGCGCAGTTCCGCGACGATCAGCAGGCGCAGGTCGACCAGTTCCTCACCGTGCTGATCGCGATCCTCGCGCTGTCGGAGCTCATCGCCATCCTCGGGATTATCAACACGCTGGCGTTGTCCGTGTTCGAGCGCACTCGGGAGCTGGGGCTGCTGCGCGTCGTGGGGATGTCGCGGCGTCAGGTGCGGCGGATGGTGCGATGGGAGTCGGTGTTGATCGCGGTGCTCGGAGGGCTGGTCGGCCTCGCGCTCGGGATGCTGTGGGGCTGGGCGTTCGCCCGGGCGCTCGAGCAGCAGGGCATCACCGTGTTCCGGATCCCGGTCGTCGAGGTGTTGCTGTTCGTGGTCGGCTCGATGGTCGCCGGCGTGCTCGCGGCGGTCTTCCCGGCCTGGCGCGGCGTCGCGCCTCGACGTCCTCGAGGCCATCGCCACGGAGTGAGCTTCGCTACCATGACCGGCTCACCGGGCGATTAGCTCAGGGGGAGAGCACTTCCTTGACACGGAAGGGGTCAGCAGTTCAAATCTGCTATCGCCCACGGTGACGACACATGAAGACATGCAGGTCAGGGGCCCTTTCGAGGGCCCCTGATTCGCGTCCCGAGGTTGTGTCCATCACTTCGTTGCTCCCGCGTCGGTTCGTTCGCCTCTGCGAGCGGACCAAGATCGAGCGGACCAAGATCGAGGGAGTTCGGCTGCACGACCTCCGCAACTTCGTCGGGAGTCAGCTCGTCGCTGCCGGCGCCGACATCCGCACCGTGTCGGCGCGCCTCGGGCACCCCTCTCCCCGTCGATCATGCTCGACATCTACATCCACCGCGTGCAGGGCAACGACCGCGCCGTTGCCGAAGTCCTGGGCCAGCTCATCAGGCCGAAGGCGAACGGCCAATGTTGATCTCAAGTGCGAAGTCGTCGCTTGTGCAACAGGATTGAAGTACGAGGCCACCACCGCCAGGACCCAAGGAGCGCCAGTGTCTGCGACACCGCCGTTTCCCGCCCCCGCCCAGGGGATCGTTCTCGCGCACTTCATCGTGTCGGAGGACGTCGAACGTTCTCGTCTCTTCTACACCGAGGTGCTCGGCGGTCAGGCCGTCACGACCGGAGAGCCCTCTTATGTTGCGCTCGCGAATGGCTGGATCATCATCAATCGCGGCGGTGGCCCGACCGACGACAAGCCGACCGTCACCCTCGAGATCCCGCCAGACCCGAATCGGACCAGCAGCTTTCTCAACATCCGGGTCGCCGACATCGACTCTGTGTACGCGGAATGGAGCGCGCGTGGGGCGGAGTTCCTCACGACCCCGAAGCAACACGAAACCGAGATCCGCTGTTACATCCGCGATCCGGATGGTCACCTCATCGAGGTCGGCCAGACCACGGCTGCCCCTCGAGGTCTGCACCCGGACCCAGAGAGCACGTCGTAGTGCGGAGCGTGCGATACGGCCCTTGATTCGATCGGTAGCTGCTGCATCGAAACGTTTCCACACTGTCGGTTGACCCGACCGTGATGCCGCGCGACCGTGGGTTTCCGACAAGAAGAGGAGACGCCCCGTGAGCACCACCGAGGTCCCCGGCCGCGCGGTGACCGACCCGGGCGTCGTGCACGTCGACATGACTCTCGAGACGGTCGTCATCCCCGTCTCGGACGTCGACGGAGCGAAGGCGTTCTACGAGGGTCTCGGGTGGCGGCTCGACGCCGACCTCGGAGCTGGCGACTTCCGGATCGTCCAGTTCAACCCTCCGGGGTCGGGGTGCTCGATCCAGTTCGGGTCCGGCCTCACATCGGCTGCACCGGGGTCGGCCGTCAACCTTCTCGTCGTCTCTGACATCGAGACCGCGCACGACGATCTCGTCGCGCACGGTCTCGACGCTGAGGTCTTCCACGACTCGACTGGCGGGTACGACCGCTTCACCGAGAGCGTCCGGGCGAAGGGTCCTGACCCCGAACGGCGAACGTACGCGTCGTTCTCGGAGTTCCGTGATCCGGACGGGAATGTCTGGCAGCTGCAGGAGATCACCAGCCGGCTGCCCGGTCGCGTCGACGCGAACCGCGCGACGTTCACCTCCGCCGACGAGCTCTCGCGGGCACTCAAGCGCGCGGAGGCGGCGCACGGCGAGCACGAGAAGCGCACAGGTGAGCGGGACGAGGACTGGCCTGCGTGGTACGCCGCGTTCATGCTGGCGGAGCAGACCGGCGGCGAACCGCCGGAGTGAGCGATTACGACGTCATTGTCCTCGGCGCCGGCGCGCCCGGCGAGCACTGCGCCGGCGCGCTCGCTGACGGAGGGCTCCGCGTCGCAGTGGTCGAACGCGAGCTCGTGGGTGGTGAGTGCTCGTACTGGGCGTGCATCCCGTCGAAGACGCTGCTCCGCCCGGGCGAGGCCGTGCACGAGGCGAACGAGGCCGCGGCAAGTGCCCAGGTCGACGTCGACGCCGCGCTCGCCTGGCGCGACTACATGGTGTCGAAGCACACCGACACGAGCGCCGACAAGTGGCTCACCGACCAGGGCATCGACTTGCTCCGCGGGACCGGCCGGCTCGCGGGCATCGGCGCGGTCGAGGTCGACGGCGTGCGACACACCGCCGACCACGTCGTCGTCGCCACCGGCGCGGACCCGAACCTGCCCCCGATTCCGGGGCTCGCCGGGCTCGAGGGCGTCTGGACCAACCGCGAAGTGACCGGGATGACCGCCGTCCCGCGCCGGCTGCTGATCATCGGCGCGGGACCGGTCGGCGTCGAGATGGCCCAGGCGGTCCAGCGGCTCGGCGGCGACGTCGCGCTCGTCGACGTCGCGGAGCGCGTGCTGGCCAATGAGCCCGCGCCGCTGGGCGACGCACTCGTGGAGGTCCTGCGGCGTGACGGCATCGAGATCCTGCTCGGCGTGCATCCCAAGGAGGTGCGCCGGGACGGCGGCGACTACGTCCTGGCCTTCGAGAACGCGCCCGAGCTGCGGGGTGAGCGCCTGCTCGTCGCGACGGGTCGCCATCCTCGGGTCGAGGGCATCGGGCTCGAGACCGTCGGCATCGAACCCAACCGCGAGGGCATTCCCGTCGACTCCCATCTGCGAGCTGGTGACCGGCTCTGGGCGATCGGTGATGTCACCGGAATCTGGCCGTTGACGACGACCGGCAAGTACCAGGGCGACATCGTCGCGGCGAACATCCTCGGCGAGCCGCGCGCAGCGAACTACGACGCGCTCCCGCGGGTCGTCTTCACCGATCCACAGGCCGCGTCGGTCGGTGCGCTCGACGCCCGCTTCCGCGGGACCGCGCCGGTGTCGGGAATCTCGAAGACCGCGACCTACACCCGCGCCTACGCCGAGTCGAACGGCTTCCTGAGCTTGCTCAGCGACGGTGGACCGCTGACCGGCGCGTACGCACTCGGGCCCGAAGCCGGTGAGTGGCTCCAGCAGGCGACGCTCGCCATCCGCGCCCAGGTGTCGCTCGAGGTGCTGGTTGACACGATCCAACCGTTCCCGACGTTCTCCGAGATCTACGCCGACGCGCTCAAGGCGCTGCGCGTCGAGATCGCCAGCGCGGGCGGCTGACCATCTTGGGCCTCATGGTCGTCGCGATCGGTGCTCGTGTCCAACATGAAAGGCCAACGCCATGAGGTCAGACATCGTCCCCGGCAGCACGTTCCCGGACTACGAACTTCCCGACCACACCGAGACGCCGCGCACACTGAGCGAGCTGCAGGGCGGCGACCCGATGGTCCTCACGCTCGCGCGCGGGCACTACTGCCCCAAGGAGCACCAGCAGCACCTCCAACTCGCAATGGCCTACCCGCAATTCGCGGTGGCGTACACCCAGCTCGCGACGATCGCGACGGACGACCATCACACGCTGTAGGAGTTCCGCGCGTCGGTCGGCGCGCAATGGACCTTCCTCTCGGACCCAGGTCGAATCGTCCAGCGAGACCTCGACATCCAGGAGTACACGGACCCCGGG
Source organism: uncultured Actinomycetes bacterium (assembly GCA_963841415.1). Classification (GTDB taxonomy): domain Bacteria; phylum Actinomycetota; class Acidimicrobiia; order IMCC26256; family DASPTH01; genus DASUAS01. Next base: position 1,410,385 of record CAWJCN010000001.1, on the reverse strand, counting down.
AACGATCCGATGATCCCGCACACGCTCGTGCTCAAGCCGGGCCTGGTCGTTCACCGCGTCTACAACGGCTACTGGTTCTGGGGCCGTCCGTCGGCGTGAGCGAGGCGCGGATCGGGGAGCTGTGTGCTCATGGCTGGCTCCTGTAGCCGCCGGGTCCTTCGGATGGACCTCGAGCGGGTAAGGGCACCATCGCGCAGACGCGGCGCCGTCGCCAGCGTCTCGCTTCCTGTCCTCTGACGACAATCGGGTCGAAGATGCCAAGCGGGTACCAGCTCGTCTGGCGTTCCGAGAGACGGCGAATCCTCGCGGGCCTACCGTTCGTCGGTCGGGGAAAGAGAGGTTCGACGATGTCGCAGGCTGCAGCGAGGCTCGTCTCGGTCAACGTCGGGCAGCCGCGGGAGATCACGTGGCAGGGGCAGACAGTCTTCACGGGCATCTGGAAGGAGTCGGTCGAGGGCCCGCGAACGGTCCGGCGTCTGAACGTGGACGGTGACGGCCAGGGTGATCTGCAGGGTCACGGAGGCGAGCAGCGGGCCGTGTATGTGTATCAGCTCGACTCGTACCGGTACTGGCAGGACCAGATGCACCGCGACGACTTCACGTTCGGCCAGTTCGGCGAGAACTTCACGGTCGAGGGGCTTGGCGACGACGAGGTGTGCATCGGTGACCGGTATCGCATCGGCTCGGCGCTCTTCGAGGTCTCCCAGCCGCGGGTCACGTGCTATCGGGTCGGGATCCGGATGGACGAGCCGCGCATGGCTGCGCTCCTGGTCGCCCACGGCCGTCCGGGCTTCTACTTCCGCGTGCTCGAAGAGGGCGAAGTTCGGCCGGGCGACGACGCGATGAGGATCGCGACCGGGCCGGGGGCGATGACGGTCGCGGACCTCAACGCGCTCCTCTACCTCGCCGGCCGTCATGATGTCGAGCAACTCCGGCGCGCGCTTCGCATCCCGGCGCTCAGCCCGGGCTGGCAGGGATCGCTGCGGGCGCTGCTCGACGAGGGGCTCGGGAATTCGCCCGGCGGAGGGAACGCAGGGCTGACGGCGCTCGGTCCGCCGCCGGCGTGGCGCGGCTTCCGCACGCTCCGTGTCTCGGCGAAGCGAGCGGAGAGCAGCGACGTCGTGTCCCTGGAGCTGGAGTCCGGCGACGGTCGGCCCCTCGCCCGCGCGGAACCCGGGCAATTCATCACACTCAAGCTCAGGCCCGGCCCGGGTTCGTCGCCGCTCGTGCGGAGCTATTCGCTCTCGGGATCACCGGGGGATGCCAACTACAGGATCGGCGTCAAGGTCGAACCGCGCGGCGCCGCCGGTCAGTTCATCCGTGCCGACGTCCGCGTCGGCGACCAATTGGAGGTCGCAGCCCCACGCGGACTGTTCGTCCTCGACGACAGTGAGCGGCCGGTCGTGCTCGCCAGCGCGGGAGTCGGCGTGACGCCGATGCTGGCGATGGTGCACGCGCTCCACGACAGCCGTTCGACTCGTGACATCTGGTGGTTGCACGGTGCGCGGAACAGGTCGGAGCACGCCTTCGCCGAAGAGACCGACGCACTCCTGGACGACCTTGCCCACGTGCACCGTCACATCTGGTACAGCCGGCCCAGCCCGACCGACCGCGCGGGCACTGACTACGACGCGGTCGGGCGTCTCACCCCAGAGGCACTGGAAGCGGCAGGCGTGCCGATCGAAGGCGTGTACTACCTGTGTGGACCGACTGCGTTCATGGACGCGCTGCGCGAGGGACTCGCCGCGCTCGGAGTTGCCGCCGAACGCGTGCACACCGAGATCTTCGGTGCAGAGGGATCGATCACGCCCGGAGTCGTCGCAGGTCCGATGCGGGCGCCGCATCAGCCCGAGGGCGCACCCGGCTCGGGACCGCTCATCTCATTCGTGCGCACCGGGCTCAACGTACGTTGGGGCGAAAGGCGCACGAGCATCCTCGAGCTGGCCGAGGCCTGCGACGTACCGGTGCGATGGTCGTGTCGCACCGGCGTCTGCCACACCTGCGAGACCGGTCTGCTCGACGGAACAGTCGACTACTCCCCCGAACCACTCGAGGCACCCGCCGATGGCAACGTGCTCGTGTGCTGCTCACAACCCAACACCGATCTCACGATCGACCTCTGATCGACCCGCACAATGATGACCGCGCAGCTACAGCCGGGAGCGACAAACTGTTGCTTGACACCCAAGCTCGGTCTCGCTCGGCGTTCACGGAGACCCAGCTGCCATGGTGACCTGCGCGAGCTTGCCATCGGGGGCGGCGTCACTCACCGAGGTTCTGTTCGAACGTGTCGAGGAGTTGGAAGAGGTCGTCGCTGATCCATTCGCGGTCGCGTCGGCGCCCGACGCGTGTTGGTACGAGGACGCCCGTTACCTCCAGGCGGTTGAGGGCGGCGCGTGCGGCGGTCGGGGTCACCCGATAAGCGGAAGCTGCCACGTCTGCGCTCACGACGGGGTGCTGCGGCAGTCCCCGGATGATCCGTCGGGCGACGGAGTCGGTTCTCGGTGAGCCGGCGCGGTGGATGAGGACATCGAGCAGTCCGTCGATCTGAGTCCGGAGAAGCTCCGTGCTTCGGGCGGCCACGGTGACCGTGTCGGCGAAGCCGCCGATCCAGTCGTCGGTGCGCTCTTCACGGAAGTCGGTGAGTCCGGCGATGTAGCGCTTCGCGTTGGTTGCGAGCACCACGCTGATGGGGGGTACCAGACGAGACGCAACACTGCGCCGTCGCAGGATCACGTGGATCAGGCAGCGGCCGGCGCGGCCGTTGCCGTCACCGAAGGGGTGGATCGTCTCGAACTGGGCGTGCGCGATCGCGGCCTGCGAGATGGCAGGAAGGTCGTCGAGGTTCGCGAACGCGACGAGGTCATCGAGCAGGCCGGGCACGCGGTCGGCGGGGGGAGGGATGAACGCGGCGTCGCGTGGGCTCGTGCCTCGCCCGCCGATCCAGTTCTGGTCGGTGCGCACGACTCCTGCACAGCGCTCCTCGGTGGTGCCTTCGAGCAGCGTCCGGTGGATGTCGAGCAGGTCGTCGGGTTGGAGTCGGCGTTGCGTCGTGCCGATCTCGATCGCGTGTTCCATCGCTCGGACGTTGCCGAGCACGGCTCGTGCCGTCGGGTCGGCCGCGACGGGCGCGTAGGCGGCAAGCGCCAGTCGTTTGTTCGAGGCCCGCAAGCCCTCGATGAACGAGGACCCGAGGGCCTCCGCGCGGAGCAGCGTGGTGGCGATCGCCGCGAGGTCGTGGCCGGGACCCACGGCTTGAAGCTCGCTCAGTGCGGCGGTCGCCCGAGCGACAGCCTCTGCGGCGCGACCGGCGAGCGGTCGGTCCCAGTCCGCGATCGGGTCGGGCACGAACGCCTGGAAGCGGAACGGCCGACGGTCTCGGCGAGCGCCGTAGCCGCCACCTTCCCAGAGACAGTCGACGAGATCCGGCAGCGGAGTGACGGGTCGACTCTTCACGGACACGGCGGCGACCCCGCGCGGCGCCCACTGCAGGTCAGCGGGGGTTTCGGTCTCTGCGAATCGCGTGGCCGCCACCTACAGGACGGGGAAGTCGAAGTAGGTGTCGGGGTACGGCTCGTCCCTCAGCGAGTAGTGCCACCATTCGCACTCGTACCGGACGAAGCCGCTCTGTTCCATGACGTCACAGAGGGTCCGGCGATTCCGTGCTTCGACCGCCGAGACTCCTCGCGCCCCGTGGTGTGAGCGCTCGTCCATGAGGTCGTGACCGCCGCCCATCGCCGCGAGATCCCCGGTGTCGAGGTGGTAGAGCGTCAGGTCGACGGCGCTTCCCCGGCTGTGGCCGGACTTCGGCGCGACATACCCGCTCGTGAACATCTCGGCTCGGTCGATGTTGGGATAGAACCGAGCCTTCGTGCGTCCGTCCTCGGGTTGTCCCGACCACTCGAGGAAGCGATCCACCGCTCGCTGAGGGCGATACGCATCCCAGAGCAGCACACCGAAGCCGATCGCCGCAGCTCGCGTCTTCGCCTCCTGCAGCGCGTCCGCCAGGGCGTCCGAACCGACGATCCGGTTGACCTCGTATCCATCCACCGGCGTGCCCGTGAAGTTGTCCCACGTCGCGTACTTGGCGTCCCAGCGGACCTCCCGCAGCACCTCGTCCAAGAAGACGAATCCCGGCTCCATGTTCAGCGCGTCATCGCCAACGAGATGCAGCGATCGATCACGTCGGTGAGGCTCAAGCCCGCGGCGGCCATCATGCGGGGATAGCGGCTGTACGACGTGAAACCGGGCAAGGTGTTGACCTCGTTGAGCACGACGCGGCCATCGCCCTGCAGGAACATGTCCACCCGGGCGAGACCCTCGCAGCCGAGTGCCGAGTAGACGGACTTCGCCATTCCCTGGATCTGCCGGCGCTCAGCGTCCAGCAGCTCCGCCGGAACGGTGATGACCGCGTTCTCGGAGCCCTGCTCCGGCGCCGCCTCTTGATGGATGCGGAAGAAGCCGTGCCGCAGCTCGATCTGATCCACTGCTCCGACGACGAGGTCGGCACCGCGGCCCAGGACGGCGCAGCCCACCTCGGTGCCGACGACCGCTTGCTCGATCACGACCTTGCTGTCGTAGCGCCGTGCTGCCGTGAGCGCGGCGTCCAACTCGCCGGCGCACTCGACCTTGGTCACGCCGAACGACGAGCCTGACCGCGCCGGCTTGACGAACACCGGGTACGCGAGTGCGTCGGGCACGGTCGTGCCGGCACCGTCGAGGACGCAGAACTCGGGGGTGTCGATTCCCGCGCTGCGTGCGACTTTGTAGGCGAGCGTCTTGTCCATGCAGGTCGCCGAGCTCTGGATGTCACAACCCACGTAGGGGATTCCCGACAGCTCGAGCAAGCCCTGCACCGCACCGTCCTCACCCGTCGTGCCGTGCAAGACCGGGAACACCGCGTCGACGTGCACCGCTCGAGACTCGCCACGCTCTCCGACGAGGAGCCCGTGCGTCTCTCGGTCGGGCGAGATCACGGCGCGACGGCAGTCACCGTCTTCCCAGTCCGCGGACGGCCGTTCGCACAGCTTCCAGACGCCGCTCTTGGTGATGCCGACGTAGATCGGCTCGTACTTCGACGTGTCGAGGCTCGCCGCGATCTCCGTCGCGGACTTCACGGACACGTCGTGTTCCTCCGAGCAGCCCCCGAACAAGACCGCGATCGTGAGCCTGCTCATGCGGACCGGCTCCGTTCGAAGCGCAGACACTTCGTGAGCGTCTCCTCGACGGTGTCGCGCAACGCCCGTGCCGTGTAGTAGGCGGTGTGCGGTGTGACGATCGCGTTCGGGAGCTGCTGCAGCCGCCGCAGCAACGGATGGTCGACCGGACTCGTCGTGCGATCGAAGTAGAAGATCCCTTCCTCACCTTCCAGCACGTCCAGCGCGGCGCCGCCGAGCTTCCCGCTCTCCAGCGCCACGAGCAGCGCGTCGGTGTCGACCAGCGCGCCACGCCCGGTGTTGACGAGGATCGCGTCCGGCTTCATCGCTTCGAACTGCTCGCGTCCGATGCAGTGATGCGTGTCGGCGTTGAGCGGCACGTGCAGCGTGACGACGTCGCTCTCTCGCAACAGCACATCGAGGGGCACGAAGTCCGCCGCGACCGCCGCCGGCCGGTTGTCGTTGTCGGCGAGCACCCGGCACCCGAATCCGTGCAGCCGTGTGATCACGGCACTGCCGATGTGCCCGACCCCCAGCACGCCGACGGTCAGGTCGCGCAGGTCCTTCCCTCGAACGCTGCCCAGCCTGAAGTCGTGCTGCTCCGCCGCGCTGACGACGTGCTTCACGTTGCGGATCGCCATCAGGATCAGCATCAGGGTGAAGTCGGCGACGCCGTCCGGCGCGTAGACCACGTTCTCGACGGTGAGCCCGAGGCGCTCCGCAGCATCGAGGTCGATGTGATCGAAGCCGATGCTCCGGGTGGAGATGTGCTCCACGCCGGCTGCCCCGAGCGCGCGCAGCATCGGCCCGGTGAGCTCGGACTTGTGTCCCACGCTGATGCATCGGTTCCCCGGCTCGGCGATGGCGGTGGTGTCCGCCACGGCAGCGCGGGTGATCGTGGGCACGATCCCGAAGCGCGGCGACAGCTCGTGGAACAGATCCGCCTCGTCCGGTTCGCAGCCGTACACGGTGATTCCGCAGCTCTCGGGTCGACGGGTCTGGGTCCGACGCGGTGTCGGTTGCGCGGGCGCGTCCCCGGGTGCGTCGATGAGCATTCCGCCAGTGAAGGGATCGTGGCGTTGCCGGCACGTATCCGGTTTTCGATATGCCGGCGATATGCACCCGGTCGTTAGCATCACGTGGACGTGCGTGTGCTGATCGTCGAGGACGAGCCCTTCATGGCGGAAGCCATCCGCGATGGCTTGCGCCTGGAAGCGATCGCTGCCGACATCGCAGGTGACGGCGACACCGCGCTGGAGCTGCTGCGCGTGAACGCCTACGACATCGCAGTCCTCGACCGCGACATCCCCGGACCAACCGGCGACGAGATCGCCCGACGCATCGTCGCCTCCGACCGCGGCATGCCGATCCTCATGCTCACCGCGGCGGACCGTCTCGACGACAAGGCCTCCGGGTTCGAGCTCGGCGCCGACGACTACCTCACCAAGCCGTTCGAACTGCGAGAGCTCGTGCTCAGGCTCAGAGCACTCGACCGTCGACGTGCGCACAACCGGCCACCGGTGCGCGAGCTCGCGGGTCTGCGGCTGGATCCGTTCCGTCGCGAGGTCTACCGCGACGGCCGCTACGTCGCGCTCACCCGGAAGCAGTTCGCGGTGCTCGAAGTCCTCGTTGCGGCTGAAGGCGGTGTCGTCAGCGCGGAAGAGCTCTTGGAACGAGCGTGGGACGAGCACGCCGACCCGTTCACCAACGCCGTGCGCATCACGGTCTCGGCACTGCGCAAACGCCTCGGCGAGCCCTGGATCATCACGACCGTGACCGGCGTGGGTTACCGCATCGAGACGCGACCCGGCAACGGGGCGTGAGGAGGAGACCGTGGAGCGAGCTCCTGGCTTGAGCGTTCGCCTCAAGCTCACCCTCAGCTACGCCGGCTTCCTCATGCTCGCCGGCGTCTTGATGCTCGCCGCTGTCTGGGTGGTCGTGCTGCGCTACATCCCCGACGGTGCGCTCGCCCACATGCATCCGTCGTGGTGGTTCTTCTTCGACCGCTCCGACCCCCTCAACGGGTTCGGAACGGTTGCCGTCATCGTGCTGGTGTTCCTCCTGGTGTTCGGTCTCGTCGGAGGTTGGCTGCTCTCCGGCCGGATGCTGGCCCCGTTGACCCGCATCACCGACGCCACCCGCGTGGCGGCGGACGGATCGCTCTCGCACCGAATTCAGCTCCCTGGCCCCAATGACGAGTTCCGGGAGCTCGCCGACGCCTTCGACGCGATGCTCGCACGGCTCGAAGCTCAGGTCGCCGAACAGCAGCGATTCGCCGCCAACGCGTCCCATGAGCTGCGCACTCCGCTGGCGGTCACCCAGACACTGCTCGACGTGGCCCGTCACGATCCGAGCCGCGACCACGGCGAGCTCGTCGACCGTCTCCACGAAGTCAACGCCCGAGCGATCGACCTCACTGAGGCACTGCTCCTGCTCAGCCGCACCGACCGACGATCCTTCAGCCGCGAGCACGTCGACCTGTCGCTCATCGCGGAAGAAGCCACCGAAATGCTCCTCCCCATCGCAGAGAAGGGCTCCGTCACCATCGAGACCGCCGGCGAGGCGACCCCCACCATTGGCTCACCCGCGCTGCTGCTGCAGCTGACGACGAACCTCGTGCACAACGCCATCGTCCACAACCTGCCGGAACAGGGCACCGTGTGGGTCACGACCAGCGCTCACCCCGATGGGGTGGTGCTCTCGGTCGAGAACACCGGCGAGAAGCTCACCCCACAACTGGTCGCCATGCTGGCCGAGCCGTTTCAGCGCGGCTCCACGCGCATACGCACCGACCACGCCGGCGTCGGCCTCGGCCTGGCCATCGTCAAGAGCATCACCGAAGCACACGACGGAACCCTCACCCTCACGCCCCGGGCCGAGGGCGGGCTCCACGTCACGGCGCAACTCCCGAACCGGTCAGGACAGTGACTCGTTGCGCACGAATTCGGACAGGTGCTGCAGCGAATGGTCGAGGTGGTCCGGTTCGAACGGCGGGAACTGGAGGTGCTCGCGCACCTCGGGCCCGACGGCCGACCAGTCGTACGTCAGCGTCACCGTCGTCCGCGACGGGCCGGTCGCCTCGAGGTCGTAGCGCCAGGTCCAGCCGCCGAAGCTGAGGTCGCCGGTCTCGGGTGACTCGGTCCCGGGTTTCCACGCGATGGCCCGCGGTTCGTCGAACACGTCGACGAGGTTGGCGATCTCGTAGTTCTTGTCCGGGTGGTTCGGGTGGTACATCGCCATCCGGAAGACCTGGCCGGCGGCGGTGATGCGATCGCCCTCGAGTGACCCGCGCACCCAGCCGGTGCCGTCGATGTCGGCGTGGGCCGACGGGTCGGCCAGCACCGCGAACACCGCCTCCGGGGCGGCCTCGATCGTCGTCGTTGCGGTGACGTGCTCGGTTGCCATATCAGTGAGACCACTCTCCGGGCCCGAATTCATCGCCGGACGGGACTGGCGCCGCCACGGCGCTTCTCGCCAGCGGCAAGACTCGGCGCGAACAGGTCAGGCGGCACCGCACACCGGAGGAAATTGCGTTGGTCATCGTCGGAGGATGGTTCGAAGTCGACCCGAGCGAGAGGGACGCGTTCGTCGCCGAGCGCATCGAGGGCATGCAGACGTCCCGAGCCGAGCACGGCTGCATCGAGTACGTGATCGCCGCCGATCCGGTGGATCCGGGCCGGGCCGTGCTGTACGAGCGATGGGAGAGCCAGGCCGACCTCGACGCTCACGGGGCCCGCATGAGACAGGCGCCACGACCCGACGCGTCGACGGTGCGGCCGACGGCCGTGTCGATCTTCGTGTACGACGTCACCGGCGAGCGCCCCCTGTCCTGAGTCGCCTCGGAGAAGGCATCATGGAGCTCGTCCACCCGAGAGGCGGCCGCGATCGTGAACTCCGCTGACAGCTCGATGCCGTGGGTCGTCTCGGCCGACGATCACGTGGTCGAGCCGCCAGACCTCTGGGAGCGCTGGCTACCCGCGAAGTACCGCGACCGTGGACCGCGCGTCGAGCCGGGACCGACGACGCAGGTGCCGCGCGCGGACGGCAGCGAGGGTGCGTACGTGCGCGGCGGCGACGGGCCGGTCGCCGACTGGTGGGTCTTCGAAGATGTCGTGCGCGGCACTCCGCTGGTGATGGCGTGCGTCGGGTACCCCGAGGAGGAGTACTCGATGCGACCGATCCGCTTCGACGAGATGCGCAAAGGTTGCTACGACCCTCATGCTCGTCTCGCCGACATGGACGAAGCGTGCGTCGAGCGGTCGCTCTGCTTCCCGAACTACCCGAGGTTCGCCGGCCAGTTGTTCTCCGAGGCGAACGACAAGGAGCTCGCGCACGCGTGTGTGCGCGCCTACAACGACTGGATGATCGAGGAGTGGTGCGGCGACAGCCGCGGCCGTCTCATCCCGTTGGGCATCGTCCCGTTGTGGGATCCGCAGCTCGCGGCCGCGGAGGTGCGGCGCAACGCGGCGCGCGGCCAGAAGGCGATCACGTTCACCGAGCTGCCCGCGAACCTCGGCCTGCCGTCGATCCACGATCGCGACCGGCACTGGGATCCGCTCTTCGCCGCGTGTGACGAGACCCGCACCGTCGTCTGCATGCACATCGGATCCGGGTCCGTGATGCAGCGAACGAGCAATGACGCGCCGCCGGGCGTGACGACCGCGCTGACGTCGCTCAACGCGTACATGGCCATGACCGACTGGCTGCTGTCGGGCACGCTGCTGCGCTTCCCGCACCTGAAGATCGCGTTCTCGGAGAGCCAGATCGGGTGGATGCCCTTCCTGCTCGAACGGCTCGACCGCGTGGTGACGAACGCGGGCGCGTGGTCGGGTCTCGATCCGCTCGTCGTCGATCCGCCGTCGACCCAGGTTCCCGGCCGCGTCTACGGCTCCTTCTTCGACGACATGGTCGGGATCGAGACGCGTCACCTCGTCGGCGTCGAGCAACTGTGCTTCGAGACCGACTACCCGCACCAGGATTCGACCTGGCCGAACACCCCCGACGTCGTCCGCGAGATCGCGTCCCGGGTGTCGCCCGACGAGCTCGAGCTGCTCGTTCGCGGCAACACGATCACCATGCTCGACCTCGACCCCGGCGACCTGCGCCCCGAACACGCGCGCACCTGACCAGGAGTACCAACTGATGAGCTTCGACATCGTCATCCGCAACGGCACCGTGGTCGACGGCACCGGCCTCGCGCCATTCCGCGCCGACGTCGGCATCGCCGACGGGCACATCGCGGAGATCGGTCACATCAAGGACCGGGCCGCGACCGACATCGACGCCGACGGTCACGTCGTCACCCCCGGCTTCATCGACGCGCACACGCACATGGACGCGCAGGTGTTCTGGGATCAGCTCGGCACGAACTCGTGCTGGCACGGCGTGACGACGGTGGTCATGGGCCATTGTGGCTTCACGCTCGCACCCACCCACGACGACACGCACGCGCTCGTCGTGCGCAATCTCGAGCGCGCGGAGGACATCGCCCCCGCCGCCCTCGCCGCCGGGATCGAGTGGTCGTGGACCGACTTCGCCGGGTATCTCGACGCGCTCGACCGGCTCCCCAAGGGCATCAACTACGCCGCCAACATCGGTCACTCCGCGCTGCGCACGTACGTGATGGGGGAGCGAGCCTTCGAGGGCGACGCCACCGACGACGACCTGGTTGCGATGCGGGCGGAGCTCGACACCGCCATGCGCGCCGGAGCCTTCGGGTTCACGACCTCGCGGACGAAGCACCACCAGACGTCCGACGACAAGCCGGTCGCATCGCGCCTCGCGTCGTGGGACGAGGTGTGCGCGCTGGTCGACGTGCTCGCCGACCTCGGTGTCGGGGTGTTCCAGATGGTGGCCGACCGCGACGCACCGGAAGGCAACCCCGACCAGCTGCTCGCAGAGCTCGCGATCTCGACCGGCGTACCGGTCGCGACCACCGGGATGAGCGACCACTCGCTCGCGTTCCTGGACGACACCATCGCACGCGGTGCGCGGATGTGGGGCGTGACGCATCCCCGCGGCATCGGCGCGTTCTCGTCGTTCCGTTCGCAGCTGCCCTTCGACCGCCTGCCCGAATGGCGTGAGCTGCGCAGCCTGCCGGTCGACGAGCAACGCCGCCAGCTCCAGGACCCCGAAGTCGTCGCACGCCTCGTCAAGATCGCCGACGGGGGGCCGTACGTGGAGGCGTTCGGCGGGGAGGCGCGTCCGCCGGAGTTCGACCGCATGCAGGTGTTCTCGTCGCCGTTGCCGCCGAACCCGACCGTGGCCGACGTGTCCGCCGAGCGCGCCGTGCACCCGGCCGAGCTGATGATCCAACTCGCGCTCGAGACCGACATGCGCCAGCTCTTCTGGCAGACGTTCTCACCGTTCGACCACGCGACCGTCAAGCGCTGCCTCGCGCACCCGCACACCGTCGTCGGGTTCTCCGACTCGGGCGCGCACGTCAGCCAGATGTCGGACGCGTCGATCGAGACGCACCTCCTCGGGCACTGGGTGCGCAACTGCCAGGAGTTCACCCTCGAAGAGGCGGTGCGCATGCTGACCCTCGAACCGGCGCGCGCCTACGGATTCGCGGATCGTGGCCTCGTGCGCGAGGGGCTGGTGGCCGACCTCAACGTGTTCGATCCCGACACGGTGGCGCCGGCGATGCCCGAGCTCGTGCACGACCTGCCCGGAGGCGCACCGCGCCTGTCGCAGCGGTCGGTGGGATTCCTCGCCACGCTGGTGGCGGGGGAGGTGCTCATCGACGACGGCGAACCGACTGCGGCGCGCCCGGGTCGACTGGTGCGGGGGCGCCTCGCGGGTAGCACGACGTTCGAGTACCGACCTGCGTCAGTGGGGCCAGCCCGCGGCTTCCTGTTCGTCGAAGGTGCGGTCGATGCGGTCGAACCGTCGACGGATGGACGCTCGCGCCGCCGTGTGCGGGAGCACGTACAGTCGGTTGGCGAGGATGGCGTCGACGGTGAGTCGACCCACGTCGTCGGCGGTGAGGACATCGCCCTGCTGGAGCCCTTCCATGGCTGCATCGTCGTCACGCGTGTCGGGCTCCTTCACTGCCGAGCTGGGATAGTCGGCACTCCGGTTGCGGGCGGAGTCTCCGATGTTGGTGTCGACGACCATCGGGCACAGGATCGACACACCGATGCCGTCGTGGCGCAGCTCGCGCGCCAACACCTCGCCCAGGGCCACGACGCCGTACTTGGCGACGCAGTACGGCCCGAGCCCGACGTTCGGTACGAGACCCGCGAACGAGGCGGTGAAGAGCACATGGCCGCCTTCGCCCTGCTCGACCATCCGCGGCACGAAGGCTTCCACCCCGTGGATGGGCCCCCAGAGATCGACGTCGACGACCCAGCGCCAGTCGTCGTGACTCATCTCCGTCGTGGGTCCGGCGAGGGCGACGCCCGCGTTGTTGAACACGACGTGCACCTGCCCCAGCGTGCGGAACGCTTCCTCGGCGAGGTGGGTCACCTCGTCGATGCGCCGCACGTCGCACGCCACGCCGAACGCATCCCAGCCCTCGGCGCGCAATGACGCCACCGCGCTTTCCAGCGCCGCGGCCTCCACGTCGGCGAGGACGACGCGTGCCCCTCGGCGACCCAGTTCGCGCGCGGTCGCGAGTCCGATCCCGCTCGCCCCGCCGGTGACCACCGCACCACGGCCCTCGAGTGTGTCCATCTGGTCCTCCGCAGATCAGGCGGTCGCAACGGTCGAGTTCAGCCGCTGCGGGCCCATCGCGTCGAGCGAGCCTCGTCGCGTCACGGGAGCTGGGCGACCGCGATCCCTTCGGAGAGGGCGGCGTCGAGCAGCGTGCGGTCGCCGGCGATGAGTACGACGTCGGGATCGCGCACTCGGAGCGCGGCCGCGAGGTGGACGGCGTGGTACCCGCGCAGCCCGTGCTCCTCGGCCTTCTCGCCGGCGAGACGGGTGAGGGGGGCGTCGATCTCGACGAGATCCATCTCTTCGAATCGGGAGTCGAGCTCGCTCACCGCGCGGCGAAGTTCCTGAGCGCGCATTCGGTGGAGTCGCTGGGCTTGGGCGAGCGCAGCGCGCGTCTCCGGGTACACGAGCCGCACGCTCACGGCACGATCAGCCGAGTCCCAGACCGTCGCCGCCATCCGCGACCCGTGCTCGGCGATCAGCAAGGGCACCACCGCCGACGTGTCGAAGTACGCGATCACCGGCGTTGCTCGGCGACGAGCTCTGAGACCGAGCCCATCGTGTCGATGGGCTTCGTGGCTCGCTGCTTGCTGCGTCGGGCGGGTGTCACGACGCCGTCTGCGACGAGCCGGTCGAGGACGCGCTCGTCTCCGAGCGGCACGACGCGCGCGATCGCTCGACCTCGATCGGTCACGACGAGCTCGTCGCCATCTCGTACGAGGTCGAGGTAGCGACTCAGGTGGTTCTTGAGCTCCCTGATTCCGACTTCCATGTACGCTCCGAGATGTAGCTACTTCACGAGCGGATAGTGTAGCTACAACGGGCTCTGCGACCAGGCCGGGTCGACCTGCCTCGGACCGCGTAAGGTCCCGCCGTGCTGCGTGACGCGGACGTGGTCGTGGTCGGTGCGGGGATGTCGGGTCTCTACGCGCTGAAGGTGTTGCGCGATCGGGGCCTGCGCGTGGTCGTGTTGGAGAAGGGCACGGGGGTGGGCGGGACGTGGTTCTGGAATCGGTATCCGGGTGCTCGCTGCGACATCCCGAGCCTCGAGTACTCCTTCGGGTTCGATCCTGAGCTCGAGCAGGAGTGGGAGTGGACGGAGCACTTCGCGTCGCAGCCCGAGATCGAGCGTTACCTGAACCACCTCGCGGATCGCTACGACCTGCGCCGCGACATCTGCTTGTCGACCGGTGTGACCGCGATGACGTTCGACGAGGGCACTGACACCTGGGTGTTCGACACGGAGGCCGGTGAGCAGTTCCGTGCCCGGTTCGCGGTGATGGCGACCGGCGGCCTGTCGGCGCCGCACCGTCCGTCGTGGCCGGGGATCGACACGTTCGCAGGCACGATCGTGCAGACGAGTCTCTGGCCTGACGAAGGGGTGGAGCTCGCGGATCGGCGCATCGGGGTCGTGGGGACCGGTTCGTCGGGGGTGCAGGCGATCCCCGAGCTCGCCAAGGTCGCCGACCATCTGACGGTGTTCCAGCGCACGGCGGCGTTCACGTGGCCGTCGCGGAACCAGCCGCTCGCCGTGGAACAGCAGGCGGCGATCAAGGCGCGGTACCGCGCGCTGCGCGAGGAGCAGTACGCGTCGTTCAGTGGCACCGCGGGAACGACGGGCGCGGTGATCTTCGCGTTCCCGACCGACGACCGGCGCATCCTCGAGAGCACGTCCGACGAGCGCGACGCCGCGTTGGAGGAGCATGGGTTCAGTGCGTGTCGCGTCTGGAGCGACACCGCGACTGACCTCGACGCCAACGAGATGGCGGTCGAGCTGTTCCGCGAGATGGTGCGGCGCACCGTGAAGGATCCCGAGGTCGCCGAATCGCTCTCACCCCGCGGCTATCCGCTCGGATGCAAGCGTCCCGTGCTCGACGCGGGCTACTTCGACACGTTCAATCGCGACCACGTGACGCTCGTCGACCTGCGCAAGGACCCGATCGTGGAGGTCACGCCGACGGGCATCCGCACCGAGCAGCGCTTCGTGGAGCTCGACGTGCTCGTGCTCGCCACCGGGTTCGACGCCATGACCGGTGCGCTCACGCGCATCGACGTCCGCGGGCGCCAGGGTCATCGCCTGCGTGACGACTGGGCCGACGGACCGCGGACCTACCTCGGCATCGGCACTGCGGGCTACCCGAACCTCTTCGTCTGCGTCGGACCCGGCAGCCCCGGCGTGTTGGCGACATACCCGCCCCAGATCGAGCTGCAGGTCGGTTGGATCGCCGACTTCGTCGGCCACCTCGTCGACCACGGCTACACGCGCGCGGAGGCGGACGTCGACGCGCAGGACGAGTGGTGCGACCACGTCAACGACGTCGCGCACGGGACCATGTTCACCGCCGCGTCGTGCAACTCCTGGTACAACGGCGCCAACATCGAGGGAAAGCCGCGCGTCTTCCTCCCGTACGTCGGTGGGCTGCCCAGGTACATGGATCGCTGCAACGACGTCGCCGCGCGGGGCTACGCCGGATTCGTGCTCAGCTGATGGCCGACGGACTCCTCGCCGACAACGTGATCGTCGTCACCGGCGCCGGGCGGTCGCTGGGCGCGGTGATCGCGCAGGCGTGCACCGACGAGGGTGCGACGGTGACCGCCACCGACATCACCGGCGCTGACGACGGTCCGGTCCGGCGCCACGACGTCACGCAGGCCGACGACTGGAGCCGCATCGTCGACGACGTGGTCGGTCGCCACGGCCGTCTCGACGGATTGGTGAACAACGCCGCCGTCATCCTGGAGTCCCGCCCGTTCCTGGAGGAGCCGGCGGACGAGTTCGCACGCGTGCTCGACGTCAACGTGATGGGCGTGTGGCTCGGGATGCAGTGCGCGGGTCGGGCCATGCGGGAGACGGGTGGCGGTGCCATCGTCAACATCTCCTCGACCGCGGGCATGGTGGCGCACGCGCGCTTGTCGAGCTACGGCACGAGCAAATGGGCCGTGCGCGGTCTCACGAAGTACGGCGCGCGTGAGCTCGGGCCGATCGGGGTGCGGGTCAACTCGGTGCACCCGGGCGGGATGATGGGGACGACGATGTTTCCGGGGACCCTCGATCGCGACGCGTACGAGAAGGCCGCGCGCGGTGTGCCCCTCCGCCGCGTGACCGACGCGACCGACGTCGCCGAGGCAGTCGTGTGGTTGCTCTCCGACCGCTCACGCCAGGTCACCGGTCGTGAGATGGTCGTCGACGCCGGCGCGACCGTCGGCGGCGCGTAGCACGTTCATCGGTCGAGGAAGATGGCGCTCTCAGTCACTTGACTGAACGCGTCGATCCTGGTGTGATGCGCCGATGCCTGCCGCGGTGCTCTCCACCAAGGAGCAGATCCTGCTCGCCGCCGAGCGCATGATCGCCGATCGCGGCGTCGACGGGGTCTCGATGCGTCAGATCGGCACCGCGGTCGGCAGCGGCAACAACTCGGCCGTCCTCTACCACTTCGGCTCCAAGGAGAAGCTGGTCGAGGCGATCTTCGAGCACCGCCTCCCGCGTCTGCGCCGACGCCGCGCGGAGCTCATCGAGGAGCGGCGACCGTCCGACCTCCGGGGATGGCTCGAGTGCCAGGTCGCAACGGTGCTCGAGCAGAGCGAGCTCGAGGACAGCAACTACCTGAGCTTCGTGGCCTCGCTCTCCCAACACGGCGGCGACGCGTTCAAGCACTTGCCGCGACGGTTCGCGAAGGGACAGCGCGAGTACGAGGACCACTTGCGCGCCTGCTTCACCACCGTCGACGAACCACTGCGCACCCATCGGCTCGCGCAGGTCATGGAGATGGCGGTGCAGGTCGCGGCGAACCGGGAGCGCGCCCGTGCCCGGCGCCGACCGGTGCTTCCGCTCGCGTTGGAGCTCGCGAACCTCGTCGACTGCATGGTCGGGTTCCTGGACGCGCCGGTCTCACCCGCCGCGCAGACCGCACTCGAAGCAACCAACGCGAACGTCTTCCGCCAGACGCTGTTCGTCTGAACGATCGCAAAGATCTGATCGTCAGCGGCCGACGTCCGCGAGCACTTCGACGATGCGGGCGGGCGTGAACGGCGCGGTGGTCACCTGCGCGCCGACGAGCGCGAGCGCATCGTTCACCGCGTTCGCGACCGCCGCCGGCGCGCCGATGGCACCACCTTCGCCGACGCCCTTGTAGTGGCCGGGCGTCGAGGCGGGGGTCTCCACGTGCCCGAACTCGATCTCGGGCACGTCGGACGCCACCGGCAGGAGGTAGTCCATGAACGTGCTCGTGAGCGGGTTGCCCTGCTCGTCGTACACGAAGTCCTCCAGCAGCGCGCCGCCGATCCCTTGCACCGCGCCGCCGGCGATCTGGCCTTCCACCACCGACGGGTTGATCATCACGCCGCAGTCCTCGCTCACGACATAGCGCAGCAGCGCGACCGCGCCGGTGTGCGGGTCGATCTCGACGGTGCACGCGTGGCACGCGTTCGAGTACACGAACGGCAGGTCGGACCTGTACCGGTGCACGACCTCCAAGCCCGGTTCCACGCCCGGTGGCAGGCGGCCGAGGTCGAGATGCGCGGCGTGCGCGATCTCGGCGACCGCGACCGAACGCGTCGGCGTGCCCCGCACGCTGGCGACCCCATCGACCACGTCGATGTCTTCGGGCGCGGCTTCGAGCAGGTGGGCCGCGACCGTCGCCACCTTCTCTCGCAGCTGCTGCGCGGCTTGCTGGATCGCCGCACCCAGGATCGGTCCGCTCCGGCTCCCGCCGGTGCCGAATGCGTACGGTGTCTCGTTGGTGTCGCCCTGGTGCACGGTCACGTCGTCGTACGCGACCCCGAGGAAGTCGCTGACGAGCTGCGCGGTGGTCGTCTCGAGCCCCTGCCCGTGCGAGCCCGAACCGAGGTACACGTCGACGGTGCCGTCGGGCTGGATCCGGATGTGCGCGGGTTCGGTGCTGTAGGGGCCGATCATGCTCTGCGGCTCGATGTAGAGGCCGAGGCCGATCCCGAGGAGTCGTCCGGCCTCGAACTGCTCGCGCTGCCCGACGCGGAACGCGTCGTACCCGATGATCGACGCCGCCTGTTCCAGGGTCTCGGCGGGCGAGACGTCGAAGAGAGGGAGACCGAGCGGGAGCGTGTACGGAAGCTCGTCGCGCTGCAGCACGTTGCGCCGCCGGAGGTCGAGCGGGTCGACGCCCATCGTGCGCGCGAGGCGATCGACCGCCTGCTCGCGGAAGTAGGTCTCGAACTGCCAGGGCCCGCGGTACGGCGCACGCGAGCACGTGTTGGTGAACGCCGACTGCGACTCGAACGCCAGCTTCGGGATGCGGTACGGACCGGTGAAGATGACCGCGCCCATGGCGGCCGCGCTCCCGGCCTGCGGGTAGGCGCCCACCTCGTCGAGGTGGTCGGCGGCGATGCCGAGGATCCGTCCGTCGTCGTCGGCCGCGATCGTCACCGTGCACCGCTCGGCGCGGGACGACGTGGCCGCCAGCAGGTTCTCGCGCCGATCCTCGATCCACTTGAGCGGCCGGCCGAGGTGGTAGCTGGCGAGCAGCACGATCTGCTCGTCGCGCGCGAGGTAGGCCTTCTGGCCGAAGCCACCACCGACGTCGCCCATCTGCACGCGGACGCGACTCTCGGCCACGCCGGTGATGCGGCTGGTGACGGTGCGCACGTCGTGGGGCGACTGGGTCGAGATCCACACGTCGAAGCGACGCGTGCGCGGCTGCCACCACGCCACGACACCGCGGGTCTCCATCGGCACCGCGAGGTAGCGGTTCTGCACGTACTGCTCGCGCACGACGTGGCGCGCGGTGGCGAGGATCTGGCGCAGCTCGTCGTCAGGCGGCATCGGCATCGCGCCGGCGACGTTGTCGTCCGTCCCTGGGTGCACGCGCTCCACGCTGTCGAGCGCGGTCGTGTAGTCGACGACCGCGGGGAGCGGCTCGACGTCCAGCTCGATCAACTCGACCGCGTCCTCGGCCAGCGCGCGGCTCTCCGCGACGACCAGCGCGTAGGGATCACCGACGTAGCGGAGCTCGTCGTCGGCCAGGACCTTGTTGGGACCCGGCGGACCCATGGCGAGCACAGGCGTCGCGCCCATCGGTCCCGCGAGCAGGGGATTCAGGTCGGCCGCGGTCAGCACCGCCACGACCCCCTCCAATTGCTTGGCCGCCTCCGTGTCGACGGCGACGATGCGGGCACGCGCGAGATCGCTGCGCGCGAACGTGACGTGGAGCATGCCGGGCACGACGACGTCGTCGACGTAGCGACCCGCGCCGGTGAGCAGGCGCGGGTCTTCCTTGCGGTTGATGCGGTTGCCGATGAGACGCGCCGACGGCGCGAGGATGCTCATCGACCCGGCGCGACCACCGGCGGCCAAGGTGTCTCGACCGCCGCCTGGAGCGCGTCGGCGCGGGCATCGTTGTCGTACGCGCGGAACGTGAGGATCAGCTCGTTCATCTCCGACTTCGTGATGTCGCCCGACTCGAGCGCGGAACCCACATGCGACAGGATCGGGAGCGGCGCTTCGTCGACGCCGACGCACGCGACGGTGAGGAACCTGCGGTCACGACGGCCGAGCCCGGGCCGCTGCCAGACGTGACCGAAGACGTAGTTGAGGATGCCCGCGTGCTGGTAGGGCGAGTCGCGTCCCGGGGCCGGCACGAGGTTCACGTCGCGGAACTCCTGTTCACCGCGAGCGACGCGCGCCTCCCAGTCGTTGGTCCCGAGCTCGGTGACGTCGGTCGGTCGGAGGGGGAGAGAAGTCGGTCTTTCGCCGCGCTCCTCCTGGACCCGCGCCCACACCTTGCCGCACGTACATCTCGAGGTTCGACGCCTTGGGCCATCCGCAGTAGACCGCGAAGTGCAGCACCACCTCGAGCAACTCGTCGACGGTGAGCTCGCCGCCCTCGAGGGCGGCGTGCACCTGCTCGATGATCGGATCCGCGGTGACCGCGAAGCCGACGCACGCGATCGCCACCAGTCGACGTTCGCGACTCCCCAGCCCCTCACGGGACCACACCTCGCGCTGCAATGCGGCGGAACCTGCTCCCATGTGTCCCCCTCGGTGGAGCCTAAAGCACTTGACTGAATCGTTGGCAGCCGCGATATTCGACGACCGCGGAGCCGCCGTCAAGGCGGCCCGGAAAGGACGGCACGACGATGAAAGCCTCGGAACTGTTCGACCTCGGCGGGAAGGTCGCGGTCATCACGGGTGGCGCGGGTTCGATCGGCACCGCCTACGGGCGCGCGCTCGGAGAAGCCGGCGCGTCCGTGGTGCTGGCCGATGTCGACAGCACCGCCGCGGCCACCGCTGCCGACGAGCTGAAGGGCGACGGCTTCGACGCCATCGGGGTCGCCGTGGACGTCCGAGATCTCGAGTCGGCGCAGGCGATGGCGCGCGCCGCGGTGGAGGCGTTCGGCGGCATCGACATCCTCGTGAACAACGCCGCGATCATGCGGGATCTGCCGCAGTACGGGCTCAGCAACATGCCGGTCGACGAGTGGGATCGGGTGATCGACGTCAACCTGCGGGGCCCGCTCCTGTGCACGCAGGCCGTGCTGCCGTCGATGATCGAGCGGGGCGGCGGCCGGATCATCAACGGTCTCTCGGCCGGTGCGTTCGGCCGAGGCGGCATTTACGGCATCTCGAAGTACGCGCTCCACGGGCTCACGGCCAACCTGGCCGGCGAGCTCGGCCCGCAGGGCATCAACGTGAACGCGATCGCCCCCGGGCTCGTCGCCGCCGAGAGCGGGTACGCGAGCCTCGCCGAGGACTCGCCGATGCGCCGCGCGCTCGAGGCCGGGATCCCGGGCAAGAAGTCGGGCCCGCCCGAGGACCTCGTGGGCACCCTGCTGCTGCTGTGTTCGAGCGCCGGAGACTGGATCAACGGCCAGACCATCAGCGTCGACGGCGGCTGGGTCATGCGCCTCTGACCATTGCACGAGCGGGTCAGCGGGAGCCGAAACCCCCGCTGACCCGCGTCGCTACTGCGTGATCAGGTTCGCCTTGATGTCCACCGCGTTCGACGACTTGCAGTCGAACGTGCCCTTCTTCGACGGGTACTGGCGGACCCACTTGCCGTTCGTCCACTTGACCATCAGGAAGCACGACGTGGTCTTGCCGTCCTTGAACGACCGCTTGCCGAGCATGCCGCCGGCGTCGAAGTCGGTCAGCCCCTTGATGGCGTTGATGAGGTTCGTGCGGGTGAGGCCGTTGACGCCATCCTTCTTCACGATCGCGTTGACCGCGTCGGCGAACGCCAGCGTGGCGGCGTACGAGTACGCCGAGAACTGGTCGGGCGTCCCGCCGACCTGCTTCATGTACTTGAGGAAGCTCTTCACCGTCGGGTTGACCGATGCCTCCTCGAAGGGCAGGAAGCCCAGGAACTGGACCTCGCCTTCGAACTGCTGCGAGTTGTCGTTCACGACCGTGTTGCCGTAGCACGACGCGCACTCCCAGAGGACCTTCGATGCGTCGATGCCCTGGAGCTGGGCCTCGTTGCGCAGCAAGAGCCCCTGGTTCACCGAGCCGACGTTCAACGACCAGTTCGAGTTGTCTTGCTTCATCTTCTGCACGATCGGCGTGAACACGCTCTGCGGGTCACGACCCGACACGGCCACCACGGGGTCGCCCTGATCGGCCTTGATCCCTGCCTGCTGTGCAGTCAGGCCGAGGATCGTGCCGCCGCGCGCGGCGTCCTTGGTGTCGTTCCCCACGATCGTCACGCCGTGGAGCCCGCCCTTGTTCTTGGACAGCTCCCACTTCGCCGGGCCCTGGTTGCCGTAGAAGGTCTGCGGGTTCTGGTTGACGGTCGGGCAGTCGAGCGCGGTGCCGTACGCCGGGAACGACATCGTCGAGCACGACTCGGGGACACCGGTGGTGACCGCCGACAGGTCGGGGATGCCGGTGGCCTGGCCGGCCTGGTCCTTGCAGTTGACGATGTCGGAGACCTCGGTGAGGAAGAGCGCCGAGGTGCCCACCAGGGCGTAGTCGTTCTCGCAACCCGAGATCGTCGCGTTGCGCGACTCGTTGCCGTTGAGCTTGGAGTCGTAGAAGTCGACCTTGACCTTGCGGCCGGCCAGTCCGCCCTTGCTGTTCAGGTAGGCGGCGCCGGCCTTCACGCCGTCGACCGCGCCCTGGAACAGACCCGGCGCGAACGGGTTGTCGACGTCAGCGATGGCGGCGATGTGGATCTCGCTGGCCGTGACACCGACCTCGGTCGCCTTGGGCTTTTCGTTGCTGGACTGCGCCGACGCGGTGCCGATCGCCGGCACCGCCAGCGCGACGAGCACCAGACCGGCCACTGCCGCGGTCCGAACCTTGATCATCGTTTCCCCCCATCGGTGTCGCTCCCCCCGAGCGACGGCCGGCGACACTCTTGCACGTTCGCCGTGGAGATGCATGGCAGGCCGCGAACCATGGCAGTGTGCAGGCTCCGCGACCAGGGAGACGACGATGCCCGAGTTCACCCGTGACGAGGTCGACCGCGCGTTCGCGACGTACTTCGCGACCGGACCGGTGCGCGAGGACTGGGAGGCGTGGGTCGACCTCTTCGTCGAAGACGTGGTGTACGTCGATCACTGGTGGGGACGCCTCGACGGCAAGGACGAGGTGAGGATCTGGATCGCCGCCTCGATGGGCGGCGTGCCCGAGATCTACACGGTGCTCGACTGGTACACGATCGAAGACGAGAAGGTCGTGTTCCACATGCAGAACCGTCGCGACAACCCGGATCCGTCAGGTCCGCCCTACTTCGACTTCGCGGGCCTCTCCGTCGCCTGGTACGCGGGTGACGGCAAGTGGCTCGGCGAAGAGGACTTCTGGGACCTGTCCGGTGCGCGCCGCACCGCGGCGGCCTACTCCGAGGCGTGCCGAAAGATGGGGGTCGTCGATGACACCGACCGCATGACCCGGCGGCACTGGCCGAGCACCCCCGAGTGGGCCCGGCTCGACGCGCCACCGCAGCCGACCTGGTTCGAGGGCACCGTGCCCGGCGTGACCCGACCCAGCGAGCTGGCCGCGTTGCTCGCGCCGGTACGGGCGGACAAGGGTCGTCAGTAGGGCTTCTTGGTCGACCCGCCGTCGACCAGGATCGTCTGCGCGGTCACGAAGCTGGCGCCGTCGGAGCAGAGGAACAGGCACATCTCGGCGAGGTCCTGCATGGTGCCCTGCCGCTTGATCATCTGCTGACCGATGAGCAGCTGGTCGATCCCCTCCATGCCGGCGCGCGCGGCATCGTTCCACCAGTCCACCGCCGCCTCGGAGTCGACGAGGCCAGGGGCGATGCCGTTCACGCGGATGCCGTCGGCGGCGAAGTCGTTGGCCATGCTCACCGTGAGCGAGTTGAGCGCCAGCTTCGACACGCCGTAGGCCCCGGTGCCGCCGTACGCGGCCATCGACGACATGTTCACGATCGCGCCGCCTCCGCGCGCGGCCATCGCCGGACGACACGCGGCGGCGCAGATCAGCGCGCCGATCACGTTGACGTCGAGCACGTGGCGCCACTCCGGAACCGCGTCCAGCGTGAACGGCAGCTGTGCGTGGTCGAGGTGCACGCCGGCGTTGTTGACCAGCACGTCGATCCCACCCAGATCGGCGATCGCGCGCTCGACCATCGCCGTCGCGCCGTCGGCGTCGGTCACGTCCATCACGTGGGCGAGCCCACGGGTGCCGAGGTCCGCGACTTCGTCGGCCACGCGCGTGGCGGCCACCCCGTCGAGGTCGGCCACGACGATCGACGCGCCTTCGGCCGCGAAGCGGTGCGCGTAGGTGCGACCGATGCCGGCGCCGCCTCCCGTGATGACGACGACCTTGTCGACGAAGCGGCGCATGTCACGAGACGATACGTGGCGCGTTCGAGTTAGCGTGCCGACGTGTCCGACCAGCAGGCCGTGCTCGCCTCGTGGTTCGCCGAGCAGCTCGGTGTCGCCCGGGTCACGATCGACGACTTCGAGGGCGTGCCGACCGGCCACTCGGCCGAGACCATCCGCCTCTCGCTCTCGTGGACCGACGGCACCCGACAGCACCGGGAGGTCGTGCTGCGCGTCCGTCCGCAACCGCCGGGCCTCCTCGAGCCCTACGACCTGCGCAAGCAGTTCGACCTCTTGCGCTCGCTCGAGTCGACGCCGGTGCGCTCACCGGCGGTGCTCTGGTACGAGCCGACCGGCGAGGTGCTCGGGCGCGAGTTCTTCGTCATGGAGTGCGCGCGGGGGACGGTGTACGAGCGCGCGATCCCGGCCGAGCTCACCGACGACCCGCCCCGCGTCCGGCGGATGTCCGAAGCGTTGGTCGACGAGCTGGCTGCGATCCACCGGGTCGACGTGGGCACGCTCGACTTCCTCGGGGAGGGCCGTGACTTCGTCGACCGTGAGCTCGGCTTCTGGAGCGACGAGATGCGGCGCGTGCAACGCGGACCGTTGCCCGCGCTCGAACTGCTCCTGGCGCGCCTCGAGGCCGAGCGTCCGCGGGCCGACCCGCGCGTCACGCTGGTGCACGGCGACGCCAAGCCCGGGAACTTCGCGTTCGTCGGCGACGAGCTGACCGCGTCGTTCGACTGGGAGCTCGCGTCGCTCGGCGATCCGATGGCCGACGTCGGTTACGCGCAGGTCACGTGGCAGCTCCCCAACATGTTCACCAACCTGCCGGCGTCGTTGACCGTCGACGAGCTCGCGACGCGTTACACCGCGCTCACCGGGAACGCCGTGCGCGACCTGGAGTGGCACCGTGCGTTGCAGGGCTACAAGCTCGGCGTCATCCTCTTGCTCGGGTCGATGCTGTTCGACGCCGGTCACACCGACGACGTGCGCTTGGGCCTCATGGGCTACGGCGTCTCGATGTTCACCACGCCTGCGTTGGTCGAGCTCGGCATCGACGATCCCCCCGACGACGGCGCCGTGCTCCCACGCCCCGAACGTCTCGCCGCGCTCAGGGACGCGTGACGTCGGCCGTCGAGCCTGGCGAAATTGTGACGGAGTCGCAATCTCTGCGAATCTGGACGAGTTCACGCGAGGGTTCGACGAGGAGATCCGCAACCATGGCCGACACCGACCAAGACCTGATCTACGTCCGCGAGCGCCGGCTGCCGTACGAGACGTTCGACTCCGACAACCACCTCTACGAGAACCAGGACGCGCTCACCAAGTTCCTGCCCAAGGACTACAAGGATGCGGTCAAGTACATCGAGGTCGACGGCCGCACCAAGCTCGCGATCCGCGACCACATCAGCCACTACATCCCGAACCCCACCTTCGCCCGGGTCGCGGTGCCCGGCGGCTGGGGCAACACCGCGTCGAACAAGGGTGAGAGCGGCAAGAGCCAGCGCGACGGCGTGAAGCCGAAGGCGATGCCGGGCATCGACGCGTTCTTCGATCCCGAGCCCCGGTTCGCGCTCATGAAGGACATGGGCATCGACCGCACGCTGCTGTGGCCGACGTTGGCGAGCGTGATCGAGGAGCGGGTGGCCGACGACCCGCACTTCGCGGTGACGGTCATCCACGCGCTCAACGAGTGGATGCACGAGCACTGGTCGTACGTGTACGGCGACGCCATCTACGCGACACCGATCATCACTCTCGCCGAGGGGCCCGGACCCGCGCTCGAGGAGCTCGCGTACATCCACGAGCGGGGCGCCAAGATCTTCCTGATCCGCGTCGCGCCGGTGCCCACCTGGCAGGGCCGCAAGTCGTTCGCGCTGAAGGAGTTCGACCCGTTCTGGGCCGAGGTGGAGCGCCTCGACATCGTCGTCGGCATGCACTCCGGCGACCCCGGCTACCAGCGCTACGTGAACGAGTGGGAGGGCTTCCCGGGCGAGATGCTCCCGTTCAAGGCGCAGGGCTCGCCCGCGTTCCAGGCGATGATGTCCGACAAGAACGTCGTGCACGACGGCATGGCCTCGATCATCGGCCACGGGCTCGCCACGCGCTTCCCGAAGCTGAAGTTCATGCCGGTCGAGTACTGGGCCACGTGGATCCGGCCGTTCGTGCAGCGCATCCAGCGAGCCTACGACCGGTCGCCGGTGCTCTTCGACGAGGACCCGTTCGAGGTGTTCAAGCGCAACATCTACTGCCACATCTTCCACGAGCCCGACCCGCAGGGGCTGCTCGACATCGGCATGCCCGCCGACCGCCTGATGTTCGGCTCCGACTTCCCGCACCCCGAAGGGCTCGGTGACCCGCTCGCCTACAGCGAGGTCGTCGAGGACATGGCGCAGGAAGACCAGGAGCTCATCATGGGTGGGACGCTGGCGCGGGCACTCAAGGTCGGCAAGTACGCCGCGGCGTAGCCCGGGCGGCGGTGATGCTCGGGCGCGCGCTCGACGCCGGTCTCACGCTGATCGACACGGCCGACGTCTACGGCGAGAGCGAGCAGGTCGTCGGAGAGGTGCCGGCCCGCACCGGCCGCCGTGGGGACGTGTTGCTCGCGACCATGGTGGGATTGCCGCGGGGGGACGCGGAGCCACTTAGGGTGCGGCCGTGACCGAACCGCAGCACACCTACCGACCTGCGCACATGACGTCTGTCCTCATGGAGGACGGCCGCAGCGAGGCCCAGTGGACACCGCCGCCAGAGTGGGGAAACCCGGTCGGGAACGTCCACGGCGGTTACCTCGCCGTGCTGGTCGACGACGTCGCCGGCATGGCCCTGCTGTCGATCATCGGCACCGGGGCCCCCACCGTGAACCTTCAGGTCGACTACCTCAACGCGATGCCCCTCGGTCGCACCTACACCGCGCGCGGTGAGGTGGTGCGCGCCGGCAAGGCCACCGCGCTCGTCGACGTGCACGTCTACGACTCCGACGACCTGCTGATGGCCCGCGGCAAGTGCTTCTTCCAGCTGCCCAGCACGTGGCGCAACCGTCAGGACGCCTCGCCCGCCTGACGCGTGTCGCGGGGCATTGCGAAGACCGCGATCGGGGACGGGCTGACCATGTACTCCACGAGGCGGCGGTACGTTCGCCGATCGACCTGGGGCTCGACTCGCCGCAGGTAGACGTGGGGGTCCTCGCCCGGACGCGGTGGCGGTGCCGCCGCGGGAAAGGACACCGGTCGACCTGATTCCGCCACCAGGCGGTACGACGCGGCGTGCATGTCGTAGTCGTGCGCGCCAGCCGTGAGGTAGAGCTCCACCGAGCCCCGCGCGCCGTTCGCGATCGCGGATCCGAAGTGCAGTCGTTCGGAGGTGTCGGTCGACACCGCGTGTCCTTTCTCCACGAGACCCGCCATCAGGCCGGCCTTGAAGGTCTCGCCCGCAAACGTCGGCGAGGCGTGGACGCGCACGGTCTCGCCGGGCGACAGGCTGCGCACCGCGCCGTCGACGACCCGCGCCAGGTGCGTCGACCCCCGCTGCCCCTCGGCGGGGCCGATCCCGGCGTGGAGCGCGCCGCTCGCCATGACCGTCGTCACCAGCAGCATCGCCACGATCGCCAGGACCCACATCGCTCGCCGCGGCAGTGTTCGGCGCTGTCGTTCGAGGATTCGCACGACGACGACGACGACCGCGAGCCAGCTCGCGGCTCCGATCACGCGGGTGGCGAACAGCAGATACGGATATGCGAGCCCGACGATCCTCGCGATCGAGAACGTGGCCACCACGGTGGCCGCGAGGACGACCAGGCAGCAGTGCACGGCGAGCCGATCCTTGGCGCGCCACGCCACCACCCCCGCCAACACCACCGCGAGCAACGCAACCGGGATGGGCGTGCCTCGTGGTGCGACCGCACCGATGAACCTCGGCTCGTGGAAGCCGAGCCAGGGGGCGCGGACGGAGAGCTCCAGGCTCATGATCCGGATGGCGGCGGACATGCCCATCGTGTCGTGCCCCGAGAGCCAGAAGTCGAGGAGCTTCCGCAGGTTGCCTCCGTCGTGCAGGAGCGCGTCGAGGAGCGTCGGCACCCATGCGACCGCCACCACGACGCCGGTGAGAAGCCCGATCGTCCCGCGCGATGGCGTTTCGCAGGTTCTTCTCCGATTCGCGTACGGCGGAGCAACGCGGCGGGAGCGGCCGATCAGCGCGACCGGCACGAGCGCGACCACCAGCGGGAGGTACGCGACGTGGGTCTGCGCGACGAAGCTCCCGATCGCTGCGAGCAGGGGGAGATCCCACCACGAGTTGCGCGCGGTGGTCGCGGCCACCACCAGCAGTGCCGCGAACGGGAGTACCGCGATGTTCGGGTTCCACGGGTACCACGACCATGCCATCCCCAGCGACCAGCTCACGGTGCCGAAGCAGGCGATGCCGGCGAGCGCGACGACGGGGCCGAACATCCGGTACAGACGGGCGACGATGATCACGATCGCGCCGCCGTTGATCAGCAGCGCGCCGAGCAGCAGCCCGTTGCTGCGCAGACCGGCGAGCCGATACGCCGGGGCGAGGATCTCGTACAGCAACGGACCCGGGTGCGACCAACCGAAGTGCGAGTACGGTCCGACGAGCGGTGTGTGCCGCGTGCCGACCTGCGAGACGCGCAGCGCGATGGTGGCGACGTCGCCGACGGGCAACCAGTCCTGCAGGAACGCCCGCCCCGCCAGGACGAAGATCGGCACCAGCGCGACGACGGCGAGTCCGACGCCGACGGCCGGCTGGCGCGTCTGGTGGACCGTCACCCGGACGGCCGCGTTGGTGGGCACTGACCGCCGCGTCCACCGAGGCCTCGCGCCCGGTGGCTGGACGAGGCATGATGGAAGTCGTGCACGTGGGCTAGACGTCCCACGAAGCCGTCTCCTTGCACTCCGGTGCCCACGCCCGGCGGCTGGGACCATCGTGCTGGCGGAAATTGCAAGGAAGTGGGCCTCGGCGGCGTCTCAGAAGAGATGCCGGATTTCTCGCCGCCCGCCGCCGACGCGTTCCGGACGCACTGATGGCGCCGGCAGATGTGCCGCGGCCCGGCCGGCGGAGACGCCCTGTGACACACTCGCGCCTCCCCGATGGCCCGGGAGCGCGGATGGCGGAACCGAGTCGGGGGGAGCCGTCACCGCCTGCTGCGGGTGCGGTCGAGTTCGAGCCCGACTTCGTCGACCTGTATCGGGAGCTGCAGCTGCCGATGGTGCGGCTCGCCTGGGCGCTCACCGGTTCCGAGACGCTCGCGCAGGACCTCGTGCACGACGTCTTCATCAAAACGCACGCGCACTGGCATCACATCGACCATCCGCGTTCCTACCTCCGCCAGGCGGTGGTCAACGCGTGCCGCTCCGCCTCGCGACGCGCGAAGCGCGAACGCTCGGCCGACGCGTTGTTCGTGGTCGAAGAGGCACGGCTCGAAGCCGATGAGATGTTCGACGCGCTCGCCGCGTTGCCGTACCGGCAACGTGCGGCGCTCGTGCTCCAGTTCTACGAAGGGCTCCCGCAGTCCGAGATCGCGAAGTTGCTGCGCTGCCGTGAAGGCACCGTGGCATCGCTCGTGCACCGAGGGCTGACACAACTACGGCGGGTGATCGAACCATGAACGACGAAGAATTCGGCACGCAGCTCGGACGGAGCATCGAGGCCCGGGTGGCGCGCGCGCAGCCCCGCGGCGACCTCGACGACCTGTTCACGCGGAGCGAGCAGCTCCAGACCAACCAGCGTCGTCGCCTGGTCGTCGGCATGAGCGTCGTGGTCGTCGCCATCGGTGCTCTCGGCTTCTTCGTGGGATCGTCGGTCGCGGACGACGGCACGACGACGACGGCGGTGGTGGTGCCCCGGGCGTCGAGCGAAGCCGACGTGTACGAGCCGGCCGACCTCGCGCGCGCCGGCGCCCAGATCTCGACTGCCTTCCGCGCCGTGTTCGGACCGGCCAGCGACGAGGCGAAGATCGACGCCATCCAGCTGGGGCCGGAGCTCCAGCCGCTGCTCCGTCGTTCGGCCGACATCGCGAAGCGGTTCGGGTACACGCAGGACCAGCTCGCGCGCAACGTCGTCACCGTCAGCGAGCCGTCGTTCATCGACGCCACCCACGCAGTCGTCCACTTCTCGATCACCATCCCGGACCACGGCACCATCGTGAAGGACCGCGTCGGCTACGCGGTGATCGCCGACGGTCGTTGGAAGGTCGCGGCGCGCACCGTGTGCGACATCGTGTGGCCGGGGACCACGTCGCCGGCGTGCCCCGCACGTAGTCCGAGCTGACCAGCTGACCAGCGGAGCGGTCAGCTGGCGATGATCGTCGGTGGCAGCGTGAGGTGCCTCGGGTTGGCGATGGTGAGGCGGTCGCGCACGACGAGCGCGAGGGTCGGCCAGTCGTCGCCTTTGCGCTCGACGTGCTCCTGGGCGAGCTCTCGCTCGATCATCGCCAGCACGTTGGCCGCGACGCGTCCCTGGTAGGCGAGCCCGCGGTCGTCGTTCGTCGCGACCTGTTCGGTCAGGAGCTCGCGCACGGCGCCGAGCAGCTCGCGCGCGGTGGGTCGTCCCGATGGCGCGTCGTCGGGCCGGTGCGGGGCCGGCGGGGCGGCAAGTGCGGCCGCGCACGCGTCCGGTGCGAGCAGCTCGATCAGGTCCCACTCCTGCTCCGCGGTCCGGCGCCCGACCGCGGCGAGGTCGATGGAACGGACCCGTCCCGACAGGTGCATCTCGGCTTGGAGCATGCAGCCGACGCCCCACGTGAGCGTCTTGGCGACCAGCCACCAGCGCAGCGTGTCGCGGTCGACGCGCCGGCCGCCGCCCTGTTCGTAGGCGGCGACGAGCTCGTCGATCGTGCCGAGACCGCCGACCTCGAGTGGCTCGCCGAACCGCCACGCCTTCAGGCACAGCCACGCGAGATCCTCGTGCGGGTCGCCGCGGTGGATGAGCTCCCAGTCGATCACCGCGGCCAGCCCGTCAGGACCGACGATCACGTTGCCCATGCGCAGGTCACCGTGCACGAGCGCGTCGGCCGTGTGCGAGGGGCGGTGGGCGAGCAGCCAGTCGCGGGCGCGCTCGAAGGTGGTGCTGCGCTGGTCGAGTCGCTGGTACTTGTCCCAGATACCCATGGGGTCGGGCGCGTCGATGCCCGGCACCTCGACCGGGTCGATCGCGTGGAGCCCCGCGAGGAAGCGCGCCAGCTCGCCCACCAGCACGCGACGCGCCTCCGTGTACTCGACGTCGCGCAGGATGCGGCGCGCGATCGTCTCGCCGGCGACCCGCCGCATCACGAGACCGGTGGTGCCGAGATGGGTGCCGTCGTCGTCGAGGAGCACCTCGGGCGCGCGGAGACCCGCGCGCGTGCAGGCGCGCATCACGTCGGCCTCGCGGCGCATCACCCCGGGCGCGCTCGGTCGTCCGGGCGGGTCCCGCCGGAGGATCAGCTCCTCGTCGCCGGCCGTGAACGACCAGGTCTCGCGCGACGCGCCGCCGGTGAGCTTGCGCAGCTGGCTGATCTCGACCGGCGCACCCAGCACGGGCGCGAGCGCAGCCGCGAGACCGTCAGAGACCGACGGTGGTGCCGACGGGGACGTCATCGACGACCTGGTCGAGGTACTCCGACAGCCCCGCGCCCTCGAGACCGTCGCACGTCCAACGGGTCATCCCCTCGGTGAGGCGGGTCACCATGCCGTCGCGCCGGTTGCGCAGCGGGATGCTCGACGTGACGTCGCCGTGCAGCTCGTACACGTGGTCGTCGGTCGTGAGGACGACGTCGCTCTGCTTCACGAACCACGCGTCGTCGTAGTCGGAGGTGAGCTGCATGTCGCGCACCTTCACCACCCGGCCGTCGCCGTAGCGGTCGAGGTCGTACACCCAGCCGTTCACGGTGCGGAGGTCGGAGTCCTGCTGGCCGCGCACCGTGCAGGCGAGGCCGACGCGCCCGAAGCTGGCGGTGACCCACCGGTACCACCAGATGCTCTGCCAGATCCGCGGGCCCCACGAGTGGTCGCGCAACCCGAACCCCTCGTCGATGTCGAAGCGCTGGCCATCCACCCGGACGACGCCCTTGATCGCCATCTGCTGCTCGGTGTGCCCGCGTGCGAACCCGTGCGCCGCGCCCGCCGGTGGTTCCTCGCCGTCGTCGTAGACCGGCTCGCCGCCCGACGGCAGCGACACCGCGGTGAGGCGCAGATCGAGTGCGCACTCCTCGTGCGGGTTGTTCTTGAACGCGTGACCGGGGTCGGCCATCTCGCGCGGGTTCACGAGGACGCACACGTTGCCGTCGTACGTGACGTGGTGCTCCTCGTAGGGCGCGACCACGTCGAACTTCAGTCCGCCGGCATCATGTGCGACGTGCCCCTCGACGTGGGGTCGCTTGAACATGAACCCGACCCGACCGTCGGGCAGGTACAGGCACACCGTCATCTCGGCGTAGCCCTCGTTGGGCCGGTTGCCCATGCGCACCCAGCCCCCGAGCCCGCCGTCGGACGAGGCAGCCGGGTCGAAGAAGTTGTAGTAGCGGCTCTCGTTGTAGTTCGGGTCGTCGTCGGGCGCGTGGAAGAGGTCGTCGTCCGGCTCGAGGCGCATGCGCATGGTCAGCGTGCCCGGGTGAGCTCTTTGGCGGAGCGCAACAGCGCCTCGTTGGCGCCCTCGGGCAGCTCCTCGAGCGGCGTCGCGATCTCGGCCACCGTCGGTCCGTACTCGTCGGCCCTCGGGCGCAGCGCCTCCATGTCGAAGCCGTAGAGCTCAGCGGTGTTGCCGCCGACGATCTGCTGGATCTGCTCGGGGGCGAGGTGGCCGACCACCTGGCGCAGGTGCTCGCGCGAGAACGGCAGGGTGCCCTCCTCGTGCGGGTAGTCGCTGCCCCACATGACGCGGTCGATGCCCACCGGCCCGAGCGCGGCGCGGATGTCGGCCGGACGCGGTTGGCTCATGCCGATGTGGCAGTTCTGCTGGAAGTAGTCCGTCGCGTTCTTCGTGGGGACGATCTCACCCTCGAAGCGCATCTCGCCCGTCCCGCCGGTGCGCAGCATGCCCATCATCGCGTCGAGCTGGTCGAGCACGCCGGGCACCCACGCGCAGCCCGCCTCGGTGAGCACGAACCTGAGGTTCGGGTACCGCTCGAAGACACCGCCGACGAGCATGTACACGAAGGGGCGCTGCGAGTAGAAGATCATCTCCGTGATGTGCACGATCGGCATCGCCGGCGCTTTCTGGTAGCGCGGACCGCCGGTGCCGGAGTGCGTGTTGACGACCACGTCGAGCTCCTCGCACGCCGCCCAGAGGGGGTCGTAGCACGGGTCGTACATCGGCTTGAGCCAGTCGCACGTGATCGGCGGGTTCCCCACGAGCACGCCGCCGCGGAGGCCGTTCTCCTTGCACCACCGCACGTCGGCGATGGCGTCGTCGAGGTCGTTGAGGAAGATCTGGCCGATGCCCGCCCGC
The DNA here is from genome assembly GCA_963841415.1 of uncultured Actinomycetes bacterium. Lineage (GTDB taxonomy): Bacteria > Actinomycetota > Acidimicrobiia > IMCC26256 > DASPTH01 > DASUAS01. Next base: position 1,377,362 of record CAWJCN010000001.1, on the reverse strand, counting down.
GCCTCGGGTTGCTGCGAGCAGTAGTCGGCGAGCCAGCGGTTGTGGGCCTGGATGCCCGCGTGGCGGTGCTCGTACTCCTCCGGGCGGGGCGGCTCGGCGAACAGCACGAAGTTGGGGAAGAACGGCGGCACCGTGTTCGGGAAGATGACCTCGCCGACGATGCCGTCGTCGTGCAGCTGTTGATCCCGCAGCTCACCGTCCCAGTTGCGGGTGCGCAGGTCGGTGTCCTTCAGGTCCTTGAACGGGTTCTTGTACTTGTCGCGCCAGGCGTCGAAGTCGTCGCGGTACTTCGGGTCGAGGAACTCGCGGTACTGGGCGTGGCTGCCGCCGGCGTGGCTGTCGGCGGTGATGACGATGTAGTGGTCGTCAGGCTTCACGGTGATCCTCCCTTGGCCGACTCCAGTCTCGCGCCGCGCGGCCAGGGCGTCCCAGGTGTGCCCGCGCGGTACGGTCCCGCCATGAAGGTCGACGTGCAGCTCTCCCAGTCGGTGATGGACGCGGCACGCCGCGCGCCCGAGCTCCAGGCCCTCGGCGTCGACGGCGTCTTCAGCTTCGAGAACTCCCACGATCTGTTCTTCCCGCTGGTCGCGGCCGCTCCTGTCTGCGACGTCGACCTGATGACCAACGTCGCCATCGCCTTCCCGCGCAGTCCGTGGCACCTGGCCAACGCGGCCTACGACCTCCAGGAGCTCTCCGGCGGCCGCTTCCGCCTCGGGCTCGGCACGCAGGTGAAGGCGCACGTCGAGAAGCGCTTCGGGGGCGAGTTCGGGCGCCCGGTCGCGCACATGCGCGAGTGGGTGCTGGCGATCAAGGCCATCCTCGAGCACTGGCAGGAGGGCACGCCGCTGCGCTTCGAGGGCGAGTACACCCGCCACACGCTGTCGACGCCCGCGTTCAACCCGGGGCCCAACCCGCACGGGATGGCGCCGATCCTCGTGGGCGCGCTCGGTCCGAAGATGAACGAGATGGCGGCCGAGGTTGCCGACGGGGTCCTCGTCATGCCGTTCAACAGCGGACCGCACATGGAGGAGCGCACGATGCCCGCCATCGACCGCGGGCTGGCGGCGGCCGGACGGACGCGCGCCGACCTCGAGGTGATCGTCGAGGTGATCGTCGGCGTGGGTCGCGACGACGAGGAGCTCGAGGCGGCGCGCGGCGTGCGCAACTTGCTCGCGTTCTACGGCTCGACGCCCGCGTACAGGCCGGTGCTCGAGGTGCACGGCTGGGGCGACGTGCAACCGGAGCTCAACCGCCTGTCGAAGCAGGGCGACTGGGTGACGATGGGCACGCTGATCACCGACGAGATGGTCGAGACGATCGCGGTGCACGGCACCCCCGACCAGGTCGCGGCGGAGATCGTCCGTCGCTACGGCCCGTACTCCGACCGCGTCTGCGCGTACTTCCCGTTCTACGAGGCGGGCGACGACCTGATCGCCGACTTCACTGCGGCACTGAAGTCCGCCTCGGCCTGACACGCTCGGCGTCGAGGTGGTGTCGCGTGAGAAAGCCTGCTCGCGCATGCGCTAGCACCGGTGCAAGCGCGGACGCTTGCGCATGTGCTTGCTGACTGCGCGCGACGAGGGTCGGTACGCGGCCCGTCAGGGTGCGGCGGCGCGGCATGCGTCGCTGACCGCTTGGACCACCTCGCTGGCGGACGCGCCCGGCCCGAGCACCGCGGCGACGCCGGCGTCGTGCAGCACGACGACGTCGGGGTCCGGGACGATGCCACCGACGACGACCGCGGCGCGCGCGCCGACCACGCGCAGGGCGTCGACGACCCGCGGCGCGATGGTGAGGTGCGCACCGTTGTGCATGGAGATCCCCACCGCGTCGACGTCTTCGTCGAGGGCCATGGCCGCGACCGTCTCCGGTGTCTGGCGCAGCCCGGCGTAGATCACCTCCATCCCCGCGTCGCGCAGCGTGCGGGCGACGACCTTCAACCCGCGGTCGTGGCCGTCGAACCCGATCTTGGCCAGCAGGACACGACAGGTCTCGCTCACGCCACTGCGCGTTCGGTCCAGGTGCCGAAGACCGACTCGAGGGCGGCGGTGATCTCACCCACGGTCACGAGCGCCTGCACCGCGTCGAGGAGGGCGGGCATCAGGTTCACCACGGGATCGGCGGCGTCGCGCCGGATGTGGTCGAGCGAGGCGCGCACCGCGTCGCCGTCACGCTCGGCCTTCACCCGGTGCAGCCGGGCCAACTGGCGCTCTTCCGCCGTGGGATCGATCTGCAGCGTGGGCGGTGCCTCGTCGTCGCCGGCGACGTGGTCGTTCACCCCGACGATGACGAACTCGCCCGAATTCACCCGTCGTTGGAAGTCGTACGCGGCGTCGGCGATCTGGCCCTGGAACCAGCCGGCCTCGGTGGCCCGCACCACGCCGTCGAGCATCGAGCCGTCGCCCTGACCGCGCAGGAAGGTGAAGGTCGCCTCCGCCTCGCGCTCCAACTCGTCGGTGAGCTTCTCCACGAACCACGACCCCCCGAGCGGATCGGCGACGTGCACGACGCCCGACTCGTGCGCGATCACCTGCTGCGTTCGCAACGCGATGCGCGCCGCGCGCTCGGTGGGCAACGCCAGCGCTTCGTCGAAGGCATCGGTGTGCAGGCTCTGGGTGCCGCCGAGCACCGCCGCCATCGCTTCGAGCGCGACGCGCGCGATGTTGACCTCGGGTTGCTGTGCGGTGAGCGACACGCCTGCGGTCTGCGTGTGGAAGCGCAACTGCCGGGAGCGCGGGTCCTGCGCGTGGTACTCGTCGCGCAACCAGCGCGCCCAGATGCGGCGCGCGGCGCGGTACTTCGCGATCTCCTCGAAGAAGTCGATGTGCGCGTTGAAGAAGAAGCTGAGCCGGGGTGCGAAGTCGTCGACGGCCAACCCGGCGGCGAGGGCGGACTCGACGTACGCGAACCCGTTGGCGAGCGTGAAGGCCAATTCCTGCGCCGCGGTCGAGCCCGCTTCGCGGATGTGGTATCCGGAGATCGAGACGGGGTGCCAGCGGGGGAGCTCGGCGGTCGCGAAGCGCACGACGTCGGTGACCAGCCGCAGCGACGGCCGGGGCGGGAACACGAATTCCTTCTGCGCTTGGTACTCCTTGAGGATGTCGTTCTGGATCGTGCCGCTGACCCGCTCGCGCGCCACGCCGGTGCGGTCGGCGAGGGCGACGTACATCGCGAGGAGCGTGGCGGCCGCGGAGTTGATGGTCATCGACGTGCTCACCGCGCCGAGGTCGATGCCCGCGAAGAGGATCTCCATGTCGGCGAGGGTGTCGACGGCGACGCCGGCGCGCCCGACCTCGCCGACCGCGAGCGCGTGGTCGGAGTCACGCCCGAGCAGGGTGGGCATGTCGAACGCGGTCGAGAGCCCGCTGCCGCCCGCCGCCAGGAGCGCGCGGAAGCGCTCGTTGGTGTCCTCCGCGGTGCCGAAGCCCGCGAACTGGCGCATCGTCCAGAGCTTCGAGCGATACATCGACGCGTAGGGACCGCGCGTGTAGGGCCACACCCCGGGGTGCTCGGCGTCGGCGGGTCCGTAGACGGGATCGAGCTCGACGCCCGACATGGTGGTGAACGAGGCCGGCCGCGTCGGTGCCGCGTCGTACCGAGCCCGCCACTCGTCGTGGGCATCCATCCCGGTCATAGTATCTGCTATGGTCCGACGTTGTCGTAGATTCGGTACCAGCATGGTCGATGTCGACGCACTTCCCAAGATCTCCGCCGACGCCCACGTCGACGAGCCGCACGATCTCTGGTCGAGCCGGCTGCCCGACGACCTCGGGGCCGACGCCCCGCACCAGATCCAGTCGGAAGCCGACGGCGGCTGGCGTCTCGTCGTCAACGGTGAGGTCGACGAGTCCGGCGGCCAGAACCGTGAGCCGGGTCTCGGCGGCGACACCCACGGCTCGGCCGCCGAGGAGAACGCGCGGCGCGAGGCGAACACGTCGGTCGACGTGCGGCTCGAGATGATGCGCACCGAAGGCATCCACGGCGAGGTGGTCTATCCGACCATCGGCCTCTACGTGTACGGCATCGCGCGTCCGGAGGTCGGCGAGGCCTCATGTCGCGTCTACAACGACTGGATCCACGAACGGCTCGGTGACGAGTGCCCGCGCGTGCGCCACGCCGCGCTGGTCCCGACCTGGAGCATCGACGGCGCGCGCGCCGAGATCGAGCGGGTCGCCCGCCGTCCGGGCGTCGCCGCGTTGATGCTCCCGCTCGTGGGCACGCCGAGCTGGAACCAGCAGGTGTGGGAGCCGTTGTGGGCGGCGATCGCCGAGACCGGGTTGCCGATGGTGATGCACCAGGGCACCGGCCACGACATGATCTTCTACCGGGGTTGGGGGAGCCCGACGGCCAACTTGCTCGCGACGCAGTCGATGGCGCCCCGCACCGCGTCGCTGCTCGCGTGCAGCGGCGTGCTCGAACGTCACCCCGGCCTGCACGCGGTGCTCGTCGAGGTGAACGCGGGCTGGATGGCGTGGACGATGAACACCCTCGACGAGTACTTCGTCGCCCACGGCGCCGCGCTGCGCAAACCGCATCTCCCGGAGCTGCCGGGCCACTACCTGCGCCGTCAGGTGCACGCGACGTTCCAGCGTGATCCCGTGGCCATCGCGTCTCGCGCCCTCACCGGCGTCGGGTGCCTGATGTGGGGCAACGACTACCCGCACCCGGAGGGCACCTACCCCGACTCGGCCAAGGTCCTGGCCGAGAACCTCGCCGGCGTGGACCACGACGACGCGGCCGCCATCACCGGCGGCAACGCCCTGCGGGTGTTCGGCTTCGACCCGGAGGTCCTGGCCTCCACGCCCTGACCACCGCGGTTCCTATAGCATCCACTATGGAACGTCCCCCGGACACGTGGAGCGCCGCATGACCACCGCGACCACCGAGCGTCTGATCTCCGCCGACGACCACGTCGACGTCTCACACGACCGCGTGAAGGCGCACCTCGCATCGAAGTTCCACGATGACTACGACGCCGGATTGCTGCGGTTCCGCTCGACGATGGCGAGCACCGCGTCGGTGGCGGCGAACGAGCACTGGCGCGAACAGCAGGGCCTGGCACCCGATCCGAACGCGGGCATGGGCAAGAACCGGCGCCACGCGGCAAACGGACGACCTGGCCACTCCGAGGCGGCCGCGCGCCTCGCCGACATGGACGACGACGGTGTCGAAGCGTCGGTCAACTACTGCGAGGTCAGCTCGTTCCGCTACCTCTACCTGATCGAGCACGGGTGGAAGGAGTCGACGCGCGCGTTCAACGAGACGTTGGGCGACTTCGCGTCGGCCGACCCGCGCCGTCTCGTCGTGTCGTACCAGATCCCGATCCACGACATCGACGCCGCGGTCGCGGAGGTGCACTGGGCGGCGTCGGCGGGCTGCAAGTCGCTCCAGCTGCCGGTGTACCCCGCCGAGCTCGGGGTGCCCGACTACTGGGACGAGCGCTACGCCCCGTTGTTCGCGGCGATCCAGGAGACCGACCTGCCGATCTGCTGTCACATCGGCATGAACACGCAGCTCGACGATCTCGCCCGTCGCGACCCCACGCCCCAGAAGGGGATCTTCGTCCCGATGGTCGCGCTGTCGGCCGCCGAGGCCCTCGGCATGTGGGTCATGGGTGGCGTGTTCGAGCGCTTCCCGCGGCTCAAGGTCGTGTTCGTCGAGCCCGGCCTCGGCTGGGTGCCGTGGTGGGCGTACATCGCCGACGACCTGACGCAACGCCAGGGCTACGACTTCCCGGCGATCACCGAGCTGCCCAGCCACTACCTGCGCCAGAACGTGTTCCTCACGTTCATCGACGAGCCGAACGCGGTGCGGCACGCGCACGAGTGCCTCGGCATCGAGAACGTCATGTGGTCGTCCGACTATCCGCACCCGGTGTCCAGCTGGCCGCAGTCGCACGCGCTCGTCGACAAGATGTTCGACGGGGTCGACCCGCGTGAGCGCGAGCTCGTCGTGAGCGGCAACGCGGCGCGCGTCTGGAACCTCTGACCCTCGGCCGCACGGGCGCCCGAGCCCGGGATGGGCGATGATGCGCCCATGACGTTCGAGTTGCCGGGGACCCCGTCCGACGACGCCGGGGCCGTACTCGCGCTCGGCCGATCGCCGATCGAGCTCGTGTACGTGTCGATGTCGACGCGTCACCCCGATGGTCGCGACGCGGAGTACCTGCGTTGGCACTTCTCCGACCACCGGCCCGAGCAGTACCGCCTGGACACGATCCGCGCGTCGCTGCGTCTGGTGTCGACGCCGGGATGTCGCGCGGCTCGCGCGGCGAGCGACGCGCGCTTCGACGCCACCGACCACGTCATGAACTACTTCTTCTCCGACGCGTCGGGCCTGAAGCCGTTCCACGACCTGGGACGCGAGCTGGGCAAGGTCGGTCGCATCCCCGAGCTGCTGCCGCCGGTGGAGCGAGGCGTGTACGCGTTCGACGGGATCGCGGCGGCGCCCCGCGTGAAGGTGGGCGCCGACGTGTTGCCGTGGTGGCCGGCGGCCGGCGTGTACCTGCTGATCGAACGCGGCACCGCGTCGGCTGGTCCGCTGGTCGAGGTGGACGGCGTCGCGGGGGCTTGGTGGGCGGCCACCGCGGCCGATGTGCCCGAGGGCTACTCGCTCGCGGTTCCGGGCGACCAGCTCACCTACCTGTTCCTCGACGACGACCCGGTCGCGGTCGCGGCGCGGGTACGCCCGGTGCTCGAGCAACGGTGGTCCGACACCGGTTCGGTCGGCTTGTTCGCGGCGCCCTTCTACGTCGCCGACGCCCACCACCTCACCGACCGCCTTCCCTGAACGGGGTCGCGCCCGGGTCGGTGTGCCACCATGACCCGGATGAGCACGAAGCAGGGCATCAAGCTGTTCCGGGGCCAGGACGCCGACGAGCACGGCGACGACGGGGCCGAGCAGCGCGCGCGCGTCGCCGGCTGAGCGCGCGTTGGAGCTCGACGAATTTCGACGCCAGCTGGACGACTGGCTCGACGAGCACGCCGGCGAGCTCGCGCCCGCGCACCGCGGGATGCCGACCATCGAGGACCACCTGGCGCAGCTGGCCAAGGTCCGGCAGCTGACGTTCGACGCCGGTTGGGCTCGTCACGGCTGGCCCGAGCGCGTCGGCGGTTTCGGCGGGACCTCGCTGCTGCGCGCGTACCTGAGCGAAGCACTCACGGTGCGCGACCTCGTGCAGCCGGGCTTCTACTCGATGCCCGAGGTGCTCGGGAACTCGGTCATCACCTTCGCGTCACCGGAGTTGTCCGCCGTGATGGTGCCGCCGTTGCTGCGCGGCGACGAGGTGTGGTGTCAGGGGTTCTCCGAGCCCGGAACCGGGAGCAACCTCGGTTCGCTCACGTGCCGCGCGGTGCGCACCGACGACGGTTGGCGCGTCACCGGCCAGAAGGTGTGGACCAGCCTGGCCCAGTTCGCGCAGCGCTGCGTGCTGCTGACGCGCACGGGAACGCTCGAGTCGGCCCACCGCGGCATCACCGCGCTCTTCGTGGACGTCGACACCCCGGGCATCACCCCGCGACCCATCGAGACGATGCACGGCGAGCCCGAGTTCTGCGAGGTCTTCTTCGACGACGTGCTGGTGCCGTTCGATCGCACCCTGGGTGGGGAGGGCGATGGGTGGGCGTTCGCGATGGACCTGCTGCCGTACGAGCGCAGCACGTCGCTGTGGCAGCGCGCCGCGTTCCTGCACCGCCGCCTGGCGGACGCGTTGCGGCAGGCCGACACCGGGTTGATCGACCCCGCCAAGCTGGGCGAGGTGACGCAGTTGGTCTACGCGTTCCGGGCCCGGTCGCGCGCGACCGTCCACCGCCTGGCCGACGGCGGGGGCCTCGGCGCGGAGACCTCGATCGACAAGGTGCTGCTGGCCTCGTCGGAGCAGGCGGTGTTCGACCTGGTTGCCGACGCGCTCCCCGAGGCGATCACCGTCGGCGACGACGACGCGAGCAAGCGGTGGCGCAGCGAGTTCCTCTACTCGCGCGCGGCGTCGATCTACGGCGGGAGCTCCGAGATCCAGCGCAACATCGTCGCTCGCCGCCTGCTCGACCTGGGGAACGACCGGTGATCGAGGGCGAAGACCTCGAGCTGTTCGAGCGCAGTGTGCGCGCGGCCACGGAGCAGCACACCGGCGCTGCGCTCGACGTCGCGCTCGCCGAGATGGGATGGGACGACGCGCTCTCGTTCGATCCGCGTGCCGCGATCTCGTCCCGGTTCGAGCTGCAGGGAGAGCAGTGCGCGGCGTCGTCGGGGCTCGATCGCGTGGTGGCGTTCGCGCTCGGACGCGAGCTCGACGGCGACACCGCGGTCGCGCTGCCCGCGATCGGGCGAGCCGACGCACCCGGTCGCGTCGACGGCGATCAGCTCGTCGTGCACGGACTTCTGACTTCGTCACGGACGTCGGTGCTCGTGCTGGGGACCGTCGTCGATGCCGCTGCGCTCGACGTGCGCAGTGTGCACGGCGTCGACCCCGACCTCGGGTTGCTCGAGGTGCGCGGCGAGGTCGCGTGCGACGGCGCGAACGACGACGACTGGGCCGTCGCGGTGCGCTACGGCCAGCTCGCAGTGGCCCACGAGCTCGTCGGTGCGTCGCGGCGCGCGCTCGCGCTGGCTCGCGAGCACGCGCTCGAACGCATCCAGTTCGACCAGCCGATCGCGAAGTTCCAGGCGGTGCGGCACCGGCTCGCCGAGACCCTGGTCGCGATCGAGACCGCGGTGGCGGTGCTCGACGCCGCGTGGCTCGACGGCACCGCGGTGACCGCGGCGATGGCCAAGGCCACGGCGGGCCGCAGCGCGCGTCTCGCGTCGAAGCACTGCCAACAGGTGCTCGCCGGCATCGGCTTCACGACCGAACACGACCTGCACCGCTACGTGCGGCGCATCCTCGTGCTCGACCAGCTGTTCGGTGCGAGCGCGGTCCTCACGAAGCAGCTCGGCGACGACATCCTCGCGTCGCGCGAGCTCCCGCCCCTTCTCCCGCTCTGACTCTCCCGCTCCCCATTTGCGTCAGGAGTGCGGTGGAGAGACGCAGGAGGGGGGCTACTTGCTGAGCATGCGGGAGAGGTTGGCCTGGAAGGCGGGCTCGTCGAACGACTGCGTCTCGGTGGCGATGGCGGAGTCGAGCAAGGTCGTGACGGCCACCTGGACGGCGTTGTTGAGCAGGCGCTTCGTCTCCCGCACCGACTGCGGCGGCAGCTTGGCGACGCGCTGACCCAGCTCGAGTGCCTCATCGACCGAGGTGCCTGTCGGCACGACGCGGTTGGCGACGCCGATGCGCACCGCGTCGTCGGCCGAGAGACGGTCGCCCAGGAGGATGTACTCCTTGGCGCGGAGCAGGCTCGTGAGCAGCGGCCAGGTCATGGCGCCGCCGTCGCCGGCGACGAGTCCGAGGGCGACGTGCGGGTCGGAGAAGTACGCCTGCTCCTCGACCAGCACGATGTCGCTCAGGCCCGCGATGCTGCAGCCGAGACCGACCGCCGGGCCGTTGACGGCCGAGATGATGGGCACGCCGATCGAGAGCATGCCGCGCACGATGACCGCGCCCTCTTCCATGACCGCGGCGCGCAAGTCGGTGTCGTGGACCATGCGGTCGAGGAGATTGAGGTCTCCGCCGCCGGAGAACGCGCGACCGGCGCCGGTGATCACCAGCGCGCGCATCTCGGTGTCGGCCGCGAGCCTCGGCCACACGTGCGCCAGCGCGCCGTGGAGCTCGTCGTTGGTGGCGTTGAGCGCGTCGGGCCGGTTCAGCGTCAGCAGCCGCACCGGGCCGTGTTCCTGGACCAGCAGGACGTCGTTCGTGTCATCGGCCATGAGGCGGCACTGTAACGGGACGGCGTCGCGGGACATCAGGTCGGGGCCGGTTTGGGTGGACCGGCCTGCGTGTGCCGCGTGCCCGCGGGATCGACCGCCCACTCGGGCGTCACACCCCAGCCCTCGCCGTAGATCAGCTCGGCGAGCGGTCGGCGGCGTACCGGCCCGTGGTTGCCCTCGGGTTTGCCGATGGTGACGGTGCCGGCCATGAACACGCCCTCGGGGATCTCGAGCAGCTCGCGCAGCTCGGCGTCCACGAGACCCTGGAAGCCGGTGAGCACGCCGCCGTAGCCGAGCGCGCGCGCCGCGAGCAGGAGGTTCTGCACGGCGGGGAAGATCGACGCGCCCTCGAACGACGTCGGTTCGCGGTAGCGCACCAGGCACGGGAGCACGAGCACCGGCACTCGCTCGAACTCGTCCGTGTAGCGCTGCATGGTCGCGGCCATGCGCGCCTTGGGTGAATTGTCGACGGTGCCCGAGCCTTGGTCGTAGCCGTCGTTGCTCCGCTTCCCCGACCACACCTTGCGCGCGCCGGCGGCGATGAGCTCCTTGGCCTGCTGCGCCTTGGGTCCGTCGGTCAGGACGATGAAGCGGAACGGCTGGCGGTTCGAACCGCTCGGCGCGCGGGTGGCGGCGAACAGCATCGCTCGCAGCGCCTCGGGTGGGACCGGCTCGTCGCGGTAGCGGCGGATGGCCCGCGTCGACGCGATGCCCTCGAGCAGGCCGACGGTGTCAGCGGGCAGAGCGGTGGACGCGAGCTGGTCGGTCATGGGGCAAGATTCGCGCATGGTGCTCGACACCGCACTCTCGGACGGCGTCCTCGTGCTCACGATGAACCGGCCCGAAGCGCGCAACGCGCTCAACCGCGACCTGTACCGCGCCATCGGCACGGCGTTCGTGGACGCCGAGACCGATCCCGAGGTGCGCGTGGTCGTGCTCACGGGCGCGGGCGACAAGGCGTTCTGCGCGGGCATGGACCTCAAGGCGTTCGCCGCCGGCGATCCCATCGGTGCGGGCGACGGCCCGGGCACGACCGTGTTCGTCGAGCGGTGCTACCCGAAGCCCATCCTCGCTGCGGTCAACGGCGCCGCGGTGGCCGGTGGGTTCGGCGTGATGTTGGGCTGCGACATCATCGTCGCTGCCGAGCACGCCACGTTCGGCCTGCCCGAGGTGCGGCGAGGTCTCGTGGGGGTGGGCGCCACGACGCGCGCGTCGCTCCGGCTCCCGCCGGCCGTCACGCTCGAGCTCGCGCTCACCGGCGCACCGATCGACGCGGCGCAGGCGCTCCACCACGGACTGGTGAACCGGGTGGTGCCGTCGGCCGACGTGCTACCCACCGCGGTCGCGATCGCGCAGTCGATCGCCGCGAACGCACCCCTCGCGGTCGCGTTGGCCAAGGAGATCGCGCTCGACGCCCGCGGCCTGCTCGGCAGCGACATCGCCGGCTGGCGCGAGCGTTCCGCGGCCGTGTTCGCGAGCGACGACGCGAAGGAAGGCGCCCGCGCCTTCGCCGAGAAGCGCCCTCCGAACTTCACCGGCACCTGACCCGGGCGCGACGAACCGCACGAAGGCATTTGCTGGCGCGGTCAGGCGGCGAGCTCGTCCTGTTGGCGCTTCACGCGGAGGAGCGCCTCGTTGGCGTCGACGGGCAGCGCGTCGAGCGGCTGCGCGATCTCGGCCACGGTCGGCCCGTACTGCTCCGCCAGCGGCGCGAGCGCGTCGAGGTCGAAGTCGTAGAGCTTCGCCGCGTTGCCGGCGAGGATGTCGCGCAGCTCGGCTTCGCCGACCTGGTGGAACACCTGGCGCAGCGCCTCGCGGAGTAGGGCCCGGTGCCCTCGTCGTGCGGGTAGTCGCTGCCCCACATGAACCGGTCGGGCCCCATGGACTTGCGGACCTCGACGTCGGCGAGGCCGGGGAAGCTCGCGCCGATCCAGACGTTGCGCTGGAAGTACTCGCTGGCGGAACAGGGGAGCGCGTTCTCGGCGGTGTACTTCAGCTCGCCGATCTCACCCTTGCGCACGTTCTCGATGATGGGGTCGAGCTGCCGCACGATCGCCGCGACGCTGGCCGCGGAGCCCTCGGTGATGACGAACTCGAGCCGGGGGAAGCGCTCGAACACGCCCGAGAGGAGCAGGTGCACGAACGGCCGCATGCCGTAGAAGGGCACCTCGCTGATCATGATCATCGGGACCGACGCGTAGCGCCCGTAGTTCGGCGAACCGGTGCCCGAGTGCAGGCTCAGCGGGAGCTCGAGGTCTTCGATGGTGGCCCAGAGTGGGTCGTAGACCGGGTCGTAGAGCGGCTTGACCCACTTCACATCGGGTGCGACGTTGGGCAGCAACGCGCCGCCGCGCAGCCCGTGGTCCTTGATCCACTTCACGTCTTCGATGGCGTCGTCGACGTCGTTGAGGAAGAACTGGCCGATGCCGGCGCGCTGCGCGGGCTTCCGACCGCAGAAGTCGACCATCCAGCGGTTGTGCGCGTGGATTCCGGCGCGGCGGTGCTCGTACTCCTCGGGCGACGGCGGTCCGGCGAACAGCACGAAGCCGGGGTAGAAGGGCGGCACGGTGTTCGGGAAGATCACCTCGCCGACGACGCCGTCGGCGAGCTGGTCGCGGTCACGACGGTCGTCGTCCCAGTTGCGCACGCGCAGGTCGGTGTCGCGCAGGTCCTTCCACGGGTTCTTGTACCGGCCGCGCCACGCGTCGAAGTCGTCGACGTACTGCTTGTCGAGGTACTCGCGGTACGTCTCGTGGTTGGCGCCGGCGTGGGTGTCGGCCGAGATGATGGTGTAGTGGTCCTGCGCGCTCGACGCGCACACCTCCTGATCGGTGGTTTCGTTCTGATCGGTGGTTTCGTCGATCGGTCGGGGAGCAGTGGGATCGGGGCCGAGGCCGGTGGCCTCGCCCGTGCCGTCGAACTCGAGTCGTTCGAGGTCGCGTTGGAATCGCCGGAGCGTCGCGCCGAGGGCGCGCTGGTCGTCGGGCGTCCACTCCGAGATGGCGACCGCGTACCACTGCTCGGAGACGGTCTGGAGGCGTGCCAGCACGTCGTGGCCGTCGCCGGTGATGGTCAGCCACGCCTTGCGCCGGTCATCGGGATCCGGCGCACGCTCCACCAGCCCGAGGTCCTGCAGCCGGCCCGCGGTGCGGCTGATGGTGGTCTGGTCGAGGTCGAGGTGGGCGGCGAGGCCCTTGAACGTGAAGGGCCCGGCGTCGGCGATGGCGCGGAGCGCCGCCGACTCGGCCAGGGTCACCAGCCGCTCAGCGGCTCGCGCGGCCCGGCGGCGCACCGCCTCGCTGGTGGCCAGGCGCGACACGTACGTGATGAACGCCGAGACGTCGGCGAGAGCTTCGGGAGCGGCCAGGTCTGCCATGAATGCATGTAAGCATACATCTATCTCGGCCGGTTTGCAAGCGCGGTTCGTGACGCCCCCGACGGGCAGACCTCGGTCGTAGGCTCCGGCCATGCTGCCGACGACCACCGACGCGCCGGTGGTCGAGGAGCCGTCTGCAGGCAGGTCGCGCGCCACCGGCGCGCCGTCCCGGGCGCTCGAGCTCGGCCTCCGGGCGCTGCCGGTCGCCTTCCTCGTCGTCCTCGGGTGGACCCACCGCTGGGTCGAGGAGGACGCGTTCATCGACTTCCGGATCGTCGACCAGATCCGCGCCGGCCACGGTCCCGTGTTCAACGTCGGCCAGCGGGTCGAAGTGGCGACGAGCCCGCTCTGGCTGGCCATGCTCACGGTGGGCCGCACCGTGATGCCCTTCGTGAAGTTGGAGTACTTGTCGATCGTCGGCGGCCTCGTCCTCACCGGGCTCGGCCTGTGGTGGGCGCAGGCCGGCGCGGCCCGACTGTGGCGACGGTCCGATCCGGCGACCCTGGTCGTGCCGGTGGGTGCGGTCGTGCTGGCGGCGCTCCCCGCGAGCTGGGAGTGGGCGACGTCAGGGTTGGAGAACGGGCTCAGCGTCGCGTGGCTGGGCGCGGTGATGCTCGTGCTGGCGACCGTGGCCCGGCGTGACGCCCCACCCACCACGCCGGTGCGCCTGATCGGCGCCGGCGTGCTCCTCGGGCTCGGCCCGCTGGTACGACCCGACCTCACGATCATGAGCGTGGTCGCGGTGGTCGTCGTGCTCGTGGTGCGACGACTACGGGGCGCGCCGCTCACCTGGTTCCTCGCCGGCGCGCTCACGCTGCCCGTGCTCACCGAGCTGTTCCGCATGGGCTACTACGGCATCCTCGTCCCCAACACCGCGCTGGCCAAGGACGCCGGCGGCACCTACTGGGCGGACGGCTGGAACTACCTCGTCGACCTGGTGGCGACCTACTGGCTCTGGATCCCGATCCTCGCGGTGGCGGTCGTCGCGATCGTCGTGCTCGCACGCGCGCCGCGGTCGTCGCTCGTCGTCGCGCTGGCGCTCCCGATCGCCGGCATTCTGCACGCGCTCTTCATCGTGAAGACCGGAGGCGACTACCTGCACGCGCGCCTGCTCATGCCGAGTTGCTTCGCGCTGTTCGCACCGTTCGCCGCCGTGCCGTGGCACCGCCGGTTGGTCGTGCCGCTGGCGGTGGCGGGTGTGTGGGCAGTGCTCGCGGTTGCGGTGTTGCGGCCGCCGCTGCACGAGGGGTTCGTGCCGCTCACCGAGCACGGCGTCGTCGAGGGACGCGCCCTCATGGAATCGTTCACCAAGCCCGGACGTCGCCCGCTGTCGGCCGAGGACTTCATCTTCACCGACGGGCCACAGGCGAAGCGTCTCCAGGCGCGCGGCGAGCACGCCCTCGTCATGAGCGTCCTTCCCCATCCGATCCTCGATGCCACGCCGTCCCGGACCACGCTGGTGTCGCAGGCCAGTGGGATCAGCGGCTACCGCGCCGGGCCCGAAGTGCTCGTGCAGGAGCGCAACAGCCTCGCCGACCCCGTCGGCAGCCACATGCCTCCGAACGGCAGGGGCGCCGGTCATCGCAAGCGCGAGGGCTACCCGTGGGTGGTCGCGCGCTCGACACGTCCCGGGATCGATGCGGGCTTCCCCGCCGCGAGGGTCGACGCCGCGCGCGCCGCGCTCCGCTGTGGCGCCCTGAAGTCGTTGGTCGAGTCCACCGAGGCGCCTCTCACACTGGGACGGTTCTGGTCGAACCTCACCGGCGCGGTCGGGCGCACCCGCCTGGTCGTGCCGAGGGGTGAGGCGACCGCGGAAGGTGCCTTCTGCAGCGACCACGGTACGATCAGCCGTTGACGGCCGACGGAACGGAACTGGCGGAATCTTTGCTCGAATCCATCGACGGACCCGAGGCGCTGCGCCGGCTCGACGACGACGAGCTGCGCGCGCTCGCCGAGGAGATCCGCGAGGTCCTGATCGAGGCGGTGTCCGTGAACGGCGGCCATCTCGGATCCAACCTGGGTGCCGTCGAGCTCACCTTGGCCCTCCACCGGGTCTTCGAATCGCCGCGCGATGCGATCGTGTGGGACACCGGCCACCAGTCGTACGTGCACAAGCTGGTCACCGGGCGGCTGGAGGGCTTCGGCCGGCTGCGCCAGGGCGGCGGCATGTCGGGCTACCCGTCGCGCGCCGAGTCGGAGCACGACCTGGTCGAGAACAGCCATGCGTCCACCGCGGTGAGCTACGCGTACGGCCTGGCCGTCGCGCGGGACGCGTCGGCCGACGCCACCAGCGTCGTCGCCGTCATCGGCGACGGCGCGCTCACCGGCGGACTCGCGTACGAAGCGCTCAACAACTTCGGCGCGACCGGTCGCCGCGCGGTGATCGTGCTCAACGACAACGGACGGTGCTACGCGCCGACGGTGTCGCGCCTCACGGTCGCGGGCCACCCGGGCGACGCGGCCAACACCGCCGCCTTCTTCACCTCGCTCGGGCTCGACTACGTCGGACCCGTGGACGGCCACGACATCGCCGCGCTCGAGCCGGTGTTGCGCGACGCCGCGTCGCGCGACCGGCCGATCGTCGTGCACGTGCTCACGCACAAGGGCGAGGGCTACCTGCCGGCGGAGACCGATGACGAGAAGCGCCTGCACGACACCGGGGCGTTCGACCCCGAGACCGGCGTGCCGGTCGGCGCGAACGGTGCGTCGTACACGGCTGCGTTCCGCGACGCGCTGATCGTGCAGGCCGAGCGTCACGCCGAGATCGTCGCCATCACCGCGGGGATGCCGGGCTCGACCGGGCTGCTCCCGTTCGGCGAGCGGTTCCCGGGCCGGCTCCACGACGTGGGCATCGCCGAGCAACACGCGGTCGCCGCGGCCGCGGGCATGGCGTTGCGCGGGCTCCGGCCCGTCGTGGCGATCTACTCGACGTTCCTCAGCCGCGCGTGGGACCAGGTGCTCTACGACGTCGGCCTCCACGGGTTGCCGGTCGTGTTCTGCATCGACCGCGCGGGCGTCACCGGTGACGACGGCCCGAGCCACCACGGCCTCTACGACCTCGCGCTGTTCACCAAGGTGCCCGGCCTCACGCTGTTCGCGCCCTCGTCGTACGAGGAGGTGGCAGTCATGCTCGACGAGGCGTTGCGCATCACGTCGGGTCCCGTGGCCTTGCGCTGGCCGAAGACGCCGGCCCGCCACGTCGGTCCCGGTCAGGTGGGGCGCGGCCGGAGCGGGCGGCGCGTGTGCAGCGGCGACGACGTGTGCATCCTCGCCGTGGGCAAGCTGGTCGCGGCCGCCGAAGAAGCGGCCGAGCTGCTCACCGCACTCGACGTCCACGCCACCGTGTGGGACGTCCGCACCGTGCCCCCGGATCCGAAGATGCTCGCCGACGCGCGTCGTCACCCCCTCGTCGTCACCGCCGAGGACGGCATCGCCGAGGGCGGCGTGGGCGCGTTGCTCGCGGCTGCGCTGGGCTCGATGGAGGCGGGGACGTCCGCGCCGCCGACGGTCGCGCTGGGCACGCCGGCCGCGTTCCTGCCCCACGGCAAGGCCACCGACCTGCTCGCCAACCTCGGTCTCGACGGCCCCGGCATCGCCGCGACGGTGGCCAAGCTCCTCGACGACCGCTGACACCTCGTTTTGGCGTCAGAGTGGGCGAACAATCGCGCCACGTTGACGCAGAAACGCTCGGTGAAGGTGCGTCAGAGGGTGATTCCGGCGAGGGGGGTCGGGCTGCCGGCGAGGACGTCGCCGGGGGAGACTCCCATCCACTTTGCGAGGGTGGCGTAGTAGTCGCCCATGGTCACGGTGCACTTCAGGTTGTCGTTGGTGTCGAGGGTGGTCCAGTTGGGGTGCGCGCCGTAGACGCCGGCGTGGATGGCGCCCGCGAGCAGCCCGACCGATGCGGTGCCGTGGTCGAGGCCGTTCTCGTTCTGGTCGGCGCGCCGACCGAACTCGCTGGTCGTCGCGAGCAGGACGTTCTGCGTCATGCCCAGCCCGCCGAGCTCCTGCAGGAACGCGTCGAGTGCGCCGTCGAGCTCGGTCATCAGGTCGTTGTGGCGTGACAGGTGGTCCTCGTGGGTGTCGAAGTCGCCGCTGAACGGCACGTGCACGACGCGGATGCCCGCGCCCGCGCGCAGCAGGCGGACCGCCGCCGACAGCTGGGCGCCCAACGTGGTGTCGGGGTACGCGACGGTCGAGTCGGGGATGGCGGTGAGCAGGTCGCTGAAGCGCAGCGCTGTCCGGATGCCGGTGCGGCCGGCGAAGAGCATCGTCGCCTCGGCGCGGTCCTCCTGGCTCATGGCGTGGTGCGCGGCGAGCCACGCCGCGTTCATTCCCGGATCGTCGTAGCCCGGGAACTTCCCGTCACCGTACGGATCCATCGACAGCGTGACGGCGTTCTGCGCCGCCAGGGACGCCGACGGTCCCCATCCCAGTGACACGCCGGTCGCCGCGTCGTCCGACGTCGCGATGACGTCGCACAGCCGGCCGAGGAAGCCGTAACGAGGGAATTGCTTGCCGTCGGTGTCGCCGAACCACCAACGGCGCAGCATCTCCGAGTGCGAGAAGTCGGGGTTGGGGTGGCCGAGGCCCTCCACCATCGCGAGCGGGCGCCGGTAGGTGCGAGCCAGGTTGGGGTGCAAGCCGAACTGGTTGTTGAGGTGCAGCACCTGGGTGGCCGGGATCGACACCGTCGGGCGGCGTGAGTAGTACGCGCCGTCTGCATAGGGGATGCCGAGCGAGTTGCCGTCGTGCCCGCCGGCCATGTCGATCACCACCAGCGAACGGTTCGAGACCGGCACCGGCGGGAGGGTCGTCGTGGTGGTCGTCGACGTCGTGGTGGTCGACGACGCCGTGGTGGTCGACGTGGTCGTCGTCGATGGCGTCGGCTTGGGCGTTGGTGTCGGCTTGGGCGGTGCGCACGCGGCGAGCGCACCCATCGCGCCGGCGCCGAGGCCCCACTGCAGCACCTTGCGGCGCGGGATCTGCTTCATGCGAGTGCGAACTCCGGCGTGCAGAGGGCGAGCGCGAGCAGGAGCCGCGACCGTTGCCACTTCGGGAGCGTGAGCGCGGCGACCTGGTCGAGCGCGGCGCGCGACGCGGCCGAGATCTCGTAGAGCGAGCAGCGCGCCAGCGTGGTGCCGACCATGTCGACGGCGTTGGTGATCTCGGCGAGCACCGGACCGTCCTTCGCCAGGTCGGCGCGCGCGATGGCGTTGGCCGCGGCCAGCCAGCGCGTGCCGGCGGGCCAACCCGCCACGCTCGGTGGGGAGAAGGGGAGCTGCCCGAGGTTGTCGGCCACGCTCGCCTGCCAGCCACCGTTGCTGGTCCCGGCAACCGCGAACGCGTTCGTCACCCACTCAACGGGCAGCTTCGCCCGGCTGAGCCGCACCGACGCGTCGAAGAACATCGGATCGCGCAGGATCGCCTCGACCAACGGCCGGATCTCGAGGTTGTTGTTGCGGAAGATCGTCGCCAGCTCGGTACGGCGGGTCGGCGACGGATCGACGCCGTGGAAGAACTTGTGCAGCTTGCCGGCGATGAACGGCGCGCACGCGGCGTGGTCGCACACCGCGTCGATGACTTCGTTGTACCGCTGCACGCTCTTGCCGAGGAAGGTCACCGGCGTCGTGAGCGCGTACTCGGGAAAGAAGGTGGCGACGCCGGTCTCCCAGTTGACGTCCCAGCCGGCCAGCGCCTTGGCGCCATTGCGCACGTCGGTCTCGGTGTAGTTGCCCGGGCCCAACGCGAACAGCTCCATGACCTCACGCGAGTAGTTCTCGTTGGGCGCCTCGACGACCGACGGGTCGCCGTCGAGGTAGACGAGCATCGCGGGGTCGATGGTGATCTGCTGCAGCAGCGTGCGGAAGTTCCCGAGCGCGTTGGTGCGCAGCAACAGGTGCTGGTTCCACATCATGAGCCAGCTGCCGACCTTGTCGATGCTGCTGCAGAGATGCGCGTGCCAGAACCACGTCATCTTCTCTGCCAGCCCGACGGCCGGATCCGACATCCGCAGCAGCCACCAGATGGGTGGGTCCCATCCGTCGAAGTTGGGCGCCACGGGGAGCGCGGGCGGCGTCGCGTTGAGGACCTGGTCCAGCGCGGCGGACAGGCCACCCGCGTTGAGTGCTTCGACCTGCCCGGGCGCCGGACCGAACGTCGCTCGGCGCAAGAGGTGGGCGATTGCTGCGCGGTCGTCGGCCATGTGCAGCATGTATCGGCGGTGCCCGCAAATTTCTGCACTCGACTTGGTAAAAGTTTCCGGTGCCGAGAACTGCTCGGTAACCGCCGACCGTCATAGCCTGGTGACGTGTTCATCGACGGGTTCGTGCATCAACTCCCCGACATCGATCCGCAGGAGACGGGAGAGTGGCTCGACTCGCTCGATGCCGTCATCGACATCGGTGGACGCTCGCGTGCGCGCTACCTCCTCGCCCGGCTCATGGAGCGCGCGCGCGAGCAGGGCGTCGGCGTCCCGGCGATGGTCACGTCCGACTACATCAACACGATCCCGCCCGAGCAGGAGCCGTGGTTCCCCGGCGACGAAGTGCTCGAGCGGCGCATCCGCGCCTACATCCGCTGGAACGCGATGGCGATGGTCGACCGCTCGAACCACCGCTTCGACGGCCTCGGTGGCCACCTCTCCACGTTCGCGTCGGCGGCCGCGCTCTACGACGTCGGCTTCAACCACTTCTTCCGGGGCAAGGGCGACGGCGGTGCCGGTGACCAGGTGTTCTTCCAGGGTCACGCCGCGCCGGGCGTGTACGCCCGGGCGTTCCTCGAGGGGCGCCTGACCGAGGACCACCTCGACCGCTTCCGCCGTGAGGTCGACGGTGGGGGCCTGCCGTCGTACCCGCACCCCCGACGCATGCCGGAGTTCTGGGAGTTCCCGACGGTGTCGATGGGCCTGGGCCCGCTCAATGCCGTCGCGCAGGCGCGCTTCAACCGCTACCTCATGGCGCGTGAGCTCGCCGACACCAGCGCGGCGCGCGTGTGGGCGTTCGTGGGCGACGGCGAGATGGACGAGCCCGAGGCGATGGCCGGTCTGTCGCTCGCCGCGCGCGAGCAGCTCGACAACCTGATCTTCGTCGTCAACTGCAACCTGCAGCGCCTCGACGGTCCGGTGCGCGGCAACGGCAAGATCATCCAGGAGCTCGAGGCCATCTTCCGCGGTGCCGGTTGGAACGTCATCAAGGTGATCTGGGGTCGCGGCTGGGACGAGCTTCTCGCTCGCGACGTCGACGGCGTGCTCGTCAACCAGATGAACAGCACCGTCGACGGCCAGTTCCAGAAGTACGCGGTCGAGAGCGGCGCGTACATCCGCGAACACTTCTTCGGTCCCGACCCGCGCCTGCAGCGCATGGTCGAGCACCTGAGCGACGACGACCTGCGCATGCTGCCGCGCGGTGGTCACGACTACCGCAAGCTGTTCGCCGCCTACAAGATGGCGGTCGAGCACGAGGGCAGCCCCACCGTCATCCTCGCGAAGACGGTGAAGGGATGGACGCTGGGCGCGGGCATCGAATCGCGCAACGCCACACACCAGATCAAGAAGCTCACGCCCCAGGAGCTGCGCGCGTTCCGCGACCGGCTGCAGATCCCGATCCCCGATTCCGAGGTCGACGACGGCGACCCACCGTTCTGGCACCCGGGCACCGACTCACCCGAGTTCGAGTACATGATGGCGAGGCGGCGCGGCCTCGGCGGTTCCGTCCCCGAGCGCGTTCTGCGCAAGAAGATGTTCTCGGTGCCGGTGCTCGAGCACACTGCCGACGCCGCGGGACCATATACCGACATCCTCGCCGGCACCGGTGAGAAGGTGCAGGCGAGCACCACCACCGCGTTCGCGCGGCTGCTGCGCAACCTGCTGCGTGACCCGGATATCGGATCGCGTGTCGTACCGATCATCCCTGACGAAGCGCGCACCTTCGGTCTCGACGCGCTCTTCCGCGAGTACAAGATCTACGCGCCGTTCGGCCAGCGTTACGAACCGGTCGACGCCGAGCTCCTCCTCTCTTACCGCGAGGCGAGCAACGGGCGCATCCTGGAGGAGGGCATCACCGAGGCCGGGTCGATGGCGACGCTCACCGCCGCGGGCACGTCGTACGCGACGTGGAACCAGCCGATGATCCCGTTCTTCATCTTCTACTCGATGTTCGGGTTCCAGCGGGTGGGCGACCTCATCTGGGCGTTCGGCGACCAGCGCGGCCGCGGCTTCCTGCTCGGCGCCACCGCCGGACGGACGACGCTCACCGGTGAGGGGCTCCAGCACTGCGACGGCCAGAGTCAGCTGCTGGCGTCGGCGTACCCGAACTGCGCGGCGTACGACCCGGCGTTCGCATACGAGATGGCCGTCATCGTGCGCGACGGCATCGAGCGCATGTACGGGCCCGAGCCCGAAGACTGCTTCTACTACATCACCCTCTACAACGAGAACTACCCGATGCCGGCGATGCCCGACGGCGTCGAGGAAGGCATCGTGCGCGGCCTGTACCGCTACCAGCGGTCAGCGGCGGCGGGGCAGGCGGGCATGCGGCCGGCGCAGATCCTGGCCAGCGGCACCGCGATGCTCGCCGCGCTCGACGCGCAACGCATCCTCGCCGACGAGTACGGCGTCGCGGCCGACGTGTGGAGCGCGACGAGCTACAAGATGCTGCGCGAGGAGGCACTCACCACCGAGCGCTGGAACCGGCTGCACCCGACCGATCCGGCGCGCACGCCGTACGTCACCGAGCAGCTCGCCGACAGCGAGGGGCCGATCGTCGCCGTCACCGACTTCATGAAGGCGGTGCCCGACCAGATCGCGCGGTTCGTGCCGCGACCCTTCGCGTCGCTCGGCACCGACGGCTACGGCTTCTCCGACACGCGCGTCGCACTTCGCCGTCACTTCGAGGTCGACGCGCCGTCGATCGTGATCGCGGTGCTGCACAACCTGGCGCAGACGGAGGCGATCAAGGCCGAGACGGTCTCCGAGGCCATCGCCCGCTTCGACGTCGACCCGGACCGTCAAGACCCGCGCCTGAGCTAGCCAACATCTCGGACTTCACCCCCACGGGCGTACGCCAACTCTGAGATGCTCGCCGTCGAGAGGCCTCAGATGGCGCGGCGCTCGTCTTCCTTGAGCGGGTCGTCGTCGAGCGGGTCGTCGTCCCACTCGTCGTCGTCGTCGAAGTCGTCGTCGTCTTGCGCGTCGGAGTCGAGATCCGCGTCAGCAAGCGTTCCGGAGCCTTCACGGAACAGACCGTCGTCAAAGCCCTGCTTCAGTTCCCGCGCTTCGCGGAACCGGCGAGCTCGTCCTTTTCTCGGCACGTCGTCACCTGCCTTGCAGACAGCGAACTGGGACCGTGTGCTGCCGCAACCGGAGCCCCCGGCGGCTGCAGTTCTGGGAGCAACATCTTACCGGAAGGGGCGATTCCCATAACGGTCCAGATGGACCACGTCCCGCACCGGTTTGCGGGACGTGGGACCGTATCTCCCCTTCGGCCATCCCATGGGGACGACGGCGACGGGCGTGACTCCGCCGGGGAGGCCGAGGGTGCGGCGGGCGAGCGTCGTCGACCACAGCGGGAGCGTCGTGAGGGCGGCGCCGAGTCCGACGGCCCGGGCGGCGAGGAGCAGGTTCTGCACCGCCGGGTAGGCGGAGCCGTAGAAGCTCGAGGCCGCCACCGGCACGCCGAAGACGGGCGCCCGACCGTGGAGGCAGGCCACGACGACGACGGGGACCTCCTCGAAGTGGTCGGCTTGCCACTGGACGGCGTCGACGATGCGCTGGGTGGCGTCGTCGCGGACCTGACGCTTCCGGAGGCGACGGTAGACCGACCAGGCCTGACGGTTGAGGCGGGCGAGCTGGTGCTTCACGTCGGGGTCGCGCACCACCACGAATTCCCAGCCTTGGCGGTTGCCGCCGGTCGGCGCCTTGGTGGCGAGCTCGATGACGCGCAGGACGGTGTCGTCGTCGACGGGGTCGGGCAGGAGCCGGCGCACCGCGCGCTGCGTCTCCATCGCCTCGACGAGAGGCATGGTCAGACCGTCCTCGTGCTCCTCGCTCACCGTCGCTCCTTCTCCCGCCCGCGGGAGGCTACCGGAGAGATCGTTCGCTATCCTCGCTGGTCCCGGGCGATTGGCTCAGTTGGTTAGAGCGCTGCCTTCACACGGCAGAGGTCGTGGGTTCGAGTCCCGCATCGCCCACCGGGAACACGCAGATCGCTCCAAGATCTTCGAAGGGGGCCGCCTGACCACTCCCGTTCATGGCAGGTCGAGGATCAGGCGATGCAGCTGAGCGAGGACCGCCGGTCCGACCGTGCCGCGCACCGAGCGCACTCGGCTGGCGGACACCGAGCCCCTTCCGTTCACCTCGACCCCGACCGGTCACTCAAGCAGACAAACGGGACGAGCGTCACCAGCGGTACGATTGAGCCGTGGGCGCGTCACTCGAGGACGAGCGCGGGGTGGACCGCCAGCAGATCCGGGAACTGCTCGCGCTGTCACCGGCCGAGCGCGTCGATCGGCTCGTACAGACCGTGGCGGTCTGGAACGAGATCCTCGTTCGCGCCGGCACCCCGCGCCGCGAGGGATGACGTTCGATCCAAGGGTCATCTGCTCGACCCTCGAGGACGAAGGGGTCCGGTTCGTCGTCATCGGCGGATTCGCGGCCACGATCCACGGCTCGCCGTTGCCGACGACCGACGTCGACATCGTTCCCGCGCGCGACGACGAGAACCTCGAGCGACTCGCACGGGCACTGGTTCGCCTCCGCGCGCAGCTGCGCACCGAAGCCGGACCGGTGGACGTCAGCATCGACGCCGGCTTCCTGCGCGCGATGCCGTTCATGTTGAACCTGGTCACCGACTACGGCGATGTCGACCTCACGTTTGCTCCGGCCGGGGGCCTCGCCGGGTTCGCCGGCTGGAACGCCGAGGCCACGGATGTGGAGATCGGACCGGGGCTGGTCGTGAGGATCGCTTCGCTCGACGACGTCATCGACTCGAAGCGCGCCGCGGGAAGGCTCAAGGACGAGCAGGCAGTCCCGTACCTCGAGTCGCTCCGCGACGAGCTCGCAGCTCGACGCGAGGATCCCGGGAGGTAGTCGCTCACCCGTCGATGCCTGTGAGCACGCGTTCGGCTTCGGCGCGGTGGGAGGCGACGGCCTCCTTGGGCGAGCGGACGGTGCCGCATCGCGGCGTGGGGCGAACACCTCGACCTCGCGAGGTCAGCCGGTCAGTGAGTGCCATGTTCTCGTTCCTGGCCGTACCACGAACCGGCGCCCAGTCGTTTGCGTCGGTGGCGGGGCGCGATGGCCACCTGTGGCAGGACGGGGCGTCGCGCCCCGCCGCTCGCGTGCAGCGCTCGAGGGTCCCCATCACCCACGGACGGGAACAGGGTGGCGGTGCCTAGGCTCCGTCCATGGCGTTGCAGGTCGGGCTCTTCGTCGACGGTCGCAATCCCTCGGAATGGGAGCGGCCGTGGCGTGAGCACTACCCGAGGCTCGTCGAGCTCGCCGCGCACGCCGACGAGCTCGGCGCCGACTGCATCTGGCTGACCGAGCACCACGGGTTCGACGACGGCTATCTGACGCAGCCGCTCGTGCTCGCGGCGGCGATCGCGGCGCGCACCCGCCGGGCCCGGATCGGCACCGCGGTCACCCTCGCGCCCATCCGTCATCCACGCCACCTCGCCGAGGAGGCGGTGGTGGTCGATCTGCTCTCTGACGGGCGGCTCGAGCTGGGCATCGGCGCCGGCTACGTCCCGAGCGAGTTCGAGATGTTCGGGGCCGACATCGCGTCGCGCTTCACCGACCTCGACGCCATGTTCGCGGAGCTCCGCAACCTGTTCGACGGCCCCGACCTGACGCCGGCGCCGGTCCAAGAACGCCTGCCGATCTGGCTGGGGTACCAGCAACCGGTCGGCGCCCGCAAAGCCGGGCGCGTCGGCGCGGGCCTGCTGTCGATCCGGCGGTCGTGCGCGGCTGCGTACCTCGATGGACTGGCCGACGGCGGCCACGATGCGTCGGCCGCGCGGCTCGCCGGTGACGTCGACATCATCGTCGCCGACGATCCCGAAGCGGCCTACCGACGCATCGCGCCGCACTACCTCCACCAGATCAACTCCTACAGCGCCGCCGCGGGACGGCCCCTGTTCCGGCTCGACGACCTCGGCGATCGCAAGGGGGAGGGCCGCGCGCGCGTCGCGGTGCACCTCCAGGTGCTCACCGTCGACGAGGCGGTGACCGACGTGCGCGCGCGTGTCGACGGGCTCCCCGTCGAGCACCTGTACACCTGGTCGACGGTGGCAGAGATGCCCGACGACTTGGCCGCGCGTCACCGCGAGCTCTGGCTCGGCCCGGTGCGAAGCGCGCTGATCTCGACCTGACGATCTTCCTTCCCCGGAGAGAAAGGCACGCGACCGTGGATCTCGCCGATCGACTCGAGCTGCAGGAGCTTCCCGGCCGCTACGGCGACCTCATCGACGACCGCGACTGGGAGGGATTGAGTCGGATCTTCGTCGACGAGGCCACGTTCGAGGTCCCCGACGAGATCATGGAGGGCCTCGAAGGGATCCGCGAGTTCATGCGGGGCGCGAAGCACCCGCGCACCCACCTCATGACGAACGTCTACGTCGACGAGACGCACGAGGGTGCGATCCTCCACTCGCGGCTTGTCGGCATGCGCCGCGACGGTCGTTTCATCTCCGGTCGCTACCGCGACGTCGTCGAGAAGCGTGACGAAGGCTGGCGAGTGGTGACGAGGGTGTACACCCCGACGCCGTACGAGGAGCCGACCACCGACGCGTGACGAACGCGCACGCGCGAAGGTTCTGTGATGCCACGGTGGCTGGGAATCGTCCTCGGAATGGCCATCCTGCTGCTGACGTGGGCGAGCGTCGTGTTCACCTTGGTGCTCCCGCGGTCGATCCAGGGGCCGGGACGGCTGTCGATCTGGATCAACCGGTCGACTCGGCGCGTGTTCTTCGCGCTCGCGAGGAGGCGGACCACGTACGAGGGCAAAGACGCTGTGCTGGCTCCGATCGGCCCCGTGGCGGTCCTGGTGCAACTCGTCGCGTGGTTGTTGCTCCTCGGCGTCGGCTTCTCCGTCATGCTGGTCGCGTACACGCGTGACGTCGGCGAGGCGGCCAGCGAGGTCGGCGCCGCGATGTTCACGCTCGGACTCGCGCGGTCCGCCCGGTTCACCAACGACACGATCGTCATCTTCGCGGCGGCGTCCGGGTTCGTGGTCATCGCGCTGCAGATCGCGTATCTGCCGGCGTTGTACGCGGCGTTCAACCGCCGGGAGTCGCTCATCACCATGCTGGCGAGTCGCGCCGGGGAGCCATCGTGGGGGCCGGAGATCCTGATCCGCCATCAGCTCGTCGGCATCGTCGACTCGCTGCCCGACTTCTACGGTCAGTGGGAGCAGTGGGCGGCCGACTTCTCGGAATCGCACACGACCTACCCGGTCCTCCTCCTCTTCCGTTCTCCCGATCCGTGGTCGTCGTGGGCGGTCGCGCTGCTCGCGGTGCTCGACGCGGCGGCGATGCAGCTGGCGCTGAACCCAACCAGCGCACCCTCCCAGGCGCGCCTGTCGCTGCGGATGGGCTACACGGCGCTGCGCCGAATTTCCGAAGCCCTCGGGTGGCACTACGAACACGATCCGCGGCCCGACGATCCGATCCAGCTCACGCGCGCCGAGTTCGCCGACGCAGTGCGCCTGCTGCACGAGGTCGGGTTCGCCACCGAACGCGACGCCGCCGACGCGTGGGTGCACTTCAGGGGCTGGCGAGTCAACTACGAAGACCTTGCCTACCGCTGGGCCGCTCGCGTGCTGGCGCCCCCCGCTCCCTGGTCCGGGAGCCGTCCCGGACTTCGCCAGCAGTCGATCACGCCGGCGCGGCCCCCGCACCGCTCACCGGACCAGCACTCGGGGTATCGCCGGCCCGACTTCGACGCCTGACTCACGATCACTCGGCTCGCAGCACCTGACTCGCGTGCACTCGGGTCGCCGCCCGTGCCGGGTGCCAGGCGATGAGGACGGCGCTGATCGCGGCGACCACGACGATCGCGGCGAGGGCGGCGGCGGGCACGTGGGTCGCGGGCACGAGATCGAGCCCGGTCGCGAACCGGTTCCAGGCCGCGCGGCCGAGGCCCACCCCGACGAGGAGTCCGATCGTCGACGCGATGATGACGATCAGGAGCGCCTGCCAGAACACCATGACGGACAGCTGCCGCCGCGTGCAGCCGAGCGTCTTGAGCACCGCGAGGTCACGCCGGTTTGCCCGCACGGACGTCACGAGCAGATGCGCGAGGGCACCGATGCCAAGGACCGCGAGCAGACCGGCCAGTACCAGTGGCGTGGAGGTGACGTCGCGATAGCTCGCGATGTACGCCGGGGGTGTCGCACCGGTCACCGTGTAGTCCTTCGGGCCGAAGACGCGCCGAAGGTCGTGCAGGGTGGCGTGTGGAGCCAGGTTCACGAGGACGAAGTCGGTCTCACCGCGCAGGTCCGGATTGAGACGATCGAGTCCGGCCGTCGTGAGCAGCCCACCGTCATCGGCGCCGACGGCAGGCGAATTGACGTCGAGCGACGGCAACCTGGTTTGACCGATGATGCGGAGCCGGTGCCGGGTGCCATCGGTGGCCGTCGCGGTGACGGTGTCCCCGACGGACTTCCCGAGCTGTCGCAGGGTGCGGGCGCCGACCGCGAGCTCGTCGGGCCGCGACGGGAGTCGTCCCACGGTGGCGACGGGGGCCGCGTGCCCGTACCGGATCGTGAGCCCGTACGACGGGACGACGTGGTCGCCGAGCCGGACGTCGCCGAGCGTGCCGATGGTGAGGCCGCGGGCCACGGAGTGGCCGCGCAGAGCACGGGCCACCCTTGTGGGCGAGAGCATGCGGGTACTCGCGGAGACGATCTCGGCGTCCCACGTCTGTCCATAGCGAGACGGTTGATCGACGTGGTCGAGGTTGGCGCCGAACACGAGCGCGGCTGCCATGGCCGCGATCGCCGCGACCAGCCCGAAGATCGAGGTGCCCGTCGACGCGCCCGTCGTACCCGCCGTCCGGCGGAACGCCCAGCGCGTGCCGCTGACGATGCTCACCGGCGCGTTCACGTTGGCGAGCCAAGTCGCGACACGCGAGCCTCCGCCTGGTCGTCGATCCGTCGAGACCGCGGCGCGAGCGGCAACTCGAGCGGTCCACACCACGACGATGACGAGGAGCACACCCATTGCCAGCGCGCCTGACAGGAGCGTGGTGGTGTCGACACGCACGCCGGGATCCGGTTCGACCCGGCGCACCAGCCCGAGTGGGAACAATGGAGACGCGGCGATCGCCAGCGCCATGCCGAGGGCGAGGCCAATCGCCACCGCGATGACGGCGCGTGCCGACGCGATCACCGTGCGTCCAGCGGCCGTGACGCCGAGAGCCCGGAGCTCGGGGGCGATTGCGGCATCGATGCGGACGATGCGAACGAGCGCTTGGGCCACGATCAGAAGCGTGGCCGCGGCCGCGACGAGCGCGAAGATCCAGAGCGTGTTGGTGTAGGGGCTCGCGACGCGGGCGAACGTCGACAGCTCCTGGTCGGCGGACTTGATCTCATAGGTCGTCGGTGACGAGGCGGCGACGATCCGTCGTTCGAACGACTGCAGATCTCCTGGGTGCTTCAGTGACACGAACGACGTCGTTCCGACATTGTCGGCCTCGTACCGTCGCGCGAAAGCAGGCGTGGCGAACATGAACGACTCGCTCGATTGCGCTCCTTGGAGCAGGCCGACCGGTGTGTGCGTGATGCCGACGACGCGCAGCGTGATGAGTGAGAAGCTCGACGGTGCGGATGCGTTCTGGTCCGTGAACTTCGCGACGCCGACCCGGAGGCGCTCTCCGAGGTGCAGATGCAGGAGCTGCGCCTCGGACACGGTCGGTACGACTTCGTCCGCACGTGCCGGATTCGGCATGCGACCCCGGAAGCTGGGCAACAAGCCGATGCGGTCGAAGTCGTACAACCAGGTGCCGTCGGCGTTCGCGGCTGCGTACGCGTTGACCTGGGGCGCCGCGCCGGCGTGCTCGACCGCGAGCGCGTAGAAGGCGACGGTTGTCGCGTGGCGCACTTCCGGGAGTCGTCGAATGCTCCGGATCGGGACGGCGAGCGCGCCCCGATCCTCCGAGGAGGCGTCCATCTCGAGATCGGCGACTCGGCCCCTGGCGTACAGGCGGCTCGCCGCAGTCTCGCTCCGTCGAGCTCCCGCGGCCGCGGCCAGGACTGCGCCCGCGCCCAGCCCCACGAGCAACGCGATGGCGAGCATCCCCGCCCAGCGCCGGCGGAGGATTCCGGACGCGCACAGGCGCACCGCCTTCATGAGCTCCGCCCCTGACCAGCCCCCGGCACTCGACCTCCCCGCGTCTCCGTGCCCTCCGTGACCCCGAGTGTTCACCCATCGTCGGCCGCGGTCACGGGTGGCCGGACACCGAGCCTCGTCGTGCTAGCACCACCCCAGATCCCTCACATGTCGAGGCCGTACAGCGACGCCGCGTTGGCCGAGGAGAACCGTTCCCGCTCAGCGTCGGAGGAGAAGTGCCCGAGGAAGGCTTCGATCTCCTCTCGCGTCGGCTGCAGGAAGGGGTAGTCGGTGGAGAAGATCAACCGGTCGACCGAGGTCACGGACAGCGTGTGCTGGAGGAGTGCCGGGTTGAGCATTCCCGAGCTGGTGACGAAGAAGTTCGACCGGATGTAGTCCGACACCGATCGTTCCAAGCCGACGATCCGGGCGAGGCTGTCGGCCCGGTCCAGCCAGAACAGCAGCATCTCTCCCCAATGGCCGAGCACCACCTGGAGATCCGGATGGCGGTCGAAGGTGCCGCGCAGGATCAGACGGAGCGCCGCCAGTCCGGCGTCGAGGTGCCACCCCCACCCGAACGTGGCGAGGGCGAGATCGGTCATGGGGTCGAAGCCGCGGTACGACGCGTCACGAACGGCCGGCGACGGCAGCTGTGGATGGAGGAACATCGGTTGCCCGAGCGCGGCGGCGGCCGCGAAGAAGTCGTCGTAGACGGGATCATCGAGGAACACGTCGCCCGATCGGCCGTAGACCATGGTGCCGACGTGACCCAGGCGTGCCGCCCGTTCGAGCTCGCCGACGACATCCTTCGGTGACGACATCGGCAGCGTGGACAACGAGCGAAGTCGGGCGGGGTTGCTGCTGACGGCGGCCGCGACGACGTCGTTGGCGCGGCGGCTCAGCTCCCGAGCCTCGGTCGGGGGCAGTGGCTGCGTTCCCGGCGGCGTCAGGGCGAGGATCGACAGGTCGATGCCTTGCGCGTCCATGGTCGCGATGCGACCAACGCCAAGGTCCTCGAGACGCTGCAGGTTGTCGCCCATCTCGTTGAAGGCGAGGCTTTCGTCGCTCAGTTCCTGCGGCAGCGCGCGGAGGGCGGACATCAAGTCCGGCAAGATCCAGTGTTCCTCGATCGCGATGAGCATCGTTCTCGTTCCCTTCGCGTGATCAGCCCGGTGCTGGAGTGCCGATCGGCGCGCTCGGTGTGAGGTCGTCCTCGACCACCGCCTCGGGATCGTTGACGACGATGTCGATGTCGTCGGGGTGAGCGCGTGCTCGCGCCGGGAGCCAGATCACGACGCCGATGCCGCCGATCACCGCGATCGCCGCCGCCACCAGCACGGCCGCGTGCATGCCACTCACGAAGCTGTGGTGCGCGGCGTCGACGATACGTCCCGCGAACGGCTTCGCCGCGGTGTCGTCGCGCGCGACTCCGAGCGCGCTGCCCAGTGAGTCCTCGATCCGGCCGAGCAGCGATCCGGGAACACTGCCATGGAGCAGGTCCTGCACCTTCGGCCGGAACGCGGAGGCGAGGATCGATCCGAGCAGCGCGACCCCGACCGCACCGCCGACCTGCCGCGTCGTGTCGTTCATCGCGGAACCGACCCCCGCCTTGGCGCGGGGGAGCGAGCCCATGATCGATTCCGTCGCCGGTGCGACGACGTGCGCCATGCCGAGCGCGCTCAGCGCAGTGACCGCGATGACCCACCACCCGGTCGTGTCGGTCTCGAACGTCGCCATGAGCACGAGCGCGGTCGCGAGGATGAACAGCCCGGTCGCGACGACCTTCTTGTTGCCGAACTTGCGCACCCAGCGCGTGGACATCGGAGCGAAGATCATCAACACGATCGACTGCGGGAGGAACACCGCGCCGGCTTCAACCGTCGAGTAGCCAAGGACCTGCTGCATGTACTGCGTCAGCAGGAAGATGGTGCCGAACAACGCGAGGAACGCCAGCGTGATCGCGCCGCTGGCGGCAGAGAACCGCGGGTTCTCGAAGAAGCGCACGTCGAGCATCGGGTTGGGGCAGTTGATCTCCCACACGAAGAACCCGACGAGGATCGCGGCACCGATCGCGAAGCCGGCGAGCACCGACGTCGACCCCCAGCCGTTGCTCGGCCCCTCGATGATCGCCCAGAGCACGATCGCCAGCCCCGCGATCGAGAGGAGCGAACCCAGCGGGTCGAGCTTCCCCGCGTTCGGGTCCTTCGAGTTGGGAACGAGCAGGAAGCCCGCGACGAGCGCGATGGTGACGACAGGGACGTTCACGAGGAACACCGATCCCCACCAGAAGTGCTGCAGGAGCACACCACCCGCGATCGGTCCGATGGCGATGCCGATCGCTGACACGCCGGCCCACACGCCGATCGCCTTCGCGCGCTCGTGCGGGTCGTGGAACACGTTGGCGATGATCGAGAGCGTCGCCGGCATGATCGCCGACGCCCCGATGCCCATGAGCGAGCGGGTTCCGATGAGCACGGTCGCCGACGGCGCGAACGCGGAGAGCACGGAGCCGAGCCCGAACACGATCAGGCCGAACGTCAGCGCGCGGTAGCGACCGAAGCGGTCGCCGAGGCTGCCCGACGTCAACAGCAAGCCGGCGAACACGATCGTGTACGCGTCGACGATCCACTGCAGCTCGCTCGCCGACGCCCCGAGCCCACCGGCGCTCGTCGGCTTCGCCAACGTCGGGATGGCGACGTTGAGGATCGTGTTGTCGATGCCGATCACCATCAGGCTCAGGCAGAGGACGAGGAGTGTCAGCCAGCGCCGGCGGTGCGCGACCGCGGGGTCGGTCAGGCGGCCGAGCATCGCTTCTCCCTGCAGAGTGGGTGGTGGGCGGCAGACTGATACGGACCGAACCCGTATCGAAACTGAAGCTACCCGCCGCGCGGAGCGGCAAAGCCGAGAATTCACGAGCCGGGAGGTGACGTCGGTGCGCGAGCCTCGGTTCGTGGTCCAGCTCCACGACGCCACCACGCTCCACTTCGACCTCCGGCTCGAGCTCGACGGGGTGCTGCGATCGTGGGCCGTTCCGAAGGGCCCGTCACTCGACCCGGGCGTGAAGCGCCTCGCCGTCCCCGTGCCCGACCACGACCTCGACGCCGGTGACTTCGAGGGTGTCCACGAGGGGTCGCGGCGGGGGACCGGCGCCGTCATCATCTGGGACGAGGGCACGTTCGACCTCGTGCGCTCGACGCCGACCCACCTCTCGTTCGTCGCCTCCGGCTCGAAGCTCCGCGGCGGGTTCGCGCTCACGCAGACGGGCGCCAACCGGTGGATCCTGGTGAAGGTCGCCGACGCGGGCGCTCGTCGCGGATCCGACATCGTGAGCGAATCGCCCGCCAGCGTCCGGACGGGGCGCACCTGGGAGGAGGTCGCGGCAGGATCTACGTAGGTGCTCGCGCGCTGACTTGGATCGTACGAGGGAGTGTCGCCAGGTTGCCGGGCGTCGTGGCGAACACGTCGAGCTCCTCGACCAGCTCCGCCACTTCGGCCTCGGTGGCGAGGCCCTGTGCGATCACGGGCTCGGCGATGGCCTCCATGGTGCGGGCGTGAGCTTGGATGTCCTCCGGCCGGCGCAACAGCGGCTGCACGAGGTCGAGGTGGACGTCGGTGGCGCCGAGGCCCGTCAGCATGGCGGCCAGCTCGCTGCCGACGTCAGGACGCGCGCCGAGGCCGTGCGCGGCAGCGACGTGCAGCCCGACATGACGCGCGAGCGCGTCGCTCGGCGGTGAGCTCCACACAGCGGCGACCTCGACGTCCTCGACCATGACCATCCCACCGGGGCGCGCCGCCGCGAGCATCGACGAGAGTCCCGTGCGCGGGTCGGACTGATGGCTGAGCACGCAGCGCGCGTACACGGCGTCGAAATCGCGCAGTTCGCCGTCGATGCCCAGGTCGGCGAGTCCGGCGACGCGGAACGTCGCCGCGGAACCCATCGACTCGCACCGCTGGCGCGCCGCGTCGATCACTTCGGTATTCACGTCGACGCCGAGCGCGTTCCCCACCCGCGTCGCCACGTCACCGATCCCGCACCCGACGTCGAGGAACCGCTCGACCCCGACCACGTCGTTGCTCACCAGGAACGCCTCGGTCGTGGGCCAGAACAAGTGGGCGATCAACTCCAATCGATCACGTGCCGCGGCGCCGGTCCGGATCACGTAGCTCGCGTCGTCGGCCATGCGCGACATTCTGTACCAGTCACGCCAGGTGCCCGCGGCGCGTCTCCGCTGTCGGGTGCGCACGACGAGCGGCGGATTGTCGCCTCAGGTCACCGATGGCGTCAGCTCCTCGAAGACGCGAGCGAGCGCGTCCTTCCAGTCGACCTGGCCCGGGCCGGTGAGGGCGATGCGCTTCGTCGGGTCCGCGACCGCACCCTTCGCGATGCCGGGCATCTCGTGCACGGTGATCTCGGCCGTCGTGCCCGCGAGCTCAGCGGCGAGCGCGGCCCACTGCTGTGTGGTCACGGGCTCGTCGCCTGACCAGTTGACGATGGTGGCGGGTGCGCTGGCGCTGTCGAGCAAGGCTTCGAGCTGGGCGAGCATGTCGTCGGTGTGGATGGGCGAGTGCGGGTTCGGGTCCGCCGGCGCTGCGATCGCGTCGCCCGTCGCGATCGCCGCCATGTGCATGTTGGGCAGGCCGCCAAACGGTCCGAACACCGTGTTGAGTCGCGTGATCACCACGGGAAGGTCGAGGGTGACCGCGGCGCTGCGCGCCACCGCCTCCATCGTGAGCTTGGCGGCCGGGCTGGTGGGCGCCCATGGCGGTACCGCGCCGCCGAGCGAGTCGGTCTCGCGTTGCGGGTACCACGGGTCATCGCGCAAGCCGTAGATCGCGTGCGACGACATGACCAGCGCGCCCTTCGCCGCGCGGCAGTGGGCCAGCACGCGGCCGGTGCTCGACGCGGTGCTCGCGAGCACCGGGTCGAAGTCGTCCGCCCCGCCCCGCGCGAACACGAGGTGCACGACGTAGGTGAAGTCGTCGGGCAGGTCGTCATAGTCGTCGACCGCGAGGTCGATCGAGCGCGTCGTCACGCCGAGGTCGTCGAGGAAGGTGCGGTGCTGCTCGGTCCCGAACCGGGAAACGCCCCACACGTCGTTGTCGGTGACGAGCCCGCTGGCCAGCGCCCGGCCGACCATGCCGCTCGGCCCCGTGATGAGGATCTTCTCGTCGGACAGCATGGGTCGGGTCTAGCAGAGCGCGAGCGAAGTAGGTTGATCCGCATGACACGTCTGCATCACGTGAACCTCGGCGTGCCACCTGACGGCGCCGACTCGGAGGCCGAGTTCCTCGTCGAGGTCCTGGGCTACCGCAAGGTCGAGCCGTCGGAGATGGCGAAGGGGTTCGGCGCGCGCTGGTACGAGACCGACGACGGCACCCAAGTGCACCTGAGCCTCGATCCCGACCATCGGCCCGCGGCGCGTGCGCACACCGCACTCGAGATCGGCGCGGAGCTCGAGACGCTCGCCGAGCGCCTGCGCGGTGCCGGGGTCGAGTTCGGCGACAACGAGTTCGACGGGCGGCGAGTGCTGTTCTGCCAGGACCCTGCGGGGAACCGCTGGGAGCTGCGCGGCTGATTGCCCCTGCTCGATTCATTGGTGAGTGGACTACATCCAGCGTCGTCCACGGTGCAGTGAATCCGGTGTTCGTCACTCTTCGATGAAGGTGTTCTCCGCCTCGCCCGCGAGGACCTGCTTCATCACCTTGCCGTTGGCCGTGCGCGGGAGCGGTTCGGTGCGGATCTCGACCAGCTCGGGCACCTTGTAGGACGCGAGCGTCTCCGCGCAGAACGCGCGCACCTCGTCGGCGGTGAGCGTGCTCCCGGGCGCCACGACGATGACCACCTTCACCGCCTGTCCGTGGACCGGATCGTCCACTCCGTAGGCGGCGGCTTCGAGGATCTCGCCGTGTTCGTCGAGGCGGTGCTCGATCTCGAACGGGTAGATGTTCTCGCCGCCGCGGATGATGAGGTCGCGCTTGCGCGACGCGATGTAGAGGATCCCGTGGTCGAGCCGACCGAAGTCGCCGGTGCGGATCCAGCGACCGGGGCGCACGGTCTCGGCGTTGGCGGCGTCGTTGCGCCAGTAGCCGAGCATCGACATCCAGCTGCGCGCTTCGATGTTGCCCTCCGCGCCGGGTGGCAGCTCGGTGCCGTCCTCGTCGGTGATGCGCGCCTGGCCCGTCGGTGTGAGCGGACCGACGCAATCGGGCGCGGCCTTGAGCATCCAACCCGGCGCCCAACTGATGAGGCCGGTCTCGGTCGATCCGTAGCCCGACGACACCGAGCTCTCGAGGTGCGGGAAGCGCTCCTCGATCTGGCGGATGACGTCAGGCGGGGTGGCCGAGCCGCCGACACCCACGCTGGTGATCTGCGTGGCATCGATGGTGTCGATGTCGGGGTGTTGCAGCAGCCGAACGATGTGCGTGGTGCCGCCACCCCAGACCGAGATCCGCTCGTCGCGCGTGAGCCGGAGCACGGTGGCAGGGTCGAAGCGACCGAGCGGCCACACCGTGGGGCTGCCGGACATCACGGTCGACACCGCCATCGACATCCCCGACACATGGAACAGCGGGTAGGGCGCGAGGCGTGCGGACGGTGGGCCCGAGGGAGCGGTGGTGATGCCCGCCATCGCCATGCCGCGTGCGCCGATGAACGTCTGCTCCATGAGGTACGAGATCACCGATCGGTGTGAGAGCACCGCCGCCTTGGGCCGCCCGGTGGTGCCGCTGGTGAAGATGAGGATGAACGGGTCGTCCTCCGCGATCGGATCGTCGGGGAGCACCGCGGACGTGTCGTCGACGAGTCCCGCGAAGTGCCGCTCGGTGAGGAGGAGCGGCACGCCCGGATCGCCGTCGAGGCGGGCGCGGCGCTTCTCGTCCATCACGAGCAGCTTCGGCTCGGTGAGCTCGAGCGCGGTGCGCATCTCGGCACCGGTCCACCAGCCGTTCATCGCGACCAGCACCGCGTCGAGCGCGGCGACGGCCCAGAACGTCATGAGCCACTCGCGACAGTTCGCGGCGCACACCGCGACCCGATCGCCGGGGCCGATCCCGTGCCGGTCGCGCAGGACGCACGCCAGCGACGACACCTGTGGCGCGAGCCGGTCGAACGTCAAGCGGTAGCCGTCGCCGAACACGTAGCAGTCGCGGTCGTCGAAGCGCGCCGCGCCGAGCAGGACGTCGCGCATCGAGTGGTGTCGGTTGGCGAACACGGGCAGGCGCTCGCCCAGCACGTCCTCCTCCACGATCTCGAACTGCGTGCCGGCCGCGGTGATCCGAGCGGTCGTCTCCCGGAGCGCGATGAGTCGGGGGTCGTCGGCGAGTGGTGTCGTCATCGGGGTTCGTTCTACCGCGCCAGCCGCACCGGGAGGTCAGACAGGGCCACCGCGATCGTCTGCTCGGGCGCCGAGACCAGGTACGAGGGTGGTCCGGTGATCTCGACGGCGGGGAAGCGTGCCAGCAGTTCCGCGAACATGGCCCGGATCTCGTTGCGCGCGAGGTGGGCGCCGAGGCAGAAGTGGGCGCCGCCGCCTCCGAACGCGACGTGCGCATTGGGATCGCGCGTGATGTCGAACTCGTCGGGCCGGTCGAACGTGCGCGGATCGCGGTTCGCGGCGGGGAACCAGATGCTCACGCGCTCGCCCGCCCCGATGTGGTGACCGGCGACCTCCACGTCGCACGTCGCGGTGCGGGCGAAGCATGCCACCGGCGACACGTACCGGAGGATCTCCTCGACCGCGTTGCCGCGCAGGCTGGGGTCGGCGCGCAGGAGGTCCCACTGCTCGGGGTGCTCGGCGAATGCGACGAGGCCGCCCGAGATCGCGGAGCGGGTGGTCTCGGACCCGGCGATGGTGAGGATGAGGAAGAACTGGTCGAGCTCCGACGACGTGAGCCGCCAGACCTCTCCATCGTCGCTGTCGACCTCGGCGGTGGTGAGGATGCTCCACACGTCGTCGGTGGGGTGACGGCGCTTCTCGTCGCCCAGGGCGCGCGCGTACTCGTACAGCTGGGCGCCGGCGAGGAAGTGGTCTTCGCGCGGGATCCCCGACGCCGGATCGGGCGCGGCCATGATCGTGTCGGTCCAGCGGAACACGTCGGGCCGGTCGGCCTCGGGGATGCCGATGATGTCGCCGATGATGTGCATCGGGAGCTGGAACGCGACGTCGTGCACGAAGTTGCACGGGTCGGGTTTGGCCGCTGCGGCGTCGAGCACGCGTGTGGTGCGGATGGCGATCTGCTCGTCGAGCCGGTGGATCATGCGCGGGGTGAACCCGGCGCTGATGAGCTTGCGCATGCGGGTGTGACCGGGCGGGTCGCTCGACACGAGCGTGTGGCCACGCTGCTCGTCGCCGGTGGGCGAGATGCTGGCGCCGTCGAGCGAGCTGAAGGTGCGCCAGTCGCGCGCGACGGCCTGCAGCTCGGGATGTCCGAGCACCACCCAGAAGTCGATCCCGTCGGGGCTTCGGGTCAGCGTGGTGCGCGGATGACGCCACACCGGGTGCTCGTCGCGCAGCTCGCGGAACAGGTCGTACGGGAACCCGCCCCGGTAGAGGTCGTGCGCGGTGAGGTCGACGTCGAGCACCGGCGGCGCGATCACCCGCGGGAACCTATCCTCGCCGCGACGCAGCGTCGAGGAGGGCCGGTGGACCGCATCAACCACGTCAAGATCGTGTCGCCGGATCCGGCGGCGATCGACCGGTTCCTGCGCGAGGTGGTCGACATCCCCGCGGGCTGGCCCCTGGGCTCGCTCGACGGCTACACGCCGCCGGCCGAGGTGGTGTCACCGGCGCGAGATGCCAACGGTGACTTCACCATGGACGGCGTCATCGAGTTCCGCGGCAACTCGCAGGTCATGGGTGGGTACATCGCGGGCGACCCGAGCAGCCGCCAGTTCCAGATCTTCCAGGCGGATGCGCCGAAGGTGTGGGGCGTCGCCATCGGGACGCGCGACCTCGAGGGTGCGCACGCGCGCTGCGCGGAACGCGGCATCCCGTGTACCGACCTCACGCTCACGCCGTGGGGCGACGGCGGGTCGATCCGCTTCTTCTTCGCCGAAGTCGGCGGCATCGTCTTCGAAGTCCTCCGGGCCGAATCATGACGCAGATCGAGAGAGGGAGAGACAGGTGGACGTCCGCAACGTGGTGATGGTGGAACCGGAGGTCGAGCACAACGGCACGGTGCCGGTGTGGTGGCTCATCCGGCCGCAGGAGATGAAGGACATCACCGACGGCGGCTACCTGGAGCTCGCCAACGAGTTCGAGGTCGCGGTCGGTGGCGAGGTGTTCCCGCACACGCACCCGACGCACGAGTTCTACTTCGTGATGACCGGCGTGGGTGTCATGACGATCGCGGGGGAGGAGCGCGACGTCGCGCCGGGCGACCTCGTCTACATCCCACCCGACGAGGTGCACAGCCTGCGTCCCACCGGTGACGAGCCGATCCACTGCTTCTGCTTCGCCGTCGGCGTCAAGGGCGCCGGCCCCATCGACTACACGAACCACTGATCCCGCGGCGCCCTACGCCCGAACTTTGCATCGAAGTTTGCGGACGTCTTCCAGCAACTTCGACGCAGGAACGTGGGGGAGACCGGCAGGTGTCGAGTCAGCCGCCGCGGGCGTCGACGAGGGCGGCGCGGCTGACCTTCGTCGCTTCGGTGCGCGGGATGGCGTCGACGAACTCGATCGTCTTCGGCACCTTGTAGGCCGCGAGCCGGTCCTTCGCGAACGCGCGCACGTCGTCGGCGGTGGGCGGGCGTTCGTGGTGGACGGGCTCGATGATGGCGTGCACGCGTCGGCCCCACTCGTCGTCCTTCAACCCGACCACCACGACGTCGGCGATCTCGGGATGGTCGATGAGCGCGGTCTCCACCTCGGCCGGGAACACGTTGGCGCCACCCGTGACGATCATGTCGACGCGGCGATCGACGATGTGCAGGTAGCCCTCGGGCTCGAGCCACCCGAGGTCGCCGCCGGTCGAGAACCCGTCGACGGTGCGCGGCGGCAACGGCGCGCCGCCGAGGTAGTGGAACATCCCGCTGTTCGGTGACCGCATGTAGATCTCGCCGATCTCGCCCGCCGGCAACTCCTTGCCGTCGGTGTCGAGGATCTTGATCTCGGTGTCGCGAAAGCCGCGGCCCACACTTCCCGGGTGCTCGAGCCACTCGTCGCCGCGGATCGCGCACAGGCCGATGCCCTCGGTCATGCCGTACGACTGGTACACCTTCTCGGCGCCGACGAGGTCGATCCAGCGCTGCACGAGCGCGGGCGAGATGACGGCTGCGCCCTGCAGGAACCACACGAGGCTCGACAGGTCGCGCTGCTCGATGTCGGGCAGGTCGGCGATGCGCTGGAGCATGAGCGTGGTCGCCGTGAACGTCGTGACGCCGTGCGTCTCGATGAGATCGACGATGCGCGCGGCGTCGAACTTCTGCAGCACGACGAGGTGATCGCCGGAGAGCAGGCTGAACAGCGTGGCGAACCCGTTGGTGTGGTACATCGGCGCCATCACGAGGATGATCTGCGGGCGCTCGACCGGGCTCCACGACGCCGCGAACGGCATGCCGGTCACCTCGTCGTAGATCCCCGGCTTGTCCATGAGGATGACCTTCGGGGAGCCGGTCGATCCGCTGCTGCAGATGCCGTTGGTCATCGGTGACACCGCCGTCGGGAGCGGCGTGGGATCGAGGTCGTGGGTGGCGACCAACCACGAGAGGTCGTCGACGCCGACGGTGACGCCGTCGATCACCTCGAGCACGCGCTCGCGCTCCCAGTCGGGGAGGTCCCAACGCACTGGCACCGGCACCGCGCCGAGCTTCCACGCCGCCAGCACCGTCGTCACGAACTCGGGTGAGTTGCGGAGCGCGACCGCGATCCGGGTGCCCTGACGGGCGCCACAGTCTTGCAGCGCACGGGCGATCTGGGTGGACCGGCGGTGGAGCTCGGGCCAGGTGACCACGGTCTCGGCGCCGTCCACCGCCACCACGCGGAGCACCGGCGACGTGGGATCGGCGGCGGCGAGCTGTGCGATGCGTTCGCCGAAGCTGATCGTCGCTCACCGGGGCGTGATCCGCAACGACGCGAACCGCCACGCGCCGTCGTCGAGCACGACCGTCGCCTCGTACCAACCGACGCCCACGATCGCGAACGGCTGGTCGGCGTCGGGACGGCGGGTGAGCAGGTAGTCGGCGATCGCGTCGAAGCTGCCGTCGGTGCCGACGCGTACGCTCACGTTGGTGATGATGTGCACACCGCCGGGCGACGTCATCACGCTGCGCATGAGGTCTTTGATCGCGTCGCGTCCGTGTTGCTCGTTGCCGGCGAGCGAGTAGTCGGCGTCGACGGTGAAGAGCTCGCCGAAGCCGTCGAACTCGCGGCGGTCGATGCGGTGCGCGTAACGGGCGAACAGATCCTGCGCGCCAGTGACGGTGGAGGGGTCGGGAACGTCCATCGCCGCAGTCTCACCTTTCCGCTGTTGGGTGCCTTCGGCACCCGGGCCGCATGGCCACGGCTCACTGCGGCGCAGGGTACCTGCACCGCGGACGTTCGCCTCTCGGAGCCGGGGTAGCGTCCGCCAGATGGAGATGCAGTGGCGCCTGGCCTGGACGCCGTAGCGATGGAGTTCGCCCCGGCGCCGTTCCCGCCCGATCTGCTCGCGGACTACCGCGCTACGGGGTTCCACACCGACGCGGTGGTGCCGCGCCTGCTGCAACGCAACGTGGCCGAGTTCGGGCCGGCGGTCGCGGTGATCGACGACACGCGGTCGGTCACGTGGGTCGAACTGGCCGACGCCGCGACACGGGTGGCCGGTCTGTTGCACGCGCACGGAATCGGCCCCGGTGACGTCGTGGTCTGGCAGCTGCCCAACTGGTGGGAGGCGTTGGCCGTTGCGCACGGAGTGTGGGCCGTCGGCGCGATCTCGGTGCCGGTGGTGCCGATCTACCGTGAGCACGAGCTGGCCGAGATCATGCGGGGCGTCCAGCCGGCGTGCGTGATCGGGCCGCCCGAGTTCCGCGGGCACGACCACGTGGAGATGCTGGGCGCCGCGGCCGCCGCCGCGGGCGCCGCCGTCCGCCTCCGGGTGGTTGTGCGGGGCGACGCCACGGGCTGGCTGACCTGGGACGACGCGCAGCGCGCGGCCCCGCACGTCGCCGACGGCATCGACCCCGGCGCACCGATGATCGTCGGCTTCACGTCGGGAACGACCTCGGGCGCGAAGGGCGCGGTCGTGAGCACGCGCGGCTTCCTCGCGGTGCCGACGCGCCACCAGCGCGCGACGCCCTACACGTTCCGCGACCGCGGCTACATGCCGGCGCCGGTGTCGCACATCACGGGTCTGCTCATGGCGGTGACGTTGCCGCTGATCTCGGGCTGTTCGGTGCTGCTCGCCGAGCGGTGGGACGCGGCGCGGGCCGTCGACGACATGCGCCGCCACGGCGTCACCTACACGGGTGGCGCGGCGGTGTTCATCCAGGAGCTGGTCGACGCGGTCGAGGCGGCCGGCGTCGACGCCTTCCCGCTCGCGAACGGCTACAACTGCGGTGGCAGCGCGATCCCGGTCGAGTTGATGGAGCGGTGCGAGGCGCTCGGCATGCGACCGCGGCGCGCGTACGGGATGACCGAATGCCCGACGGTGTCAGCGTCGTTGGGTGACGACGGTCCCGACATCCGCCTCGGAA
Organism: uncultured Actinomycetes bacterium; assembly: GCA_963841415.1. Lineage (GTDB taxonomy): Bacteria > Actinomycetota > Acidimicrobiia > IMCC26256 > DASPTH01 > DASUAS01. The sequence continues at coordinate 1,335,183 of CAWJCN010000001.1, read as the reverse complement.
CCGACGGCCGCATCCTCCCCGAGGTCGACGTCCGCGTCGTCGACGGCGACGGTCGCGACGTCGCGCCCGGCGCAGAGGGCGAGTTCCTGGTGCGGGGGCCGCAGCGCGCGCTCGGTTACCTCGACCCGCAGCACACACGCGATGGTTTCGACGCCGACGGATGGTTCCGCAGCGGCGATCTCGGGTTCGTCGACGCGCAGCGTTGCATCACCGTCACCGGCCGCACCAAGGACATCATCAACCGGGGCGGCGAGAAGCTGTCGGCCCAGGAGATCGAGGGGCTGCTGCGCCGCCACCCCGACGTCACCGACGTCGCGGTCGTCGCCGCTCCCCACCCGCGCCTCGGCGAAGAACCGGCCGCGTTCGTCATCGTCCGTGGCGGCGTTGCCGTCGACGACACCGGGCTCGCGGAGTTCCTCCGCGCCGAGGGTGTCGCGCCGCAGAAGATCCCTCGCGTCGTGGTGACCGTCGACGACCTGCCCCGCACCGCCTCGGGCAAGGTCAAGAAGTACGAGCTGGTCGACAAGCTCGCGGCCCGCTGACCCGCTCCCACCCGATCCCACGAGCATCTCAGAGTTCGCGTACGCCCGTGAGGGTCAACTCTGAGATGTTCAGGAGGGTGAGGGGTCGTCGGGGTCGTCGGGCCAGCGGTTGGTGAAGTGGGTGTCGCGCTTCTCGCGGAAGGCGGCGACACCCTCGTCCACGTCGTCTCCGAGTTGGAGGAGACGGCTGAGCGCGAGGCCGAGCTCGAGCGACTCGGTCAGGTCGCGGTCGCGGTGCTGGCGCAGCACCTGCTTCATGAGCTGCAGCGACACCTGCGACAGCTCGCACATGCTCTGCGCGGTAGCCATCGCGAAGTCCATGAGCTCGGCCGCCGGCACCACCTGCTGCACGAGCCCGATCCGCAGCGCGTCGGCCGCCTCGACGCGCGCGGCGGTGAGGAGCATCCACGACGCATCGCCGTAGTTCATCATCCGTGGGAACAGCTGGATGGCGACGCCGGGCACCAGCCCCCGTTTGGGTTCGAACAGGCCGAACCACGCGGTGTCGGCGGCGATGCGGAAGTCGCACGCCATCGCGATCTCGCAGCCACCGGCGACGGCGAGGCCGTTCACTGCCGCGATCATCGGCTTCTTCGTCGCACCGAACCCGGACATGTCGGTGAGCGGGAAGCGGCGAGGGCCGCTCTTGATCCGGCCGCCGCCCGGTGACGACAGGTCGTTGCCCGAGCAGAACGCATCGCCGGCACCGGTCACGATGCCGACGTACTGCTCGGGGTCGGCGTCGAAGGCGAGGATCGCGTCGCCGATCTCGCGCATCGTCTCGTCGTCGTAGGCGTTGCGCTTCTCGGGCCGGTCGAGCGTGAAGACAGTGACGTGCCCGTGACGGTCGACGCGCAGGTTGCCCACGGGGGCGAGACGGTACCACCGGCGCGAACCCGGTACGTTCGGGACCGTGCCGGGGTTGAGCGACGCCGCGATCGCAGGTGTCTACGTGTCGGAGCAGGGGAAGCTCGACGATCGTGAGCAGCCCGACCTGTGGTGGGAGTGCGTCGAGGGGGCTCTCGCCGACGCCGGTCTCGGTCTCCGCGATCTCGACGGGCTCATCGGCCCCGCCCCCGAGGGGTACGGGGTTCGCCACGCGCTGCCGGCATCGGCGGTGGCCGACGTGGTGGGCCACCCGCTGCGCTTCCACGCCAACACCGGAGTTGGCGCGGCCAGCCAGGCCGCCGGCGTCGGGCTCGCCGCGCTGGCGGTGGCCCACGGGCTCGCCGAGGTGGTCGTCGTACCGACCGCAGCGGCAGGTTCGGGCGTGGGCTACACCGCCGCCGACCGCAACGCCGCCGTCGAGCACATGGCCAAGCTCGGGAGCCCGTTCGAAGCGGTGATGGGCACGACGCGTGTCGCGGACTTCGCGATGGTGGCGCGCCGGCACATGTACGAGTACGGCACCACGTCGGCGCAGCTCGCCGAGATCGCAGTTGCGCAACGTCATTCGGCCACGCTGCACCCGCGCGTGGTCATGCGCGACAAGGGTGAGCTCACCGTCGACGACGTCCTCTCGTCGCGCATCATGGCCGAGCCGCTCCACCTCCTCGATTGCTGTCTGGTCAATCAAGGTGGTGGATGCGTGGTGGTGACACGACGTGCGCACGCCTCCGCCACAGGAGTGCACGACCCGGTCGTGCTCCTCGGCTGGGGCGAGGGCCACGGCTACCTCGACCCGAACACCGCGCCCGAGCTGACGTCCTTCTCGGGTCGGCGGGCGGCCGACACCGCCTTCGGTCTCGCCGGCGTGACGCGTGACGACATCGACGTCGCCGGCGTGTCCGACCACTTCACCATCAGCGTGATCACCGAGCTCGAGGACGCCGGGTTCTGTGCCAAGGGCGACGGCGGACCGTTCGTCGCCGACGGCGGCATCGCGCTGGGCGGGCGGCTGCCGACGAACACCCACGGCGGCTACCTGTCGGGGACGCACGCGGCGAGCTGCGCGCTGTTCACGCTCATCGAGCTGGTCGAGCAACTGCGTGGTGAGACCGGTCCCCGCCAGGTCGACGGCGCCGAGCTCGCGTTCCACTGCGGCGTTGGCGGTGTGTCGCAGGCGCACTACGCCGCAGTTTTGGCCCGAGCGTGAAGAGGAAGTGCTGATGGAGATGCAGCGGAGGCGTGGCCGGAGGCCGGGACGCCGTAGCGGAATCGACCCGGAGTGATGGCCTACGAGGGCTTCCGGCCCGACATCACGCCGCTCGACGCGCCGTTCTGGGACGCGCTGCGTCGGCACGAGCTCGTCGTGCAGCGGTGCGACGAGTGCGGGCAACTCCGTTTCGTACCCGGCGAGCGCTGCCGGAATTGCGGATCGCCGTCGGCGACCTGGGCGCCGGTCAGCGGCGACGCCACCGTCTACACGTATTCGATCGTGCACCGCGCGCCCACGCCCGCGTACCAAGCCGACGCGCCGTACGCGATCGCATACGTGCAACTCGACGAGGGACCGCGCATGCCGACGCGCCTGGTCGATGTCGCGACCGATGCGGTCACGATCGGCATGCCGGTCGAAGTCGTCTTCGACGACGTCGACGACGAGCTCACGCTCTACCGCTTCCGTCCACGAGAGGACTCCGCCCGGTGAGGCTCGGTGTCACGACCCCGCTGTTCACGATGACGCCCGACGGCCACGCCCCGTGGGAGACCGATGCCGAGCTCGCCGAGGTCGTGCCGCTGATCGAGGCCGCGGACCGCCTCGGCTACGAGTACCTCACGTGCAGCGAGCACGTCGTGATTCCCGACGACGTCGCGCCGGTGCGTGGCGGTCGCTACTGGGATCCGCTGGCCACGTTCGGCTACCTCAGCGCGCGCACCACCCGTATCCGCTTCGCCACCTACGTGCTCGTGCTCGGCTACCACCACCCGCTGGCGATCGCCAAGCGGTACGGCACGCTCGACCGCATCTCCGGTGGTCGGCTGATCCTGGGCGTCGGCGTCGGTTCGCTGCAGCCGGAGTTCGAGCTGCTCGGCGCGCCGTTCGACGACCGCGGCGCGCGGGCCGACGAGTCGCTGCGTGCGCTGCGAACGAGCTTCGGTCGGCGCGAGCCGGAGTTCCACGGCGAGTTCTTCGACTACTCCGGCATGATCGTCGATCCCTGCGGAGTGCAGCAGACGGTGCCACTCTGGATCGGCGGTCGCACGCAACGGTCGCTCCGTCGAGCGGTCGAGCTGGCCGATGGCTGGGCGCCGTTCGGGCTCCACCGTGCGGAGCTGTCGGCGATGCTCGACGTCGCACGCCAGACCGCCGCATGGGACGCGCGTCAGGAGGCGAGCGATCTCCCGCCGTTCGAGGTGGTGCTCCCGTCGGGAAAGCTGCTCGATCCGATCGGGGAGTCCGACACCGCAGTCGACGTATTGGTCGCGCTGCGCGACATCGGCGCCACCATGGTCAACGTCAACTTCCGGCACCACTCAGCGGCGCACTACCTCGAACAGCTCGAAGCCCTTGCCGTGCTCGCAGTCGAGGTCTGATCAGCGCGCGGGGACCACGCGCACCGGAACCGGCTTCGCGGGCGGAAGGTCGCTCTCGCTCTGCGCGAGCACCGCTTCGTAACGCCCGGGAGACTTTGGACACGAGGCGTCGACCGCGCACGACACGGCGCTGGCGGACACCGTCACCGGGTACGTCGACTCACCTTCGGGAACGGTGTAGTCGATCCGGCACGCGGACCACGCCACCTCGGGTGGTGCGCCGCCTTGCGTGAGCGCCACCTGGAACAGGCCGCCGCACCCTGGATAGGTCAGCGGATCGCCGGTGTTGTTCACGACGACCACGACCCCGGGCAGCGTCGAGCCGGCTGCGACCGTACCGCTCGACAACACGATGCGCGTCGCATGCGATGCGGTGCTGAACGGCTCGATCCGGAAGGTCTCGATCGCGCGGTCGACGAATCGCTTGGTCCCCACCACCGAGACGTGGAGCCCCGTCTTCTCGTCGCACCACGCCGCGCCCTTCGTCGCGCCCCGAGGCGTCGGCGGGAAGCGCCGCGGGGTCGTGGTGTCCGCGCCCGGGCCCTCGCACAGCCACCGCTCGCCGATGGCGACGTTGTTCTTCGACCGCGACAAGGGGGGTCCGAGCACGAAGCTCCCCTTGGCGGTCTGGCCGAGCGTGAGCGCGCGCCCGGGCGCGAGCACCGGGAAGCCGGCGGCGTCGACCCACCCGCCCAGGTTCTGTGCCCACACCGCGCGCTGGTCGGGTGTCAGGTGGTCGTCGGGATGGTTCGCAGGGTCGTCGAGGTCGGGGACGACCACGAGCCACGGGCCGAGCTGCAGGGCCAGGCCACCACGGTCGGGCGACGTCGGATCGACGTAGTACGGAATCGGATGTCCCTGAGGGTCCGGATACGTGGCCACCGGGGTGATCCGCGGATACCGCTCGGCGGCGGTGGTGCGCAGCACCGACAAGGTGCGGGTCTGGGGGCGCGCGCCGTCGCCGAGCTGCAGCGTCGCGGCAACCATCGAGCGGAAACCGAGTTGGGCGAGGTCGAGACCCTTCGCGTAGCGCACGGTGTAGGGCCGACCGTCGGGCAGCGTGATCGGCATCGTCGTGGTGTCGCCAGAGGTCGTGGTCGCCGGCACGAAGCGGTCGCCCACCTGCGACTGATCGGCCGTGCGAGGACTCGTCGACGCCACCGTGAGGCGGTCGTCGTCGCGGGTGAGCAACGGGATCGCCACGGCGGCGGCCACGAGCAGCACGACGAGCGCGACGACCGACGCCCGCGTACGCCGCCGTCGCTCGCGACGCCGAACCACGACGCCCGAGTTCGGCGCGCTCACGCGCTGGACCGCGGCCCGCACCGCCGCGCCCGCGGCGCGCCCCCGTGTGTCGAGGCTCACGGTTCGTCCCCGTCGCGTTCGGACAGCTGCCGCGCGAGCGTCGTGCGCGCCTCGTGCAGGTGCACGCGCACCGTCCCCGGCGCGATCCCGAGGATCTCCGCGATCTCCGCCGTCGACCGATCTTCCAGGTAGAGGAGCGCGACGCACTGCGCCTGACGTGCCGGGAGCGCGCGCACCGCATCCCAGAACTCGTCGTCGGGGGGCTCCAGCGGTGGGTCGACGTCGACCGCGCGCGAGCGGAGGCGCGTCATCGCCCGCAGCTCCCGCGTCCGGCGCCGCCACGACGACGCCGACCGGTTCGCGACCACGCGTCGCACCCACGCGCCCGGATCGTCGTACTCGGCGACCTCACTCCACTTCCGGTGCGCGGCGAGCAGCGCGTCCTGGGCGAGATCCTCGGCCGCGGCGCGGTCGCCCGTGAGCACCACCGCCAGCCCCACCAAGGCTCGATACTCGCGACGAAAGAACGCATCGAAGTCCTCCAGCCCTTCACCCTCTCCCAACGCACGGGCTCCGTCTGATCGGTTCAGAGGATCACTCGCCACAGGGGCCGCCAACGTTCAGGCGATCAGCCGGCCGCCTGCCAGAGCATGCGGGCGATGCGCTGCGAGGCGGGGACCGCGTGCTCGGGGCCGTGGATCTCGTCGTCGACGGCGACGATCCCGTACGTACCGTGCACCCGGTCGATCCACGGGTAGAAGCCGAGCGCGCCGCTGCCGCTCACCACCTCGATCGAGTCGTCGACCCCCACGACGTCGCGCCACACCCCCAGGCCGTACGTCGGGATGCCGGTGATCTCGACCGCGCCATCGTCGCGGGTGTCGAGCCCCGCCACCTGGTCCTTCTCGATCTCCGCCACCGACGCCGCCGACAGCACCTTCCGACCGTCGACCGTCCCGCCCGCCGCGAGCATCCGGAGGAAGCGCGCGTAGTCCGCGACTGTCGACGTCGCCGACGCGGCCGGCGCCGGATTGTGCGAATGCGGCTTCCTGATTCCGTCGAAGCGCGTGTGCGTCATGCCCAGTGGTCGCGCGATGCGGTCCTCGAACGCCTGCTCGAACGACGTCCCGCTCAGTCGCTCGACGATGCGTCCCGCGACCACGAACCCCACCCCGCTGTAGTGGAACTCCGTGCCCGGCGCGACCGACGGGTCGGGTCCGGTCGCGATCGACGCCACGCACCGGCGCAACGTCGTGGTCGGGTCACCCTCACAACCGGTGGGCGAGAGTCCGGTGGTGTGCGACAACAGTTCACGCACGGTGATGGCCGACTTGCCGCCGTCGAAGGCGGAGAGGTACCGCCGCACCGGGTCGTCGAGCGACAGCTTCCCCTCGTCGACGAGGGTCATGAGGATTGCCGACGTCAACCACTTGCTCGCCGACGCGATGGGCATCACCGTCCGCGCGGTGGCATCGCCGACCGCGAACCGGTGCACGACGTCACCGTCGCGGGCGACGAGCAGCACCCCACCGGGCAGGCTGTCGTCGCGCACGCGGGTCCGGAACGCGGCGTCAGCGGCGGCGAACGGACTCGCGCCAACTGCCGGCATCGCGAGCGCCGCGAGCACCAGGAGGCACGCCGCTGCCAGGGCCAGCCGTCGCATCAGGTCTCGGTGATCGACTCCACGATCATGTCGACCATCCGCTCGGCGTGGTCGTCGCGGACGAGCAGGTCGTCACCGTCGATGGAGTACGCGACGCCCTGCCGTGCGAGCTCCTGCTCGATGTCGGCCAGCTCCTGGACGGTCCAGTCGCCCGCGTAGTACCGCACCATCGCGACAGTCAACCACGACCCGGCGCTGGCGTGACCGATGCCGGGCGGGGCAGCATGCCGCCCATGGCGGGACCGGTGGCCTTCGTGTGCGCGATGCCCATGGAGCTCGACCCGTTGACGCGCGCGCTCGACCTCGTCGAGACGGATGTCGACGGGCTGACCGTCCGCACGGGCCGGGTCGGTGACCGCGACGTCGTCGGGATCGTCACCGGCATGGGGATGGCGCTCGCGACCAAGGGCGTCGAGCGTCTGCTCGACGCGTACGACGTCGAGCACGTGTTCGTCGTGGGCATCGCGGGCGCCGGTTCGGGCGACACGCCGATCGGCACCCTCGTGATGCCGGAGGTCGTCGTCCACGGCCCGAGCGGGCGCGAGCACCGGCCGACCCGCCTCGGTGACCACGACCACACAGGCCACCTGTGGACCAACGACGAGCTGATCGACGACATGGAGGCGCTGGCCGAGCTCGAGGCCCGAGGTGTCGTGGCGCTCGACATGGAGACCGCGGCGATCGCGCACGTGTGCGAGGCGCGCGGCGTGCGCTGGTCCGTGTTCCGTGCCATCTCCGACCGTTCGAGCGACGGTCTCGTCGACACCGAGGTGTTCACGATGAGCAACCTCGACGGGACTCCGAACGTCGAGGCGATCACCGCCTACTTCGAGAACCATCCCGAGGCGGCCGAGCGGTTGACGCAGGTGACGACCGACTCCGTGCTCGCGGCAGAAACGGCCGCGGCCGCAGCCATCGCCGCGGTCGAGCACCTCTGAGACGTCTGCCCCCGCGCGACCGATTGCCGCGCCGCGCGGCGCACGGTCGTCCATGCTGTGCTCGAACTCACCGAGAGGGGGCACGAATGATCAAGGGTCTGTTCTTCGGCATCGTGATCTTCCTGGTGGCGACCTTCCCCGCCACCTGGATGCTCATGCTCTTCCTGGGTAACGTCCACGCGAACGTGTCGTACTGGGGCGCGCTGCCGTTGGGCGTCCTGGTGTCGGTCATCCTCGGAGGGTTGACCGCCCAGTTCGAATGACTCCAGCCGGCAGTGCCGGTGAGGATCGCGAGATGAACGACGCCGACGATGAGCCGGTCACGCAGTCGCGCAAGGATCGCCTCAAGGCGACTCAGGCTCGTGTGGTCGGCCGCATCGATCGCACACGCGACCAGCTGGAGGCGAAGCGTCCCGACTCGCGCTTCCTCGACACCGCGCTCGAGTGCCTTCGAACGCGACGTGTCGGCAGGTGGGGGAGTGCTCGCGGGCGCGGTGGCGTTCCGCGTGTTCCTGTTCATGATCCCGTACGTGTTCCTGGTCGTCGTGGTCTTCGGGCTCGGCGCCAGCGCGGCGGATGAAGACCCGGGCCAGCTCGCACGCAACGCGGGCATCGGGGGTGTCGCGGCCAAGGCGTTCGCCGGCGTCGGCGACCTGTCGACGGGGCAGCGGATCCTCACGTTCGTGGTGGTGGGCTTCGCGCTGCTCCTCGCCACCCGGTCCCTGCTCAAGGTGCTCCGCATCGTGCACGCGCTGGTGTGGCGCACCCGCGCCGGAAAGCCGCCGAGCATGGCCCGAGCTGCGGGTGTGCTCGTGCTGGTGGTGACGTTCGCGCTCGGGGTGGCGGCGCTGATCGGCAAGGTGAGGACGGAGACGGTCGTGGGTGGCCTGGTGGCGACGCTGCTGTTCGCCTTCGTGCCCTTCATCGTCTGGTTGGGGGTGTCGTGGTACATGCCGCACGCGCCCGACATCCCGTGGACCGCGCTCCTGCCCGGCGCGGCGGTCTTCGGGATCGGCCTCGAGGCGCTCCACCTCGTCACCGTCTACTGGATCGCCAACCGGGTGGAGCACAAGACCGACACCTACGGCGCCATCGGCTTCGCGCTCGCGCTCCTTCTGTGGGCGTACCTGCTCGGACGGCTCATCACGTCCGCCGCGGTGATCAACGAGACGCTGTGGACGCGCCACCAGGAGCGCCGCCGCGCCCACGAGGCGGTGCACTCACGGCGCGCCGAGGACGAGGGCGGGGCTCAGCCGTAGGCGGGGACGAACGCACCCGTCTGCAGCCGGGCGATGACATGGTCGGGCACGACCACCCGCCACCCGGCAGCGGCGAGCTCGGCGCGGGAGACGCGGAGCGTGCCGCCCTCGACGCCGCCCGACGAGAAGCTGAAGACCCACTCGTCACCCTGGTCGAGGACGTCGCGCGTCGTCGTCTCCGCGTTGGGCGTGACGGCCGCGAGCGCGAGGCGCGAGCCGTCGGACGACGGCCGCACGTCGACGTTCACGTCGAGCGAGCTCGGGTTGTCGATGGTGACGCGCGCGACGACGTCGGGATCGCGCAACGCGTACGCCGTGATGGCGAAGAGGAGCGCGCCGACGACGAGGAGCGCGATCACGGGAAACGGGGGGAGTGTGCGGCGCGGCACGTGGGGCCGCGCCATCGTGGCTTGGGTCACGGGGTGCCCTTTCCGGCGGAGCGCGCCGGAAGACCCGCGCGCTCGTCAGCAGTGGACCGCGATGGGCACCCGAGGCGGCGCGCGCGGCTGACGGGTTGCGAGGGCCAGCACGCGTCGTGCCGCCGCACCGCGCTCACGGACGAGGCACCAGCCGCCGCCGAGGAGCGCTGCCAGCACGACCGCCAGGACGGCAGCGACGTCGCGGTGCGTGTCGTGGCCGCGGTCGACGGCGTCGCGGGAGCGAGTGAAGGCGCTCGCGGTGGGAACGTCGGCGAGCGCGGCCCGAGCCATCGCGGCAGTACGCGCCGCGACCTCGCGGTCGAGCGTGCGCGGCGCGCCGAGCGTCGCGCCGGCACCGGCGGCGAGTCCGCCGGCGACGAGCGCGAGGAGGAGGGCGCGGCGTCGCATCCCTCCAGTGTTGCCGATGGGGACGGGGACGAAGCGAGTCGTCCGCGACGCCCGACGGTCAGCGGCGGGTGGTCTTCTTCGCCGTGGCCTTCTTGGCCGGGGCCCTGCGGGCGACGGTCTTCTTCGCGACCGCTTTCCTCGCCGCCGCGGTCTTCTTGGCCGGGGCCTTGCGGGCGACGGTCTTCTTCGCGACTGCCTTCCTCGCCGGCGCGGCCTTCTTCGCGGGGGCCTTCTTCACGGGGCGCTTTCCCGTGAGCACGGCGTCCTTGAACGCCTTCAGCGGCGTGACGCGCACGCGGCGCGACGCCTTGATGCGGATCGTCTCACCCGTCTGCGGGTTGCGGCCCATGCGGGCGGCGCGGTCGACGCGGGCGAACTTGGCGAAGCCCGAGATCGCAACGACCTCGCCCTTCGACACGGTGTCGGTGACGGCGTCGACGAAGGCCTGGAGGGCGGCGTCGGCGCTGCGCTTGTCGGTCTCGAGGCGTTCGGCGAGCTCGGCGACGAGTTCTCTGCGGTTCATGGGGGTGGCTCCTGGTCCGGGGGGTTGCGAAGGGCGTGCATGATGCCACCGAAACGGCGGCGAAGTTGGCATCGGACGCAGGAATTGTGCCTTGTCGGGAGGATCCGTGCGCGCTCCGGCGAACCGTGCCACCATCTCCCGCTGAGCAGCCCGTGATCTGGGGAGGGCACGATGAGCAGGCAGGCGCGCATCCTGGTGGCGGAGCTGATCGGGACGATGCTCCTGATCCTCGGCGGCCCGGGGACGGTGATCTTCGGTCAATTCCTCGGGTTCGACATCGGCGTGCTGGGGGTGTCGTTCGCCTTCGGCCTCAGCCTCCTGTGCGCCGCGTACCTGTTCGGCCACATCTCCGGGTGCCACATCAACCCGGCGGTGACCGTCGGCATGTGGGCCCTCAAGCGCACCGACGGCAAGGACGTCCCCGCGTACCTCGTCGGCCAGATCGTCGGCGCCGCGCTCGGCGCGTTCATCATCTGGGCGATCCTGCAGACCGGCGACAACACCATTCCGAAGAAGGCGACCATCGAGAAGCTGTTCGCCGGCGCCTCGAACGGCTTCGCCAACCACTCGCCGTCGGGCTTCGCCTTCTGGTCTGTCGTCATCACCGAGGTCGTCTTCACCGCGCTGTTCATCCTCGTGATCGCGGGCACCACCCGGTCGTCGGCCATCGCCGGATTCGCGGGCATCCCCATCGGGCTCATGCTCGCCCTCATCCACATGATCACGATCCCGATCGACAACACGTCGGTGAACCCGGCCCGCAGCTTCGCGACCGTGCTGTTCGGTCAGAGCTGGGGCTGGGAGCAGCTCTGGGTGTTCATCGTGTTTCCGTTGATCGGTGGCGTCATCGGCGCCTTGATCTGGCGCTTCATCACCACGCCCGAAGAGGGCTGATCGGGGCTCGCTCGACCCGATGCCCAGTCTGGCTGAGCATCCGTGAGGTTGTGCGGTTGCAGGCCGCACGTCACCGGCAACGCTGCGCGCTACACGGCCGGGTCGCCGCGCTTCCGGAGGCCTCGCGCCTCCTCCCCAGCCCGCTCACAGCCAGTTCTCAAGTCGACCTGCGACGCTGCCTGGCATGGCGGGTGAACGGCTCCTGCTCGTCGACGACGAGGACAACCTGCGGTCCATGCTCGAAGCCGCGCTCCGCTACGAGGGCTTCGACGTGCACGCGGCGTCATCCGGACGCGACGCGCTCGACGCGCTCGACGGGAACCCACCCGACCTGATCGTGCTCGACGTGATGCTGCCCGACCTCGACGGCTTCGAGGTCTGCCGGCGCCTGCGCAACGACGGCATGAAGACGCCGGTGCTGTTCCTCACCGCGCGCGACGGTACCGACGACAAGGTGCGCGGCCTCACCCTCGGCGGCGACGACTACCTCGTGAAGCCGTTCAGCCTCGACGAGCTGGTCGCGCGCATCACCGCGGTGTTGCGTCGTTCGGGCCTCAGCCGCGCCGGCGCGGTGCTGCGGTGCGCCGATCTCGAGATGGACGACGACGCGCACGTCGTGCGGCGCGGCGGCGACGAAGTGCCGCTCTCGCCGACCGAGTACAACCTGCTGCGGTTCCTCCTGGCCAACCAGGGGCGAGTGCTGTCGAAGCCGCAGATCCTCGACCACGTGTGGCAGTACGACTTCGGTGGTGACGGTGGCGTCGTCGAGACGTACATCGGCTACCTGCGCAAGAAGATCGATCGCGTCGAACCCCGGCTCATCCAGACCGTGCGCGGCTTCGGGTACGCGCTGCGGGAGAGGTAGCAGGAGATGCAGTGGAGGCGTGGCCGGACGGCCGGGACGCCGCAACGGAATCGACCGGTGAAGTAGGTGTCGCTGCGGGCCCGCCTGCTCGCCGGCATGGTCGTTGTGTCGTTCGTGTTGATCGCGGCCGCGGTGATCATCGCCCGCACGACGCAGGCGAACCTGGTCGAACGCGTCGACCAGCAGCTCGCCGCGGCTCCGCCGGGGATCGCGGGAGGCAACTTCTACGGCTACCAGGTGTCCGGGGGCTCCTTCTCCTCCGAGAGCCCGCCGACCGTGAGGACCGACCCCGTCAGCCAGCCTGCGGTGACGGTCGCCGATGCCGTCCAGGGCGCCCGGACCGGCGAGGCGTTCACCGTGAGCAGCGAGAGCGGCTCCGGTCGCTTCCGCATGCTCGCCCGGCGCTTGCCCGACGGGTCGATCAACCTCGTCGGGCTGTCGTTGCACGACGTCGACGCCACCATGGGCAAGTTGCGCTGGGTCCTCATCGCGGCGGTGGGGATGGTGATCGGGATCCTCGGCTTCGTCGTGTTCTGGGTGCTGCGGCTGGGTGTGCGCCCGATCAAGCGCATAACCAAGACGGCGGGTGCGATCGCGGCGGGCGACCTCTCGCAGCGCGTCCCCGAAGAGGCCGAGGGCACCGAGGCGCGTGAGCTGGGCGACGCGCTCAACGGCATGCTCACCACGATCGAGGGCGCGTTCGCCGAGCGCACCGCGAGCGAGGCGCGCCTCCGTCGCTTCGTCGCCGACGCGTCGCACGAGTTGCGCACGCCGGTCACCACGATCCGGGGCTACGCCGAGCTCTACCGGCACGGCGGGCTCGCCGACGCCATCGACCTGGACCAGGCGATGCGCCGCACCGAGCAGGAGTCGGTGCGCATGGCGTCGCTGGTCGACGACCTGCTGCTCCTCGCCCGCCTCGACGAGGGGCGTCCGCTCGACCGCCGCCCGGTCGACCTCGGGGTCGTGGGCGTCGACTCGGCCGCCGATGCGCGCGCAGTCGCGCCCGACCGCGTCATCACCGCCGATGTCGCCGAAGGTGTCACCGTCGATGGCGACGAGGATCGACTGCGCCAGGTGGTCGGCAACCTGGTCGGCAACGCGCTCGTGCACACGCCCGCATGCACCCCGGTGTCGGTGCGCGTGCACAACGGCGACGGCCGCGCCGTCGTCGAGGTGCACGACGACGGTCCCGGCATGCCCCGCGAGGTCGCCGACCGCGCGTTCGAGCGGTTCGCCCGCGCCGACGCGTCACGGTCGCGCCACGCGGGCGGGTCGGGACTGGGTCTGGCCATCGTGCAGGCGATCGTGGTCGCCCACGGAGGCCAGGTGATGCTCGAGAGCCTGCCGGGCGTGGGGACCACGGTCCGGGTGGAGCTGCCAGCTGCTCACGTCGAGGTCTGCGCGTCGACCGTCGGAGACGCGGCGTCGCAGTAGGGTCGCCGCACGATGGGCAAACAAGTGCAGGGACGTCCGATCAGCGACGAGTTGCGCGTCGAGCCCGGTGCGTCCGCCGATCTCGTCGGGCGCAACCCGGCGGCGCGCCTCGGGCTGGGCGAGAAGGTCGACGGGCAGGCGCGGAGCCAGGAGCTGCTAGGGGTGCTCGACGACCTCCACAACCGCCTCTGGGCGGAGGCGCAGCGCAGCGTGGTGCTCGTGCTCCAGGGGATGGACGCGGCCGGGAAGGACGGCACCATCCGGCGGGTGCTCACCGGTTTGAACCCGCAGGGCTGCTCGGTCGTCAACTTCAAGGAGCCGACCACCGACGACTTCGCCCACGACTACCTCTGGCGCATCCACGCCCGGACGCCCGCCCGCGGCCTCCTCGGGGTGTGGAACCGCTCGCACTACGAGGATGTCGTGACCGCGCGGTGCATCGGGGCCATCGACGAGCGGCAGTGCCGGCGCCGGTACCGGCAGATCCGCGGTTTCGAGCGGATGTTGACGGAGGAGGGCACGTCGATCGTCAAGGTGTTCCTCCACATCTCGAAGGACGAGCAGCGCGCCCGCCTGCAGGCCCGCATCGACGATCCGGCCAAGAACTGGAAGTTCCGCCACTCCGACGTGGAGGCCCGCTCGCACTGGGACCAGTACCAGGCAGGGTACGAGGAGGCCATCACGGCCACGTCGACGGGCTGGGCGCCGTGGTACGTCGTCCCGTCCGACCACAAGTGGGTGCGCGACGTCGCGGTCGCGTCCTTGCTGGTCGAGGTCTTCGCGCGGCTGGCGCCGCAGATCCCCGACGCCGAACCGGGCCTCGAAGGGCTCGTCGTCGAGTAATTCGTGGCCCGGTCCGCACGCCCCGGCAAGGTCCGGCTCCGCCGGTCTCGCCGGCTGGGACGGAGTGAGCGGAGGCAAGCGAGGGTGAAAAGGCAGGCGGGATCGGGCTCTGCCCGGCCCGCCGGCTGGGACGGAGTGAGCGGAGCGAGCGACGGTGATTGGCGGCCGAGTGGTCCGCGGGGCGTTCCATCGGCTTCAATGGGTGACCGATGGACGTTGAGTCGCGTGATTCCGTCTCTCTCAAGCCGGCCGAGCTCGATGAGCTCGGTCAGCTGGTCTCCGGGATGGGTCTGGCCTTGGAGGACGAGCAGCTCGACCAGCACATCGAGCAGTTCCCCTTGGTCGCCATCGCCGAGATCGACGGAGAGATCCAGGGGTTCTTGTTCGGGTCGCTCGAGCGCATCGGGGGCACGCCCTGCATCTTGTGGGGCCTCGGAGGCATCAAACGGGGCAAGAACGCCCGTCCGAGCCTCGACGCCCTCGTGGCCGAGCTGTACCGCCGGGCTGCCATCTCGTTCCCCGACGAGGACGTCCTCGTCGCCGGACGGGTCGCCCACCCGGCCGCGTACACGCTCTTCCTCGTGCTCGACGACGTGTGCCCGCGCCCGAAGTACTCGCCCAACGGCGAGGAGCGGGCCTGGGGCCGGCGCCTGGCCCGGCGCTTCGGCTGCGACGCCCGCTACGACGACCGCAGCTTCCGCCTGAGTGCCCACGGCTCGCCCGAGCTCGTCCTGCATGCGGCGGCGGTGAAGGCGGGCGGCAAGGTGGTCGTCGAGCTGGTCGGCGAGACCGATCCCGCCAACGGCGAGGCCCTCATCGCCTACGGCTGGGCCATGGCCGAGGCTCTCGCCGACAGCCTCGCCACCCCCCGCAGCTGACCCCTCCCTCCGTCATCTGTGCGCTGTCGGTGCGTCGGAGCGACGCACGAGCCACGCCAATGGGTAGATGGCGAGTCCACGTCACGGCGGTTTGATCGCCCGACGCCGTGGACCCGCTCGTGAATCGTGTGGTCGCGGCAGCGGTGGATCGGGGTCGGGGCCACGTTCCTCCTGCTCCTGACGGCCGCGCTCGTCTCCGCCGACTCGATCCACCTCACGCCCGGCGCCGACGGAGCGGTCAGCGGCGAGCGTCGAGCTCGGCGCGCAGGGCGGCGGGGTCGGTGACGGGCAGGCGACAGGCGAACCGCTCGCACACGTAGGCCGCCGGCCGGCCGTCGACGGCGACGCGGTCAGCGAGCAACGGCGTCAGCTCGGCGCCGGCACCGGGTGACGCGACCAGCCGCACCGAGCCCGGAACCACCCGGGTGCGCAACACGTCGACCAGGGCGTCGCGGTCGGGACCGGCCGCGCCGACGATCGCGACCTCGAGCGGCGCGCGCACGACCCGCTGGAGCGCTTCGAGCAGGAACGCGAACGCGGTGGGGTGCTCGCCGAGCACGGGCGCCAACGTCGCCAGCCACCGCTCGGCGCTCGCCGCGGCATCCGTGTCGCCGGTGAGCGCGGCGAGTCGCAGCAGCCCGTCGGCGGCCAAGGAGTTCTCGGACGGCGTGGCGTTGTCCTGGAAGTCCTTGGGTCTCACGATGAGCGCCTCGGCGTCGGCGCCGGTGGTGAAGAACCCGCCACGCTCGTCGTCAGCGAACAGCGCGACGAGCCCGTCGGCGACGGCGCGGGCCTCGGCCAGCCATTGCACGTCGTCGAGCTCGGCCAACGTGAGCAGCGCCTCGAGCAACGCGGCGTAGTCCTCGGCGTACGCAAGCAGGTTCGCCCGGCCGCCCTGCCAGGAGCGCAGGAGGCGTCCGTCGCCGCGTCGCATCTCGCGCAACAAGAAGTGCGCGTTCGTGCGCGCCGTCTCCATCCAGTCGGCGCGCGACAGCGCGTGCGCCGCCTCCACCAACGAGCGGAGGAACAACGCGTTCCACCCCAACAGGATCTTGTCGTCGAGCCCGGGCCGTACGCGACGCTCTCGCGCCCCGAAGAGCACCGGCAGCACCGACGCGATCGACGCGGGTCGGTCCTCGGGGGGACCGACCGCGTGGAGGATGTTGCCGCGGAAGCCGGTGTGCGGGTCCTCGAAGTTGCCACGCGCGGTCACGCCGTAGTGGCGTACGACGTCGGGGAGCGCGTCACCGCAGAGGTCCTCCAGCTCGTCCAGCGACCACACGTAGAACTTGCCCTCCACGCCGTCGGAGTCGGCGTCCTCGGCCGAGGAGAACCCACCTTCCGCGTGGCGCAGATCGCGCAACACGTAGGTGACCGTCTGCTCGACGACGCGCCGGTAGCGATCGGTGCCGGTGACCATCCACGCGTGCAGATACGCGCGGACGAGCAGCGCCTGGTCGTAGAGCATCTTCTCGAAGTGGGGTACGAGCCAGTGCGCGTCGACCGAGTAGCGATGGAAGCCGCCGCCGACCTGGTCGTAGATCCCGCCCGCGGCCATGGCATCGAGCGAGCCCGTCGCCATCGCGAGCGCGTCGTCGCGTCCGTCGGCGACGGCGAGGTCGAGGAGCAGCGTGATCACCATCGCCTGCGGGAACTTCGGCGCGCGCCCGAAGCCGCCGAACCGGGTGTCGTACTGCTCCTGCAGGCTCCCGACCGCCTGATCGAGGATCGCGGTCGTCAACGCACCGTGCGCACCGCCACCGATCGCGGTGCTCTCCTCGATGGCGTGGCGCAGCTGGTTCGCCTGTTGGTCGAGCTCCTCGCGGCGATGGCGCCACGCATCGTCGACCGCGTCGAGGAGGCGCACGAAGCCCGGCATGCCCGGACGATCTTCAGGCGGGAAGTACGTGCCGCCGAAGAACGGGCGGCCGTCGGCGTCGAGGAACACCGTCATCGGCCAGCCGCCGCTGCCCGTCATCGCCTGGACCGCCTGCATGTAGATGGCGTCGACGTCGGGCCGTTCCTCGCGGTCGACCTTCACGTTGACGAACTTCTCGTTCATGGCGGCCGCGACCGCCTCGTTCTCGAACGACTCGTGCGCCATGACGTGGCACCAGTGACACGAGGAGTAACCGACGGACAGGAGGATCGGTTTGTCGTCGGCTCGGGCCCGGGCGAAGGCCTCCTCGCCCCACGGGTACCAGTCGACCGGGTTGTCGGCGTGCTGGCGCAGGTAGGGGCTGGTCTCGTGTTCGAGCCGGTTCACGCGTCGCAGGCTACGGCGTGGCGACCGCGTCGACCGCCCTCGCGCGCGCCCAGCGGTAGTCGGGCTTGCCCGACGGCGATCGCACGACCGCGTCGACCAGCACCAGGTCGCGCGGCACCTTGTACGAGGCGAGGTGCGCGCGCACGTGGTCGGCGAGCTCGTCGAGCGTGGGCGTCGTGCCGGCGCGCGGTTGCACGACTGCGGTCACCCGCTCGCCCCACCGCGCGTCGGGCACGCCCACCACCACCGCGTCGAACACCGCCGCGTGCGACTTCAGCGCGGCCTCGACCTCCTCCGGATACACCTTCTCGCCCCCGGTGTTGATCGACACCGAGCCGCGCCCGAGCACGGTGATGGTGCCGTCGTCCTCGAGCCGAGCGTGATCGCCCGGTACCGACCACCGCACGCCGTCGATCACCGGGAACGTCGCCGCGGTCTTCACGGGATCCCGGTAGTAGCCGACGGGAACGTGGCCCCGCCGGGCGAGCTTGCCGACCACGCCGGGCGCGACGGGCTGCAGGTCGTCGTCGAGCACGGCCGTCTCGTCGTTGACCCGAAAGCGCGCCACGCTCTCGATCGGTGCGCCCGCGGCCGCCACGCTCTGGCCCTGGCCGCCAGTCTCCGACGCACCGAAGCCGTCGATCAGGAGCGTGGTCGGCAGCCGGTCGACCCATGCTGCCTTCACCGCCGGCGAGAGCACCGCCCCGCCGGAGAGCACGACCGTGAGCGGCGACGCGTCGGCCGGGGTGTCCAGCCGGTCGTAGGCCTCGACGAGCGGACGGGCGAAGGCGTCGCCGACGATCACGAGGAAGGTGACCCGTTCGGTCTCGATGAGACGCCACAGGCGCCCGGAGTCGAAGCGGCGGTCGGGCGAGATCACCACGGTGCCGCCGGAGTAGAGCGTGCCGAAGGCCATCCAGTGCGCGGTGCCGTGCATGAACGGACACGCGGGCAGCACACGCCGGTGTGGCTCGAGCGACTCGACGATCTGCTCGGGCTCGGTGATCGGCGTGTCGCCGAGGTTCCCGCCGCCGAACGCGCCGAAGAAGATGTCGTCGGCCCGCCACATCACTCCCTTGGGCATGCCCGTGGTGCCGCCGGTGTAGAGGATGTACAGATCCTCCGCGGAGCGGACGGCGAAGTCGCGCGTGGGCGACGCGGCCGCCAGCGCAACCTCGTACCCGATGGCGCTGGGCAATGACACGGCATCCGAGTCGTCGTCGATCTCCACGAATGCGTGGAGCAGCGGGAGGGCGTCTCGAACTGCCGCGAGCGTGGGCGCGAACTCGCGGTGGTACACGACCGCGCGCGCGTCGGCGTCGGCGAGGAGATACGTCAGCTCGTCCGCGCCGTAGCGGAAGTTGACGTTGATGGGCACGGCGCGCAGCTTGAACGCGGCAAGCATGCCCTCGAGGTACTCGGTGCCGTTGAAGAGGTAGAGCGCGACGTGGTCACCGGGCCCGACGCCGAGGCCCGCGAGGTGGTGGGCAAGTCGAGTGGCGCGCTCGTCGGCCTGCGCGTACGTGAGTCGGCGATCGCCGCACACCATGGCCTCGTGGTCGGGGATCTCGTCGACGACGCGCTCCCACAGATCGGCGAGATTGAACTCCACTGCCCGGGCTCCGGCGGCTCAGAAGAAGTCGGTGCCGCCGTCGACGGGCACGGTCGCGCCCACCACGAAGCTGCACAGCTCGGAGCAGAGGAAGACGACCATCGCCGCGACCTCCTCGGGGAGCCCGACCCGGCCGATGTCGTTCGACGCGCCGTAGTCGCGCGCGATGGCTTCGTAGGCCGCCTCGAGCGGCCCCTCGGGGAGCCCTTCGAGATCGGTGCCCACCAAGTACCCGGCGAGCGTCGGGGACATGACCGTGCCCGGCGCGACCGTGTTCACGATGATGCCCTCGGGCGCGAGCGCACGCGAGAGGTTCTTCGACGCGCTCGCCATCGCGGCCTTCGCGGCCGTGAACCCGATGAGGCCCGGACTCTGGTGCCGGATCGACGATGCGGCGACGTTCACGACGCGCGCGAAAGGTCGCCTGGCGCAGCAGCGGGAGCGCGGCGCGTGTCGTGCGGACCATCGTGAGCACCCCGAGGTCGAACTCGTCGAGCCACGCCGCATCGGTGAGGTCGTCGAGCCCGCCGACGTGCGCGGGACCAACGGTGTTGACGAGCGTGTGGCACTCACCCCACCTCTCGTCGAGGAACGTGAACGCGGCCTCGACTTCGCCGGTGTCGAGCAGGTCGCACTCGAGGCCGATGGCATCGTCCGCGCCCGCCGCCAGCAGCTCCTCCTCGGCCTCGCGCAGGTGGCCTGGGGTGCGCGCCAGCACCGCGACGCGCGCGCCTTCGGCCGCGAGCAGTTCCGCGGTGGCACGCCCGACACCGCGCGTCCCGCCGGCCACCACCGTCGCGCGCCCCCGCAGACCCAGATCCATCAGCGTTCTCGGACGAGCTGGCGCGCGAGGTGGTCGGCGGTGAGCGGCTCTCCCGTCGCACGCTCCACGAGCGCGTCCCACCGCAGCGACGCGCCGGGCGCGAACACGTCGTCGCGTAGGAGTGCGCCGGCTGTGGAACGGTCGACGATGCCGCCGGCACGGTTGCGCAGCGTGGCATCGAGCTGCGAGGCGAAGAGCTCGCCGTAGAGGTAGTTCTGGTAGTAGACGGGCGCCGCCGCCAGGTGGATCTTGGCCGCCCAGTCGGGCGAGCGCCGATCGTCGGGCCGGTGCACCAGCTGGTGCTGCTCGACCAGGTCCCACCACAGCGTGTCGAGGTCGGCGTCGGGATCGGCGTAGAGGCGGCGTTCGAAGTTGGTCATCACCAGCACCCACCGCGCGAACACCAGCAGCGCGGCGCGGCGCGCGTCGGCCAGCGCGCCGCGCGATCGCGTCGACCTCTGCGTCGGGCACGGTGGCGACCTCCCGCAACCAGACCGGGTCGCGGGGGAGGCGACCCATCAGCATGGCGATGCCCTCGGTGGTGAGCGCGTGCGCGGCACCGCGCACGAGCCACGGGAGGTCGGGGTCGCACTCGCGGTCGTAGATTGCGTGGCCGAACTCGTGGAGCATCGTGTCCATCCACCGCTCGCTCGGTTCCACGTTGCAGAGCACGCGCACGTCACCGGCGCGGTCGATGTCGATGCAGAACGCGTGTTGACTCTTGCCGTCACGCGCGTAGAGGTCGCTGCGGTCGAGCACCGCGCGGATGTCGAGACCGAGTCCGTCGTAGGTGCGCACGGTCAGCGCCTCGAGGTCGGCGTCGGTGAACAGGTGGTCGATGGCGACGGCGCCCTCAGCGGGTGGGGTCTGGAAGAACGGGTCGTCGTAGTGCCACGGGCGCAAGTCGGAGATCGCGCAGCCGAATCGCCGGGCGAGACGCTCGTCGACCGCGGCCTTCCAGTCCGCGAACGGCACGGCAGTGGCGCGGTCGACGTCGCCGAGCGTAGCGAAGAGCCGGCCCTCGTCGAGCTCGCCGGTGGCGAGCGCGAGGGCGAAGTGGTCGCGCGCGCCCAGTGCCTGCGCGGCCTGGTTGCGCAGCCGGGCCAGCTCGCGGATGCGGTCGGCGACCTCGGGGCCGATCTGCTTCGACGCCTCCCAGGCCGCGCGACGCTCCTCGCTGTCGTCGCTCGTGCGCAGGATCTCGGCGATGGCGTTGTCGTCGACGCGTCGGTCTCCGATGCGGCCACGGAAGTTGTTGAACGTCGACTCGACGCGTGTCTCGAGCTCGACGATCCCACGCCGCAGGTCAGCCGGCACCTGGTGGGGCACGAAGGCGTCGTGCAGCACGTCGAGCTGGCGACGGAGCAGCGGATCGTTGTCGCGATCGACGTGCTCACGCGTGGCGCGGATCGCGGCGAACAGGCCCGGGTCGGCGAGCAGCTCGCGGCGAGCGAGCTCGGCCGCGGTGCGGCGTTCGTCGGCCGCGGGCGACGACTTCGTGTTCGACTCCCACCACGCTTCACCCAGCTCCCGCTCGAGCGGCCGCAGGCGCGCTTCGACGTCGGCGACGAGCTCGGCGGGGGAGGGCACGGCGCTGATCTTAGAGATGACGCGGAGTCGTGCATGCGAGCGAGCGGAGGCGAGCCGGGTACCCCGGCTCGCAGCGGGCGACCCGTCGAGTCGGAGGGCGGGACGACGCAGCGGAATCGACCATCTCAACGGAGATGCAGCGGAGTCGTGCATGCGAGCGAGCGGAGGCGAGCCGGGTACCCCGGCTCGCAGCGGGCGACCCGTCGAGTCGGAGGGCGGGACGACGCAGCGGAATCGACCATCTCAGAGGTCTTCGGCGGCGGCGATCACGGTCCGGGCGTGTCGGGCGAGGGGCTCGTCGACCATCTGGCCCTCGAACGCGATGGCGGCCTCACCTCGTGCCACTGCCTCCTCGTAGGCGAACATGAGCCGGCGCGCGCGGTCGACCTCTTCGGGTGATGGCGAGAACGCCCGGTTCGCCAAGGGCACCTGCGCGGGGTGGATGCAGAGCTTCCCGCGATACCCGAGGGCCCGACCCTCGGCGGCGTCGGCGAGGAAGTGGTCTTCGGCGTCGAGGCTGGTGACGACCTGATCGACCGCGGGGACGCCGGCCAATCGGGCGGCCAGCGCGACGCGCGACCGGGCGTAGAGCACCTCGGTGCTGCCCAGCGTGCGCACTCCGCCCATGTCGGCGATGTAGTCCTCCGCGCCGAAGTAGGCCACCGCCACCGGCGGCACGAGCAGCTCCCGCACCCGGTCGACCCCGGCCGCACTCTCGATCCCCGCCAGCACGTGCAGGTGATCGAGTCCGGCATCGACGAGCGTGGCGGCCACCATGGCCAGCTGCTCCGGCGTCTCGAGCTTGGGAACGATGACACCGGCGATCAACGGGTGGACGCCGTCGCGGACGTCGTCGGCGAACCACTCCGTGGGGACGGGGTTCACGCGCACGTACACCGCGATGCCCGCGTGCGCGGTCGCCAGCTCCGCGCCGACGTCGCGCGAGTGCTCGCGTGCGGCGGGCTTGCCTTCGGGTGGCACCGCGTCCTCGAGGTCGAGCGCGACCGCGTCGGGTGTGGCACGCGGCATCTTGCGCAGCACGTCCGGCTTGCTCGCCGGCGCGAAGAGCAGGCTGCGGATCCGCACCGGCGCCGGGTTGACGGCCGGGATCACGCGGCCGGCCCCCGGTGCATGAGCGCGTTGCGGCGCGCCTTGCACACGAGCTGGTCATGCTGGTTGAACCCACGGTGCTCGAACGTGACGACGCCCTGGTCCGGACGCGACTTCGACTCGCGCGCCGCGACGACCTCCGACTCGCCGTGCAGGGTGTCGCCCGCGAACATCGGCGCCGGGAACGTCACCTCCTCGAAGCCCAGGTTCGCCACCGTGGTGCCGTGGGTCGTCTCGAGGACCGAGATGCCCACGAGCAGCCCCAGGGTGAACAGGCTGTTGACCAGCGGACGGCCGAACTCGGTGCCCGCCGCGTACTCGGCGTCGAGGTGGAGGCGCGCCGGGTTGAGGGTCATCGTGGTGAAGAGCACGTTGTCGGTCTCGGTGATGGTGCGGGTCAGCGTGTGCGGCACGACCAGTCCCACTGGCAGGTCCTCGAACCACCGACCGTGATGCGGCGTCTCCACGCGCGGGCCTCCCTCTCCGTCTTCCGTACGTCGACTCCGTGGCGCCGTCCCGCCCGTCCGGGCAACGGCTTGCTCCGTCTCGCTGTCTCTAGGCTCCCGCCTGTGATCATGGCATCCGGGAGTGCGAGGTGACCGAGGCGCGGGGCGAGATCATCTGGACGCCACCGCCCGACGTGCGTTCGACGACACGCATCGGTGCCTTCCTCGACTGGCTCCGCGAGCAGCGCGGCCTGGCCTTCGACGGGTACACCGAGCTGTGGCGCTGGTCGGTCGACGACCTCGACGCGTTCTGGAGCGCGTGCACCGCGTGGTCGGGGGTGCGGTGGCACGACCAGCCAACTGCCGCCCTCGGCCAGCGAGCGATGCCCGGCGCGACATGGTTCCCCGGCGGCACCCTCAACTACGCCGAGCACGCGCTGGCGGCGGCCGCCGACCGTCCCGACGAGGTGGCGATCGTCGCTCGCGGGCAGACGCGCGAACCGGCCGAGATCACGTGGTCGCAGCTCGCCGAAGACGTCGCGCGGTGCCGGGCCGGGCTCGTGCGGCTGGGTGTGCGGCGCGGCGACCGCGTGGCGGCGTTCCTGCCCAACATCCGGGAGACGATCGTCGCCTTCCTCGCCACCGCGAGCCTCGGCGCGATCTGGTCGTCGTGCGCGCCGGAGTTCGGCACGCGGGCGGTCGTCGACCGCTTCGCGCAGATCGAACCGGTGGTCTTGCTCGTGATCGACGGCTACCGCTACGGAGAGAAGATCGTCGACAAGCGCGCCGACCTCGAGGTCATCGAGGCTGCGCTGCCGTCGGTGCGCCACACCGTGCACGTGTCGTACCTCGGCGAAGGATCCGACGACTGGAGCGACCTGCTCGCCGAACCCGGTCCGCTCGAGTTCGAGGCGGTGCCGTTCGACCACCCGCTGTACGTGCTCTACAGCTCCGGGACCACCGGCTTGCCCAAGGCCATCGTGCACGGCCACGGGGGCATCATCGTCGAGCACCTGAAGACCACGGCGCTGCACCACGATCTCGGTGCCGGCGACCGGTTCTTCTGGTTCACCACGACCGGCTGGATGATGTGGAACTACCTCGTGTCGGGGTTGCTCGTGGGCGCGACCGTGGTGCTGTTCGACGGCGATCCGGCCCACCCCGATCTGGCCACGCTCTGGCGGCTCGCCGCCGAGACCGGCGTCGACGTGTTCGGGGTGAGCGCGCCGTTCCTGATGTCGTGCCGCAAGGAGGGTGTCGTCCCGCCGCCGCACCACCTGCGCAGCGTCGGCTCCACCGGCGCACCGCTCCCGCCCGACGGCTTCCGCTGGATCCACGACGTCGTCGGCGCGCAGGTGCAGACGGCGTCGGTGAGCGGCGGGACCGACGTGTGCGCCGCGTTCGTCGGCGCGGTTCCACTCCTCCCGGTGCGCGCGGGCGAGATCAGCTGCCGGTTGCTGGGCTGCGCGGTGGAGGCGTTCGCACCCGACGGCACGGTGTGCCCGCCCGGCGTGCAGGGCGAGTTGGTCGTCACCGAGCCGATGCCGTCGATGCCGGTCGCGTTCTGGGGCGATCCCACCGGCGAGAAGCTCCATCACGCCTACTACGACGACTACCCGGGCGTCTGGCGCCACGGCGACTGGATCACCTTCACCGACGACGGCGCGTGTGTGATCTCAGGTCGTTCCGACGCCACCCTCAACCGCGGGGGTGTGCGCCTCGGCACCAGCGACTTCTACGCCGTGGTGGAGGCGCTCCCGCAGGTGGCCGACAGCCTCGTCGTGCACCTCGAGGGCGACGACCCCGACCAGCCGATGGGCGAGCTCGTGCTCTTCGTGGCGTTGGCGCCCAGCGCCACGCTCGACGACGACCTGCGCGCCGCGATCGTGCGCGGCCTGCGCACCGACCTGTCGCCGCGCCACGTGCCCGACACGATCGTCGCGGTGCCGGCGGTCCCGCGCACGCTGTCGGGCAAGAAGCTCGAGGTGCCGGTCAAGCGCATCCTGGGCGGTGCCGCCGTCGACCAGGTCGCGAGCCGCAGCTCGCTCGCCGATCCGACCGTCCTCGACTGGTACGAGGAGTACGCGCGGCAGCGCTGAGCGCCCCTCCGTTTTTGGCGTCAGCCGAGCGGCGTCGAGCCGAAGAAGTGGTGGGGAGAACGGAAAGATGTGGGCTACGGCTCAACGTCGAGCCACTCACCCGCGCCGGTGATGTCGAGCACGCGACGGACTTGCGGCTGCGGAGAGCGCACGCGGAGCGCACCGCCCGTCTCCTGCAGCTCGCGGTTGGCGCGGATGAGCACACCGAGCCCGGACGAGTCAAGGAACTCGAGCGCGGCGAGATCGAGCACGACTTCGCCCGCGAGCGCGGTCAGGCAGTCCCGCAGCTGGGGAGCGGACGCCTGATCGAGCTCGCCGGTGGCGCGGACCCAGGTCGCTTCACCGTCGCGGCGCACGTCGAGAGAGAGGTTCTGCCCATCCATCGTCGGCACCGTACCTGGCGCCGCATTGCCAAACGGCCAACTTGCCGTCAGGAGACAGCCAGAACTTCGCCGCTACTTGAACCAGATGCGCTGGTACTCGCGGCTCATCGGGTGGACGAGCAGCGCGACGAGCACGGCGTCGAAGGCGAAGCTGATGATCACCGTGGTGGTGAAGACCGAGGTGCCGAACACGGCGAAGAGCATCACGACCTGCAGCACGGCCCCGCCGACGGCCACCGCGTAGCCCCACTTCTTCTCGTTGGCGACCCCGAACCCGCCGGCGGCGAGTGCCGCGATCGTGATGAGCCCGGCGAGGAGCGAGGTGGCGACGAGCCCGAACACCAGTCCGAAGACGGCGTCCACGTAGCAGAGGATCGTCGCCATGTAGAGGGTCTGGGGTTGGAACTGATTGACCCACTTCCACTGGTTCACGGATCCCATTGTGCCCGACGGGCATCACTCCGGCGGTATCGCCTCCCGGGAGCGGAGCTGACCGCAGGCCGCGGCGATGTCGGTGCCTCGGTTGCGCCGCACAGTGGCGGTGACGCCGTGAGCCCGCAGCCGCTCGGCGAACGCCTTCAACGACGGTGGCGGCGGGGCGTGACCGCCGAAGCCGTCGGTGGGGTTGAGCGGGATGAGGTTCACGTGGGTGCCCCCGACGCCCGGGAACGCGCCGAGGAGCGCACCGAGCGCCTCGGCCTGCGGGCGGGAGTCGTTGACGCCCGCGATGCAGGCGTATTCGAACGTCACCCGGCGGCCCTTGGCGCCGGCGAACTCGGCGGCGGCGTCGAGCACCTCGGCGATCGGGTAGCGGCGGTTCAGCGGCACGAGCGCGTCGCGCTCGGCGTCGGTGGGGGCGTGGAGCGACACTGCCAGCGTCACCGGGAGGTCCTCGTGGGCGAGGCGACGGATCGCGGGCGCGACGCCGACGGTGCTGACGGTGATCCGGCGGGCGGAGAGACCGACCTCGTCGTGGAGGCGGCGTACCGCCGCCCAGGTCTGGTCGTAGTTGGCCAGTGGCTCGCCCATGCCCATGAACACCACGTTGCTCACGCGTTGCGGCGACGCCTGCGCCGCGCGCACGACCTGTTCGACGATCTCGCCCATGTCGAGGTGACGTTCGAAGCCGGCCTGACCGGTGGCGCAGAAGGTGCAGCCCATCGCGCATCCGGCCTGCGACGACACGCACACCGTCGCCCGCTCCGGGTAGCGCATGAGGACGGTCTCGATCTGCGCGCGGTCACGCGTGCACGACCACAGCCACTTTGTGGTCATGCCGTCGTGCGCGGTCTGCTCGACGAGCGGGTCGAGCGCGAGCGGGAGCGCGTCGGCGAGTCGGTCGCGCAACGGGCGCGGGAGCGCGGTCGCATCGTCGAGCGCGACGTGCTGTCGATACAGCGCGTCCCACACCTGATCGGCTCGGTACCGGGGCTCGCCCCACTCCGCGAGCAGGGCGTCGAGCTCGGCGCGCGAGGCGCCGTAGCGCGTGGTCATCGCGACGGTGCGACGTCGCGGCCGTAGGCGCGGTCGGCGCGGTCGGCCACGAAACCGAGGGCGCGGTAGAGGCCGACCGCGGCCGCGTTGTCGGCGTCGACGAAGAGCACGCCGACGGTGATGCCTCGTTCCGAGAGCGACGCCAGGCCCGCGGTGGTGAGGGCGCGGCCGAGGCCGCGACCGTGACGGCTGGGATCGGCGCCGATCACGTAGATCTCGCCGAGCGCGTCGGGCTCGCGCGGCGGCTGCGGCGGGTGCACCTTGGTCCAGCAGAAGCCGGCGAGGCCGTCGGCGTCGATGGCCAGCACGAAGCCCTCGGGATCGAACCAGTCCTCGTGCTCGCGGGCGCCGATCGTGGCGACGGTCCACGCGCCCTGCTCGGGGTGACCGGCGAAGGCCCGGTTGTTGACCTCGACCCACGCCGCTTCGTCCTCACCGGGCCGGAAGGTGCGCGCGGTGGTGCCGTCGGGCCAGCGGGGTGGATCGGCGAGGGGGAGGGGCACCCGCATCTGGAGCAGCTCGCGCTCGGCGGTGAAGCCGGCCCGACGGGCGCGGGCGTCGGCGTCGGCGTCGGTGTCGGCCCCGTGGACCCAGTACGTGACGTGACCACCGCCTTCCTGCGCGATCAGGTCGAGCGCCGTGGCGAGGAGCGCATCGAGGTCGACGTCGACGTCGGGAAGAACCGCGAGCTCGACCGACCACTCGTCGGCATGGTGGCGCGCGAGATGCGCGTAGGCGTCGCCCGAGTCGTCGAACAGGCCGCGGTCGCGACCGACGAGCGTATGCATGCCGGTCCACGCGTCGTCGCCGAGCGGCGCGACGCCGGTCGCCGATTCGATCGCGTCGGTGAGGGCGCGGACGCGTGCCACGTCGTCGGCGGAGAAGTCGCGCACCACCTGTCGGGAGCCCACCGGCGGAGGGTAGCGTCGGTGTGCAGGGAGAGCCGAGAGACGGGAGCTCGCGATGGAGATCGACAAGTACGAGCCGGGAGTGCCGTCGTGGGTCGACATGGGCAGCCCCGACCCGCAGGGTGCGGCCGACTTCTACGGCGCCCTCTTCGGATGGGACGCGCCCGAGGGGCCGCCCGAGACCGGCGGGTACCGGGTCGCGATGGTGGGTGACCGCGCGGTCGCCGGGATCGGGCCCGCGCAGAGCCCCGGTCCGCCGTACTGGTCCACCTACGTGGCCGTCGCCAGCGCCGACGACGCGGCCGAGAAGGTCACGGCCGCGGGCGGACAGGTGATCGTGCCGCCGATGGACGTGCTCGACGTGGGCCGGATGGCGGTGTTCATCGACAACGTGGGCGCGGTCATCTCCGTGTGGCAGGCGGGCACGCATCCGGGCGCGCAGCTCGTGAACGAGCCGGGCACGTGGTCGTGGAGTGAGTTGCTCACGACCGACGTCGACGCGTCCAAGGCGTTCTACGGCGCGGTGTTCGGCTGGACGTGCAACACGCAGGGCGCAGGTCCCACGGGTGAATACACGGAGTGGCAGGTCAACGGCCGGTCCGTCGGCGGGATGATGCTGAAGCCACCGATGCTGCCCGCCGAGGTGCCGCCGCACTGGGCCGTGTACTTCGCGGTCGCCGACACCGACACCGCAGTCGCTCGGATCGCCGAGCTCGGCGGTCAGGTGATGATGCCGCCGATGGACATCGAGCCCGGACGTTTCGCGGTGGTCGCCGACCCCTACGGCGCCGCCTTCAACGTCATCGCGCTCAAGCCCGAGCTCGCGGGCGCCTGACCCTTGCGAGGTTGCGTCGTTCGGACATGTCGTACCTGTTCCGGCGACGCAACCTCGTGGTGATGGGGAACTGCTGATGGCTCGGCCCCGGGGGGCGAAGGCGCGCGCGGAGATCACGCGCGAGCGGCTGGCGCTCGAGTATCCGGGTGCGGAGTGCGCGCTGGTGCACGACAACCCGTTCCAGCTGCTCACCGCGACGATCCTCTCGGCGCAGACCACCGACGAGAACGTCAACAAGGTCACGCCCGCGCTCTTCGCCAGGTATCCGACGCCCGCCGACCTCGCGCACGCCAACCCCGCCGACGTCGAGCAGCTCGTCTTCCCAACCGGCTTCTACCGCTCCAAGACCAAGAACCTGCTCGGCATGGCGCGCGCCCTCGAGGACGACTACGACGGCGAGGTGCCGACCGAGCTCGACGACCTCGTGAAGCTGCCCGGAGTCGGGCGCAAGACCGGCAACGTCGTGCGGTCGGTCGCGTTCGACCTGCCCGGTCTTCCCGTCGACACGCACGTCGGCCGGTTGTCGCGCCGGCTCAAGCTCACCACGGAGGACGATCCGGTGAAGGTCGAGACGGACCTCGACGCGCTCGTCCCGCCCGACGAGCGCGGCCGCTTCTCGCTCCGCCTCATCCTCCACGGACGGCAGGTCTGCTACGCCCGCAAGCCCGCGTGCGACCGGTGCGTGCTCGTCGACATCTGCCCGTCGGCCGACCCGGCGGCGCGCGCGGCGGCGAGCAAGGCGGAAGCGGAGGCCGGTTAGCTCCCGCTGAGCAGCGAGGTGGCGCGGTCGAGCGCGCGGGCGGCGCCGAGCAGCGTGCGTTCCGCCTGGTCGAGCTCGGCCGCGATGGCCGAGTCGTCGGTGTCGCGGTAGCGATCGCCGACCGCTACGACCCGCGAGGTGAGCTCGTCGAGCTGCGCTCGGAGGCTCGACAGCTCGGCGAAGTCAGACGACGCGGGCACGGACCCAGCCTACGATGACCCCACCGTGCTCTCCCGACTCGACCTCCGCGGCTGTGCCGACCTGTCTGGCGCGCTCGCGCGTCCTGACGCGGCGGGCGATGCAGCTGACGACGGCGTTCTCGCGGCGGTGCGGGCGATCCTCGCCGACGTCCGGGCCCGGGGCGACGCCGCCGTCCGCGAGCTCACCGCGCGCTTCGACGGCTGCGAGATCGACGACGCCCGCGTCCCCGCCGGCGAGCTCCGCGCCGCGCTCGACACCGCCGCACCCGAGCTGCGCGCCGCGCTCGAAGTAGCGGCGGATCGCATCCGTGGCTACCACGCCCTGCAGGCCGCGGTTCCCGAGCCGGCGCTCGAGCGCGACGGCCTCTCCCTGCGCGAGCTGGCGGTTCCCGTGGCTCGCGCCGGGATCTACGTTCCTGGCGGACGCGCCGCCTACCCGTCGACCGTGCTCATGACCGCCATCCCCGCGCAGCTCGCGGACGTCGCGGAGCTGGTGCTCTGCGTCCCCCCGGATGCCGACGGCGCCGTCCCCGTGTCCACGCTCGCCGCCGCTGCGTTCGTCGGGATCACCGAGGTGCACCGCGTCGGCGGCGCGCAGGCGGTCGCCGCCATGGCGTACGGCACCGAGACCATCCGTCCGGTCGACGTGATCGTCGGCCCCGGCAACCGCTACGTCGCGCTGGCAAAGCGGGAGGTCGCAGGGATCGTGGGCATCGACTCCTTCGCCGGCCCGTCGGAGGTGGTCGTGGTCGCCGACGGCAGCGTGCCCGCTCGCTACGCCGCCGCCGACCTGCTCGCGCAGGCCGAGCACGGGCCCGGGGGCGCCGCCGTGCTCGTCACGTGGGATCCCGAGGTCGCCGACGCCACCGACGCCGCGCTCGACGAGCTGCTCGCGGACGCCCCCCGCCAGGCCGAGATCGCGGCGACGCTGGCGACGGGTGGCCAGGTGGTGCTGGTCGACGACGCGGTCGCCGCGCTCGACGCAGTGAACGCGATCGCCCCCGAACACCTCGAGCTCCTCACCGCCGACCCGCACGCGCTCCTTCCGCTGGTGCGCAACGCGGGCGCGGTGTTCCTGGGTCCGTGGTCGCCGGCCGCGCTCGGCGACTACCTGGCCGGAGTCAACCACGTGCTGCCGACCGCCCGCACCGCGCGCTTCGCCAGCGCGCTGCGCGTCGACACCTTCCGCAAGCACGTGCACGTCGTCGAGGCCACCGAGGACGCCCTCACCACGCTGGCGCCGCACCTGCGCGCGCTGGCCGTGGCCGAAGGTCTCGACGCACACGCGCGGTCGGTCGACGTCCGCCGCGCGCTCACCGTTCCGCGGAATTCACCGCCGTGAGCGTGAGGGAGCCGGGTATCCCGGCGAGTAGCGAACGACCAGTGGAGACAGTGAGCACACCTATCCCGCCGCGCGACGACCTGCGCTCGCTCGAGGGCTACCACTCGGCGCAACTCGACGTGGCGGTGCGGCTGAACACCAACGAGAGCCCGTTCGCGCCGCCGCCCGAGTTCGTCGACCGCTGGCTCGAGGAGCTGCGCAACGCGCCGCTCAACCGCTACCCCGACCGCGCCGCAGGCGAGTTGCGCGCCGCGCTCGGAAGCCACCTCGGCCAGGCTCCCGAACGGCTCTTCTGCGCCAACGGGTCGAACGAGGTCCTCCAGACGCTCCTGCTCACCTACGGAGGGCCGGGCCGGCGCGCGGCCTTGTTCGAGCCCACGTACGCGCTGCACTCGCACATCGCCCGCATCACCGGCACCGCGGTGGTGGTGGGAGAGCGGCGCGCCGACTTCTCCGTCGACCCCGGCGCGGCGCGTGCGCTGATCGCGGAGCACACGCCCACGATCGTGTTCGTCTGCAGTCCCAACAACCCGACCGGAACGGTCGAGCCCGCGGCCACGATCGAGGCACTCCTCGACGCCGACGGCGACCGCCTCGTGGTGGTCGACGAGGCGTACGGCGAGTTCGCCGCGTGGAGCGCGCTGGAGCTCGTGCGCGACGACCGCGCGCTCGTCGTGGTGCGCACCTACTCGAAGGTGTGGTCGATGGCGGCGCTGCGTCTCGGCTTCGCGGTCGCGCCGTCGTGGGTGGTGCAGGAGCTGGAGAAGGTGGTGTTGCCCTACCACCTCGCGTCGGCCACGCAGATCGCAGGCCGGCTCGCGCTCGAGCTGGGCGACGAGATGGACGACCGGGTCGAGCGCCTCGTCGCCGAACGCGAACGGCTCGCGGCCGAGCTCGCGCGCGTCGACGGCGTCGTCGTGTACCCGTCGGGCGCCAACTTCCTGCTGTTCCGTCCCGCCGGCGACGGCCACGAGCGCTGGCAGCGGATGGTCGACCACGGCGTGCTCGTGCGCGACTTCTCGCGCTGGCCGCGGCTCGAGGGATGTCTGCGCGTCACTGTCGGCACCCCCGAGGAGAACGACGCGTTCCTCGCCGCGCTCCGCAACTCGCTCCAGGAGGTCGCGGTATGAAGACGATGCAACGGAGGCGTGGCCGGAGGCCGGGACGCCGGAGTGGAATCGACCCGACATGACGAGCCGAAGGTCCGAGCAGCACCGCACGACGAAGGAGACCACTGTCGACCTCGTGCTCGACGTCGACGGTGGGGGCAGCGCGTCGGCGACGACCGGAATCCCCTTCTTCGACCACATGCTCGAACAGCTCGGCAAGCACGGGGGGTTCGATCTGCGCATCGAGGCGAAGGGCGACCTCGACGTCGACCTGCACCACACGGTGGAAGACGTCGGGATCGTGCTCGGCACCGCGCTGAAGGACGCGCTGGGTGACAAAGCCGGCGTGCGGCGCTTCGCGTCGGCGCTGGTCCCGCTCGACGAGGCGCTGGTGCAGGTCGCGCTCGACCTCTCGGGTCGGCCGTTCCTCGTCTACGAGGTGGATCCGGTCGCGGAGTGGATCGGCACGTTCGATCCGCAGCTGGCCGAGGAGTTCTGGCGCGCGTTCGCGTTCGGCGCCGGTATCACGCTGCACATCCGCTCGCTGTCAGGTCGCAACGGCCATCACGTCATCGAGGCTTCGTTCAAGGGCGTCGCGCGGTCGCTGCGCGACGCGGTGAAGGTCGAGGGCATGAGCGTGCCGTCGACCAAGGGCACCCTCTGAGCGCCACGGCCGTGCCTGTCGTCCCCGAATTGCTGCCGGCCATCGATCTTCGGGACGGCCACTGCGTGCGCCTGCACCAGGGCGACTTCGAGGCCGAGACCGTCTACGACGACGACCCGATGCGCGTGGCGAGGGAGTTCGAGGCCGCGGGCGCTCGCTGGATCCACGTGGTCGACCTCGACGCGGCGCGAACCGGCGAACGCACCCATCTCGACCAGATCCGGCTCATCGTGCGCAGCGTCGCCTGCAAGGTCGAGGTGGGTGGCGGGGTGCGCAGCGCCGAGGCCGCCCTCGAGCTGCTGGACGCCGGTGTCGAGCGGGTGGTCGTCGGCACCGCTGCGGTCGAGCGCCCGGCCCTGGTCGAGGAGCTCTGTCTGGAGTACCCGGGCCGCATCGCCGTCGGCCTCGACGCCCGCGGGAACGAGGTCGCCATCCGGGGATGGGTGGAGGGCTCCGGCGCCGATCTGGTGGAGCTGGCCCGCCGTTTCGACGGCATCGGCCTCGCCGCCCTGATCGTCACCGAGATCGGTCGTGACGGCACGCTGGAAGGCCCCGCATTCGGACAACTCACCGCGGTCCTGGCCGACAGCGAGGTGCCCCTCGTGGCCAGCGGGGGCGTCGGCACGCTCGACGACCTGCGCGCGCTGGCGCGGCTCCGGTCGGGCGACCGCGGCCTGGCTGGGGTCATCGTCGGACGCGCGATCTACGAGGGCCGCTTCGGGGTCGCGGAGGCACTCAGGTCGCTGGCCGAGGCCGTGGTCGACTGACGTCGAGCGCGATACGGTCGGCGGTGACACGCAGCACCATCGACCCACTCACTGACATCACCGAACTGTCACAGAACGGAGTGCGCGCATGGCGAACGGGAGCGACGTGATCGACGAAGGATTCTTTCGGCGGTACCGCGAGTTGCTCGACGCCGAGGACGCGGCGTTCGACGAGCTCGAGCACGCCTACGAGGATGGCGACCGCGCCCACTGGGACGCCGACCTCGCCGCGTGGCGCAGCATCGTCGAGAAGCGGTGTTCGTTCCTCGAGCGCGAGGGTCTCGTCGCCGTGAGTACCGCCTAGCTCTCCTTCTCTTTCTCCTCGTCGATCACGCGGTCCACGAACGCCCGGGTCGCGTCGACCACCCGGTCGGTGCGGCCCACGAAGAAGTGGCTCGCGCCTGCGATCACGTCGATCTCGGTGGCGTCCCACGCGGCAGTTGCCTCGACGACCGACGCCGGGTCGCGGAACTCGTCGTGTTGCCCGAGCACGAGCAACTTCGGGCGCGCGTCGCGCGCGACGGACGAGAAGTCGCCCGCGAAGCGCAGCGGCGGCGCGATCGCGACCCAGCCGACGAGACGCGGGTCGTGAGTGGCCAGCGTCAGGTCGGCGCCGAACGACCATCCGACGAGCAGCAGGGGTTCGCCGTCGGGGAGCACGCTCGCGGCGTGGTCGATCGCCGCCGCCACGTCGAGGAGCTCGCCGCGCCCCTCGTCGTGGAGACCGGTGCTGCGCTCCACTCCGCGGAAGTTGAACCGGAGGCACGTGACGCCCGCGGCGGGCAGCGCGTCGAAGAGCGCCCCGATCACGATCGAGCGCATGGTGCCGCCGTACTGCGGGTGGGGGTGGCACAACACGACGCTGGCCCGGGACGACCCGGGCGGAACCGCCCGTTCGGCTTCGAGCTGCACGCCGTCGCGGGCCGGGAGGATCAACGTTTCCAACGGCATGGGCGCCATGATGCGTCTTGGCGGGGGCCGTCGACCATAATGGGGAACCGTGAGTCCGCAAAAGCAACGCACCACCTTCGCCAAGCAGCAGCGCGAGCGCGCCCGGATGGAAAAAGCGGCCGAGAAGCGCCGCCGTCGCGAGGCCCGCAAGCTGGGGGAAGAAGGGGAGGAGGGGGCCTCGGCCGAGCAGGAGACCCTCGACCCGAACGACCCCTACTACCTCGCCAAGTACTTCGAGCGCGAAGGTCAGCTACCGGTCGAGTAGCCTGCTGAGCCCCGAGGTCGTGTCACTCCGACCCGTCCCGGTTCATGTGAAGGATAAGAAGTTGGCTACTGGCACCGTGAAGTTCTTCAACGCCGAAAAGGGTTTCGGCTTCATCTCCCGTGAGGGTGGCGACGACGTGTTCGTCCACTTCTCCGCGATCCAGGGAACGGGCTACCGCAGCCTCGAAGAGGGTCAGCGGGTCGAGTTCGACATCGGGCCGGGTCGCAAGGGCGACGAGGCTCAGAACGTCCGCGCCATCTGAAACACCAAGCACTACTGCGAACCGGCCGGGTCCCCAGGGGCCCGGCCGCTTCGCGTCCGGGCCCTTCGCGTCCGGGCCGGCCGCCCGCGGAAGCCGGACAGCGGGGTGGTCGTCCACGCGCAGTTTGCCGAAGGCACTGTTTGAGCATGGACGGCCACCCCGGTGGCCGGTGTCAACCTAACGCGACGCCCAGCTGGTCCAACAGGAACGCCAGGACGAAGGCTTCGTCGCGCCAGGCGTCATATCTTCCCGACGGACCCGAGTGTCCCGCGCCCATCTCCATCTTCAAGACGAGCAGCCGGTCGTCGGTCTTGGTTGCTCTCAACTTGGCGACCCACTTGGCGGGCTCCCAGTACTGCACCCGGGGATCGTTGAGGCCGCCGGTGACGAGCAGTGCGGGGTAGTCCTTGGCTTCGACGTTGTCGTACGGCGAGTACGACTTCATCAGCTCGTAGACCGCGGGGTCGTGCACCGGGTCGCCCCACTCCTCCCACTCGGTGATGGTGAGCGGGAGCGTCTCGTCGAGGATGGTCGTGAGGCAGTCGACGAACGGCACCTCGGCGACGATGGCGCGGAAGAGGTCGGGCCGCAGGTTCGCGGCGGCGCCCATGAGGAGACCCCCCGCGCTGCCGCCGCGCGCCGCGAGCCCGTCGGGCGACGTCCAGCCTTCCCGCACGAGGTGTTCCGCGCACGCAACGAAG
This sequence comes from uncultured Actinomycetes bacterium, assembly GCA_963841415.1. Taxonomy (GTDB): domain Bacteria; phylum Actinomycetota; class Acidimicrobiia; order IMCC26256; family DASPTH01; genus DASUAS01. Next base: position 1,299,145 of record CAWJCN010000001.1, on the reverse strand, counting down.
TCGGTGAAGGTGTTGCGCTTGTGCAGCATCTTCCCGTCGTCGTACCAGTGCCGCCCGAGCTCACCACCGCCGCGCACGTGCGCGATGGCGAACACCATCCCGCGGTCGAGGAGGCTGACGCGCGCGCTCGAGAACGTGGGGTCGATCGACACCTCGTAGGAGCCGTAGCCGTACAGGAGCAGCGGGCGCGGCCCGTCACCGCGCCGGTCCTTCCGGTAGACGATCGAGATCGGCACCCGCGCGCCGTCGGGGGCCTCGGCCCATTCGCGACGGCTCTCGTACTGGTCCGGGTCGTACCCCGGAACCGGTTGGCGTTTGACCAGCGTCGCGGTGCGAGCCGCCGGGTCGTAGTCGTACGCCGACGCGGGCGACACGAGCGACGTGTACTGGTAGCGCAGCGTCGTGGCGTCGTAGTCGGGGTTGCTGCCCAGCCAGGCCGAGTACACGGGCTCGGGCATCGCCAGGACGTGGTCGTCGTCGATGCCGCCGTCGTCGGCCAGCATGAGCACGCGGAGCCGCTCGAGCGCATCGGTGCGCTCCGAGACCACCAGGAACCCGGCGAAGGCGTCGACGTCGTCGAGACGGGTGTCGTCGCGGTCCGCGAGCACCGTTGACCACGACGCGCGCCCGGGGGTCGCGACCGGCGTGACCATGAGCGCGAAGTTCTCCGCGCCGTCGGCGTTGGTCAGCACGAAGAGGCGATCGCCTCCAAGACCGCCGTGGTGCTCGACGTGGTACTCGTGTCCCTGCGCGCGCGGTTCGACGACGACCGGCGGCGACGCGGGCTCGTCGGCGTCGATGAGCCACACCTCACTCGTCACCTTCGACGCGGCCGTGATCTCCAGGAACCGACCGCTGCGCGTCCGGCCGACGGTCACGTAGAAGCGATCGTCGTCCTCCTGGAACACGAGGACGTCGTCGCTCGCCGGTGTCCCGAGCTGGTGGCGCCACACCTGCCACGGGCGCATGGCGTCGTCGGGCCGGGTGAAGAAGACGGTCGCGCCGTCGTTGGCCCACGCCACGCCGTAGTACACGTCGGGGACCACGTCGTCGATCGCGACGCGGTCGCTGTCGACGGTGCCGTCCGGGAGTTGCCGGAAGCGCAGCTCGTAGCGCTCGCCGCCGCTCGTGTCGACGCTGTACGCGGCGATCGTCTGCTCGGGGTCGAGCACGAGATCGCCGACCGCGAAGTAGTCGTGGCCGGCGGCCAGCGCGTTCTCGTCGAGCACCACGACCTCACCCGGTGTCGCACCGGGCGCAACGAGCGGATCCGGGAGCTCTGGCGCTCCCGCGGAACGGCGGCAGTGGACGCCGTACTGCGAACCCTCGATCGTGCGAGTGAAGTACTCGTACGCGTGCCGCCGCACCGGCGCCGTCGTGTCGGACTCCTGCACGCGGCCGACGATCTCGTCGTAGAGGTCGCGGCGCAGCCCGCTCAGGTGCGAGAGCGCCTCGCGCGTGTAGGCGTTCTCGGCGTCGAGGTAGGCGAGGACCTCGGGGTCGTCGCGCTCGCGCAACCAGAACCACGGGTCGACGCGCGCGTCCGCCTCGTGCACCAGCCGGGTCGGCCGGGCGCGCGCGACGGGAGGGACCGGCTCGGGCACGGCCGGGATTCTGGCGCAGAATTGGACGGAGCCGACGAATCCGGCCCGGACACGCGCGGGGCGCCGAGTACGCTCGAACGCCGATGGAGCCCGCCACCGAGACGCCCGCGCCCACGCGACCGGTCACCCCGATCGCGGCGACGGAGGCCGAGTTGGCCTCGATCAGCTACAACGCCGACGGCCTCGTCGGCGCGATCGTGCAGGAGCAGGGCACCGGCGAGGTGCTGATGTTCGCCTGGATGAACGAGGCGGCGCTGCGACGCACGATCGAGACCGGCCGCATGTGGTACTGGAGCCGCAGTCGCCAGGAGTACTGGTGCAAGGGCGAGACGTCCGGGGACCGGCAGTACGTGCGCGAGGCCTTCTACGACTGCGACGTCGATGCGTTGCTCTTCGTCGTGGAGCAGGAGGGTCGGGGTGCCTGCCACACCGGCGAGCACAGCTGCTTCTTCCGCGCCTTCGGGGGCGGGGCGACGCCCGGCCCCGTTTAGATCCCGTGCCCGCAGCGGGGTTGTCGCGCGACGAGTTCGTCGCGCTGGCGTGTGAGCACACGGTGGTGCCGGTGTGGTGCGAGGTCTTGGCCGACCTCGAGACGCCGGTCTCGGCATTCGTGAAGCTCGCGGGCGCGGGGGAACACGATCCGCCCGCGTTCCTGCTCGAGTCGGTGGAGCACGCCGAGCGGTGGGGACGGTTCTCGTTCCTCGGCCGCGACCCCGCGCTGACCCTGGTGGCGCGCGGTCTCTCGGTGGAGATCGAGGGCACACCGCCTCGCGGGATCCCCACCGACCGCGGCATCCTCGCCGCGCTCGAGGCGCTGCTGCACGCGTACCGCGCGCCGATGATCGCCGAGTTGCCCCCGTTCCACGGGGGCGTCGTCGGCTACCTCGGATACGACGTCGTGCGTGAGATCGAGCGTCTGCCCGACGTGCCGCCTGACACGGCGGGAATGCCCGACGCGGTGATGTCGGTCACCGGTCATGTCACCGCGTTCGACCACTTCCGCCAGCGGCTGTACCTGATCGAGAACGTCTTCCTCGAGTCGGGCACGACCGACGCCGCCGCGTCCGACGCCTACGACGCGGCCTGCGCGCGGCTCGACGCGCGCGTCGACGAGCTGGCGCGGCCGTTGCCCTATGTGCCGTCACCTCCGCCGGCGGGTGACCTCACCGAGCTGCCGCCCTACACGTCGACGATGCCGGGTGACGTGTACCACACCGCGGTCGAAGCGGCGCGTGAGCACATCCTCGCCGGCGACATCTTCCAAGTGGTGATCGCGCAACGCTTCGACCTCGACGGCCGTCACGACCCGTTCGACGTCTACCGCGTGCTGCGCCAGGTCAACCCCTCGCCGTACATGTACTACGTGCGCCACTCGGAAGCGACGTTGGTGGGCTCGTCGCCCGAACCGATGGTGCAGCTGCTCGACGGGCGGGTGATCAGCCGACCGATCGCCGGTACCCGACGCCGCGGGCGTACCGAGGCCGACGACCGGCGCATGGCCGCCGAGCTGTCCGAGCACCCGAAGGAGCGGGCCGAGCACGTGATGCTCGTGGACCTCGCCCGCAACGACGTGGGCCGTGTCGTCACCTTCGGGACCGAGCGCATGGAAGAGCTGATGGTCCTGGAGCGTTACTCCCATGTGATGCACCTGACCAGCCAGGTCGCCGGCGAGCTCCGCGAGGGCGCCAACGCGGTCGACGTGCTGCGGGCCACCTTCCCCGCCGGCACCGTCAGCGGCGCGCCCAAGGTGCGGGCGATGGAGATCATCGACGCGCTCGAACCGACGAAGCGCGGCGCGTACGCCGGAGTCGTGGGTTACGTGGACTTCTCCGGCAACCTCGACACCGCCATCGCCATCCGCACCATGGTCTGGCGCGACGGCCACGCCAGCGTGCAGGCGGGCGCCGGCATCGTGGCCGACTCGATACCGGCCGACGAGGACCTCGAGTGCCACAACAAGGCGCGAGCACTGCTCACCGCGGCCGCGGCCGCGCGGCAGCTCGCACCGCTCGGCGACACGGGACCGGCATCGTGAGCCTCGCCGGCGACCTCACCGCGCTCCGCGAGAGACGCGCGTGGGTCGACCGCTCCGACCGGGGGTTCGTCACCGTCACCGGTCCCGACGCCTTCTCGTTCCTCCAGGCGCTCGTGTCGGCCGACCTCGACCCGCTCGCCGACGGTGACGCGGTGCACAGCCTGCTCCTCGCACCCCAGGGCAAGCTCGACGTCGAGTTCCGGCTGCTGCGGGTGAGCGGCGACGAGGCCTGGCTCGACTGCGCGCCCGGCTTCGGCGAGCAGCTCGCGGTGTCGCTCACGCGGTTCCGCATCCGCGTGCAGGCCGACATCGTCGACCGCACGGGAGACCTCGGGATGCTGTCGCGTGTCGGTGACGACGACGGCGTCGCCTCGCCCCCCGGCGTGCACCGGATCCCCACGACGTGGGGCTTCGATCTCCTGGGGCCGCGTGCGGCGCTGTTGCAACTTCAGGTTCCGCTCGTCGACCCCCTCGCGTTCGATGCGTGGCGCATCGAGCAGGGCATTGCCGTGCAGCCGTTCGATCTCGACGACTCGACGATCCCGCAGGAGGCGTTCCTCGAGCAGGATGCGGTCTCGTTCACGAAGGGCTGCTTCATCGGCCAGGAACTGGTGTGCCGCATCGACAGCCGCGGCCACGTGAACCGGTTCCTGCGCACGTTCTCGCAGATCGAAGGCGGGTGGCCGCCGGTGGGCGCCGAGGTCGTGGTCGACGGCAAGGTCGTGGGCGCGCTCACCAGCGTGGCGCCGGCCGAGTTGCCCACCGGTGCCCTCGGCTACGTGCGCCGTGAAGTGGAACCGCCGGCCGGAGTCGAGCTGCGGTGGGACGGCGGCCGCGCCTCCGCCGTCATCTGACCTCGTTCGGAAACGCCACCACGAAGCGCGTCCCCTCGCTGTCGACGGGTTCGACGCGGGCGTCGCCTCCCATCGCCAGCGCGAGCTCGCGCACGATCGCGAGTCCGATGCCGGTGCCGAGCGTCCTCCCGGGCACGGTGCGCGAGGTGTAGAGCCGCTCGAAGACGTGCGGGAGGTCGGCGGGCGCGATCCCGGGGCCGTCGTCATCGACGTGGAGCTCCACCTGGTCGGCGACGGCGCGGACACCCACCGAGACCCGCGTCGTGGCGAACTTCAACGCGTTCTCCACCAGGTTGGCGACGATCTGGGCCAGACGTTGCGCGTCGGTGGCGGCGGGCACCACCGACCCGGGTTCCATGGCCAGCGTCACCCCGATCTCCGTCGCCGCCGGCCCGAAGGCCTCGACCGCATCGTGCACCACCGCGCGGGCGTCGACCGGGGCCGGATGCAGAGAGAACTGGTGCGCATCGAGTCGGGCCAGGTCGAGCAGGTCGGCGACCAGCCGCTCGAGGCGACGCGACTCCGACGAGATGACGTCAGCCGCGCGGATGCGGGAGTCGCGCCCTTCCACCGTGCCGTCGGCGATGGCCTCGGCGTACCCCCGGATCGACGTGAGTGGTGTGCGCAGGTCGTGCGACACGCTGAGCAGGAATGCACGCTCGTGGCCGCGGGCGACGTCGAGATCGCCCGCCATCGCGTTGATGGTGTTGGCGAGGCTGGCGAGCTCGTCGTCGCGCATCTGACTCGTGTCGACGCGCGCGCCGAGGTCACCGCCCGCGATCGAGCGCGCGGTGGTCTCCATCGCGGCCAAGGGTTCGGTCATGCGGCGGGCGAGGTACGCCGCAACGAGCGCGGCGATCCCCAGCGCGAGGGCGGCCGCCGCGAGCACGGCGAAGCCGCTGCCGCCGAACGGCCGCGTGTTGACGTCCTCGCTGAGCACGACGACCGGCGTGATGCCGTTGACCGGTGCCAGCGGACGCGCCACGAACACGGTGTTGCCGTCGCGGCCCTGCTGCGTGTCGCCGGCGAGGAGCGCCTTGGTGTCGAGGTCGTCGACCGTGATGCCGGCCGGCAACGTGGGCGTCTGGCCGGTCCCACCGAGCAGGCGGTCGAGGCCCTCCTCGACCGTGCCGTCGTCCTTGACGGCGACGACGGCCCCGTTCGACGCCCGGAGCGTGGTGTTCACGAGGTCGCGGATGCGGCGCACCTGGCGCCGGCCGGCGACCGTCCCGATGGCCGCGCGCGTGGACGGGAGCTGTTCGATGAGCGAGTCGAACTCGGGAGCGACCGCCTGCGCGCGCTGCTGGACGTCGTTGCGCGCGCTGGACGCTTCTGATCGACGCGCCAGGCCTGCGGTCACGGCGGCGGTGAGGAGGAGCACGCCGAGCGCGATCGCCATCATGGCGATCACCAGGCGCGTGCGTAGACGGCGCCGCGGGCGGGTCACTGACCGAGATTCACTGGGCGGTCGCCGGCCTCGGTGTCTCGAAGCGATATCCGACGCCCCGCACGGTGGTGATCACCACGCGGTCACCGAGCTTCTTGCGCACTTGTGCGATGTGCACGTCGACGGTGCGCGCGTCGCCGAACCAGTCGTAGCCCCACACGCCGTCGAGGATCTGTTTGCGGGAGAGCGCGAGGCCGGGTCGCTCGGCGAGGAAGCGCAGGAGGTCGAACTCCTTGGTGGTGAACTCGACAGGAGTGTCGTCGATGAGCACCTCGCGTCGACCGACGTCGACCGTCACCGGCCCGGCCTGCACCACGTCGGGCGCCGCCCCGCCGTCCACGCGGCGGAGCACCGCCTTCACGCGGGCCACCAATTCGGCGGGTGAGAACGGCTTGGTCAGGTAGTCGTCGCCACCGAGCTCCAGGCCGAGCACGCGATCGACCTCGCCGTCGCGTGCGGTGAGGAAGATCACCGGGATGTTCGAGTTTTGGCGCAGCCGGCGGCACACCTCGAGCCCGTCGATGTCGGGCAGCCCGACGTCGAGCACCACGAGGCGAGGGTGGTGGTGGCGGACCGCTTCCAGGCCGGCCTCGCCGGTCGGGGCCTTCAGCACGCGATAGCCATCGCGCGCGAGGTACAGGTCGACGAGGTCGGCGATGTTGGGTTCGTCGTCGACGACGACGATGGTCCCTCGTTCCATGGACGCAATGGTCGCACGTCACCCACCGGGAACGTGTGAGGGGACTGTGAGCGGGGCGTGAAGGCGCTGGCCACACCGTAGAATCCTCCTTCGATGGTCGATTCCGCCGCGCCGTCCCGCCCATCCGCTTCGATGGCTCGCTCACTGCGACCCGGGGTACCCGGGTCGCAGCCGTTCGCTCGCGTGCACGGCTCGCTGCATCTCGTCGCATGACGGTGCTCGACGACATCCTCGCGACCAAACGCGACGAGGTCACGATGCTGCACCGTCCGGAGGTGCGCGACCTCCTGCGCGCCCGCGCGCTCGAGGCGCCTCCCACTCGCGACTTCGCCGGTGCGCTCCGCCCGGCGACGGCGACGGTGGGGGTCATCGCGGAGATCAAGCGCCGATCGCCGTCGAAGGGCGATCTTCGCCCCGACCTCGATCCCGCCCTCGCCGCCAAGGACTACGCGGCGGGCGGTGCGTCATGCCTCTCGGTGCTGACCGACCAGCCGTGGTTCGGTGGCACCGTCGACGACCTCGTCGCCGCCCGCGCCGCGTGCGACCTCCCGGTGCTCCGCAAGGACTTCACCATCGACGAGGTCCAGATCTACGAAGCCCGCGCCATCGGCGCCGACGCGATCCTCCTCATCGCCGCCGCGCTGCCCGACAACCGATTGCTGCGCGATCTCCACGAGCTCGCGCTCGGCCTCGGGCTCGCCGCGCTCGTCGAGACGCACGACGACGCCGAGCTCGAGCGCGCGCTCACGCTCGGCGCGCGCATCGTGGGCGTGAACGCACGCAACCTCGGCACCTTCGCCGAGGACCTCGGGGTCGGTGAGAGCTTGGCCGCGCGCGTGCCCGCCGACGTCGTCGCCGTCGCGGAGAGTGCGATCCGGTCCGTTGACGACGCCGCACGCATGGCGGCCGCCGGCTTCGACGCGGTGTTGGTCGGCGAGATGCTCGTGCGCGCCTCCGACGCCACCGCGGCGGTGCAGGGCCTCAGTCAGGTCATCCGTTCCGGCCGCTGATCGGCTGGGTGCGCGCACCGCACAAGGCAGTAGCTTCCACCCCGAGGGCCGTGCGGCCATCGGGGAGGAACGGAGTGGATCTCGAGCTGTCCGACGACCAGGAGCTGTTCCGCGAGACGACGGCGCGCTTCATCGACGCGCGCTGTCCGATCCCGCGGGTGCGCGAGCTGGCCGAACACCCGGTCGCGCACGATCCCGCGCTGCTCGGCGAGGCCGGAGAGCTCGGATGGTTCGCGCTGTTCGTCCCGGAGGAGCACGGCGGCGGGACCGTCTCGGGTTCGTCGCTGCGCGATGCAGTCATCGTGGCCGAGGAGCGCGGCCGCTTCGTGCAACCCGGTCCGTTCGTCGCCACCAACGTGGTCGCGCTCGCGCTCGCGCGTGACGGTACTGCTGAGCAGCAGGCGGCGCTCCTTCCGGACCTTGCCACCGCGACCCGCACCGCGTCGTGGGCGTTCAGCGGCCGCGACGGTGTGCCGGAGGTGGGTGCGGTGCAGGCCACGTCGACGGGCGACGGCTCCACGCTTCGAGGCACCGCGGGGCTCGTGTCCGAGGGAGCGAGCGCCGACGTCTTCCTGGTGAGCGCGACGGACGGCGACGGCGTCACCCAGTTCGTGGTCGACGCCTCGACGCCGGGGCTGTCGGTGACGCCGCTCGGCGGCCTCGACCTCACCCGCCGCTTCGCCGCCGTGCACTTCGCCGACGTCACGGTTCCCGCGAGTGCGGTGCTCGGGACCCCGGGCGGCGCTCAGGACAGCATCGACGCGCAGCTCGACGTCGCGGTCGCGCTCACGCTCGCCGAATCCGTGGGCGCGATGCGGCGGTTGGCCGAGATCACCGTCGACTACGCGAAGGCGCGCATCGCGTTCGGTCGTCCGATCGGCTCGTTCCAGGCGCTCAAGCACATCCTCGCCGACGTGAGCTACTGGACCGAGGTGAGCACCGCCGGCGCCGACGCGGCCGCGGAGGCGGTCGCCGACGCGCGGCCCACCGCGTCGGAGATCGTGAGCATCGCCAAGGCCTACGCCGGCGACGCCGCGACCGAGCTGGCCCAGATGTGCTTGCAGGTGCACGGCGGCATCGGCTTCACCTGGGAGCACGACCTGCACTTCTACCTGCGCCGGCTGGCGACCGATCGCGTGCTCTACGGCGACCCCGACTGGCACCGCGAGCGCGTGTGCCGGATCCACGGGCTGTCGGCGAACCACGACGTCTGAGAGGAACGTGATGGCGGCCACCACCACCGACGAGACCATCTCGGTCGACGACTTCCGGGCCAAGGCCCGCGAATGGCTGGACGCGAACTGCGCGCGCAAGGACCCGGCGGCGATCGCGGCGGGGGGATCGCTGCGCGGTCTCCACGAGTTCACGAAGGAGGAGATCGACGCCGAACGTCCCAAGCAGAAGCGCCTCTACGAGGCGGGCTTCGCCGGCATCACGTGGCCGAGGGAGTTCGGCGGCCAGGGCCTCTCACCGCTGCACGAGCGCGCCTTCGTCGAGGAATCGAGCGCATACAAGCTGCCCAACTTCGGGATCGCCGGTGGCACGACGTTCGGCGTGTGCGCGCAGGTGATGCTCGCCCACGCGTCGGACGAGTTCAATCGCGAGCACTTCCCGCGCATGCTCGCCGGCGACGAACTGTGGTGTCAGTTCTTCTCGGAGCCCGTCGCCGGGTCCGACCTCGCGGGCGTCCAGACGCGCGCGACGCGTGATGGCGACACCTGGATCCTCAACGGCGCCAAGGTGTGGAGCTCGTGGGCGCACCTCGCCGACTACGGCCTCTGCCTTGCCCGCACCACCTGGAACGTGCCCAAGCACCGCGGCCTCACGTGGTTCGGCGTGCCCGTCGAGGCCCCCGGCGTCACCCTGCGGGTGATCCGCCAGATCAACGGCGGCGCCGACTTCTGCGAGGAATTCTTCGACGACGTCGTCATCCCTGACTCACAACGCATCGGCGACGTCGACCAAGGCTGGACGGTGGCGCGCACGATGCTCGTGTTCGAGCGCGGCACGCGCGCAGAAGCGAAGCCGTCGGGCCCGATCGAGCCCGGTGCGCTCGCCCCCGACTTCGTCGACGTCGCGCGCGCGCTCGGTCGCACCGACGACCCCGCGGCGCGCCAGATCGTCGCGAAGGCGCACACCCTCGACTTCATCTACGAGGTGCTCGGGCGCCGGCTGGCGAAGCGGCTCAAGCTCGCCGGCGCCGACGCCGGTGTTGCCGCCTACGGCGCGCTCGCGCACGGCGTGTTCGACTCCGAACGCGCGCTGCTCGGCATGGAGCTCGCCCGAGGCGACGCCGTCGCGTGGGACGAAGCCAAGGGGCCGGGGTCGTCGACCGCACTGGCGTTCCTCAACGGTCGCATCAACTCCATCGCCGGGGGCACCGACCAGATGCAGCGCAACGCGATCAGCGAGCAGGTGCTCGGTCTTCCGCCGCGAGCCGAGCTGGGAGCGCGACAAGCCGTTCGACGAGGTGTTGCGCGACGCGCAGCATTGGGACGGCACCATCGAGGGCTAGTCGGCGAGGGAGCGTCCAAGATGCCACGGTTCCTGCTGTCGGAGGATGCCATCCCCAGCGCGTGGTTCAACGCGCTCCCCGTGCTGCCGGAGCCGCTGCAACCGCCGCTGCACCCGGCGACGAAGGAGCCGATCGGTCCCGACGATCTCGCGCCGCTGTTCCCCATGGGGCTCATCGCCCAGGAGGTCGCGACGGAGCCGTGGATCGACGTACCCGGCGAGGTGCTCGACATCCTGCGGCTCTGGCGGCCGACACCGCTCGTGCGGGCCGAACGGTTGGAGCGCGCGCTCGGCACCCCGGCGCGCATCTACTTCAAGGACGAGTCGGTCTCACCCGCCGGTTCGCACAAGACGAACACCTCGGTCCCGCAAGCGTTCTACAACCGGGCTGAGGGCACCACGCGCCTGGCCACCGAGACCGGTGCCGGGCAATGGGGGAGCGCGCTGGCGTTCGCGTGTGCGCAGTTCGACCTCGAGTGCAAGGTGTACATGGTGCGGGCCTCGTACGCGCAGAAGCCGTACCGGCGCGTGCTGATGGAGACGTGGGGCGCGTCGGTGGTGCCGTCACCGGCGGACGATCCTGACAACCCTGGCTCGCTCGGACTCGCCATCAGCGACGCGGTGGCCGACGCCGCCGCGCGCGACGACACGCACTACTCGCTCGGGTCGGTGCTCAACCACGTCCTGTTGCACCAGACCGTCATCGGGCTCGAGGCGAAAGAGCAGTTGCAGCTCGCGGGCGAGGAACGGCCGGACGTCGTGATCGGAAGTTGCGGCGGCGGCTCCAACCTCGGCGGCATCGCGTTGCCGTTCGTCGCCGACGCCGGAGTGCGCCTCGTCGCCGTCGAGCCGTCGTCGTGCCCGACGCTCACCGAGGGGTCGTTCGACTACGACTTCGGCGACACCGCGGGGATGACACCGCTCCTGCCCATGTACACCCTGGGCCACGAGTTCGTCCCACCGGCGATCCATGCCGGAGGACTGCGCTACCACGGTGACTCGCCCATCATCTCGAGCCTCGTGCGCGCCGGCCGGATGGAGGCCGTCGCCTATCCGCAGGGCAAGACCTTCGAAGCCGCGGTGCAGTTCGCGCGGGCCGAGGGCAAGGTGCCGGCGCCCGAGACCGGCCACGCGGTGCGCGCCGTCGTCGACGAGGCGCTGGCGGCGAAGGAGGCGGGCGAGGAGCGCGTCATCCTCTTCAACTTCTCCGGCCACGGCCTCCTCGACCTCAGCGCCTACGACGATTTTCTGAACCAGCGTCTGGTGGATGGTTGAGAGGTGCGGCGTCCGGAGCGGAAGCGGAGGGCGCTCGCCAGCGAGCGAACGCCTGCGAGCCGGGTATCCCGGCTCGCAGAGAGCGAACGAGCAAGCAGGCGATCACCACGTAGGTCCAGCCGAGGACGATGTCGAACACGAAGTGGTCGGCGGTGTACACGAGCGTGGTGGCCATCGCGAGCGCGTAGGCGACGAGGAGCACACGCCACTTCCCGGCGACGGGCCAGAAGAACACGAGGAGCAGGAACGGCCACGCGGCATGCAGCGACGGCAGCGCGCCCACCGGGAACGCGTACTTGCTCTTCTCGCCGAAGACCGCGGCCACGTTCGACAGCCCGAGCTCGAGCCACATCGCCCGCACGATGCGCACGGTCTGGGGCATGTCGCCGCGGTTGCTCGCCAGCCACGGCGGGATCGCCGGGTAGATCAGGTAGGTCACGAACCCCGCGAACGTGACCGTGAGGAACAACACGCGGAGCCGGCGGAACATCGGGTACGCCCGCACCCACAGCACGATGGCGACGGTGAGGGTCACCACGAAGTGGCTGAGGTACACGAGCCAGGCCAGGTAGTCGTACCAGCGGGGATCGGCCGGGTTCCAGAGCGCGTCCTGCAGCCGGACCGTTGGCGCGGTGCCGCCGAAGAGCCACTCGTCGAAGCCGAGCTGTGGCTGGACGTGGGCGACCGGCACGAGCGTCGTCGCGAGCTCGTGCAGGACGAGGTAGGCGACGAGGATGCCGACGATCGGCAACCAGTCACGCACTCCGCGCACCCAATCGCGCGTGACCGACTCGTACTGGATCGAACCGCCTTGCACTGGGCGCAATGTACGCGGCTGCCCGGGGGGAGTCCGGTACCCTCGGCCCCGATGTTCGTCAAGATCTGCGGCGTCACCACCGAGGAGGACGCGCTCCTGGCCGTCGCGCTGGGTGCCGACGCCCTCGGCTTCAATTTCGTGCCCGGCAGCCCGCGCCAGGTCACCCCCGAGACCGTCGCCGAGATCCTGCACCGTCTCCCGTCGGGAGTCATCACCGCGGGCGTCTTCCGTGACGAGATGAAGGAGCGCGTCGTCGAGATCGTGAACACGCTCGGGCTCGGCGGAGCACAGCTCAACGGACGCGAGCCGCTCTCCGACATCCGCTGGATCCGCAAGCGCGTCCCGTTCGTGATCCAGGCCTTCACCGCCGGTGATCCGGCGCTCGCCGCCGTGGGCAACGGCCCCGTCGACATCGTGCTGGTCGATGCCGAGGACCCCGGATCGGGCAAGGCGTTCGACTGGGCGCTCGCCGACGCCGTGCCGCCCGGTGTCCGGCTCCTGCTCGCGGGTGGGCTCAACGGCGAGAACGTCGCGCAGGCCATCCGGCGCGTGCGACCCTGGGGCGTCGACGTCTGCACCGGCGTCGAGACCACGCCCGGCTCGGGCCGGAAGGACGCGCGCAAGCTGCGGCGGTTCATCGAACGGGCACGCGAAGCGGGCGGCCAGCTCGGCGGCGACCACTGGGTTCCCGACCCGGACGCGGCGCCGTATGACTGGATGGCCGACGGGGCCTGACTCCTACCATGACCCGATGACCGCACCCGCTCGGGGTCAGCCCGTGCACCTCGACCCGCCGGGCCCCGAGCCGGTCGGCCTCGGTCGCTTCGGCGAGTTCGGCGGCCGCTTCGTCCCGGAGACGCTGGTGCCGGCGCTCATCGAGCTCGAGGACGAGTTCCGCCGCGCCTGGACGTCCGACGAGTTCCGCCATGAGCTCGCCGGGCTCCTGCGCACCTACGCGGGGCGGCCCACGCCGGTCACCGAGTGCCACAACCTGTCCCAACGGCTCGGTCTGCGGGTGCTGCTCAAGCGCGAAGACCTCACCCACACCGGTTCGCACAAGATCAACAACGTGCTCGGGCAAGCGCTGTTGACGCGCCGCATGGGCAAGCAGCGGGTGATCGCGGAGACCGGCGCCGGCCAGCACGGCGTCGCCACCGCCACCGCGGCCGCGCTGTTCGGGCTCGACTGCCTCGTGTTCATGGGTGCGGTCGACGTCGAACGCCAGGCCCTCAACGTCTTCCGCATGAAGCTCCTCGGAGCCGACGTCGTTCCCGTCACCGGTGGCAGCGGCACCCTCAAGGACGCGATCAACGAGGCGTTGCGCGACTGGGTCGCGACCGTGGAGGGCACGCACTACTGCATCGGTTCGGTCGTCGGCCCGCACCCGTACCCGTGGATGGTGCGCGAATTCCAGCGTGTCGTCGGCAACGAGGCCCGCGAGCAGTGCCGCGAGATCCTCGGCGGCGACGATCCCGACCTCGTCGTCGCGTGCGTCGGCGGCGGGTCGAACGCGATGGGCACCTTCGCCGGGTTCGTCGACACCACCGCGGAGCTGGTGGGCGTCGAGGCCGGCGGCCTGGGGCTCGAGTCGGGTGCGCACGGCGCGTCGGTGAGCCGGGGCGTCCCCGGAGTCCTGCACGGCGCGCGCTCGCTCTACCTCCAAGACGAAGACGGCCAGATCCGCGAGGCGCACTCGATCTCAGCAGGCCTCGACTACCCGGGCGTCGGCCCCGAGCACGCGCAGCTGGCCGCGTCGGGCCGGGCCCGCTACGAGTCCGCCACCGACGACGAAGCCATCGCCGGGTTCCAGCTGCTGTCGGTGACCGAGGGCATCATGCCCGCGCTCGAACCCGCGCACGCGCTCGGCTGGCTCGCTCGTGAAGCGGGCCGCTCGGTGGCGAGCGGCACGACGGTGTTGGTGACCCTCTCGGGCCGGGGCGACAAGGACGCGGCGCAGATCGCCGAGCGTCTCACCGGCGAGAAGATCATTTGACCATCACGGGCCGATCGGAGGGGTGAGCGTGAGCGAGCCGGGTGTCCCGGCGAGGAGCGAAGGCGCGAAGTTGGAGGCGCGTCTCCGCGCGCGCCGGGACGAGGGTCGCAAGCTCCTCGTTCCCTACGTCACCGGTGGTCTCGGGTCGGGGTGGCTCGACGTCGTGCGCGCCATCGCCGCCGCGGGTGCCGACGCCATCGAGGTGGGCATTCCGTTCTCCGACCCGGTGATGGACGGCCTCACCATCCAGGAGGCGTCACGGCGCGCGCTCGACCTCGGCGCGACGCCGGCGAAGGTGATCGGCGACGCCGCCAACCTCGACATCGACGTGCCGCTCGTCGTCATGACCTACACCAACCCGGTCGGCCACATGGGTTACCGCCGTTTCGCCGCCGCGCTCGCCGGCGCCGGGATCGCCGGCGCCATCCTCCCCGACCTTCCGCTCGACGAGCTGGACGGCTGGGCCGACGCGGCCGACGCCCACGGCGTCGAGACCGTCCTGCTCGCGGCGCCGACCACCCCCGATGTCCGCCTCGCGGCCATCTGCGAACGGTCGCGCGGGTTCGTGTACGGCGTGTCCCTCCTGGGCGTCACCGGCGAACGCACGTCGCTGGCCAGTCAGGCGGCCGAGATGGGCCGGCGGCTGAAGGCCGTCACCGACAAGCCGGTGCTCCTCGGGATCGGGATCTCCACCGCCGAGCAGGCCGTCGAGGCCGCGCGGTTCGGTGACGGCGTCATCGTGGGGAGCGCGCTCGTCGCGCGATTGCTCCAGGGTGGTGGTCCCGATGCCGCCCACGCGTTCGTGGCCGAGCTCCGATCCGCGCTCGACGCCGTCTGAGGCACGCGTGATCAAGTACCTGGGGTCGAAGCGCCGCCTGCTCCCGGTGCTCACCCGCCTGTGCGAGACGGCCGACGCCCGGACGGCCGTCGACCTCTTCACCGGCACGACGCGCGTCGCGCAGGCGTTCAAGGCCTCCGGCGCCCGTGTCACCGCGGTCGACACCGCGCGCTACTCGGAGGTCTTCGCGCGCACCTACGTCACCACCGACGTGCGCGAGGTCGATCTCGACGACCTTGCCGCGACGATCGACGACCTGAACGCGCGTCCCGGGGTCCCGGGCTACTTCACTGAGACGTTCTGCGAGCGGTCGCGCTTCTTCCAACCGCAGAACGGCGCGCGCGTCGACGCGATCCGTGATGCCATCGAGCGCGAGCACGCCGGAACGCCGTACCACCCGATCCTGCTCACCAGCCTCATCGAAGCCGCCGACCGCGTCGACTCCACCACGGGCGTGCAGATGGCGTACGTGAAGGAGTGGGCACCGCGCTCGTACCAGCCGCTGACGCTGCGCGTGCCCGAGCTGCTGCCGGGTGAGGGTGTGGCGGTGCTCGGTGACGCGCTCGACGTCGCCGCCGGGCTTCCCGAATCCGACCTCGCCTACCTCGACCCGCCCTACAACCAGCACCGGTACTTCACCAACTACCACGTGTGGGAGACGCTCGTCGCATGGGACGCGCCCGAGCACTACGGCGTTGCGTGCAAGCGCGTCGACGCGCGCGACGACGCGACCAAGAGCGTGTTCAACCGCCGCCGGCTCATGCCGGACGCGCTCCGCGACGTGATCGCGTCGGTGCGGGCTCGGGTCGTCGTCGTGTCGTACAACGACGAGTCGTGGGTGTCCGCCGACGAGCTGCGCGACATGTGCGCGGTCCACGGGCACGTCGAGATGCTGAGCTTCGACTCCCGCCGCTACGTCGGCGCGCAGATCGGGATCCACAACCCACAGGGTGAGCGGGTGGGCGAGGTGTCGCACGTCCGCAACCGTGAATACGTGGTCGTCGCCGGCGCGCGCGCCGAGGTGCGTCGCCTGGTCGACGCCACGCAGGAGGTGGCCGTCGGTGCCTGAGCCAACCGGCAGCAGCACCGAGCTCTTCAAGGTCGACGACTGCGACCTCTGCGAGGCCGCTCGCATCACGCCGTGGTTCCACGAGGACGACGTCTGCTGGATCGCGGAGTGCGAGATCTGCTACGTGCCGATGGTCGTCTGGCGCTTCCACGGCACCGAGCCGCCCGCGGATCACCTCGCGCACATGCACACCGAGCTGGGCAGAGTGGCCGGGGAGACGCTCACCGTCGAGCACTACGTCGACGACAACATGCGCAACATCCCCGACCACTACCACGCCCACGCGCGCCCGAGAGGGGGGTTCTTCGGGCACGGCTTCCGTCGTCAGTGACGCATCGACGACGCCTCCTTCGCGGTTCCGCCGGTCTTCGTGTACACCGCGCGCTTCATGCCCATGTGTCGCACGCAACCAGGATCCAGAGCTCGCGCACGACGGTGCTCCCTGCTGTCGGCCGGTGACAGTGCTACGGAGGAGGGGTCCGGAGGGATTGCGCCGCTACCGTGAATTCCGTGATCGGCCGATCGGCGCAATCCCTGCGGCCCGCTCAGCCGTAGTACCCACCGTGTGGACCGTGTCGGACGAGACCCTCGTGGCCGGACTGGCCGCGGGGGACCGCGACGCCGCGTCGGCGTTCGTGCAGCGGTTCCAGCGTCGGGTCTACGGACTCGCGCGCACGATCGTGGTCGACGACCGTGCCGCCGAGGACATCGCCCAGGAGGCCTTCGTCCGGGCCTGGAAGCACGCCGGTGCCTACGACCCCCGCCGCGGCAGCGTCGTCGGCTGGCTGCTCACGATCACCCGCAACCTGTCCATCGACGCGGTACGGGTGCGGGTTCCTCCCGCCTTCGACCCGGCCGCACTGCTCGGGGTCGAACGGGCGAGCGACGAACGAGGACCCAGTGAGCACGCCGAGCTGGCCGACGACACGGCACGACTCCGGGTCGCGCTGGCCCGCCTCCCGGAGGAGCAGTGCCGGGCGGTCGTGCTCGCCGGTCTGCTCGGATACACGGCGCGGGAGGTCGGCGAGATCGAGGACGTCCCCCTGGGCACGGCCAAGACGCGCATCCGCACCGCGCTGCTCCGCTTGCGGACCGCGCTGGTGAACGAGGAGACGAACGAATGAACGCAGTGGCCGCGAGCCGGGTATCCCGGCTCGCAACGGAGTGGGGCCGGAGTGGCCCGCTGCGAAGCAGCAAGAGCGGACGAGCATGAGTCCGAACCCGATGTCGTGTGCGGAGGTGCGTGATCTCGCGCCCGAGCTCGCGCTCGGGATCCTGAGTGGTGCCGAACGGGCCGAGGTGGTGCTGCACGTCAACGGGTGCGCGCGCTGCCAGGCCTACGTCGCCGAGCTCACCGAGGCGGCCGACGCCATCCCGCAACTGGTACCCGAGGCCGAGCCGCCGGTCGGCTTCGAAGCGCGGGTGATGCGCCGGCTCGGCGAAGGTGAGCGTCGCACCCGTCGCCGTTGGCTGGCGGCCGTGGCGTCGGTGGCCGCGGCTGCGATCATCGTGAGCGTCACCGTGGTGCGCGTGATCGAGTCGAACGACGACACGCAGTCGGCGTTCACCGCGCCCACGACGCAGCCGCCGGCGTTGGTGGCGGTGTCGATGGAGGGTGGTGCGCCCGACGCGCCCGCCGGGTGGGCCTACGTCAGCAACCGCCACGGGGTCGCGGTGTCGGTCGACTACAGCACCGGCTCCGGTTCGTACACGGTGCAGGTGGAGCCGCAGGGCGGTGACCCGACGTCGATCGGCACGGTGCAGGTCGAGT
The DNA here is from genome assembly GCA_963841415.1 of uncultured Actinomycetes bacterium. Taxonomy (GTDB): domain Bacteria; phylum Actinomycetota; class Acidimicrobiia; order IMCC26256; family DASPTH01; genus DASUAS01. Next base: position 1,281,218 of record CAWJCN010000001.1, on the reverse strand, counting down.
CGGGGCGGGGATCGTGGACCGGCCACAGCCGGCAGGCCCTCGGCGCCGGGTCTCGCATCGCGCTGGTCGACAGCTCCGGGACCGAGGTGTGTCACGGGACCGTGCCGGGAGCTGAGTAGCATTTCGGCGCAGGGGTAGGGCTCTGACCGAAAGGCTCTGAAACGATGGCTCGTGTACGAATCATCCTCGCCGCGGCGCTCGCGGTCGCCGCGCTCGGGGTGCTCGCGGGCTCCGCGTCAGCGTCGGTGTCGTCGGCGTCGAACCCGAAATTCTGCAAGGCGTTGACGAACTACAGCAGCTCGTCAGGCAGTTCGCAGCCGAGTAAGAACGACGCGAAGCAGGCGATCAAGCCGTACAAGAATGCACTCAAGTACGCGCCGGCGAAGGTGAAGTCCGCGATGAAGAAGGTCATCAGCTACTACGGCATTCTGGCCAAGGCCGACAAGGGTGACCTGAGCGACCTGTACACGGGGAGCAAGTATCTCGGCTACGCGAAGGCCATCGGTACGTTCACGACGTACTTCGTGTCGACGTGCATCGGCGCATCCTGAGCTTCAGATCTCCGAGGGGCTGACGTCGTCGAGGCGGCGATCGGCCGTCTCGGGCAGTCGCGGGACCACGAACACGGCCGCGATGAGCGTCGCGATGCCGCACAAGGCGATGGCCGGGCCCAGGCCGCCGGCGAAGTCCTTGAGCTGGGTCGCGAGCACGAGGCCGACGGCCGAGCCCGCCACGCCCGCCACGAGCAGGAACCCACTGGAGGTGCCGCGCACCTCGGTGGGGAACAGCTCCGCGTCGAGGGTGCCGAGGGCCAGGCCGGCGCACGCAGCGGCGACGATGGCGATGACGGGGGTGATCCAGAGGAGCAGGGCCCCGTCGGCGAGGAAGAACGCGCCCTGGAAGATGGTGGCGACGAGCAGTCCGATGATCGTCACCGGCCGGCGGCCCCGGCTCTCGGCCAGGCGGCTGGCGAGCAGGACCCCCACGATGCCGGGCACGCCGGCGGTGACGGTGCGGAACACCGCAACATCGGAGTTGGAGAAGTCGTGCGCGTGCGTGAGGTAGCGGTTCGTGAGCTGTGACGACGGCGCGCTGAACACGTTGGTGAGGAACGCGGCCAGTCCGAGGAGGAGGAACCGCGCGCCATAGGCGCGGTGGAACACCTCGCGGACGCGTCCCCGGCGTTCGGTACGGTCGGCGACGCGCACGTAGCGCTTCGTCTCCTTGAGGTGCGACCCGATCACCGGGACGAGCAACACGAGCCCGGCGCTCAGCGCGAACGAGATGCGCCAGCCGTAGTCGCCGAGGTCGGCGAGCGGGAGCAACACGACCGCGAGCCCGAAGCCCGCGCCGAGCGCGAGCGTGTACATGCCGGTCGCGAATGCACGCGCTCCCTCCGGCGCCTCCTCGACGGCCGCGATTCCGGCGACGATGAGCACGGTGTTCACGAGCGCGCGGTTGAACAGCTGCGCGCCGGTGAACACCTCGAACGTCGGCGACAAGGCGGTGAGCAGGTTCGCCGCGCATGCGCCGACGAGCCCGACGAGGATGAGCCGTCGGCGTCCCCAGCGGTCGGCGAGCGCGATGGCGACGAGCGACACCAAGACGCCGGCGCGCGCCACGGCCAGGGCAACCCCGAGCGCCTGGTCCGATCGACCGAAGGCGCTCGTGGCCGCGTCCCCGTCCTGGGAGAGCAGCGCGCCGGAGAAGTTCGCCACCAGCGCCACCGCCGACAAGGTCGCGAGCCGGGCCGCCTGCTCCGGACTGAACGGCACAGGCGGCACCACCGGCAGCGGCGTGAGGTCCTCCGGCGGCTCGGCGCCGGTGGCGGCGGCGGTCACCCGGGCGGCGGCGTAGGGAAGCGCGCGACGGGCGCCCAGCCAGGCCTGGAGGCGCAGGAACCACGTGAAGAAGGGCACGCGCAGGTCACTCGCGGTTTCCAGCTGGACGCTCGTCGCGGTCAGTGTCTGCTTGACGATGGTGGCGACGAGGCGCGCGGTGGAGTCGGGCATGCCGACGATCGGGCCCTCGTAGCGATCGTCCGACGCGACCAGATCGAGCTCGTCGGTCAGCGCGACCTGCACGTGCTCGGTATCGGCGGCGATCGTGATCAGCATCGAGCGCCGCACGTGCGGCATGCTACGGCGTCCCCGTCTCGAGGAGAGTCCTGATGGCCCAGCTCGCCGCCGGCAACCGCGCCCCCGCGTTCACGCTCACCGACCAGCACGGCAAGAAGGTGAAGCTGAGCGACTACAAGGGCAAGCAGGTCGTCGTGTACTTCTACCCGAAGGCCGACACGCCGGGTTGCACCACGCAGTCGTGCGCGTTGCGCGACGCGGAGCCCGACCTCGCGAAGTTGAAGGCGGTCGTGCTCGGCATCTCACCCGACACACCCGAGAAGCAGCTGAAGTTCGACGAGAAGTACGGCCTCGGCTTCACGTTGCTCGCCGACACCGAACACGCCGTGGCCGAGAAGTACGGCGTGTGGGGTGAGAAGGTCAACTACGGCCGGAAGTACATGGGCATCATCCGCTCGGCGTTCGTCGTCGACGAAGCGGGCAAGATCGCGGCCGCGTTCTACAAGATCAGCCCCAAGGACACGGTCCCGAAGGTCACCAAGGTGCTCGCGGGCGACTGACGCCCGGTAGCACCCACCTGGTGAAGCGCGGGTCGTCGGGGCGGCGGTCGCGACCCGATACTGTGGCCGGTTCCGGGAGACGGAGGGCATCGTGTTCAAGAAGATCGTGTTGCTGGCGGTGGTGGTCTTCGCGAGCGCGAGCGCCGGGGTGGTCAGCGCACTCCCGGCCGCGTCCGCGGCCGTCACCGAGGGTCAGATCTTCACGGTCGAGTGGGGAGGTGGCCTCTACACCGTGGATCCCGCCACGGGTGCCACCACGCTGGTCGGCGACACCGGGGTCGGTGCGGTCACCGGCGTGGTGTGGGACGCGTCGACGAGTTCGCTCCTCGCCGTCAACTATGAGGGCGCCTGCAACCTCAGCCGCATCGATCCCGTCACCGCGGCGAGCGAGACGATCGGGGCGACCGGCCACGACGACTGCACCGGCTTCGATCGCGATCCCACTTCAGGAACCCTCTACATGGTCTACGACATCGGCGGCGGCTCCGGCTTGGCCACGATCGACGAGTCTTCCGGTGCGGCCACCGATGTGGCGCCGGTGACCTTCGAGAGCGGCCCGCTCCGCATCTCGGCCCTGGCCGCCGAGAGCGACGGCACGCTGCTCGGGTTCGGCTATGACGACAACATGTACTCCATCGACACGGCCACCGGCGAGGCCACGCTGCTCCACAGCGGAATCGTCGAGAGCAGCGACGTGATCGGCGCGAACTTCGACTGCTCGGGCGTGCTCTACGGTACCGACGACTACGAGCTGTTCACCATCGACGTCACCACCGGCGCGACGACCGACGTCGGGACGATGTTCCCCATCGACGGTGAGCAATTCAGCGAGGACCTGACGGTCGCGTGCGGCGTCGTCCCACCGCCGGAGCCACCCACGCCACCGACTCCGCCGGCGCCCGCAGCCGAGGTCGTGGCGACACCACACTTCACCGGATAGCGGAGCCGCTCGCCAGGGAGTGAGCGACCGCGGCGCAGGTATCCTGCGCCGCAGCGAACGACCGAGTCGTCAGGCGCCGACGGCGTGGAAGCCGCCGTCGACGTGCACCTTCTCGCCCGTGGTGGCGGGGAACCAGTCGGAGAGCAGCGCGACGCAGGCCTTGGCGATCGGCTCGGCGTCTTTGAGATCCCAGCCGAGCGGCGCGCGCTCGACCCAGACCTCCTCGAACTTCTCGAAGCCCGGGATGCTCTTCGCCGCGATGCTCCGGTACGGACCCGCGCTCACCAGGTTCACCCGGATGCCCTGCGGCCCGAGGTCGCGCGCGAGGTAGCGCGCCACCGACTCGAACGCGGCTTTCGACACGCCCATCCAGTCGTAGACCGGCCACGCCACGTCGTCGTTGTCGAAGTCGAGCCCGACGATCGATCCGCCCGGGCTCATCAACGGCAGCGCGGCGACGGTGAGGGCCTTGAGCGAGTACGCCGACACGTGCAGCGCGACCGACACGTCGGTCCACGGGGCGTCGAGGAAGCCGCCGCCGAGGCACGACTCGGGCGCGAACGCGAGCGAGTGGACCACGCCGTCGAGTTTCCCGCCGACGGTGCCGGCGAGCGCGGCGAGGTCGTCCTCGCTGGTGACGTCGAGCTCGACGATCTTCACGTCGGGCGTCGGGAGGCGCTTGGCGGTGCGTTCGGTCAGGCGCATGACGCGACCGAACGAGCTCAACACCACCTCGGCGCCCTGCTCCTGCGCCAGGCGCGCGGTGGCGAAGGCGATCGACGCGTCGTTGAGGACGCCGGTCACGAGGATGCGCTTGCCCTGCAGCACGTTTGGCCTTCCTGTCGGTGACGAGGATCAGTGGGGACGGTGAACGTGAGCGAACGGCCGCGAGGCGGGTATCCCGCCGCGCAGAGAGCGAGCCATCGAGACGGAGTCGACCATCAGAGGAGATGCAGTGGAGCCGTGCCCGGAGGGCGGGAGGGTGGAACGGAATCGACCATCAGAGGAGATGCAGTGGAGCCGTGCCCGGAGGGCGGGACGGTGGAACGGAACCGACCATCAGAGGGGTGTGTTGGAGTGGCGCCGGCCGGGTTGGACCTCGCGCTTGGTGCTCAGGCGCAGCAGCGCGTCGGCCAGCACGCGGCGGGTCTCCGACGCCGTGATCACGTCGTCGACGTAGCCGCGTTCGGCGGCGACGTACGGGTTGGCGAATCGCGCCGAGTACTCGGCTTCCAGCGCGAGCTGCTCGGTGAGACGCTCCGCCTCGTCCTCGATCGCAGCGAGTTGGCGGCGGTGCAGGATCTGCACCGCACCGGGCGCACCCATCACCGCGACCTCCGCGGTCGGCCAGGCCATGCACCAGTCGTTGCCGAGCTGCTTCGAGTCCATCACGATGTACGCGCCCCCGTACGCCTTCCGCAGCAGGATGCACAACCGCGGGACGGTGGCCTCCGCGTAGGCGTGCACGAGCTCGGCACCGTGACGGATCATGCCGCGCCATTCGAGGTCACGCCCGGGTTCGAAGCCGGGCGTGTCGACGAAGGTGACGATCGGGAAGTTGAACGCGTCGCACCACTGCACGAAGCGCGCCGCCTTGCGCGAGGCCTCGATGTCGAGCGTTCCGGCCCGGAACATCGGCTGGTTGGCGACGATGCCGACCGGTCGGCCACTGATCCGCCCCAGACCGGTGACCATGTTCGGCGCGTAGTTCGGCCGCAGCTCGAGGAACGTGTGCTCGTCGAGGACGTCGTCGACGACGGTGCGCACGTCGTACGACGCGGTCGCGCGCGCCGGCACCGCGGCCGCGGCGCGCTCGCACGCGCGGTCGATCGGGTCGTCGCTCGCTTCGAACGGGGGATCGGCGAGGTGGTTCGCCGGCAGGTACGACAGCAACGTCTCGAGCGCGACCTCCGCTTCGTCCTCGTCGGCCACGACCAGCGTGGCCACGCCGCTCTCGCGCTCGTGCACCAACGCCCCGCCGAGGCGGTCCGACGTGATGGGTACCCCCGTGAACGCGGTGACGACTTCCGGACCGGTCACGTACGCGAACGCGTCGGCGGTCATGATCACGTGGTCGGCGATGCCGAGGAGCAGCGCGGGTCCCGACACCGCCGGCCCGACCAGCACGAGCACGGTCGGCACGACGCCCGATGCGTCGGTGAGCGCCTTGGCGACGCGGCCCCACGCGTGCAGCGCCGAAACGCCCTCGGTGACGTCGGCGCCGGAGCTGGCGACGCGTCCCACGACGGGCATCCCGAGCTCGACCGCGAGGTGCACCGCGCGTGCGATCGTCTCGCCCTCGGGCGTACCGATGGCGCCGCGGTGCTTGCCGCCGTCGAGGCTGAACCAGCTGACCGGCCGGCCGTCGATCTCGCGCACCGACGCCGTGACCGCGGTGCTGCGGTGCCCGAAGACGGGTGTGGGGGACGTCACCCGGCGGTGAGGTCGACCCGGCCCAGGATCAGGGTTGCGTTGTGGCCGCCGAAGCCGAACGAGTTCGACAGCACCGGCTTGCGGTCGACCGGCCGGGGGCTGCCCGCGACCACGTCGAGGCCGATGTCGTCGCCGATCTGGTCGAGGTTGGCGGTCGGCGGGACGACACCGTCGCGCAGCGACAGCAGGCTGATGACGGCCTCCGCCGCACCCGCGCCCGCGATCATGTGCCCGGTGACACCCTTGGTCGACGTGACCGGCGGCGCGGCGTCACCGAACACCTTGCGGATGGCCTCGGCCTCGGTGGCGTCGTTGAGCGGCGTCGAGGTGCCGTGCGCGTTCACGTGGCCGATGCCGCCCGCGTCCAGCCCGGCGTCGTCGAGCGCGAGCTGCATGCAGGCCGCGGCACCCGCGCCGCCGGGCACCGGGGCGGTGATGTGGTGGGCATCGGCGTTGCGGCCGTAGCCGAGCACCTCGCCGTGCACCGTGGCGCCCCGCGCCAGCGTGTGCTCGAGCGTCTCGAGCACCGTGAACGCGGCGCCTTCGGCGATCACGAAACCGTCGCGATCGGTGTCGAACGGACGCGACGCGTGCCCGGGGTCGTCGTTGCGCGTGCTCATCGCACCCATGCGGGCGAACGCGGAGACGGTGAGCGGTGTGACCGGGGCCTCGGTGGCACCGGCGAGCACGACCTCGGCACTGCCGTCGCGCACCATCCGGACCGCCTCGCCGATGGCGTTGGCGCCGGCCGCGCAGGCGGTGGAGATGCAGAGCGCAGGACCGGTGAAGCCGAAGCGGATCGAGATCATCCCGGCTGCCGCGTTCGGCATCATCATGGGCACGAAGAACGGGCTCACCCGGCTCGCGCCGCGCGCGAGGAACGTGGACTCGTTCTCCTCCATCGTCTCGAGACCCCCGACACCGGTGGCCGCGATCACGGCGCAGCGGCTGGGGTCGGCGCCGAGCTCGCCGGCGTCGGCGAGCGCGTCGGCGGCCGCACCGAAGCCCAGTTGCGTGAAGCGGTCGACGCGCCGGGCCTCCTTGGGCCCGAAGTAGAGCGTGGGGTCGTACTCCAGCACTTCGCCGGCGAACCGCACGGGGAGCTCCGACGGATCGAAGCGCTGGATGGTCTTCGCCGTGCCGCGGCCCGCTCGGACCGCGTCCCAGAACGGCTCGACGTCGACGCCGGCGGGCGTCTTCACCCCCATGCCGGTGACGACGACGCGGGGCCGTCCGTGCGAGTCGACGAGGTCAGTCACGAACGCCCCTATGCCTTTGCGGCGACCTTGGCCACGACGAGGTCGACGGCCTGGCCGACGGTGCCGACGTTCTCGAGGTCTTCCTCGGGCACCGAGATGTCGAAGCGCTCCTCGAGGCCCATGACCAGCTCGACGAGGTCGAGGCTGTCCGCGTCGAGGTCTTCCTTGAAGCGGGCTTCTTCGACGACCTGGTCCGGTTCGACGCTGAGCACTTCGACCGCAACCTCCCGCAGTGCGGCGAGGACTTCGTCACGTTCCATTGATTTGGTTCCTCCTGTGGATGGAAAGGGTTGCCGGCACCGGCGCCGGGGGATGGGCCGGACCGAGAAGGATCGCGCCGTTCAGTGCCCCATGCCGAGTCCGCCGTCGACCGGGACGATCGCGCCGGTCACGTACCCGGCGGGGTCGGAGCAGAGGAAGGCGACCACGGCCGCCACCTCCTCCGGATTCCCGAGGCGCCCGAGCGGCACCGTCTGCTCGGCCCACTGGCGCCAGTCGTCCGGCAGCCCGTCGGTCATGGCCGTCACGATAGGCCCGGGGGCCACGACGTTGCAGGTGATGCCACGGGTCGCCAGCTCGCGAGCGACGGCCCGGCTGAGGCCGACGAGCCCGGCCTTGGCGGCCGAGTAGTTGGCCTGTCCGGCCTGGCCGGTCTGGCCGCTGACCGACGACACGTTGACGATCCGACCGAATCGTCCCCGCATCATCTTCGGGGTCGCCCGGCGGATGGTGTGGAAGGCACCCGTGAGGTTCGTCTGCAGCACGTCGGCCCAGTGCTCGTCCGACATGCGCATCAGCAACCCGTCCCGGGTGATGCCCGCGTTGTTCACGAGCAGCTCCACCGGCCCGAACGTCGCCTCGATCTCGTCGAAGGCGTGCCCGACGGATTGGGGGTCGGAGACGTCGGCCTGCACCGCGAGCACCTCGGCACCCGTGGCCTCGATCGCCGCCTGCGTCTCCTTGGCGCCCTCGGTGTCGGACGAGTAGCAGAACGCCACGCGGCAGCCCGCCTCGCCCAACGCGACCGTGATGGCGCGCCCGATGCCGCGCGACGCGCCCGTGACGAACGACACCCGCGGCCCGGGTGATTCCGGAGCATTCATGCGCGCCTCGATGGAGCGTACGCTGCTCGCCGGGCGCCTCTCCAGGACGGCCGGCTCGCCGCGCTCACGCGCGACCCCAGCGGAGCAGCGCGCTGCCCCACGTGAGACCGGCGCCGAAACCGGAGAGCAGCACGAGGTCGCCGGTCTGTAGGCGGCCGTCGTCGGCGGCCTCGGACAACACGAGCGGGATCGACGCCGCGCTGGTGTTCCCGTAGCGGTCGATGTTCACGAGGGTGCGCTCCGCCGAGATCCCGAGCCGGTTGCCTGCCGCCTCGATGATACGGACGTTGGCCTGGTGCGGCGCGAACCACGTCACGTCGTCGATGGTCACCCCGCCGCGCTCGAGCGCGTGCGACGCCGACTCCACGACGATGCGCACGGCGCGCCGGAACACCTCGGGCCCGTTCATGCGGAGGTAGTGCTCACGGTTGGCGACGGTCTCCGCCGTGGCCGGGCGGCGGCTCCCACCCGCGGGGACCTCGAGCAGGCCGGCGGCGCTGCCGTCACACCCGAGGTCCCACGCGAGCAGACCTGGTCCGGCGTCGGGCGACGCGCTCAACACCATGGCGGCCGCACCGTCGCCGAAAAGGATGCACGTGCTGCGGTCGGTCGGATCGGTGACGCGCGAGAGGGTCTCGGCACCGATCACGAGCACGTGGTCGAGGTTGCCGGCGGTGAGCAGCGACGCGCCCACCACCAGCTCGTAGACGAACCCGGCACACCCGGCGTTGAGGTCGAAGGACCCGCAACGCACGCCCAGGCCGTCGCTCACGAACGCGCCGGTGTGGGGGATGAGCTGCTCGGTCGTCGCGGTCGCGACGATGAGGAGGTCGATCGCGTCGGGAGTGAGGCCGGCGTGCTTGATCGCGGCCGCGCCCGCTTCGGTGGCGAGGGTCGCGGTCGACTCGCCGGGGGTCGCGATGCGGCGTTCCCGGATGCCCGTACGCTCGACGATCCACTGGTCGCTGGTGTCGACGCGTTGCTCGAGTTCGGCGTTGGTGAGCCGCTGGTCGGGGAGCGCGGTGCCCCAGCCCGAGATGGCCGCCCGCATGCTCAGGCGACTCGCAGCCAGGCGACGGGCTGGCCTTCGCGCAGGCGCTCGCCCCGGAGGACGAGCATCCCGACGAGCTGGCCGCGGAAGGGGCTGCACACCGGCGTCGAAGTGCCGGGGCCGTCGAGGTGCCCGACCAGCTGACCCTCGTCGACGTGGTCGCCGGCGTCGACGTCGTCGAGCGGGCGGAACACGCCCACCGAGGGGGCGATGATCATCCGCTCGGGCACGAGGAGCCCTTCACCGTGGTTCAAGAGGGCTTCCATGGGTTACGCGACCTCCAGGGTCAAGTCGTCGGGAGTGGAGAAGTTGCGGACGGTCACCTCGGGCGCCCCCCGCTTGGCGAGGGCGGCGAGCATCGAGCCGTGGCCGACCTCCCAGAACGCGTCGGCGCCGAGGCCGACCAACGTCTGCATCGTCGTGCGCCAGCGGACCGGGACGGACACGTGGTGGGCGAGACGCTCGCGCCAACCGTCGACGTCGGAGTACGCGGCGGCGTCGTGGTTCGAGACGACCGGGGCCGCCGGCGACGCCAGCGCGAGACGGGCGGTCTCGGTGACCAGCCCGGCGGTGGCATCGGCCATGAGAGGGGTGTGGAACGCGCCGCCCACGTCGAGCGGGGTGACCCGGCGGACGCCCAGCTCCTGGGCGCGAGCCGAGCCGGCCGCGAGGCCGGCGGGCGTCCCGGCGATGACCACCTGACCGGGGGCGTTGTCGTTGGCGACCCAGCAGCTGTCCGACGCGGCGGTGCACGCGTCCTCCGCCTGCTCGGGGGTGGCGCCGAGGAGAGCGGCCATCCTGCCGGGGTGGGCATCGGCTGCGGCTTGCGTGAGCTCGGCGCGACGTGCCGCGAAGCGCACACCGTCTTCGAGGGTCAGGGCGCCGGCGGCGATGAGCGCGGTGACCTGGCCGAGCGAGTGGCCGGCGAACGCGACAACGTCGTCGTCGGGCACCGCGATCGCGTCCCACACCACCAAGGAGGTGAGGAGCACCGCGAGCTGCGCGGCGCGGGTGCGGGCGAGCGCCTCGGGCGGCGCGTCGGTGACGAGGTGCGCGAGCGGCTCGCCGAGTGCAGCTTCTGCACGCTCGACGACCGACCAGCTGGGGTGCTCGCGCCACGGAAGGGCCATGCCTGTCTGCTGGGTCCCCTGTCCGGGGAAGACGACCGCGATTCGCACCGTGTTGACCACTCCGCCTCGTGCACGTCGACGACAGCTGTGACGTGATCCGACCGCCGTCGTGCGCCGCGGGTTACATCCCGGTGAACGCGAGCCGACGTTGCGAACACCGAGTGTCGACCATTACTCGCGGGTAACGTCGATTACTCGCGAGTAATCAGTGAGCGTCTCCGTGAACAGTGGCTGGATGGAACCTGTCTGGCCCCCAGGCTGGATGGAACGACCGATGCCACTTCCCGAGTCCGACGCGCTCGTCGGGCTGCTCCCGCACCGCCCACCGTTCCGTTTCGTCGACGTCGTCGACGCGATCAAGGTCGCCGAGCACATCGAGGCGCGCTGGATGGTCACCGGCGACGAATACTTCTTCCCGGGCCACTTCCCCGGCAACCCGATCGTTCCCGGCGTGATCCAACTCGAGGCGCTCGCGCAGGCGGGCGCGATCACGCTGTTGGGCGACGACCGTTACGCGGGGAAGCTCGCGCTGTTCGGCGGGGTCGAGAAGGTCCGGTTCCGCCGCGTCGTGCGCCCTGGTGACGAGGTGCTGCTCGAGGTCGACGTCGAGCGACTCAGTGCGCGCGGCGGGTGGGCGCGGGACGCGCGAGCGTCGACGGTGAGCTGACGTGCGAGGCGCGGTTGTTCTTCGCCGTCGGATGACGGCGTCGCCCGTGCCGCTCAGGTGGCGCCCGGCTCGGGCGGGTCGTTGAGCTCGGCGAGGTCGCTGAGGTCGCCCGCGCCCGGATCGTCGTCGCTGTCGTCAGGGGGCACCGCGCTCACCCGCGGGACCTCGCCGGTGGGCTCGTCGGGGTCGCGGTGCAGGAGCAGCTTCGCCTCCGCCGCCTTGTCGATGGGCGGTTCGTCGCGTACCTGGCGCCACGGCGCCACGATGATGAGCACGAGGAGGAGCACCGAGACCACCGCCACGATCACCAGGACCGCGGTCGTGAACTCGACGCCGAGTGTGGGGTGCATCCGCTGCATTATCGCCCGCGCGCGATGCTGTATCGGTTATTCGCGCCACAACTCTCTGTGGTGCGCCGGCCTGGAGGCAGGGCGCTGAAACGTCGAGTGGTGATCCGCCGGATCGTGTCGATCCTCGCGCTCACGATCTCGGTGACCGCTTTGGCCGCGATCGGGCTGAACGCGGAGGTGTTCGCGGGGTTTCAGCGCCGTGCCACCGACTCCCTCTTCCCCGCCGCGCCGAGTGATGGCCACGTGGTGGTGGTGGGGTACGACGGTCCGACGATCCGGAAGTACGGTAACCCGTTGCCGCGGCCCATCGTCGCGGAGCTCACGAACCGACTGTCAGCGGCAGGCGCGAAGGTGATCGTCTTCGACGCCATCTTCCAGACCGAGCCCCAGAACCCCGCCGACGACGCACCGTTCAAACAGGCCATCGACGACGCCGGCAACGTGATCCTTGCCACGCAGATGGAGGTGAGGTCGTCGGGCGGCGACGCGCCCCCGATCGGACGGAGCGCGACCGGTGTCGTGTCAGATCTCGGGGAGGGTTACGAGATCGCGCACGCGCAGGCGAATGCCGACCCGAGCGACGGGGTCAATCGCAGCATCCCCCTCGTCGTCGACTACAAGGGCCAGTTCGTGCCCGCACTCTCGCTCGCGGCGATCGCCCGGTACCGCGGCGTGACGGACCCGCCGATCGTCCGACCGAACGGCGTGCAGATCGGCGATCGCTTCGTGCCCACCGGCGGCGCGAAGTCGATGGTGCTCAACTTCGCCGACAAGCTGTCGAACCCGGCCAACGCGATCTCGGCCGCCGACGTCGTCGCCGGGCGCGTGCCCGCGAGCAAGATCAAGGGCAAGATCGTGTTCATCGGGGCGGTGGACTCGACGCTCGGGGACAACAAGATCGCACCGGTCAACAAGTCCACCGGCATCCCGGGCGTGCTGCTGCACGCGAACGCGGCCAACACGATGCTCACCGGTACCTATCTGGAACCGGTCAGCAACACGCAGACCCTCCTGTGGGTGGCCGTGGTGACTGCAGTCATCGGAACCATGGTGCTGCTGCTCCCGCTCTGGGCATCCATCTTCGTGACGCTCTTGCTCGGGCTCGGGTACCTCGTGTACGCGTTCACCCGCTTCAACAGCGGTCACGTCCTCAACTTCGTCTACCCGTCGATCGCAGTGATCCTCGCGTTCGTCGGCGGGCTCGGTCTCCGCTACTTCGGCGAGACGCGCCAGCGCCGCCGCGTCACCGCGCTGTTCTCGCAGTACGTGCCCGAGACGGTCGCGCGGCGACTCGTCGACGAGGATCGTGCGGGGGCGGCCGTCGAAGGTGAGCGTCTCGACATGACCGTGCTGTTCTGCGACCTGCGCGGGTTCACCGCGATGTCGGAGAACCTCGAACCCGCCGTCGTCCGGGCGATGCTGAACCATTACTACGACCGCGTCACCGAGATCGTGTTGGAGAAGACCGGCACGCTCATGAAGTACGTGGGCGACGAGGTGTTCGCGGTGTGGGGCGCGCCACTGCCAATGGATGACCATCCGCAGCGTGCGGTCGACTGCGCGATCGCGATCCAGGAGCTCACCCCCCAGCTCAACCGCGAGCTCGTCGAGCGCAGCGCGCCCGAGGTGTCGTTCGGGATCGGCCTCAACTGCGGCGATGCCGTCGCCGCGCACTTCGGTGGCGGGCGCCGTCGCCAGTACGACGTGGTGGGTGACACCGTCAACGTCGGGGCACGTCTCTGTTCGGCGGCAGGACGCGGTGAGATCATCCTGTCAGACGAGGTGCTGACGCGAATGACGTCCCCACCGCCCGTCGAAGCGGTCGGCCCCGTCGAGCTCAAGGGCGTGAGTCGCGAAATGCGACTCTGGCGAGTGGTGCCTTCAGGGTCGGCTACCCTGCCACTGTCCGTGGGCGGAGTGGACAGGGCGGAAGATCAGGCAGTTGCGGCGGTTCCGGAGAGCTGGGCCGGAGGGCTGGGGCGGACCTGAGGAAACAGGAGTGATGCGGGGAATGCGCAAGCACTCGGGGCGAGGTACGCGAGCGCTGTCGGTGCTCGTCGTCGGCCTCATGGCCTTCGGCGCCATCGCGATCACCGGCGTCGCCGCTGGTGCGTCCACGAAGTCGGCATCGGGCTCGGCGTTGGCCCATCTCAAGATCACCGCCGACACCGTCACGATCAAGCAGAAGGGCAAGACCTCCTTCGCCGCGGCGAAGGACGGCATGACGCTCAAGCAGGGCGACACGATCAAGACCGACGCGACGGGTCGTGCGGAGATCGACTACACCGACGGTTCGCTCACGCGTCTCGCGGGGTCGACCGTGTTCACGATCTCGGTGCTCACCGACGAGAAGGGTGGTCGCCAGACGCAGGGGACGCTCTCCGTGGGTGAGACCTGGAACCGCGCCGCCAAGGTGTCCGAGACGGGCTCGTTCGAGGTGAAGGCCGGGGGCACGACCGCTGCGGTCCAGGGCACAGCGTTCGTCGCGCAGTGCCTGCCCAACTCGGACGGCACGCCCCAGCAGGTGACGTGCACGTTCACCGCCGTCGTCGACGACATCCACGTCGACAGCGACGCGTGGGACGTCACCTCCGTGACGGACACCCCGTAAAGCAACGTGCGGTCGTCTCCTCCCCCGGAGACCGGGCCCCCCCACGCCCGGTCGGGCCGCTTCCGGCAATTCCTGGCTGGGGCAGCCGTGCTCGCGTTCCTCGCGCTGATCCTCGCGGCGTGCGACAGCGGCGGTTCGTCGAACTCGGAGTCCTCGACCACCGCGACGACCGCGTCGGCACAGCAGGTGTCGACGGGCACGCTGACGAGTGCCGAGGAAGCGATCGCCGCCTACCTGGAGACCCAGGGTGACGAGTACGTCGGCGACTGCGCGGACGCGAAGTTGCCCGAGGAGAAGGGCAAGTGGTGCTCGACGCAGGTGTCGGGTGACAACACCAGCGACACGCAGACCTACGACCTCGGTCCCGTGGGTGAGAAGCCCCAGAAGACGATCACCCTGAAGCGGAAGGGTTCGGCGGTCCTCACACCGGGCTACCGGGTCGGTGTCGCCCAGGGTGATGTCGGCCAACCCTCGCAACTCAGCCGTGAGCAACTCGAGAACGACGCCTTCATCACCGGGAACCTGAAGCTCGACCAGGCCCTCGGCCTGCCCGGCGACCTGCCCGCCGGTGCGCCCGACGGCGACACCGGCGGCGGCGGTGGGACACCCACGACCACCCTCCCACCCCCGGTGACGATCCCCGGCGTGGAGGTCGCGCAGTACCCGCCGACGGGTGGGATCGTCGTGGAGAATCCCAACGTCGAGGTGGGTGGCCAGGTGGCCTTCAAGGGTTCTGGCTGCGTGGCCGACGAGCCCCTCCAGGTGCTCTTCGACGGACACCCCATCGGCACCATCACCGCCGACGCGTCGGGCAGCTTCGCCGGCGCGATCAGCATCCCGCCGGGGACGGCGCCGGGAGCGCACCTCCTGACCGTCCAGGGCTCCTCGTGCGTGTTCACCACCACGATCAACGTCGGCGCCAACCTGGCCTTCACCGGGTCGTCGAACCACACGGGGACGTACGTGCTGGGAGGCATCGCGGCCGTCGTCGTCGGAGCGATCCTCGTCTTCGGGTCCCGCCGGCGCCGCAAGCGCATCCGGGGTCGCTCGCTCTCACCACCCTCGGCGGCGTGAGCTTCGGATCCGAGCTCGACGAGCGCATCCGCCTGCTGCGCGGCATCTGGTTGTTCAGCACGTGCGACGACGACGAGCTCGCCCGCATCGCAGCCGTCGCGAAACCTCGTGAAGCCGACACCGGCGCCGAGATGACCCGTCAGGGCGACGAAGGGTTCGAGTTCTTCGTCATCGTCGGTGGCGACGCGTCAGCCACGGTCGACGGCGACGAGGTCGGCACCATCGGCCCGGGCGGGTTCTTCGGAGAGATGGCACTCATCGACGGCGGCGAGCGCGTCGCCACCGTCACCGCGACGTCGCCGATGCAGCTGCTGGTGCTGGACCGACATGACTTCAACGAGATGCTCGAGCTGGCGATGCCTCAGATCGCGCCCAAGCTGCTCGCGGTGGTCGGCGCCCGCATGCGCGCCATCGAACAGCACAGCGGCGTCGACTCCACCCTGGGCCTCTGACCACCTCACCTCGCGAGGTTGCGTCACTCAACCGCGTTGTTCGCGGTCAGGTGACGCAACTTGAAGAGAGGATGAGCGGGTGGGTGCCCGGAGTGGGATTCGAACCCACATGCCCCGAAGGGCGGCCGGTTTTGAGCCGACTGCGTCAGCCAGTTGCGCCATCCGGGCCGGCTCGCGACGACGTTAGTTCGACTTCGCGGCCGGCAGGTTGCCGTTGCAGAGCGCGAGCAGCGTCGCGAACGGGTCGACGGGTGGCTGCTCGCCGGGCTTGCCGGGGTGGATCTCGAAGTGGAGGTGCGGTCCGGTCGCGTTGCCGGTCATGCCGACGTACCCGATCACGTCGCCGGCCTTCACGAGCCCGCCGTCGCCTGCGTAGTGCGAGAAGTGCGCGTAGTAGTAGGAGACGTTGTCGGCTGCGGTGAGCCACGCGCCGTTCCCGCCGGCGTCGCCGACGTCGTGACGCCACACGCCGTTGGTCACCGCGACCACCGGCGTCTCGGGCAACGCCGCCATGTCGATGCCGGGGTGTGGTCCACCGGGACGCAGCTCCCCGAAGTCGTCGGTGAACACGACGAGTCCTCTCACCGGGCATTCCGTCGCGTCGGTGGCGACGTCGATGCCGTGCTTCGGTGCACCGTCGACGACGAGCGCGTGCACCTTCTCGTAGAGCGCGCTGGCGACCGCGAGCTTCTTCTGGAGCAGGTCGTTGAGCGGCGCGAGCTGGGCGATCGTGCGCTCGAGCTCGGCGCGCTGTTCCTTCAGGTGGGCCTCGCGCTCGGCGAGGCGGGTGGCCGTCTGGCGGAGCTCGGTCGCGGCCGCGAGATCGTGCTCGCCGATGGTGTCGGTGAGGTGTGCGGCGCGCAACCCGTCCTCGGTGCTCTCCGCGTCCATCGTCGACTCGAACGCGGTCGAGCTGCCCTGGCGCACGTAGAGCTGCGCGGCCCGGGCCTTCACCTCGACCTTGAGCTCGGCTCCCTTGGCCCTCAGCACCGGGATCCTGGCCTCGGCGTCGGCGATCTCGGCCTCGAGCTGCGCCTGCTGCGTCTGGGCGGCGGAGATCCGGCCCGCGATGTCGGTGGCCTGGGTCCGGGCCGTGTCCAGGCGCTGCTGGGCGAGGGACACGGGGTCGCGGCCGGTGTCGTCCGCGGCGCGCGCGCGACCGAGGGAGTCAGCGCGAGGGCGCCGGCGAGAGTGACGAGCGCGGTGATCCGGCGAAGCACGGTCACTGGATGTCGGCCGAACGCCGGACGCGCTTGAGCGCACCCGTTCTAGGATGTTGGCCCTATGTCGCAGTCTCTCCTCCAGCGACGTCTGGTCGACGTGAGCGAGCGCCTCAAGCGCATGCGCGCGGAATTGGCCGTCACCGAGGAGCAGCTGAGGTTCCTGGAGGAGGAGGCCGAGAACGTGCGCCTCCGCGCCCTCGTGGCGGAGACACCCCTCGCCGACGTCGAGGCTCGCGACGCGCGCCGGCACGCCGACGCGCAGGCCCGCCAGGCCGACGCGCTGCGGGGCACGGTGCGCGAGCTCGAACGGGAGCAGGACTCCCTGCTCGACCGCATCTCGGCGGAACTGTCCGCCCCCTGAGCCCCGGGAGCCTCGTGGCCGCAGACCCCACCCGCACCACCCGAGTGGTGATCGCCGAAGACGAGGCGATCATCCGCCTCGATCTGAAGGAGCTCCTCCAGGAGGACGGCTACGACGTGGTCGGGGAGACCGGTCGTGGCGACGAGGCGGTCGAGCTCGTCCGCGACCTGCGCCCCGACCTCGTGATCCTCGACATCAAGATGCCCGGGCTCGACGGCCTCTCGGCCGCGCGCAAGATCGCCACCGATCGCCTTGCCGCCGTGCTGATGATCACCGCGTTCTCGCAGCGCGAGCTGGTGGAGCAGGCGCGCGACGCGGGCGCGCTCGCGTACCTGGTGAAGCCGTTCCAGAAGAGCGATCTCATCCCCGCGATCGAGGTCGCGCTCGGCCGTTACGCGGAGCTGAGCGCGCTCGAGCGCGACGTCGAGGATCTCCAGGCCCGTCTCGACGCCCGCAAGACGATCGACCGCGCCAAGGGTCGGCTCATGGACGGCCACGGCCTCGCCGAGCAGGACGCGTGGCGCTTCCTGCAGCAGCAGGCGATGGCCAACCGGGTGAAGATCGACGAGATCGCCCGGCGGGTCGTCGACGGCGAGCTCACGCCCTGATCGTTCGCCGCTGCCGCGGCGTACGATCGCCCCGATGGAGATGCAGCGGAGGCGTGGCCGGATGGCTGGGACGCCGGAGCGGAATCGACCGTAGAGATGGCGACGCTCCTCCTGATCGACGGCCTCTCGCTGGCCTACCGCGCGTTCTACGCCCTCCCGTCGGACCTCGCCACCGCGGCCGGGACGATCACCAACGCGGTGTACGGCTTCACCTCGATGCTCGTGAAGGTGCTGGGCGACGAGCACCCCGACGGCATCGCGGTGGTGTTCGACGCGCCGGGCCCGACCTTCCGCAACGACCTCGACGCCAACTACAAGGGCAACCGCAAGGAGACGCCCGACATCTTCGTGCCGCAGATCCCGTTGATCCACGAGGTCATCGACGCGCTGCACATCCCCACGCTGCAGCTGCCCGGGGTGGAGGCCGACGACGTGATCGCGACCCTCGCCGCCCGCGCCGCGGCCGACGGCATCGACGTCATCATCGTCACCGGCGACCGCGACAGCTACCAGCTCGTGTCCGACCCGCACGTCAAGGTGCTCTACAACCGGCGTGGCGTCTCCGACTACGTGCTCTACGACGAAGCCGGGATCTTCGAGCGCACCGGCGTCACCCCCGCGCAGTACCCCGAGTACGCGGCCCTCCGCGGCGATCCGAGCGACAACTTGCCCGGCGTCCCCGGGGTCGGGGAGAAGACGGCGGCCAAGCTCATCAGCACCTACGGCAACCTCGAGGGGATCTACGAGCACCTCGACGACCTCCCACCCAAGCAGCGCCAGAACCTGGGCGAGGCGCGCGACCGCGTGTTCCTCAACCGGCAGATGTCGCAGCTCCGGCTCGACTGCGACGTCGACGCCGTTCCGGCAGAGCTGCGGATGGGCGCGTGGGACCGCGATGAGGTCCGCGTGCTCTTCGACCAGCTCGAGTTCCGCACCCTGCTCCCGCGTCTGCTCGAAGCGATCGGGGACGCGTCGGCGGCCGACGTGGAAGCCGCCACGGTCGACGTCGAGGTCACGGTCGCACGCGACGCGATGGCGGTGCTCGAGCTGCTCGGCACGCTGGCCGAGCGCGACGAACCGTACGCGGTCGAAGCGCGGTGGGAAGGCGCCCCGGGGACCAGCCCGCTGCGCGCCGTCGCGATCGCCAGTGACGACGCGACGGCGACCTACATCGACGCCGCGCTGCTCGCGCGACGAGGCGGTCCGCGAGGCGCTGAGAGCCCTCGCCGACGCCGACGGTCCCGGCCTCATCGCGCACCGGGCCAAGGACCTCATCCACGGGCTCGACGTCGACGTCCGCTCGCTCCTCCACGACACCGCGGTGATGGCGTACCTGCTCGACCCGGGCCGGGGGAAGTTCCTGCTCGACGAACTCGCGCTCCAGTACCTCGGGTTGGAGGTGCGATCGCCCGACGTGGAGGAGGGAACCCTCGACCTCGACGGCGACAACGAGATCGACCAGACGGGCCGCCGCGCCGCGGTGATCCTGCAGCTGGCGGCGGCGTTCGTGCAGGCGCTCGAAGCGCGTGAGCTCACCGAGCTCTACGAACGGTTCGAGCGGCCGCTCGTCCGCGTGTTGGCGCGCATGGAGTCCAACGGGATCCGCATCGACCGCGAGTTCCTCGAGGGCTTGCGCAAGGACCTGGCCGAGCAATGCGAGCTGTACGTGCAGCGCATCTACGCGATCGCGGGGGAGGAGTTCAACGTGAACTCGACCCCGCAGTTGCGGACGATCCTGTTCGAGAAGCTCGGGCTCGTTCCCGTGAAGAAGACGAAGACCGGGCCGTCGACCGACGCCGATTCGCTCCAGAAGATGGCCGAGGACCATCCGATCGTCGAAGAGCTGCTGCGCTACCGCGAGGTCGAGAAGCTGCGCAGCACCTATGCCGACGCGCTCCCGCCGCTGATCGCCGCTGACGGTCGCATCCACGCGACGTTCAAGCAGACCGACACCACGACGGGGCGGATCTCCAGCGAGACGCCCAACCTGCAGAACGTCCCGGTGCGCACCGCGGACGGGCGCGAGATGCGCCGGGCGTTCGTCGCCGATCCCGGCTGGGGGATCCTCACCGCTGACTACTCGCAGATCGAGCTGCGTGTGCTCGCGCACCTCGCCGAGGATCCCGGGCTCATGGACGCGTTCGACCGCGGTGCCGACGTCCACACGACGACCGCGGCGAAGGTGTTCGGCGTCGACGAGTCCGATGTGGACGACGCGCAGCGCCGCTTTGCCAAGGTCGTCAACTACGGCCTCGCCTACGGCATGGAGGCGTACGGCCTCGGCCAGCGGCTCGGCATCCCCACCGGCGAAGCGGCCGAGATCCTCGACGCCTACTTCGACGGCTTCCCCAACGTGAAGACGTTCATGGAGAGCACGGTCGCGGAGGCGAAGGAGCGCGGGTTCACGACGACGATCTTCGGTCGGCGCCGGCAGATCTCGGAGCTCGCGTCGGACAACTTCCGCATCCGCCAGATGGGCGAGCGCATGGCGCAGAACGCCCCGGTGCAGGGGAGCGCGGCCGACATCTTCAAGCTGGCGATGATCGACCTCGACCGCGCGCTCGACGAAGCGAGCTCCGAGGCGCGGATGCTCCTCACCGTCCACGACGAGCTGGTGCTCGAAGTGCCCGAGTCCGAGCACGACGACACCGAGGTCCTGGTGCGCGACGTGATGGAGCACGTCACCGAGTTGCGCGTGCCCCTGACCGTGGACACCGGCTTCGGCCCCAACTGGGCCGCTGCCAAGTAGGGGCCGGAACCCGCCAAAAGGTAGCGATTTGTCTCATCCGTGAAAGATCTCGCTACCTTTTGGGGGCTCGACACGGCTCGACACGGTCGAACTCTTGGGGGCTCGACACGGTCGAACCGCTGCCCGTACGGTCGCGGGGAGCAGTCCTCGGAGTGGTGCGCTCGAAAGGCGCTGCGATGAACCAGCGAAGTCGCCATCCGATCACGCGTCCGCCCGAGCGTGCGGAGGTGCCGTCCGCGGTACGAGTGATCGCTCGGGACGAAGTTCCCGACGCGCTGACGGCTGCAGAGCGAACCGCTGACGCCACTGCGCATGACGAACCGGTCGTCGCGCGGCCTGAGCACTTCGACCAGTTGACGGACGTCGTCGACCACCTGCGAGCCGGCCGCGCGGTCGTGCTCGAGCTCGACGGTCTTGGCGACGGCTCGGCACGACGCCACGGGCTGGCCTTCGTGAGCGGCGCCGCCTATGCGCTCGACATCGTCGTCACGCGGAGCGGGTCCCGGAAGGACGAGATCCTGCTCGGTCCGATGGCGACTGACCACCACGAGGTCGTCGAAGAACCAGCACGCGCGGTGAGCGCGCCGAACGTCGCAACCAAGGCGGGCACGTGCGTGCTCTGCGACCTACGAACGGCCGACTGGGAGTTCGAACCGCCGTTGGAGATGGTCGTCAAGCGCGACGGCAGCCGAATCTGGTCGCCGCCCGCGATGGTGTGCTCGCACTGTCGCGAGACCATCCGACATTGGAAGTTCGCGTTGGCGTGGTGCTCCGAGTGCGAACGATGGGGTCGCCGCAGCGTCGTCTCGCCGTGCGGCCGTCTCTACGGTTAGCGCGTGACCGCGCTCCCGCGCCCGACTGACGCGCACTGGTTCGACGCCGTTGCCGACTTCCTCGGGCCCGCGTATCTGCGCAACGCGTTCACCAAGGGCACCGATCAGGAAGTCGAGTTCCTCGTCGATGCGCTCCGGCTCGAGCCGGGCATGCGTGTCCTCGACGTCGGGTGCGGGCCCGGCCGCCACTCGTTGGCGTTCGCGCGGCGTGGCTTCGCCGTCGTCGGCATCGACCACAGCACCGGGTTCGTCCGGCTCGCGCGGGATGCGGCCGCGGCCGGCGAGCTCGACGCGGCGTTCGAGGAGCTCGACGTGCGCGAGCTCGACCGACCGGGCGAGTTCGACGCCGCCATCTGCCTCTGTCAGGGAGGGTTCGGCCTGCTCGGCGGGCACGACGAGATCGACGTGTTCGGCCGCATCGCCGCCACGGTGCGACCCGGCGGCGCGCTGGCTGTGAGCGCCTTCTCGGCCGCGTTCGCAGTGCGGCACCTCGAGGCGGGGGAGGAATTCGATCCCGCCACCGGCGTCCTGCACGAGGTCGCCAGCGTGCGAGGGCCCGACGGCACCGAAGCCCCGTTCGACCTCTGGACGACCTGCTTCACCGGCCGCGAGCTCGAGCTGCTCGCCTGCGGCGCCGGCCTCGCCGACGTCGAGGTGCACGGCGTCACGCCGGGCGAGTATCGACGCCAGCCGCCGACGCTCGACCACCACGAGCTCGTGCTGCTCGCGCGGCGCCCGATCGGCTGAGATACGTGCGCCAGGAATTTCAGGAAATCCTGAGCGACCTGTAGCCTGTGCGTTCGGCCTCACACCCGAGGCCCGCCTTCCGCGCCCGCCGGTCAGCCAGCAGCGTGGGTGGTTCAACCACTGAGGAGTTCGAAGTTGTCGGATCAGGACGTGACGGAGGCGGCCACCGCCACCGTCCCCGAGGAGAGCGGCGAGGCCGTCGAGGCCAACCCCGAAGCCACCCCCGAGCCCACGAGTGCGGGCAGCGAGACGCCCGAAGTCGCTACGCCCGAAGTCGAGGCGTCCGGTGTCGACACTCCCGATGTCGACGCGCCCGACGACGAAGGCCAGAACGAGTTGGTCGTGCTCGACGACCTCGGTGGGCAGTCGTTCGCGGACGCGGTCGACGCGACCATCGTGGAATTCGACGACGGTGACATCGTCACCGGGCGCGTCGTCAAGATCGACAGCGACGAGGTGTTGCTCGACATCGGCTTCAAGTCGGAGGGTGTGATCCCTTCGCGCGAGCTCTCCATCCGCAACGACGTCGACCCCCACGAGATCGTCTCGCTCGACGACGAGCTCGAGGCGCTGGTCCTCCAGAAGGAAGACAAAGACGGTCGCCTGATCCTGTCGAAGAAGCGCGCGCAGTACGAGCGCGCCTGGGGCACGATCGAGGAGATCAAGGAGAAGGACGGCATCGTCAAGGGCCCGGTCATCGAGGTGGTCAAGGGCGGCCTGATCCTCGACATCGGCCTGCGCGGCTTCCTGCCCGCGTCGCTCGTCGACCTCCGCCGGGTGCGCGACCTCCAGCCCTACGTGGGCAAGGAGATCGAGTGCAAGATCATCGAGCTCGACAAGAACCGCAACAACGTCGTGCTCTCTCGGCGCGCGTACCTCGAAGAGACGCAGCGCGAGCAGCGTGACGAGTTCCTCGCCAACCTCAAGTCGGGCGAGGTGCGCAGTGGTGTCGTGTCGTCGGTCGTCAACTTCGGTGCCTTCGTCGACCTCGGCGGCATGGACGGCCTCGTCCACGTGTCGGAGCTGTCGTGGAAGCACGTCGACCACCCGAGCTCCGTCGTGCAGGTCGGCGACGAAGTGACCGTGCAGGTCCTCGACGTCGACCTCTCGCGTGAGCGGATCTCGCTGTCGCTCAAGGCGACTCAGCAGGATCCGTGGCAGGAGTTCGCCACCAGTCACCAGGTTGGCGAGCTGGTCTACGGCCGCGTCACCAAGCTCGTGCCGTTCGGCGCGTTCGTGCAGGTCGGTGAAGGCATCGAAGGCCTCGTGCACATCTCGGAGATGGCGGTCCACCACGTGGAGGCCCCCGAGCAGGTCGTCACCCCGGGCGAGGAGCTCTGGGTGAAGATCATCGACATCGACCTCGACCGCCGGCGCATCTCGCTGTCGATCAAGCAGGCCGCCGAGGGTGGTGTCGTGGCCGCCGAGTACCAGGAGCACTACGGCGAGCACGCCTACGACGAGCAGGGAAACTACATCGGCCCTGCCTTCGAGGAAGAGCCGGTCGAGGGCGAGACGCCCGAGGCCAGCGACGCTTCCGAGACGACCGAGGCCCATCTTCCGAGACGACCGAGATCTCCGAGGCTCCCGAGACGACCGACGACGGGGTCGGCGAGTCCGGCGAGACCGGCGAGACCCCCGCGGAGTAGCCGGATCCGGGGAAATCCCGGGTCCCTCTGACATCCGACTCAAGCCGGTGCCACCACGGGCCGACCACCTAGGGACCAGAACGGATCCCGAGGGGAGTCGCGGTGTCGAATCGTCGAACGTTGATGGCCGCCGCGGCCATCGTGCTCGCACTCGTGGCCGGCATCGGCGTGTACATGTACGCGTCCGGCGCCGACCAACGTGCTCAGGACAACGCGTCGTTCGTCGACGCCTACGTCGCCAACGCGGACATCGCCAAGGGCACGACGGGCACGGAGCTCATCCAAGCCGGCCTGGTGACGAAGGAGAAGGTGGCGAAGGGCTCGGTGCCCCCGGGCGCGGTCACCGACGTCAACTCGCTCGCCGATCTCCAGACCGCGGGTCCGCTCACCACGAAGCAGTTCATCACCACCGGCTCGTTCGTGTCGACGAAGGACGGCGCAGGCGGCGCCTTCTCGCAATCGATCGCAGCGCAGAACCTGGTGGCCGTGACCGTGACCGTCGACGCCGACCGCGGTGTCGCGAACCAGATCACTCCCGGCGACCACGTCGACATCGCGGTTCCCACGCAGGCCACCGACGGCAGCAACGACGTCACGTACTCGTACATGCTCACCGACGTGAAGGTCCTCGCGGTGGGCGCGAGCACCACGCAGCAGGCGGCCGCTCCCGCCACGGACGGGAGCTCTTCGGGCGCGTCGTCCGCACCTCCCCCGAACTCGGGCGTTCTGACCTTCGAGGTCTCGCATGACGACGCTCTGCGCATCATCTCGGCGAACAGCGGCTCCAGCAAGATCTACCTGGTGCTCCTGCCGCCGTCGACCATTCCGTCGGACACCAGCGGTACCGCCAAGGCCGCGGCGAGCAGCAAGTAGCGCCCGTGGAGTCCTACGCCATGGTCGATGCACCGGTCGGCGCCGTCACCTACGACATCGCGGTCGTCGAGCCCGACGCCAACGTGCGCACGCGGCTCGCGGTCGAGCTGTCGGGTGCCGCGCAGTTCGACACCATGGAGGATCTCATCCAGCAGCTGAACCCGACCCGTCCCACGGTGGGGGTCTTCGGCCCGGGGTTCGCCAGCCCGATCGGCTTCCAGCACGTGCACCGCGTGACCAGTTCGCACAGCTCGCTCGGCGTCGTGTTCGCGGTGCACGAGCTGTCGACGGACGTGCTCCAGCAGGCGCTGCGCGCCGGCGCTCGCGACGCCATCGTGATCGGCGGCGAGGCGAGCCTGCACCAGTCGGTCGACCGGGTCGGCGAGCTGCTCGCGGGCGCGGCAACGACCCGCGTCCAGACGCCCGCCACGCGCACCGGTGAACCCGGACGCCTGATCTCCGTGTTCTCCACCAAGGGTGGCGTGGGCAAGACCTGCATCGCGATCAACGTTGCTGCCGCGATGGCCAAGCGCTCGCTGGAGCCGGTGGTGCTCGTCGACGGCGACCTCCAGTTCGGCGACGTCGCAGTGATGCTCTCGATGCAGGCGCAGAACACCGTGCTCGACGCCGCGGCCGCCGTGCAGTACGGCGACCTCGAGCTCGTGCAGACGCTGGCCGACAAGGACCCCGCCACCGGACTGCTCGTGTTACCGGCGCCGATCGAGTCGATGCCGACCGACGCGCTGCTCCCGGGCGAGATGGTGAACATCTGCGCCGCGTTGCAGGCAATCGCGAGTCACGTGGTCATCGACCTCCCTTCGGTGTTCAACGACTACGTGCTCGCGATCATCGAGGCCTCCGACGAGGTGCTGCTCGTCGGCAGCATGGACATCCCGAGCATCAAGAACCTCAAGATCGGGATGCAGCAGCTCGACCTCCAGGCGATCGCGGGGCCGAAGCTCAAGCTCGTGCTCAACCACGCCAACGCGAAGGTCAAACTCGACGTGAAGGAGATCGAGCGGGTCCTCGGCATGAGCGCCAACTTCCCGATCCCGGACGACATCGCGGTCCCGATCTCGGTGAACTCGGGCCGACCGGTTGTGGTCGAGGAGCCCAAGTCGCCGGTGTCGCGAGCGCTGGACTGCATCGCCGAGTCGCTGCTCGGTCCCAACGCCGCCGCCCAGAAGGGCCGGCGGGGCAAGTGACGAGTGACGGAGGACGGTAGGTCATGACCCAGACCCAGCAGCCGGCCACCCGTTGGCAGGGGCAACGCACCGCGCAGACGGTGCACCAGCGCGAGCAGCAGCTCGAAGAGGTGCGCCAGAAGATGCACCAGTTCGTGATCCACGAGCTGGGCCCGCTGCTCACGGACCAGCGCGTGTCGGAAGCGGAGCTTCGACGCCAGGTCGACGAGCAGCTGCTCAAGGCCCTGAGCCAAGAGCGGTTCGCGCTGACCGTCAACGAGCGCCAGGTCCTGGTGCAGTCGGTCACCGACGACGTGCTCGGGTACGGACCGATCGACCAGCTGCTCCGGGACGACACCATCACTGAAGTCATGGTGAACGGCCCCGGCATGGTCTACGTCGAGCGCAGCGGCAAGCTCTCGATCACCGACGTGAAGTTCGTCGACGAGACCCACCTCCGTCGCATCATCGACAAGATCGTGAGCCAGGTCGGCCGTCGCGTCGACGAGGCGAACCCCATGGTCGACGCTCGCCTCCCCGACGGCTCCCGTGTGAACGTGGTCGTGCACCCGCTGTCGATCGGCGGGCCGTTCATGACCATCCGAAAGTTCTCCAAGGACCCGTACACGGTCGACGACCTCATCAACTTCGGGTCGTTCACTCCGCAGGTCGCGCACTTCATCAACCAGTGCGTGAAGGGCCGCTTGAACATCGTGGTGAGCGGCGGTACCGGCACCGGGAAGACGACGCTCCTCAACGTGCTCTCGAGCTTCATCCCGGGCGACGAGCGCATCGTCACCGTCGAGGACGCCAAGGAGCTCCAGCTCCACCAGCAGCACGTCCTTCCGATGGAAGCCCGCCCGCCCAACATCGAGGGCAAGGGCGAGGTGAAGATCCGCGACCTGGTCAGGAACTCGCTGCGTATGCGACCCGACCGCATCGTCGTCGGTGAGATCCGTGGCGGCGAGGCCCTCGACATGCTCCAGGCCATGAACACGGGTCACGACGGCTCGATCACCACCGTCCACTCCAACTCGCCGCGCGACACGCTGTCCCGTATCGAAACCCTGACGCTGATGGCGGGCATGGACCTGCCGGTCCGCGTCATCCGGGAGCAGATGGCGTCGGCGCTCGACGCCATCGTGCACCTCACTCGTCTGCGCGACGGCACCCGTCGCGTCACCCACGTCAGCGAGGTGATGGGCATGGAGGGCGACGTCGTCGTCCTCCAGGACATCTACACCTTCGACTTCAGTGCCGGGATCGACGAGGAAGGTCGCTTCCGCGGTGGCCTCCGCAGCACCGGGATCCGGCCGGCGTTCTCGGAGAAGCTCAACGACTACGGGATCCAGCTCGAGCCGTCGCTGTTCGCGAACGGGCAGACGCTCGGCGGAAACGCAGGGGCGGGACGGCGATGACGGCGATCGTGCTCGCCGCGTCGACGTCGAACAGCCCGGCGAAGATCGTCTTCGCGCTGCTCGTCGCGGCCGGCGTCCTGGGCCTCGGTCTGGCCCTCGTGCTCATGACCGGCGACAAGCGTGGCAAGATCGAGCGCCGCCTCGGCGACATCCTGGCCGAGCCGAAGGCGGCCACGGGTGACGAGGACGACGAGGCGTTCGCGCCGAAGGGCGACCAGGCCCTGGCCGAAACCGCGCTCATGCAGCGCATGGTCGGGATGACCGGCCGACTGGCCGAGCGGGCCGGTCTCCTGACCCGCACCGAGGACGCGCTCGAGCAGGCCGACCTGCCGTTGCGTCCGCCGGAGGCGCTCTTCTTCTACTTCGCGGGCCTGTTCGTCGTGGGCATGCTCGGCCTGCTCGTGCTGCCCATCCCGCTGGCGCTCGGGTTCGCGCTCGTCGCGGGCCTCGGGCCCGTGATCATGCTGCACCGGCGCCGCCGCAATCGGCTGCGCGAGTTCCAGATGCAGCTGCCGGGCACGCTCAACCTGTTGTCGGGCTCGATGCGCGCGGGCTTCTCGTTCGCCCAGGGGCTCGAGTCGGTGGCCAACGAAGCCACGCAGCCGACGCGACGTGAGCTCCAGCGGGTGTTCACCGAATCGCGGCTCGGCCGTCCGATCGAGGACGCGCTGGAAGACTCGGCGCAACGCATGACGAGCGTCGACCTCATGTGGGCGGTCATGGCCATCCGCATCCAGCGCGAGGTCGGTGGCAACCTGGCCGAGCTGCTGGACACGGTGTCCGACACGATGACCCAGCGGGAGCGGTTGCGCCTGGAGATCCGGGCGCTCACGGCGGAAGGCCGCTTCTCCGGGTGGATCCTCGGGCTGTTCCCTGTCGCGTTCGCGGGAATCCTCTACTTGGTCCAGCCCGACTACATGGGTGTGCTGTTCGAGGAGTCGATCGGGATCATGGCCGTGATCGCCTGCGGGATCATGACCTTCGTCGGCTTCATCTGGCTGCGCAAGATCCTGCAGATCGAGGTGTGACGTGACGCCGTTGATGATCGCCGTGGTGATCGCGGCCGCAGTGGGCGCGCTGACGTACGTGCTCGCGTCGTCGTCGGTCGAGAAGGCCGACGTTCGCGAGTCGCTCCGTCGCCTCGAGGGCTACCAGATCCAGGACGTGCGCGACCAGGAGATGCTGGCGCCGATGAGCGAGCGCGTCGTCGCGCCGCTGCTCGAGGGCCTCACCGGCGTCGCGACCAGGTTCACGCCGCAGGGCTACGGCGAGAAGGTCGCGGAGAAGCTCGTGCACGCGGGCAACCCGCCGAACCTGAACGTCGACAAGATCCTGGTGATGAAGCTCGGCGGGCTCGTGTCGGTCATCTTCTGGGTGCCGGTGCTCCTGATGATCAACTTCCAGGGCCCGATCCTGTTCGTGGGTGTGCTGGTGCTCTGGGGCGTCTCCTTCATGTACCCCGACGTCCTGTTGAACCGGAAGGTCGAGGACCGGGAGAAGGAGATCTCGCGCAAGCTCCCTGACATCCTCGACCTGCTGGTGATCTCGGTCGAAGCCGGCCTCGGCTTCGAGCAGGCGCTCGATCGCACCTGCACCGCAGTGCCCGGCGCCCTGTCCGACGAGTTCCGGCGCATGCTGCACGAGATCCGCATCGGTTCGACCCGGGCCGACGCGTTGCGCGCGATGGCCGACCGCAGCGACGTTCCCGACCTGCGTGCCTTCATCCTCGCCATGCTGCAGGCCGACACCTTCGGTGTGTCGATCTCGCGGCTCCTGCGTTCGCAGGCCGACGAGATGCGCATCAAGCGCCGCCTCATGGCGCAGGAGAAGGCGCAGAAGGCGCCGGTCAAGATGCTCTTCCCCCTCGTGTTCTGCATCTTCCCGTCGATCTTCGTGGTCATCCTCGGCCCCGCGATGATCAACATCTCGCGCGCCCTCTGACGATGACCGCGACACCCACGCTCGACCGTACGGTCGGGACCGCCGCTCCATCAGCGGCGACGTCCGAGGTGCGCGCCACGCCGACGCGTGTGCACGGCACTGGTCTCGGGTGGGTGTTCACCGCGTTCTTCGGGGTGTTCGGATGGGCGACCGGACTCGTCAAGCTGTCGGACAACTCGTTCTTCTGGCATCTGAAGACGGGCGAGTACATCCTCGACCACGGGATCCCGCACCACGACGTGTTCTCGTACACCGCGCCGGGCACCAAGTGGATCGCGCAGTCGTGGCTGGCCGAGGTGACCTACGCGCTGCTCTACCGCAGCTTCGGCGGCTACGGCATCCGGCTCTTCGTCGGCGCGGTGGGCGCCGGCATCGGCATCCTCACCTACCGGCTGGCGCTACGGCTCGCGCGCGACCGGATGGTGGCGTGCGGTCTCTCGGCCGCCGCGCTGGCCGGCATCTACACCGTGTGGTCGGAGCGACCGCTGCTGATCGGCGTGCTCTTCCTGCTGGTGCTGCTGTGGGTGGTCGAGGTGCCCGACAGCCTCGTCGGTCGCCACCCGCTCGTCGTGGTGCCGGTGCTCATGTGGCTCTGGGCCAACACGCACGGCACCTACCAGCTCGGCTTCGCCTACCTCGGCCTGCACCTGCTCGGGCGCTGGCTCGACGGCAAGCGGCCGTGGGAGGGACGGGAGCGCACGCTCCTGGTGTCGGCGCTGATCGCGTTCGCGGCGGTGTTCGTGAACCCCTACGGCGTCGGGCTGGTGACGTTCCCGATCGAGCTCCTGTCGCGCGGCGACATCCTCTCGCACGTCATCGAGTGGAAGTCACCGGACTTCCGGCAGGCGTGGGGCGTCGCGCTCGGCATCTGGATCGTCGTGTTCGTGTGCGCGCTGGCGCGCGGCCGGCACAAGGTGACGCGTCGCGACCTCGTCGTCGCGGTGCCGATGCTGCTGCTCGCGCTGTGGGCCGTGCGCAACGTCGCGATCGCTCCTCTCATCGGTCTGCCCGTCGTGGCGCGCGCCTTCGCCCGCGACGAGGAGAAGCCGTCGGAGCTGCGGGGGACGATGGTCGCCGCCGCGATCACGGTCCTCGTGGTGGCCGCGGTCGCGATGGGCTTCCAGGCCAGCACCGAGAAGACGTTCAACTTCTCGACCTACCCGGTCGCGTCGATGCGCTACGTCGAGAACCACGACCTCCTGGGCCGCCACCTCCTCACCACGGACGCCACCGCCGGCTACGTGATCCTCGAGGACTGGCCGCAGCAGAAGGTGTTCATGGACGACCGGTACGACATGTACCCGACGTCGGTGATCTACGACTACTTCAAGCTCACCGCGGGCAAGCCCGGGTGGGACAAGGTCCTCGACCGCTATGGCGTCGACGTGATCGTCTGGGGCAGGGACAGCTCGCTGGCGGCGCTCCTGGACCGCAGCGGCGAGTGGCAGCGGGTGCACCGCGACGCCACCGACGCGGTCTGGGTGCGCGCCGGCAGCTGACCCGGCGCTCGCTCCTGCTCAGGCTCAGCCGCGACCGATCTGCTGCTTGCCACCGAGCTTCTTCACGAAGCTGTCGATGGGGATCGCCGGCAGCGTCGTCACCTTGACCGTGCCGCGCGAACCGAGGTCGACCGAGAGGTGCGCGATGGTCTCGTTGTCGGGCGCCTCGACGACGGTCAGGAAGTCGTAGATCCCCAACAGCGCGTACTGCGACAGGACCGAGCATCCGAACTCGTCGATCTCCTTGTTCACCTGCTCCATGCGCTCGGGGTGGGTGTGGAGCGTCTGCCCACCTTCGGGGGTGAGGGTGCTGAGCATCACGTAGGTCGGCACGAATGGTCCTCCCTTCGTCGAGGCGCCGCGGACTGGTGCGGCGCGACCGTCTCTGTCGACTCTGCGCCGACCAGGGTTTCGAGTCCAGTGCGACGTTCGGCGTACTCGCGGCAGGTGTCCAAATCCACGGGATCGCGTGACCTCCGACTCGTAGCATCGCCCGAATGGGAAAGGTGCACGACGGCATCAGTGCCGAGCTCCAGGCGTTCCTCGAGCGCCAGGCGATGTTCTTCGTGGCCACTGCGCCACTCGCCCCCGACGGCCGCGTGAACGTCTCACCGAAGGGCCTTGCCGGGACGTTCGTGGTGGTCGACGCCCGGCGCGTCGCGTACCTCGACCTCACCGGCAGCGGGGTCGAGACGATCGCGCACCTGAGGGAGAACGGGCGCATCACCTTGATGTTCTGCGCGTTCGACGGTCCCGCGCGCACCGTCCGCCTGTCCGGTAGGGGCACGGTGGTCACGTGCGACGAGCCGGGCTTCGACGCGCGGGCGAGCTCGTTCGCTTCGCTCCCGGGCGCGCGGGCCGTCGTGACCGTCGACGTCGAGCGCGTCGCCGACTCGTGCGGCTACGGCGTCCCCCGCATGGACCTCCGAGAGCATCGGGACCGACTGCTCACGTGGGCTGAGTCCATGGGTGACGCCGGCCTGGTGGTGTACCGCCGCGAGAAGAACGCGACCAGCATCGACGGCCTCCCCGGGTTCTGGTGACAGCCAACGCCCTCTGAGGGCATCCAGTGACACCAGAACGCAGACGGAGCGACACCGCGTCCGGACGCGACGGAGGGGTCGCACCGCCCCGTGCGACCCCTCCGTCGACGCCCCCGTGGGGACGTAGCTTCGACTACGAGCCAGCGCTGCTGATCTGACTCCCCTCGGTGTTGAACTTGTCGTTCATCGTCCGGCCGAGGAACGACACCGCGGCGAGCACGGCCAGCGCGATCAGGGCGACGAGGAGGATGTACTCCACCATCGACGCACCGCGTTCGGTGGCCGTGAACCTGGCTTCGAGCCATGTCCGCAACACGAACAGGTTCATACTTGTTGCCCCTTCTCGGTGTCTTCGCCCCAAATTGCATCGACGGGGCCGCTCCGGGACTTGAATCCCTGAACGGCCCCGTCGACGGTGTCTCCGTGGAGAGCTAGGTCAGGAGCCGGAGCTGCTGAGCTTGCTGCCCGCGTCGTTGAACTTGTTGTTGACCTGGTCCTTGAGGAACACGACGGCCGCGATGACGGCCAGCGCGATCAGGGCGACGAGGAGGATGTACTCCACCATCGAAGCGCCCTTCTCGTCCTTGGCGAACTTCGCCTGGAGCCAGGTACGGGTGATGAACAGGTTCATGGTGTAGCTGCCCCTTCGTTGATTCCGAGCCGCACGCCCGGCTGGATACGTGATGTGTACCTATTGGTACGGGTAGAACCATCGGCGGCGTTTCGACCGGACTCGAGAGTCCAGCCGGAACGCCGCCGACGCCGAGAAGGTGAACGTGATCAGCTACCGGAGCTCGAGAGCTTCGAGCCGGCGTCGTTGAACTTGTTGTTCACCTGGTCCTTGAGGAACACGACCGCTGCGATCACCGCAAGGGCGATGAGAGCGACGAGGAGGATGTATTCCACCATCGACGCGCCCCGCTCGTCCTTGGCGAACTTCGCCTCGAGCCACGTACGCAACACGAACAGGTTCATGGAGATGCTTCCTTCTGCTGTGCTCTCGCCCCGTAGTGGGACCCGGATGGTCGGTCCGTGAGGAAACCTTCGGCACTCTGCGTGGGCGCCTTGAGCACCGAGAGCGCGAATCGACCCGCTGTAGCATCAGTCACAATGCGGCGGCTGGTCGGGCTGACAGGGGGGATCGGGGCCGGCAAGTCGACGGTGGCTGCGCTGCTGCGGGCCAAGGGCGCGACGGTCGTCGACGCCGACGAGGTCGCCCGGGCGGTGGTCGAGCCCGGCCAGCCCGCGTTGGCTGCGCTCGTCGAGCGCTTCGGCGCGAGCATCCTCGACGCCGACGGCGCGCTCGACCGTCCGAAGCTGGCCGCGGTGGCGTTCGCCGACGACGACGGGCGCAAGGCGCTCGGTGAGATCACCTGGCCGGCGATCGGCGAGGAGTTCGAGCGGCGGATCACCGAGGCCTCCGATGACGCGGTCGTGATCTGCGACGTGCCGCTCCTCGTCGAGAGCAAGGCCGCGGCAGCACGCCCCTATGTGGCGGTGGTGGTCGTGGTCGCTCCGCTCGACGTCCGCCTCGATCGGTTGGAGGCGCGGGGGGTTCCCCGGGACGACGCGCAGCGCCGCATGTCCGCGCAGGCCAGCGACGACGAGCGACGCGCCGTGGCCACGCACGTGATCGACAACGGGGGCGACCTCGAGTCGTTGGAGGCACAGGTAGAGAAGGTGTGGGCCGACCTGCTCACGCGAGAGCCGCCGGCGCCCGCGGCGGCGGAATAACTGTCACAGGGCGCCGTTAGCATCGTCCTGATGCCGCCCCTCGAGCTCGTCACGGACCTCGCCCCGGCGGGCGACCAGCCGGAGGCGATCGCCGCGCTTGCTGAGGGCATCAAACGAGGCGACCGCTTCCAGACGCTGCTCGGCATCACCGGGTCGGGGAAGAGCTTCACCACCGCCGCGGTCATCGAGGAGGTGCAGCGGCCGACGCTGATCCTCGCCCCGAACAAGACGCTCGCGGCCCAGCTGGCCAGCGAGTTCCGGGAGCTGTTCCCGAAGAACCGGGTGGAGTACTTCGTCTCCTACTACGACTACTACCAGCCCGAGGCATACTTGCCGTCGACCGACACCTACATCGAGAAGGACTCGTCGATCAACGACGAGATCGACCGTCTGCGCCACTCGGCCACCAGCGCGCTGATGTCGCGGCGCGACGTGATCATCGTGGCGTCGGTGTCGGCCATCTACGGCCTCGGCGGTCCCGAGGAGTACGCGCGTCAGTGCCTCATCCTCGACGTGGGGGAGGAGCGCGAGCAACGCTCGATCCTCGCCCGCCTCGTCGAGCTGCAGTACGAGCGCAACGACTTCGACTTCGCCCGCAACAAGTTCCGGGTGCGGGGCGACACCATCGAGGTGTTCCCGGCCTACGAGGAACGCGGGGTGCGCATCTCTCTCTTCGGCGACGAGGTGGAGCGCATCGCGTCGGTCGACCCGTTGACCGGCGAGATCGTCGAGGAGCTCGAGCGCCTGGTGCTGTTCCCGGCGTCGCACTACGTCACCTCCGACGAGAGCATGAAGCGCGCCATCGAAGGCATCGAGGCGGAGCTGGTCGATCGGCTCGCCTGGTTCGAGGAGCACGACAAGTTGCTGGAGGCGCAGCGGCTGCGCATGCGCACGTCCTACGACCTCGAGATGCTGCGAGAGATCGGCGTGTGCTCGGGCATCGAGAACTACTCACGCCATCTCGACGGGCGTGCCGCCGGGCAGATGCCCTACACGCTGCTCGACTACTTCCCCGACGACTTCCTCATCGTGCTCGACGAGTCGCACCAGACCGTCCCACAGCTCCACGGCCAGTACGAGGGCGACAAGTCGCGCAAGGACACGCTGGTCGAGCACGGCTTCCGTCTGCCGTCGGCGATGGACAACCGACCGCTGCGGTTCCGCGAGTTCATCGACAAGGTCAACCAGATCGTGTTCCTCTCGGCCACGCCCGGCGACTGGGAGATCGAACAGTCCAGCCAGGTGGTGGAACAGATCGTGCGGCCCACCGGCCTCATCGATCCCGAGATCGAGGTGAAGCCCACGAAGGGCCAGATCGACGACCTCGTGCACGAGATCCGCACCCGGGCCGACGCCGACCAGCGCATCCTCGTCACCACGCTCACGAAGAAGATGGCGGAAGACCTGACCGAGTACCTGCTCGAGCTGGGCATGCGGGTGCGCTACCTGCACAGCGAGGTCGACACACTCGAACGGGTCGAGATCCTGCGCGCGTTGCGGCTGGGCGAGTTCGACGTGCTGGTCGGCATCAACCTGCTGCGCGAGGGGCTCGACCTGCCCGAGGTGTCGCTGGTCGCGATCCTCGATGCCGACAAGGAAGGCTTCCTGCGCTCGCAGACGTCGCTGATCCAGACCATCGGCCGCGCCGCCCGCAACGTCGAGGGTCAGGTGATCATGTACGCCGATCAGATGACCGACTCGATGCGCCACGCCATCTCGGAGACCAACCGCCGGCGCAAGAAGCAGCTGGAGTACAACGCCGAGCACGGCATCGATCCGCAGACGGTGCGCAAGAAGGTCACCGACATCCTCGAGATGCTGCGGGGCGCCGACGGCGAGGCACCCCAGAGCCGCGGTCGCGGGCGGGGACGGGGTCGCCAACCCCAACGCTCCGCCGTGTTCGACCTCGCCGACGTGCCGCCCGACGATCTCGGTCGGCTCATCCAGACGCTGCAGGACGAGATGCACGACGCCGCCACCAACCTCCGGTTCGAGGAGGCGGCGCGCCTGCGCGACGAGATCAACGAGCTGAAGCGGGAGCTGCGCGCGGCCGTCTGAACCGCCCGGGGTTACGATCCCGCGGTCCACGAGGATGGTGAGCGGTTGGCCGGAGCGTGCGGATCGTGACGGTGCACGTTGTCGACCAGCACCTCGTCGCACCGACCGAGGTCGTCTACCTGCCTGAGGTGTGCTGACCCGGCCTCGCTCAATCGCGGTCACGGAGTGGTCGATGCCTCACGGTGACCACGGCGGAGCAGCTCGAGCGCGCGGTGCCTCTCGACACGCGTCCGGCTGGCGCGCGCTCCGACCACACCGCGGCCGCGGGGCTGCAGCCACACGCCGACCGGCGCCGGCTGTCCACGATCGCCGTCGCGCTGGTGGCTCTGAGCCCGTTCGCGGTCGGTGCACACTCCATTGCGAAGCGCGGCTTCCCTGCCGGCGCGCTCTTCGGCGATCGCGCAATCCTCGCGTTGACCGCAAGCGATGCCTGGCACGCACCGGCGCTCCTCGGTCCGTATTCGCGCTTCTACTGGCACCATCCCGGGCCGCTCTACTTCTACCTCCTCAACCTGTTGAGCTCACTCTTCGGCCGTCAGACCGTCGGACTCGTGCTCGGCGCGACCGCGATCAACGCCGCCGCCGCGGCGGGGATCCTCGTGCTCGCACATCGGCGCGGTGGCCGCCCGATGTTGGTGTGGGCCTCGATCCTGCTCACCGCATATCTGGTCGTGATCGAACCAACCCCGTTCGACATCTGGAACCCCAGCGTCACGCTGTTCGCCTTCGTGCTCGTGCTGCTGCTGGCCTGGTCGGTCGCCTGTCGCGACTGGTGGGCAGCTCCGTGGCTCGCGTTCGTCGCGTCGTTCGCGGTGCAGACCCACGTGGGCCTGGCGCCGGGCGTCGTGATGGCGCTCGGGTTCGCGGCGTTCGTTGGTACGTGGCGGCAGCGCCGAAGCGACGCTCCTCTCGCCGCGAAGGAACGCCGCTCGATCCGGCGGTCGGTCGCCGTGAGCGCGGTGGTGACGATCGTGGTGTGGCTGCCACCCGTCATCGAGCAGTTGACGAGCCGCGAAGGGAACCTGACGCTCCTCGCGCGCTTCTTCACACGTCCCGGAAGCCCGCACACGTTCTCCGAAGGCATCACCAACACAGGGCTCCAGGTCACGCTGATGTTGCGCGGCGTGTTCGCGCCCATCTCGCTGCGCGCCGATGCGCACCAGGGATTGGCGCTCGCGGTCGCGTGCAGCGCGGTGGCGTTCGGCGTTGCCGTGCTCGCGGCGCGGAAGGCGCGCGCCACGGACGGGTTCATCCTCTTGCTGCTCGTCGCGGTGGAGCTCACGGTCGGCGTCTACGCGGTCACCCGCATCGTGGGACCGATCCAGTTCTATCTGGTGCAGTGGATTTCGGCGGTCGGGTTCGTGCTGTGGCTGGCGGTCGGGCACGCGATCTACGAGTTCGCCAGCACCCGATGGTCGGGCACGCTGCGCTGGCGAACCCTGATTCGTGGAGCCGTGATCGTGCTGCTCGCGGTGCTGTGCGTGAGCACGATCCGGGCGTTCCCGGGTGACGCCGGGCTGGTCAACGAGGACCTCGATGTCCCCAACAACCGTGCGCTGTTCGGTTACGTGCCGACCGCACAGCTGCTCGCGGCAACGCGGAACGGCGAAACGGTCGTGCTCCGCAACGACAGCGTCACCGCGTGGGAGGTCCTCGCCGCGGACGCGTTGCTGCTCGAGCAACATGGTCGACGGGTGCGGATCGTCGAATCGCCGGTCACCCGCCTCTTGTTCGACGACGCGCTGCTGATCCGCTCGGCCTCGTCGAGTTCGCACCTCCTGTCGTTTCGCGACCGAGCGCACCCCCACGTGGATGGCGGAGAGACCGCGGTCGCGAACCAGGGCAAGTGGAGCATCGTGAACGTCCATCCCCAATGAGCTCGCCGTCGGTTCTGAAGCGGTCGGTCGACGCGCGCGACGAGCGTCGCGCGTCCGAGCCGATGCGGTTCGCGCGAGTCGCGATCGTGGCTCCGGGCATCGCGCGGCGCGTTTGGCGATACGGGTTCAACGGCCTGACGTACGACGAGACCTTCACCGCGAGGGCCCGCGCCTGCCCGCCCACCGCCGACGGCTCCACCAAGCCGTGGACCGGCGGCGTCACGCACGTCGTGTGCCTGGAGGGCGACGACGGCTGAGACCGAGTGCGAACATCCGTTCGATCCGCCCGCTTCCCGGGTAGAATCGGTCCGGTGGCGGACTCGTCCAGCAACACGATCACAATCCGAGGGGCGCGCGAGCACAACCTGCGCAACGTCGACCTCGAGCTGCCGCGCGATCAATTGATCGTGTTCACCGGCCTGTCGGGTTCGGGCAAGTCGTCGCTGGCCTTCGACACGATCTACGCCGAGGGCCAACGCCGCTACGTGGAATCGCTGTCGGCGTACGCGCGGCAGTTCCTCGGGCAGATGGACAAGCCCGACGTCGACTTCATCGAGGGCTTGTCGCCCGCGATCTCGATCGACCAGAAGTCGGCGTCGCGCAACCCCCGGTCGACGGTCGGCACCATCACCGAGATCTACGACTACCTCCGCCTTCTGTATGCGCGCATCGGCATCCCGCACTGCCCGAACTGCGGGAAGGTGATCACCCGCCAGACCCCACAGCAGATCGTCGACCGCGTGCTCCAACTCGAGGAGGGCACGCGGTTCCAGGTGCTCGCGCCGGTCGTGCGGGGTCGCAAGGGCGAGTACGAGGGGATGCTCAAGGAGCTCGCGACGCAAGGCTTCACGCGGGCCCGGGTCGACGGCGAGCTCATCGAGCTCGGCGCCGCGAGTGCCGAGCGGCTGGCCCGTTACGAGAACCACACCATCGAGGTGATCGTCGACCGGTTGGTGCGCCGGGCGGGGATCGAACGGCGACTCACGGATTCTCTGGAGACCGCGCTGCGCCTGGCCGAGGGCGTCGCCGAAGTGGAGATCGTTCCTCGGGAGGACGATCCGGGCGACCTCGAGACGCTCATGTTCTCGGAGCACCTCGCGTGCACGCACTGCGGCGTGTCGTTCGACGAGCTCGCCCCCCGCAACTTCTCGTTCAACTCTCCCTACGGCGCGTGCGAGCGGTGCGACGGTCTCGGCACCCGCTACGAGGTGGACCCCGAGCTGCTCGTCCCCGACGACGACCTGAGCCTGCGCGACGGCGCCATCGCGCCGTGGTCGGGATTCCGGAGCCACTACTTCGAGCGGGTGCTCGAATCCGTCGCCGCCGAGTACGGGTTCTCCACCGACACCCCGTGGAAGAAGCTGAAGAAGAAGGACAAGCAGGTCGTCCTCTACGGCACCGGCAAGACGTCGGTGAAGGTCTCGTACCGCAACCGCTACGGACGCCAGCGCTCGTACACCACGCAGTTCGAGGGTGTGGTCCCATGGCTCGAGCGCCGCCATGCGGAGTCCGAGAGCGACCGCGCCCGCGAGCAGATCGAGGGCTACATGCGCGAGGTGCCCTGCCCCGCGTGCGGTGGCGCGCGCCTGCGCCCGGCGTCGTTGGCGGTCACCATCGGCGGTCAGAACATCTACGAGGTGGGGGAGCTCTCGATCCGCAAGGCGTCGGAGTTCCTGGGGTCGCTCGAGCTGTCCGAGCGCGACCGGATGATCGCGGAACGCGTCGAAAAGGAGGTCAACGAGCGCCTCCGGTTCCTGCTCGACGTCGGGCTCGACTACCTGAGCCTCAACCGGTCGTCGGCCACGCTGGCGGGCGGTGAGGCGCAACGCATCCGGCTGGCGTCGCAGATCGGCAGCGGGCTCGTCGGCGTGCTCTACGTCCTCGACGAGCCCTCGATCGGCCTGCACCAGCGCGACAACCAGCGCCTCATCGACACGATGATCCGCCTGCGCGACCTCGGCAACACCGTGATCGTCGTCGAGCACGACGAGGAGACGATCCGCATCGCCGACCACATCGTCGACATCGGCCCCGGTGCCGGCGAGCACGGCGGCGCGATCGTGGTGGAGGGCACCCTCAAGAAGGTGCTCGCGAGCAAGCAGTCGGTCACCGGCCAGTACCTCTCGGGCAAGCGCTCGATCGCGGTCCCCGAGATGCGCCGCAACCCGGGCGACGCGTGGCTCACCGTGCGCGACGCGCACGAGCACAACCTGCAGCACATCGACGTCGAGTTCCCGCTCGGGTGCTTCGTCGCCGTCACCGGCGTGAGCGGCAGCGGCAAGAGCACGCTCGTCACCGACATCCTGTATCCCGCGCTGATGCAGAAGATCTACCGGTCGAAGAACGTGCCCGGCCGCCACAAGAAGGTCGAAGGCATGGAGCAGGTCGACAAGGTCATCAACATCGACCAGTCGCCCATCGGCCGTACCCCGCGTTCGAACCCGGCCACCTACACCGGGATGTTCGACAAGATCCGCACGCTGTTCGCGTCGACGCAGGAGGCGAAGGTGCGGGGCTACCTGCCGGGTCGCTTCTCGTTCAACGTGAAGGGCGGTCGCTGCGAGGCGTGTGCGGGCGACGGCACGATCAAGATCGAGATGCACTTCCTCCCGGACGTGTACGTGCCGTGCGAGGTGTGCAAGGGCGCGCGCTACAACCGCGACACCCTCGACATCACGTTCAAGAACAAGAACATCGCCGAGGTGTTGGAGCTCTCCATCGAGGAGGCGCTCGAGTTCTTCACCAACCAGCCCACCATCGCCCGGCACCTCCAGACGCTGGTCGACGTCGGGCTCGGCTACGTGCGCCTCGGCCAACCGGCGCCCACGCTCTCGGGTGGTGAGGCGCAACGGGTGAAGTTGTCAGCGGAGCTCGGCAAGCGTTCGACCGGCCGCACCCTCTACATCCTCGACGAGCCCACCACCGGCCTGCACTTCGAGGATGTGCGCCGGCTCCTCGGCGTGCTCCAGCGCCTCGTCGACGGGGGGAACACCGTGCTGGTGATCGAGCACAACCTCGACGTCGTGAAGTCGGCCGACTGGATCGTCGACCTCGGTCCCGAGGGTGGCGACGGCGGCGGCCGGGTCATCGTCGAGGGCTCGCCCGAGCACGTGGCGAAGACGACCGAGAGCCACACCGGGCGCTTCCTCGCGCCCCTGCTCGGCCTCACGTAGCCCGCTACAGGAGGTCCCACCGCCGGTCGATCACCTCGGGGTGACGGCCACCTCGACGCGCCCGCCCGCGCCGCCTGTCGCGCGGGCGCGCGTCGAAGTCGCGCCCGGCGCCGGCGCGCCCGGGCGTCGTGGTGTGCTCCTGGCCGTGCTCGTGGTGGCGGCGGCGGTGAGCGCACTCTGCGTCTACGCCCACGCGATGTGGTTCGACGAGCTGCAGGCGTGGAACCTCGCGCGGGCCAGCCACTCTTTCCCTGAGCTGCTGCGACACCTCCGTTACGAGGGGCACCCGCCGCTCTGGTACCTCCCGCTCTACGGCCTCACCCGCTTCACCGGTGACCCGCGCGCGATGCAGGTCCTTGGGTGGGTGATCGCCGTCGCCGTCGATGCAGTCGTCCTCTTCCGCTCACCGTTCCCCGTTCCCGCGCGCATCGCCCTGGTGGCCGGCTACTTCTTCGCGTTCGAGTACTCGGTGATCACCCGCTCCTACGGGCTGGGTGTGCTCCTGCTCGTGGTCGCGTTGGCGCAACTCGGACGCGAGCGCCCGCGGTGGGGGACAGCGGCGCTCGTGTTGGCGTTGCTGGCGTGGACGAGCCTGGCCGGTGCGGTGCTGGCCGGCGCGGTCGCGCTGATCATCGGGTTCCGGTGGTGGACGGCTCGGCGCGACGGCGCGGCGACCCGCGGGCCGATCACCTGCACGCTCTCGACCCTCGCCGCCTCCGGACTCGCCGCGATCACGTGCATCCCGCCGTCCGACTTCCACAGCTTCTCGCTGGGTATCCCGAACTCGGCGAGCGACTACCTGGAGCCCACACGGATCGCGGCGTCGCTCGGCGGCACGTGGCGCGGGCTCGTGCCGGTGCCCGTGGGCGTCGGCGGATGGAACACCAACGTCGTCGACCAGCTCCCGGGTGACGTCTGGCTGCAGGCCGTGCTCGCGCTCGCGCTGGTGGCGCTGGTGGCGCGCGTCCTGCGTCCCTACGGGTTCGCGTTCGTACTCTGGATCGTCGGCACCGTTGCGTACGTCGGCTTCTCGCTGATCGTGGTGTTGCCCGACCGCGCGCACTACGCCGGGGAGTTCTTCGTCCTCTTCGTGGCGTGCGCGTGGCTCGCATACGCGCCGCCCGGCGGTGGTCGATCGGTGCCGGCGGGCTGGTCGCACGGGCTGCCGGCCGTGCTCGTCGTCGTGCTGGCGGCCCAGATCGTCACCACCGTCGCGATCCTCCCCGACGCCACCGCGCGGCCGTTCGCGCCGGATCGCACGTTGGCCCAGGTAGCGGACGATGCCGGGCTGGCGCGGGACGTCGTGAGCGGCCAGGACTACGACGGCAGCACGATGGCCGGCTATCTCGATCGGCCGGTGTGGTCGATCGCGCGGGATGCACCGATGCGCTTCTTCGTGAACGACGAGCGCGAGGCGATGGGCAACGAGGGGCTCACGCCGCGCCGGCTCGTTTGCGCCGCCGCGGCCGTGGCGCAGCGACGGGGACACGCCGTCGCACTGGTCGTCGACAAGCCTCTGCCGATTCCCGACGGCGGACTGCTCTCTGCCACGCAGGGCGTGCGCCTCTACCGCGTGCTGCCCGACGCGACACCGGTTGACTGCTGACGCCGCGCCAAGATGGCCTCATGAGTGAGCTCTGGGAACAGCACGCGGGATGGTGGCAGCGCGAGTTCACCGATGGCGCCGATCCCGAATATGAGGAGCAGATCATCCCACTTGTCGAACGCCATCTGGGCGGCGCGCGGCGTGTCCTCGATGTGGGCTGCGGAGAGGGGCAGATCTCGCGGCAGGTGGCGTCGGATGACGTGCTCGCGGTCGGGATCGATCCCACCGCCGCGCAGATCGTCGAAGCCCACTCCCGGGGCGGTGGTCCTTTGTACGCGCGCGCCGACGCCGATCACCTGCCACTCCCCGACGCTGCGTTCGACGCGGTGGTGATGTGCCTCGTCATCGAACACCTCGATCCGTTCGAGCCGTGTGTCCACGAGATGGCGCGGGTCCTCGAACCTGGAGGGATCGTGCTGCTCCTCTTGAACCACCCGTTGCTCCAGACGCCTGGAAGCGGTTGGATCGACGATCGCATTCTCGAGGAGCAGTACTGGCGTGTCGGTCCCTACCTGCGGTCCGACACGACGATCGAAGAGGTCGCACCCGGCGTCAATCTCCCCTTCATGCACCGTCCTCTGAGCCGATATGTACAGGTGATGGGTGCCGTCGGCCTGCTGATCGAGGACATGGAGGAGCCGCAGCCCCCGCCCGGGTTCATCTCCGAAGCCTGGCAGTACGGCGAAGCGTCCACCATCCCGCGGTTGATGCTGTTGCGCGCCCGTCGGGTGACGTGACGAGCACCGCGGTCGCGCCGCCGCTCGTCACGACGAATCCCCCCGTGGTCGCGGCGAAGCGCTTCGTGGCGCTGCTGGGCCGTCCGATCGTCGTGTGCCTGGTGCTGCTGTGCGCGTACGCAGCTCTGAGCCTGACGTTGAACGATCCCCGAGGCACCCTCGGCACCGACACCGGTGGAAAGCTCGCCACCCTGCGCGTGATGGAGCAACGGGGAACGCTCGATCCCGACATCGGGTACTGGGCCGCGGCAGCGGATCCGCGCGGCACGCTCCACCCCCTCTACTACACGCACCGAGTCGGTGACGGATGGGTGAACGTCACCACGCTGCCGATGCTCGTCGCCGCGTACCCGATGTACGTGGTCGGCGGCGACCGGGCTGTGCTACTCCTCCCCGTGCTTGGCGCGATGCTGGCGGCGCTGGCGGCGCGGTCGTTGGCTCGCCGACTCGGTGCGAGGTCAGGGTGGCCGGCCTTCTGGGTGATCGGTCTCGCCAGTCCGCTCGCGATCTACGCGCTCGACTTCTGGGAGCACGCCCTGGGTCTCGGCTTGATGCTCTGGGGTGTCGACTGGTTCCTGCGCGCGACGAAGGAACGCCGCCGGGTGGGCAACTGGGTGATCGCCGGGACGCTGTTCGGTGCCGCGGCGACGATGCGCACGGAGGCCCTCGTCTACCTTGCGGTCTGCGGCGGGATTGCGTGCCTGCTCTGGCTCGTGCGGGAACGGGATCTGCTCGGGGTGTTCGGGCGTGGGATCGCGGTGCTCGCGAGTGCTGGCGTCGTGCTCATCGCCAATGAGGTGCTCGAGCGCATCGTCCTCGGCACTTCGCTGCGCAGCGCTCGCGCCACCGGGATCGCCGCCGCGGCCGGGACGTCGTTGGGCGATCGTGTGCACGAAGCCTGGACGTACATGCTGGGTACCAACCGCCTCACGTGGGCGCCCGATCTTCTCCTCGGTGGCGCGGTTGTGCTGTTGATCGTGACCGGCGTGTGGCTCCTGCTCCAGACGCCAGAGCGGAGCCTCGTGCTCGGTGTCGCCGCGCTGGTGGGCGCCGGCATCCTCTACCTGTTCGTGATGGGCCGCGGCCTCGGTTTCGTGCCGGGACTGCTCGTGGCGTCGCCGTTCGCTGCAGTAGGACTCGCGGTCGGGTGGCGGCGCGACGTCCGAGTGCTCACGGTGATGGCAGTGGTCGCGCTCCCGCTCGTGTGGTTCCTCCAGTACTCGGGCGGCGCCGGCCCGCAATGGGGTGCCCGGTACACACTGCTCTCCGGTGCGTTGCTTCTCGTCGCCGCGGCGGTCGTCCTCGAAGGACGCCGGACTGCGTTCGTCGGCGTGCTCGTCGTCGCTGTCCTCGTCACCGGGTTCGGCATCGCGTGGCTGTCCGTACGTTCGACCTGGGTGGCGAGCGGGATGGAAAAGATCGTCGACCGCCATGACCAAGCCGTGATCTCCGGGAGTCAACACCTCCTGCGCGAAGGCGGCGCCTTCTACGAGCCGAACGCGCACTGGCTGACCGCGGCGCCGGGTGCGCAGCTCGTGCGCGCGGTGCAGATCG
Organism: uncultured Actinomycetes bacterium; assembly: GCA_963841415.1. Taxonomy (GTDB): domain Bacteria; phylum Actinomycetota; class Acidimicrobiia; order IMCC26256; family DASPTH01; genus DASUAS01. The sequence continues at coordinate 1,236,643 of CAWJCN010000001.1, read as the reverse complement.
TGGCGGCCTCCGGTGACCATGAGTTCGCCTACGTGGTCGGTCACGGGACGAAGGTTCCGGAGGCGATCGGCGCGTTCCACGCGGGGAGGCGCACGCAAGTCCAGTTCCTTCGGTCGGACGTGACCCTGGAAGTGGTGACCTACCGGAGCACCTGATCAACTGGCTTCGACCACCCGCCGAAGGCAGGGCTGCGTTCGGTGGTCGCTCCGGTAGGGAATTGCGGCTCAGCCCCGTCGCGGAACGGCCGATACCTAGAGCGTGAGTCGCTGGGGCCGTATCGCGCTGTACGTGGGCATCGTCGTGGCGATAGTCGGGCTCAGCAAGGCGCATGCGGTCGCACACGATTACAGCTGGTCGGGTTCGTCGCGCTTCGTATGGTCCCTCGCCTACGTGGGGCTGCTCGGGTTCACGGCTTACGCGTTCGGTCTGCCCGATCTGTGTGTCGACCGCCGGCGTACGTGGGTGGCAGCGAGTGCCGCCGCGGCGACGGCCGCGCTCTCGGTGTCGGCTGTGCAGTTCTTCGTCGGCGACGATCACTTGCCGCGGTTCGTCGTACTCGGCGCCGCCATCGTGCTCGTCCCTTGGTACGTCCTCTGCGCCGTCCTCGTCGGGGATACGCGCGCGCGCATCGGCGATCGTGACCGAGTGGTGGTCGTCGCTGGTCCCGACGAGATCGCGGCGCTCGAAGGGGAGCTTCACAAAGAGCCGGAGCGTCCTGCGGTGGTCGTGGGTACGCTCACGGTCGACGCCACGATCTCGCGCAGCCTGCCACCGGTTCGGCCGTTGATCTCGGTTGCCTCTGGTGCCGGAGCGACGGTCGTCGTGCTGAGCCGAACTGCCCAAGGGGTCGACGACATCGTCGTGCAGGCGGCGCAGTTGCACCAGCAGGGGACGCGCGTTCGGACGCTCTCGATGTTCTACGAACAGTGGTTCGGCAAGCTTCCGATCGGCGAACTCGAGCGCGTGACACTCTTGTTCGACATCGGCGAGCTGCACGCCGCTCGTTACGCGCGTGTGAAGCGTCTGCTCGATCTAGCAACCGCGAGCATCGGCCTGGTTGCACTCGCGTTCACCGTACCGATCGTTCTGCTCGGAAACGCCTTCGGTAACCGGGGGCCGTTGCTGTTCCGTCAAGCGCGCACGGGCCGCAACGGGAGCAGCTTCGAAATTCTCAAGTTTCGAAGTATGCACCCATCGACGCCCACCGAGGTCGGGGAGTGGACCGCTGAGCGCGACCCGCGCATCACGCCCTTCGGTCGTGTCCTCCGCCGCACGCACCTCGATGAGCTCCCGCAGGTCGTCAACATCCTTCGCGGCGACCTTTCGATCGTCGGGCCCCGGCCCGAGCAGCCCCACTACGTCGCCGAGCTGGCGGAGAAGATCCCTTTCTACGGCGTACGTCACCTTGTTCGTCCGGGGCTCACTGGATGGGCGCAGGTGAAGTACAGCTACGGATCAACCCTCGCTGACGCGCTCGAGAAGCTCCAGTACGACGTCTACTACCTCTTGCGCCAGTCGATCGGTCTCGACGTGCGGATCATCTTCCGGACGCTGCGCAGTGTGCTGCACCGGGAGGGGCGATGACCAGGACGCCGCTCGCGACGGTGTTGATCCCGGCGAAGGACGAGAGCCGCTGGCTCCGCGGATGCCTCGAGTCGGTGGCGCGCCAGGACTACCCCTCCCACATGATCGAGGTCGTCGTGGTGGTCGACGCGTCGAGCAGCGACGACACCGACGTCGTCGCCAAGGAGTTCTTCGCCGACCAGGAGTTCGCACGGAGCGAGGTCGTGCGTAGCGCCCGAGGTGGGACGCCCGGCAACCTGAACGCGGGGCTCACCGTTGCGCGGGGCGACATCCTGTGCCGCGTCGACGCCCGCAGCCGGATCCCCGCGCACTACATCCGGACGTGTGTGGAGCTCCTGGTGTCGCGTCCTGACGTCGTGGTGACCGGCGGCGCTCAGGTCGCGATCTCTTCGCGCGACGGCGACATCGGCGCCGGCATCGCCCGGGCCCTCAACAACCGGTTCGCCATGGGGTGGTCGCGGTATCGCCGCGCGGCGGCGAGCGGTGCCGCCGACACCGTCTACCTCGGTTCGTTCCGGACGGAGCAGCTGCGCCGCGTCGGCGGCTGGTCGATTCGCTTCCCGACCAACCAGGACTTCGAGCTCAATCGCCGCCTCCGCGAGCAGGGCCTCGTGTGGTTCGACGCTTCGCTACCGGTCGAATACGTCCCCCGCACGAGTGTCCGGGACCTGTACCGGCAGTACGTGCGCTTCGGTCGATGGAAGGTTCGATACTGGCGCCGGACGGGCGACCGCCCACGGCCCCGCCAGATCGGGCTGCTCGTCGCGGTTCCCGCTGCGGCGCTCGGCGTGACGGTCGTTGCCGCACGGCTGCACCGGTGGAAGCTCATCTCCCTGCTCGGCTTGGGCGGCGCCTTCGCTGTGGAGGCGGTCGGAACGCGCGGCCCGGTCGGCGGGGCGCGGGCCCGCGCGGTCGCCGTGACCGCGATGGGTGCTGTGGCGGGAGGTTGGTTGTCAGGCGCATGGCGCGAGCTGATGCGCCCAACGAACGATGGCTAACGATGGCTGCTGAGATCAACGACCCGCGCAGGGCGGGACGACGGTTTCGGATCCTGCTGCTGAGTCGGATCGTCGAGCAGTGCGCGCTCGGCGCGGCGTCCGTGTTGTTGGCGGCGTACCTCGGGCCGCAGGCCTTCGCACCGCTCGCAGTGATCTTCATCGTCAACTCCGGCTCCGTAACGCTTTCTGACTTTGGCGTCGGCCTCGCCGCGCTTCGCTGCCAACCCGAGGCGCACGTCGGCGCGGGTGTGCGCCGGAGGATGCGACTGATCAATTCGGTGATCCTCGTAACCGGAGTGCTCCTCGGCATGGCTGTACGCGGGGATGCGGGGGTCATTCTCGGTGCTGGCGCGGCCATATGGTTCGCCTCGGCGGAGGCGTTCGTACAGAAGGCTTCAGCTATCAACCGCGGCCGCGGTCGACGTGCCGCGATCAGCGAGTTCGCCGGCGTCGCCGTTTTCGTCGCGGTTGCAGCGGGCGGAGTCCTCGCCGGGGAGGCGCTGCTAGGCCTCGCCCTGGCGTTCATCGTGAAGCACATGACCGAGGCGCTGATCTCCCGCCACGCCAACGACGTGTTCTCGTCGGATGGTGCCGTGAACGATTTGGGCTCATTGTGGGTGAGTCAGGCGCTTGCCTATGCCATCGCGAACATCGACTACGCGGTCGTTGGCATCGTGCTCGGCGCGAGTGCCCTATCGATCTACACGATCGCGTACAGAGTCGTGGTTGGGGGCCCGGCGATGATCGCGTACGTTGCGTCGCGAACGGCGGTCGCGGACTTGTCAGCGTCCGATCCCGACACGCGCCAAGAGCGCTACCACTCTTATGTGCGGCCCTTGTTCCGCACCGGAGCCGTGGCTGGTGTGCTCGCTTGCGTGGCTGCTCCACTTCTCGCGTTGATTCTGGGCTCAGGCTGGGCCGGCGTGATTCCGACGGTCGTCGTCCTGTCGGTCTCGCTGCCGTGGCGCATGATCGCTGGTCAGGCCGGGTCGTTGGCTGTCGCCGTGGGGAAGGTTCGTGACCTAGTCCGCTGGGAGCTTTCGCGGCTGGTGGTCTTCGGCGTCGCGTACGTTGCCGCAGCATTGGTCGGCTACGGCGCATTCGTTGTCACGGTCTCGGTCGTCTGGATCATTGGGATCACGACACTGCAAGACGCCGCCGAACGAGCTGCGCGCTTGATCAGCCCGCTTCGGTTGCGGCGGTGGGCGGTCGGCGCATCTGTCGTGGCTCTGCTCGCCGGGTGCGCGCTGGCGCTGGGAGGTCAGATGTGACCGGGATGAGCATGCCGACAGGCGCCCGATCGCCAGTGGTATACGTCGTGAGCAGGTGGGGCAAGGACACTGAGACGTTCGTCCGCCGCGAGGCGTCTGCGCTGGCCGCGCTCGGCTTCACTGTGAGTGCCGCGTCGCTGAAATGCCCTGGTGATGCGGGCCGTGACGTCCCGACGACGTGGCTACCTCCGGCTCGGCTGGCCTTCGGGGTCGCGCGTGGTGTCGCGCGCCGGCCCGGTCGCGCGCTTCGAGTCCTCGGAGAGGTGCTCCGAGGCGCATCACGGCGGACACTCTTTTCGCGTGTGGCGGCAGCGTGCGTAGGCATTGCGTGGGCGGAGTTGGGAATGGTGCCGCGGGGGGCACGATTGCATGCGCACTTCGGTTGGGTGGCCGCTACGGCCGCGTGGTCCGCTGCGGTGATGAGCGATGCCCGCTTCACGGTGGTCCTCCACGCGTTTGAGCTACACGACCGCTCGTACCAGGATCGGTTCGCAAGGGTCCCACTCGCGGCAGCGTCCACGGTGTTCACTATTTCAGAGGGTGATCGGGATCTGGTGGCGGAGCGGTGGGGAATCGATGCACGCGTGCTCCGCATGGGTGTGCCGCGCAATTGGACGGCGTGCGCCCGTGTGCCGTCGGACGCCTCGAGGATCGCGGTGGTGGGATCATTGACCGAGAAGAAGGGCCATCGAGTGCTACTCGAAGCTTTGGCGCATGCTGCCAACGTCTGGCAGTGCCGGATCGTGGGCGACGGCCCGCTTCGGGCTGTGCTTGAAGCGCAGGTCGATCGCTTGGGCCTGCGGTCGCGTGTCGAGTTCCTCGGTTCGTGCGACGAGCACGAGATCAGGCAGCTCCTGACAGACAGCGAGGTCTTCTGCCTGCCATGCGTCGAAGCGACGTCTGGTGATCGTGACGGCATCCCGGTCGCGATCATGGAGGCTATGGCTGTCGGCGTTCCGGTCGTGACGACGCGCGTGAGCGCCATTCCGGAGCTGGTCGATGGAGTCGGCGTGCTCGTCGAGCCCGGCGACGCTCGCGCCCTCGCGCAGGCCATCGACATGTTGCGCGATTCGAAACTCCGCGTCGAGCTCTCTCGGGCCGCGCAGCGGCGCATCCTCGATTCCTGGACGACCGAAGCCTCCGCGGCCGAGCTGGCTGACTACCTCCTCGCTTGAGCGATCGACGATTCCCCGAGTGACCGCGTCGATGCCACCGATCCCGTCCGATGCCGCCGCTTTCCACCCGTACGTCCCGTGGCAGTCGTTGCCCACTGCCGCGGGCATCATCGATCGCCGGCGATTCCTGCCCGAGCGGGCGACCGGCAACCGCGTCGTGCATCTCGGCTGTGCCGACGAACGTCTCACCTCTCGCGCGCGCCGGCACCGGCGACCTCTTGCACGAGGAGCTCGCCCGTGTGTCGTCGAGCCTTGTGGGAGTCGACCTCAGCGAGGCGGCTATTTCGACGATGCAGGCTCTTGTGCCAGGCCGCTACCTCGTCGGCGATGTCGAGCGTCTCGGCGATCTCGACCTGCCCGCCTCCTGCGACCTCGTCATCGCAGCGGAACTCATCGAGCACCTCGGTCGTCCTGACGACTTCCTCTGCGGTCTCCGCGACTACCTCGTCCGTTCGGGGGCGACGGCTATCGTCACGACTCCGAACGCGTACTCGTGGACGCATTTCGCCGCGGTTCGCAGTCCGACGGCGCGAGTGGGTCCATCCGGATCACCGGAGCATCTACAGCCCGGTCACCCTCAGGCACGCGTTCGAGCTGGCCAACCTGGACGTGCGCGCGATGTGGGTCCACGCATGGGACCGCGACTCGTCTCTCCGCGCGTCCCTTCGATCGGTCGTCGACCGGGGTGCACTCCGAATGAACCCATGGCTCGGCGTGGGCCTCGTCGCGGAGGTTGCCGCGCGCTGATAGGTCCGGTGCCGCGCCGGCGAGTTACCGGTGCTCAGGTGATGTCGAGCATGCGTTGCAGCGCGACGCGGGCCCACTCCGCGGTCTGCGCGTCGACGACGATCTGGTTGACCACCTCGCCGCGCACGAGCGACTCCAGCACCCACGCGAGGTGCGGGCCGTCGATGCGGAACATGGTGGAGCACGGGCAGATGAGCGGGTCGAGCGACGTGACCGTCAGGTCGGGGTGCTCGGCGGCCATGCGCTGCACCATGTGGATCTCGGTGCCGATCCCGAGCACCGAACCGGCCGGCGCGGCCTCGACCCAGTCGAGGATGCGCTCGGTCGAGCCGACGCGGTCGGCGAGCTCGACGACGTCGTGCGCGCACTCGGGGTGCACGATCACCTGGCCGTCGGGGTGCTCGGCCCGGAACGCGGCGACGTGCTCGGGCCGGAACCGCTGGTGCACCGAGCAGTGCCCCTTCCAGAGGAGCAGCGTCGCCTCCTTGACGTCGCGGTCCTCGAGGCCACCGAGCTCGAAGCGCGGGTTCCACACCCGCATGTCGGCCTCGCCGTAGCCCATGTCGTAGCCGGTGTTGCGCCCGAGGTGCTGGTCGGGGAAGAACAGCACCTTCGAGCCCTTGGCGAGCGCCCAGTCCAGGACCGCGCGCGCGTTCGACGACGTGCACACCGCACCGCCGTGCTCACCGACGAACGCCTTCAACGCGGCCGACGAGTTCATGTAGGTGATCGGGACGACCTGGGAGACGTCGGTGACGTCGGCGAGGGCGTCCCAGCACTCCTCGACCTGGTCGATGTCGGCCATGTCGGCCATCGAGCACCCGGCGTTGAGGTCGGGCAGGATCACGCGCTGGTGGTCGCCGGTGAGCACGTCGGCCGACTCGGCCATGAAGTGCACGCCGCAGAACACGATGTCGGTCGCCTGGTCGTTGTCTGCTGCGAAGCGAGCGAGCTTGAACGAGTCGCCGCGGGCGTCGGCCCACTTGATCACTTCGTCGCGCTGGTAGTGGTGGCCGAGGATGAGGAGTTGCCCACCCAGGGTTGCTTTGGCGTCGGCGATCCATCCGTCGAGCTCGTCGGGCGTGGCCAGGGTGTAGCGATCCGGCAGCGGAGCCTGCAGTCTCAGCATGTTCGGTGCCCCCGAGGGGTGTGGGGTTCCGCTCGTGGCCGGCGGGGACAGCCTGGTCGCCCACCGCGGGGTTGTCGGCCACGGAACCGAGTTGTGTGCCGGAATTCCAGGCCGGCACCACGAGCTTACCGTCCGTGGACCCACCCCGGTGGGGCAGGCGCACGGCGGCGCGACAATGGGGAGCGTGCAACGGCCGGTTCCCTCCACCATCCCCGACACGCCCGGCTCCTACCAGTTCAAGGACGCCGCCGGGCGGGTCCTCTACGTGGGGAAGGCGAAGAGCCTCCGCAGCCGGGTGATGTCGTACTTCTCCACCGGCCTCTCCGAGCGCACCGTCCAGATGGTGAGCACCGCCGACTCGGTCGAGTGGATCGCCGTCCGCAACGAGGTGGAGGCGCTCTTCCTCGAGTTCAACCTCATCAAGAAGCACCGGCCGCGGTTCAACATCCGGCTGAAGGACGACAAGTCGTACCCGTTCCTCGCCGTCACCCTCGACGAGGAGTGGCCGCGGGCCCAGGTGATGCGCGGGTCGAAGCGCAAGGGCGTGCGCTACTTCGGTCCGTACGCGCACGCCTACGCGATCCGGGAGACGCTCGACCTGCTGCTGCGCACGTTCCCGATCCGCACGTGCACCAAGAACAAGTTCGACCGTCACGCCCGCCTCGGTCGGCCCTGCCTCTACGCCCACATCGAGAAGTGCGTGGCCCCGTGCGTGGGGGCCGTGTCGTCCGACGAGTACATGGCGCTGGTCGCCGAGCTCATCACCTTCCTCGACGGCGACACCGCGCCCGTGCTCGACCGCCTCGACAAGCACATGCACGAGGCCAGCGACGCGCTGGAGTTCGAACGGGCGGCCCGGCTGCGCGACCAGATCATCTCGGTGAGCAAGGCGATCGAACGCCAGCAGATGGTCGATGCCAACGAGGAGGACTACGACCTCATCGGCATGGTCGACGATCCGCTCGAAGCGTCCGTGCAGGTGTTCCTGGTGCGCAAGGGACGAGTGGTCGGCCGCAAGGGCCTCGTGGTCGACAAGGTGGAAGACGTCGGCCGGCCCGAGCTCGTGGGTCGCCTGCTCGAGCAGCTCTACGGCGACCTCGAAGGCCGCGACATCCCGCGCGAGATCCTCGTGCCGGAGCTCCCCGACGATCCGGACCTCTACCAGGAGTTCCTGGGATTGCAGCGCGGCAGCAAGGTGAAGGTGCGGGTGCCGCAGCGCGGGGCCAAGCGCCAGCTCATGGAGACGGTCACCCAGAACGCGCACGAGGCGATGGCCCGGCACAAGCTCAAGCGTGCCTCGGACCACAACGCGCGGGCGCGTGCGCTCGTCGCGCTGCAGAGCGCGCTCGGATTGCCCGAAGCGCCGTTGCGCATCGAGTGCTACGACATCTCGAACCTGCAGGGCACCGAGATCGTGGCGTCGATGGTCGTGATGGAAGACGGCCTGCCGAAGCGGTCGGACTACCGCCGCTTCAAGATCAGGTACCAGGAAGGCCAGGACGACTTCGCCTCGATGGAGGAAGTGCTGACCCGGCGGTTCCGTCGCTACCTCCACGACCGGGACGAGGGTGCGCGCAGCGGCAAGCGCTTCGCCTACCCGCCCAACCTCGTCCTCATCGACGGCGGCAAGGGGCAGCTGGGCGTCGCGGTACGGGTGTTGGAGGAACTGGGCCTCGAGGACATCGCGGTGGCCAGCCTGGCCAAGCGGTTCGAAGAGGTCTACGTGCCCAGCCGATCCGAGCCGGTGCGCATCCCGCGCGACTCCGAGGCGCTCTACCTGCTGCAGCAGGTACGCGACGAGGCGCACCGATTCGCGATCACGTACCACCGCCAGCTCCGGGGCAAGTCCATGACGAAGTCGGTGCTCGACGACGTGCCCGGCCTCGGCCCCACCCGTCGGGCCCGGCTGCTCAAGGAGCACGGCTCGGTGAAGCGGCTGCGTGCCCTCACCGAGGCTGAGCTGGTGGCGATCCCGTGGCTGCCCGACAAGGTCGGGCACGCCGTGTACGCGCAGCTCCACGGTGAACGAGTCGTCGGGAGTGCGGCGCGGTGACCCTTGACGTCACCATCATCACCGGCATGTCCGGCGCGGGTCGTTCGGCCGCGGCCGACGTGCTGGAAGACCTCGGGTTCTTCGTGATCGACAACCTGCCGCCCGCGCTCGTGATGAAGGTCGCCGAGCTCGCGCGCACCAGCGAGTACCCGCAGGAGTTCGCGCTCGTGATCGACGTGCGGTCCGGCGAGTTCGTCGCGGATCTGGTCGACGCGCTGGCGGAACTGCGCAAGACCGGCGCGAGCACGCGCGGTCTTGTTCCTCGACGCCGGCGACGAGACCCTGGTGCGCCGCTACGAGGAGAGCCGGCGCAAGCACCCGCTGGCGGTCGACGACCGCGTGTCGGAGGGGATCGCGGCCGAACGGGTGCTGCTCGAAGACCTCAAGGGCAACGCCGACATCGTCGTCGACACCAGCGACCTCAACGTCCACGAGCTGCGCGACCGCCTCTCCGAGCTCTTCGACGCCGAGGAGCGGGGCGGCGCGCTGCAGACCAGCATCGTGTCGTTCGGGTACAAGCACGGCCTCCCGATCGACGTCGACCTCGTGTTCGACTGCCGCTTCCTCCCCAACCCGCACTGGGTCGGGGAGCTGCGGCCGCTCCCGGGCACCGATCCGCGCGTCCGCGACTACGTCATGGGTCAGCCGGACACGGGGCCGTTCCTGGAGGAGCTCGAGCGCATGTTCGCGCTGCTGCTCCCGGCGTTCGTGCGGGAAGGCAAGTCGTACCTCTCGATCGGCGTCGGCTGCACGGGTGGTCGTCACCGCAGCGTCGTGATCGCCACCGAGCTCGCGCGGTTGCTCGAACCGCTCGGCATGTCGCCGCGGGTCCACCACCGCGACGTCGACCGTGGCTGACGGGCCGGCAGTCGTCGCGCTCGGCGGTGGGCACGGGCTCGCCACCGCGCTGCGCGCGATCCGTCAGTACGCAGGTTCCATCACCGCGGTGGTGAGCGTGGCCGACGACGGCGGCTCGTCGGGCCGGCTGCGCCGCGACCTCGGCGTCCCCCCGCCCGGTGACATCCGCCGCTGCCTCGTCGCGCTCGCCGGTGACGACGCCGTGTGGTCGGCCGCCTTCGAGCACCGCTTCCGCGAGGGTGAGCTCGAGGGTCACGCGTTGGGCAATCTCGTGCTCGTCGGCCTCACCGAGACGCTCGGGAGCTTCCCGGACGCCCTCGACGAGGCTGGTCGCCTGCTTCGCACGGTGGGGCGGGTGGTCCCGGCCACCCTCGACGCCGTGGTCCTGAAGGCCGAGCTCGCCGATCCCGGTGCTCCCGAGGTGGTGGTGGAGGGACAGGCGGCCGTGGCGAACAGCCGTGGCATCCGGCGGGTGGCGCTGGTGCCGGCCGACGTCGTCGCCACGCCCGACGCCGTGGAAGCCATCGCCCAGGCCGACCAGGTGGTGTACGCGCCGGGCTCGCTCTACACCAGCGTCCTCCCCGTGCTCTCGGTCGACGGCCTCCGCGACGCGATCGCCGCAACCCCGGCGCGGGTCGTGCAGGTGTGCAACCTCCAGCCCCAGATCCCCGAGACCGCAGGCATGGACGCCGCCGACCACCTGGCCGCGCTGCTGGCTCACGGGGCCCGGGTCGACTGCTTCCTGTACGACTCGGGTCAGGGGCTCATCGTCGACCGGGGACGCCTCGACGCGCTCGGGGTCGACGTGGTCATGGCACCCGTCGCCCGTGACCACGGGCTTGCTCACGACCATGGACGGTTGGCACGGGCGCTCTGTGCTCTGCTGTAGTCAACCGATCTCAACGAGGAGACGTGGAGGCACACGATGGCGGTTCGCGTAGGGATCAACGGTTTCGGGCGCATCGGTCGCTCGTTCACGCGGGCGGTGTTGGCCCGCGGTGCCGACGCCGGCGTGGAGCTGGCGGCGGTGAACGAACCGATGGGCGACAGCCACACCGTCGCCTTCCTGCTCAAGCACGACTCCGTGGGCGGCACGCTGCCCAACGAGATCAAGGGCACCGACAACGGGTTCTCGATCGACGGCCGCGAGATCCGCAAGCTGGAGATGATGGACCCGGCTGAGATCCCGTGGAGCGATCATGGCGTCGACGTCGTGATCGAGTCGACCGGTCTGTTCACCGCCGCGAGAAGGCGGCCGGGCACCTCGGCGGCAGCGTGGGCCGCGTCATCATCTCCGCGCCGAGCGGCGACGCCGACGCCACGATCTGCATGGGCGTCAACGACGAGGTGTACGACTCCGCCGCGCAGACCGTCATCTCCAACGCGTCGTGCACCACCAACTGCCTCGCGCCGATGGCCAAGGTGCTCAACGACGCGTTCGGCCTCGAACAGGGCCTCATGACGACGGTGCACGCGTACACCAGCGACCAGTCACTGCAGGACCTCGCCAAGGCGACGCGTTCGGGCAAGCCCGACCTCCGTCGCATGCGCGCCGCCAACCTCTCGATCATCCCGGCCAGCACGGGCGCGGCCAAGGCGATCGGCCTGGTGCTGCCCGAGCTCGCGGGCAAGCTGAGCGGTTCGTCGTTGCGGGTCCCCGTACCGACCGGCTCGATCACGGACCTGTCGGCCGTGCTCGCGCGCAGCGTGACCATCGACGAGATCAACGCGGCCTTCGACGCCGCCAGCAACGACACGTCGTACCGCGGCGTGCTCGAGTACTCCGACGAGCCGCTGGTGTCGGCCGACATCGTGGGCAACCCGTCGTCGTGCATCTTCTCCGCCGAGGACACGATGACCGACGGCACGCTGGTGAAGGTGCTCGGCTGGTACGACAACGAGTGGGGCTACTCCAACCGCCTCGTCGATCTCGTCGCATTCGTCGGGGAATAGGCGATGCAGCGGAGGCGTGGCCGGAGCGGAATCGACCCGAGGGAATAGGTGGACCTCCCCGAGTTGGAAGACCTGCCCCTCGAGAAGGGGCAGCGAGCGCTCGTGCGCGTCGACCTCAACGTGCCGCTGCGCGACGGCGTGGTGGACGACGACCTCCGCATCTCCACCGCGCTCCCGACCATCAACTGGTTGCGGGAACGCGGCGCGGTCGTGGTCGTGGCCGGTCACCTGGGGCGGCCCAACGGCGTGGTCGATCCGCAGTGTTCGATGGCACCGGTCGCGGCCCGGATGCGCGAGCTGCTCGGGTGTGACGTCGTCCTCGCGCCCGCGGTCGTGGGCGCGCGCGTCGAGCCCCTGGTGGCGTCGTCGAGTCCCGGCGACGTGGTCATGCTCGAGAACCTGCGCTTCGAGCCGGGCGAGACGGCCGACGATCCCGCGTTCTGCGTCAATCTGGCCGAGCTGGGCGACGTCTACATCAACGAGGCGTTCGGCGCGTCGCACCGCGCGCACGCGTCCATCGTCGGGCCGCCCGCGATCCTGCCCCACGCCGGGGGCCGGCTGCTCCACCGTGAGGTCGACGTGCTCTCGAAGCTGCTGGCCGACGACGTGGGCCGGCCGTTCGTGGCCGTGCTCGGCGGCGCCAAGGTGAGCGACAAGCTCGGCGTGATCGAGGCGCTCCTCGACCGCTGCGATCAGGTGCTCATCGGTGGCGCGATGGCGTTCACGTTCCTGCTCGCCATGCGCACCCGTGTCGGCGACTCGTTGGTCCAGCCCGAGATGGTCGAGGAGTGCCACCGACTCCTCGCAACCGGACGCGTGGAGATCCCGACCGACTTCGTGATCGCGCAGGACGTGTCGGCCGACGCCGAGATCCGCACCGTGAACCGCGTGTCGATCCCGGATGGGTGGAAGGGCCTCGACATCGGCCCCGAGACCGCCGGCACCTACGCCGACGTCGTCACCGAGGCGAGGACGGTGCTGTGGAACGGCCCGATGGGCATGTTCGAGCTCGCTCCGTTCGCGGCCGGCACGCGCACCGTCGCGGAGGCGGTCGCGGCGTCGCGCGCGTTCACCGTCGTCGGCGGGGGCGACAGCGCGGCGGCCCTCCGCGAGTTCGGCCTCGCCACCGATGTCGATCACGTGAGCACCGGCGGGGGAGCGTCGCTCGAGTTCATCGAGCAGGGTGACCTCCCGGGCCTCGAAGCATTGCGAACACCGAGCAGGGGACACTGATGGAGATGCAGAGGACGCGGGGCCCGAGGCCGGGACGCCGTAGCGGAATCGACCAACACTGATGGCCGGCACGCGCAAGCCCGTGATCGCGGGCAACTGGAAGATGCACCACGACCACCTGGTCGCCATCCAGGTGGTGCAGAAGCTCTCGTACCGTCTCCACGAGGACGACTACGAGGCGGTCGACGTGGTGGTGTGCCCACCGTTCACCGACCTGCGCACGCTGCAGACGCTCATCGAGGCCGACCGGCTCGAGATCGCGCTCGGCGCGCAGAACTGCTCCTTCGAGGACCAAGGTGCGTTCACCGGCGAGGTGAGTCCGCACATGCTGGCCAAGCTCGCGGTGCAGTACGTGATCGTCGGTCACTCCGAGCGCCGGCAGCTGTTCGGCGAGACCGACGAGTCGGTCAACAAGAAGGTCGAGGCAGTGCAGAAGCACGGCATGACGCCGATCGTGTGCGTCGGCGAGACGCTCGACGAGCGCGAGGCGGGCGCCACGGCCGAGCGCGTGACGTCGCAGACCAACGCCGCGTTCGCGGGCGTGAAGGCGGCCGACGCCGCGATCTGCATCGTCGCGTACGAACCGATCTGGGCCATCGGCACCGGCCGCAACGCCACCCCCGACGACGCCAACGACACCATCGGTGTGATCCGGGGCGCGCTGCGGGGCCTGTACGGTGACGCGACCGCCGACGCGATCCGCATCCAGTACGGCGGCAGCGTGAAGTCCGGGAACACGGCCGCGCTCATGGCGATGCCCGAGATCGACGGAGCGCTCGTGGGTGGAGCGTCACTCGATCCCGACGAGTTCGCCCGCATCGTCCAGTACCACCGCTGAACCCAGCTCGCGAAGGACCGGCTACGCTGGCGCAGCCGCGCCGCCTCCCACGCCTTCGGAGCAAACGGACAAAATGCTCAACGTCGTCCTCATGGTCATCCAGGTGGCGTCCGCCCTGACGCTGATCTTCCTGATCCTGCTGCACTCCGGTCGTGGGGGCGGTCTGTCGGACATGTTCGGTGGCGGCCAGCTTGGCGGCTCGATGGCGGGCTCCACGGTCGTGGAGCGCAACCTCGACCGGCTGACGGTCATCACCGGCGTGATCTTCATGTTCACGACCGTGCTCCTCGCCCTGCGCTTGGACTGACAAGGGCTCACGTTCCCCTCAAGTCGCGCCCCCGCGCGCCGTTTTCGTCCTCGATCGAGCAGAATCGTCGGCTCGACCATCCACTCAGCTCGTCGCGTCGTCAGCCAGAATCGGCGGCCGAGCCTTGGGGGCCACCGATGTCGACGACAACCCGCCGGATCACCCATCGCAGCCTGATCGCGCTCATCGTGACCGCGACCGCGCTCGCCGCGTTCACCGCGGTCTCGGGCGCGACCACTCCGTCGGCGAAGCAGTCGCAACCGATCACGATCGGGGTCGACGAGTTCCCGCCCGTGCTCAACAACCTGACCACCGCGGGCAACGGCGAGTGGACGGCGATGATCGCGGGTCCCGCGCTCGCGCGCGGCTACAAGCTCATGCCCGACTTCTCGTACCAGCCGTGGATCTTCGACAAGGACTGCACCGTCGTCGCGCAGAGCCCCTTCACCGTCGACTGCACCATCCGTCCCGACGCCAAGTGGTCCGACGGTGTGCCGATCACGTCGAACGACTTCAAGTTCACCTACGACACGATCATGGACTCGAAGAACGACGTCGTCACGCGCGACGGCTACGACGAGATCAACGCCTTCAACGTCGTGAGCCCCACCGAGTTCCAGATGGAGTTCAAGCAGATCTTCGCGCCGTACCGCGAGCTGTGGGCGGGCGCGAGCACCACCGTCCTGCCCGAGCACATCCTCGAGGGCAAGAACTTCAACAAGGTCTGGAACACCTGCATCTGCAACCCGAAGACGAAGAAGCCCATCAGCAGCGGGCCGATGATGGTGCAGTCGTTCACGCCCGACGAGCAGGCCACCCTCGTCCCCAACAAGCACTACTGGGGCGGCACCATCGCCACGGTGCCGAAGGTCGTGTTCGTGCCGGCGCGCGACACCAACTCGGAGCTCAACGCCTTCCGCGACGGCGAGGTCGACGTCATCTACCCGCAGAACCAGATCGGGCTGCGCAAGAAGATCGAGGCCGTCGACGGCGCCGAGTACACGACGTCGCTCGGGCCGCAGTGGGAGCACTTCGACATGCTCTCCACCGTCCCCGGCCTGAATGACCTGCAGGTGCGCAAGGCGATCGCGACCGCGATGCCGCGCCAGCAGATCGTCGACCGCGTCGTGAAGGACGCCAACGCCGACGCCGCGGTGCTCGACAACACCCAGTACATGGTGAACCAGCACGAGTACCTACCGAACTGGAACATCTACCCGGAGGCGGGCGACGTCGACGCCGCCAACGCGCTGCTCGATGCTGCCGGGTGGACCCGCGGCTCCGACGGCGTGCGCGCGAAGGGCAACGTGAAGCTCGCTTTCACCGTCGGCACCACCTCGGGGAACCAGGCCCGCATCCTCGCCGAGCAGATCATGAAGCAGCAGTTCGAGAAGATCGGCGTGAAGCTCACGATCAAGAACGCACCCGACATCCTCGACACCAACATGGTGGGCTTCGACTTCCAGACATTGATCTTCGCCTGGGTCGGCGGACCTGATCCCTACCAGGGCAACGTGATCTGGATGTCCGACGCGATCCCCGCCCAGTGCTCGAAGCGCGTGGCCAAGGCCTACGAGTGCGACTACTCGGGTCAGAACTACACCAAGGTGAAGGACCCCCAGGTCGACGCCCTGCTCAACGCAGCCGACCAGGAGCCCGATCCCGCGGCCCGCGCCACCCTCTACAACCAGACCGACCAGCAGCTCGCGACCAACGACGTCACCGTCATCCCGTTGTTCCAGAAGCCGACGCAGCTCGGCTACCGCAACACGATCAAGGGCCTGGTCGACAACCCGACCCAGGACGGCTTCACCTGGAACATCGAGGACTGGACCTCCAAGGGCTGAGCCGGCAGGGCCTGAACGGCGCTTGCCGCGGTGGCGCGCAACCCCTCGGCTAGAAATTTGCGGTGTTCGCCTTCGTGATCCGGCGCCTGATCACCGCGCTGGTCGTCGTCGTCCTGGCGACGATCGTGGTGTTCGCGCTGGTGTCGGCGCGCGGCGATCCGCTCGATTTCTTGCGGCACCGACCCGGCGTCTCGCAGGTGACGCTCCACAACTTGGAGCGCGAGTACCACCTCGACGAATCCCGCCCGAGCCAGTACGTCCACTGGCTCGGCGACTTCGTCCAGGGCAACTGGGGTGAATCGTTCCGCACGCAGCGACCGGTGGTCGACATGGTGGGCGAGGCCACCTGGAACTCGTTCCTGCTGGTGGGGACGGCGCTGCTGTTCTCGGTGGTGCTCGCGCTCGTCATCGGCGTGGTGAGCGCAGTGCGGCAGTACTCGTTGTTCGATCATGCGGCGACGTCGTTCTCGTACTTCGGGTTCTCGATGCCCGACTTCTTCTTCGCGTTGTTGTTGCAGTTGTTCGTGGTGATCGTCCTGCACGAGCAGCTCGGCATCGACGTGCTCTACGTGCAAGGCAAGTACTCGGTGGGACAGCAGGGCGACGTCGTGAACCTCATCGAGCACATGGTGTTGCCGGTCACGGTGCTCATGCTCACGAGCGTCGCCGCGTGGAGCCGTTACCAGCGCGACAGCATGCTCGAGGTGCTGCACACCGACTACGTGCGCACCGCGCGAGCCAAGGGCGTGCCGCGGCGCCAGGTGATCCGCCGTCACGCGCTGCGCAACGCGCTCATCCCGTTCGTGACCGTCGTCGCCATCGACGCCGGCGTGCTCCTCGGCGGGGTCGTGGTGGTCGAGCGCGTGTTCAGCTGGCCCGGCCTGGGACTGCTGTTCTTCGACGCGCTGTCACGGTCGGACTACCCGGTCATCCTGGCGTGGATGGCGGTGGCGACCGTGTTCGTCGTGCTGTTCAACCTGCTGGCCGACATCCTCTACGCCGCGCTCGACCCTCGCATCCGCGTGGGTGGTCCGTACCGACGACGACGGATGCGTGCGGCGTGAGCATGCGCGTCGGCGACGAGTCGGGCCGGGCCCGGGCGGAGGCGATCGACCCGACGCTGCTCGTCCCCGATCCGGTGGGCACGCCCCAGGACGGCAGCGAGTGGCACGCCGCGTGGCGCCGCTTCCGGCACCACGTCCTAGCGATGGTCGGGCTCGGGTTTCTCCTGTTCATGTTCCTCGCCTGCTTCGTGGGGGTTCACTTCGCGCCCGACCCCAACCGGCAGAACCTGCTCGAGCCGACGTCGGGCCCGTCGGCCGCGCACTGGTTCGGCACCGACGAGCTCAGCCGCGACTCGCTGTCCCGCGTGCTCCACGGCGGTCAGATCTCGCTGAAGGTCGCGCTCGGTGTCGCGCTCTTGTCGACGCTGATCGGCGTGGTGATCGGCGCGCTGGCCGGCTTCTACCGCGGTTGGCTCGACAGCCTGCTCATGCGCTTCACCGACCTCTGGATCGCGTTGCCGGCGTTGCCGTTCCTCGCGGTGGCCGTCTCGATCGGCACCGTCGACCTCGGTCCGTTCGGGAGCGTCGATCTCGGCGGACCGCTCGGGATCACCCTGCTGCTGTCGTGCCTGCTCTGGGGTTCGATCGCGCGCGTCGTGCGCGGCGCGACCCTTGCGTTGCGCGAGCGCGAATTCGTCGACGCCGCGCGCGCGATCGGCGCGTCGAACACGCGGATCATCACCCGCCACATCCTGCCCAACTGCATGGGCCCGATCATCGTGAACGCGACCCTCGTGGTGGCCGAGGCGATCCTGGTGGAGACGACCCTCTCGTTCCTCGGGTTCGGCATCCAGCCGCCTACGCCGAGCTGGGGCAACCTCCTGTCGGACTCGATCGGGACGGTCGAGGACTGGTGGTGGCTCACCGTGTTCCCGGGGCTGGCCATCTTCCTGACCGTGCTCGCGGTCAACTTCGTGGGCGACGGCCTGCGCGACGCCTTCGATCCGCGCCGTCGGGTGCGCGCATGAGCGGGCACCCGTGAACGCGCTCGAGGTCGACGGGTTGAGCGTGCAGTTCGGGCGAGATCCCGGCGCGGTGCGCGCGGTGACCGGCGTGTCGTTCGGCGTCGCCCGCGGCGAGACCGTCGCGGTGGTGGGGGAGTCGGGGTCGGGGAAGACCGTCACCGGCCTCGCGATCATGGGGCTGGTGGATCCGCCCGGGCACATCACCAACGGCGACGTCCGTCTCGCGGGCAAGCCGCTCATCGGGCTCGGCGAGTCCGAGTTCCGCCGCCTCCGCGGCCACGAGCTCGCCATGGTGTTCCAAGACCCGCTCAGCGCGCTCAACCCGGTGCAGCGTGTGGGCGATCAGATCGCGGAGGCGGTGCGCGTGCACGGCGGCACGCGCAGCGCCGCGCGCACGCAGGCCGTCGAGATGCTCGAGCGCGTCGGGGTGACGCCGGCGGCGCGGCGCGCCCGTGCCTACCCCCACGAGCTGTCCGGCGGGATGCGCCAGCGCGTGATGCTGGCGATGGCGCTGGTGAACCGGCCGCAGGTGCTCATCGCCGACGAGCCGACCACGGCGTTGGACGTCACGACCCAGGCGCAGATCCTCGAGCTGCTCGCGCAGTTGCAAGAGGAGATGGGGTTGGCGTTGGTGCTGGTGAGCCACGACCTCGGTGTCGTTGCCGGCATCGCCGACCGCGTCCTGGTCATGTACGCGGGCCGCATCGTGGAGGAGGGGCCGGTCGACCGGATCTTCGCCAAGTCAGGTCACCCGTACACCCGCGGTCTGCTGGCGTCGGTGCCGCGCGCCGACGACGCGCGCCCGGTGCTCGCCGCGATCCCCGGCAACCCGCCCGACCCCACGCAGCTGCCACCGGGGTGTGCGTTCCACCCGCGCTGCGCGCTCGCGGAGGAGGTGTGCCGCGAGCGGAGACCGGACCTGCGCGTGCTCGTGGGCGGACACCGTGCCGCGTGCCTCTTCGCCGACGAGGTGTCGGTGGGGATGCGGTCGCTGTGAGCGCGCTGCTGGAAGTCGACACGCTGGTCAAGCGATTCCCGGCTCGCGGAGGATCCGTCACCGCGGTCGACGGGGTGTCCTTCTCGATCGATACGAGCGAGACGCTCGGCCTGGTGGGGGAGTCGGGGAGCGGGAAGTCGACGGTGGCCCGGCTGGCCGTGCGATTGCTCGAGCCGACGAGCGGCGCGATCCGTATCGACGGCGACGACATCGCGCATCTCTCGCGGCGAGCATTGCGGACGATGCGCCGCCGAGTGCAGATCGTGTTCCAGGATCCGTACTCGTCACTCGACCCGCGCATGAGCGCGCGCGCGATCGTGGCCGAACCGTTGCGCATCGCCGGACGTGCGCGCGAGATCAAGACGCGAGTGCCCGAGGTGTTCGCGCTCGTCGGCTTGGGCCCCGAGCACGAGGGTCGCTACCCGCACGAGCTCTCCGGCGGTCAGCGCCAGCGCATCGGCATCGCGCGCGCCCTGGTCGTCGAACCGGACCTGCTCGTGCTCGACGAGCCGGTGACGGCGCTCGACGGCTCGATCCAGGCGCAGATCCTCAACCTGCTCGCGCTCCTTCAGCAGGAGCTCGGGCTCGCGTACCTGTTCATCGCCCACGACCTCGCGGTGGTGCGCCACCTCGCCGATCGGGTTGCCGTCATGCACCTGGGACGCATCGTGGAGAGCGCGCCCACCGAGCAGCTGTTCGCCGCGCCCGCGCACCCGTACACCCAGGCCCTGCTCTCGGCGTCACCGGTGCCCGATCCGGTGGCCGAATCGACGCGGCAGCGAATCGTGCTGCGCGGCGAGCACCCCGATGCCGTCGACCCGCCATCCGGCTGCCACTTCCGCACCCGCTGCTGGCGCGCGGCCGAGGAGTGCGCCGCCGATCCCGGCCCCGAGCTCATCGAGCGCGGCCAGGGCCACCCCGTCGCGTGCCTCTTCCCCGACCTTCCACCCGAGACGCTCGACGACACGTTCATGGGGCTAGCTCCATAAGGCGCGACGGTCTGTGGACAGGTCCCGCGGGACCACCGCTCGCTACACTGCGACGCCTCGTCGGAGTGGCGGAATCGGCAGACGCGCTAGCTTGAGGGGCTAGTGCCCTTAGGGGCGTGGGGGTTCAAGTCCCCCCTCCGACACGCATTTCTTGGGCCGTTGTGGGCAAGAACCCAAGAAATACCCGGGGGAGTGGTGTCCCCGAAACGGGGCCCGCCGATCACCTTTCCGGGTGGCTATGTCTGCCCGAGATCAGGTCCCATCGCCGGCGACCGGCGCGCGCCTCGCGGAGCTGCTCATGAGCGCCGCCGCGGAGCTCACCGACGTCTCGCGCTCCGCGCTCGCTCCGATGGGGATCCCGGTACGCGACGGTCGGTTGTCGCTCGGCCGCCTGCGCGAGGTCGTACCGAGCCGCGAGGCGTTGGACGTCGTGGCGGGCTTCTCCACGGCGTGTTGGATCGGCCCGCCGGAGATCCGGGTTCCTGATCTGGGCCGGTTGACGTATCGGAGTCGCACCGGTGTCGATCGACGCGGGCGCATGATGCTCGACTACCGGGTGCGGGCGTGGCTGAGCGTCGAGGACGCGAATGCCTTCGAGGTGGTCGCGTTCCCGGCCGAGGCGGGTGGGATCCTGGTCATGCCGGTCGAGGATTTCGCGCGCCGTTGGGAGGTGATCTCCCGATGAGCGGTTCGCTGGTCGCGTTGTGTCAGCGCGCGCGTCCCGAGCTGGCCTGCCTGGGTGAGCTGGGCCGGCCGCTGGTCGCAGTCGTCGGCGTCATCGAGCGTGTCGGCGCGTCCCGCGACACGGACGCGCTCGCCGATCCGGGATTCGCGCTCGACGTGCTGACCGCGGTCGGCGCCGGCGGAGACGCGGCGACGGTCGGGCGGTTGCTCGACTTCCTGCGCACCTGTGCCGACGCGGGACCGGTAGGCACGGTCGCCGTGTTGGGCGGAGTGAGGCTCGCCGACGCGGTCGACAGCTACGAGGCGGGCGCGTTGGCGTTGATGGCCGACGGCACGCAGCACACGTATCGCACCTGGACGCGTCGGCTGGTCGCCGCGGACGGCGAACGCGACCCGGACACGGTTACTGCCGGAGATCTGACCGATCTGATCGCGATGCATGTGCTCGCGGCACGCAGCGGCGACGAGCGGCGACGGTCGGGCCGCTCCGCCGAGGAGAACGCAGTCGGCGCGTTCCGCCACCTGTGGGGCTACCTCGTCGAGAAGGGTTACGTGTCGGCGAACGTCGCGATGCGGCTCCGCAAACCGGTCCGGGGCGAACCAAAACGGCGCGGCTTCACGGTGGAGGAGACGGCCCTGCTGCGCGAGCTCGCTCGCAAGGGCCGCGATCCGCTGCTGGACGAGGTGACGGTGACGCTCCCCGAGCGGCTCGGGCTGCGACGCATCGAGCTGTGTCGTATGCGGATCTGTGACGTCGACCTCGACCGCGCGACGGTGGAGGTGTGGGGCAAGGGCGACAAGTACCGCACCCTCCCGGTGCCACCACGCTTGGCCGATCTCCTCGCCCGCTACATCGACGACCGCCGGCCGAGCCAGGTCTCGCATGGGGAGTGGCAGCGCAGCACCGCGACCTTGTTGCGGCGTCCACCTGAGGCGAACGCGCCGTTGGGGGTGGCGGTCGGCCGACGTCGGATCGAGGATGTCTTCGACCGGTTCCGACGCAACGCCCCGGACCTCTTCGCCGGCAACGACGTCTCCCTGCACTCCTACCGTCATGCGCTCGGCACGTTCATCGACGGTCGGTACGGCCGCCCGGTCACTCGGGCGGTGCTGGGCCACACATCGCGGCGTAGTCCCACCGATCACTACGTGCACATCCCCCTCGAGCAGGTTATCGAGGCGCTCACCGCCTATGAGGTGCACGTGCTCGGCGACCTCGTCCAGCGACGCCCAACGGATGGGAAATGACTCGCCGATGGCCCTCGTGCAAGGCGGGTGTGCAGGACAGGTGTGCAAGATAAGTGCTACACTTTCCTTGCGTGAGAGGAGGTGGGTGATGAGACAGCCGAGCACCGTGGTCGACTGGGTCGCCGCCCGGCCGGCCCGTTCGTTTTTCACGCCCCAGGACGTGCCGGGCTCGCCGCGAGCGATCGATTCGGCGTTGTCGCGCCTGGCCGCGTCGGACGGCCCGATCCAACGGGTCCGTCAGGGCCTCTACTGGAAGAAGCCGCCCTCGACGCGGTTCGGTACCGCGCGTCCCGATCCGACCGACGCTGCCTTCGCGGTCGCCGGGCCCGGCGCGGGCCTCGCCGGGGCATCCGCGGCGAACGCGCTCGGCCTGTCCACCCAGGTCGCCCGCCAGCCGACCATCGCCGTGGTCGGTCGGCCACCCAAGGGACTTCACGGGGTGCGGCTCACCAGCCGGTCGAACCCGCAGCGCATCCTGCTCAACCAACTCGAGGTCACCGTCCTCGAGGCCCTGCGTGACTTCCCCGACCACAGCGAACTGCGCTGGCCCGCAGCACGCGACCGCATCCGCCGGTTCGTCGCCGACGGCCGTGTCGACCTGGGCCAGCTCGCCGCCGTCGCTGCCGCCGAGCGACGACCCGGACTCTCCGACCGCATCGCCGAGCTCGCCGCGGCGTGAGCGACAACGAACCGGCCGGCCCGGTCGGGGTCCTGGTCCGCCAGGACCCCGACGCGTTCGACGCACTGCGCGACACCGCCGCCGATCGGCTCGGGGTCGACCCCGGCGCGGGCGAGAAGGACTACTGGGCCACCGAGGTGCTGCGCAGCGCCGCGGCTCCACTCGACGATGTCGACCAGGTCGTCTTCAAGGGTGGCACCAGCCTGTCGAAAGCGCACGGGATCATCGAACGGTTCTCCGAAGACATCGACCTGCTCGTCATCTCCGCACGGACCGGCAAACCGCTGAAGCGTCTCCTGCGTGCCATCGCCGATCGCGCGACTGTGGAGCTGAGTGTGAGCCACGAACGCGAACACGAGGGCCGCGGCTACCTCAACGCCCGCTACTACGACCCAGGTACTGGACAGTTCCTCACGCGTGACCCGATAGCGTCGGCGACGCGCTCCGCTTACGGCTATGTCCACGGAAACCCGCTCAACGCGTCCGATCCTCAGGGCTTGTGTGCGCGCTTGTTGAGCGCATCAAGTGCCTTGGAATCGTGTGATGGACGGAGTGGCCACCGCGGGCACGTGGCTTATGAACTCACGCAGATCGATCAGTTTGAGCAGAACGGGATATCCATCAATCGATATACCGTGTTTGTCACAATAGATGAAGGATATCGACGACGCGCCACTGGCGGCACAGTCACGGTTGTCGGCAAGAACATCGCAAGCTCCACGTTGAAGCGTGCGATAATCGGACGTGGAGGCAACTTCCACGGCAACCGGAAGGCCGAATTTATGGGTCCTCACACGACGTTCGATGCTGTCGCCGGCGATAGGTTGGAAGTCGACGGGCGTGTTAACTGGATCCCAGATACTGTGAACGTTCACCCTGTCCCGTTTCCCCCCTACTACGACACATATTTGGCAGCGACGCTGTTCGGATTCGAGTGCCGGGCGTGATAGGGGACCGAGAACTACGCGAGGTTCTTGGCAGTCCGATTGAGTCTTCCGAATTCGTCAGAGGTTCGGCAGAGCCGGGCAAAGTCGCCGCCGCACGGATGAGCCTGGGAGGATTGAGTATTGCAGCTATTGCGTCGTGTTCGTTCGTAAATGCTGGGGTCCTATCAGTTGACGTGCAGCTCTATACGGGCGGCGTGTTTCTTGGCTCGGATTGGGTCCGCCGGAGCGGGTTTGGAACTCGGTTTGGGGACGCGGATGCCCTCTTTTCCATGGAACGCGGAGTCATCCTGGCTTCAGGCGGTCAGGATGTTGAAGACGCCGATGGCGGGCAACACTTCGTGCTTGCCGTGTATGGCAAATTGCCAGCGCGACGGAGATCGGCAGTGTGCTTGCGAAATGGAGATGATGTGCTCACCTGCATCGACATCGCTGTACGTGATCGATTCGTCGCCATCATTGCTGTGCTTGATTCCCATCTCGAAGTCGATGAACCCATGCTGTGGTTCGACTCATCGCTGAGCGACTCGTCGGGTTAAGCCAGAGCGGGGCGTCTGGAGCCGCTCACAAGGAAGGAATCGCTCAGGGCCTCGCTGTCGGAGGAGCGGTGGCGGGGGACCGTGGCGGAGTTTGCGTGCGCACCGTCTGCGAGCGAGACAACGTG
The DNA here is from genome assembly GCA_963841415.1 of uncultured Actinomycetes bacterium. Taxonomy (GTDB): domain Bacteria; phylum Actinomycetota; class Acidimicrobiia; order IMCC26256; family DASPTH01; genus DASUAS01. The sequence goes on along the minus strand of CAWJCN010000001.1, from coordinate 1,212,416 downwards.
CGCTGGCGCTCGGTGAGGACCTCGCTGACGACGCGTTCCTGTTCGGCGACACCGAGGGTCGTCCGTGGCGTCCAGACGTGCACCAATCGGTTCGGTCGCCTGCGCGCCGAGCTCAGGCTCAGCGGGGTGCGGCTGCACGACCTGCGTCACTTCGTGGCGACCGTGCTCTGCGAGGGCGGGCATCCGATCGCGACCGTCAGCGGCCGGCTCGGCCACGGTGACATAGCCACAACGCTGAACCTCTACACGCACACGTTCCCGGCCGCCGCCCAGCGCGCCGCCGCGAATCTCGGCGGCCTCCTGACGGGCGAGGAGCGCGTCGTCGCCGAACGTCATCGACCACGCTGAGCGAACCAGTGAACGAGCAGATCCAGCGCGCACACATCTGCAGGTTTCCCTTCGGGCAACCTGTTGACCTCCCGCGCGACCTCCCGGCACCGCCGGTGCAAGTGTGTGGGCGATGTGCGCGGTCACTGGAGGAACGGCTGGGGACACGGGTCGTGGGCTTCGCGGTGGCGCCAGTCGGGGCCCGGTAGCGCAGTTGGTGTGGAGCGTCGAGCGCGTAGGTGATGGCGCGGAGCGCTGACGTCCGGTAGGACCGCCGCTGGCGGTGTTGCGGGCTTCCCGCTTCAGCAGGGATGTCACGGTCGGTTCGGCACCCTCTCGAGGCTGTGGCGCGCAGTACGACGCTCACTGGTGCTCGCGTGGTCGGCGCGATCTCCGCGCCCGCGTCGGGGACGTTGGGTTCGAGGAGCGCGGCCATCGCGGAGGCGGCGACGGCGATCTTCGCGACGGGATGTCGCTGCCGCGCACCGCGCCATCTGTTCCCGACGGGCTCGGGTTCGCTGCCGGACCTCCTGTTCGACCTCCCGTTTGGATCTCTGCCGCGGGAGTTGAGCGTTCGCCGCGCGCTGGTGGGGTCGTTCGCGGCCTACTGGGGTGATGAGCTCCGACAGGTCGCTGCACGCGGTTCCGGCGAGTCGTCGCGCCGTGCGTAGTCGGCGTGGCTTCGCGGCGGCGAGTTCGTCTTCTGGACACGCGTTGTCGCGTGACTCCCTCCGCGACCCAGAGCGACCGCGTGTGGGTGGTCTACCGGTTCTTGGGTTTGGGTCCTCGGGTGGTGTTGGGTCGGGCGCGGTTGTCGCGGGCGGCGAGGAACGCTTCGATCAGTTCGGCGATGACGGTCCGGTCGTGCTTGTTCAACGATGTGGTGGCTTCGAACGCGAGAGCGAGGCGCGCGTCGGTGGCGCCGCGGGGGGTGGTCCCGAAGATGAGCGTGTCGGTGGATACCGACAGGGCGACGGCGAGTCGTTGGATCACGTCGAGGGTGGGTTGGGCGGTGCCGGCTTCGTAGCGGTGGAGCTGGCTCATGTGGATCCTGGCTCGTTCGGCGAGGACGGCTTGGGTGTAGCCGCGTTCTTTGCGGCTGGCGGCGAGCTGTTCGGCGAATCCCACGACGCGCACGTTACCTCCCCATTTGACACCTATGACCTGATCATGTTAGAAGAACTATGAGTATTCGACTATTCGAGGTGGAGGGAGGTGCGATGGACCGCGACGGTCTCGGCTTGGCTTCGGGTGCGGATGATCAGGCGGTCCTCGCCACGGTCGCGGCCCACTACCAAGCCCGTCTGGCCGAGACGCCGACCGCGTTGGAGCTGCTCGCCCGGTGTGGGATCGACGAGCCGACCGCGACGGCGTGGGGTGTCGGTGTCGCGGACCGCACGCTCGGCCTGCGACTCCCCGAGCGGAATCGTGTGCACGGTGCCGAGTTGCGCGCCCAGCTCATGCGCTTGGGGGTGTTGCGCCCATCGGGACACGAGGCACTCAGGTCGTGCGTCGTCGTCCCGTTGCGGACGGGCGATCAGATCGTCGGCTGGTTCGGTACCCCGATGAATCGCGCTGGCGGCACACCCGGCGTGTGGGTCGGCAGTCTGGACACGATGTTCAACGAGGCGGCCGCGTCTGGCGGCGGCGAGGCGGTCCTCGTGGATGACCCCCTGGTCGCGATCGGGGCCACCGCTGCGGGCATTCCGGCGGTGATCGCACCGGGCGGGCCCAGCCGGTTGAATCGCTCGATCGCGCGTCGCCTTGCCACGTTGGGTGTCGAGCAGGTGTGGATCGCGTCGACGGTCGACGCGTCTGCTGCAGTCGGGATCGCGAAGGTGCTCGAGACCGCCGGTGTCGACGCCACTCGGGTGCGGCTGCCCGCGAGACGCAACCTCGTCGCGGTGCTCACCAGCGCGTCGGATCCGATCCCAGCGTTCGACGCGCTCATCGCTCGCACAGCTCAGCCGCCGGCGTACTTGTCCGAGCCCACCGCAGCCGTGCCGCCGGAATCCGCGCCGCCGACGGGCGGCTCGCCGGCGGTCGCGGTGCAACGCGAGACGGAGCCGCCGGCGACGCGTGCAACCGCTGGCGGTGAGCCGGTCGTGACAGGAAACGTGGCCGAGTTGCACGTCGGCTTCGCAGATCGGGTGTGGCGCGTGCGTGGCGCGCGGGCGACCCGCCACGCGGAGGCCTTACGAGCGAACGTGATGGTGACCGACACGGGTTCGGGCGGGTTCCATCTTGACAGTCTCGATCTCTACTCGGCCCGCTCGCGCGCCGCATTCGTCCTTGCCGCCAGCCGCGAGCTGCACGCCATGCCGGATGACGTGAAGACGGAACTCGGTCGTGTGCTGGTCGAGGTCGAAGCCGCGCTCGCCGCCAACGATCTCGCTCCAGAGCTGGCGCAGCCAACGGCGGTGGAACGCAGAGCGGCGCTCGAGCTGCTGCGCGATCCTGATCTCGCGGACCGAGTTGTCGCCGATCTCGGCACGCTCGGGATCGTCGGCGAAGAACAGAACCTGCTCGCGTGTTACCTCGCGGTCGTGTCCCGCAAGACACCCCGGCCGTTGGGTGTGGTGATCCAGTCGTCGTCCGCAGCGGGCAAGTCGACCCTCGCTGACGCGGTCCTCGGCTTGGTGCCGGAGGAGGATCGGGTCTCGTTCTCAGCGATCACCGGCCAGGCCCTGTACTACGTCGGAGAACACGACCTCGCGCACAAGGTCCTCGCTATCGCCGAACACGAAGGCGCGACGCGGGCCGCGTACGCGTTGAAGCTCCTCATCTCGGATGGTCGCCTCGCGATCGGCACCACCGGCAAGGACCCCACTTCGGGGAGGCTGGCGACACGGACGTATCACGTGGCCGGTCCGGTCGCGCTGGTGATCACGACGACCCAGACGGAGCTCGATCCGGAGCTCGCGAACCGTTGCCTCGTCCTGTCGGTCGATGAGGAACCCGCGCAGACGCGAGCGATCTTCGCCGCGCAACGCCGCAACGCGTCGCTTGCTGGGCTCACCGGTCGTCCCGACGGGGAGGACATCGTGCGGCGGCATCACGTCGCCCAAGCACTGCTCGAACCACTGCACGTCGTTGTCCCCGAAACGCTCGCCTCGCCCATGAGTCGCGCGACGGTGCGGGCACGACGCGATCACATGAAGTGGATCGGGCTCGTCTCCGCGTCCGCGCTGCTCCACCAACATCAACGCGAGACCGGAACCGTCGCACGCGACGGCGAGCAGGTCGCGTACGTGATCGCAGACGAACGAGACGCCGCGCTCGGTTCGGAACTGTTCGCGCATCTGCTCGGCGAGGCGGAGCTCGAGCTCGCCCCCCAATCCCGGCGACTCCTCGACCATCTTGGTGACCTCACCCGCCGGCTCGCGCGTGAGCGCGACGTCGACGAGACCGCCGTGCGCTTCACGCGCCGGGACGTCATCGACCACACCGCCTGGACCGCCCACCAAGTCCGGGCACGTCTCGCCCAGCTGTGTGACCATGAACTCGTCCTCGCCCGGCGAGGGAGCCAGGGCCGCCGCTACGACTACCAACTCGCCGACCCGCTCGATGCGAAGTTCGAGCCTGACGCTCGGGTGAACAGCTTCGCGACTTCGCGACCACCTCGCGAGCGCTTCGCGATGCCCCAAGATGGCACCTCACCTGGGGAAACGGCTGGCTTCGCGACTTCGCGGCCACGACGCGCATCATCATCGCTCCAAGGTGCGGAGGTAGTGACAGATCGCGGCGAGGGGATCGGCCTCTGATGGCTGACTCAATGGCACCGATCAGCTTGGCGGCGGCGGTCGACAAACACGTCGAATGGCTGACCGCACGCAACTACGCGGTCACGACGCTCGCGAACCGTCGCCGCCACCTCGACGCCATCACCGGCTTCCTTGCCGCCCGGTCCGTGATCTGGCTCGCCGACGTGCGCCTCGCTCACCTCGAGGCCTACCAACACCATCTCCACCAGGCCCGCAAGACGGACGGCGCACCGCTGGCGTTCCGCACCCAAGCGCAACGCCTGATCCCGGTGAAGGTCTTCTTCGGGTGGGCGACGCGTCGTGGTCTGCTCGCCGCGGATCCCGCCGTGCTCCTCGAGTTGCCACGCGCCGAACATCGCCTGCCGGACGCGACGCTCACTGCGGCCGAAGCCGAGACCGTCATGGCGCTCCCCGACATCAACACCGTGTTGGGGCTGCGCGATCGGGCGATCCTCGAAGTGTTCTGGGCCAGCGCGATCCGCCGCGCTGAACTCGCCAACCTCCACGTCCACCACATCGACCGGGCACGCCACACCCTGTTCGTCCGCCACGGCAAAGGGGCCCGCGACCGCTACGTGCCCCTCGGCACCCGCGCTACCGGGTGGGTCGACACCTACGTCACCCACGCTCGACCACAGCTCATCACTCACCCCGATCCGGGCCTGCTCTTCGTCAGCGCGACGGGCCGGCCGTTGGCGCTCGACTGGCTGTCCCGCACCGTCCGTACCTACATCCACGCCGCCACCGGCAAACCCGGCTCCTGCCACCTCCTTCGCCACACCGCCGCGACCGGCATGCTCGAAGGCGGCGCCGACATCCGCTACGTCGCCGAGCTCCTCGGCCACGCCCGCCTCGAAACCACCCAGATCTACACCCACGTCAGCATCGACAAACTTGCTGACGTCCACGCCCGCACCCACCCCGCCAACCGTCAGGCCTGACCCGATGGCCGTGGCCGGTAGCCTTTGGGTCGTGTCGATCGCGGATCAGCTCTTCGAGGAACGACGGCTCCGCCGCCGCGCCGGGGACCCTCGTCTGAGCGAGGAAGGCCGAGCGGCCCTGCGCCGGATCACGACCGGTGACCTCGCCGACGAGTTCGGCGAATCGCTTGAGGAGATCTCCGACGCGGATCCGCTCCTCGCCGGCACCGACGAACACGACTGACCCGGACATATCGAGCCGGTGATCGTCGTCGACGAGTACCTCGCGGTACGGGTCGTCGGTGGTGACTGGCCCGCCGGTCTCCCCGACGACGACGACATCGCGCTCCCGGCGTCGCGGTATTGGCGGCTCCTCCAACGCATCCACAATCCTTCCCACGGTCAGCTCTCCACCGTCCTCGCCGGACTGTCCGACACCGACCGGGAAGTGATCCGCCACCCGCACCCCGAATTGCTCGCGGTCCTCGACCCGCGGCCGCTTCTCGACGACGCCGCCGCGATCAGCGCCCAGTACGGGACCGCAGGGCTTCTCGTCGCCGAAACCCTCGCCGCCGGCCTGGCCCATCGACGCGCGCTCTGGTTCGGTCGCGATCGCAACGTCGGTGTCCGACTCCGCGAGATCGCTGACGACCTCGGCATCACTATCCATGTCGCAACCTGACCCGACGATGTCGATCAACACCCGGCCGCAGCCGTGGGAGACTCGCCGCGTGCAAGATCTCGCCAGCCCCGAGCGTGAGCAGCTACGCGCACCCCGAAATCACGCGTTCGCGTTTCGCGCCGCGCGATGTCCCTCACCACGGTGCCGGCGAACCGCTGTCTCCGCAGGTCAACCCCTAAGCGGACCCCACCCGCGCAGGCGCACGACAGAGAGAAGTTGTGTTGCCCGCTACTCCTATCCGGCCCGCCGCGACGCCGGCTTCCTCACCTCCGGTGTGCTGCTCGAGATGGGCTCACGCGGTGGTCCCTCACCCAACGAGCAACGCCCGATCCGATCGCTTATGGCCCAAACCGCCGTCGAGACCGACCCGACCGCGATCGACGACTACACCGACCTCGCCTCGTTCGACGTCATCGTGCTCGCCCCCGAACGCACCCTGGCCGAGAAGCTGGCCTTCCTGCACCACCGCGCCACCATCGGTGACCACGAGGCATTGACTCGCGGTGCACGGCACCTCTACGACACCGCGATGCTGCTCAGCAACCAACGAGTCAGAGACGGCCTCACGGACGGACAGATCGTCGAGTTGATGGCCGACATCGACGAACGCAGCGAAGCCGCCGGCTGGCCTTACACGCCTCGACCCGACGAGGGCTTCGCCGCGAGTCCAGCATTCAGCGGCGACGAGTCGACCGAAAGCGCGTTGCGCGCCGGCTACGCCGGGCTCACCGACCTGGTCTGGGGACGACTCCCGACCTTCGACGAGGCGATCGCCACCATCCGAGCCAACCGTGATCTCATCTAACAATCCGAGACAGGCTGGGTAGCTGATCGGTACGCAGGTCAGCAATCAGTAGTGCCGTGTCAGGCAACGTTTGCCCCGTCCTCCAACGGCACTTATACGGGTGATCCACCTCCTGGGCTGATGCCCGGGGGACTCTCCTCCGGCTGGTGTTGTCCCGAGCAGGAGGTGTGCTGGTGGTGTGGTCTCCTTCGTTTCGGTGCGTGACCCGTGCTCATGGTGTTCGGTCGTGGCGTGTCGGCCATGAGCCAGGTCGACGAGTTCTTGGAGTTCACGCACGGGCGTGTGCGGCCGAACACGGTGCGCGGCGTACGCGCACGATCTTGAAGGTCTTCTTCTCGGTCGTCGCCAAGGAGCCGGCGGAGGTGACGCCGCGCGACGTGTTGGACTTCGTCTCCGTGCAGCAGCAGCCGCGTGCGGGCGCGGAGAACGTCGTGCGGATCTCCGATGGGGCGCGGGGTTGTCGGCGTCGACGATCAAGCGGCGCCTCGCCGCGGTGTCGAGCTTCTACGGCTATCTCGTCGTCCGCGGCGATGTCGCGGTGAATCCGGTGCCGCGGGGGTTGCCGACGCGCAAGAGCCGTCATCGGGGCGGGCCGGGTGTGGTCCCGTTGGTGCGTGGCGTGCGACGACTGCCGCGCATCTTGGAGCCGGCCGAGGTCGCAGGCATTGCTCGACGGCGCTGCACACCGAGCGCGACCGGGCGATCGTGCAGGCGATGCTGCTGGGCGGGCTGCGTCGCTGCGAGGTGCTCGGCTTGCGCCTCGAGGACCTCCGCCTCGGTGAGTGGCGGGTGTTCGTTGCGGACGGCAAGGGCGGCCATCAGCGGCTGGTGCCGGTGTCGCAGACCTTCTTCGCGACCGTGGCCCGCTATCTCGACCTGGAACGCCCAGCGGACGCGACGACGGATCGGGTGTTCGTCGCGCTGAAGGGACGCACCCGGGGTGGTGCGCTGTCGGCGGAAGGGCTCGACGAGATGCTGCCAACGCGCGAGCCCGCGCCGGTCTGGTCCATGGGACGTGCCACGAGCTGCGCCACACGTGCTTCACCCGGCTGCGCGAGGGCGGCATGCCCATCGAGGCGCTCCAGGCCCAGGCCGGGCATCGCTCCATCGCATCGACTCGGGTCTATCTGCATCTCGGCGCCGACTGGCTCGCCGGCGAGTACCGCCGCGCCGCCGAAGCGATCGAAGCCCAAGTCGCGATCGGAACGGCCCGATGAGCGCGCACGAAGCCGTCGCCGTGGCGACACCGGCATCGTCGGGTGGGGTGCTGCAGAAGCTGTTCACCTGGGACGAGATCTTCGTCCGGGGACCGGTGATGGCGGCCACGATGGCCCGCTATCTCGACCAGCTGCGAGTCTCGGCCCGTCCGGCCACGCTGCGCGCCTACGACGACGCGCTGCGCATGTTCGCCGGGCACATCACCACCGTGGACCCAGCATGTCGATCAGTGGCGGCGATCGAGCATCGTCACGTCGAGGCACACAAGATCTGGATGGCGAGTCGCCCGGGACGCAACGGCCGCGGGAAGCTCTCAGCGACGACCATCAGCAATCGGCTCGGTTTGCTGCGCACGTTCTTCGAACGGATCATCGACTGGGACTACGACGACGCACCACGCCGTTCGCCGGTCTACGCCGGTGACTTCCCCCAGCGAGACGAACCACTCCCGAAGTTCCTCGACGACCCCACCGCCGCGAAGTTCATGGCCACGCTCGCCGTCGATCCGAACCAGCGACGACGGCTCATGGTCGAGCTCCTCGCCCGCACCGGGATGCGTTCAGGAGAACTCGCCGCGCTCGAGTCCGACGCGATGGTCCACATCGGCGACACCTTCTGGCTGCGCATCCCCGTCGGGAAGCTGCACAACGACCGCTACGTCCCGCTGCACCCAGTCCTCGTCGACTTGATCAACGACTGGCTCGCAACGCGTCCGTCGTCGCGGTCGGGTCACCTCGTCGAGCGTGACGATGGCCAACCGTTCGATCGGCGCACGATCCATCGCTACGTCGCCGCGGTGGCCAAGCGAGCCGGTGTCGGTCCCGTGCACCCGCATCAGCTCCGGCACACACTCGCAACCCAAGCGATCAACCGCGGCATGAGCCTCGAAGCGATCGCCGCGCTGCTCGGTCACCGGTCGATGCGGATGACGCTCACCTACGCGCGGATCTCCGACCGCACCGTCGCGGACGAGTACTTCCGCGTCACCGAAGCCGTCGAGGACCACTACCGCAACGCCACGCCGATGCCCGCCGACGTTGACGGGCCGAACATGCGACGCCTCGCCGCCGACCACCGCCGCCTCCTCGGCAACGGACACTGCACCCGACCAGTCGCGCTCGACTGCAACTTCGAGACAATCTGCGAACGCTGCGGCTTCTTCGAAACCGGCCCACAATTCGTCGAGATCATCCAACGACAACGCGACCACGCAGCCAGCAGCGAACAGCATGACCGCGCCGACCTCTACGCCCGACTACTCGACGACATCGACAACACCAGCTGAACGGTGCTTCCATGACGTCCCTCAGCCCAGGCATGGATCACCCGTGTAACAACACTTCGGGGACGCGCGTCTGTCGCGGCGACGCCCGACGAGGACGGAGCTGATCGGCGGCTCTGAGTTCCTCGCCGAACCCGGTGGCCGCGGACTTCTAATCAGGTTGCGTGATTGCCGACGCGGTACCGCACATGTGTCGCGTTCGGCGAGGCAACCACCTCGACGGGTTCGAGACCAGGATCGGGAACGCCATCGAAGAGGCGCTCACCGCTGCCGAGGAGAGTCGGCACGAAGCTGAGCACTAGCTCATCGAGGGCGCCGGCGGTCAGAGCTTGACGAACCGTCGACGCGCCGCCTGCGATGTCTACCGTGCCGCTGCCGGCGGCGGCACGCGCCTGCCTCGAGCGCGTCGTCGAGACCCGACGTCACGAAGAAGAACGTGGTTCCGCCGCTCATCTCGATTGGATCGTGCGCGTAATGGGTGAGGACGAACACTGGTGCGTGATATGACGGCTCGTCGCCCCACCATCCGCGCCAGTTGCCTGACCACTCACCCCGGATCGGGCCGAACATGTTCCGGCCCATGACATATGCGTCCTTCGGCCCCATCAGCCACTCGTTCGGCTTCACGTCCGCTTCGTAGCCAGAGTCCCCCGCGCGGTGATGCCATTCGTGCAGCCGAAGTCCACCGACTCCCACCGGATCCTCGACGCTCTGGTTTCGACCCACGATGAACCCGTCGAGGGACATTGACAGATGACAGCTGACGTGACTCACGCGTTCCTCCAAGATCGCTCGGTACATAAGACGATCGGGCAGCGCGAAAATCATCGCCGCGGTCGCGAAGTCGTACGAAGGCTGAACACACCGCGACCGGCACTTTGGGGATGCTGTGCAGGTCATGGGCGCGCGGTCCTCGTCTGCTTGTCGGTCGTTCCGACCGTGCGCGTGTTCCTAACCAGCGGGCGGCAGAGTCAGGGGCAGTGAAGTCACTGTTGGAGCTTGCTCGTTGTTTGCGGTGCTGGCTCGGTGCACGCGATCCCCGAGTGCGTCGAGGGTGTGTTGCCAGGTCGCGCCATCGGTTTGGATGACTTGGCGTGCAACGCCGGCCAGGTCGCACTCTGTTGCCGCTGTCGTCGCAGAGTCGTCAGGTGTATGACCGACGTGACCGAGAAGCCCAGCGGTCGATCCGCTCGCGGGGTTCCAGTTGAGGACGTTCTCGTGGAGTCGCCCGGCCGCCCCGTTCACGTCTATCGGCTCGCCGAATCCGAAGCTCGAAGGATTCTCGGCTCCTACGACGAGGTCATAGGTGCATGTTCCCTGGTGAAACGAGATAGAGGTCCCAAGTCCGTCCGGGAGCTTGCCTTCGGCCACTTCTTCCAGTCCTCGCAGGAGCGGCACTTCTACCGTCTGAGTGTCTGCTGAGCGCCGGACACCTCGGCCGATTGTTTCGAGCTCGTCGACCGACAAACCCGCCGACCGGAGCATCACTGAGATGCCGTCGGTGTCGACCCAGCGCAGACTCAACGAACCTTCGACATTGGTGATCAAACATGCTTGGAGCGAACCGAGGCTGATGATCTCCCCGTCATGCTGGTGGCCCGCCGCCAATCCCGGGTCGCCGGCAGGATTGCAGCCGAGAAACTCGAGCGTCTGAACTTTGCCCCTCGCGGAGGAGTCGACCGTCATGACTTCCAAGTGCGGGCCGCTCTCGGAGGTGCCTGATGAGTACTCCTGCACGTACATGACGTCTTGAGGCGTCGGAAGAGGTACGTCGTTGATGTCGACGCGGTCGATAGTGGCGTCGGGGCCGGGCACCAGCAGCGGGAGCTGGAGCGGTTCTGGTCCTGTGATTGCTGGAGCGATGATCGACGGCTTCCGCGAGCCGCTGGACCACGGAGCGGCACTGAGCAGAGCGGCGAGCGCGCCAGCGAGGACGACTCCGGCGAGGACGAGCGTGGAGCGTCGCCTTACTCGGGATCTGGTTCTTGGGTTCGGCAGTTCGGGTGGCGGTGGTGCCATGGACACCACTTCGTCGATGAGCGCTGCGATTTCAGGATCACGCGTGTATGTCATTGTCCAGAATCTCCCTGAGGCGGGCGTGAGCGCGGGCGAGATGTCGCGCGACCGCGCCGCGGGTGATGCCGAGCATCTCGGCGGTGGACTGCTGGTCCTGGTCGTACCAGTAGATGAGAATCAAAACGGCACGCTGGCGTATCGACAGCGCGTCGAGCACAACGAGCGCATCGATCGTCGTCAGATCTTCGACGACCTCAGACGAGCTTGCCTTTCGTTCACGAGCTGCCCGTCTCGACGACGACCGCTGGTGCATGCGCGCCTCGTTCACGACGGCGCGGAACAGATATGCCCGCTGATCTCGAGCGCGCGCCCAACTCGACGAAGACAACACCCGTACCATCGCCGCCGAGACGACATCCTGGGCATCGCTAGGTCCCACGAGGCCCGTAGCCAGACGAACAAGGCCCAGCGCTGTTTGTCGCCCGCCAGCCGCATGGGACCACTTGGGTGGGTTGAGCGCCAGGAGCATGGGACCACCCCAGCGCCAGTGATGGGACCACCCCGCCGCCAGTGATGGGACCACTTGGGATCCACCGTCGTCGGTCTCGCTGACGGTCCAGTTGTCGCCGTCTGGTCAGCGAGCCGGAGGGCGGCGATGGCGTTCAGGGAGGTCCGAGTGTTCGAGGTTCGAGAGGTGCTGCGGCTGTGGCTGGCCGGCGAGGGTGTCCGGGCGACGGAACGGCTGGTTGGCTTCGACCGCAAGACGATCCGCCGCTACGTGGACGCCGCGATTGATGCCGGGCTGGTTCGCGCTGGCGGTGATGAGCAACTGACCGACGAGTTCATCGGGCTGGTGGTCGAGGCGGTGCGCCCACACCGGCTCGACGGTCACGGTGAGGCGTGGCGACTGTTGGTGGCGCATCACGACGAGATCGTGGTGTGGGTGGCGGGTGATCTCACCGCGGTGAAGATGTCCGAGCTGCTCGCCCGGCGTGGGGTCGAGATCCCGTGCCGGACGGTGCAGCGTTACGTGGCCGAGGTGTGCGGCCGCACCCGTGGCCGGGGCCCGACGGTCCGGGTCAACGACGGCGAGCCGGGCGACGAGTGCCAGATCGACTTCGGCCGGATGGGTCTGCTCTTCGATCCGGCGACCGGGCGTGACCGCGTCGTGCACGCGTTGATCTTCACCGCGGTGTTCAGCCGGCACTGCTTCGTGTGGCTCACGCATCGCCAGACCACCGACGCGGTGATCGCGGGCTGCGAAGCGGCGTGGGCGTTCTTCGGTGGTGTGTTCAAGACGTTGATTCCCGACAACATGTCAGCAATCGTTGACGGCGCCGACGCGCTTGCGCCCCGGTTGAATCAGGCGTTCGTCGAGTATGCGCAGGCCCGCGGGTTCCTCACCGACCCGGCCAGGGTCCGGTCCCCGCAGGACAAGCCCCGCGTCGAACGCCAGGTGCAGTTCGTGCGCGGCTCGTTCTTCGCGGGTGAGACCTTCATCGATCTCGCCGACGCGCAACGCCGCGCAGAGGTGTGGTGTCGGGAGCGGGCCGGGCTGCGGGTGCACGGCACGACCCAACAGCGACCCGTCGAGGTGTTCACCGCCGACGAGCAGCCGCACCTCTTGCCCGCACCGACCGGCGTCTATGACGTGCCGATCTACGCGACGGCGAAGGTGCATCGTGATCATCACATCGAGGTGGCCCGGTCGCTCTACTCAGTCCCCGGCGCGCTCATCGGTGCTCGGGTCGAGGTGCGCGCCGACCAGGCTCTGGTGCGAATCTTCCATCGGGGCCTGCTGGTCAAGGTCCATCCCCGCCAAGAACCCGGCCATCGCTCGACGGACCCCGACGACCTGCCGTCACACAAGACCGTCTACGCGATGCGCGACCTCGACAAGTTGCAGCGCAGGGCAGCCGAGCACGGTCCCAACGTCGGCGCGTACGCGGCGGCGCTGCTGAACATCCCGTTGCCGTGGACGAAGATGCGACAGGTCTACGCGCTGTTGGGGCTCGTGAAAAAGTGGGGCCCCGAACGCGTCGATGCCGCGTGCGCGTCGGCGCTCGAGCACGAGACGGTCAACGTCGGGCTCATCGGCCGGATGCTCGAACGCGCCACCGAGGACACGATCATCGAGTCGTCACTGCCCGCCACGGTCATCGCCGGCCGGTTCGCTCGCGACCCCGACCACTTCGCCGTCCGCGCCCAGGGCGGTGCGCGATGAACACGCCGACCGTCACACCCGAGCTGCGCGCCCTGCTACGCCGAGTGAAGCTCGGCCGCTGCCTCGACACGCTCCCCGAACGCCTCGCGCTGGCCCGGACCGGCGGGCTCGGTCACGCCGAGTTCCTCGAACTCGTCCTCGCCGACGAAGTCACCCGACGCGAGACCACCAGCGCGGACCGTCGCGCCCGGACCGCGGGCCTCGAGCCGACGATGACCCTCGACCGTTGGGACGACACCACCAAGATCACCTACGACCACGCCATCTGGAACGAGCTGTGCTCACTGCGCTTCGTCGACTCCGGCCACAACGCGGTGATCATGGGACCGGTCGGGGTCGGCAAGACCTTCCTCGCCACCGCGCTCGGCCACGCCGCCATCCGGCGCCGCTACAGCGTGCACTTCGAACGCTGCGACCGGCTCCTCAAACGACTCCGCGCGTCGCGCCTCGACAACAGCCACGAGGTCGAGATACGCAAACTGCTGCGCGTCGATCTGCTCGTCATCGACGACTTCGCCCTCCAACCCCTCGACGCACTCGACACCGCGGATGTCTACGAGCTCATCGTCGAACGCCACCGCGCCGCTGCGACCGTCATCACCTCGAACCGCGAACCGATCGAGTGGCTCGCCCTCATGGCCGACCCGCTCCTCGCACAATCCGCGATCGACCGGCTCCAATCCGCCGCCCACGAACTTGTTCTCGACGGCGAGTCCTACCGGCAACGCCAGAAGCCCGGCGTCACCACCAACGACGCGCTTGACCCGACACCACCGACCCCGCGATCATCACGCCGCCGACAATGACACCCCGACGAAGTGGTCCCATGCCACTGACGCTCAGGTGGTCCCATCGAGCTGGCGCACGACACTGTTCGCCGCCACTTGGGCACCTGGCTCCACTCAGCGAACGCGAGCCTGAAGCTGGCCAGAAGATCTTCGCCGGCTTCGACGATGTCCTCATTGGATGGGATGTCCGCCCACTGAGCGAACGTACCGTCGACGATCCGACAATGCATTGTCGTCCAGCGCCGCGTTGCGCTTCGTACGCGTTCGGCGGCAACCTGCATCCTTGCGACCGTCCCGAGGGTCATGAAGCCGAGAGTCGCGACCTCGGCGTGCTCGAGGGCCTTCGAAGATGCACCTATGTATCCGGTGAGCGGCGGAGGATCAGGCATCTCGCTGTAGAGCTGCAAAATTCCTTCCTCAACGAGTGGCGCGTGGTCGGCGATGAACTCGAAGCTCATGCGGCGAGTGTCCACACAACTTGCGCACAAGATGGCAAGCAGACCCGCGCGCTCACCTGCAAACGCGTCGTCTCCACAATGGCTGCAGACCTCGCCCGCCAACGACTCGACTGCCACTTGGTTGTTGTCGGATTCGGCCGGTTCGACCTTGAGGCGCGGCTGTCCGGCAGCTGGCGCAGCGAGTGCAGGCCGCTGGGGACACCGGGTCCGTCAAGCGTCTTCAGGCCACCATCGATGCAGGCGGAGAGGTGTCCCAGAACGCCGGCTCCGAGCCCGATGGGACGCGAGTCAGTGGGTCAGCCGCTGGGAAGCCAGGCGGCGGTGAAGAGGAGGGACCCGAGGAAGGTCGGTCTTCGTTGTCCGGGACTCCAACGGAAGATACCGCCGGGGTGTGTGGTGTCCGTGAAGTGGATGAGGAGGGAGCGGCCAGCGCGGTCCGCGGCGATGGCCTCACCGCAGCACGTGAGCGTCCGTACCCGAGCGCCAGTGCGAATGTTGAGTACCACGACGTCTCGCGCGAAGCCGCGTGCGTCGAGTGCGCTTCCCACGAGCGCGTCCTTCGCGCCCAGGAAACAGCAGGCGACGTTCGGCGCGACGCGGACGACCGGGGACGTGCCGAGGTAAGTCTGGAAGCGGGCGCGTGTGTCGAGGAGGCGCGGCAGTGCGTCCTCTGCGCCAGTTGAGGTGCTGGAGGCGTGGGTGAAGAGGATGTGGCGGGAGTCTGGAGCCCATGACAATGACTGGATGCCAACCCACGGACTCGCTGCGGATTGCGGTCCCCACACGCCGTCGTAGGAGCCGTTGCCGTGTGTCGTCGAATACAGGTCACGGACGAGGATGGCTCGTCCGGCATCGGAACAGTTCGGGATCCCGGTGAACGCGAGGTACCGACCGTCGGGGCTCACAGCTGGGAAGCGGACGTTGGTCACCAGGTCTCTTGCGTCTCCGCCCGTGACCGGGATTGATGCGATCGCAGTGATCGGGTCACCATTCGCGCATCGGTTGCCCGTGTCCCTCGCGTAATACACCGTCTTGCCATCTGGACTTGCCGCGAGGCCACCCGCCGCATTGGCATCAGTGGCGAGTACACGGAGCGTGTGACCGTCGCGCGCTGATGCAACCATGAGCCGACCGTCGTAGGTGACGGCGACGATCCGCGACGGGTACGACCTCGCGCTCGCGGGTCGCATCCCCTCATCTCCGGTCGTGAACAGCGCGACCCCGAGTCCGACGACAACGACGACGACGAACCCGCCCACGATCGCCGGCCACACTCGCTCAGGTCGCCAACCAGGCGACGTGATCGTGCGCGTGTCGTTCTCCGACACCTGCGCCGGCACGGCCTCGCGCGCGCGCTGCTCGATGGTCACCGGTCGGGCTTCCCCGCTTCGAGCTCGGTCATGCCACGGTGTGCGTGCGTCTCAACGACACCACCGGGAGCAACACGACCCCGTGCGCGCGAGAACCAAGTCACGCCTCTTCGACGCAGCAAGGCCGCCGGCGGTTGCTCGGCGCGTCGCTCACCGCGCCAGATGGCGCGCCGAGGCGGCCCCCTAGCGTCGCCTTGGCGCCCCGCGGGCCGGCGTCGAGTCGGTGCGGTTGATCTTAGAAGTGGAAGCTGCAGATGCCATGGCGTCCGCTTGGGTACATCATTCCTGCTGCGGGACATGATCCGGGTTGAGCGAGCTTCGTGTTGAAGAAGCGGCGCGCGTCTGAGGGCGAGACGATGACGATGCCACTCACCGCGCCACCAAATGGGATGTCGTGGTATTCCCAGCGGCCAGTGTCGATCGAGTAGCGGCCGAGATGCATGGAGATCATGCCGTAGGAGGGTTTGTTGTAGAAGAGCTGGCGACTGTCGGTCGACCACGCGATCGATCCGTATACCGAGAGGTCAGTGGCGATCGTGGTCTCGGAACCGGTGGCGAGATCGTGTACGACGAGTTCAGCGTGGTCGACGCCGGCAGGCCGGAGGTACGCGAGGCGATCGTTGTCGCTCGACAGAGCGAGTTGTTGTTCGCCGGCGTGTGGCGCGGTGGCTGATCCAGATCGCGGAAGCGGCGCGGTGTGAATATCGACGCAGGTGTTGTTGCACCAGGCCAGGGTCTTGCCGTTGCTAGCGATCGATGTCGCCGGACGACCTGGCCCGAGGGTAGGCCCGATGGTGCCGGTGGCTGAGTTCCAGATCGCGGGTCCGTCGGGCGTTTGCACGACGAGTCCGTCGGGCACTCCCAAGAGTGGAACAACGGTCGCGGGAAGTCTTGCTGACGAGAAGACGACTTTCCCGCGGGTTGTGACGAGTTGCACGTTCCACGCCGAACCGACTGCCCCACCTGCATCGTTCAGGGTGGCCGTCCACACCTGATCGGGTTGGGCGGCCGGAACGTAGGTCAGAGCGTCAGCGATTTTTCGAGACGGGCCGCCGGCGAGCGGAAATGCGTAGATCTCGCCCCAGCCGACGATCAGCTGTTTGCCCGTCCGCGTGATCCGAAATCTCTGGTCTCCGGCCCTCTCACCCGTGATCACCCGGCGTCCGGCCACCCGATGATCGACATCGATCGCGGTGACTCCGTCGATGCCGTCGCTCAACAACAGGACGACGCCCGTCCTTTCGGCGAACACGCCCTGTGTCGCCGCATGCTGTGCCACGGACGATCGGCGCGTCGTCGAGCCACCGTCCGTGGTCGTCCTCCACACCAGCGCAGCCGCGACCAATGCACCGACCACGACCACAATCAGCAGTCGTCGACGACGTTGACGCTGCCGCGCTTCGCGGATGAGCGCCTCGGAGGCCGAGGTACCGGGCATGGGGTCAGCGACGGGGTCAGCGACGGGTTCAACGAGTCCAACGATGGTACTAGTGTAGATAGCACCATGTTGGATGTCCAGCTCGCGGCCGACGACCGGACACCGATCTTCGAACAAGTTGCCACCGAGATTCGCCGCGCGATCGCCAATGGTGAATGCCACCCTGGCGAACGTCTCCCTCCCGCCCGCGACCTCGCCGCCGTGCTGCACGTGAACACGAACACCGTGCTGCGTGCGCTGCGACTCTTGCGCGACGAGGACGTCTTGGAGTTCCGACGCGGACGAGGTGTCCGAGTCGCCGACGACGCTCCCGAACGCAGCGCCATCCAAGACCAAGTCCGACGGCTCGTCGCGACGGCCCGAGCGCTCGGGTACGGCAGAGACGAAGTCATCGAACTCATCCGACGACTCCCATGACACAACTCTCGTAATCATCATTCCGCGGCATCCCGCTCAATGAATGGGTCGACGCCACAGCGATCTGCACGTAGGCTCTGGCACGGGCCCCGCCGTTGGACACAAGCGCGTAGCCGCAAACGGCGCGTGGAACGTCGCGAGATTCGGTGGCCTGCGGCTACGAGGCGGGTGGTCGATCGGGCAGGCCCGCAGTCACGAACAACGCTGTTGCAGCCTCCGACGACATCCCTCCACCGACCGGACTTGGTTGGACTGCCGACGTGTACCACCCGGAACGCACCTTCTTGTGGAATGCGTGCTGCCCAGGTGGCGTGTAGGTCACGAACCCGGCGCGCGAAGGGATAGATGGTCTGGTGCACAGGGGTGACTTGATTCTCGCCGGTGTAGAGCCGGTAGACGATTCGGTAGCGAGGACCGAGCCGACCTGGCGGACGGTGCACTGTGAGTGGGGATGGCCGCGTGCGGAACACGGCGTAGTCCGTGCCGGTCGCTTCGACGAGGCGATTGACGTTGACGGTGGCGGGACCCTCAGGAACATTGCCGATATGGAGAGTCCCGGTGATGCCGGGACCGGTAAGAGTGGCGTCCTGCGCGCCCTTTGCGCTCGCGGGACCGGCGAACGCGACGACCAGCAGAGCTACAAGGGACGTAGCGACTACGGATCCAACGAAACTACGGCGAGGCATGGAGCCTCCGTCCTTCTATCTGAACTTGTCGGCGCATCTCTCTGACCCGACGGCTCCGCCCTCCAGAGGGTTGCCTGTCCCTGCCTGGATCCGGCCGCCCCCGATCGCCGGGTCGACGACGGTGGCGTCGACGGCGCCGCTGCATGCGCGGGATCATCATCGCCGTCCGCTCAGAGCGGGAATCCGGGAGGCGTGTGACCATGGACGCCGAGGTGGAACGGATCCTGAACGAAGCTCGCCCCGCACGGCGGCGTCGGGATGGGCACACGATGTTCGACCTGATGACGCGCATCACCGGACAACCACCCGTGGTGTTCGGGAGCAGCATCGGCTTCGGCTCCTACGACTACCGATACAAGAGCGGTCGGCAAGGAACCGCGCCGGCAGCTGGATTCGCACCTCGGAAGGAGGCGCTCGTCGTCTATCTCGTCGACGGCGTCAGCGCGCACGCTGCCGAGCTCGCTCGGCTCGGCCCACACTCGGAGGGCGTCGGCAGCATCCGCATCAAGGATCTCGAACAGGTCGACCTCGGAATCCTCGAGCAGATCATCGCCACCTCGTACGCGGCCCTGACGGCCGACATCTACACGCTTCGTGCCCGTGAGGGTCGCCCGCGGTAGCGCACACTGCCCCCGATCGCCGGGAAGAAGGCTGGAGCGATGATGCTGCCAAGCGAGGCGGGTCCCGGATAATCGGCTGCGGTCCAGAGCGTGCGCGGTGGAGACTCGCGTCGATGCCACTGCTTTCACGCGTCTGACGTGCTGACACCGCGCCTCGAACTCCGCTTGCCACTCGCGAGCGACCGCGCTTGCTTCGTGCGGCTGTTCTGTGACGAGCGCTTCATGGTCTTCTCGGGCGTGCTCGACGCGGAGGGCGCGAACCGTCGCTTCGACGAGATGCTGCAGCGAGCTTCGGAGCTGCCCTTCGCGAAGCAGCCGGTGATCGAGCGCGCGACGGGCTCGATCGTCGGCTACTCAGGCGTGAACTTCTTCGAGTTCGAAGGGCAACGGCGGCTCGAGTTCGGATATCGGCTCGTTCCCGACGCACGTGGACAGGGGTACGCGACGGAGGCAGGCCTGGCTCTCCTCGGCCTGGCCGAAGAGAGGTTCATCGGCGAGATCTTCGCGATGATCGACCCGCGCAACGTCCAGTCCCAGAACGTCGCGCACAAGCTCGGCTTCGTGTTCTGGAAGCAGGCAGTTGTCAACGGCTTCCTCGACAACCTCTATCGAATGCACGTCGCCGGCGCGAGTTCTTCGTGAGACGACCATCGCCCGAAGCGTCGGCGCTGACTGCCCCATAGCGCCGGTCGAGGCGGCACCCCACTCAGCTCGCGAAACTGCTCGACCGATTCTGAGCGTGCCGGAATACGATCCGGCGCGTGGCGCTCGCCCGAATTCAAACAGCCGAGCGGTGGTCAGCGGACCGTCGCGCCGCGGCGATGGAGAGCGTGTGTTCCGCGTTGAGCACCGCACTCCAGGTACCAGCCGACGACCCGACGGTCGTCCTGGATGAACACGATGAGACGACGCTCACCGTTCCGCGAGGCATGAGCCGCGGGTACACACTCGTGACGGTGACGATGTTTGCTGGTCGGTCCGACGACGCCAAGCGAGCCCTCGTCGTCGCGATCACAGAGGCTTTGTCGGATTGCGAGGTGCCCGCCGACGAGATCGACGTGGTGATCCAGGAGCAGCCTCGCGAGCATTGGGCGAGGGGTGGCGTCCTGGCGAGCGAACGCGAGCTCGACTTCACGGTCGATATCTAGACCCGGCGCCAAAACTGAGCCCGAGGACGAACGACACGTTCGGCTGCACGCCGAACGGGTGATGGCGGGCGCGCCGGCCGACGTCGTCGAGCTGGTGCTGAGCAGTGGCAGCACCGTTGCCGTACGGTGCGAGCCGATCTTCGACGGCACGGATGCCGTGGGCGTCGTGATGCATCTCGCGGGCGGAACCGCCCGACGAGATCGTCCGACGTTGGGGCTTGCAGGGCTGACGGACACCGAGCGCACCATCGTGGACCTCGTCGCCCAGGGCCTGACCAACCGGCAGATCGCGGAGCGAGTGTTCGTATCGCGTCACACCGTGGATTTCCACCTTCGCTCGATCTTCCGCAAGGTCCACGTGACCTCGCGTCTCGAACTCACGCGCCAGATCTTCGGTCAAGCAACGAGCCCGTAGCAACGGCACATTGCCGAGGCGGCGTGGCTCGTCATCATGTACCTCCTTGCAGCTCCAACGTTTGTGTCACGACGGTGAGGTCCTGATCGCCGAGTCCCGCCGCGGCGGCTCCTTGCCACTCATCGGCCAGAGATCTGAGCGCGACGAACGAGTCGTCGCCGATTGCGTCGAGGGCGAGCCGCACGTCTTTGAGCGCGAGCCGCAACGCGAACTGCGGAGAGAAATCGCCCTTGACGACGCGTTGGAGCTTTGCCGCTTGCCATGGAGATACGAGCGGTCCCGCTTCGAGCGCGTCGACGATCGTCTGGGTGTCGAGACCCAACCGGTGCGCGAGCGCGACCGATGCGTCGACCGCTTCGGCCCCGAACGTGAGCCAGGTGTTGTTGACGATCTTCACGCGGTGCCGGTGCCGGTCGGACCGACCCAGAGCGTCTGGTGGCCGAGCGCGTCGAACAGGGGAGTGACGCGTGCGCGCACCTCATCGGGCCCGGACGCGAAGATCGTGAGCTCACCGTGCTCGGCCGGGACCTTGCTCCCGGAGACGGGCGCGTCGACGAGCGTGATGTCGGGACGCTCCTGCTCGACGAGCGCCGCCACGCGCTCGATGCCCGCCACGCCGATCGTGCTCATCTGCACCCAGATCGCCCCGGGCGCGAGTGCCGCCAGCATTCCCTCGTCGCGTGCGGTCGCGACGACCGCGTCGGCGTCGGGCACCATGGTGACGACGATCGCGGCTCGCCGAGCCGCGTCCGTGGCGCTGTCCGCAACTTCGGCTCCCTGCTCGGCGAGGTCTCGGGTCGCTTGCGGCATGTGGTCCCAGACGATGGTCGGGATCCCGTCGCGCAAGGCGCTCGCTGCCATCCCGTGCCCCATGGTTCCGACCCCGATCACCGCAACCGGTTCGCTCGTTGCCATCATCGCTCGCCTCCCTCTCGAGGTCGGCCTTCACGGGGCCAACGTCATCTCCGGGATCCATCGTGCGATACCCGCGGAGGCGAAACCTCACGCGTGCGCGTAACGGGCTCGGTCGCTCCCGCCGGACGGAGGCCGCGGGCGGGCGCGTAGTTGGGCCGTTCACGGCGTAGCCCGGCGTAGTGCATCCTCATGAGGTCTCGCGCTGACGAAGGGACACGGATGCCCCAGTCGGAGATCGTTGAGGGGCCGATGCGCGACTGGCAGACGCGTCGGAAGTCCAAGCAGCAGCGCATGGGGGCGATCGGTCCGTTCATGCAGGGGATGGTCGTCGACTCCGACCAAGCGATCGACGCGCTGCAGGCGCTCCTTCGGCCGGGCGACCGGATCGCGCTGGAGGGAGACAATCAGAAGCAGGCGGACTTCCTCGCCCGGTCGCTCGCGGCGGTGGATCCCGGGGTGGTCCACGACCTGCACCTGCTGATCTCGTCGGTCAGCCTGCCCGAGCATCTCGACGTCTTCGAGAAGGGGATCTGCCGGCGCATCGACTTCGCCTACGCCGGGCCGCAGAGCGTTCGGATGGCCCAGCTGATCGCCGACGGCACCGTCGAGGTCGGCGCCATCCACACCTACGTCGAGCTCTATGCGCGGATGTTCGTCGACCTGATTCCCCAGGTTGTGCTGTTGTGCGCGGCGCAGGCCGACCGCCAGGGGAACCTGTTCACCGGCCCGAGCACCGAGGACACACCGACGATCGCCGAAGCCGCCGCGTTCAGCGACGGCGTGGTCGTCGTGCAGGTCAATGAGATCGTCGACAAGGTGCCGCGCGTCGACATCCCGGGTGGTTGGGTCGACGTGATCGTGCAGGCCGACAAGCCGTTCTACATGGAGCCGCTGTTCACGCGCGACCCGCGCCAGATCGGCGACGTCGAGATCTTGCAGGCGATGCTCGCGATCCGCGGCGTCTACGAGCGCCACGAAGTGCAGCAGTTGAACCACGGTGTGGGTTTCGCGACCGCTGCGATCGAGCTGATCCTGCCGACCTATGGCGAGCAGCTCGGGCTGCGGGGCAAGATCTGCAAGCGTTGGACGCTCAACCCGCACCCGACGCTGATTCCGGCGATCGAGTCGGGATGGGTCGAGTCGATCCACTCGTTCGGCGGCGAGGCGGGTATGGAACGCTACGTCGCCGCTCGCCCGGACATCTTCTTCACCGGACGCGATGGCAGCCTGCGGTCGAACCGGGTGCTATGCCAGCTCGCGGGCCAGTACGCGATCGACATGTTCATTGGGGCCTCGCTCCAGATGGACCGCGATGCCAACTCATCGACGGTGACCGAGGGACGGCTGGCCGGCTTCGGCGGCGCGCCGAACATGGGTCACGACCCGCATGGCCGCCGCCATGGAACGCCCGCCTGGCTTGACCTGGCGATGGGCGAAGGCGCGAACAGGCGCGGGCGCAAGCTCGTCGCGCAGATGCTGCAGACGTTCCAGAAGGGAGGCCAGGCTTCCTTCGTGGACACGCTCGATGCGGTCGCGGTCGGGCAGGACGCGAAGCTGCCGCTCCCGCCCGTGATGATCTACGGCGACGACGTGTCACACGTCGTCACCGAGGAAGGTGTCGCGTACCTCTACAAGGCCACGAGCCGCGACGAGCGCCGCGACGCCCTGGCGGCGGTGGCGAAGGCAACGCCGATCGGGGCCCATCTCGAACCCAAGAAGAGCGAGCAGCTCCGTCGAGATGGATTGGTGGCCTATCCCGAAGACCTCGGGGTCGACCCGACGCTCGCCGATCGCAGCCTCCTGGCCGCCCGCAGCATCGGCGATCTCGTCACATGGTCGGACGGCCTCTACGACCCGCCCGCCAGGTTCCGAGACTGGTGATGCCGGCCGCTGAACACTCAGCGCGAGTGCCGTCACCGGCTTCGACGTCGGCGAGCTCCGTTGCGCCTGCGCTCACCCCGCGGGTCCTCGGTCGGCTGGCTGCCGACGCGCTGCGCGGCGAGGCGTGGCTGACCCCGAAGCCAGGGCTCGTCGACCAACGCGGGTCGAACGCCCACGGCGACATGGATCTCGTCCTCCTGTTGCGCTCCGCCGCTGTCCTCGAACCCTGGTTCGCAAGAGCGGCGGAGATCGCCCGCACGGCATCACGCGGACATCACGCCGACCTCCGCCTGCGGCGCGATCTCGGGCGACTCGGACGCCAGGCCGAAGCCGAGATGCTCGCGACGACTGGCGGCGTCAACACGCACCGCGGCGCGCTGTTCAGCTTGGGGTTCTTGGTTGCCGGCGCCGCGGTGCCGATGTCGCCGAACCGGCAGCGGTCGCGAAGGCCGCAGCGGAACTGGCGATCCTGCCTGACGTCGCCATGCCGCGTGTCCGCTCACATGGCGATCGTGTTCGTGATCGCCATCCGGGCGTCGGGGCCGCTGTGGAGGCAGCGACCGGCTTTCCGGCCGCCGTTCAGATCGCGTTGCCGGCATTGCGAACGGCGCGGCGCCGCGGCTGCGACGAGCGGGTGGCGAGGCTCGACGCGTTGCTCGCCGTGATGGCCGTTCTCGATGACACCTGCCTGCTCCATCGCGGCGGCATGGCGGGACTCCAACTCGCTCAGCGCGGCGCCGCGCTCGTGCTCCGCGCCGGGGGAGCAAGCAGCGCCGACGGCCGTCGGCGCTTGTCGTCGTTGAACGAAACGTGCCGGGCGCACCAGCTGTCTCCCGGCGGAGCGGCAGATGTACTTGCCAGCGCCATGCTTCTCGACCGACTCGATCGGCATGCAGAGCTCGTCCTTGGAGGGGCCGATGCAGACCCTGACCTTTGAGTATCCAGCCGCGACCCGCGCCGACGAGCGCGCACACGTCGGCGTGGTCGGGAGTGGCGATCTCGAGATCCTGCTCGAACCGACCGACGACGGGAAGGCATCGGTGCGCGTGCGGACCACCGTCGACGGCTTCGACGTCGTCTGGCGCAAGGTGCTCGACGCGTTCTTCAGTCATCATCCGGTCGCCGGTCGTTTCGAGCTGAACGATTTCGGCGCGACGCCGGGCGTCGTCCACCTTCGCCTGCTCCAAGTCGTCAAGCGGAGCAGCTCATGAGCCGGGCCGACGACGTAGCGACGATCGCGACGGACGGGCGGCACGCTCTGCTCGATCGTCACAGCTTCCTGGAGCTCGATGCTCGTGCCCGCGCTCACGCCCTGCTCGATGAGGCCACGGGTCGCGAGCTGTGCGGTCCGTTCGACCGCCTCGAATCGCCGTGGCTCGAGCCGCAGGGTCTCGTCCCCCAAGCCGACGACGGCCTGGTGGTCGTCAAGGGCACGCTCGACGGCGGGCCGTGCGTGATGATCGGAATCGAGCCGGCGTTCCAGGGTGGCAGCATCGGCGAGGTCTCGGGCGCGAAGGCGACCTGTGCGCTGCAGCTCGCGGCTCGGGACGCGCGCGGTGGGCAGGCGATCAGCGCCGTGCTGCTTCTGGAAACGGGCGGGGTACGACTCCAGGAGGCAACGCTCGGGCTCAACGCGGTGGCCGAGGTGCTCTCGGCGATCCTCGAGTTGCGCGGGCTCCGCCCAGTGGTCGGCGTGGCGGCTGGCCCACTCGGTTCGTTCGGTGGGATGAGCATCGCGGCCGGCCTGTGTACACGAATGGTGTTGACGCACGAGGGCCGCCTCGGGCTCAACGGTCCCGAGGTCATCGAGTCCGAGGCAGGAGTCGCGGAGTTCGACTCATCCGACCGCGCGCTCGTCTGGAGTGTCGACGGCGGAGCGCAGCGCTATGCGACCGGGCTCGCGGACGCGCTCGTTCTCGACGACGTCTCCGCGATGCGCGCCGCCGTGATCACCGCCGTCGCCGCCGGGGTGCCCGAGCGGCACCGTTCCGAGGAACTCGACGTGTTGGGCGATCTCCTCGCCCGAGATGACATCACCAGCCTGGAGCCGACGGACCTGCGCCATGGCGGCCGGGAGCGCTTCTCGCTCACCGACCTGGGAATCGCACCGGCGCCGAGTCCGGGCGCGGGTGCGCTTTCGGCCTCGGAGCTGGGCTCACAGCAGCATCGAGGTGCGGTCTCGTGAGCCGGGGCAAGACGTGGTTCGATGCGCTCTCGTCGACGACGCTCGCCTCGCTGTATCCGTCGGTCGCGATCGCGGACGGTGATCTTGGGAACGGATCGACGGCCAGGCTGTTGGCTGTCGTCGCCGATCGGGGAAGCGCGTTCCGCCGTGCCCGCGCCGGCGAGGTCGGCTTGCGAGAGGGCGTTGGATTGGCGCGTGCCGTGCGAGAGGTGATCGAGCACGATGCCGATCGGTCCGACGACGAGCGGAGGCCGATCGTCGCGATCGTCGACGTGCCGAGCCAGGCCTACGGCCGTATCGAGGAGATCCTGGGCGAGCACCTCTACCTGGCAGCCGCGGTCGACGCCTATTCCACGGCCCGAGTTGCCGGTCATCCGATCATTGCCCTCGTCGTCGGCAGCGCCATCTCCGGTGGCTTCCTCGCCCACGGGCTCCAGGCCAATCAGATCCTCGCCCTCGACGACGACAACGTCGAGATCCACGCGATGCACAAGCCGGCGGCAGCGCGCATCACGCTGCGCACCGTCGCCGAGCTCGACGAACTCGCGAGGACCGTGACACCGCTCAGCTACGCCGTCCGCGAGTGGGCCACGCTCGGCCAGTGTGACGGTCTGCTCTATGTGACGAACGCCGATCATCCGACCGACGCCGATGTCGGCCTGGTCCGAAACGCCGTGCGAGACGCGATCGCCCGCGCTCGCTCTGGCCCGCGCGACCTCACGAACCGCCTCCAGTCCTCCGAGGCCAAGCGCGCTCGCCAGGCCTCACTCGAGGTCCGCGGGCGACTGACCGAGCAGTGGAGCTGAGCGCGACCGCACACCCGCGGCCGCACGACCTTCTACAGCTCGTACCGACCGTCGCGACGCTGGCCCAGGCCACGAGCGACGACGAGCCCGCTTGGGTCGCCCAGAGTCTCGCTCGCGCGCCGTGGGTGGTCGTGCGGCGCGCACGTGTCCCGGGCGGCCGGATCCCCGTCGGAGTCAGGGGCGCGACGCGAGCCGAGCGCTGGGCAACGAGCATCTCGTGGTCCGATGTCATCGGTGTCCGAACCCCTGAAGACCTCCGAGCCGGGCACGACCGGGATTCCTTGCCTGATGTCACCGCGACTCGAGCATTTCGTGTACTCGCCTCGAGATTCGAACCCGATTGGGCGTGCTGGGGACCGGTCGGCAGCGTCGGATTCTCACTCGCCACGGGCCAAGCGGTCGTCAGCGAGACGAGTGACCTCGACCTTCTCATCCGCTGCCCGGGCCGGCCCCCGCCGGGTTTGCTCGAACGCGTCGCGCGCCTCCTCGCCGAACAGGAAGCACGAGTCGATTGCCAGGTCGAGACGCCGGTCGGAGCGGCCCATCTCGACGATCTCGGCCGTGACGGGCCGTCGCTGGTGCGCACCCTCGAGGGCGCTCGGTTGTGCGAGGACCCATGGGCGGCGATCGAGACATGAGTGCCGGCTTCATCTATCCGGGGCAGGGCTCGCAGACACCGGGCATGCTGTCGGACCTGCCCGATGTCAGCTCGGTACGCGACACGCTCGCCGAAGCCGACACGCTGCTTCCGGACGGTGTCACCGAACTCGACTCTCCCGGGTCGCTGGCTGAGACGGTCGGGACGCAGCTGGCGTTGCTCGTCGGTGGAGTCGCGGCGACGAGAGCGCTAGCCGAACAGGGAGCCGTCCCGGGCATCGTCGCGGGGCACAGCGTCGGTGCGTTCCCGGCTGCGGTCGCCGCCGGTGCGCTGGACTTCGGCGAGGCGATCACCGCCGTGACGTACCGGGCAAGGCGCATGGCCGAGCTGTTTCCACACGACTACGGCATGCTCGCCGTCTCGGGCCTCCGCGAGCCCCAGGTCAGGGAACTCGCACAGCAGGCGACCGAACAAGGCGACCCGGTGTGGCTGGCGAACGTCAACAGCATCGACCAGGTGGTTCTCACCGGCACCGATGCCGCGCTCGACCGCGTCGCCGAGCTCGCGCCTGCCGCGGGAGCGCACCGGGCACAGCGGATCGCTGTCGTCGCGCCGTCCCACGCGCCGATCCTGGAACCCGTGAGCAACGAGCTCCGCGCCGTCCTCGCCGACATACCGGAGCGGAAGCTCGTGGCGACGTATGTGGCCATCAGCCGCGCGCGGCCGGCACGAACGAGCGCTGACGTCCTCGAGGATCTGGCCGTGAGCGTGTCACGCACCGTGCGATGGCGTGACGCGTTCGGTGTGATCGCCGAACTCGGAACACGGTTCGTCCTGCAGCTCCCTCCGGGTCGGGTGCTGGTCGGCCTCGCCAAGTCGGACCTCGCCGCGACCGGCATCACGGGGGTCGACGTGCGAGCGATGAGCGAGGAGCGGCTGGACGACTGTGCGTATCGAGTTCGTCGAGCGTCGAGCAACTGAGACCCCAACGGCGTGAGCGTTGTACGTGGCTGTTGTCGGCTCGTGGGTTGTCCCACGACCGCCACCGCCAGCGAACGCGAGACCGGCTGTAGGCCAGCCGACACCACGACCTGCTCGACCCGCGTGAACGATCGTGTCCTTCCTCGAAGCGACCAAAGAGGCTTTGGCCTGGGTGGAACGAGGACGCGCAAGGCAAGGTGGTCATCGCGGTGAGATGAGTCCGCCATCGCGACGACGGATCGGAGGGATGCGTTTCTCGCGGTGTCGGTCGACTAGTGGCTCGTGCGTCTGGAGGCGAAACCGCTCGAACGCCGCGCGTGGGAATTCGCATCCGGGAGTAGTCCCTCGCATGATCGGCGCGTCACAGTTCCGGGAGTAGTCGAGCGCACGCTGATGTTCACGCCGCCAAGCAAACGACGCGTGTGAGCGGCGGCGTTGCTTCAAGCCGCAAGTCCCCCCTCCGACACCAAGCCTGACCTGCGGAAACATCATCGGCGACCGAGAATCGTTCTCATGAATTCGGCCCGCGTCTAACGAGCGTCTAACGAACGGATCGAGCGGCCACGGCTCGATCACCCTCGAGCGGAGCGCGTCTAACGAGCGCCGAAGAGGTCGGCGACGCGACCCGTGGCGTCAGCCTGCATCCCGGGCGTCACGTGGCTGTAGACGTCGAGAGTGACCTGTGTCGACGAATGCCCCAGCACCTCGGCGACGATCTTCGCTGGGATGCCTTCGAGAAGCGCCAGCGTGGCCCAGGTGTGGCGGGTGCCGTGCAGCGTGATCGGCGGGACGCCAGCGAGTTTGACGAGCTCCTCGAACCGTCGGCTCACCGTTGCAGTCTTCAACGCCGACCCCTCGGCGTTCGTGAACACGAGGCCGCTGTCACGCCATCCGGTCCCGACCGCGAGCCGCTCTTCGGCTTGGGTGGCCCAGTGAGCCCGGAGCGCCGCGACGGCCACGGGCGCGAGGACGACGAGTCGTCGGGAGCGCGCGGTCTTGGTCTCGCTCAACACTGCCTGCGTGCCGACGTAGGCGAGGGTGCGCCGCACAGTGAGTCGGCCGGCGTCGAGGTCGACGTCCGACCACGAGAGCCCGAGTGCCTCGGCGCGACGCAACCCAGTCGTCAGTAGCAGGGTCCAGAGCGCGGCGAGCTGATCCTCGGCGCTGTGGGCGAGGAACGCGCGCACGTCATCGACTGACCATGCCTGGATCTCCGGACGTGGCACGCGTGGAGGATCAGCCGATGCCGCGACGTTCCGCGTGACCCGCCCCCACCGCACCGCGTCCCTCAGCGCTCGACGCATCAGCCGATGCACCTTCCTCGTGGTCTCAGCGCCGAGCGGCTTCCTGTTGCGTGCACCGGACTCGAGGAGGTCGGCGTAGAGACGGTTGAGCTGCGCGGGAGAGAGGCTCTGCAGCTTGACGTTCCCGACGCGCGGCACGACATACGCAGTCGCCAACGTCTCGTAGAGCTTGAGCGTCGATGGGCGTAGCGTCGCCCTCACCGCGGGGAGCCACTCGTCGAGCAGGAAGTCGCGCACGCTGACGCGATCTGGCTCGACGTAGCTGCCGTCGTTCAGCGATCCGAGAATGTCGGGCAACGCCGCTTCGGCTTCGCGCTCGGTCGCCCATGAGCCGTGCCACTTCTGACGACGTTTCCCGGTCTCGGGATCGGTTCCCACATCGACGACGATGTACCAACGACCGCGGCCCTTCGGCTTCGTGACGTGCCCTCTCACGACGGCTCCTTTCTCCAGTCGTCGGCGCGTCGCATCGCCCGCGCCCGCGTGCAGGACAACATTCGCAACTTCCGATCCTCGCGCTGCGAGTCAAGGGGCACTGTCACGCGTTGATCGGTGGCGCGGCAGGATCGGCGCGCCGTTGTCGGCCGGTGCCGGTCCGTGCCGGACTGTGTCGTCCAGTCCGCCTATAGCTCCCGACCGACCTCGCGTTCTTCAGCGAGGAATCTTGAGGGATTCGCGGGTTCTGGAGCGATAGCAGCCGGGGCGGTGACGTCCTTGGAGAGGGATGAACGCGTAGCGCGCCCAGAGGCGGGCCCCTCATGTCGACGACTGCACCGGACACTCCCGACTTCCTGACGGTGGAAGAGGCCGCGCGCGTGCTGCGCATCGGCCGCACGACCGCCTACGCCCTGGCCCGTACCTGGCGCGAGACCGACGGCCGTGAGGGTCTCCCAGTCGTCGCCGTCGGGCGCCCGCTGCGTGTGCCGCGTGCCGCGCTGGAGGCGATGACGGGCGGATCGATCACCTCGGTGCCTGCGGTAGTCAAGAAAGTCGCCCTGCCTCCCTCGGAACCACGGACCGCCGACGCGTCGCCGCCACAGCCTCCCCCCGCGACCAACCGGCGCCACAACCACGCGCGGCCCACCACTACCGACCAGCCGACCCTCCCCCTCACCTGACCCGTGCACCATCTCCCCCTCACCGCCCGCGACCACCGAAGAGACGCACTTGCACCTGCGGTGCCGGGAGTAATCGCAGGCCGCTCCCGAGGGTCTTCGCGATGTTGAGTCTCGGCAAGCTCGCTGCCGGCCAGCAGGGCTACTACCTCGAGACCGTCGCGCGCGGCGCGGAGGAGTACTACACGGGCGCGAAGGAAGCACCGGGCGAGTGGACCGGCCGCAGCGCGGAGCGGCTCGGGCTCTCCGGCGAAGTGGACGCCGACGCGCTGCGCCTTGTGCTCGAATCACGCGACCCGACGAAGGGGGAGCGGAAGACGCGCGCGCGCAGGGTGCGCCGACGATCCCCGGGTTCGACGCGACGTTCTGTGCCCCGAAATCGGTCTCGCTGCTGTTCACGTTGGGTGAGCCGGAAGCGTCGAACGAGGTCCGCAACGCGCACGACGCTGCGGTCGCGGCCGCACTGCACGTCTATGAGGCCGAGGCCGCACGGGCGCGCCGTGGACGAGGCGGGAGGGAACGGCACGACGCCGAAGGATTCGTCTCGGCGGCGTTTCGGCGTCGCACCTCACGGGCGGGCAACCCACACCTCCACACACACGTCCTCGTCGCCAACCTCGTCTGGTGTCCCGACGACCAGCGCTGGTCGGCACTCGACGCCCGGTCGCTGTATGGGTGGGCCAAACCGTGGGCTACCTCTACGAGGCGCAGCTGCGCGCAGAGCTCACGCAGCGGTTGGCGGTAGCCTGGACACCCGTCAGGAACGGCATCGCGGAGATCGAGGGGTTCTCGCGCACGGTGCTGCGCGCCTTCTCGCGGCGGCGCAAAGAGATCGAGATGCACATGGAAGAACGCGGCGAGACCGGCCCGCGGGCCGCGCAACGCGCTGCCTACAAGACCCGCAGACCGAAGAAGACGCGCCGCCGAGGGGCTGTTGGCGGAGTGGCGGGCCCGCGCCGCCGCGCTCGGCAACGGCCATCCCATCGATGACGCTCGACCGGCTCCTCAGCCAACTCGATGGTGGCGGGATCGTGTTCGAACACGGCGCGGTCGTCGTAGTGGACGAGGCGGCCATGGTCGGCACTCGCAAACTCGCCCAGCTCCTCGACCACGCCCGCACCAACGCGAAGGTGGTGCTCATCGGTGACCATCACCAACTCCCCGAGATCGATGCTGGCGGCGCGTTCGCCGGCATCGTCAACCGTCTCGACGGCTCCCGCCTCGTCGAGAACCACCGCCAAGTCGAACCAT
This sequence comes from uncultured Actinomycetes bacterium, assembly GCA_963841415.1. GTDB lineage: Bacteria > Actinomycetota > Acidimicrobiia > IMCC26256 > DASPTH01 > DASUAS01. The sequence goes on along the minus strand of CAWJCN010000001.1, from coordinate 1,180,802 downwards.
GGGAACGCGCCGCGCTCGCCCAGCTACGCGACGGCGACACCGACCACGCGTACGCCATGTATCAGGCGCATGGCCGTGTGGTGCACCTCGACGACCCCGAACGACTCCAGGAGCGACTGGTCGACGACTGGTGGGCCACGCGCAGCCGAGGCGCTGACGCGCTCATGCTCGCCACGCGCAACAGCGACGTCGACCAGCTCAACCGACAGGCACGATGCCGGGTCGTCGCAGCCCAACAGCTCGGCCCCTACGACCTCGTCGTGAACGGGCGCGGATTCGCCGTCGGCGACGAGATCCTCACAACCCGCAACGACTACCGGGTCGGCGTACTCAACGGCACCCGCGGCGTCATCACCGACATCGACCACCACCGGGGCGAACTACGAATCAACGCCCACGGACACGACCTCGCGCTCCCACGGTCGTACGTGGCGGCAGGGAACGTCACGCACGCCTACGCAGTGACCTTCCACAAGGCCCAAGGTATGACCACCCGCGAGGCGTTCGTTCTCGCCGACGACACGCTCGACCGCGAGCGCGCGTACACGGGCATGTCACGCGGCACCCACAGCAACCGCCTCTACATCAGCAGCGCTCCCGATGCCCGCGCCGAAGAACCACATGTTCCCGAGCCCGCCAACGATGCGGTCGAGCCTGCGCGTCGGTCACTCGCCCGCAGTCTCGCCAAGTCGATGGCCATCGACCAACGACGACCCAGCCCCGCGCCGCGCATGTCGGGCCCAGGACGCGAGGCTCCTGCGCCGACGCCGCAGGGCCCGAGCCTCGGGTATGACCTCGGCCCGTAGAGAACTGATGCAGCCGCCCAGCGCCACTGGGCGGCGCTCGGCCACGTCATCTTCTGGACGCGTGTTCTGCTCGGAATCGCGTATCGGCGGGTGTCGCGGATCGAAGGCAGTTCTGGCGCGCGCCGGCTGTGCGTCGCCACTCGGCAGCGCGGTCCACGTTCGCTGCCCGGCAAGCGCTGGCTTCGTGTTAGTCGATCGAGTAAATTCTGCGGATCGGTCGTCGTGAGTCTTGGGGGGAGAGCGATGAGCCAGACCGTGAAGCCGCCCGAGGGCAGTTGGACGACGCACTATCCGGATCTCGGGACGGGGCTGGTGTCGTACGAGGACTCGATCTCACCGGAGTTCCACGAGCTCGAGGGTGAGGCGATCTTCAAGCGCACGTGGCTCAACGTCGGGCGGGTCGAGCAGCTTCCACGGAGGGGCAGCTTCTTCACCAAGGACATCGCGATCGCCAAGTCCTCTTTGATCGTCGTTCGTGGTCTCGACGACGAGATCCGCGCCTTCCACAACGTGTGCCGGCATCGCGGCAACAAGATCCTCTGGGATCACTCGCCCCGGGAGACTGCGAGCGGCACGTGTCGCCAGTTCATGTGCAAGTACCACGGCTGGCGCTACACGCTCGACGGCAAGTTGGACTTCGTCCTGCAGGAGGACGAGTACTTCGACTTCGACAAGGACGACTTCGGGCTTGTTCCGGTCCACTGTGACGTCTGGGAAGGGTTTGTGTTCGTCAACCTCGACGCCACGCCGCGACAGACGTTGCGTGAGTTCCTCGGTCCGATGGTCACGGGTCTCGACGGCTACCCGTTCCACCTCTTGACCGAGCGCTTCGGTCACGCGACGTCGGTGAACGCGAACTGGAAGCTCTTTCTCGACGCGTTCCAGGAGTACTACCACGCGCCGATCCTGCACTCGCAGCAGCAGGTGTCGCAGCTCCGCAACTTGGAGGGCGGCTTCAGCGTGCCGTACTTCCAGCTCGACGGGCCGCACCGTCTCATCTCCACCGGCGGCTGGAAGGGCACCCCGCGTCACCTCATGTCGAGCGACCTCATGTATCCGGTCGAAGCGGCGGCCGAGGCCGGGCTGATGGGTCCGTGGCATCGCGACCGCCCCGAGCTCGAGGTGGAGAACCTGCCCGCGGGTGTCAACCCCGGCGGTCTGGATCCGTGGTCGGTGTCGACGTTCAACATCTTCCCGAACTTCGTGATCCTGCTCTACGAGCGCGGCTGGTATCTCACCTATCACTACTGGCCCACGTCGCACCGCACGCACGACTGGGAGATGGACTTCTACTTCCCGACGTCGCGTTCGCCCCGTGAGCGGATTCAGCACGAGGTGTCGGCGGCGATGTCGAAGGAGGCGGGCATCCAGGACATGGCGACGCTCGACGGCACGCAGCAGGGTCTCGAGTCGCGCGCCGTCGACCGCTTTCCGCTGTCCGACCAAGAGATCACGGTCCGGCACTTCCACAAGGTCGTCGGCGACTGGGTCGACGCCTACCTGCGGGACGGCGCGGAGGCGCACGCGTGACCGACGCCATGCTGCCGCCGGAGTTCGCTGCCCTTGAGCGGTTCGCGGCGGACGGCTGGTGCATCGAGTCGGAGCGCGAGCGCTACGAGAAGCGGCTGCAGAGCAGCATGCCCGACCTGCTCGAGGTGTACGACGCCGCGTTCCCGCGCCTGCGCGAGATGATCGATCATCTCGACCAGTTTCCGCTCGACGACCTTCCCGAGGCCGAGCGGAAGCTGCTGCACCTCGTCTACTCGCTCGTCCAGGTGTCACTGGCGGTCGACATGTGGGGCCAGCCGGAGGTCATCGACTCGGGCAACGCCATCTTCTTCCGCACCGTCGATCCAACTCCGTGAACGCGCGCCCGGAGGACCTCTGCGACGAGGTCGAGCTCACCATCACCCTTGGCCGCGACACGGTGACCACTTGCGACCGGGCGAGCACGTCGCTCCTGCTCGCGGCGCGCGCGGCGGGGCTGCGGCCACCGTCGTCGTGCGAGCAGGGGAACTGCGGGTCGTGCATGGCGCGCGTCGTCGGAGGTGCGGTCGAGATGCGGGTCAACGACGTCCTCGAGGACGACGAGGTGGCCGAGGGGTGGGTGCTCACGTGCCAGGCGTTCCCGGTCACACCGGTGGTCGAGGTCGTCTACGAGTAGGAGGGGACGATGAGTGGGCGTGCACAGCAGTCGCGCGTCGCGGCGGTCACCGGCGGGGCGTCGGGCATCGGCGAGGCCACCTGCCACCACCTCGCGGCGGTAGGACACCGCGTCGCAGTGCTCGATCGCGACGCGGAGTCGGCCGACCGGGTCGCGAAGGCGGTCCGGCATGACGCCGGCGAGGCGTTGCCGGTGGTCGCCGACGTGACCGATCGCGCCGCGGTCGACGCCGCGTTCGCAGAGGTGCGGCGAGCGTTCGGACCGGTCGAGATCCTGGTGACGAGCGCGGGCCTCTGCCTGTTCTCGTCGTTCGAGGACATCACCCTCGACGACTGGCAGCGCACGCTCGACGTGAACCTCACCGGCACCTTCCACTGCTGCCAGGCCGCAATGCCCGACATGACCGCGGCGGGGTGGGGCCGCATCGTCATGATCTCCTCGTCGAGCGCACAACGCGGCGCGGTCCGCGCGCCGCACTACGCCGCAGCCAAGGGAGGCGTCGTCGCCCTCGCGAAGTCGCTCGCGATGGCGTACGCGCCGCACGGCATCACCGTCAACAACATTCCCCCCTCCGGGATCGAGACACCGATGCAGCACCAGGGCCAGGCCGCGGGCCATCTGCCCGCCAACGACGTCATGGCGAAAGCCATCCCCGTCGGTCACCTCGGCACCCCCGACGACATCGCCGCCGCGGTGACGTTCCTCGCCTCCGAGGACGCCGGCTTCATCACCGGCCAGACCTTCGGAGTCAACGGAGGGCAGGTGCTGTGACCGTCACACCCGGGCGCATCCCACCGCTGGCGGCCACCGAGATCCATCCCGATACGCAGGCGGAGCTCCGCGAGGCGTTCACGCGCGCCGCCCGCTTCCTCACCGACCAGCCCGACGCTCCGCCGTTACCGCCCGTCCTCGGTCTGCTCGCACACCATCCCACGCTCGCGGCCGGATGGCTCGCCCACAACGGCGCCCTGCTCGACCACGGAGTGCTCGACGCGCGGGTGCGTGAGCTGCTCGTCCTCGCCGTCGTGCAGCGCACCCAGTCGGCCTACATGTGGAACGAACACGTGGTCAGCGGGCGCGCCGCAAAGATCACCGACGACGAGCTCGGGCGGCTCGAACAAGGAGACCGCGACGGTTGGAGCGACCTCGACGCGACCCTGCTGCGTGCGGTCGACGAGCTGGTCGACGGCTTCACGGTCGGCGACGCCACGTGGAAGTCGCTGGCCGACCACTTGGACGAGCAATCCCTGGTCGAGCTGCTCTTCGTCGTGGGCACGTACACGTGCCTCGCCATGGTGATGAACAGCGTCGGGCTCGTACCCACGGAAGCGCCGCGATGACGACGGTCACGATCACGCCGCTCTCGGACACGATCGGCGCCGAGATGACCGGGGTGTCCACCGACGACCTTGCGAGGGACGACGCCGTCGCCGCGATGCTCGCCGACGCGCTCGCCGAGCACGGGGTGCTGGTCCTTCGCGACCTCCACCTCGATCCCGAGACGCAAGTCGCCCTCTGCCGGAAGCTGGGTACCGTCGACGAGAGCCCCGGACATCATCCCGTCAAGGGCATCTACCGCGTCACCCTCGACACGAAGAAGAACGCATCGGCCGAGTACCTGCAAGGAACGTTCGACTGGCACATCGACGGCTGCACGCCGCTGCACGGCGAGCCACCGCAGATGGCGACGGTGCTCACCGCCATCGCCGTCTCCACGCGCGGCGGGGAGACCGAGTTCGCAAGCACGTACGCGGCCTACGACGACCTGAGCGACGACGAGCAGCAGACCATCGGTACCCTCCGTGTGCTGCACACGATGGAAGCGTCGCAGCGGCGCCAGTACCCGCACCCGACGGAGCAGCAGCGGGCGCGGTGGAGGGCCCGCCCGTCGTCGGAGCACCCGCTGGTGTGGACGCATCGTGACGGCCGCAAGTCGCTCGTGCTCGGCACCTCCTGCGATCACGTCGTCGACATGGACGTCGACGACGGCCGTGCGCTGCTCGACCGGCTGGTGGCCCGAGCGACCCGACCCGAACGCGTCTACCGACACGTCTGGTCGGTCGGCGACACCGTGATGTGGGACAACCGCGGTGTGCTCCATCGGGCGATGCGCTATGGCGCCGAGTCGGGCCGTGAGATGCTGCGCACGACTGTGCTCGGCGACGAACCGATCAGATGACGGCGCGCACCGGAGCGTCGTCGCGGTGACGCTCACCCTCGAGGGCTCGGATCTCGCGCTCGATCAGCGCGATCGCTTCGGCGTGACCGACATCGACGTTGAAGCTCTCCTCGAGGAGCAGGAACCGCGCGGTGCCGGACATCACGAGGATGAGCGCGGCCACCGGCGACCGATCGAGGTCCACGCCGTAGCCGGTGAGCACCGTGGTAAGCCGTTCGAGCTGCAGGCGGCGGTGTCGGCGCGACTGGGCGGCGATCTCCTTCTTGATCGTCTTGCGGTGGTTGGCCAGCGCGATGAACTCCATCACGATCGCGTTGCTCGACGCGTCGCGCGACTGCTCCCAGAACGCCCACAGCGGCTGCGGGTCGTCGAGCACGTGCTTCATGCGTTCGAGGCTGCGCTTCGACCGGCGCCGGTACAGCTCGAGGAACAGGTCGTCCATCGTGCCGAAGTAGTAGTGGACGAGCCCGTTGTTCACACCGGCCTGCGTCGCCACCCGTCGCGTCGTGACCGCTGCGTACCCATGCTCGACCATCAGCAGCTCGGCCGCGTCGAGCAGCGCGGTGCGCGTCTCGGACTCGTCGAGTCCATTGTGGCTTCTTGCCATGCGCACCAGTCTCGCAGGTGTTTGCCGCCGGTACGACCGCGTGTTAGTCATGTGACCAAAGCCAGCCCGATTGCCACACAGGGGGGAGGATGATGGCGCGTTTCCCGAAGCCACCCGAGGGCAGCTGGACCCAGCACTACGACCTCGGCACCGAGCCGCTCTCGTACGAAGACTCGATCTCACCCGAGTACTTCACGCGCGAGCGTGAGGCCATCTTCCGGCGCACCTGGCTGAACGTCGGTCGCGTCGAGCGCCTCCCGCGCGTCGGCAGCTACTTCACCAAGGAGATCGCCGCCGCGGGTGCGTCGGTGATCGTCGTGCGCGATCGCGACGGCGACGTGCGCGCGTTCCACAACATCTGCCGGCACCGCGGCAACAAGCTCGTGTGGACCGACTTCCCGGCCCAGGAGACCGAAGGCATCTGCCGCCAGTTCACGTGCAAGTACCACGGTTGGCGCTACAACCTCGACGGCACCCTCAACTTCGTGCAGCAGGAGAGCGAGTTCTTCGACCTCGACAAGAACGACTTCGGCCTCGCGCCCGTGCACTGCGACGTGTGGGCGGGGTTCATCTTCGTGAACTTTGCGCCGACGCCGCCGCAACCATTGCGTGAGTTCCTCGGACCCATGGTCACCGCCCTCGACGGCTATCCGTTCGACGCGCAGACATCCCGGTTTGGTTACCAGACCACGATCAAGGCCAACTGGAAGCTCTACATGGACGCGTTCGCGGAGTTCTACCACGCGCCCGTCTTGCACGCGAAGCAGTCACCCGAGAAGTACTCGGTGGCTGCTGCGCAAGCGGGATTCGAGGCACCGCACTACCAGATCGACGAACCACACCGACTCGTCAGCACCTCGGGGGTCCGCTTCTGGGAAATGGACTCTGAGCTCGTGAAGCCCATGGAGATCCTCACCCGCAGCGGCCTGTTCGGCCCGTGGGACGAGATCGATCTCGGCGAGATGCCAGCCGGCGTGAACCCGGCGAACTGCGAACCGTGGGGGCTCGACTCGTTCCAGTTGTTCCCGAACTTCGTCATCCTGATCTGGAGCCAGGGCTGGTACCTCACCTACAACTACTGGCCGACGTCGCACGACACACACGTCTTCGAGGGCAACGTGTACTTCAAGCCCGCGACGACCGTGCGCGAGCGCATCGCGCAGGAGATGGCCGCCGTGACGTTCAAGGAGTTCGCGCTCCAGGACGCGAACACGTTGGAGGCGACGCAGTCGATGCTGCAGACGCGATGGATCGAGCGGTTCCCGTTGAACGACCAGGAGGTGCTGTGCCGCCACCTCCACAAAGTCGTCCGCGACTGGCTCGACGAGTACGAGGGTGCGACGCGATGAGCATGCTCCCCGCCGAGTTCGCCGACCTGGAACCCTTCGCGGCGACGTGGTGCCTCGCCACCGAACGAGAGCGCTACGCGCAGCGCATGGCGAGCACGGTCGACGAGATGCAGGCGTTCTACGACGCGATCGTCCCACGCGCCGAAGCCGCCATGGCGCAACTCGAGCAGTTCCCGCTCGACTCACTGCCCGAAGACGGCACCAACCTGCTGCACCTCCTGTACTCGATGGTCCAGGTCTCGTTCCCGGTCGAGGTGTGGCGCCAGCCGCGTGTGCCCGACACCGGTGCGGCGACGTTCGACTGCATCGCGGAGCCGGTGCCATGACCGACGCGATCGAGACCACTGTTCTGCGCGCCGACCGCTGGCTCGACGTCGACACAGGCGAGGTCCGCGCTGACGGCGTGCTCACCGTCGAGGGCAACCGAATCGTCGGAGTCGACGCATCTGATGCGCCCGACGACGCCACATCGATCGAGCTCGGCGACGTCACGCTCCTGCCGGGGCTCATGGACATGGAGCTCAACTTCGTCATCGGCGGCCCCGAGACGCCGACCGGCCTGCCCTTGCCCATGCACGGCGTCCAGGACGATCCGCCGTACCGCACGCTGCGAGGCTTGATCAACGCACAGAAAACGCTCCAGGCGGGCTTCACGACCGTACGCAACCTCGGGCTGATGGTGAAGACCGGTGGCTACCTGCTCGACGTCGCGCTCCAACGCGTGATCGACCAAGGGTGGTTCGAGGGTCCGCGCATCGTGCCCGCCGGGCACGCCATCACCCCATACGGCGGCCACCTCGACCCCACGGTCTTCCAGCGCCTGGCACCCGGGATCATGCCGCTCAGCATCGGCGAAGGCATCGCCAACGGTGTCGGCGAGGTGCGGGAGTGCGTCCGCTACCAGATCCGCCACGGCGCGAAGGTGATCAAGGTCTCGGCGTCGGGTGGCGTGATGTCGCACAGCACCGGGCCAGGATCACAGCAGTACTCCGACGAGGAGCTCGCCGCCATCGCCGACGAGGCGCACCGCGCCGGACTGCGGGTCGCGGCACATGCCGTCGGTGACACCGCCGTGCGAGGGTGCATCAAGGCCGGCATCGACTGCATCGAACACGGATTCCTCGCCGACGACGACACGATCCAGTTGATGGCCGACACCGGAACGTTCCTCGTGTCGACCACGTATCTCACCGACGCCATGGACATCGAGCGCGCCGCACCTGAGCTGCAGAAGAAGGCGGCGGAGGTGTTCCCGAAAGCCAAAGCCATGCTGCCGAAGGCCGTCGCCGCCGGCGTGAAGATCTGCTGCGGCACCGACGCGCCCGCCGTGCCGCACGGCGACAACGCCAAAGAGCTCGGCGCGCTGGTCGACCGCGGCATGACCCCGACCCAGGCGCTGCTCGCCGCGACCGTCACCAGCGCCGAGCTCATCCAGATGGACGACCAGCTCGGACGCCTCGCGCCCGGCTACCTCGCCGACGTGATCGCAGTCCCCGGCGACCCCACGCAGGACATCAAGGTCACGCAAGACGTCCGCTTCGTCATGAAGGACGGCCGGGTCTTCCGCAATGACTGAGCCCCAAGAGGACGAGCCAATGGCCCATGGAGTGTTGATCGTCGAGAGCCGTCCAAGCCGGAAGAGCTTGCCGCATTTCATGACTGGTACGACCGCGTCCACATCCCGGAGATCCTCGCGGTCGAAGGCTTCGTCTCGGCTCGAAAGATTCGCGTCTCTCGACGGCGAGAGCTTCATCGCGATGTACGAAATCGAAGGCGGCGTCGACGAGGCGAAGCAGCGGCTCGAAGCGGACGTCGCCGCAGGTTCGATGTCACGCCCGGTCGGTGTCCAACTCCGGCCGCTGCCTTCGATGAAGTACTTCTGCGCGATGGAGCGACCTCGAGATGCTCGCACGCCGACGGCAGAGTCCGCGCGCAAACTGATCCGGCTTAAACAACAGAAGATTCGGCCTAGCGGCCGTCACCACGGCTTCCCCTCGGGTCGCGAACGCGCAGATATCAACCGGCGCACAGTTGTAATGGAACGGCCGGCTCCCGTCCCGGTTTGATGCGTGGGTCATCCACCTTCAGGCTGACGGACGGAGCCACATGGACGAGAGGAGCCGGCCGTGTCCGCAACCAGGATGCCCCGTCGGGGCGCGAAGTGGGTAGGGCTTGATGTCGCCCGCGATGCGATCGCGGTGGGTGTGCTCGATGGGTCGTCGGAGAGTGCACCGCGACTGGAGAAAGTCGCGCATGACGAGGTGTCGATCCGTCGGCTGGTGAGCCGGTTGGGTGAGCCGAGCCGGTTGCGGGTGTGTTACGAGGCGGGCCCGACTGGCTATGAGTTGTTTCGGTTGCTCGCGTCGATCGGTGTCGCGTGCGAGGTGGTGGCGCCGTCGTTGGTGCCAGTCGCTCCCGGTGACAAGGTCAAGACTGATCGTCGCGACGCGCGGCGACTGGTGCGTCTCTATCGCGCTGGTGAGCTCGTCACGGTGCGGGTCCCGACTCGCGAGGAGGAAGGCTGTCGGGATCTGTGTCGGTTGCGGGGCGCGGCGGTGTTCGATCGTGGTCGAGCGCGTCAGCGTCTCGGGTCGTTGTTGTTGCGCCGCCACCTGGTGTATCGCGACGGGTCGACGTGGACGCTCAAGCATCGGCGCTGGTTGCGTTCGTTGTCGTTCGACGACACGGGAACCCAGGCGACGTTCGCGCACCTCCTCGCCAGTGTCGAGGAACGCGAGCTGCGCGTCACCGCGATCGACGCTGACCTTGCGGGGTTCTTCGCACGTGGGCTGTTCGTCGACGAAGTCGCCCGCCTCGCCGCCTATCGAGGCATCGACCAACTCAGCGCGCTGGCGATGGCGTCGGAGGTGTGTGACTGGCGGCGGTTCCCCGCTCCCGCGAAGTTCATGGGCTTCGTCGGTCTCGTGCCCAGCGAGTACTCCACCGGGGCGAGCACACACCGTTACGGGATCACCAAAGCCGGGAACGCGCACGTCCGCCACGCACTGGTCGAAGCCGCGTGGGCCTATCGACATCCGCCGCGAGTCAGTCCCGAGCTCCAACGCCGACACCAAGGACTCGCTCCCGACGTTGTGGCTCGTTCCTGGGCTGCCCAGGTCCGGCTGTGTGGACGGTTCCAACGCCTCGCGGCGCGCAAAGACCGCCGCACCGTTGTCGCCACCGCGGTTGCCCGCGAACTCGCTGGGTTCGTGTGGGCCGAGATGACCGCCTGAACACACGTGACCATCGTGCGCGGGCTCCTCGCCGATCGGCTCGAGGACCTACCCGCGCCCCGATCGCAGGACGCGTCGGCCACCGCCTTCGCAGGCACCGATCCCCGAGTCAATCTCCGCACCGCCGTCTTCGGACGGTCATCGGCGCACACAGTTTGGGGCAACCGCCTGCGCATGAACACACTGCGGTTCCGACCCGCGCATGAACCGCCCCGGGATCCATGGAGGCTCCGTCTTGTGAGTGAAGGATGGAGCGATGCCACGTCATGGGAAGTATCCGAGGGAGTTGCGGGACCGGGCGGTGCGGATGGTGTTGGATCATCAGGCCGAGTACGGGTCGCAGTGGGAGGCGATCTGTTCGGTCGCTGACAAGTTGGGACCGACGCGCGAGTCGGTGCGACGGTGGGTCCGCCAAGCGGAGGTCGATGGCGGGGTGCGTGCGGGCCCGACGAGCGATCAGCTCGAGGAGAACAAGCGCCTGAAGCGTGAGAATGCTGAGTTGCGTCGCGCGAACGAGATCTTGAAGGCGGCGTCGGCTTTCTTCGGGGCGGAGCTCGACCGCCAGTCCAAGAGGTGATCGCGTTCGTCGACAGCAACCGGGACCGTCGCACGGTCGACGGGCTGGTGTGGGGAGTCGAGCCGATCTGCACGACGTTGCAGTTCGCTCCCCAGACCTATTACGCGGCGAAGTCACGGCCGCCGTCGGCGCGGGCGGTCCGTGATGAGGAACTGAAGCCCGAGATCACCCGGGTCTTCGAAGCGAACTTGTCGGTGTATGGGGCCGACAAGGTCTGGGATCAGCTGAACAAGGACGGCATCGCGGTGGCGCGCTGCACCGTCGAACGGTTGATGCGTGAGCTCGGTCTGCAGGGATGTCGGCGTGGTCGGACGTGGGTGCGCACCACCGAAAGCGACGAGACGCTCGAGCGTCCGGCGGATCTCGTCGACCGCGAGTTCGCCGCGTCGGCACCGAATCGGCTGTGGGTCGCGGACATCACGTACGTCAAGACTCACTCCGGGTGGGTGTATCTCGCGTTCGTCGTCGACGTGTTCTCGCGGATGGTCGTCGGCTGGCAGGCCTCGAAGTCGTTGCGGTCCGACCTCGCCATCGACGCGTTGGAGATGGCGTGTATTTCTGTGTAAGCGGCCGGGGTCATGGTGTTCAGATGTGGGCGTTGATGCGGTCGGGGTAGACGATGGCGAGTTGCTCGAGGGCTTGTTTCCAGTTCGTGGTGACCTGGCCTTCGACGAGCCGGCCCGGTGCTCGGCGTTGCGTTGTGGGTAGCCCAGCGTTCTTTGGCCCGTTCACGGGCTCGTTTGTCTTCGATGTTGCAGATCGCCAGCCACAGCAGCTTCACCACGGCGAGGTCGTTGGGGAAGTGCCCGCGGTTCTTGGTGACCTTGCGGAGCTGGTAGTTCAGCGACTCGATCGCGTTCGTCGTGTAGATCACCCGCCGCAACGCCGGCGGGAACGCCAGGAACGGCGTGAACCGTTCCCACGCGTCGCGGAACGCCTTGATCGTCGACGGATACTTCTTGCCGAGCGGGGTCGCCTCGAACGCGTCGAGCTCGATCGAGCGCGCCGTCGGCGTTCGCTGCGGTGGTAGATCGGCTTCAATGCCGCGGCGACCGCTTTGCGGTCCTTGTAGTTCACGAACCGCATCGCTGCTCGGATCAGATGCACGACGCAGGTCTGCACGGTCGCTTCGGGCCAGGTCGCTGCGATCGCTTCGGGGAAGCCGGTGAGCCCGTCGCAGCACACGATCAGCACGTCACGCACACCCCGGTTGGCGAGCTCGGCGCACACCGACGCCCAGAACTTGGCGCCCTCGGTCGCTTGCACCCAGATCCCCAGCACGTGCTTGATGCCGTCCATGTCGACACCGACAGCGATGTGCGCGGCCTTGTTGCGCACGTGGCCGCCGTCGCGGACCTTCACGATGATCGCATCGAGATAGATCACCGGATACAACGCCTCGAGCGGGCGTTGCTGCCACGCCAGCACCTCGTCGCAGACCGCGTCGGTGATCTTGGAGATCGTCTCGTGGCTGAGCTCGGTGCCGATCGTCGAGGCGAGATGATGACCGATGTCGCGGATCGTCATCCCGCCCGCGTACAGCGACACGATCATCGCGTCGAGCCCGTCGAGACGGCGAGCGCCCTTCGGGACCAGCATCGGCGTGAACGTCCCGTTGCGGTCCCGCGGGACCGCCAACTCGACATCGCCGATCTCGGTCGCGACGGTCTTGGGGAACGTGCCGTTACGCGAGTTCGGGAACTCACCCGCGTCCGGATCGCCACGGTCATAACCGACGTGATCCGACAACTCGGCGTCGAGGCCCCGCTCCAGCGATGCCTTCAACATCCCCTTCAACAAGCCGGCGTGACCGGTCAACGGCTCACCCGCATCGATCCGAGCGAAGATCTCATCCAGCGCGCCGGACTCCTTCAACGAGTCCGCGATCTCTTCTTGTTGCCGGCGACGCTCCTCGCGCTCCGGATCTGCCTTCGTCATGGTCATCAGTGTGCTCCAGTCAGGTAACGACCCGACCGCTTACACAATCCATCTGACACGCCCCGGCGCAGATGTCTCTGGTCTCGTGCATCACAGCGACCGTGGCGTGCAATACCTCTCGATCCGCTACTCGGATCGCCTCGCCGCCAACGAGATCGTCGCGTCGGTCGGCTCCAAGGGCGACAGCTACGACAACACGCTCGCCGAGAGCTTCAACGGGCTCTACAAGTGGGAGCTCATCTATCGACAGGGACCCTGGGCAGGCATCGAAGACGTCGAGTTCGCGACCATGACCTACATCGACTGGTTCAACCACCGCCGCCTCCACGGCGAGATCACCGACGGACCCAGCTACACCACCCCAGCCGCATTCGAAGCCGACTACTACCGTCACACCGTCACCGCCGACCTGGCCGTGACTCAAACCACCGAGTCTCTATGAAAGTCGGGGCGGTTCATTCGAGCGTGCCCACGTTCACTGGCACCACCGAGACTCTGACTTCGTCTTTCGTCGAGCTCCGTATGAACGAGCGATCGAGGGCCTCTTGGTGTTGCTTGGTGAAGCGCCTCGACTGATTGGTCCCGATGAGTGGATCGAGGGAATGCAGACCCGCGTCGCTCCTTGCTGAGCGCACCTCCGCACACGCGCCGTCATCGACCGCGCCGGCCCCCTCAACCACGACTCGACGAGCCCGCGCTCACCGCGTCGCGTCCCCGTCATCCCGACGCACGCCAGGCAACCCGCGACCCACGATCTCGACATAGACACACTTCTCACCTCCGCAAGCGGAGGTGAGGCGGGAGTGGATCGGGGGCCGATCCGGGAGTCACCGTCAGGTGTCCGGGAGTGATCGCGGCAACGGCCGGGAGTCACGAGGGACCAGCCGCCGGAACTGGTGGCGTGGTATCATAGTGGCATGACGAAGAACATGACTGTGCGTCTTCCGGACGAGCTGGCTGCAGATGCCGAGGCGCTGGCGCGGGCTGAGGGTCTGAGCGTCAACGAGACCGTGAAGCAGGCGTTGGCCGAGGCAGTGGAGCGTCGGCGGAAGGACCCGGAGTTCCGCGCTCGCTTGCGTCGCATCATCGAAGAGGATCGAGAGCTCCTCGAGCGCTTGGCGAAGTGACCGTCGAGTACCTCGACCTCGCCGACTACGTCGCGATCGCCGCCGAGGTCACCGGCCTCGACGCGGCGACGATCATGAAGGCCGCGAACCTGGACCTCGCTGATTCCGCGCTGCATGCGCCGGCGGCAGGGTTCGGCGAGACGGAGTTCTATCCCGACTTCGTCGACAAGGCCGCCGTGTTGATCGTTCGCCTCGCAAAGAACCATCCGTTGCCCGACGGGAACAAGCGCGCCGCGTGGCTGGCGCTGCGGATGTTCGTGGAGATCAACGGCTGGTCATGGCTCAAGCGCCCGTCGATCGACGACGCCGAGCAGGCAGTGCTCGCGATAGCGGCGGGGGAGTGGGACGAGGAGCGCACGGCCGACTGGCTCGGCGCGCACCTCGTGCACGAACCCGCGCGGTAGCTCTCCGCCAAAGGATTCAGGCGCCCAGCGAGACCGTCCGCGTCAACGAAATCGCGTGGCGCTGGCCGACAAGTCCCCCCTCCGACACGCTTGTTTTCGTACCTGGGTCCCTTAGCCCGACCTCGGCCAGGGTGACGTTGAGCGGTGGCGCTCCGTTGACCAGGACCTGCAGGTGATCCGGATGGATCACGACGGCCTCCACGAGGTCTTCGACCAGCACGCGGCGTTCGGCCAGCGTCGCCTCGTGCCAGACCGTTTCGACGTCGATCTCGCGTAGTAGCTGGGCGACGGCCTCGAACTGTGCAGCGAGATCGCTCCTGCGTGCCCGCTCGTGCTAGATCTGGTCGCCCTCCGATCCGGGAGTGATCCCGTTCGGGTGGACGATCGCCGGGAGTCATCGGCCGCCGCGCGGGAGCCACGTGACGCGACCTCGACGCGTCCGGGAGTGATCCGAGCACGATCCGAGTGATCGTTCTCGGTCCAACCGGATGACTCCCGGCCTGCGCCGGATCACTCCCGGACGCGCCAAGATCACTCCCGGACGGGGGCTGGATCACTCCGGGTTGTCAATCGCGTCCACCGCGTGGCCCACGAGTTCGGCAGCGCTGAATCCCGACTCAGGCCGCGCTGGCGACCATGGGCGGCGGCAACATGGCCAGGAGATCGCTTGGGAGTGTCTGGCTGGCGTGCCAGTACTCGAGGCCGACGATGTGGCCGTTCGCCGGATCGGTCTCGCGCAGGCCGGTCGTGATCTCCTCGGCAACGACGGTGGCCGGGTCGTAGCCCTCGAAGCGCAGCCAGGCGATGTCGGCTTCCGGGTCGTAGTGACCGTCGATCTTCATCGGTACCAGGCTACCTGCGTCGCCAGAGGGTGACGATTCTCGCCGTCGTCTGGTCGTCCCCGTCGGGATGGTCGTAGAGGATGACCCAGGGCCCGTTCGAGAGGCGCCACCGAGCTGCTCCGGTGTTCGTCTGCCGCGCCTCATGGCGGTCGATCACAGTCTGCTCTCTGTCAGCGCGGGCAGCGCCGAGGGTGTTGGCCTTCACGTACGCGTGATCGGTCCAGCGAACGTGCTGGGGCGCAGACGGCATCGGCAGAGGATGCCCTACTAGGCACTTCCGAGGGCGACTCCCGGCCGCGGAGATCGCTCCCGCCTCGGTGTCGCTCGCGACACCGAGAAGTGTGTCTACCCGAGATCGTGGGGCGAGGCGGACTCGGAGTTGGTGATCGGCGGCGGGGTGTGATGGGCGACGAGAAGCTGGTGTGTCGGGCGCACTAGCGGGGAATCGTCGAGCAGGAGACGCCGCTCGCTTCCAACTGCCGACGGGGGCTACCACCCCATGCAAAGGGGGCGTATCCACCTTGTCATGACCGGTGGGAACCGTTCCAATGGGAGCGGAGCGTCAAGGGGGAGTCCTACGTGGGCGCGGTACGGATACTGGCGGCGCACGGGGTCCGACGGCGGTGGCGGCACATAGTGTTCCTCACGCTGCTCGTCGGCTTGGTCGGCGCGATCGTGCTCTCGACTGCTGCGGGCGCGCGCCGGACGTCCTCAGCGCTCTCTCGGTTCAATTCGTCGAGCCGCGCCTCGGATCTCGAGATCTCCGTCGGCGACGCGACCCCGGCTCAGTTGCGGGCATTCGGACACGTCGCGAATGTCGCAGCATTTGCGCCCCTACGCGGAGGCGCCGAAGAGTTCCCCAAGTTCCCGCAACTCCAAGCGGTCGCCGAAGCGATCGACAGCCGGTTCGGCACTGTCGTCGATCGCGCGCGTGTCGTCGCGGGTCGGCTCGCGCGCCCCACGTCCGTCGACGAGGTCAACATCGGCGAGGCATTCGCCGCGCAACTCCACCTCGTTGTCGGGGACCATCTCGACGCGGTGTCGTACACGCCGGAGCAGATCGCCGGCTTTCGCGCCGGCGACACCAGCACCGCACAAGACCCACAAGGACCACATATTCGGCTGCGGATCGTCGGCATCGTCCGGCGGCCGCTCGACTTGGGCGATCGGGGCGCGTCCGGTGGGGTGCTGGTGCTCACCCCGGCGTTCCACCGCAAGTTCGAGTCGACGATAGGGAGCTTCAGCGGCACGATCTTGCGGGTCCGCGCTCGCCACGGAACCCAGGATGTCGCGCAGATCGCCGCGGCCGCGCGTCGGATCTTCCGATCCCCGCAGTTCGACGTTCAGGATCTCGCCGTCGACACCCAGGGCGCGCAGAACGCGATCGACGTGCTCTCCGTCGCACTGGAGGTATTCGCTGGCGTCGCCGCCCTCGCGGGACTCGTGGCCATCTCGATCGTGCTCAGCCGAGAGATCTCGGCGACCACGGCGGACCAGACAACGCAAAGTGCGCTCGGCCTCACGCGCCGCCAGCTCATCGCGGCGGGTGGCTTCCAGACATTGCCCATCGCGCTCGGTGGTGCTGTGATCGCCGTCGTCGGCGCCGCGGTCGCCTCGCAGTTGTTCCCGATTGGCGTCGCTCGGCGCGCTGAGCCCGACGCGGGCCTGCACCTCGACGGCATGGTGCTCCTACTCGGCGCGCTGGCCGTCTCCGCGGTGATCCTCGTCGTCGGTTTCCTCGCGGCGGCGCGGTCGACCCGTCGCGCGGATCGCGTCGCGCTCGCGCCGCAGGGGTCGATCGCGACGGCGGTGAACGCAGCGAGCCGCGCCGGAATGACCCCTGTCGCGACGATCGGCGTGCGCATGGCGCTTGAGTCCGGACGCGGTTCGGTAAAGGTCCCGGTTCGGTCAGCCGTGTTCGGTGCCGTCTTCGGGGTCCTCGGCGTCGTCGCGGTATTCATGTTCGCGTCCAGCGTCGATCAGGTCGTCGCGTCGTCTGACGTGTACGGCTGGACGTGGAGCTTTGCCGCGGTCATCGACCAGCCCAGCGTCGTCGCGCCGAATGGATCGTTGACGCGCGAGCCCGGCGTCGCCGCTGCCGCCCAACTGCTGGTCCAGAACGTGCAGCTCGACGGGCGACCGGTGATCGGGTGGGGCTACAAGTCGGTGCGCGGCCAGATTGGCCCCGAAGTTGTGTCCGGACGCGCGCCGCGTGGCCCAAACGAGGTCGCGCTCGGAGCTGCGACCCTCGACGAGCTGGGCAAGAGCATCGGCGACACCGTGCACGGCCAAGGTCCCGACGGGAACCACAACTACCGAGTCGTTGGGCGCGTCGTGTTCCCCAAGCTCGATGCCGCGCAGCCGCTCGCGAATGGGGCGTCGTTCGCCAGCGCCGGCTTCGATCGGATCCTGAGCGAAACGAACAGCACGGCTGGCTCGCCGTACCTCGCGGTGCGAGTCGCGCCGGGCGCCGATCTCGCGACGGTCGAACGTCGTGTCGGCAGGATCCCGGGCGTGGAAAAGCCCTTTGGTCCCACCGTTCCTGTCGAAGTCGATCGCTTACGCCAGGTGAACTGGTTGCCAGTGACGCTCGCGGCGCTGCTGTCGTTCCTCGCGCTGCTCGCCGTGGGCCATGCGCTCGTCACGAGCGTGCGTCGCCGTCGTCGGGATCTCGCGGTGCTGAAGACGCTCGGCTTCGATCGTCGCCAGATTCGTGCCAGCATTGCGTGGCAGGCGACGACGCTCGCGGCGGTGGGCGTCGTGATCGGCATTCCGGCCGGCGTAATCCTCGGCGGCGTCGTCTGGCGACAGGTCGCCGAAGGACTCGGGATCTCGCCCGCGCTGTCGATCCCGACCGTTGCCTTCATTCTCGTAGTCCCAGCCGCGATCATCGCCGTCAACCTGATCGCGTACTTCCCCGCACGCTCCGCCGCCCGCACTCGCCCCGCCGTCGCCCTCCGCGCCGAATGAACTGAAGAACATATACGGCGCGATGCCGCGATCGGTGGAGCACGAGCGGTCGACCGGACGGTCGATCGACGTGCCGGGTCGGCTTCGGCGAAGTTCGCAGCGGTAGTAGCGACGGTCGTGGCCACGGGTTGCGCCAGTCATGCGGCGGCCGCAGACTGCGCAGTGCACACGTCCGCGCAGCAGATATCGAGTCGTGTGTCGAGGCGCCGCGCGTGGCTCGAGACTCCCGGACGCGCCTCGATGACTCCCGTCTAGGGCCCGTTTGCGGGCCCTAGAAGTGTGTCTAGGTTGAGATCGTGGGGGACGACGTGGATGCAGGCGTCGACCGGAAGGACGCGGGATGGCTCGGCGGAGGGATGTCGCGGTCTCGGGAGGCTCGTCGATTTCGAGGAGCTGTGGTTGTGATCGGTGCTCAGCTCTCGGGTGTAGATGGCGGAATGAAGCGCCGAAGCGGGAGCTGGAGGCACGCCATCGCCGCATCGCCCCGCCCGCGCCCTTCGCGGCCGACGCGGAGTCTCGTAGCAGGGCTGCCAGGCCGTCATCTCCACGCAGACTGTCAACCTGAGGTCTTCAACGCAAGGACCACGCGCAATACTCGTTGCTCCTAGGCTCTCGCCCGGGAGTCTGGCCAGCGCGTCAGATCTCGGGAGGGGGACATGGGGCACGCTCGCTGGTTGGTGCTCGTCCTGGCCCTCGTGGTGTCGGTGGGAACGCTCGCCGCGACCTCACTGGCCGCGGGCGCGCAGTCGAGCCACGGGCAGGTGCCGAAGGCGACCGACATTGGCATCACCGCCGAAGAGATCCACGTAGCAGTGATCGCGGATGTCGACACCCCGGCGGCGCCGAACGTCTTCAAGGGCTCGGTCGATGCGGTGAAGGGTGCGGCCGACTACCTGAACAGCAAGGCGGGGGGTGGTGGTCTCGCGGGCCGCAAGGTCGTGGTCGACTTCTACGACTCGAAGCTCAACGCCAACGACACGACCAACGCCGAGATCCGAGCGTGTGAGAACGACGTCGCCACGGTCGGCACTTCCGCTCTCTTCCTCACCTCGGTCGCGGAGATGCGCAACTGCAAGGACTCGCTCGGTGCGGTGACTGGACTGCCGGACATCCCGTTCGTCACGATCGCCTTGGCGCACCAGTGCTCGGACCAGTCGTTCCCGGTGTCGACTCCGCAGGTGGTCTGCTCGACCGCGACCGAACACCCGCAGACCTTCCAGCCGAATGTCGGGCGGGGTTACTACTACAACAAGAAGTTCGGTCAGGACCTCCACGGCGTCTATGTCTTCGGCAATGACTCGAAGTCGGCCCGCGACGCAGCGTTCTCCAGCGGCGGCGGCCAACTCCGCGCTGTCTGTTGCACGTCCGACCAGGACTTCGACCTGTCGGGCTCGGCACCAGAATCGCAGTACGCGCCGGTTGTGCAGGAGATGAAGACCGAGGGCTCGAACTACGGGCAGGCGACCCTCGGCACACAGCAGGTCGCGTTGCGCAAGGAAGCCGCGCTCCAGGGCCTGACCAGCGTCAAGGTGTGGGACTGCAACTCCGGCTGCTACAGCACGGACTTTCTCGGCGCCGGCGGTCGCGATGTCGACGGCCAGTTCGTCGACACGCTCTACCTGCCGTTCCTGAGCAAGGCCGAGCAGACGGCCAACCCGATGCTCCGGAACTTCGTGAGGTACACGGGGGCCGACAACGTCGACGGTTTCGGTGCGTTCGCGTGGTCGGGGATGATCGCCTTCCGTGACGCGGTGAACGCCATCGTCAAGTCCGACGGTGTCAACGGTGTCACCCGCAAGGCGATCTTCGCGACCCTCAACGACATGCACGACTTCAACGCCGACGGCATGCTCGGCACCATCGACCTCGCTGGGCGCACGACCACGCCGTGCCACGTGCTCCTGCAGGTGAAAGGCGGTGACTACCAGCGTGTCTTCCCGAACAAGGTCGGGACGTTCGACTGCGCCAAGAAGAACGTCGTCCCGGTCAAACTCGACCTCTACTGAGGACCATCGAGCGGTTCGATGTCGCCGGGGATCCAGGTCTTCTCGAACCAGGGCTCGAGCGGACCGTAGAGCCGAAGGATCGCGAACCACTTCTTGCCCGGCACGGTCTGGATCCAGTTGCCCGCGTTGCCGTCGGGTTCGGTCGGTCCGAAGGTCAGCCTGATCGAGCCGTCTGCGTTCGTCGTCAACGGGTTGCGTGTGTTGTTGATGCTGGGGAACGGCTGGCCCGTTTGCAGCTCGGAGCGGGTCTGGGGGTCATACGCGACCACCGACCAGAAGTCTTTGGCCGGGACGTCGGGCGGGACGGTGAGCTGATAGCGCTGCGCTCCGTCGAGGTACTCGCCCGTGCTGTCGTGCTCCGCGATGGCGTACTGCGATCCGACGCCGGGAATGCGGAGCGCCATGGCCGGTGTGTTCACCGTCGCGATGTAGAAGAACAGCGTGCGTGCGTCGAGGTTCCGACCGCCGACACCGTCGTCCCGGAGCCAGCGGTAGTCGTTGCCGATGAACCCGGTCTTCCACCGGCGGTCCGGGTAGTAGTACGCCGCGGGATCGCGGGTCTTGAACGAGATCGCGCCGCGGTGCCGTTGGCGACGGCGACGGACTCGGTGAGGAGCGCGCGCATGCGCTCGTCGGGCGCGAACGGGGTGCCCTTGGTGATGCCGATCGCCGCCAGCAGTCCCCGGGTCTCGGGATCGATGACCTCGAGCGGCTCACGCTGGATCACCGCGTCGAGCTCGTCGAAGAACGACACGTCGTTGGCGTGGATGGTGTTGAACTCCTTCTCCGACAGCGAGATAAACTCCATCGGGGACGGCGCGTCGGACTGGGAGAGCGGGTAGACGCGCAGGCCCTCGTGGAAGCTCTTCGTCGGCGCTTCCGGGTTCCCGTCGACGAGCAGACCGCGCGCGATCAGCCAGTTGATCCGTGACGGCGACTCCGAGACGAAGTACCCATCGGGCATTGTCACCGTCGTAGCCCGCCGGCACGATCAGGTACTTGCCGCCCTCGCCGCGATCTGGGCCGGGCTTGCCCATGTCGGTGATGAATCGGAACCATGCGTCGTTCACCGTGGTCGGGCCGCATCCGGGCGGGATCTCGACGACGGTCGGGCCGTCGCGCTCGAGGTCGAGGATGCCCGACGCGTAGACGGTGTCGGTGTTGCCGGTCAGGAACAACGATGCTGAATCGAGGAGGCGGTCCAGGATCCCGACCTGATGGCAGGCCGTCACCCCGATGTCCTCCATCCCCATGCGCATCGCCTCCAGCGAGGCTGCCGGAAGGCAGTTGAGGAAGGCCTCGACCCCCCGGAGGAAGTCGAGGTGGTCGTAGAGGAGATCGGCGGTTGTCTGGGTCGGGAAGCCGTCGGTGAACTCGAGTGTGCCGACCCGGGTCTCGACCCGATCCGGCGTCAAAAGCTTGGCCGGGATGGACGTGTTGTAGCCGGCGGGTTTCACGGTGTCGCTCATCGGTGTGTCCGTCTCCTCGGTGTCAGCGGGCGCGGCGTCGGGGATATGGCTACCCGCCACTCGACGATCATCGGTCAAGCGGGCTGCGGAGTCGTCACCTAGAAGGCATGAACGGGCCATCGCTCCTTGCGCGCTCCTCGCGCCCTTCATGCGATGTAGGTGAAGACATCTGCGTGGCGTCGCCTCATGATGCGTGGAACGTCGATCGGACCGTGCGCAGGGCTCGACGCCTTCTGCGTTGGCCCGATCCGAACTGGAGGAGCTCGCAGGGTGATCAAGGGTCTGCTCATCGGGTTGATCGTGTTCCTGGTCGGTACGTTCCCGGCCACGTGGTTGTTGATGTTGTTCCTGGGCAACGTCCACGAGAACGTGTCCTACTGGGGGGCGCTGCCGCTCGGCGTGCTGGTTTCGGTGTTGCTGGGTGGCGTCACTGCCCAGTTCGACATGGGCCGGTCGTCAGATTCCTACTGACCGGCTCGGCGAGAGCGAGGGGACGCATCGTGTGGTTCTTCTGGGGCATCATCTTCTTCCTGGTTTGGATCGCACTGGCCTTCTGGCCGGCGCGGGTCGCAGGCCGTAAGGGGCACAGTTTCATCGGGTACTTCTTCTTGAGCCTGCTCTTCTTCCCGCTCGCGCTGATCATGGCGTACTGCGTGCACGATCGGACCGCTGATCTCGTCTACTGATCACCGCGGGGTGGTGCAGCGGGTTCGGCCGGTGGTCGCGCCCGTTCCCAGAATCATTCGATCGGCACGATGCCGTGCTTGGGTCGGCGTGTTCTGATTCACCGACCAGTTCCGGGGAGGGATCGATGAGCACGAATGGAACGCCGCGTTGGCGCAAGGTGGTCGGCACGATCTTGTTGATCGTCGGCTGTGTGCTGGTGCCGGTCTCGTTGAGCGCGGTGTGGGTGCGCAACACGCTCCTCAACACCGACAACTATGTCTCGACGGTCGGCCCGCTCGCTGATGACCCTGCCGTCCAGCAGGCGATCGCGAACCGGGTCACCGACGCTCTGTTCGCCAACGTCGACGTCGAGAAGAAGGTTGTCGATGCCCTCCCACCGCGCGCCGGGTTCCTCGCCACGCCGGTCGTGGACGGCATCCACACCGCGGTCGAGGCCGCCACGCTGCGGCTGGCGGAGTCGGACCGGTTCGACACCCTCTGGGAGAAGGCGAACCGTCGCGCGCACGAAGCCGTCGTCAACGTGTTGACCGGCGGCGGAAGCCGCGTGACGACCGAAAACGGGACCGTCGCCATCGACACCGCGCAGATCGTCGAGAACGTGAAGGCAAGGCTCGACGCCAGGGGGATCACCGTCTTCGACGACGTCCAACCCCGCAACGAGCAGTTCGTGCTCTTCCAATCTGACGACCTGGCTCAGGTCCAGGGGCTCGTCGATCTCCTCCAGACCATCGCGTGGGTGCTGCCGTTCGTCGCGCTGGCGTGCTTGGGGGGCGCGATTGCACTTTCCGGGAACCGACGCCGCACCATCCAACGCGGTGCACTCGGTGTCGCTTTCGCCGTCGCGGTGCAGATCGTGCTGTTGAAGGCAGGGCGGAACCTCTACCTCGACGCCGTGACCACGAAGAAATCGACACCGGGCGCGGCCGGCTCGGTGTGGGACCAGCTCACGAGCTTCCTCCGTACGGCCGGCTTCGCGGTGATCGCGGTTGCGTTGGTGGTTGCCTTCGTCGCCTGGGTGGCCGGACGATCGTCGTCGGCGACGAGTCTGCGCAGCTGGTGGAACCGCACGCTGGGCACCTCGAGCGCACCCGATGCCGGGGCAGCCGGGCCCGTGGCTAGTTTCGTCGCTCGCTCGAAGCCACTGCTGCGAGGCCTCGGCGCGG
Source organism: uncultured Actinomycetes bacterium (assembly GCA_963841415.1). Lineage (GTDB taxonomy): Bacteria > Actinomycetota > Acidimicrobiia > IMCC26256 > DASPTH01 > DASUAS01. The sequence goes on along the minus strand of CAWJCN010000001.1, from coordinate 1,157,281 downwards.
CGATCGCATTCCTCGTGCTCATCGCCTGGAACCACCCGACGGCACTCACGGTCCTCGGCGTCGCCGTCCTGTTCGTCGTCTTCCTCGTTGTCCTCGAGCTCCTGGGGCGCAGCGCGACGCACCCCCCGGTCACCGACACCACAACGACGTAGCAGTCACCCGTCGACGGCGACGGCGACGCAGAACGGCTTCGGACATGCGGTCCTTCCGCCGGCTTGGGAGCGCTCACGATTCGGTGTTGCTCTGGAACGCGTCGCGGAGCGTCAGCTCGCGCGTCGGTGGTGGAAGTGACGGGGCAGCGTTCGGCATCAACGTCGAGTCGTTGCCGCCCCGGATGAACCTGCCGATCCATCCGGTGTCTTCCGCCAGGACGGGGCCGGTACAGGTGCCGACGAGGATGCACGTTGCCGCGCCCGAGAACCACGTCACCAGCGCCAACGCCACACCGAAGAACCCGAACTGGGCTTCGTTGTCGGTGACGAGGCTCGGCATCCAGATGGTCGCGGTCGCTGCGAAGGCTGACATCGCGATGCCGGTGATGATCGCGGGGGCCACGAGCACCCGTGGCCGCACCTCACCGAAGAGCAGGAACCATGCGCTGAACCACCACAACCCCGTCGTCACGGCGACCGCGGCAATGGCGAAGATCGCGAGGCCGAGCCCGTTGCCGAGCGCATCACGCAACGCCCCCAGGGTGGCCATGTAGGCGAGGACCAGGAGTAGCCAGCTGACCCCCCGCACATACGCGCCGGCCCCGGATCGTGGCGGTCGCCGCCACGCGTGCAGGTAGACCCGTTGCAGCGCGGTCGTGAAGGAGGTCGCGAAGAAGACGGTGAGCACGAGCCCGAGGACTCCCGTCGCGGTCCGGATGTCGTCGGCCGACGCGAACGCGTTCTTGGTGAGCTGGAGCGCGTGGCCGCTGATGCCGAGGCGGTGCGTGAGCGTGCTGATGATCGACTCGCGGATGTTCTCAGGAACGAAGGCAGCGACGATGATCACGGTCGGGAAGAACGAGACGAAGGCTTTGGCCGCGAGGGCGACGCTGCGGTCGACGAACTCGATCTCGAGCAGGCGTTCCCACACCCGCCAGAGCAACAGACGCTCGAGCCAGGCACGCAGCGCCCCGAGGCGGCCGAGTCCGGTGTTGCCCTCCGCGGTCATCCCCGAGGCCAGCTTCGACTCACGTGCAGCACACGGACGATCATCCGGCACACGCTCTCGACTGTCGTCACGCAGAACGGGTGAATGCTGCGGCGATTCACACCATCTGTGTGATGCGGCCGAACGCAAAGCCGTCCACAATCGGGATACCACGCCGAAGATGAGGCGGGCCCTTGAGAGCACGGCTGTCCGGAACGGGTCAGAGGAGCGCGCGACTGTGGACTACACGGAGGTGTTGCGCTTGCTGGCGATCAACGATGCTCACTTCGGCGACGAGTCCGCCGCGTCCGGTCGACACGAGTCCGCCGAGCTCGATCAGAAGACACTTGCACTCGTGCGGATCGCCGCCTTGGTCGCCGAGGGTGGGTCGGAGCCGTCCTACGGAGCCGAGGCCGACGCGGCATTGAACGCCGGCGCGACGGCAGCGGAGATCGTCGACGTCCTTGTGGGCGTGGTTCCCGTGGTCGGTCTGCCGTGCGTCGTCTCCGCGGCGCCGAAGCTCGCCATGGCGCTGGGCTACAACATCGACGACGCGTTGGAACAGCAGTCGGGATAGCGCCGCTAGCCGCCCAGCAAACCGATCGCGGTCGCCTGCTCGACTGCGTCGCTGCGCGACGAGACGCCGAGCTTCCGGTAGATCGAGCCGACCTCGGAGCTGATCGTGTTGCGCGACACGAACAGCCGCTCGCCGATCTCACGAAAGGTGAGATGGGTCTGGAGATAGGGGAGCAGCCGCAACTCGGCCGGACTGAGTGGGGATGCCCCGGTCGCTCCCGTTGCTGATCTCGACGCCACCAACTCGCGGAGGCTCGAGACATCGTCGACGAGGGTGCCGAGATCCGGCCGGTGCGCGAGCACGTCGTCGATCTCGCGCAGCAGGTGTCGGGCGGCCGACTGGTCGCCGATCGACCAGCACGCCCGGCCGAGCTGCAGCCGTGCCCGCACCGCGAAGATCGGCAGGACGTACGTCAGGAGGGGGCGCGCTCGCATCGCGACCGCGATGAGACGGTTCGCCTCCTTGAGATCGCCTCGGTGCACGGCGACTCGTGCGGCGACAGCGAAGGCGAGCGTGCTGATCGCGTAGTCGTGCATCCGGTAGGTGTCGATGGCGGCGAGCGCCAGTTCGATGCGTTCGGCCGCCTCGTCCCAACGTCCACCATCGATCGCGATCACGGCGAGCTCCGCCTCGCTCGCCGACCGCGAGTCGGTGGTGGTCTGCGTCGCCGCGAGGTCGGACAGCTCGATGAACCGAGCCGCTCCCTCTTCGATGTCGCCGGTGAGGACGAGCGCTTCGGCCAACAGGCCGAGCGCCTCGTCGCGCCAGGGACTCCAGGGCGGCTCGTTGGCGATCGCGAACGAGGCGTCAGCCAGCATCGGTTCGGGACCGGCAGGACACGTCAGCGCGCGGAACATGGCCCGCGCCGTGTCGAACGACGCCGAGCCGTCAGCGGGCATCAGATCGAACGACGCCGCGTCGATGATCGCAGCCCACCGTTCCGCTTCGACGGACTGCCCGCTGAACACCGCCATCCAGCCGGCGAGGACGGCCAGCGGGGGGTACTGGGCGATGGCGTCGTCGCCGAGCGCGGCCAGCCAACGCTGCACGGTGGAGATGTTCCCGGCCTCGTAGGTGGGCATCACGATCGTGGTCACCAGCTGGACGCAGCGGTCCCGTTCGTCGGTGTTCAACAGGTGCTCGACCGCTGACGTCGGAGACCCATTGGCCTCGTACCAGTCGGCCGCTCGCAGGTGCAGCTTGGGGGCCAACTCCGGCTCGACCCGGCGGAGCTCCGCGAGCAGGAACTCGCGGAACAACGCGTGGTAGCGGAACCACTCCCGCCGCCGGTCGAGGGAGATCAAGAACTGGTTGGTGGCTTCCAGGTGTCGCAAGAGCTCGCTGGCGCCGGCCTCACCGAGCACCGCATCGGCGAGCGGTCCGCACAGCTGGTCGAGTACCGCGGTCCGGCGTAAAAACGCCCGGGTGGCTTCGGGCAACTGAGCCAGGGACTCGCCGTAGAGGTAGTCGGCGACGTACCGATCGTCACCGGAGATCGTCAACTCCCCACCATCGCTGTTGTGCGCGATCACGGCAGCGAGGTACAGGCCGACCGGCCAGCCTTCGGTGCGCTCGATCACCGCGCTGGCCATCGCAGGGCTGAGGTCGACGTCCGCGTTCGCAAAGATCTGGGCGGCCCCGGTCGCGTCGAGGGCGAGGTCGTGGGCCGCGAACTCGAGCGCGTCGCCTGATGCTCTCAGCCGTGCAAGGTGAGGTTGTTCGGATCGACTGGCCGCGACCAGCTGCGAGCCCGGCGGCACTCCGTTGACGAGGACCCCCAATACGTCATGGCACGCCGGCGACTGCAGCTCGTGGAGGTCGTCGAGCATGAGCACGAACGGCTCTGGGCTTGCGCCGAACGCGGCGGCCAGGCGCGGCGCCGCTCGTCCCAACACCGACACGCCGGCGCCACCCATCCCGGCGACGAGATCGGTGTTGCCGGAGACCCTGCCGTAGGCCGACGCCATCAGCGACAGCAGCGCCGCCGGATCGTCGTCGGAGTGGGCGAGAGACACCCACGCGACCGGGCGATCCTCCGTGGCTGCCCATTCGGCGAGGAGCGTCGACTTGCCGTAGCCCGCCGGTGCAGTCACACCGATGACGCGTGCCCCACTGACGCGGGCGGCGTCGATGAGGTGTGCGCGACTCACCGACTCTGCCGGTCGTGACGGTACCGCAAGCTTGGCGTCGAGGAGCAGCTCATCGAGCTCGAGTGCTCCCAACTGAACGGCCCCACCCGCACCTTCGGTCACGTCGACAGATGCTACGACGTGGGGGAGGTTGCTCAGCGGGCTCGCCTACGCGTAGCCCTGCGCTTTCAGCCAGCGGAGAGTCAAGTATCCGAAGAACGGCGGGATGAGGAAGGTGATCCCCCGGAAGACGAGCACGGTGGCGAGGGCGGGCGTCGCGGGGATGCCGAAGGTGGTGAGGCCGGCGGTGAGCGCTGCTTCCTGCACGCCGATCCCACCCGGCACCGGTGCGACGCTCCCCAACATCCCGGCGCCGATCTGCACGCAGACGAGCTCGGCGAAGTCGAGACGCTGATGGAAGGCCAGCAGGCACAAGCCGAGCAATGCGGGGTAGATGAGGTTGCCGGCGATGTTGCCGCCGAAGAGGAGCACGGCCTTTCTCGGGTTGCGGATCACGGCCCAGATGTCGCCGACCGCGCGTTTGACCGCAGGCACGACCTTGTCCCTGATCTTCGGCACCCACATGACCACGCCGATGGCGGCGGCGACCAGCGCGATGACCCAGAGGCTGGTGTTGTCCGACTCGTTGCCGGTGGTGTCGACCGCGGTCGCGGTGATCGACGCCGCGATCAGGAAGAGGCCCAACTGGATCGCGCCGCCGACGCCGGTGCTCAACCCCATCGCGCTGGCACCGGACACGGGGGGCACGCCCTGCTTGTGGAGATAGTCCAGCTGCAGCGCGGTGCCGCCGATGCCGTTCGGGGTGACCAGGTTCAGGAAGGTGCACGCGAGTTGCGTGAGGCCGGTGGGGACGGCCGGCAGGTCTTTGTTGACACAGCCCATGAGCGCGCACGCCCACGCCATCGGCACCAGCGGGTACAGCACTGCCGCCAGGAGCGCCCAACCCCAGATGGCGTCTTCGAACTGGCCCTTCACGGTGTCCCAGTCGATGCCGGCGAGCCCGGGGATGGCGATCGCGAGGGCGACGATCACGCCGGCGAGGATCCCGATGTTGGCCCAGGTGAGTCGCTGGATCTCGAGCGGTGCGACCTCGTCGGCGCCGGTCGCGGTGGCTGCTTGGTCCCGAAGCTCCTTGAGCGTCTTCGAGAGCTTCTTCTGGCCCTTCTTCGTCGCGGCCGGGAGCGATGCCGGCTGCACCACGGGAAGCACTTCGCCGAGGCGATCCTTGCCGAGACCGCTGACGGCGGCGGCAATTGCGCGGTCGTTGCCGACCCGTTGCGCGGTGGCGACGAGCACCGCAGCGACGTCGCAGTCCAGCCAGAACTTCTGATCGGTAGCGTCGGCCGCGGTGAAGTCGTCGAACACGACCTCGCCGTCGGCAACGAGGATTCGCACCGGGTCGAGCTCGTTGTGGCTGATGCCAGCCTGATGAAGATGGCCGACCTGGTTCCACAACGACGTCAGCACGTCGTCCGTGATCTGCTCGGTGGCGAGCTCGCCCAGGGGAGTTCCGGATTGCGGCGTGGTGATCAAGACCGCAGCGTCGGGACCACCGATGCCGGTCTTCACGACCTTGGGCGCGTGCACACCGGCGCGGTCGGCGATGAACATCGTGTAGCCGATGTGCTCGACCTGCTGGATCCGGCTGCCGAACACCGGAAGCCCCGGTTCCTTGTACATCAGCCGGTGCCACCACCGGGCCGCGACCTGGGCGTCGCGCTGGTCGCGACCGAACACGTCGACGCGGTAGTGCTCGCCGGAATCAAGTTCCACGTCCATGACGGTGGCGAGGCGGATCGCCTCGGTCGCCGGGTGGATGGTGGTGGCGTCGTAGCCGAGGTCGGCGAGCGCGGCGCGGACCTCGTCGGCGGTGGGCTTGCCGGCCGGGGAGCCGAAGAGCACGAGCACCGCGGCGGCGGTGGTGATGCCGAGCAGCGCGCCGCCGAGGAGGTCGGAGGGCAGCCCGGCGCCGAGGTACATGGTGGCGAATGCGACGAGGACCACGACCAGCCCGAAGAGGCGGCGCAACGAACGCACCGCGAACGGTGAGAGCGCGAACGCGATCGCGGTGATGATCGCGAGGTGCACCGCCGGATAGGCCGGGCCGTCGCCGATGCGCAGCTCGAAGCGCGCACCGGGGATCGTGCGCGTGCCGACGAGCTCGTTGAGGAGCAGTCCGAGGCCCCATGCTGCGCCCGCGGCCAGCGTGACACGCAACGCGAGCTTCGGCATCCGGCCCACGAGCAGCAGCACGACGACCGCGAGTGCAGCCCAGATCGAACCGAGCGCGTAGACGGCCTTGGCGAGCCCGACCATGTCGTCGCCGAGGCCGTTGATCGGCGTGAACAGGTCGACGTTGATGGCCGACTGGCTCTGGGCCCAGACGCCGAGGAGGATCACGGTGAGGCCGCAGGATCCGAGGCGCCAGATGTCGATCGGTCGACGGTCGCCCTCTTCCTGGGTGTTGCGGATCCAGCTCATATCCGTGGTCGACGATACGGACGGCGCGCTCGAGCGTCTTCATGCGATGTGCACCATTCGTTGGTCATGGTGACGCCGCGCTCGCGCTGGACTCGGTGGTGAGTCGCTCCCGCCCGCGTTGTACGGCGCCGAGGATGATGCGCGCGCCGAGGCCCAGGATCACGAGGTCGAGGAACATCTGGGCGGTGACCACGAGGCGCGCAGCCTCGGCCTTCGCGCTGATGTCACCGAACCCGACCGTGGAGAAGATCGTGACCGTGAAGTACAGCGCGTCGGTGCGCGAGAGCTCCGCAGTGAAGTCCGAAGGATCGGCGCGACTCATCAAGTAGTAAGCCGCCGCGAACAGGAGCAGGAAGAGCGGGATCGCGAGGAACAGCCCTTCGAGCGCGCGCAGTCCAGGATTCTTCGACTGTGCGATGGCGCGCAGTTGCCAGAGCATCAGGCCGACGAACAGGACACCGCCGAGCGCCAGCTTCACGATCACGGCACCTTCCGAGCCGCTGTTGTCGAGCGGTAGGAGGTAGTACAACGCGACGAGGACCGCCGACGTGAGCAAAGCCCTGACGCTCACCACCACGACGTTCCGTCGTGACTGCGTCGGAGTGTGAACGTCGTTGTCAGCCACGCCTCACCTCCAGACTCTCATGTGACGAACCCCGCCCACGCGGGCGGGGTTCGTCGTGATCCTGCGAACTGAATCGCCCTATTCGGTCGACCATTCGTCGACCCGTCCGCCGTGGGCGATCAGGCCGTAGATGATCAGCACGTCGACGATGATGATCGTGAACGACCAGAACGGGTTGTGGTCGAGATAGCTGATCTGGATGATCATGTTCAATCCCGCGACCACGACACCGACGATCCGGCCGAACATGTTCCCCGAGAAGATCAGGAAACCCGAGAGAATCATGACCGCGCCGATGATCAGGACGACCCAACCCCACGTCTTGATGTCGTTCGTCAGCGGGAGCTCCGCGCTTCCGAGTTGATTCTCGACCTGGTGCGTGTTCGTGAGTGCCCGCAACCCGTCGATCACGTTGAAGATGCCGACGATGATGATCATGACGCCGGCGAACGACTTCCAGCCCGTTCCCCGACTCTCGTAGTAGTCAGTCTCGGCTTGCATGTTCCCTCCTGGTGAGTAGTGCCCTTAGACCGCGCGGTGCGCGGGTTCAGATGCCTGCGACCGCCTCGAGCCGACCGGAGCCGACGGCGGCGCGGAACGCCCGGTAGTCCTTGTCGTTCTGGTCGGCGTAACGCTCCGAGAAGTCGGCGATCGACTGGTCGAACCTCGCCTTCGTACCGAGGTACGCAGCGAGGGCGACGGGATCCCCTGACCGCGCGTGCGCCCGAGCCAGGGTCGCTCCGCAGACGCGCGCGTAGAAGGTGAGCGTCTGCGGTGCCATCGCCTCGACAACGGCGGAGCCCTTCATGTCGCGCAGCTGCCGCCAGTAGAGGAACCGGTCGGCCTCCGCGCCCTTCGTCCAACCCAGGAAGATGTCGCTGGCGGCCTGCATCCGTCGCTGTCCCTGCACGACGCGCTCGCCGGGCTGCTCATAGCGGCTCTTCGGCAGGTGATCCTCGAGCACCGACGCGCTCGCCTCCTTCACCTGGAGGAACAAGGGGTCCTGCTCGTCGCGACCCTGCAGGAGGACGATGAACGCCCGCGTGCCGACGCTGCCGACGCCCACGACCTTGCGGGCCATGTCGACCCACTCGAAGCGCTCCAGCAAGTGGCGGCGATCGTCCTGGAGCGTCTCCCGGTACGCGCGGAACTGTTCGTGCACCATGTCCTCGAGCTGATCCACCGAGTAGCCGCGGGTCTTCGAGAGGTCACGCAGCGGCACGACGACCGGCGGCTCGCTGACGATCCGGTACTTCCCGTCGACGAGCTCGGCCAACTTGGACAGCGCCTGCATGCTGTCGCGTGTGTGTGCCTTCCGCGCCGCCTTGTCGGCGTTCTTCTGAGCCGCCGTCGCCTGCTTCTTGTCGACGCCTTTCGCGGAGCTGGCGGCGGCGTTCATCGCGGCACGCAGATCCTGCTCGGAGAGATGCGCGTACCAGATGTCCAGCGTGCGCATCGCGGCGAACTTGAGCATCGACTCTCGGTATGCCGCGACCGAGGCATTGGTCGCGGCGCGGCCGTCGGCCTTGCTGAAGCCGTTGTTGCGCGCTGCGATCGTGAAGCTCGCAGCCATGCGCTTCACGTCGTATTCGAATGGGCCCGGCAAGGTCTCGTCGAAGTCGTTGAGGTCGAACACGAGCTCTCGCTCCGGTGACGCGAACACCCCGAAGTTCGAGAGGTGCGCGTCGCCGCACAGCTGCACATCGAGCCCGGCCGTCGGCGTCTCCTCGAGGTCGGCGGCCATGATCTTCGCCGCACCGCGGTAGAACGTGAACGGCGAGACCATCATGCGGCCGTGCCGGACCGGCACCAGGTCTGCCTCACGGGTGGTGTTCTGCTCTTCGAGCAGCGCGACTGGGTCGGGGCGGCCCTTCGCCGGTGCCCAGCCCGCGTGACCCGCGGGCGGCACGTGTTCGCGTGCAGCCTTGCCGCGTGCTTTGCGATCTTCGAGGCTCAGGTGCCTGACGTGCTTCACGGTCCACCTCTTGGAGCGGCCGGCGACGCGGCCTCGGTGGTCACCGTCCCACGGCGTCGCGCTCGAGGCATCACACGGAATGCATGATTCGGCCGTGACTCCTCGGCGTCGAGCACCCGTGGTGTTCATGCGTTCTGCATGAAGACAACGCCGCGGCCGCATTGGATACTCGAGCTGCGCCAGACGCGCACCCCAGCATGAGTTCTCGAGGAGGCACGGAGATGGCGGAGCTAGCCGCAGAGGTACAGAAGCGAATCTCGACACCTGACCGAGTGGAGAGCCGACTCGGTGGGCTGGAATTCACCGACGGCGCCCCATCGGCGAAGACGGTCGAGACCCTGTACGACCACCTCGACTACGTACACGCGTTGAACGCGTTCCTCGCCGCGTTCCCCGCGGCGTCGACCTGGGCAATCCGTCGTGGCTTCCTCGACGTCGGCGTCGAGGACAACTCGGTGCTGATCTTCTCGCAGCTGATGGACTCGTCGTCGCGGTTCCTCACCGCGAACGCGGACACCGTGTACTACCTCATGATCGTCGACCTGAACGACGGCCCGATGGTGGTCGAGACGCCGCCGATGGCGTTGGGCACGTTCGACGACATGTGGTTCCAGTGGATCGTGGACTTCGGCCTCCCGGGCCCCGATCGTGGCGCCGGCGGGAAGTTCCTCCTCGTGCCCCCCGGCTACGACGGCACGCTGCCCGAGGGGGGGTTCTACATCGGGCACTCGCGAACGAATCGGGTTGTGATGCTCGGGCGCTCGTTCATGGAGGACAGCGACCCTGCGCCGACGGTCGCGACAATCAAGTCGACCCTCAAGGTCTACCCGTACGCCGAGGGTGGCCCGGGCACCAGCGTCGCCACCCTCCTCCAGGGCGGCCCCTTGCCCGCGCCTCCGGCCGCCATCCCCGACACCAAGTTCGTCGAGGGCAGCGGCTTGACCTTCAACACCATCCCGCCGATCGACTTCGGGTTCTGGGAGACCCTCAACGAATTCGTCCAGGACGAGGTGATCGGTGCGACCGACCCCGAGATCGTGGGTCACCTCGCGGAGATCGGCATCGTGAAGGGCACGCCGTTCGCGCCCGACGACCGCATGCGCGCCATCCTCGACGACGCCGCCACCACCGGCAACGCGATCTCGCGTGCGCTGATGTTCGACTCCCGCGGTGAGGAAGACGTCGCCTTCTATCCGGGCTCGGCGTGGACCAACATGCTCTTCGGCGGCGGCTATCTGTTCGACCGACCCATCCCCGAGGTGACGCCCGAAGGCATCAAGCCGTACCCACCGACCGGTGCCCGCAAGCACGACCTCCGGTCGCTGTTCTTCTACGGCTACACCGGCATCACCCCCGCCATGGCCATGCGCCTCACTGGACTGGGCAGCCAATACCTGGTCGCGTTCTTCGACTCGAACAAGGAGTACTTCGACGGCGCGAAGTCGTACGTGGTGACGCTGCCTCCCAACCCGCCTGAAGCCCGCTTCTGGTCATTCACGCTCTACGACAACCAGACCCGGTCGATGCTGGTCACGCCACAACGCTTCCCGCGCGCCGGCAGCCAGTCGTACCCGTCGCCAGCCGCGGTACCCAACGCCGACGGATCCATCACCGTCCACTTCGGGCCCGAACAGCCCGCCGGAGTCGCTGACGGCAACTGGATCCAGACCATGTCCGGCAAGGGGTTCTTCCCCTGTCTACGGCTGTACAGCCCACTCCAGCCGTTCTTCGACAAGTCGTGGCGCGTCAGCGAGGTCGAGCCCCAGGCCTGACCATCAGAGCTCCGAGAGCTCCGAGTGCTCCGATGACGTCGCGCCGCCGGCTCCCCATCCTCACGTCACTCGCCGGCTACCAGCGCCGATGGGTGAAGCGCGACGTCATCGCGGGCTTGACGCTGTGGGCGGTCCTGGTTCCCGAGTCGCTCGCGTACGCAACGATCGCCGGAGTCTCGCCCGTCGTCGGGTTGTACGCAGCCCCGCCGGCGTTGGTGCTCTACGCGCTCTTCGGTTCGTCGAAGCACCTCGTGGTGGGACCGGGCGCGGCGAGCGCCGCCCTCTCCGCGGCCGCGGTTGCCGAGCTGACGATGGGCGGGCCGGAGAACTTCGCCGCGTTCACCGCGATGCTCGCCATCATGACCGGCGTGTTCGCGCTGGTGGCCGGGTTGTTGCGTCTCGGGTTCCTCGCCAGCCTCATCTCCGAACCGGTGATGAAGGGCTTCGTCATCGGGCTGGCGCTGACGATCATCGTCGGGCAGCTCCCGAAGATCTTCGGGTTCGAGAAGGAGGACGGCGACTTCTTCGAGCAAGCGTGGCACGTCCTCACGCATCTCGGGGATACGCAATGGCGCACGCTCCTGGTGGGTGTTCTGTCGTTCGTCATCGTCATCGCATTGCGCCGGTTCGCTCCCGCGATCCCGGCATCACTGGTCGCGGTGGTGTTCGGCATTGGTGTCGTGCACCTGTTCGATCTCAACCAGCACGGCGTGGCGATCGTGGGTCACATCGAGAGCGGGCTCCCCTCGATGGGGTTGCCGCACGAGCTGAGCCTGAGCGACTACTTCGCGGCGTCCGCGTCGGCGGTCGGCATCATGCTCGTAGGGTTCGCGGAGGGTCTCGGCGCGGCGAAGACGTACGCGTCCCAGCACCACTACGAGATCGATCCCAATCGAGAGCTCATCGGACTCGGAGCGGCGAACGTCGGCGCGGGGTTCTGTTCCGGCATGACCGTGGCGGGGGGCCTCTCGAAGACGGCGGTGAACGGGTCCGCGGGCGCGCGCTCGCAGCTCTCGGGGCTCGTGGCCGCGGCGGCGACGGTCGTGACCTTGCTCTTCCTCACCGGTCTGTTCGAGGATCTCCCCGAGGCCACGCTCGGTGCGCTGGTCATCGCCGCGCTCATCGACCTGGTCGACGTCGGTGCACTGATTCGTCTCTTCCGCCTGTCGACCAGCCGCCTCGGAGAGATCTACGGCGTGGCCGCGCGTCCCGATTTCATCGCCGCGATGGCTGCGATGTTCGGGGTCCTGATCTTCGACACCCTGCCGGGGCTGTTCATCGGGATCGCCGTCTCGCTGCTTCTCTTGCTCTACCGAGCGGCGCACCCCTACGTCGCCGAGCTCGGAAGGGTCGACGGTTCGCCCGGTCGATACGCCGACCTCGACCGGTCGCCGAAGACGGTCAAGGTCCCCGGCGTCGCGATCGTGCGCGTCGAAGGCGGCCTGTTCTTCGCCAACGCCGAGGGGGTCGCGGCGTCGATCCGCGCCCACGCCGACGATGCGGGGGTTCGCGCGGTCGTCCTCGACGGTGAGTCGATCTCGTTCGTCGACAGCACCGCAATCCGCGTCCTGGTGGAGACGGCCCGGCAACTCGACGGCGACGGGGTGCGCCTCCTGCTCGCCCACGACATCGGTCAGGTGCGAGATCTGCTCCGCGCCGACTCCGAGCAGCGATTGGTGCAGGTCTTCTATCCGACCGTGCAGGCCGCGGTCGACGCAGTGACATGATCGACATCCACAAGAAAGGCGTCCGATGACGAACGATTTCAACGAGCGAGCGCGCCGGTTGCGCAATGCGGTGGAGCCGGTGGCGGCCGGGATCTACTTCGCGCCCGAGGCGCACGCGGCGTACGAGGCGCTGGGGTTCGACGGCAGCCCAGCATCGGCCGACGGTGTCGCCCGTCCCGAACTGAAGTCGTATTTCACTAGTCGGGGTGCCTGCATGGGTCAGGTTCCGGGGGAGGTCGTCGCCGAGGCGTTCGGGTGCTTCAACCCGAAGGTCGTCGTGCCGGCGGTCACGGCGGGGTGGCAGATCACCACGCGCGACGCGATCCTCGATGCTCGAGAGCAAGCGGCGACGGCAATGCTCCAGCGCATCCTCGGGGATCGACCAGATGGCCTTGCTCGTGTCACCCAACTGCTCGGGCGCGCGGCCGACGCCGCTCCATGGGCGGGGCGCGCGGTCTACTCCGGTCTCCGTTCGTTGGACGTGCCCGACGATCCCATGGGCGCAATGTGGCGCGCCGCCGACCTCGTGCGCGAACACCGCGGCGACAGCCACGTCATCTCGTGGGCGGTCGGCGGTGCCGATGCGGTGGAGGTGTTGCTGCTCACCGAGCAGTGGTGGGGTCTGCCCGCACGCTCGTACGCGCCGAGTCGGGGTTGGCAGGGTCCCGACATGGATGCCGGGTTCGCACGGCTCGAGCGGCGCGGCCTGATGGACGGCGAGCACCTCACCGACGCCGGGCGAGCGTTCCGCGAGGAGATCGAGGTGCGCACCGACGAGCTCGAACGTCCGTTGGTCGACGCGCTCGGCGACGACCTCGACGAGCTCCTCGGCTACCTCGACGTGTGGTCGGACGCGATCATTGGTGCCGGCTCGTACCCGCAGCGCGTCGCTGAGGTCTACAACGTCGGCGGCGGCCCGCACTTCGGCGATGGTTTGACCATCGACAGTGCCGCGGAGCGGTTCACGAAGTAGGCCTGCTTCTTCAAGTCGCTCATTCCTCGAGTTCAGGAACTGCGGTACCCGCGGCTGTGGCGTGCCGTCGTGTCGTCTGCGGTCGAGTCTCGAGCGAGGGGACGTTCTTGAGCTCCTGTTGGTTGTCGGCCAACGCGGCGACGTATGTGCCGTATCGCCGCGAGAGCGGTGCCGCCGAAAGACCGTGTGCGACCACGCTGACGAGGACCGTCAACGTGATCGCGGCGAGCACGGGTTTGGCGTCCGGACCTTCGAGCGAGTCGTAGGCGATGACCGCGAACACGACCGATGCGAGGCCGCGTGGACCGAACCAACCCATGAACGCGACGGTGACCCGGTTGAACCGCTCGCCAATGAGGGCGATGGCCACGGGAAGCATGCGGACCACCGTCAGGGCCAGGACCACGAACACCGCGGTCTGCCACGTCGTCGCGTCGAGCGCGGTGACGAGGACCGCGCCGAAGATGAACCAGACGATCAGCGAGAGCAACTCGCCGGTCTGGCCGTCGAAGTCGAGCGTCGCGTCCTGCTGCTTGGGATCGTGCACGATGGTGCCGAACGCGAGCCCGCCCACGAACGCGCCGATGAACCCGTTGCCGCCCATCTCGATGGAGAGCGCGTAGGCAATCAGTGCCAACGCCAGCACGCCGATGCCTCGGTAGGTGGCGGACGACCATCCGTTGCTGGTGGCCAGCTTGAGCAGCAGAGCACCGCCGAGGCCGACCGCAGCACCGACGAGCACGCCGATGGCGAGATCGCCGAGCGCGCTCGTGAGGGTGATTGACGAGTGCGAGACGGTGTCGGCGACCGTCCCCGCGATGAAGAAGGTGACGAACGGGGTGGCGATGCCGTCGTTCAGTCCACTCTCGACGTTCAGGATCCGGCGCACGCGTGCCGGCACGTGCGTGTCCTCGACCACCTGAGCGCCGAGCGCGGCGTCGGTCGGCGCGACCGCGGCCGCGATGACGGCCGCGGCCCACGGGTTGAGGTCGGGAAACAGGATCACCGCGAGGCCAGTACCCACCGCGATGGTGAGCGGGAGGCCGATGACCAGGAGGCGCACCGGCATCCGCGCGTCGTGTCGCAGGACGCGGAGGTTGACGCGGGCGGCGTCGGAGAACAGCAGGAGCGCGAGCGTGATCTCCGCCAGGCTCCGCAACGTCTCCCCGCGCACGTTGACGTCGATGGCGGAGAGGGGATCGTTGGCGAGCACGAGCCCGATGGCCACGAACGCCATCGGGGCACTCACGTTGAACGATTCGAACTTCGCCGAGACGAGTCCCCACGCGACGAGCGATGCGGCGACCGCCACGATGAGTGCTGTATCGAGGCTCTCCACGTCTGCTCCTTGCGCCGAACGATGTCAGAGTCGGCGCCGCGCCGCGACAGCCAGGAGCATCATCCGCCGCGGCTCTCGGGTGGTCGTCACGCAGAATGCATGATCTGCCCGGACTTGGCCCGGCCCCGTCACCCGCCGAATGACACGCGACGCACCACTGTCACGTCATGGCGCCGAGGAGCAAGTCCCCCCTCCGACACCAAACGTGTGTTCAAGCGCAGGCCCGGGGTTCAGTCGCCTCCGTGCGGTGCAGCCTCCTCCAAGGAAACCTTACAAACCTCCAATTTCCGTCGGTCTTGGTAGGTCTGTGGGTTCTATGAGGAGCTTCCAACGTCAACGCACGCTCGACCCGGTGCCAGTCGAGGCCGGTCTCGAACTGGTGCGAGCTTCGGATTCCATCCGGGCGAAGCGGCGGCGCTCGTTGGCGAAGACGAGATACGTAAGGGTCTCGCTCGAGTCACGACGAACCCCCAGCGCGGCACGCGCCAACATCAGCGAATTGGAAGACGGCGGGACCAGCGGCTCGTCGTCGACGCTCGACACCAACCCCGCTGCAACACCGGTCCGGTGCCGAAAAGGCGCGCGCCCGACGAAGTGGCGCGACCGGTGCCCGCTTCGGCCTCTCAGAACGACTTGGGACCGAAACGGGCGCACACAACGACGACGGCCATCGCGAGATAGATCAAGTTCAGCACGACTCCCAAGGCCTCGTGCCGGCGGAGGTGCGTCATCATCGCACCGACCATCAGCAGGGCCACGCCGACCGCGGCCACCGGCACCAGCACGGGCGCGATTCCGATGGCGGCGGGCAGGATGAGGCCGACCGCGGCCGCGATTTCGATGGCTCCGAGGGCCTTGACGAAGCCGACGCCGGCCGCTGCGGTCCACCCGCCCAGCGGCACCGTTGCCAGCTTCTCCTTGGGCACGAAGAGTTTGGCGCTGCCACTGACGGTGAAGACCGCGGCGAGCAGAGCGGCAATGATCCATAAAGCGATGTTCATGAGGCTGCCTCCTTGCACGACCCTGGCGGCGACCCCCGAGGTTCGGCCCGGACTGGCCGCACGGCCGCGCGAACTAACCGAACCGACCCGGCTGGTAGTCGCCCGCCGGTTGCCGACGGATGATGTTGATCCGATTGAATGCATTGATGAGAGCGACGACCGACGCCAACGCGCCGAGCTGCTCCTCGTCGTAGTGCTTGCACGCGGTCGCCCAAGCGTCGTCGGTGACACCGCCGGCCGCGTCGGCGATGCGGGTGCCCTGCTCGACGAGCTCCAAGGCGGCCCGCTCGGCCTCCGTGAAGACAGTTGCTTCCCGCCAGGTTGCGACCAGGTTGAGTCGAACTTGGCTTTCCCCCGCGGCGGCGGCTTCCTTCGTGTGCATGTCGACACAGAAAGCGCAGCCGTTGATCTGGCTGGCCCGAAGCTCGACCAGCTCCTGAGTCGCGGCGGGCAGCGAGGAACGCTTGACGGCCGCGGCGGCAGAGATGAGATGCTTCGCGATGTTCGTCACGACAGGGTTGTCGACGAGCTCAAGGCGGGTTACCACTGAAACTCCTTTCCTCGGTGGTCGAGTTGCGTGCCCCTCTCGCGGAGGAGAACTAGGTAGTTCTCTCGTGCGGCGCGAGCTGATTGTGGGACTCGGAGGCGTCGCCGCGACGTGCGGCGACGCGTTCGGCGGACTCTTTGAGGCTCTGTGCCTCGATGCGCACGTACCGGTCGGTTGTGCCGCGGGTGAGGGGTTCGATGGCGCGTGCCAGCCCGCCGGTCTCCTCGATCGTCAGCCTGATCGTGGTCGTTCCGTCAGAGGCGGGCGAGAGGATGTGGTCGGCGACGATGTGTAGTCCTGGGGCCTTCGCCGCCCAGGTGAACCGAACCGGTGCATCGAGCTTTGTGACGGTCCATGTCATGGGCGCGAGGCGCGGTTGGTGGAGTCGCACGCGGCTTCCGACCGCGAGTGGCGCAGGGGTGAGCAGCTGCGCGCGGCGAACGGAAGGCGTCCAGCTCGGCCATCCTTCGACGTCGACGAGGAACGACCAAACGTCTTCCGGTCCCGCCTGTGCGTGCACGACAGCTTCGTGATTCATGTCTGTCCTTTCTTCCAGCGTGGTTCGTGTTCGACCTTCTTGTTGACGGAGAGCTCGCACCGTCAGCGCTCCCGGGCGTACAGGCGCATGGTGATCGGAGCGAACACCATCGTGATCACCGCGGCTGCGGCCAGTACCCACAGGATCTGCCCGCCGGTCGCTGTTCCGTGCAGAAGGCCTCGCTCCGCGGTGACGAGGTGCGTCACGGGATTGATGCGGGCGAGACGGCCGAGCCAGGCCGGCATCGTCTTCGGAGCAACGAACGCGTTGCTGACGAAGGTCAACGGGAACAGGACGACCAGGCCTGCGCTGAGGACAGCGTTTGGTTGTCGCAAGAGCGCGCCGAGCGTCATCCAGACCCAAGACAGCGAGAGCCCGAAAGCGATGACGAGGCAAACCCCGCCGACGGCGCCCAGAACGTTTCCTTCCGGCCGGTAACCCATGGCGATTCCGACGGCCATGACCATGAGCGAAGCCAGCAGATAGCGGCCCGCATCACCGATGAGCCCACCGATGATCGGAGCGGGTCGCCAGGTCGGCATCGAACGGAACCGGTCGAAAGCCCCGGTGGCGAGGTCGCTGTTCAGGGTCACCCCGCTGTAGACGGTGACGAAAACGACGGCCAGCACGAGGGTTCCCGGCAGGAGGAACTGGAGGTATGAGTGAGTGGATCCTGCGAGCGCGCCGCCGAACAGATATGTGAAGAGGACGGTGAACAGCAGCGGAATGCCGATGACGTCGCCGAGCTGTTCCGGTACGTGCTTGATCTTCAGCAGGGCCCGCCACGCGAACACCAACGAGGCCGAGACCCGCCCCGGCCGTTGTGGTCGTGAGCGGGGCGCGATCGCGGCGCGCATCGGACCGATCAGTTCGTTTCCGGCGTTTGCAGAGCGTTGGTCGTTCATCACTTCTCACTCCTCGTCGGCGGGGTCGTCTCATGGCCGGTGAGTGAAAGGAACACCTCGTCGAGGCTCGGTTCGCCGAGGGAGAAGTCGCTGATCGTGATCGACGAACGGGAGAGGGCGGCGAGCGCCCGGGTGGCGAGGTCACCAACACCGTTGGGTCCGGGAACCGATCCGATGCGCATGGAGACGACCGCCGGATCCGGATGGGGGCGCGCCGTGAGACCGAACTCTCGAGCGAGCAGGCGCTCGGCGTCTTGCCGGCGGTCCGGCTCGGCGAGCCGGATGCGGACCGTGCCCTGGCCGACCGAAGCCTTCGAATTCCGTACTGGTGCCTTCGGCGATCAACGCACCCCGGTCGATGACGGCGATGCGGTTGGCGAGTGCATCGGCCTCGTCCAGGTACTGCGTGGTCAGCAGCACGGTCGTCCCTTCGGCAGCGACCGCGCGGATGACGTCCCAGACCTGCCGACGACTACGAGGGTCGAGTCCGGTCGTCGGCTCGTCGAGAAAGAGCAGGTCGGGTCGAACGACGAGGCTTGCGGCGATGTCGAGGCGCCGCCGCATCCCGCCGGAGAGCGACGTGATCTGCCGGCCGGCAGTGTCGCCGAGGGCGAACGCGTCGAGCAGCTCTGCCGCTCGTTGCCTTGCATCGCGCCGGCCGTAACCGAAGAGACGAGCGAGCAGGACGAGATTCTCGAACGCGGTGAGATCTTCGTCGACCGACGCGAACTGCGACGTGAGGCTCAGCCTGTCTCGTACTGCCCCGGCCTCGAGTACGACGTCGTGGCCGAACACCCGTGCACAGCCGCTGTCCGGTCGGAGCAGCGTCGCCAGGATCTTGATGGTTGTGGTCTTTCCCGAGCCGTTCGGTCCGAGGAAGCCGTATACGAACCCCTTCGGTACCGCGAGGTCGACGCCGTCGACTGCGCGGGTCGAGCCGAACGCCTTGGTGAGTCCGATGCACTCGACAGCGAGGTTGTTATCTGAATGGTCGTGGGCCCCGTTCACTGCGCTCGGGGCTGCGGGCTGTGTTGTAGTCGTGAGCATTTCGTCCCGGCACCTCCCTTGTTTCGATGTGTGAGTTCGATAGGCGGGTGTTTTGGGAAGTCATTCCCGGAGGTCCTTGATGCCTTGCACCTCTGGCTTGACCGGCGGTTTGCGGAGCATGGCCGTGATCGGGCCGGCTGCCTGGGTGACGTCGAGCTTCGGATCGACGAGGTGGTGGAAGAGCAGGCCGTCGAGCGCGGCCGCGAGCAAGACAGAGGTCGCCTGGAGATCCAGGCTGGGGTCGATCTCCCCCGAGCGACGTCCCTCCTCCAGACGCTCGAGGATGAGCGATCGGAACCTGCGGGAAGCGTTTCGACTCCAGGCGCGAAACTTCGGATCCCGGGTTGCCTTCACCGTCGCTTCGGCGAGGATCGTCGCTGCCGGCGTGCGCCCGTTCTCGATGATCCAATCGAGGATGCCCTTGACGCCTTCCTGCATCGTGGCACCCAACGCGAAGGCGTCGATCGATGGCCCGAGCTTGCTGACGAGTGCGTACTGCGCTGCCTCGGCCACGAGCGCCGACATCGACCCGAAGTGGTAGTGCACGAGCGCGGGATTGACGGCAGCCCGCTCGGCAATCGCTCGCGCGCGAACCCGGTCGATCCCGACCTCTGCCATGAGTTCGACCGTCGCGTCCAAGATGCGAACGCGTGTCGACTTCTTGGAACCGTCCGCTGCGAGCCCTTCCATGCCTTTGGTCATATGGCTTAAGCATATGACCAACTCCTCGGTTCGTCAAATCTGACGAAGGCCTTCGACGGCAGTCGGACACGACGCGAGCCGACCGGCTGCCATCACCGCTTGGTGGCAGCGGTCTGAATCGCGGACGTGAGCTTCTTCTTGGGGCTCGTCGTCAACGAGCTGCCGTTTCTTGCGATCTACCTTCTGGTTGGCTCCACCGTGCTTACCTTCGGTCAGGGTGACATCGATTCGGTCCTCGGATGGTTGGTCGTTGGCTTTGCCGCGCTCACGATCGTCGGGCTCGGGGTCATCGCCGCGCGGGCACGGTCCTCGCGCGCCACGGTGGAGCGCGCGCTGCGTGTCGGATTGGGCGACGACTGGCGTGACTCCATCGACCCGGGGCTCCGCGAGTGGTCCCGTCGCCGTCGCCTCTCGGCCGAGCGTTGGATGGCTTTCGAGCGTGGACGCGATCGAGGTCGCGTTCGTTCACGTCCGTCGGTCGAGACCAGTTGTCGTCGGTCGGTGTGGCTCGCACGCGCGTTGCCGAACGCTCAAGAGCGCGAGTGCGACGATCATGAGGACCGCAATGACCGCGATCGTGGCCTCGATCTCGTTGGAAGCGGTCCAACCGACGACTGCGACTGCGATCGCCACGGCTGCGCTCCCGAGGATGGCTCGGGCCCAGGGACGACGTCGAACATTTCGGGAGTTGGGTCGCATGTCGAACTCCGCTCTCTCGCTGGTGCTTCGTGTCAGCGTTCCCCCGGTGTGCTGCGATCACGTGACGGAGCAGTTGCGGTCCGTCGACGAGCGAAAAGCCCATCAAGCGTCGAAGCGGGAGCTACTACGTGGGGAGGTCGAAGGAGGCGTCGGGGTACGCCTCGTCACGCGACCCCTCAGCGGAGCACTCGCCCGCTACGGAGTCAGGGACGGTCGGGCCAGCTCACGACGCCGATGATCTGAAGCACCGGATGACATGCGACCGCAGGTTCAGCACGCGGTGCCGGGTGCCGGCGGGGCGCTGGTGCGGACGGGCAGGGATCGGACGCGACCCGCGTCGCTGTTCAGGACGTGTCGTCGGGGCACATCGCGCTGCTTGAGTTCGGGTTCCCGATGGTCGGCACCGCGCACTCCGAGGACTGGCTGGCGGCGTCTGGCCTCTGGCCGGTCCCGGTCCTCACGCTGTGCCGGCAGGTCGGGGCGTCGGAACGGCGAGTGCAGACAGCCTTCCGGGAGGTGCTCGACACGACACCGCTGACGTTCCTGCGCATGCGAGCGTTGCAGGCCGCGCACCGGGCGCTGCGGTCGGCCGAGCCGGGGTCGGTGCGGGTGTGTGACGTCGCCGCTGCGCACGGGCTCATCCATCGTGGCCGGTTCGCAGCGCTGTACCCCGGTCTACGGGGAATCTCCGTCGTCGACGCTCCATGGAGGTGCTCGATGAGACCCATCGGCGAGCGTCCCGTGTCCGACGGCGTACGTCGGCTCGGGAATCGTGCGGAAAGTGGACCTTGAGGAGGGTCTGACGCACCTCGCCCGGCGGGTACTTCGATCTAGACATGAAGGTCGAAGACGACCTCGTCGAGGAGGAGATCCATGAGCGGAGCGGACTTTGCTGATCGTGCGGACTACGAGGACGCCGACCGGGGCTTCGTGGGCAAGCTCGACCCGTGCGTGGTCACCAGGGAGGACGGTCGGGTGGTGTGGGACAACGATTCGTACGCGTTCCTTGACGCGGACTGTCCGGATACGGCGAACCCGAGCTTGTGGCGCCAGGCGCAGCTGTGTGCGAAGCAGGGCCTCTACGAGGTCACCGACGGCATCTACCAGGTGCGTGGGCTGGATCTCTCGAACATGACGCTCGTCGAGGGCGACGACGGCGTCATCGTGATCGATCCGCTCATCTCCGCGGAGTGTGCTGCGGCCGCGTTGTCGCTCTACCGCGTGCACCGCGGCGAGCGCGAGGTCACCGCGGTCATCTACACGCACGCGCACGTCGATCACTTCGGTGGGGTGCGGGGCGTGTACCGCGACGGCATTCCCGTCATCGCCGGCCACGGGTTCATGGAAGCGGCGGTGGCGGAAAACGTGTACGCCGGACAGGCGATGAGCCGCCGCTCGGACTTCATGTACGGAGCCAAGCTCGACAAGGGTCCCGCGGGGCAGATCAGCGCCGGGCTCGGCCAGACGAACTCCACCGGGACGGTCGGGGTGATCCCGCCCACCCTCGAGATCACCGAAACCGGCCAGGAGGAGGTGATCGACGGCGTGCGCATCCGCTTCCAGATGACCCCGGGCACCGAGTGTCCCGTCGAGATGAACTTCGTGTTCCCTGAGCGCCGCGCCCTGTGCATGGCCGAGAATGCCACGCACAACCTGCACAACATCCTGACCCTGCGCGGGGCAGTCGTGCGCGACGCTCGCATCTGGTCGCACTACTTGAACGAAGCGATCGAACTGTTCGCCGACGACGTCGACGTGGCGTTCGCGTCGCACCACTGGCCGACCTGGGGACGCGACCGGATCGTCAAGTATCTCTCCGAGCAACGTGACCTCTACGCCTACCTGCACGACCAGACCCTGCGACTGATGAACAAGGGGCACACGGGCATCGAGATCGCCGAGATGGTCGAGCTGCCTCCTGCGCTCGACGCCGTCTGGCACACGCACGGCTACTACGGCTCGGCCAACCACAACATCAAAGCCATCTACCAGCGATACCTCGGATGGTTCGACGGCAATCCCGCCAACCTCTGGCGCCACCCACCCGAGGCCGTCGCCACACGCTACGTCGACGCGTTCGGCGGGGCAGACGTCGTGCTCGAGAAGGCACAGGATTTCATCGACGTCGGTGACCTCCGCTTCGCCGCCGAGTTGTTGAACCACACCGTGTTCGCCGACGAGTCGAACACCGGAGCTCGCGAGCTGCTCGCCACGGTCTACGACCGGCTCGGTCACGGGGCCGAGAACGGCACCTGGCGCAACTTCTACCTGCAGGGCGCGTACGAGCTGCGTAACGACGAGACGCCGACCCCACTCGACCTCGCCCCTCCCGACGTCATCGCCGCGCTCACCGTCGACCAGCTCTTCGACACCGTCGCCATCCGGGTGAACGGACCCAAGGCCTGGAACATCGCCGGTGCGATCGACTGGATCGTGACTGACGACGGCGTACGCCACCGCACCGAGCTCACCAACGGTGTGCTCATCCAACGCGACGCACCCGCCGGCGACGCCGACCTCACCGTGACGCTGACCAAGCCCCAGCTCATCGGGCTGCTCGGCGGCGCGCTCACCCTCGCCGACGTCGACACCGACGGCGACGTCGGCGTCGTGCAGACCTTCCTCGACGTGCTCGACCCCGGCCGGCCAGGATTCCCCGTCGTCACCCCCTGAGCAGGAGACCCGGGAGAACCACCAGGGCGCCCATCGTGGGGGGGCAGGATGACGCGACCGATTCCGGTGTTCACGTCGCTGACGGGCTACCGCCGCCGATGGCTCACCGCCGATCTGATCGCCGGGCTCACCGTGGTGGAACACCCACGCCTTCGCGTGCAGCCGCGTGGTGGAGAGGTCGTAGGAGACTCGGACCTCCGCGCCCAGCTCGGTGAGGACATCGAGGGCTCGTTGCTCGGTCGACCCGGTGTAGGTCGTGGTGGGGGCACACGAAGCGGCCGACCACGATCGCAATGCCGCGCGAGGGCGTCGAGCAGCGGTGCGATGCCGCTGCGACGGATGAAGGCCATGACGACGTCGATCGCGTCAACTGATTCGATCTCGGAGCGCAGCTGGTTCCAGAGGTTCGGCTCGCCGGGCGCGTTCGTGAGCAACGTCGTGTCGAGCAACGGCGTCAACGGCGCGGTGATCGCGTCCGGCGTGCCGTCGGGGCGCCGGCCGAGCACCGCGTGCAGCACCGTCGCCGGGTCCACGGGCCGAACCGACGGGTCAGCACTCACCAGCTGACCCAGCCGATCGACCAATGCGCGGGCAACTTCGACCCCGACCCGGGCCCGGTCGGTCTCGCCGACGTCGTTCAAGGCGCGCTCGATCTCCCGGCTCAGATGCCAGGCGATGCGATCGGGCGCCTCCGCAGCTTGCAGACCTCGCTGCTCGGTGGGCAGCCGCTCGGCGAGCTCCTCCAGGCGCGCTTGCAGGCCCTCGGTGACCAGCACCTCGTAGAGCCCTGCCGCCAGCTCCTCCACGGACCCCGACGCTACGAGCTCGCGCCGCCAGTCGCCGGGATCAACCCTTGTCGCAGGCCAGCGCAGCTCGAGAGACTCGCCAGATGCCCACTCCCGACTCCCGCCCAGCCCGCGCTTTCCGACGACGACATCGCCCTCATCGTCGAGGCCCTCGACCGCCACGAGTACTGGCAGCTCAGCGACCCGACGTGGCGACACAGCGGCGATGTCATCCTGCCCAGCGACGATCCCCTGCGGTGGGCCGATCGACCCGCCCCGACTGGCGACGAGCGCGAGGCGATCGCCGAGATCGAGCGATGTCGCTCCCTCGCCGCACGGCTGCGCGAACGGCGGTCGTGAGGACCTTCCGATCTGTCACGGACCAAGCCCGGCGGCGCGGGTCGGGTAGACCGGTGCGATGGCTCGGCCGGCGAAGAAGGTGACGGCCCACGATCAGGCCGTGGACCTGGCTTCGTACCGCCGATCGTTCGCGACAGCGTTGCGGTCGGGGAGCGCGGCACGCCGCGACGGCCCGCGCACGTCGGGGCCCTGGGCGCGCGGTGTGCATACGGAGATCGGCCGGATCAGCGAGCTCCTGACGGCCGGTCATGCCGATGCGGTGATCGTGATCACTGAATGCGCGCTCGGTCGTGTCGACGTGACCATGGGCCGGGTCGACGACTCGTCGGGTTGGTTCGCACAGATCGTCGCCGACCTGGAGCGACTCCATCACGACGCCTGCGAAGTGGTGCGACCGGATCCGGTCGCTCTCGCTCGGAGGCTCTTCGCCCTCGAGCTCGACACCGACTGGGACATTCTTATCGACTCGCCCAAGCGATACGCAGATCTCCTCGGCGATGTCGGCCTGGGCGAGCTGCGACGCCTCGCCACGGAGCGATGGGAACAGCTCCCCCCGATCGAACCCGGCCGCTTCGGTCGCTCCAGCCGGCCGTTCCACCTCACCCGGATGATGGAGACTCTGGCCGAGGTCGCGGGCGACGTGGACGGTCGCGTCGCGGTGATGGCCCAGGATCTGTCGTACCCCTACGACTACGTCCGAATCGCCGAGGTCTTCGCCGAGGCCGGTCGAGGTGACGACGCGCTCGCATGGGCCGAACGAGGCCTCGCGACGTTCGAGGACTCGGACCACCAGATGCGAGGCGACTCGCGCCTTGATGACGTCGCGCTCGCCGGATGGCTCGAGCGCGAACGCACGGTCGACGTGGTCGACCTCGTATGGCGACGCTTCGCCGAGAAACCGGAATTGAAGACCTACCAGCGCCTGAAGGCCTGGACCTCTGAGGTCGGGTCGTGGGACGAGCTCCGACCGCGCGCCCTCGCCGTGCTCGAGGACCAGGCGGTTGCCCGTGAGGCGGCGCTCGCGTCGCGGCCGACTCCGATCAACCGCTACCGCGCCCGCCTGCCCCGACCGTCCACCCACGAGGATCTCATCGCGGTGCTGGCCTGGGACGGCCAGCTCGACGACTCCTGGGCGATGGCCATCGAGCACGGAGCGACGACACATCTCTGGCTGCAGCTCGGCGCAGCACGCGAAGCCGACCATCCTCTCGACGCCGCGAGCGCCTACGCCCGGCAGGTCGAGGAGCTCATCGACCGCAAGCAGGCGCACAGCTACGAGCGAGCGGTCGAGCGCATCGCCCACATCCGCAGCGTCCACGAACGAGCCAGTGATCCCGACGGCTTCGGCGAATACCTCACCGACGTGCGCCGTCGCCACCGGCAGAAGACCAAGCTCACGCGTCTGCTCGACGAGGCAGGGATGGGCGATCCAACGGGCGCAGAGCGCGAGACCGACGCGGGTGAACGCGAACCGTCAGCCGGTACGCAGCGCCTCGACGACCGGTAGCGCGAGGGCTTGCAACTCCTGCGCGGTGACGATGGCCATGCGCTCGTCGCCCGCTTTCAGCCAGCTCGCGGTGCGGACCGCTCGCTCGACGAGGATCCGCTCGGCGGTCTCGGCGATGACGTTGCGTAACGGTGTCGGGATGGCGGCCAGCTCGTCGCGGACGATCGCGGTGCGGTCGAGGTCGAGAAGAATCCGGTAGAGGTCCCAGGCGTCGCCGGCGCGCTTGTCGAGTCCGCCGCTTGGCCGGCGGTCCTCGATGGCGTGCAGCTTCATCGCGAACAAGGCACCCGGCGTCGCTACTGGAACCGTCGCACGTACCGGCTCGGCCTGCGCGACGAGCGTCACTGCGGTGGCCGATTCGAGCGCGTAGCGATGGGCCCCGATGTACAGGACCTGCTCGTCGGTCAGGCCGTCCAAGTCGTCAGATGAGAACGGCTCGGTGCCCTGGATCTCGACCTTGATGCCGTCGATCAGCACCCGATGGGCACCCGTCGGATCCGTGCGAGCTCCTGGCACGTCGAGCAAAGTCTCGATAGCCGGTGGTGGTGTGAGGTCGTCGACGACGGCGTCGATGTCCGCGGTGGCGCGATGCGCCTGCCCGAGGCGCGCCGATACCGCGACACCACCGATGATTGCGTAGCGGCCGAGGTTCGCGTCAGCGATCTTGGCCGCGGCGCGGACGAGTCGCGTCATGGCCTCGCCGGGGAGCACGACGAGCGTTTCACCAGACACGTTCGGGTGGGCTCCAGTCCCCGAGGATCTCGCGGCCACGAGCTCGATCCTGCGCCAGGTCGAGCGCGACGGCGACGGGATGCGCGAGCCGCCAACGTTGATGCACGGGATCGCGAGTCTCGTCGGGCACCGTCACTGCCGACGCCGGGGCAACGGCGAGCGACGCAGCGGCCACGCCCGGGTCGCGCGCGACCCCGTACCGGCGGGCGGCGATGGTCACCACCACCGGCCCCGGCACGTAGAGGTCGGGGGCTGCGCCGGTCGACACGATGGGCGCCCCGAGCTCTGCGGCCGCGACGGTTCCCGACACGCACCATCCGACCGCGTCGCTTGCAGTGGGGTCTGGTTCCTCGGCGAGCCACGTCCGCTCTGGCGTCCAGCGTTCGGCGAGCGCCCAGAACAGCTCCGGGGTCACCGCGCACCCCTCCCCGTCGACGAGTCCAGCCGATCGCAGCCGGGACAGCGCCTCGCTGATCGTGGACGGTGCGAACCCGAGCCCGGACCGGGTGGTCGAGATCGGAGCGTCGCCATGGGTGAGCAGTCGGTATGCGATGGCGACTCCGGCTCGCCCCCGGATCGGCTCCGCCGGCCCGGCGGCTCGGTCGGTGGCCGGAACGGTGGTGTCGACGAGGAGGCCGGCGGAGCGCAGCCGGAGGTGGCCCCGTCGGTCGAGCCATCCCCATCCGGCTTCGGTGAGCCGATCTCTCGCGTCGGCGGTGATGCGGTCGGCGACGACGACGGAGACATGTCCCGCATGGTGTTCGTTGGCGACCAGCTCGTCGGCTCGAGCTCTCGTGACGTACGCGATGGGAACCACGTCGACATCGCACCGGGCGTCGTCGAGCTGGACCTCGAGCGCGCGCTTGCCTGCCCGCTCGACCTGGAGCCCCGCCGCCGTCAGCGCAGCAGCGAGGTCCTCGATGGCGAGGGCGCGCATCTCCTCGGCGCTGATCCGACTTCGCTCCATCCGACCCTCCTTCGGTATTCGAGTATACCCGAATGCCGAACAGAACTGAGGCTCGCTTCCCCAGCGCTAATGCCGTAGCCGTATCAAGACGAATCGTCACAGTTAGTATGAGCGCGTGACAACGCGTTCAGTCTCGGAGGTCGAGCCGCGGGAGCTCGCTGACTGGCTCCTGGCACAGGGTCGGAGCTGGATCACGACCACCGACGCGGCCACGCGCCTCGGCATCCCCGAGAGGCACGTCGCGCCCACGCTGGCACGGTGGCGTCGTCGGGGGCATCTCTTCAGCCCGACGAAGGGGCTCTACGTGGCGGTTCCGCCCGAGTTCCGTTCGTGGGGCGCGGTTCCTGCGCCGCACTTCATCGATGCGCTCATGAGTCACCTCGGCCACGACTACTACGTCGGGTTGCTGTCGGCCGCGGAGGTGCACGGGTTCGCGCACCAGCGACCGCAGGTGTTCCAGGTGATCACGTCGGCGCGAGTTCGCGACCGGACGTTCGGCCGCGTGCGAATCGCCTTCATCACCGACGCGTCGGCGGCGGAGCGACCCGTCGATGTGGTCAACACGGCGACGGGAACGATGCGAGCGTCGGCGATCGAGACGACGATCCTCGACCTCGTCGCCCACCAGCACGCCAGCGGTGGGTTGTCGAACGTGGCGACGATCGTGGGCGAGATGCTTGAGGAAGACCGGATCGATACCGGCCGCCTCGCCGACGCCGGCGCGGCCTATCCGGCGTCGGTCGTGCAGCGGACGGGCTGGTTGCTGGACTTCATGGCGACCTGGATGAACGTGAACCTCGACACCGCGCCCGTGATGGGCCTGGTGCCGGGTCGACGGTCGGTGTTGCTCACGCCAGGCGGACGTCGTGAAGGCGAGCGAGACAACCGATGGCATGTCATCGTGAACGCCCTTCCGGAGCCCGAGTCGTGATCTCGCTGCCGCAGCGCTGTCAGCCGCGTTTGCGCTCGGTCTCCATGGGATGGCCGGGGTGGACGGCCTCGATGATGACGCGCTTGCGCGGCCGGGGCCCGCGGCCCTTGCGCTCCACCTTCTTTCGACCGCCGTCGGTCGGGTCGTCGACGAAGTAGAAGATCCTGCCGCCCGCAGTGGCCTCGTACTGCCAGCGGTCATAGGTCTTGCCGTCGTAGCTCCCCGTCCCGAACGTCTTGCCAACGAGTCGCTTCTGCCGCGATGAGAACTGTGTCGGGTGAGCGGACAACTGTTCGTGCGCGCTCGCGAGCGCGTTCGGCTCCTGCTTGGCCCACTTGTCCCAGGCCTCGGCGACGCCCTTGTCGGCAGCGACGACCTCGAACTCGTCCGTGCGCGTCGGGCGCGCAATGCGCTCCTCGCGCGCCAACGATCAGCTCGCCCTCGGACTCGTCACCTTCACAGTCGGCCCCGAGTGCACGGTGCCGAGGAGATCGGCCAGCTCCGGGTTGGCGTGGATCTCTGCTGTCGCCCGCCATCCCTCGATGAGGTGGGCGAGTGGATCGAAAGTATCGACATCGACGCACGCTGCCGCGGTCGAAGTGAGTGCGTCGAAGAACTCCTCGCGCTCGTCGTCGGGGAGGAACGTGGTCCAGGGCAGTGAGGCGGCGAGCGCGGCGGCGACTGTGCGGCGGGTGTTGGTGTCGACGCTGGCGGCGAGCAGCAGGCGGGCGAGGACGCCGAGCGCGTCGCGCAGGGATGTTTCACGGGAGCGCAGCCCGAGGAAGAGGTCCTCGCCGTCGCGGCGACGCAGGACGACGTCGCGGTGCTCGACTTCGGCGAGGATCTCGCCGGAGTTGCGGAGCATGTGGGTGAAGGTGTGCTCGGCGAGCGTCATGCAGACAACATACAACACTTCATCTGATATCGGAAGGGTCGCTTGTCATCACTTTGTCATCAGAACTCGTGAAAACTCCCCGCTACGGGCCGGTGAGCGATGGGTTCGGTAGTAGACTGATAAGTCTACGCAAGGGTAGACTTCCAGCATGAGTACGACGATCCGGGTGGACGAGAAGACTCGTGATCGCTTCGCGGCGCTGTCGAAGGCGACCGGACGTCCGATGACCGAGCTGCTCGATGAGGCAGCCGATGCGCTCGAACGGGCCCTGTTCTTCGATCAGCTGTCGAGCCGGTATGCGGAGCTGCGGGGCGACCGCGACGCGTGGGCGGACATCGAGGCGGAGCGAGCAGGGGAGAGTCCATCCCCCGGTGATCGTTCGAGGTGAGCGCTCGGCGAGGCGAGATCTGGCTGGTTGATTTCGGTGAGCCGATCGGGCGGGAGCAGGCCGGCCGGCGACCGGCGGTGATCGTGTCGGCGGACCGGCTCAACGAGAGCCCTGCGGGTGTCGTGATCGTCGTTCCGTGCACGACGACGCATCGAGGACTGTCGTCGCACGTGGAGCTCGACCCTGGCGCTTCTGGGCTCGACACGGTCAGCTACGCGAAGTGCGAAGACGTCAAGTCGGTGTCCGATCAGCGCCTCGTCGGGCGACTGGGGATCGCGAACGACGAGGCGTTTGTCGCGCTGTCTCGTGCGCTCAGGTTCCTGCTCGACTTCTGACCGCCCTCACGCTGCCAACGCCACCGTCCTCGTCGACGAAATCGCGTGGCGCTGGTCGACAGGTCCCCCTGGGACACGACAGACCCAGAGCGTTTGCCGCAGGTGATGGTCAGCCGCGTTGGCGCTCGGTCTCCATGGGATGGCGAGGGTGGACGGCCTCGATGATGACGCGCTTGCGCGGCCGATCACGGGGTCGTGCAGCAGTCCTGGCCGCCGATCGAGTCGCTGGTCGTGGCGGTCGGCGCGTTGGCGGCGGCGGCTACCAGCTTGCTGAGGTCAGGAGTGGTGTTCCCGCTGCCGTAGACGCGGTTGCACACGGTTCCGATTGCGGCGGCGATCTCGGCATAGGCGGCATCGCCGATGTCGGGGCTGAAGCCGGCTGCTTCCTCGAGCGCTTCGGTGCCCGGGATGTCGCCGTCGCCAGGGACGACCCTGCAATACGTGTGGCCCTTCAGCGAGGTGAGCGCCGTCGTCGCCGCGCTGCCTTTGGCGTCAACGTGGGCCCGCGCCGCCTTGTTGCCCACGCCCGTCACGCGGACCGCTCCGTGGAACCCCGTGACGTCGGCGGCGTAGGCCTTCGCGGCCGAAGGTCCCGCGATGACGGTCACGGCCAACGCTGCCTCCTCCGACTCGGTCGCGAAGTTGCACTGCTGGCCGACCTTCTTCGCAGTGGCCCCGTAGTACGCGTCGTTCGCAGGTTGGACCGTCACGTGGGTGATCGGATCGGCCACAAGCGGTTGGATTTGTTCCTTGGTGAGCTGTTTACAGGTTGTGCTCGCCTTGGCGCTCGACTTCGACCCGACCGCGGCGCCGGCCAGGCTGGAGCCCAGGACGACGGAGGCGGCGACCGCGAGTGCGAGCGGCGCAGCCAGGCGCGTGGCCAGCGGCCTCGGATGAGACGGCGTCATCGGGGGGTCCTTTCTCGGGGAGCGTGACCGCTGCCGCGTGCGGACGCGGCAGCGGTCAGGGGGAGGTGGCGGTCGGGCGCCGCCGGATGCTGACGGCATCATCTGCAATCGCCCGGATCCGCGCATGAGTAGCGCGACTACTCATGCGCGTCCGAGTGGATACGCAGTGCGGAATAGGGTCGGTGGCCATGCAGTCCGCTTGGCCGTTCGTCGGTCGCGACGTGCCGCTGTCCGAGGCCGAGCGTCTGGTGCGGGTCGGAACAGGCGTGGTCGTCGTTGGCGACGCGGGGATCGGGAAGACCGCGTTCGGTCGCGAGCTGCAGGCGCGCTTCGGTGCCGCCGGCTGGCGCACGCGAATGGACCTCGGGCGCGGCGGACCAGATGTCGAACGCACTGAGCCGCCGACCGGTGAGCACGCGAGCTTGGGAGTGTTGCTCGTGGTCGACGACGCGCACATGTTGGACGACGACTCGGCCGAGCAGGTGTGGGGCCAGGCCGTTGACGGATCGGCGGTCGTGGTGGCCACGGTCCGGAGCCCGGCGCAGCTCGCCGCGTCGGCCGGCGCCTGGGCGGTCGCGCTGAATGCCGCCCACGACGCGATGCGCTACCAGGTCGATGGCGACCTCGGCGCCGCCGCCGACCTCGTGGTCGCCGCGGCCGCGCGCGTCGACGGAGCGCTCCCGCGCTGCCTCGCGGACGACGCCCGGTCCCGGATCGCAGCAGACGCCACGGCGCTCGAGCAAGTCGCCGACCGCCTCGCGGCGATCGGCGCGACGCTCGCCGCGGTCGAATCCGGACATCACGCCGCCCGCACGCTTCGCACCAGCGGGGACAAGCGCCGCGCGGCTCGCGCTCCGCGCGAGCACGCGCTACGCGGAGTGCGAGGACGCCCTGGTGCCATGGGTCCCCGCCTTCAACACCAGTGCAGCGCTCACGCGGCGCGAGCGACAGGTGGCGTTGCTCGCCGCCGCAGGCCGGGCCGATGCCGCGATCGCGGCTGAACTCGCGATCTCCGTGCGTACGGTGCAGAACCATCTGGCATCGGTGTACAGCAAGCTCGGCCTCAGGAACCGCCGCGAGTTACCCGAGGCGTTGATGGCCAGCTGAGCCCGGTGGCACCTCAGACCGCGTGCCGTGCGCGAGCCGGCGAACCGCGTGCACGGCCCTTCGCCGCGCCGTTCAAAGGCGATGCGAAGACCCCGCGACGTCGACATGATCCAGATCCACTCCGTTGGCGTTCACACGACATGGTGGTCGTAGGCATAGGCGGTGGCCGCCGATCGCGACGTCACTGCGAGTTTGGTGAAGATGTGGCTGACGTGGCTGGCCACCGTCTTCTCGCTGATGAACAGCTCGTCTGCGATCGCTCGGTTGGTCTTGCCCCGGGCGAGCAGGACGAGGACCTCGCGCTCGCGCTCCGTCAGACCGTCCGGGAGCGCCGCCGGCTGCGAGATCGTTCCCGGCGTCGATGCCGCGCCGAGGGATGCGAGCACGGAACGGGCGGTGTTCGACTCCATCGCGGCCGCGTCGTGGTCGCCGAGCGCGGTGCACGCGTCGGCGATGAGCAGCCGGATGCGCGCGGCTTCGTAGCGCACGCCGAGGGCGTGGAAGTCGTTGAAGGCACTGCGCAGCACGACGAGTGCGCTGCTGGCATCACCTTCGGCCAGAAGTACTGCGCCGCGTGCGCGGGCGGCGTGTGCGCGCAAGTACGGCATGGCGAGTTCCGCGGCGAGAACTTGAAGCTCGTCGGCCGCGCTGCGGGCGGCGGCGCCGTCGCCCGCCGCGAGCAGGATCTCAACGGAGGGCCCGAGCATGCGTACGCGCGACATGGGGTCCTCGGTCTCTCCGACGACTCGGCGAATCGTCGCGTCGGCGACGTCGATCCGGCCTTGGGCGAGGCGGAGCAGCGCCAGGCCGGGCTCTGGATCCCGACCGAATTCGTGGGCGTGTCGATACGCCGTCTCGGCGCCGTCGAAGTCGCCGACGAGCCGAAGGAGATCGCCTTCGATCATGCATGCGCCCGCGAGCGCAGCGGGGTTGACGGGCGCGGCCAGCCGATCGCACGCGCGTCGCGCTTCGACGAGTGCCTCGGGCCACGATCCCTGCAGTTCCAGCATCTCCGCTCGATGGAGGAAGCAGTGGCCGCGGTACAGGACCAGCTCTTGTTGGGTGTCACACCAGCGCGTGAACGACTCGGTCCACGAATGGCACCGGGCCAGGTCGAAGAGCTCCGCGCACGCGTCGATCACCGTGCAGTACGCGTCACCGGTCACCAGCGGCGAGAGCTCACGAGCCTCGATCGACGCCATGGCCTCGTCGAGGAGTGCCGTTCCTTCGGCGATCTCACCGAGATAGATCAGCATGCGTCCCTCGCCGATCCGCCCCAGTGTGACGAGGTCGCGATTGACGTAGGCGGCGCCGATCTTGCCGGCCTGGACGAAGTGGGCGCGCGCGCCGGCCAGGTCGCCGGCCTCGAAGACCCGCAGCATCGCCAGCCCGTACTCGACGTAACCCTGCTCGACGCAATCGATGTGCGCGTCGTCGAGCAGGCGAGTGGTGCGTTCGATCCAGCCCCGGCACCGGCCGACGTCTCCCTTGAAACCGAGCCCCTGCCCGAGTCGCATCGCAAAGTACGCCGCTCGGTGCAATGCGCCGTCGTCGACGCACATCTGATGGGCTCGGACCCAGTAGCCGAACGCGTCCTCGTCGTGGCCGATGAGGTACGACGCGGTTGCGAGCCGATCGAGATCGTCGACGTCGAGTGCCTCGAGTTGAAGACCCGACAACAGCCGGAAGGCGTCACCCCATCGGTGATCGTCGCTTGCCGTTCGTGCGTCCTCGATGGCTCGCACCACATCGCCCAGTTTGCCCCTCGGCCGCGGCTCAGGCGAGGAAGGCTTCGCCGACGTCGGGCAGCGCGCCCAGGAACATCCACATCTCGGCGATCCGATCGCCTTCGAAGCGGTACACGAAGGCGTTGTCCGACTCCAGGGTCTTGCCCTTACGTCCCAGCGTGGCGTGTTCCCACTCCGCGGCCCACCCGTCGGTCCCGATGCAGAACTGCTGCTCCAGCTTGATGTCTCCGTTGGTGGCTTCGAAGAACGAGCCGATGACCCCCAGCAACCCGCCGAGACCGGAGTGGTCGCCCACCATCGGGTGCGACGCGCCCCGGAGGTGGAACACGAGGTCGTCGGTGAAGATCTTCGCCAGCGTGTCGTGGTCCTGGTCGAAGATCGCGGGCGTCATGCGGTTCACCGTCTTGACGTTGGGATGTTCGTCGCTCATTGGTCCTCCAGGGATCGGGCCGTGCTGTGCCGACGACGCTACGAACTGGGAGGTGCCCGCGCATCGGGCGAACCGACGAATCGCGCGTCGCAATGGCTCAGCATTTCTACCGACGCGCGCATCGGCGCGTTTCGGTGCTTCTGCCGATGCGCGGGCACCTCCCAGTTCGTAGCGTCGCATCAGAGATCACGAAAGGACCCGCCATGTACCGACCGCAACTGGCTTCGTCACCGAGTTCGTCGGACGGCACGAGGAGAACGGCGAGGAGCTGACCGACCGCAAGATCCTGCTGTGCGAAGCTCGGAGTGGCCGCGTCGCCGAGCTGACCGTCTACTGCAGCGGTGACTGGAACGCCGAGCTGCGAGCCCGGCACGCAGCCGAAGGTGCGATCATTCGTCCCTGAGGTCCGAGAGCTGTGCACGCACCGTTCTCACGATGATCCGACCCGAATGAAGGAGCGGATGCACGTGCCTGACCTGGCAGCCGCCTACACCGAGACCCGCGACCGTCTCGTCGAGCTCGTGCGTCCGCTCAACGAACCGGGGCTCGCGGCCGTCGTCCCGGCCACTCCCGCGTGGACCATCAAGGACGTCATCGCGCATCTCACCCACGTCGCCGGGGCGTACGCCATCGGACACCACTCGTACTCCACCCAAGACATGAGCGAGATCGCGATCGCGTTGCCCGACGACCTGCCGGTCATCGACCGCTGGGCCCAAGACGGTGTTGACGAACATCGCGCTCGCCCGCTCG
Organism: uncultured Actinomycetes bacterium; assembly: GCA_963841415.1. GTDB lineage: Bacteria > Actinomycetota > Acidimicrobiia > IMCC26256 > DASPTH01 > DASUAS01. Next base: position 1,122,564 of record CAWJCN010000001.1, on the reverse strand, counting down.
AGCAGATCGTCGCCGAATGGTTCGAAGCAACGATCGTTCTGTGTCTGACGATGCGCGGTGAGCGGAGACTCCCCGCCGGTATGTCGCACGAGGTGCTCGCGTGGGCTGCCGTGTCAGATCTCGCGACGCACGCACAAGACGTCCGAGCAGCGCTGTGTGTCGACGCCGATCGCGACGCCTACGCGACGAAGCTCGCGTATACCTCGTTCATGATGATGCTGGAAGCACGCGCGGCAACGCCCGACGTGCCACCCATTCGGATCGTGACCGACCGCGGCGCAGTTTCACTCGGCCTGCCCACCGAGACGCCGACCATCGAGGTCGACTGGTACGAACTCTTGCGTGCGGCCTCGGGACGGCGGAGCGTCTCTCAGATCCGACAGCTGTTCGCGCCCAACGATGCCGAGCCCTACTTCGCCATCATCTCGCCGTATCCGCTGCCCGTCGACCCCTTGGCCGTGTAGCGACATCGCCAAGAACGAGGACCCTCATGCCCGATCTACCCGCAAGCGACCCGGCGGACATTCACGACGGCGGCTCGGGCGCATCGGTGAGCGACCTCTCGCCCGTGGCCAGGTCCGACGACGCGGTGCAACAGTTCCTACGCGAGTACGCCGTGCCGAAACGGCTACGGGAGGCGCGCGTCGCTGAGCGGCTGACAGATGTTGAGCCTGAGATCGTTCCCTCTTTCTGGGGCGACCTTTGCTCGTGGCGGCTCGGGTCAGGTCCCGCCGTGCTGCTGGTGCACGGATGGCAGGACGACAACTCCCTGTGGTCGTACCTCATCGATGAACTCGAGCGGCGTGGTCGCGCTCTCGTCGCATTTGACCTTCCCGGTCACGGCTCCTCTGGTGGAGATTGGGGCGTGAGCTTCGAGGGTTCCGACGCGATCGTCGCGGTCGCGCAGGCATTGGGTCCGATTGACTCGGTTGTCGCACATTCGGCGGGGTGCGGCATGACGGTCGGCGCGATCGGCGAGGGATGGACCGTTGAGCGAGCCGTGTTCATCGCTCCGCCCGTCGCGGGGGGAGACCGATGGCGGCGATACGCGCACAAGCTGGGAGTGAGCGAGGAGATCGCCCTCGCCGCGAAGGCCAGCTACTACCAAACACTGGGCACGGCGCGTGCCCAGTGGGATCCTCGGACCGCGTACCGCGCAATCGACTTGGACGTCCTGGTGATCCACTCCCGCGACGATGAGCATGAGCCAGTGCACAATTCGGAGGAGATCGTGCCTCACATGCAACACGCTCGGCTCGAACTGGTAGATGGCCTGACCCACCGACGCACCGCACGCGATCCGAGCGTGATCAACCTCGTCGCCGACTTTGTCGCTCATCGTCCGGCAGACCTCGGTCACGGCGAGCGATGAACGTGTTGCGATGTCCACCGAGGCGCCGGGTCCGTCGCTCGCACACTTCTGACGCCTGACCGGAGGAGACTGCCATGCCGACCGCGACGATCAACGGTACGACCATCTTCTACGACGACACCGGGAGCGGTGCGCCGCTCTTGCTCGTGCACGGCTCGTGGGTCGACCGCACGTCGTGGGACGCGGTCACGCCTGCCCTGAGCGAGACGTTCCGCGTCGTGAACGTCGACCTGCGCGGTCACGGCAAGAGCATGCTCGATCCGCCCGATGCCGGGACCGTGCACGACGATGTCTCCGACCTCGCCGCGCTCGTCGACCACCTCGGCGTCGGTCCCGTGAACGTGGCAGGAATCTCGTCTGGCGCATGCATCACATTGCGTTTGGCGAGCGAGCATGCGTCGCTCGTCCAGCGTGCGTTCGCGCACGAGCCGCCCTGCATGGCGTTGCTCGCCACCGATCCCGAGAACAAGCCGATCCTCGACGCATTTGGTGAGACCATCGGCCAAGTCCAGGAGCGCATCGCCGTCGGCGACCACCGCGGCGCGGCGGAGCAGTTCTTCGACACCGTGGTCGGTTTGCCGTGGTCGGAGCTGTCGGCCGACCAGCAGAACATGATCACCGCGCACGCGGTGGCCTTCGCCGGTCAGATGCGAGACCCCGATGCGATTGCCCTTGATCCGAACATGCTGCGAGGCATCACCGCGCCGGTGGTGCTTTCGGAGGGCGAGCTGAGCCCGCGGTTCTTCACGCTCATCAACGACAAACTCGTCGCGTCGATCCACACCGCGCAGCGCCACCAATTCGCCGGCGCGGGCCACGTTCCGCAGATGACTCATCCCAACGCGTACGTCGAGCTCATCCGCCAATCCGTCGCACCCACCGACCTCACGCCACCGGGCTGATACCTCGAGCTTCTGCCGTTTGCGGCGCCTGCCATCGACGAGGACTTGCCCGGTTCTCGGCGACACAACGATGAGTCGCGGGGACGACGGTCGTCGTAACCGGTGACGGAGGAGCGCACGATGACCAAGGCGATCGCCGACATCACGATGAGTCTCGACGGGTTCGTCACCGCCCCGAACGCCGGACCCGCGGCAGGCCTCGGCGACGACGGCATGCCGCTGCACGACTGGGTGTTCCGAGGCCACCAGGTCGACCAGTCCGTGCTCGCGGAGTCGACCGAGCGCAGCGGTGCGGTCGTGATGGGCCGCAACCTGTTCGACATCGTGGACAGCCCCGGCGGCTGGGACGACGACATCGGCTACGGCGCGCACAACGTGGGTCGACCGCCGTTCTTCGTCGTGACGCACGCGCCGCCCGCGTCGCGTCGCCTCACGAACCTCGACTTCACGTTCGCCACCGGCGGCGTCGCCGCCGCCATCGATCAGGCGCGCGCCGTCTGCCCGCCCGACAAGGACGTCGTGGTCATGGGCGGCGGCAACGTGATCGCGCAGGCTCTCGCCTCGGGGCTCCTCGACGACCTCACACTGCACGTCTCCCCGATCGTGTTCGGCGGGGGCACCCCGCTGTTCGACGGCGTCGGCCGTCGGCAGCTGCGCCAGGTCGACGTGCGTGTGTCGCCGTACGCGACGCACATCACCTACTCGCTCGACGGAGAAGTCAACGGGTCTCGGTCGGCCGGACCTCGAGACGGGTGATGCGTCCGTCGCGTAGCCCGAAACGGTTCGTCAGGTCGACCGTCCCGCCGGGGAAGCTTCCTTCGAGGTGCGTGGACACGTCATGGCGTGTCATGCCGTCGAGCTCGCCCCGAGCGACCGCGTCCCGCACCTCGACCGTGTATTCGTAGGCGGTGGCCACCCGCGTACGCCCGTGCCGGATTCCGGCATGTCGGTGCCACTCCTGATCCTCGTCGAGCACGACCCCGTCGTCGGCGAAGCAGGCGACGATGGCTTCGACGTCGCTGCGGTCCGCCGCCTGCATGTACTCGGCGCTGACCCGCGAGGCCGCGGAGACATTTTCCGCATACTGGCCTATGGTCCGCGTGCATGCCGTACCGACGCGTGGGTGCGTGGTGTGTGGTGCTCATGATGGCCGGCATGCTCGTCGTGTCGTCCGGCCGCGGCGTGGCCCACGCGAGCCCGGCGCGCGCGACGCGAGCGCGACGCGTCCTCGTGCTCTCCTTGCCCGCCGTCGTCTGGAGTGACCTGTCGCAGCGGTACCTCCCGAACCTCGACGCGCTCTTCGCGGACTCTGCCGTCGCCAACCTCTCGACGCGGGCACCGACACTGCATGCCGATCTCGTCAGCGGGTACGCCACGGTGGGTGCCGGCGACAAGGCGACCGCGGGGAAGAACCCTGACGATGGCGCGGCCTACGACGCGCAGGAAGACGTCAGCGGCGAGCCTGCGGCCGAGCTGTTCGCCCGCCGCACCGGCCTCGAGGCCAGCTCCGGGCTGGTGCATCTCGGCGTGGCCGAGCTCGCGGCCGCGAACGAGTCGAGCCTCTGGCGCGCCCACCTCGGTGCGCTCGGCGACGCGCTCGACCGCGCCGGCTTCAGCCGCGCGGTGATCGCCAACGGCGACGGTACCGAGCGTGGGGAACCGGCGGTACCGCGACGTGCGGCAGTCACGGCGTTGATGGGTGCGGACGGCACGGTGCCCGGCGGATCAGTGTCGGATCGCCTGCTCCAGCGCGATCAGCGCGCGCCGTTCGGTGTGCGGCTCGACCAGAACGCCGTGGTCGACGCCTTCCGAAGCGCCTGGACCGATCGTTCGGTGGTGCTCGTCGAGGCCTCTGATCTCGTGCGCGCCGATGCGTACGCCAAGCGGCAGAGCTCCGCCGAGCGAGCCGCAACCCTGGACGACGCGCTGTCGAACACGGACCGGCTCGTCGGCGCGCTGCTCGCGGAGGTCGATCCGGCGACCGACGCGGTGTTCGTCGTCGGCCCGACGCCCAGCCGTACCGGGGGCGGTCTGACCGTTGCCGCGCTGCGAGCTCCGGGAGTTCGCGCCGGCCTCATGCGCTCCGGCACGACCCAGCGCGCGGGGTACGTGCAGCTCATGGACGTGGCGCCGACCATTCTCGACGCGCTGGGCGTCCATCGTCCCGCCACGATGCGAGGCCGCCCGTTCACGGTCGGCCCCTCGACCGCGTCGACGGACGCATTGCGCGCGACGCTCGTCGACGGCAACGAGGCTGCCGAGTTCCGCAGCGTGATCCTGACGCCCGTTGCGATCGTGTTCACGGTCCTGGTGGCCGGGCTGCTGTTCGCCGCGGCGGTCGGGGTCGTCGGCGCACGCCGTGGACATCGACGAGGCGTCCGGGTCCTCCCATGGCTCGCGCTCGCGACCCTGGGCTACGTCGCCGCGGTGTACCTGGCCCGGCTCTTCCCCTTCCACCGCCTCGGCCTCGTCGCCTTCTGGGGCTTCCTCGCCGTGGTCTCCTTCGTGTTCGCGGCCGTGCTGTGGTGGGGTTCGCGACGTCGACCTTTGGATGCGCTCATCGGAGGGCTGGCCTCGTTGGTGGCGCTGCTCGTGGGCGACGTCGTACTGGGAAGCCGTTTGCAGTTCGACAGCGGCTTCGGCTTCTCACCCGAGGTCGCGGGACGGTTCATCGGCTTCGGGAACGTGAGCTACGCGGTGCTCGCGTCGGCGAGCGTGCTGCTCGCCGGTCTGCTCGCGTACCGCGTGCGCGGCCGAGGAGGGGTGGTGCTGGCGGTCGGAGTGCTGGGCATCGCGGTCGTCGCCGACGGTGCACCGTTCTGGGGCGCCGATGTCGGTGGGGTGCTCACCATGGTGCCCGCGTTCGCGCTCGCCGCAGTGCTGCTGTTCCAACTTCGCGTGCGGGTCCGTACGCTGCTCCTGTTGTTCGGCGCGACGTTGACCGCGCTGGCGCTGGCACTCGTTGTCGACCTCTCGCGTCCTGCGGGCAGCCGCACGCACCTGGCCCGCCTGGTGGAGCAGATCGGCGGTGAGGGCTCCTCGGCCTTCACGACCGTGCTGCACCGCAAGCTCGAGATGAGCCTCTCGACGCTCTCGTCGTCGCAGTGGCGACCGATGGTGCCACTGGTGCTGGCCTTCGTCGCCTTCCTGGTGTGGGGACCGGGGCAGGTGTTCGCGCGTCTCCTCGCGCGCGTTCCGCAACTCCGCGCGGTGCTCGCGGGTCTGGCCGTCGTCGCCGCGCTCGGCTTCGCCCTCAACGACCAGGGCATCGTGGTGCCGGCCGTGATGCTGGGCGTGCTCGCACCGACCCTCGTGCTGCTCGTGGTGTCCGAGCCGATCACGAGCGTCGCAACGGCGAATGGCGCCACCGCCACGCCTCGGAGAGACCGTCGCCGTACCTGAATCGCGGCGACAGGTGGGTCATGATGACCTCCGATGCGGACACTGGACACCGACTACCTGGTCGTCGGCGCCGGAGCGATGGGGATGGCCTTCGCCGACGCGCTGATCGACCACGCCGACGTGCACGTCACGCTGATCGACCGCCGCCACGCGGCCGGAGGGCACTGGCAGGACGCCTATCCGTTCGTCCAGCTCCACCAGGCGTCCATCTTCTACGGCGTGGCGTCGACCGTGCTCGGGACCGGTGCGGTCCAGCACGAGGGCCCCGAGACCGGGCTCCAGGAGCGCGCCCGCCGCTCCGAGATCCAGGCCTACTACGACGACGTCCTGTACCGCCGGTTCCTCCGCACCGGGCGCGTGACCTTCCTCGCCGCGAGCGAGTACCACTCCGACGGGACCGATCACCTCGTGACTTCCCGAGTGTCGGGTGAGTGCGCGCGCGTGACGGTGCGACGCCGTGTGGTCGACGCGGCGTACATGTCGCCGACGATCCCGGCGACGACGCCGCCGCCGTTCGAGGTCGCGCACGGCGCGCGCGTCGTCCCGATCAACGAGCTCGCCGCCGTGGTCGACACCCCGCGCGACTACGTCATCGTCGGCTCGGGCAAGACCGCCACCGACGGGATCGTGTGGCTGCTGCTCCACGGCGTCGACCCGGACCGGATCGTGTGGGTCTGCCCGCGTGATCCGTGGATGCTCAACCGGGCGATGGTCCAACCCGATCCGGCGGTGGCGATCGGCCTCGCTGCCGACATCATGTCGGCAGCGTCCGATGCTGCCTCGCTCGACGATCTGTTCCTGCGCCTCGAAGCCGCCGAGGTGATGTTCCGCGTCGATCCTGCCATCGTCCCGACGATGGCCAAGACGCCGACCCTCGGTGCCTGGGAGCTCGAACTGCTGCGCACCATCGAGCGCGTCGTCCGCATGGGGCGCCTTCGACGCGTGACCGGTGGGAAGCTCGTGTTCGACGATGGTGTCGTCCACGTCGCGCCCGACGCGCTCGTCGTGCACTGCGCGGCTTCGGGCTTGCAGTACCCGCCCCTGGTGCCCATCTGGGGGCCGGACCTGGTCCGACTCCAGACCATCCGCGTCGGCTTCCCTTGCTTCGGTGCGGCCTTGGCCGGCTACGTCGAGGCCACCCGGGACGACGACCGGGAACGCAATCGCTTGTGTCCGCCGAACCTCTACGGCAACAGTCCTCGCGAGTGGGCGCAGATGCAGGCGCGCGGAACGATCGCGGCCGCCACCTTCGGTGCCGAGCCGGACATCGCGGCCTGGGCCAACGAGTGCGCGCTGAATCCGGCGCGCGTCGACGCCTCGCAACGCAAGGAGCCAGAGGTGCAGGCGGCGCGCGCTCGTCTCGCGGGGCACGCCGAGAGCGGTCTCGCACGACTCTCGGCGTTGGCGACGGCTCCGTCCGGCTGAAGCAGGACGACGGGAACGATGAGCACCACTCCGATCGCCGACTACGCGTTGCTCGCGGACCGGCACGGTGCCGCGCTCGTGAGCAGGGATGGCTCCGTCGATTGGCTCTGCATGCCGCGCGTCGACAGTGCGTCGCTCTTCGCGCGGTTGCTCGACGAACGGGCGGGATCGTGGTCGCTGCGCGCGGTCGGCACAACGACGATCACGCGCCGCTATCTGGACCGCACCATGGTCTTGGAGACGACCCACCACACGCCCACGGGCACCGCGGTCGTCGTCGACGCGCTGGCAACCGGACTCGGCAACCGCGGCCACGCCCTCGGCCGCGGCGCGCCGCACCTCCTGCTGCGTCAGGTGACCTGCAGCGACGGCGAGGTCGAGATGCAGCTCGCGTACGTCCCGCGGCCGGAGTACGGGCTCGTGCTCCCGCTGCTCGACACGGTTGACGGCGGTCTGGTCGCGACGGGCGGCGCCGATGTCCTGATGCTGTCGTGCCCGGTGCCGCTCGACGTCGGTTCGTCATCCGCATCGGGCACGGTGGTCCTGTGTGCGGGCGAGCGAGCCGGCTTCGCTCTGCATCACGCCCGGCGCGCCGACACGGCCAACGCGCGGACCTGGAGTCAGGACGAGATCGCGATGCGGCTCGATGACACGGTGTCGGCGTGGGCGTCGTGGTCGGAGCTGCACCAGGCGTACGACGGCCCGTGGCGCGATCTCGTGCACCACAGCGGCCGCGTCCTGCAGGCGCTGTCGTTCCAGCCGACCGGAGCGATCTGCGCAGCCGCCACCACGTCGTTGCCCGAGGTGGAGGGCGGGTCTCGAAATTGGGACTACCGGTACGCGTGGGTTCGCGACGCGTCCTTCACCATCGAGGCCCTCTGGGTGGCCGTGTGCCCCGACGAGGCCGACGAGTTCGTCGAGTACATGACGACCGCCGCCGCCGGATCCCTCGAAGAGGACGGCGACCTGCAGATCATGTTCGGCATCGGCGGTGAGCGTGACCTGACCGAGCGGGAGCTCCCACACCTCACCGGCTGGCGCGCGTCGGCGCCGGTGCGCGTCGGCAACGGCGCGTGGAAGCAACGCCAGCTCGACGTCTACGGCGAGCTCCTCAGCGCCGTGCACCGGCTGTGGGACCGGATCTTCGACCCGGTGGCGCGCCGGGTCGGCCCGCTGTCCGAGCCCGACCAGTGGGATGCTGCTCCCCGGCTCGCGCCGAGCACGCGCCGGTTTCTCGTCGCGCTCGCCGACACCGCGGCCCGGCGCTGGCAGGAGAAGGATCAGGGCATCTGGGAGGTGAGGGGCGAGCCCCGCCACTTCGTGTACTCGAAGCTCATGTGCTGGGTCGCGCTGGAGCGGGCGACCGCCCTGGCGGTGCCGCTCGGCGCCACCGACCGCGTCACCTCCTGGGCCTCCACACAGCAGCAGATCCGCGACGCCATCCTCGACGAGGGCTGGAGCGAACGGGCGAACGCGTTCACGCAGTCATTCGGCTCGGACGCCCTCGACGCTTCGAACCTGATGCTCCCGCTCGTCGGATTCCTCCCTCCCGACGATCCCCGAGTGCTGTCGACCATCGCCGCGACCGAGGAGCAACTCACCGACGCGCGCGGTCTCGTCTACCGCTACCGGGCTCACGACGGGCTGGAGGGCGACGAAGGCGTCTTCCTCCTGTGCACCTTCTGGCTGGCGCAGGCCTTGGCGATGTCCGGCGAGGTGAGCCGCGCACGGGTCGTGTTCGAGCGCGCGGCTGCGTTCGCGAACGACGTCGGCTTGCTCGCCGAAGAGGTCGACCCGATGACCGGCGAGCTCCTGGGCAACTTCCCGCAGGCGTTCAGCCACATCGGCCTCGTCAACGCCGCCTGGGCGATCTCCGAGGCCGAGGCGGCGCGAACACTGTGAGGCCGACGAACTGAACGCTGCAGCCGGAGCCTGGAGGGTTGAACTGGACGGAGGGCTCACATGCCGAACGCGGTCGCGCGAACGGTAGCGACCGCGGCGGGCTCACCCGCGACCTCGACCTGGGCGACGGCTCGTCGTCCGAAGAGATACAGCAGGAGCTCCCCGGGTGGTCCGACGAGACGAACCGTCGGCTCGCCGCGCCGAGCCCGGACCCGTTCGTTCGTCCCGGCCCATTCGAGCTCGAGTCCGACGCCGCGGAGGCGCCGAGCGAGCAACCAGGGGGTGCGAGCGACATTGCGCCAGAGTGCGGCGTCGAGATCAGGTGCAGCGCGCCGCGGTCCGTGGCCGTTCGCGCGGCGAACGTCCTCGTGATGGACGAAGAATTCGTTCAGGTTCGCAAATTGGCGGACCCACCCGATGCGGAAGAAGCCTGGCGGCGGCCCCGCCCTGACCTGATCGACGAGCGACGCGAAGTCGCGCTCGGCCAGCTTCGCGGTGTGCCGCGCCGCCAACTGGTGCCACGGCCCGCGAATCACGAGGCCGGGTGCGGCGAGCAGGTCGTGCTCACGCAGCACGAGATGCGCGGCGAGGTCGCGAGTCGACCACGGCTCGAGCAGCGTCGGCGCGTCGGGGCCGAGCTCGTCGAGCAACTCGCACAGTCGTCGACGCTCGAGTGCGTCGCACGGGACCTCCGCCACGGTGCCGGACTGTAACTCCGCCACACGCTCAGGCCTCGCCGATGAGGTCCACCAGGCCCGTGCAGTCGGCGACCGTCACCGTGAGCGCCGAATGTGGCTTCCGTCCCGGGGAACCGGGAACCGGTTGCCGGAAGTGGACGCACACACCGCGGTGATGGTTGGTGCCGAACGTGACGCCGTCGTCGACGAACGAGAGGCGTGGGCCGACCGCGGTGTACCAGCGATAGCCCTCGGTCACGTGTCCGCCGACCACGTTGTCGAGCGTGGTCTCGAGGTGGAAGAAGCCGTACGTCGCGGGAACGAGTTGGCGGCCGCATCCACATGGACACCGTCGCGAGCAGGTCGCACGCCGCACGGCAGCCAGATCGCCACGTAGCGCCAGTCGACGCGGTAGGCAAAGAACGTGTCGGGAATGATCCCATCGTCGCGCGCTCACGTGCCGTGAGGCCCATCATCCTGGTTTGACCGTGATGGGCGGGGGAAGGCTGTCGGGGCAGGATTTCCCACGACGGGCCGAAAGGGAGGCGAGCGAGTTGGCGCACGAAGGGCTGCACGAATCGCCGGACCTCCTCGACGCCGCGACCATCGATCGCCACCGTGCGTTGGAGTCGCTCGTCGAGGAGCTCGAAGCGATCGACTGGTACGACCAGCGGGTCCAGGCAGCACAGGACCCGGAGCTGGCGTCGATCCTGGCGCACAATCGTGACGACGAGAAGGAGCACGCCGCCATGGCGCTCGAATGGATGCGCCGGCACGACGCCGCACTCGACGAGCAACTCCGGTTGTACCTGTTCACCTCGAGTCCGATCGTCTCGGTCGAGGACGGCTCCGACCCCACCGACGCCACCGCCGCGCCGGCGGGCGCGTCGTTCGGACTCGGGATCGGCAGTCTGAGGGGGCGGGAATGACCGACCACCTCCTCCGCCATCTCGCGCCGATCTCCGACACCGCGTGGAGCGCGATCGAAGACGACGTGAAGCCACGCCTCGAGGTCCAACTCGCGGCACGAAAGCTCGTCGACTTCACCGGACCCACCGGATGGGAGCACTCGGCGACGAACCTGGGACGCAGCCAGTCGATCACCGGCCCGTCTGCCGACATCGTCGCCGAGCAGCGGCTCGTGTTGCCCGTCGTCGAGATGCGCGCTGAGTTCGCACTGTTGCGTCGTGACCTCGAGGACGTCGAGCGCGGCGCGCGCGATGTCGAGTTCGCGGCACTCGACGATGTGGCGCATCGGCTCGCATTGGCGGAGAACCGAGCGGTGTTCCACGGCTACGCGGCCGCCGGGATCACCGGCATCGTCGAAACGAGTGGCCACGATCCCATCCCGCTCGACGCCGATCCGAACCGGTACCCGGCCGCAGTTGCTCGTGCGGTCGACGTGCTGCGCAACTCCGGCATCGGAGGTCCGTACGGGATCGCGATCGCGCCCGCCATCTACACCGAGATCGCGGAGACCGCAGAGCACGGCGGCTACCCACTGTTCGATCACCTGCGCGAGATCCTCGGCGGGCCGGTCGTCTGGGCTCCGGGCATCGAGTGCGGCGTCGTCGTCAGCCAGCGCGGCGGCGACTTCGCCTTCGAGAGCGGCGAGGACATCTCGATCGGATACCGAAGTCACGACGCCGACTCGGTCGACCTCTACCTGGAAGAGAGCTTCACGTTCCGGGTGCTCGAACCCGACGCCGGCGTCACCCTGCAGAGCACTTCTGCTTGAAGCAGGATGCGATCGAAGCTCACGGGTGCGCGGCGGGCGTGGTGATCGACACTGCAGCCGTCTCCGTGGCCGACGGGGCGACCAACCAGACCTCGTGGGCGCCGGGCTGGACGCCGCTCGGGATGGTGACGTCGGCGACGGCCAGACCGAAGTCGTCCGCGACGACCGAGGCGAGCACATTGACCTTCTTCTTGTCGTGCAGCTCGATCTGCACCGGCTCGCCGGGCTCGAAGCCGGAGCCGTGCACATGGAGCGTGCCCTTCTTGGCGACGCCGACGTCGCCGGGGCCGCGGTCACCGAGGTCGACGGCAGCCGGCGCGCCCTGCTCACCGAGGTCGAGGTCGCAGGGGATCGTGCCGCGGTAGAGCGCGTGGCCCTGGCGACCGGCGGCGGAGATGCCGTCGTCGGACCACACGACCTCCTTGACGTCGTCGACGCACGTCGAGTCGGGCGCGATCGCGAAGCCTTCGATGTTCACGTTCGGCAGTCCGTCGGTCGCGTCGGCGGGCCGCGCGTACCTGACGTCGGGGACGATCGCGCCGGTCGTGTCGACCCCGAGCACCGTCGATGTCACCGAGCACGTGTTGTCGCACAGTGCCCAGATCCGTTGCAGATCGGCGTCGTACTGGACGTCCATCACGTGGCCCATGCCCGTGTCGACGACGGCGACCCGGTGGAACGTGCCGTCGATGTCGAGCGCGTAGGCGTAGAGCTTGCCGTCGTTCTCCAGTGCCGCGAAGTACAGGCCGGAGCCGTGTCCCGGGTAGTCGCTCGGGTAGTAGGCCGAGCCGGTCGACTGGTCGACGAAACCGTTCTGCACGAGGTAGGTGTCGGGCACGAACGTGACGCCTTCGAAGCCGAGGTTGGCCTTGTCCTTGTTGCCGTTGGGGAGCTCGATCAACTCGGGGAACTCATCCGTGAGGTTCCACTGCATCGTCGGTGTCAGCGTCGTGCCCGTCGCGGTCGGGTCGAAGCGCAGGATCGAGTTCAGGGAGAAGACGTTGTGCGCGTTGTCGCGCTCGGTGGTGATGTACAGCGCGCCGTCGGGGCCGAAGGTGAGGCCCTCAGAGTCGGGCTGTCCGGTGCCGCCGGGGAAGAAGATCTGCTTGCCCGCGCCCCAGTCGTCGGCGGTGTCGGGCACCCACACGCCGTTCTGCTGCACGAGGCGGAACACCCAGCTCTTGTTCTTCACCGCCCACAGCACATCGGGGTTCGCGGGGTCGAACACGAGGCCGCTCATGTCACGGCCCTCCGGTCCGGTGCTGGTCTTCCAGGCGCAGAGCTGATCGGCGACCGTCACTGTTGCGCCGCCCGGCCACGTCTGCGCGTCGGCGGGCGCAGGACCCGTGCCCGACGCGGCTTCGGGTTGGCACGGCACGGTGCTGCCGCTGCCGTCGCCGCCCACGATCGTGACCGGCCCGCAGGCGCCGAGCGGGCTGGTGCCCGGCGAACCGGTGTCGCCCGACGACGAATGCTTCGCGCCGTCGACACCGTTCTGCGAGAACGCCCACGCACCGACCGTGTTGGCGCCGAGCGCCTGGCACGAGATGGGAACGCCCGACGTGCCCTGGGTGCGGATCGTGCCGGGGATGTTCTGGTCGCCGTAGGTGAGCCGGTCGGCGAGCGTGGTGCCGTTGAAGATGTTGATCTCGTCGTTGCGGCCGAGGTTGTTGGTGTTGCTCCCGGCGATCTTGACGCTGGCGGCGAGGCCCCAGTCGGTGCGGAACGCCGCGGCCGTGGTCTCGGTGATCAGGCCCGACTGTCTACTCAAGTCGGGTGTACGAGACCCCGCGCGCAGGTGAACGAACGGGGAACAAGTCGTGTCCGACGCGATGAAAAGATTTGCGTTGCCATTGCGGCCAGGAGATGACCGCATCGCCTCGTACGGTTGGCGAGACGAAGCCGAGTGACGAGGAGGCAGTCGTGCCCGAACGTGACGGATACATCCCCGGCGTCCCTTGTTGGATCGACACCAACCAGCCCGACCCCGAAGCGGCGGCCGACTTCTACCACGGCCTGTTCGGGTGGGCGTTCGAAGAGGTGATGCCCGACCGCTCGGAGGGCGCGTACCTCATCGGCCGCGTTCGTGACCGTGACGTGGGCGCGGTGTCGTCGATCCCCGAGGGCGCGCCGCCCGTGGCGATGTGGAACACGTACGTGTGGGTCGACCGCGCCGACGACGCGGCTGCCCGCGCCCAGGCGGCCGGCGGCACGGTGATCGCGGACCCGTTCGACGTGCTCGACGCGGGCCGGATGGCGGTGCTCGCCGATCCCGAAGGTGCGGTCTTCTGCGTCTGGCAGGCGAAGAACCACAAGGGCGCACAGGTCGTCAACGAACACGGCGCGCTGAACTTCAACGGCCTCGCCACGCGCGACCCGGAAGCCGCGCGGGCGTTCTACGGCGCCGTCTTCGGGTGGCAGACGTTGGTGTTGCTCGGCGGTGTCATGTGGACCCTTCCGGGCTACGGCGACCACCTCGAGGAACGCAGCCCCGGCCTACGCGACCAGATGGCGCAGATGGGTGCGCCCGACGGCTTCATCGACGTCGTCGCCGAGCTCGAGCCGATCGCCGCCGACGACTCCGACACGCACGCGCACTGGAGCATCACGTTCGGCGTCGACGACGCGGAGGCCACCGCCGCCCGGGCACGCGAGCTCGGCGGTGTCGTCGTCGCCGGGCCGGCGGATGCGCCGTGGGCCAGGAAAGCGGTCATCAAGGATCCGCAGGGGGCGACGTTCGTCGCCAGCCAGTTCGTGCCGGAGAACCGCGACCTCCAGGCCTGAAGAGGCAAGTTCGCTCGGGTGCGATGAGTTTCGGTCGCCGGTGCCGTCAGAGTGGGAGCAACGACCCACGACCTCGATGACGGAGCGCCGGATGGCCACGATCGCAGCGAGCATGTTCACCGCACTCGACGGCGTTGTCGACCCCGGCGTCGGCAACTGGCACTTCCCGTACTTCAACGAGGAGATGGGCGAAGCCGTGACGAGGACGCACGACGCCGACGTCATGCTCTTCGGCCGAGTCACCTACGACAGCTTCGCCGGCGCCTGGCCCGAACGGGAGGCGGCCGGCGAAGCCGACGCGGTGATGGCCAAGCACCTCGGCGACGTGCGCAAGATCGTCGCGTCCCGCAGCCCCCTCGAGCTCACGTGGCGGAATTCGGAGCAGCTGTCGGGCGATCTCGTCGAAGCGGTCACCGCGCTCGAGAACGACCCGGCCGTCGGGCGGATCGTGCTGAGCGGATCGGTGTCGGTGGTGCGCCAGCTCCTCGACGCCGGCCTGCTCGACGAGCTGCATCTGTTCGTCCATCCCGCGACCGCCGGATCGGGGCTGCGGCTGTTCGAGGACGGCGCGCCGGCTCGACCCCTCACGTTGATCTCCTCGCGAGCGTTCAGCACGGGCGTCGTGTACCTGGTGTACGGGCCCGACGCGAATCCGCCGACGGGCACGTACGAGGACGCGAAGGAGACGTTGCCGCCGGAGTGAGCACGCACACGCGGTCAGGTGACGCGAAACACGATCTCGCCGATCGGCTGCTCGTCGTGGACGCGAACGTGGTGGACGTCGGCGTACGACGGGCCGTGTTCGCACCACGCGACGAGCGCGGCCACCGCCTCCGGTGATCCTTCGAAGACGGCTTCGACACGGCCGTCGGGCAGGTTGCGCACCATCCCGCCCACGCCGGCGGCCTGCGCCTGTCGGGCGCACGACATGCGGTAGCCGACGCCCTGCACCCGTCCCTCGACGACGACGCGTGTGCGGATCACCCGCGCAAGCTACGCGGCGGCATCGAGCACCGCGTAGGCGTGACTACACGCCTGGTGGCAACACCAGGGCACGGATGTCGCGGATGAGACCGTCGTCGACCTCGAAGCGCACGACCGCAGCGACCCGGCGGTGCACGAACGCGACGACGCCGGGTTGACGCTCCACCGACATGGGGAGAAGCGCGCTGTCAGTGCCGGGACCGAACAAGCCGAGCAGTCGCTGCGCGATCACTGGCCGTCCCGCCGACGCCAACAACGGCCCGAAGCCGAAGATCGTCGCCTCGCCGACCACGTCGGGATCGAGGACCTCCATCAGCGCGCTCGATGTCCCCTCCGGCGCACGCCTCGATGAATCGTTCCGACACCGCCCGGTGATGCTCGTCCTCGATGTCGATTCGCCTGACCTCGTCGCTGCGTGTGGCGGCGCCCTCGCGGATGGCACGGCGCGCCCGGCTCGCGAGCTGACGGCACGCGGTCGTCGAGCGTCCCACGATCTCGCCGACCGCCGCGTGCGGGAAGCCGAAGATGTCGTGCAGGACGAACGCGGTGCGCTCCGCCGGTGTGAGCCGGTCGAGCACCACCGCCAGCGCAAGTTGCACCTGGTCGTCGAGCGTGATCCGGTCGGCGGGGTCGGCGGCCAGCTCCGGCGGGAGCGAGATCACGCCGTCGGGCAGCGCGCCGAGCGTCGTCGACTCGCGACGGAAGCGCGCGGAGCGGATGCGATCGATGCACAGCCGACGGACGACGACCGCGAGCCACCCCTGGACGTCGTCGAGCTCGTCCAAGTCGACACGCGCGAGCCGGCCGAACGCATCCTGCACGACGTCCTCCGCCTCGGTCGAGTCACCGAGCATGCGCTGGGCGAGCCGCACCATCCGGCCCCGATCCTCGCGCCACACCGCTTCGAAGCGCGGGTCGGAAGTGGCAGGGGAGTGCACAGCGGAAGGGTCCCGGTCCATCGGCGTTCTGCTCCTCGAGCGACGGTAGTGCCCTCCGTCTCGACGAGGCAGCGCTCCGGAACGTGACATGAATCGTCGCGTCACGTTTCGGACGCCGGCATCGTCGCTAGCGGCATGCATGACATCGACACGAATCCACCGGCAATCAGCGTCCGCCACCTGAGCAAGACGTGGCCGGGCGGCGTCGAGGCGGTGAAGGACATCGACTTCGACGTCGAGACCGGCGAGGTCTTCGGGTTGCTCGGGCCCAACGGCGCGGGCAAGACGACGACGGTCGGCATGCTCACGACGACGGTCAAGCCGACCTCGGGCTCCGCGCGGCTGTACGGACAGGACGTCGCGACCGAACCCCTCACGGCCCGTGCCCGGAGCGCGGTCGTGTTCCAGGATCCCGTCGTCGACCGGACGCTCACCGGTCGCCGCAACTTCGAGATCCACGCCCGGCTCTGGGGCGTCCCCATCGACGACGCGCGCGGGCGCATCGAGGAGCTCGCCGACAGCTTCGATCTGACCGACCTCCTCGACCGACCGGTCGCGACCTACAGCGGTGGGCAGCGACGGCGGCTCGAGATCGCGCGCGCGCTCGTCTCCGAGCCGCGGGTGCTGTTCCTCGACGAACCTACCGTCGGACTCGATCCGCGCATCCGCTACGAGCTCATCGACGTCATCGGTGGACTGCGTGCTCGGTTCGGTGCGACCGTGCTGCTCACCACGCACTACCTCGACGAAGCGGAGCGTCTGTGCGATCGGGTGGGCATCATGCACGCGGGCCGGATCGTCGCGCTCGATCGCCCGTCCGTCCTGCTCGCCGCGCTCGGCGACCAGGTGCTCGAGCTGCGGGTCGACACCGATGCGACCGCCGCGCTCATGCGTTTGCGCAGCGGCGGTGTCGCGGGCGACGACGCGTTCGCGGTCGGCACGACGGTGACGATCCCGGTGCGCGGCCGGCCGTTCGACGCGGTGCTCGCGGACGTTCGTGCCCGCGGCCTGGCGGTCACCGCGACGAGCACCCGACCGCCGACGCTCGACGACGTCTATCTGCGCCTCACCGGCGACACCCTCGCAGCTTGAAGCTGCACCCGCCCCCCGAAGGAGGATCCATGTCTGCCCCGACCGTGACCATCAGTCCCGCGCGTGTCCGCCGCGAACGCCCGAAGGCCACCGCGACGAGGTCTGCGCTCAGCACGCTCACGGGACGCCGATTCGCGCTCAGCGCCCGTACCCCGCGTGAGCTGGTCGTGCCGCTGCTGACGCCGATTCTGTTCGCATTGGTGATCGCGCCGGCGCTGGCTTCGATCGGGCCGACGATTCCCGGCCTCGACTACATGAGCTTCGCCGCCATCGGCACTGTCGCGCTGCTCATCCCGTTGAACTGCATGTTCTCCGGTATCGGCGTCATTCTCGACCGTCAGACCGGCGCCCGCCGCGACCTCCTCGCCGCGCCGGTGAGCCGACCACTGATCGTGCTCGCCAACCTCGTCGTCGCGCTGATGATCACGTCGCTCCAGGTGGTCGTCCTGATCATCGCGGCCGTGTTGCGCGGCGCGGATCTGCACACGTCGGCGAGTGGGATCGCCTGGTTCTTCTCCGCGTCGGCGCTGCTCGGGATCGCGATGTACGGCGTCGCCGAGACGCTGGCCAACCGCATGCCGACCGTGGAGGAGTACGTCGGCGTGTTGCCGGCCATCGCGATCGTGCCGTTCTTCTTCGCCGGCTCGCTGTTCCCGATCTCGGCGCTTCCCTGGGCGCTGGCCGGCTTCGCCCGGGTGCTTCCGTTGACCCACGCACTGGCGCTCATGCGCTACGGACTGCTCGGTCACAGCGCCCGCGGTCTCCACGACATCTGGGGCATGAGCGACGCAACGGTGATGGCCGTGCTGAGCCTCGCGGTCGTTGCGGCGTACGCGGCCGTGTTCACCGCGGTGGCGCTGCGCACGTTCCGTCGGTCGGTCGAGAGCTGATGGTGCTCGGGATCCAGCAAGCAGTCTTGATGGATCAAGCCCACTTGATGTAGTGTCCCCACCGTGGCCACCCCGCAGACGGACGACCAGCTGGCGCCGCCCGCGTTCCTGCAGCTGGCGGGCCATCCGCTGCGCTGGCAGCTCCTGGGCGAGCTCGCCCGCAGCGACCTGATGGTGCACGAGCTGACCGACCGGGTGGGTCAGCAGCAGAACTTGGTCTCGTACCATCTCGCCAAGCTGCGCGACGGCCGGCTCGTCTCCGCCCGACGCAGTTCGGCCGATGGCCGCGACACCTACTACACGGTCGACGTCTCCCGCTTCGGCGATCTGCTGACCGCGACTGGTGCCGCGCTGCATCCCGGCCTTCGGCTCGTGCCGCCGCCCCCTGTGACCTACCGGGCGCGCGAGCCGAAGGCGCGGGTCCTCTTCCTGTGCACGGGGAACAGCGCGCGCTCCCAGATGGCTGAAGCCCTCGTCGAGCGCTTCTCCGGGGGCTCGGTCGCAGCCGCCAGCGCCGGCAGCAACCCCAAGCCGCTGCACCCCAACGCGGTCCGCGTGATGCGCAAGCATGGGATCGACATCAGCGGGAACCGGACGAAGCATCTCGACGAGTTCCTCTCGGAGCGCTTCGACCGCGTGATCACGCTGTGTGATCGGGTCCGCGAGGTGTGCCCCGAGTTCCCGCGCCATCCGGAGCTCGTGCACTGGAGCATGCCCGATCCGGCAGCTGAGGGCGCGAACAACCGGGAGTCCTACCCGGCGTTCGAACGCACCGCGGGCGAGCTCGAGACGCGCATCGGGTTCCTGATCCCGCAGCTCGCCGAGTCCTCGACCACGAAGAAGACGAAAGGTTCATCGCATGTTGAACATTGAGGAGATGGTCAACGTCCGTTACATGGTCGACGACGTCGACGATGCGGTCGCGTTCTACACGAAGCTGCTCGACTTCGAGGTCGTCTCGAACGCGAGTCCGGCCTTCGCCAGCGTCATGCGCGGCAACCTCCGTCTGCTGCTCGCGGGGCCCCTGAGCTCCGCGGGTCAGCCGATGTCCGACGGCACCAAGCCCGGGCCGGGAGGCTGGAACCGCATCCACTTCCACGTCGACGACATCGACGCCGAGGTCGCGCGCCTGCGCGAGGTCGGTGCCACCTTCCGCAACGACATCGTGGAAGGGCCGGGCGGCAAGCAGATCCTCCTGGTGGATCCGTCCGGCAACTTCGTCGAGCTCTTCCAACCCGCCTTTCGGTGACGACATCCACGGTGGCGTGACACGCCCTTCCGTCATGGTCCTCCCCCTCGCTCGTCTTCGGGCCGACGCGGCGGGGACGCGCGGATGACCATGCGGACGGGTCGGTCGAGGTGCACGTAGTACCAGGCCCATCGCAGCAGCACGCGCAGCCGGTTCTCGAAGCCGATGAGGTAGTAGAGGTGCACGACCAGCCACACGACCCAACCGATGAACCCGGTGAAGGTCAGCGGCCCCACCTGGCCGACGGCAGAGGCGCGCCCGATGGTGGCGAGGGTGCCCTTGTCGCGGTAGTGGAACGGGCGCGGCGAGACGCCGTGCACGATCTCGCGGGCGACGTAGCGACCCGCCTGCATCGCCGGCGGCGACAGCATCGGCAGGGTCTCGCCACGCGGGCCGCGTCCCGCCGCCACGTCACCGATCGCGTACGCGCCCGGCGCGCCCCGGATGCGGAAATGATCGTCGACGTCGATCCGTCCGCCTGACTCGTCGAGCACGTTCGCCGACCGCACCCCTGCAGTCCAGACCATCGTCGAGGTCACGAGCTCCGAACCGTCGTGCAACACGACGCCGGCCTCGTCGACCGAGTCGACGAGCACTCCGACCCGAACCTCGACTCCGCGCAACTCGAGTTGACGACGTGCGTAGTCGGAGAGTCGCCGCTTGAAGGTCGGGAGCACCCGATCGCCACCCTCGAGGAGCACGATGCGCACCGCGGACGACGTCAGCTCCGGATACTCGGCGGGCACGACGAGACGAACGAATTCGGCGAGCGCACCTGCGTACTCCACACCGGTGGGCCCGGCACCGACGATGCAGAAGGTGAGGCTTCGGTCGGCGCGCCGTCGGATCCAGGGTCGTCGTCGCGTGTTCGAAGCATTCGAGGACGTGGTTGCGGAGCCGGAGCGCTTCACCGAGATCCTTCAGCCCCAGCGCGTGGGTCGCCACCGCGGTCTTGCCGTAGTAGTTCGTGACGCTGCCGGTCGCGATGACGCAGAAGTCGTAGTCGAGACGGGTCGAATCGGCGAGCGTCAGCTGCGTGCCGGCCAGGTCGACGTGGACCACTTCGCCCTGGCGAACCCGCACGTTCCGTGCGCCCCGGAAGACCTTCCTCAGCGGTGCGGCGATCTCCGAAGGGTTCAGCAGGCAGCTCGCGACCTGGTACAACAGCGGCGTGAAGAGGTGGTAGTCGTTCTGATCGACGAGCAGCACGTCGACCGGCTCGCCCCGCAGCGCTTTGGCGCACTGGAGACCGCCGAAGCCGCCGCCGACGATCACGACTCGAGGACGCACCACACCGAGATCATGCCCGACGCCGCCGCGTTCCATCTGAGAAGATCATCCTGTGCGCCCCGACGACCCGGCACTCGGGCCGACCGCGATCACGATCGGCTGCGTGAACTTCGAGGCGGTGCCGCGCGACAAGGCGGCGACACTCGAGAAGATGGACACCTTCGTGGCCGAGGCGGCGGCACGCGGCTGCGACCTGGTGATCCTTCCGGAGCTGGCGCTCAACACGTGGGGCGCGTGCGCGGAGTGCGCCGACGCGCACCGTCCGTGCGACTGGCACCGCGCGCAGGCGGAAGCAGCCGAGGGTCCGGCGTGTCACGACGTCGTCGACATGGCCGCGGCACACGCGGTCCACGTGATCTACGGGTTCGAGGAGACGGGCGACCCCGGCACCGAGGCGATCCACAATTCCGCCAACGTCGTCGCCCCCGACGGGCTCGTCGGCACCTACCGGAAGCTCCACCTCGGGATCCCGCTGGAGACCGACCGGTTCACGCCGGGCGACGCGCTCCCCGTGTTCGACACCGACCTCGGCCCGATCGGGATCTCCATCTGCTACGACTTCTACCAGGGCCCCGAGCTGAGCCGGATCCTCGCCCTCAAGGGTGCGCGTCTCCTCGTCAACCCGACCGGCCGCTCGGCGATGCCGCGCGCACGCGAGCACCTCGAGCAGGTCACGCTCGTCCGCGCGCACGAGAACCTCGTGGCCGCGGCGTCGGCCAATCGCGTCGGCGACTCGCACGGACCGCCGGCCTGGGCCGGTGGCAGCGTCATCACCGCGCCCCAGTTCCCTGGCTTCCCGGTCACGCTGGCCCGCGCCGGCGCGGACGAGGAGCTCATCACCGCCGAGCTCGACTTCGCCGTGATCGCCCGGTGGTACGACCTCTTGCCGTGGCGCGAGTGGCGAAGCGGACCGCAGCGTTCCGTGAGCCGCCTGGTGGCCGACGAGCTCTCGGCCCTCGCCGGCTCCGGCTGACGCTGACGCTGACGCGCCGACCGCTACCCCTCGACGACGTCGCTCTGGTCGCGCAGCACGAGACCCGAACCCTCGGATGCGTCGATCGCCTGTTCGGCGACGACGTCGGCGATGTCGGACGCGACGAACATCCGCACACCCTTGCATTCGGTCACCTGGTCGCCTGCTACCGGCTTCTCGGTGAACGCGAGGCGAAGCCGCGCCGTCGAATCGGATTGGTCCTGCTCGACGCGGAGTCCGAAGGTGTCGGGTACTCCGCGACCGGCTCGTTCTTCGGTCAAGACGGCAACTGCTCGACTCGTGATCTGCAACATGGTTCACCTCGTCGATTTTCGCGAATGGGGGCGGTACCCGGAGGTGCGCACCCGGAAACGCTCGATGCGTCGCGACCGCGCGCTTCATCAACCTGCGTTCACATCCTGAAGCGGTGCATCAGCCGCGCGTACGTCGAAGTGCCAGAATTCGTCGTCGGGATCTTCTTCGTCGTCTTCGAGCGCCTCGTGAGGTGTAGGCCACACTCGATCCCAGGTCGCACGAGCCGTCCCGACGATCCGCGATCGCATGGCGTCGACGGTCGCGCCGGCGGCAACCTTCGTCGGTAGGCGAACGACGCGGGTCAGACCGTGGCTTCGGGCTCGGTGCTCGGCGCGGGCCCACACGATGGTGAGGCTCAACGCCGCGGTCGCCAGCAGGATTGCCGCGGCGAGGGTGTTGCGGGGAATGGTCATGCCGACCCCGAGACCCAGTGCACCGATCGATGCGACAACGACGGCGAGGTGCCGGAGGTGGCGCTGCTCGAGACGACGTACTCGACGAGTTTCCATCCTGCCTCTCTCAGGTTGGTTGCTCGCCCGCTTCTGAGGAGAGTGTACGGAGCGCGGTGCGACGGGCACCCGGCGAACGGTGAGAGTTGATCGCGTGTTGGACGGCATGAACCGCACGTTCGTGACCGACGCGCGTGAACGGGACTTCTCGCGCGTCTCCCGTCACCGTTCGACCATGTACTTCAGCGTCACGACGCTGGTCGCGCGCACGCGTGGTGCGATGAATTCGGCCGTCCCGGGTAGTCAGAAGGCCATGACCACTCTCGATCCCAGCCGCATGCAGCGCCTCCGCGAGACCGTCGAACGCCACGCCGACGAAGATCGCGTGGGTGGCGTCGCCTGGCTCGCGGCCAGCGGCGACGACGTCGAGGTCGCCACGGCCGGTCGCCTCACTCGCGGCGAACCGGCCGCGGTGCAGCGCGACAGCATCTTCCGGATCGCCTCGATGACCAAACCGATGGTCGCCGTCGCCGCGCTCACGTTGGTGGAGGAATGCGTGATCCGCCTCGACGATCCGGTCGACGAGCTCCTGCCCGAGCTCGCCGACCGTCGGGTGCTCGTGGATGGCCGCGGTCCGCTCGACGGCGAGACTGTCGCCGCGACCCGCCCGATCACGCTGCTCGACCTCCTGACCTTCCGACTCGGGCTCGGCATGGACTTCGAAGCGCCCTGGCCGCAGCCGCTGCTCGAAGCGATGGACGAGCTCGGCATCGGTACCGCGCCGCCGGACCCGCAGACACCGCCCGATCCCGACGAGTGGATGAAGCGGTTGTCGACGCTCCCGTTGCTCTACCAGCCCGGTGCGCGCTGGCTGTACCACACCGGTGCCGACGTGCTCGGCGTCCTCATCGCCCGGGCCGCCGGCAAGCCGCTCGAAGCCGTGTTGCGCGAGCGGGTGTTCGATCCGCTCGAGATGCACGACACGACCTTCGCGACATCACACCTCGACCGGTTCGGCTCGTGCTACCTCACCGATGCAGCGACCGGCGCTCCGGTACCGTTCGATGCTCCTGCAGGCCAGTGGTCGACTTCACCCGCGTTCCCTTCCGGAGGCGGCGGCCTCGTCTCGACGATCGACGACGTCCACGCGTTCGGCCGCATGCTGCTCGCCGAAGGTCGCCTCGACGACGGGTCGCGGCTGCTCTCGCGGGCTGCCGTCGCCGCGATGACGACCGATCAGCTCGGCGTGGGTCCCGACACATCCGGACCGGCACCCGACGGCTCCCAGGGTTGGGGCTTCGGCGTCGGGATCCTGCTGCGCCGCGCCGGACTCGGCCCGACCGCGGGCAGCTACGGCTGGACGGGCGGGCTCGGGTCGGCGTGGGCGAACGATCCGAACCACCACATCGTCGGTGTGATCCTCACCACCGACGCGTTCGTCAGCCCGTTCCCGATGCCGGCCGTGATCCAGGACTTCTGGACCGGCGTGTACACGGCACTCGACGACTGACGCGAGATCGGGTCAGCGCTTCTTGGCCTTGCCGCCCTCGAACAGCTCGCGCCAGCCGCGGGCCTGGATCTCGACGTCGTACTTCCGCGCCGCGGCACGGATGCGTCGCCACGCGCGGTCGCGTTCGGAATCGCTGACTCCCTCGACCTGATCGAAGCGGGCGACCGCGTTGCGGACGTGCTTGGCGTCGGTGAGCGGCTCCTTGCGCTCGCTGGGAAACGCGAACTTCGACGACGGGAGGTCGTTCTCCTCGGCGGTGCTCAACCCGCTCGTTGCACGCGGCACCCGCTCGCCGTGCGCGCGCTTGCTCTGGACCCGCCGAGCCTGAGAGAGGTTGCGGCGAGCGGCTTGCTTCTGCTTCGTGGTCGACATCGTCGCTCCTTTCGATGCGTGGTGCGTCACTGCCCGTACCCAGCGTCGCCGGGCGCGACGCATCTCTGCGCGCGATCCGTACCATGACGGCGTGCGCATCATGTCGTTGCTCCCGTCGGCGACTGAGATCGTCTTCGCGCTGGGTCGCGGTGACGACGTCGTGGGGGTGACGTTCGAGTGTGATCATCCGGCCGAGGCGCGCACTCGGCGCGTCGTGTCGACGTCCGCGTTGCCGGCCGGTCTGTCGCCCGCGGAGATCGACGCCGTGGTCTCGGCCCGCATTGCGGCGGGGGAGGATCTGTACCGCCTCGACGAGGGCGCGCTCGCCGAGCTCGACGCCGACGTCGTGTTGACCCAAGACCTGTGCGCGGTCTGCGCGGTCGACGTGGATCGGGTGGACGACGCGCTCGAGTATGTCGGGTGCACCGCCGTCGTGGTGACCCTCGACCCCCGCAGCCTCGACGACGTGCTCGCGACGATCGCGACCGTCGGCGGCGTGGTGGGCGCCGACGCCGGCGCCAGGGAGCTCACCTCGCGACTGCGAGCGAGGCTCGACGACCTCGCACTCGCCGTTGCGGCGCCCCGCCCCGTACCGTCATCACGCTCGAGTGGACCGACCCCGCCCTTCACGGCCGGGCACTGGGTTCCCGAAGTCATCGCGGCGGGCGGGGGCGTGCCGGTGTTGGCACACCCGGGCGCCGACTCGCGACGCGTCGCCTGGGACGTCGTCACCGACGCGCGCGCCGACGTGGTCGTGGTCGCACCGTGCGGCCATCACCTGCCGGCAGCGACGGAGCTCGCGCACCAGCTCGTCGGTGCGGGCCACGTGCCGGCGGGTGCCGAGGTCTGGGCATTACGCCGCGGAGCAGTTCGGCCGGAGCGACGCGCAGCTCCGAAGCATCTGGTGACGCACGGGCGGGTGCCGTTCAGGATCCCTGGCACATGCCGTTCTTGTCGGTGTTGAAGGTGCCGTCGGCGCAGCGGAGGTTGGGGTTCTCGTGCGAGAACACGCCCTCCGGGCTCTCCCACCCCGGGACGACCCACGCGTGCACCATCCAGCCGGTGATGGACAGGAAGAACCCGCCCACGGCCGTGCACTGGGCCCTGGACACGTCGGCATCGGTCGGGAACGGCACCTCCGTCTGACCGTTGACCATCTTGATGCACACGTTGCTGTGCCGGTGCCAGTGGTCGTTGGGGCCGGCGAAGCCTTCGGGCGCCGTGGCTCCCATGCCGTAGTACATGAGCCCGACGATCGGTGACGACGCGCTGGTGCCGTCGTAGATCAGCGACTGCGGCGCGGCGGCGTCGAAGGTGCCGCCGCCCGTCATCGCGACACCGATGTAGTGCGCGCCGCTGCCCGCGGCGAAGCCGCCCGCGAGCCGATAGCCGGCCGCGGTCGCGTCGGCGACGGTGGGGAAGCGCATGGCGGTCTCGCGCGCGGTGGTGAGCTGCTGCGCGAGGACTGCGCGTGTGGGTGCGTCGAGCGGGACGTCGGGCTGGCTCTCGGCCGCGACGTCCCCCGCCTTCACGCCGTGCACGTGGTGCCCGTTGAGGTCGGTCACGCCACCCGACGACGCGCTCGCGCCGGTGGCCGCGGATCCGCTCCCATCGGCGGGCGTCGACGTCACCTGCGGTGGTGTCGGGTCGGAGTCGGTGAGCAGCACGAGCGCGGCGCCCACCATGAACCCGAGCACGAGGACGGCGAGCCATCGCGACGCGCCGGCACCCCGCGTGCGACGGCGGCGGGGCGCCTTCGGCGGTCGGGATGCCTGCTGCTCGCGCCCGGCGGCCTCGTCGGCCGTCGCTGCGATGGGTCGGTCGACGACAGTCGCCATGACGAAATCCCCCCCCGGACTCGCCGCTTCGTACCGGGCAAACTACCCCATCCGGACGGGCCGAGCGGTCAGCCCGAGACCGCCGTCCGCGCCGCCACCTCCACGACCTGCGACGCCGGCACCGCGTACGGGGCGCCCCGGTCGTCTTGCACACCCACGATTCCCCAGGTGCGGGTGGTGAAGTCGATCCAGGGGTACCAGCCCTTGCCCCCGTTCCCGCTGACCACCTCGGTGGTGCCGTCGGCTGCGACCACGTCGGGCCAGCACCCCAGCCCGTAGCGAGGGATGCCGGTGATGCCGACCGAGTAGTCGTGGGTCGTGTCGTACCGGGCGGCCTGGTTGCGCACCATCTCGTCGACCGCGGCGGGGGAGAGCACGCGGGTGCCGTCGAGCGTGCCCTCGCGGAGCAGCATCGCGAGGAACCGCCCGTCGTCGTCGACCGTGGTGGTCGCACCGAACGCGGGGTTGACAGCATCGGGCGCGCCCGGCCACGACGTCGCGGTCCTGCCGAGCGGGCCGGTGAGCCGCTGCTGCACGACGCTCGCGAAGTCGCTCCCGCCGAAGACTTCGACCAGTCGCCCGACGACGAGGAACGGTGCGTTGCCGTACGAGAACTGAGATCCGACCGCGAGCGCGAGGGCACGTGCGGTCACGACACTCGACGGCTACGTGCCCCGTGGGCGCATGCCGGCGGCGGTGTAGATGGCGTCGAGCACGCGCATGTTGGCGATCGAGTCGGACGGTGGAGTGAGCGTCGGCTCGCGCCGTACCACCGCGGCGGTGAACGCGTCGAGCTGGAACTCGTAACTGGGCCGTCGGCTGAACCGCTCGGTGCGCGTCGAGCCGTCGACGGTGATCCGCATGCGGTGCCACACCTGTGGGTTGGTCGGGTTGATCACGCGCAACTCGCCCCGGTCGCCGCGCGCCCTGGCGTACGTCTTGAGCACGCTGCTCGACCACATCGAGCAGGTGACGCGGCCACGGTGGCCGCTGGGGAAGGCGAGCTCGGCCTGCATCGCCCGGTCGACGTCGGGCGTGCGCAACTTGGCGGTGGCCGCGGTGACCGTCGGTTCTTCCCCGCCGAGCAGTCGGGCGAGGTGCACAGTGTAGGTGCCGACATCCATGGTTGCGCCGCCGGCGAGGTCGTACTGGTAGCGGATGTCGGAGAACTTCGGCAACGGGAAGCAGAGCGCAGCCTCGACGTGCTGCACCGTCCCGAGCTCGCCGCTGCCGACGATCTCGCGCATGCGAAGCGCGAGTGGGTGGTACCGGTAGTGGAACGCCTCCATGACCACGAGGCCGGTGCGATCGGCCACCGCGGCGACGGCCTCCGCCTCCGCGGTGTTCGCGGTGAACGGCTTCTCGCACAGCACGTGCTTGCCGGCCTCGAGCGCGGCGATGGTCCACTCGGCGTGCAAGCCGTTGGGGAGCGGGTTGTAGACGGCGTCGATGTCGGGGGCGGCGAGGAGCGCGGCGTACGAGTCGAACACGCGCGGGACCCCGTGCTTGCTCGCGAACGCGTCGGCCCGGGCGCGGTCCCGCGCGGCGACCGCCACCACCTCCGCGTCCGTCGAGTTGCGGGCGGGCTTCACGATCGCGGCGGGCGTGATGCGAGCTGCGCCGAGGACGCCGATGCGGATGGTGCTCATGTGGCGGCACTGTACGGCCTGCCGCGTCGGGCGAGGACTCGAACGCCCGCCTTCGGTGTGCTCAGGCCGACTGTGCCGCGGCGCTGTGCATGTCGCGCACCAATCGGAAGAGGAGCGCGCGTTCGAGGTCGCCGACGCCGACGAACTCGAGCCCGGCGCGGGGCGTGCCCTCGTCGTCGGCCGACTTGTAGCGAACTTCGCCGCGCACCTGGATGCTCGCCCCACGGTTGGCACCGAGCGGCAGGTCGAGCTCGACGTAGTCGCCGACCTCGACCTCGCCTTCGGTCAAGTGCAGTCCGGCACCGTCGGTCGACAGGTCGGCGAGCACGCAGGGTTCGAAGTCCTCGCCCGCGTAATGGGTGTGCTGGCGTGAATCGTCGACGACCCGGTAGCGGCTGTCCCACCCCGCCGGGTGTCGCTTGGTACGGCGACGGTCTCCGAGCCGCGGTCGCCCTTCCGCCTCTCGTGCACGACGTTTGAACATGGTGGATCTGGCCCCTTGCGTTCCTTGCGTTCCGCCCGTGTCGCACGAGTGACATCGGCGTCACGGTGACTTCGGCTGAAGTCACCGTGACGCCTGCCACGCGCGTCACGATGTGGCGGGGGTCACTCGCCGGGCGGCGCGAAGAACTCCAGCGCGATGCCGTCGGGGTCGCGGAAGCTCACGCCCGACCCGTAGGCCGCGTCCTTGATGCGACCGCGCTCGACGCCCAACTCGTCGAGCTGGTCGGCCCACTTCTCGAGCTCGCCCCGGTCGGCGACGCCGAAGGCCACGTGGTCGAGGCCGACGCGGTGTTCGCTGAAGTCGTCCGCCGGTGCGGCGGTGGCGTGCTGGTGCAGCCCGATCAACGTGCCGCCACCGACGAGATAGACGGTGTGGTGCATGTCGGGTGTGGTGTCCTCGTCGATCACGGGTGTGGCGCCGAAGAGAGCTTCGTACAACGGCACGCTCACCGAGAGGTCACGCACCGTCAGGGCAACGTGGGTCAGCGGTGGGAACTCGCTCATGTTCTTGTCCTTCCTGGTGAGGGTCACTGCGGGTACGAGTGTGCGCCCCTGAGGGAGTGCTGGCCATGACCGAGCAACCGGTAGACCTGGCCGCGAACCCGCTGCTCCGCGACGCGCTGGTGTTGACCCGCCTGCCCGAGCTCGGCCTCATCGAGGTGGTGCGCCACCACCTGGCGTCCGCACCGGCCGCCGACTGCGGCTGGGTGGCCGCGCTCCACGACCCGGTGCTCGCCCCCGCACTCGCGCTCGTGCACGGAGACCCGGCGCGACGCTGGACGGTCGCCGATCTCGCGGCGGAGGTCGCGGTGTCGCGCTCGGTGCTCGACGAGCGCTTCCGTCAGGTGCTGGCGAGCTCGCCCATCCGCTAGCTCACCGAGTGGCGCATGCACCTCGCGGAGGAGCTGCTCGACACGACCGACCTCGGTGTCGTCCCGATCGCCCGCCGGGTCGGGTACGAGTCCGAGGAGGCGTTCGGTCGCGCGTTCAAGCGCGCGCACGGCGAGTCGCCGGGCCGCTGGCGGATGCGCGAGCGTGGCGGTCAGAGCCCGGTGGTACCGGGGCCGAACGAGAGCGGGGAAACATGAGCGGACGGCTGGACGGCAAGGTGGCGATCGTCACCGGCGCGGGTGGTGGCATCGGACGCGAACACGCGCGTCTCTTCGCGCAGGAAGGCGCGTCGGTGCTCGTGAACGACACCGGCCGGCGCACGGGCGCGGACGCGGCCGGCGTGGTCGCCGAGATCGAAGCTGCTGCTGGCCACGCGGCTGCCGACACCACCTCGGCGACGTGGGACGGTGCGGCCGCGATCGTCGAGCACGCCGTCGACGCGTTCGGGCGCGTCGACATCCTGGTGAACAACGCCACCGCCGCCCGCAACGCCGACCTCTGGCGCGTCACCGAGGAGGAGTGGGACCTCGCGCAGGACGTCAACCTCAAGGGCTACTTCGCGTTGATCCGCGAGGCGGCCCCGCGCCTCTGCGGTCAGGGAGCAGGCGTCATCGTCAACACCAGCTCGGGATCCGGATTCGGGCACCCGTCGGCGGTGGCCTACGCAGCCGCCAAGGAGGGAGTCGTCGGTCTCACCCGCACCGTGGCGCGTGAGCTCGGACGCTTCGGTGTGCGCTGCAACGCGATCCGGCCGCTCGCCCTCGGACAGTCGACCCGCGACTACGACCAGGCCACGTCGAAGTGGTCGACGCTCATGGCGCTCACGATGGCGCCCCGCGGCGCGCGCTTCGGGTACACCGCCGCGACGCCCGACTCGCACCCGCCGGCGAAGATCTCGCCCATGGTCGTGTGGCTCTGCACCGACGCGGCCCGGGGCGTCAACGGACGCACGTTCCACGTCGCCGGCGACACCGTCTCGCGGCTCAGCGAGCCCGAGCGCGAGCGCGCCATCACGCACGAGGGTGGCTGGACCCTCGACGCGCTCGATCGCGTCGCGTCCACCAACCTCGTCGACGACCTGACCAACGACTTCCTGCTCGAGGACCACCGCGAGCTGCAGCAATTCGAGGATGAAGGCGGAGAACCCCTGAGAGTCAGCTCCCGAGGTCGGTGAGGACCGCGCGCCCGAGGTACTTGCTGCCCTCGAGCTCGTCGAAGATCGTGCCGAGCTCCGACAGCGGACCGGTGCGCGACACGTGGGTCTTCACCTTGCCCGCGGCCGCGAGATCGACGAGCTCGCGCATGTCCTGCACCGTGCCGACGGCCGAGAACACGATCGTCGGGTCCTTCATGAACAGCTCGAACGGGTTGAACTCCAGGTTGCCGTCGCTGGTCGGGGGGAGACCCACACCGACGAGCAGGCCGTGCAGGCCGAGCAGGTCGAACCCGAGCCGGAACCCGGCGACGCGCGCCGAGAACACGAGGCTGGCGTCGACGCCGCCGAGCTCCTCCCGCACCGTCTCGAGCGCGTCGGCGGCGTCGACCACGAGGTCGGCGCCGAGCGACTTCACGAAGTCGAGTCGCTCCTGCCCGACGTCGACGCCGACGACCGTGTACCCGAACGCCTTGGCGAGCTGCACCGCGTAGTGCCCCAGACCTCCGGCGGCGCCGATGACGGCGACCGGCCGGCCCGGCAGCACGTGGTGATCGCCCAGCTTCTTCACCGCGCCGTACGCGGTGAGCCCACCGCACGCGAGCGGCGCCTCTTCGTCGCTCAGCGCGTCGGGCACCGCGACGAGCGACTTCGCGTACACCGTGAAGTGTTCGGCGAATGTCCCCATGATCGGCTTGTTCTGCGCGCAGAGGCGCGGGCGACCGCTCAGGCACTCGCGACAGGCACCACACCAGTAGTTGCCGCCGGCGCCGCCCAGCCCGAGGATCACCCGGTCGCCGACCGACACGTACGCGTCGGCGCCCGGGCCGAGCGCCTCCACGATGCCGATGGCCTCGTGACCGATCACGCCGGTGCCGCCGATCCCGTACCAGTCACCCTTGGCGATGTGGAGGTCGCTGTGGCAGACGCCCGCCGCGGTGATGTGGACGCGCGCCTCCTCGATCCCCGGTTCGGGGACCGGGACCTCGCGGATGTGCAGGGTGCCGTCCTCGAGTCGTGCAGCCTTCATGGGGGTCCCCCTGGTCGCGAGTGATGGGTCGTCAATCTTGCACAAACCCCGTCAGGTGTGCAGGGCCACCTCCACCTCGATCTCGACCGCACCGCCGCGGGGGAGTGCGGCCACGCCGACGGCCGAACGGGAGTGGCGACCGGCGGCACCGAACACGTCGGAGAGGAGCCGGCTGCGCCGTCCACCACCGC
This sequence comes from uncultured Actinomycetes bacterium, assembly GCA_963841415.1. Lineage (GTDB taxonomy): Bacteria > Actinomycetota > Acidimicrobiia > IMCC26256 > DASPTH01 > DASUAS01. Next base: position 1,091,044 of record CAWJCN010000001.1, on the reverse strand, counting down.
GGGCTGCTGTACGAACCCGGGCGCGGAGGCCACGAAACCGAGGACGGTGAGCACCCGTTCGATCCGATCGAGGCCGCCGAGCTCGGCCCGCAGGACCGAGAGGGCGTTGAGCGCGCACCATCTCGAACCTCGTCGCCTCCGCCCCGTGGGCGACGGTCACCGCCGGATCATGCTGTGGGGCGCGACCCGACGCCACCCGACGCCACCCGACGCCACCCGGCGGGGACACTCTGTATATATTACGCCGTATACAGTATGCCGGTGCCCGGATCCTGCCGGGCAAAGGGGGAATTGCATGTTCGGCAAGGGTCGGATCCTGCTCGTCGGCCTCTGCGTCGTCGGCCTGGCCGTGCTGGGCGTCGCGCCGGCGGTGGCGCAGTCGTCGAGCGACACGCCGAAGGCGACCGAGATCGGCGTCACCGCCAAGGAGATCCACATCGCGGTCGCGGCCGACGTCGACAACCCGTTCGCGCCCGGTCTGTTCAAGGGCGTCCCCGCGGGTGTCAAGGGCGCGGCGAAGTACATCAACAGCAAGGCGGGCGGCGGCGGCATCGCCGGGCGCAAGTTGGTCGTCGACTTCATCGACTCGCACCTCAACGCCAACGACAGCCGCAACGCAGTGATCACCGCGTGCACGCAGGACTACGCGATGGTCGGCAACTTCATGCTGTTCCTGACCAACGTCGACGACGAGGTGAACTGCAAGGACCAGGCGGGCACGGCGACCGGCCTGCCCGACCTCGCCAGCGTCGCGACCGGCGTGCCGCAGTCCTGCTCGCCCGTGGCCTTTCCGGTGAGCCCGTCGCAACTCGTCTGCAGCACGAAGGACCAGAGCCCGCAGACGTACAACGGCAACCAGTTCGACTCCAAGTACCTGCTCAGCAAGAACAAGAACAAGCTGCACGGGGCGATGATCTTCGGCAGCGACACCAAGGACGCCGCGCGCGGTGGCCAGGTGCTCATCGACACCGCGGAGCACGCCGGCATCAAGTCGGATCAGACGATCGGCATCTCGGGTCAGGCTCCGCAGAGCGCGTACACGCCGATCATCAACCAGATGAAGGCCAACGGTTCGAACTACTCCTACAACTCGTCCGCCCTGTCGAGCGCTGAGCTCGAGCGCAGCGAGGCCCAGCTGCAGGGACTCACGGGTGTCACCTGGGTGTGCACCATCTCCTGCTACGACAAGAAGATCAAGGATCAGGCCGACGTCATGGAAGGCGAGTACATCACCATGACCTTCCTCCCGTTCGAGGAGGCGAACACCAACCCGACGCTCAAGAACTTCCTCAAGTACGTCGGTCCGAGCAATGCCGACGGATTCGCCGTGTACGGCTGGACGGCCGCCCTCGACTTCAAGCAGGCGGTCGAGGCCATCGTCAAGAAGGACGGTGTGAACGGGCTCACCCGCGCCAATCTCCTCAGCACCGGCATCGACGGCCTCACCAGCTTCAACGCCGGCGGAATGATCGGCACCGTCGACATCAAGAACAAGGTGCCCACAGCGTGCGCGGCTCTCGTGCAGCTGAAGAAGGGCAAGTTCGTGCGCGTCTCACCGGCGAAGAAGGGCACGTTCAACTGCAACAAGTCGAACGCGGTCCAGATCAAGGCGGATCTGATCGGGAGTTGAGGGAGCGCGCCCGGCTACGTCCCGCCTGGTTTTCCGGAGCGGAACGTGGCCGGGCGCTTCTCCAGGAACGAGTCGACCGCCTCGCGGTGGTCGGCGGTCTCGAAGGTGAGGGCCTCGAACGCGACCGACAGGTCGTAGAGCTGTACGACCCGCATCTCGAGCTCCTTGTTCACCAGCCGCTTGTTGAACCGGATCGCGACCGCGGGCCCGGCGGCGAGGCGCTGCGCCATGGCCATCGCGTCGTCGAGCACCTGGGCACGCGGGACGACGTGGTTCACCAGGCCGAGCCGGTCCGCGTCGGCCGCGCTGACCAGGTCGCCGGTCATGAGGTACTCCTTGGCCCGGTTGGGCCCCATGAGCAACGGCCACAGCACCGCGCCACCGTCGCCGGACACGATCGCGCCGCGCACGTGCGGATCCGCGATGCGCGCGTCGTCAGCCATGTAGACGACGTCGCAGAACAACGAGATGGTGGCGCCGATGCCGATGGCGTCACCGTTGATGGCCGCGATCATCGGGACCCGCACCGCGAGGATGTTGCGCGCCATGGCGACCGACTCGATCAACAGCCCCGGGTGACCATCGGGGTACGCCTCGTTCGCCTTCATGTCGTTGAAGTCGGCGCCGACGCAGAAGTACTTGCCCGCGCCGGTGAGCACGACCGCGCTGAGCTCCTCGTCGGCGACGATGCGCTCGTAGAGCAGCTTCAGCTCGAGGTGCATCTGCGGATTCAGGGAGTTGCGTTGCTCCGGCCGGTTCAGCGTGACGACGAGCACGCCGTCGTCGTGCAGCTCGGTGCTGATCGTCGAGAGTCCGTAGCGGTCGGTCATCACAGTGCCTTCTCATCCTTCTCTTCGGTCTCTTCAGGAAGCGATGGACAGTCGAGGGATGCGGCGATGGCGTCGAGCTCGGCGACCAGCGCGTCGTCGAGCGGGATGCCATCGGCCAGGCGCTGCGCTCGGCGCTCGGCTTCGAGCTCGCCGGGCACGAGGACCCGCTCGATGCCGGGCGCGAGCTTCGACGCGTGGACGTCGTCGATCAACTCGTCGACGTGGGCGCGGAACGCGTCGACCGGCAGGAAGCGGGACACGTCGAGCACCACGAAGCTGGCACCCTTGGCGAGGCGGTCCCATCCCGTCAACCCGGACGCGCTGTGCTCGGTCATGCCGAAGCTGCTGTCGGCGAGGATGCCGGCCATGATCTCGACGAGGAAGCCGATCCCGAACCCCTTGTGGCCGCCGAACCACTGCAGCTGCGAGATCGACGCCGCCTGCGGGTCGGTCGTGGGGTAGCCCTCGTCGTCGTTGGCCCAGCCCTCTGGGATCGCCGCGTCACCGCGCTTGCGGGCGAGGAGGATCCTGTTGCCGGCGGCGGCGGTGGTGGCCACGTCGTACACGACGTCCGCGTGCCGGCCCGCGGGCACCGCGTACGAGAACGGGTTGGTCGAGAACAGGCCGGTGGTGCCGCCGAAGGGGGGCACGATGGTGCCGCCGTTCTGGAACGCCATCGCGAAGCACCCCGCCGCCGACGCCCGCATCGTGTAGTACCCGAGCGCACCCACATGCGTGATCTCACGCACGGCCACCGTCGCCACGCCGTGCTCACGAGCCCGCGCGACGGCCAGGTCGACCGCGGCCACGCCGGCGATCTGGCCGAAGCCGATCCCGCCGTCGAGGTGCACCGTCGATCCGCGGTCCGCGAGCGTCGAGACGACGGTGTCGGTCCGCAGGTGACCGCTGCGCACCCGCCCGGTGTAGAGCGCCATGAGGTGCGCGCCGTGCGAGTCGACGCCGCGCAGGTCGGCCTCCACCAGGTTGTCGGCGATCACCACTGCCTGGGCACCGGGCACGCCCAGCGCGCCGAGCAGGAGCTCGAGTTGGCGACGCAGCGCGTCGGCCGGCACGATCATGAGGGGGCGATCACGGGGTGACGGTCACTCGCCGAGTTGGAGACCGAGCAGTCGGATGGCGTTGCCTCGCACGATGTCGAAGACGACGGAGTCGTCGAGGTGTCCGAAGAGCTCCTTGGCGACCTGGTGGGTGTTGGGCCAGGTGCCGTCCTGGTGCGGGTAGTCGGTCTCGAAGGCGATGTTCCGCTGTCCGACGAGATCGAGGTTCGCGATGCCGACGCTGTCCTTGAAGAAGCAGCTCGTGATCTGGCGGTAGTAGTAGTGCGACGGCCGTTCGTGCACGTCGCGTTGGCTGTTGCTCCACCCGCGGTGGGTCTCCCACACGTCGTCGACGCGTTCGAGCACGAACGGGATCCACCCGATCTGCGCCTCGGCGTACAGCAGCTTCAGGTCGGGGTGGCGCACCAGCACGCCCGAGTACAGGAAGTCGACGAGCGACACCGCGCTGTTGGTGAAGATGTTCGTGGCCTGCACGGCATCGGGCGCGTCCTCGGACGTCGCGATGGTCTTCGTCCCCGACCCGATGTGCATGGCGACGACGGTGCCGGTCTCCGCGCAGGCGGCGAAGAACGGATCCCAGTACCCGGAGTGGATGCTCGGCAGACCCAACCACGGCGGCAACTCGGAGAACGCCACCGCCCGCACACCGCGCGCCGCGTTGCGCCGCACCTCGGCGGCGGCGAGGTCGGCGTCCCACAGTGGGACGAGGCACAGCGGGATGAGCCGGCCCTCGCTGCCCGCGCACCACTCGTCGACCTGCCAGTCGTTGTACGCCTCCACGCACAGCTTCGACAGATCCTTGTCGCTGCCCCGCAGGAAGATCTGCCCGCAGAACCGCGGGTAGTTGGGGAAGCACAACGACGCCTGCACGTGGTTGATCGTCATGTCCTCGAGGCGTGCCTGCGGCTGCCAACACCCCGGTCGCATCTGGTCGAACGTGATGCCGTCGAACCCGATCTCGTCCGCCGGATACCCCGCCGCCGCGATGAGTCGCTTCACGGAGTACTGCTGGTCCTCGTAGAACCACCACGCGACGTCGGGACCGTCGGTGCCGGGCGCTTCGCGGTAGGTGCCGCCGTCGAGGACCGGCGTGCCCGCGGGCGCCATCACCACGTGCGGACCCACGTCGCGGTACTTGGCCGGCAGGCGCGAGGTCCAGATGTCGGGTGGTTCGACGACGTGGTCGTCGAGGCTGACGATCCTGGGGATGTCGGTCATGTCGGGGTACCTCCTCCGATCGGTGTGGTGCCCGCGATGGTCGTGCGGTGGAGTGAACGGCGGGCGCCGAACGTGTCGCCCACGACGGAGTGCTGCACGCAGCGGTTGTCCCAGATGAGGAGGTCGCCCTCTTCCCAACGGTGCCGCCACGTGTACTCGGGGCGGTTGAACTGCGCGTAGAGGTGGTCGAGCAGGGGCTGGCTGTCGGCCACGGACCAGCCGTCGAAGTGCTTGGTGTAGTTGTCGTTGACGAACAGCGCGCGCCGTCCGGTCTCGGGATGGGTGCAGACGACGGGATGCGAGTTCACGATCTCGTCGTCCGGCATACCGCTGTCGATCGCCAACTGGGTCGCGTGGTGGACCGCGCGCAGACCGTCGAGCGTCGTGCGCAGGCCTTCGGAGAGCCCCTCGTAGGCGAGGTAGCCGTTCGAGAACATCGTGTCGCCTCCGACGCCGGGGATGATGCGGCCTAGCAGGAGGCTGATCGACGGCGGTTGCTTGGCGTACGTGAAGTCGGCGTGCCAGGTGACCGTGATCGGGTTGGGGTCGTAGACCTCCATGATCTCGGGGTAGCCGTCGATCGGCGGCACGTACGGGTGCGGTTCGAGGCGGCCCCAACGCGCCGAGAACGCGATCTGGTCGTCGGGGGTCGCGTGGGCCTGCCCCTTCACGCACAGCACGAGATGCTCGAGCAACGCGTCGTGCACCGTGGCGAAGGCCGCATCGTCGATCGTGGCGATGTCGACGCCGCGGACCACCGCACCCAAGGCGCCCGCTTGCCGCGTGACGTCGATCAGCGCGGTCATCTCGATGGTCGATTCCGCTCCGGCGTCCCGGCCATCCGGCCACGCCTGCGCTGCATCTCCATCAGAAGGGGGAGGGGAGACGGTCCATCGGGACCTCGATCACAGTCGGGTTGTCGTTGGTCAGAGCCTCGCGCAGGGCGGGGCCCACGTCGCCGCCCCGACCGACACGCACGGCGTCGGCACCGAAGGACTCGGCGAACTTCACGAAGTCGGGGTTGCGCAACGCAGTGCCGATCTCCCGGCCCCCGAAGCGCTCGCGCTGGTCGCGGTTCGAGTTGCCGTACGCGTCGTCGTTGTAGAGCACGGTCACGGTGTTGATGCCGTACTGCACCGCGGTCGCGAGCTCGGTCGCCGCGAACAGGAAGCCGCCGTCGCCCGTCGCGCACACCACCGGGACGTCGGGCCGAGCGACCTTCACGCCCAGCGCGGCGGGGAAGCCCCAGCCGAGCGTGCCCATGTAGCTCGTCGACAGGTAGGTGCGGGGTCCGTAGGCCGGATAGAGCATGTGGCTCATGTAGCCGAGCGTCGTGGTGCACGGGACGAGCACGCCGTCGTCGGGGATGGCGGCCCGCAGCTGGTCGACCATCGCGCCCTGCGGCCCCACCGCGCGCAGGGACGCGTCGACGGAGGCTCGGACCGCCGCGACCTCTGACGAGCGGCTGGGCGCGGCATCTCGCCGCTTGTGCAGCTCGGCGAGCAGCGCGTCGAGGGTGGGTGCGGCGTCGCCGACCACCGCGAGCGCGTCGGGCCGGTGGCGACCGATCTCGTCGCGGTCGACGTCGACGTGCACCACCGGCGTCCCCGAGGGCAGCGCGTTGCCGATGAAGTGCGTCCCGACGGCGAGGACGGCGTCGGCGTCGGCGAGCAGGGGTTGCAAGCGCTGGTTGACCCAGACCGTGCCCGCGAAGAGCGGGTGCCGCGAGTCGATGGCGCCCTTGCCCTGGCGGGTGGTGACCACCGCGGCCTGGAGGAACTCGGCGAGCTCGGTGAGGGCCGCGGTCGCGTCGCCCAGCACGACGCCGCCGCCGGCCCAGATCACCGGCCGTTCCGCGCGGCGAGGACGTCGGCGGCGCGGGCGACCTGGTCGGGATCGGCGGCGAGACGCACGCTCTCGGCCGCGTCGCACAGCGCGACGTCGACCTCCTCGGCGAACGCCTCGGGCGGCATCTCGACCTCGACCGGGCGGCGCCGTCCCTGCTGCACACGCACGAACGCCTCGTGCACGGTCTCGGGGATCTCGGCCGCGGTCAGGGCCCGGCGTTGCCACGCCGTGATCGGGCGGACCACATCGAGCTGGTCGTCGATCTCGTGCAGGAGGCCGAGCTGCTTCCCGATGCCGTCCCGGTTCACCTGACCCGCGACCAGCACGACGGGGGACGACGCCGCGAAGGCGGTGGCGAGGCCTGCGCCCGCGTTGTAGACGCCGACTCCCGGTACCACGAACGCGACTCCGGGCCGGCCGCCCCCGCGGGCATACCCGTCGGCGAGGTACGTCGTGCCCTGCTCGTGGCGGGTGGTCACGAATTCGATCGACGGCTCGTCGTAGAACGCGTCGAGCGCGTGCATGGTCTGGTCGCCGGGCAGCCCGAACACGTGGGTCACGCCCTCGCGGACGAGCTGGGCGACGAACGCCTGCCCGCCGGTCATGCGCGTCATGGTTGTATACGTTATCCAATCGCTGCGGCACGCCGGAATCCGGCGCCGCCGTGGCGGCCCGCGGGGCGCAGGGTCACGGTGAGGCCGCCGGTGTGGCACTCGTGCTTGCGCCCGGCCGCCACGACCTCGGCCAGGGTGGTCGCCGAACGGGTCACTGCCTCGTCGACGGTCGGCGTGGCGACGTCGTAGAGCGTCAGGTGGTTGGAACCGGCCGGCACCGGATCGACGCGCCGCCAGCGGGACAGGGCCGAGAACGCGCCGCACGAGAGCATGTCGGGCACGTGCACCTCGTCGTACCACTCGTCCCACTCGTCGACGCGTCGCGGATCGGTGCAGAGCACATGGGTCAGGATGTGACCGGTGCGCGCCATCGACGGCGCCGGTTTGGTGCCGTGCCGACGGTGGGCCACGAACGCATCGGCTGCGAGGGTCGCGTGCGCGTCGTGCATCTGCCCGGCGCGCCGCAGCACCTCGTCGATGGCGCGGATGCGCGCGGCCTGGCTCGCGACGTCGGGATCGTCGAGCTCGAGGATGGTCACGTGGGTGAAGCCGATGCCCGGCATGCCCGGCTGGGGTCGGGCGGTGAGCTCGAAGCGGGTGCCCGCCCACGCGGCGTCGGGCCCGCACAGTGCGGGAAGGTGCACGTCGTCCTCCCACGCGTCCCAGTCAGGCTCCTCGGGGGCGCGCACGCACTTGCCGTGCACGACCAGGAGTCCGGTGGTCGTCACGCGCTCAGTCGAGCAGGGGGTCGATGACCGCGCGGTCGACCGGCCCTCGGTAGGCGATGGCGCCGTCGCGCAGCGCGATGCACCGGCTTGCACGTTCGAGGAAGCCGAGCTGGTGCGTCGCGACCATCACCGCACAGCCGGCGTCGGCTGCCGCCGTCATGAGGTCGGCGAGCGTCTCCTGCCCCGCGGGATCGAGCCCGACGAAAGGCTCGTCGACGAGCAGCACCGAGAACGGGCGCACCAGCGCGAGCACGATCGCGGTCTTCTGGCGCAGTCCGCGGCTGAACCGGGCCGGCAGGTCGTCGGCGCGCGGCGTGAGATGCAGGAGATCGAGCAGTTGGTCGGCGGCTTCGGGACGCGCGGGTCCGCCGTGCAGGCGCGACACGTATTCGATGTGCTCGTCGACCGTGAGGTCGTCGTACAACGACGGTTGGTCGGAGACGTACGACAGCGATCGACGGGCGTCGAGTGATCCCGCGGTGGTCCCCTCCACCAGCACCTCGCCGCTCGTGGGATCGAGCAACCCCACCGCGAGCTGGAGGAGCGTGGACTTGCCGGCGCCGTTGGCGCCGATCAGCGCGATGAGCTCGCCGCGGGTGACGCTCAAGGAGATGTCGTCGAGGGCGACGCGGTCGCCGTACGCCTTGGTGACCCCGGTGAGCTCGAGTGCAGGAGCGCTCATCGCACGACCACCGTTCGTGAACGCATCCAGAGCGCAGCCGCCACCGCGAGGACGAGTGGGATGCACGCGAACGCCAGCGTCGTGCCGGGGGCGGACTTCCCGTCGCTCCAAGCGTTGGCGCCCGCGGCGAGCGGGACAAACGAGGCGATGACGAGCAGCGGCCCGAGCACTTGCCGGAGCACCAGCCACAGGTTGGTGAGCTCCGGGAACCCGAGGTCGAGATAGAGGGTGGGCGGCGGCGCGCCCATCACCACCGAGAGGGCTGCACCCGTGACCCCGGCGAGCGTGGCGGGCACGACGGTGATCGCGGCCACCGCGAGCGCGTCGAGGCTCCCGGTGATCGCGCCGACGGCGAGCGCGACTGCGACCGCACAGACGAACAGCACGACCGCGGGCGCGAAGAGGTGCGAGAGCACGAGGTCGCCCCAGACCACCGGGTACTGCTCGGGCCGTTCCGGGTGATCGGTCTCCTGGGCCAAACCCTCGACCGCATCGACACCGAGCAGAAACAACGCGATGCCGGCGAGGAGCACGAGTGCATCGACGCCGTGCCAGAGGCCGACGCCGGCCAGCGCCACGACCACCGCGAACGCCAGTGCTCGCGAGACGCGGCTCACGGGCCACCGTGCGAGTCCGCGCCAGTCGCGTTGCCACGCGGGTCCGCCATGTGCTCCGCGCGCGTGCCACCACGGTGTGGCGCGCGGCAGCTCCTGTGCGAGCTCTCGATGGAGGACGATGACCGAACGCATGTCCTGGAGGGTGGCCGCGTCCCGCAGTTCACCCACGAGGCGCGCGCGGTCGCGCAACTGCTCGAGCGACGTGTGCCCAACCCGCGCCAGACCGATGCCGGCGAGCGCAAGTGGCACCAGCACGCCGGCGATCGCCAGCGCGGACGACGTGAGGGGCAGCAGTGCAACTCGACCGAGCTGCGCGGTGGGCGACGTCGCGTGTCCGGTGACGACGTCGGCCGCGGACCAGAGCACGACGATCGCGCCGACGAGGTTCGCATCGCGCGCCCGCAGCCGCACGCCCGATGCGACCAACGCCGATCCCCAGACGGCCAGTGCCGCCAGCATCCCGAACGCCGCGCCCGCGAGCATCCACTCGACCCGCTCGCCGCCGAGCGGACCCGAGGCGATGCTGCCGGCAACGGCGCCGGCCACGACCGGCACCAGCACCACGCCGCGGAGCTGTCGCAGCGCGAGCGGGCGCAGCACGTCGTCGCGGGGGACCGGTGCGAGCAGGAGGTACGACACGTCGGCAGCTTCGGGTGCGAGCGGCCCACCGTGCGCGCCCGATCGGAGCCCCAGCAAGACCAGGACCGCGACCGCGAGCCCGAGACCGGCCGCGGCGTGCTGCTCGACGTCGTGGACGGCGGCGGCGTCGAAGTCGCCACCGAGGGCGACGCTGCCGTAGAACAGCCCGAGCGCGGCGAGGATCCCGACCACGTAGGCCTTGTAGAGCGAGTCGACCCAGTCGCCCTCGCGCAGGTAGTGGCGTCGGCGGGCCTTGCGCAGCGCGCGGAACGTCTCTGGGGTGCTCACACCGCCGTTCACGCGCGCAGCTTACGAGCGCGGTCCCTTCAATTTGGAAGCTTGGATCAGGCGCCCGGGAGCACGCCTCCTGCTTCCACCCATCGCTTGATGACGTCCTCCGCTTCGCGGGGGTTGTAGACGTCCTCCTCGAAGCTCCACTTCCCGTTGCCCGCGTAGTGCAGGATCGTGTTGACGTCGAACCCGTAGTAGCCGTCGTCGCCTTCCGGTGCGGGGAGGATGTTCGGGATCAACGTGGTGACGCGGTTGCCGTCGATCAGCGCGAACGAAGGCGGGAACTCCATCGTCGGGAACGGCTGCATCACGGACTTGATCCACTCCCGGATCTGCTGGCCCGACGTGTAGTAGCCGTAGTGGTGCTCGCGGTACTGCGCGCCGTCGGTGAACTGGTCGGCCCACTGGTCCCAGTCGCCGCTCTCCACCGCGAGCGCGGCGCGCTGGCGGTACTTCTCGAACTCGGCCTCGACCTCGGCGCGCGGGAACGCCGGCGCGGGCGGCTCGGGGTTCCACCCCTCGATGCCACGCAACGACCGGTCCTGCGGCGTGTCACGCCGTCCACCGTCGGCCAGCCACTCGGCGAAGACCCGCTCGGCGTCGGCCGGGTTGTAGTAGTCGGCTTCGAAGGAGAACTTTCCATTGCCGCCGTACTGCAGGAACGTCGTGTTGGGGAACGCATAGCGCTTCCCGGTGCCGGTGGGGTCGGGCAGGTTGTTCCAGATGTAGAAGCCGATGCGATCGCCGTCGATCACCGACCACTCGATCCAGAGGGTCATCGCCGGATACTCCTGCATGATGTCGACGATGAACTTGGAGATCGCCGGGCGACCCTCGAACACGCCGAGGAAGTGCTCCTCGTACCGGGCGTCGTCGGTGAACATGTCGGCCCAGCCCGGCCAGTCGTGTTCACCCACACCGCGCCGCTGGTATTCGGCCCACGCGGCCTCGATCTCTTCCCGCGGGTAGTCGGCCATGCTGGTTCCCCCTGGTCTGGTGCGGGGAGCGTAGCGCCGTCCCCCAAGCGGGATACCGTGACCTCGTGGACGTCGACGTCGCCGGACGCGTGGTGAACCTGTCCAGCCCCGACAAGGTCATGTTCCCCGAGCCCGGGCTCACCAAGCTCGACGTCGTCGACTTCTACCGGCGTGTCGAACTGCCGTTGATGACCGCGATCCGCGGGCGACCGGTGCTCATGCAGCGATTCCCGAACGGCGTCGACGGTTCGAATTTCTTCCAGAAGCGGGTCCCGAAGGAGCGGCCCGACTGGCTCGAGACGTCGGTCGTGAGCACGCCGAACGGCACCACGTCGGAAGCATTGGTCGCCGCCGACCTCGCGCACGTGGTGTGGGCGGTGAACCTGGGATGCCTCGGCTTCCACGTGTGGCCCAACCTCGCGCGCGACGACGACCACGCCGACGAGCTCCGCATCGATCTCGATCCACAGCCCGGCGTCGGCTTCGACGAGGTCCGGGAGGCCGCGCGCGAGCTGAAGCTGCTCCTCGACGAGTTGGACATTCGGGGTTGGCCGAAGACCACCGGCAACCGTGGCATCCACGTGTACACGCGCCTCGAACCGAGGTGGTCGCCGATCGAGGTCCGCCGCGCCGCGGTGGCGGTCGCCCGCGAGCTGGCGCGGCGGCGCCCCGACGTCATCACCGACGCGTGGTGGAAGGAGGAGCGCGGCGAGCGCGTCTTCGTCGACTTCAACCAGAACGCTCCGCACAAGACGGTGTTCGGCGCGTGGTCGATCCGAGCACGTGCGGGAGCGCAGGTGTCGACACCGTTCGACTGGGACGAGCTCGCCTCGATCGATCCCGAGGAATGCACCGCCCTCACCGTGCCCGAACGTGTGGAGTCGCGCGGCGATCCTTGGCATGACGTCGCCGACACGCCCCAGGTGCTGACGCCGCTGCTCGAGATGTACGACCGCGACATCGAGTCCGGGCTCGAGGACGCGCCCTGGCCGCCGGTCTACCCGAAGATGCCGGGTGAGCCCCCGCGGGTCGCGCCGAGCCGGGCGCGCAAGGACGGCGACGGCAACCCGATCACACCGCCGCCGCCCAAGAAGCGCACGACGCGGCCGCGCGGGCCCAAGCGAGGCGTCTGATTCAGGGACGGCGGTCGCTGAGGGCCCAGGCCGCCGCCGCGCTCACACCAGCAACCGTGAGCACCGCGGGCAAGGGCCCGATCTTCTTCGCCAGCGGGTGCGACACGCCGAACGCGCCGTAGTACACCGCGCTCAAGATCGCGGCGTTGAGGGGCCCGCCGTGCTTCGCCCACTGCCGCTGTGCGACGAATCCGCCCGCCGCGAGCACGGCACCGCCGAGGGGACGGATGCGCGTCGTGCGGGCGACGTAGTAGCCCCCGATCAGCGAGCCGGCGACGACGGGAGCGGTCGGGATGCGCACGCCGAGGAGGGTACGCGCCGAGGGGTTGGTCGCGGGGGGTCGGCGGGTAACGTCGTCCGATGGAGATGGAGCAGAGGCGTGGCCGGAGGCCGGGACGCCGTCGCGGAATCGACCAATCCTGATGGCCGAGTACGTGATCCCCGACCCCGAACCGAAGGAGATCGACGAGAAGCTGTCGATCGAGCTGCGGCACCTCTCCGACAACGCGGTGCTGCGCGGTCACCCATCGGGCGAAGAGCAGTGCGAGAACTGCCTCTACTACCTCGAGAACACCGCCGAGATCTCGTACTGCTGGCACCCGAAGTTGCGCATCCTCGTCGGTGCCGACTGGTGGTGTCAGTGGTGGGAGACGATCCCCGACTGACGCCTCCACGCAAAGCGCGGTCCCCGTAGCATGCCGTCTTTTGAGGGGGATGGCATGGTGTACAGGGTGGTGGTGTGGGGGACCGGCAACGCCGGACGGCCGGCGATCCGGGCGGTGGCGGCGCACGCCGACCTCGAGCTCGTGGACGTGGTGGTCTCGAATCCCGACAAGGTCGGTCGCGACGCCGGTGAGCTCGCGTACCTCGAACCGCTGGGAGTGAGCGCCACCGACGACGTCGGCGTGGCCCTCTCCGGAGGGGTCGACGCGGTGGTCTACACCGCAACCGCCGACACTCGGCCCGACGACGCGTTCGCCGACCTGCTGGCGTGCCTCGAATCGGGCGCCAACGTCGTCTCGACCTCGTTCTACCCGCTGTTGCATCCGGCGAGCGCGCCCGCGCCGGTGATCGACGCGGTGGAGCGCGCGTGCGCGCTGGGCGACACGTCGGTGTTCGTGTCGGGCATCGATCCGGGGTGGGCGCTCGACATCCTCCCCGTGCTGGTGAGCGGCGTCAGCGCGGGCATCGACGAGATCCGCGTGCAGGAGATCTTCAATTACGCGCTCTACGACGCGCCCGACGTCGTACGCGATGTCATCGGCTTCGGCGGCCCCATGGACACCGTGCCGATGATGCTGCTCGACGTCGCGCTCGAGATGGTGTGGGCACCGATGGTGCGCATCCTCGCCGACGCGCTCGGCGTGGAGCTGGAATCGGTGCGCACCCACGTCGAACGGCGCCCGCTCGAACGCACGGTCGACGTACCCGGCATGGGCACGTTCGAGGCCAGCACCCAGGGTGCGTTCCGGTTCGAGGTGCAGGGGATCGTCGACGGTCGGCCGTTGCTCGTCGTCGAGCACGTCACCCGCATCGACGACGCCTGTGCGCCCGACTGGCCGACGTCGACCGAGCCCGGGGGGATCCATCGGGTGCGCATCACCGGCCATCCCAACCTCGACGTGACCATCCACGGCACCGAACCGGGTGAGCCGGGCGCGGCCGGCGGCGGGAACGCCACCGCGGCCAACCGGATCGTGAACGCCATCCCCGCGGTGTGCAGCGCGCCGGCCGGACCCTTGAGCGCGCTCGACCTGCCGCCGATCACGGGCGCGGCGCAGCTCCGTCGTCGCTGACGTCGGTCGGCACGCGCAGGAGTCGGCGCGCGGTGCCGCCGAGGATGGCCGCCTTCTCCGCGTCGCTCAGTGCCGACGCTTCGATCTGCGCCAGCAGGTGGCTGATGCGCCGACCGACGGGATGCGAGTAGAGGTCGGTGCCGAACACGACGCGTTCCGCGCCGAAGCGGACGGCGAAGTCCTCGATGAAGTCGAAGTTGTAGCTGAGGCTGGTGTCGAACACGATGTTCGGCGCCACGTCGGCGACGAAGAAGCACTGCCGCGTCGCCTCGAAGCCGCCGAACGCGTCGAGAGCGAGGAGGGTGAGGTCGGGCAGCTCGCGCGCGATCCCCGCCAGCTTCCAGAGCGCCTCCTCCGGCGTGTCGTCCATGGCGTGGATCACCGGAACCAGACCGCGCTCGCCCATGCGCTCCAGGTAGCGGACGATCCATCGGCTGTCGAGCGACACGCCCTGGAAGCGGGTGTGGAAGCTGAGCGCCACCAGCCCGAGCTCGTCGTCGACGCGGTCGATCTCGCCGAATGCTGCTGGCCCGTCGCGCGGTTCGACGATGCCGCACGCGACCGGGAAGCGGTCGGGGGTGCGGTCGCGGTACGCGGCGATCTCGTCGTTGACGACCCGCGTGTCGGCCAAGCCGCGCGGACGGAGGTAGCCGTGGCCCGGGATCACCATCGCCTGGCGGACGCCGCCCTCGTCCATGATGCGCAACCGGTCGGCGAGCTCGATGCTCGCGAGCTCTTCCCGACCGTCGTCGCCGGGGTCGAGCTCGCCGCCGAGCGCGTCGAACGCGCGGCCGACGTGATGGTGCACGTCGAACACGTCGAAGGGCATCGTGTCGAAGGCGCCGCGGTGTGTCAGTAGCCGGCGACGCGGTCGACGATGTTGCGCAGCGGTTCGTTGCTCGTGTAGCGCTCCAGATTGTCGGCGAAGAGCGCGAGCAGGGTGTCCGTGTAGCGGTCCTGCGCGGCCGAGCAGTGCGACGAGATGTAGATGTTGGGTGCCGACCACAGGGGATCGTCGGCCGGCAGGGGTTCCTCCCGAGTGACGTCGAGGATGGCGGCGCCGAGGTGACCCGACTCGAGCGCGGCGATCAGCGCGGGCTCGTCCACCAACGAGCCGCGGCCGACGTTGCAGAACAACGCGCCTTCCTTCATGGCGGCGAACGCGGCGGCATCGAACATGTTCTCGGTTTCAGCCGTCCCGGGCGCGCTCACCACGACCGCGTCGCAGCGGGCGAGGACGTCGTACAGATCCGCCGTGCCCCGCAGCTCGTGCACGGCCTCGTGCTCCTGCCCGGCGGTGTAGCTCCGGCGGGTGCCGATGACCCGCATGCCGAAGCCCCGTGCGCGTTGCGCGACCGCGGTGCCGATGGCGCCGAGACCGACCACGCCCAACGTGAGGCCCTCGACGGTGCGACCGAACTTGGCCTGCCACTCATGGTCTGCCTGGGCCGCGTCGATCTCGGGGAGACGCTTCCACACGGAGAGCAGGCGGCTGATGGCGAACTCGGCAATCGGGGCCGCGGCGACACCGGCGGCGTTGGTGATGGTGACGTGATCCGGGACGTCGGCCTCGGCCAGGTGGTCGATGCCGGCCCCGATGGCCTGGATCCACTGCAGCTTCGGCGCCAGGTCGGTGATCGGTGCGGGGAGGTCGAGGGCGAGGGTGGCGTCGGCGCGCGCCCAGACGTCGCGCGCGCCGTCGGTGAGCTCGTCCTCGCCGTCGGGCACGTGGTGCGCGAAGCGACCGAGGTAGGGCTGGGCGACGATCTCCACATCGGGGAACCGATCCCGCAACGGGGCGAGCATCGCCTCGTCGGCGTTCCACGGGAACGCCACCACCACCGTCGTCATGCGCCGACGTCTTTCAGGACGCCGGGTGCGTGCACCGGGGCGAGCGTGCTCGTGAGGTAGTCGGGTGCCTCGGGCGTGTCGACGAACCATCCGGTCGGGCACATGGTGAGGATCTCGACGAACGAGAAGCCGAGGCCCTGTTCCTGGACCTCGAGCGCGCGGCGCACCATCTTCTTCGTACGGGCCACGTTGCCTGCGTTGTTCACCGCGCCCCGGGCGACGTACGCGGCGCCTTCGAGCTCGGCGATCAGCGTGCTCACCCGGATCGGGAACCCGTGTTGTTCGGCGTCGCGCCCGTCGAGCGTGTTCTTGGTGCGCTGCCCGAGCGCGGTGGTGGCGGTCATGTGGCCGCCGGTCTCGCCGAACACGCCGTTGTCGAGCATGAAGCACGTGACCCGCTCACCGCGTGCCGCGGTGTGCAGCACCTCCTGCAGCCCTTCGTTGACCATGTCGCCATCGCCCTGCACGGTGAGCACCAGCGCATTGGACTTGGCCCGCTTCACGCCGGTGGCGAGTGACGGCGCGCGGCCGTGCAGCGCCTGGAGCACTTCGACGTCGAGGTTGTTCGAGAACGCGGTGTAGCAGCCGATGCCGAACACGCCGATGGCGCGCCGCACCGCGTCGAGGGCCTCGATCGCCTCGAGGATCGCTCGCATCGCGATCGGCTCGCCGCAACCGGGGCAGAGGCTGTGCTCGCCGACGTCGAGCAGCGTCGGCGTGAAGTCGTCGACCAGACGTGCTGGCACATCGGGTGGAGTCTCGGTGGGGACGTACCGGTCAGTGGTCACTCAGCACCCCCATCACACGAGCCCCTGGATTCGATCTCGTAGGTATCCGCTGTCGAGGTCGGGGGCGATGCCGAAGCCCGACCCGTCGAGGCTGAGTCGGCCGATGAACTCGACCGGCACCCGACCCTCGACCGCGAGCCGGACGTCGTCGACCATCTGCCCGGTGTTGTTCTCGTACACCGCGACGGTGCGCGCACCCTCGACCGCCTCCGCCAAGGCCGCCGACGGGAACGGCAGCAGCGTGATCGGGCGGACGAACCCAACTCGCTTGCCCTCGGCGCGCAGGCGGTTCACCACGGCCCGTACGTACTTGGCCGGCGTGCCGAACGCGACGACGACCACGTCGGCATCGTCGGTGTGCGCGGTTTCCACCATCGGCTCGATGCCGGCCAGCATGGCATCCGTGTGCTCGGCGCAGTCGGTGTAGTGCTGCGCGAGGTCGTAGCCGCCGCGGTCGTTCCGCTTCGTCGTGCCGAGGGGCGACAGGAGGCGTGCGTGTCCGCTGCCGCTCGTCGACCCGTCGAGCGACCAGTCGTCGACCGGCGCCGTGCCGAACACGTGGGGCGTGACCGCCACCGACGACGCGGTGTGCGCGAGGTAGTAGTCGCCGAACACCAGGATCGGGCTCCTCCACGTCGCGGCGAGGTGGAAGGCGAGTTGCGTCAGCTCGGCGGCCTCGGGGACGTCGATCGGCGCGAGCACCGGCATGCGGGCATCCCCGTGACCGGGACCGCGCGTGGCCTGCCGGTAGTCGCCCTGTGCCCGCGCCATGTTGAGCACGACGAGCGGGATGCGGGCGTAGCAGAGCTCGGCCAGCGACTCCTGCATGAGCGACAAGCCCTGCCCGGTGGAGCCGGTCGCACTGGGCGTGCCGGTGGCCGCCGCGCCCCAGGCCATCCCCACCGCTTCGAGCTCGCTCTCCGCGTTCATGCACGTGCCGCCCACGCCCGGCAGCTTGGCGGCCATGTGCTCGAGCACCTCGGTGAAGGGGGTCATCGGGTAGCCGCTGAAGAACCGGCACCCGGCCGCCACCATCGCGTCAGCGATCGCCTCCGACCCCTCGCACAGGTGCGGACTGGCGGCGACGGTCACGCGTCTTCCCCGATCAACAGCTCGATCGGCGTGTCGTACTTGTAGACCTGGAAGCAGAAGTCGGGGCAGATCCACGCGCACGCCTGACAACCCGTGCAACCGGCCAGCAGCCGCGGGTAGCGGTAGCCGCGCGCGTTGACCTCGTGCACGGTCATCTCCAAGACCCGCGGCGGGCAGGCGTCGATGCAGAGGTCGCACCCCTTGCACATCTCGACGTCGATGACGACGGTGCCGCGCGCCAACACGGTGTTCTCGCTCGCGCTCACGCAGCCACCTCTTCCCAGGCGGGGGAGACGGAGCGCGGCGCAGCGTCGAAGCCCGCGTGCACGGCCCCGACGTTCAGTGCCACGTGCTGCGATCGGTACGCCGGCAACGATTCTGCGATCGCCGCGTCGGCCGTGTCGAGCGCCACGATGCCGGTGGCGGCGACGTAGGCGCCGAGCATCACCATCGACGCGGTCATGATGTTGCCCAGGTCGACCGCGAGGTCGGTTGCCGCGAGTTCGACGACGCGGTACTCGTCGGCGTCGAAGCTGCCCTCGAACACCGTCGTGTTGACGAGTACGAGGCTGCCGGGCCGGAGCTTGGCCCGGGTGGGCTCGGAGAAGTCGTGGTGCATGAAGATGGCCGACCAGGTGTCGGCGACGGTGGGGGGCGCCTCGATGGCGCCGTCGGCGATCACCACCGTGGCCTCGGTGTTGCCCCCGCGCATCATGCCGCCGTAGCTGCCGAACATCTGGACCTGGCGGCCCTCGGCGATCGCCGCCCGGGCCAGCACCTGCGCCGCCAGCTGGATGCCCTGCCCGCCGATGCCGGTGAGCAGGAGCTCACGTTCCACGTCGAGTCGCCTCCCACGTCCGTGATCGCCGAGAGAGTACTGTTCTGACCGTAGCAGATCACTGCTCTGGCCACACGGGAGCGATGCTTTGACTTCGGTGCGGGGAGAAGGCGACCTCACGGGCACCCTGGCGAACCGAGCGGTGGACCGCGCGCTGGGCGACCGGCGCAGCCAGTACGCGGAGGAGATCCAACGGGTCCTCGAGACCACGTACGACCTCATCGAGCGGACGGGGAACGTCGACCCGTCGCTGCGGGAGATCCTGGCCGCCGCCAACCTCTCGACCCAGGCGTTCTACCGCTACTTCCAGTCGAAGGACGAGCTGTTCCTGCTCCTCCTCGACGACGGCCGTCGCCGCCTGGTCGGCTCGCTCGAGCGCCGGATGCAGTGGGCGACCACGCCGGGGGCGCGGGTGCGCGCCTGGATCGAGGGTGTGCTCGCGCAGGCATCCGACACCCGCGCCGCGGGACGCACGAAGCCCTTCGTCACCGATCAGGACCGTCTGGCGGAGGCGTTCCCCCGGGAGCAACAGGCATCCGTCGATCTCCTGGTCGACCTCCTGGCCGGCGCGATCGTGGCCCTCCATGGCACTGCCAGCGCACGCGACGATGCCGTCGTCGTCTACCGCGCCGTCTTCGCGACGCTGCGCGACCACTTGATCCACGGCACCCGACCCACAGCCGCCGAGACCGACCACCTCGTGCGCTTCTGCCTCGACGGGATCGGCGGTACACGAACCGAGGGGGAAGCATGAGCGAAGCAACACGAGTGCTCGGACCGATGGGCGACGAGGTCGTGTTCGAGAACGACCGGGTGCGGATCTGGGAGCTGACCCTGGCGCCCGGCACCGATAGCAACGTCCACCAGCACGAGCTCGACTACATCCTGGTGATCCTCGGTGGCGACCGCGTCGCCGCGCAGCAGGAGCCCGACACGGGCAGCCAATTCCCGGAGTACTTCGAGGCTGACGTGACCCCGGGCTCGGTGGTCTACGTCGAGCGCGGCGGGATCGAGACCGCCCGCAACGTCGGGTCCGAGCCCTACCACGAGTTCATCATCGAGCTGAAGGACTGAACCGAGTCGCGCGTCCGGTGGTGGACGGCGCGGCCGCGGTCGTAGCGTGCCGGCCATGACCGGAACCCAACTGGATTATCGACGACTCGGCCGCACCGGCCTGCGGGTGAGCCCGCTCTGCCTCGGCACCATGAACTTCGGCATGCGCGGCGACGCCGGCGTGCAGACCGAGGAGGACGAGGGTCACCGCATCATGGACCGCGGCCTCGACCTCGGGATCAACTTCTTCGACACCGCCAACGTCTACGGCGACGGGCACGGGCTCACCGAGTCGATCATCGGCCGCTGGTTCGCGCAGGGCGACCGCCGTCGCGAGCGCACCGTGCTCGCGACCAAGGTGTACAACTCGCGCGACCCGTGGCCGAACACGGGGCGGCTCTCCGCGCTGGCCATTCGCCGCGCGTGCGACGACAGCCTGCGCCGGCTGCAGACCGACCACATCGACCTCTACCAGATGCACCACGTCGACCGGGACACGCCGTGGGACGAGATCTGGCAAGCCATGGACGTCCTCCTGCAGCAGGGCAAGGTGCTCTACGTCGGCAGCAGCAACTTCGCCGGGTGGCACCTCGTGCAGGCCAACGAGGCGGCCGCGCACCGCGGCTCGCTCGGCCTCGTGTCGGAGCAGAGCCTCTACAACCTCACCGCACGGACGGTGGAGCTCGAAGTGCTTCCCGCGTGCGAGCAGTACGGCGTCGGCATGATCCCGTGGAGTCCGCTCGGCGGTGGGCTGCTCGGTGGCGTGCTCGCCGACCGCGCTGCAGGTGGACGGCGCGGCAACGCGGGCCTGCAGGCGCGCGTCGAGACGATGCGCCCGCAACTCGAGCAGTGGGAGAAGTTCTGCGCCGAGCTCGGTCACGCGCCGGCCGACGTCGCGCTTGCGTGGCTCCTCCACCAACCGGTGGTCACCGCGCCGATCATCGGTCCGCGCACGCTCGACCAGCTCGACACCGCGATGGGCGCACTCGACGTGCAGCTCGACGCCGACGCGCTCGCCCGCCTCGACGAGATCTTCCCCGGCCCGGGCGGCCCCGCCCCCGAGGCCTACGCATGGTGACCGAAGCTGACGTGCGCGAGCGCGTGTCCACGCTGCTCGCCCAGCACGGTGACGACGACGAGACGACCTTCCTCGGCGCGCAGTTCGACGCCGGGCTCGCGCGCATGGACTACCCGGTCGGCCTCGGTGGCCTCGACGCCGAGCCCGCGCTGCAGGAGATCGTCGACGAGGCGCTCGAGCGCGCCGGCCGGCGCTCCCCGTGGATCCGCAACGCGATGGGCATCGGGATGTGCGGCCCGACGATCGTCGCCCGTGGCACCCGCGAGCAGCAGGCGCGGTTCCTCCGGCCGATCTTCACCGCCGAGGAGATCTGGTGCCAGCTCTTCAGCGAGCCCGGTGCCGGATCCGACGTGGCGGGGCTCGCGACGAGCGCGGTGCGTGACGGCGACCAGTGGATCGTGAACGGCTCCAAGATCTGGACGTCGCAGGCGCACCTGTCGCGCTTCGGGCTGTTGCTGGCGCGCACCGACCCCGAGGCGCCCAAGCACAAGGGGCTCAGCGCGTTCATCGTCGACATGCAGCAACCGGGCGTCGAGGTGCGCGGCATCCGCAGCATGGCCGGCGCTTCCGGATTCAACGAGGTGTTCTTCACCGACGCGGTCGTGCCCGACGCGATGCGCGTCGGCGCGGTGGGGGAGGGTTGGCGTGTCGCCAACGCGACCCTCATGAACGAGCGTGTGTCGATCGGCAGTGAGGTCGCGCCGCGTGGGTCGGGCCCGATCGCGCGCGCGGTGGAGGCGTGGGCCGAGTACGGCGACGGCAACCCGATGCAGCGCGACCGCCTCCTGCGGCTCTGGGTCGACGCCGAGGTGCTCCGGCTCGGCAGCCTCCGCGCGCAGGCGAAGCGGGAGAAGGGCGTGCCGGGACCCGAGGGCTCGATCCTCAAGCTGCTCTCGGGCCGGGTGCTCACCGACGTGGGCGAGCTGGTGGTCGACCTCATGGGTCCCGCCGGGATCATCCTCTCGCAGCCCTACACGCGCGACCAGGTGGACGAACGTGGGGCCGGGCGCCACGACGTCGTCCTGTCGTTCGCGAGCACGCCCGCGGCGACCATCGCCGGCGGCACCACGCAGATCCAGATGAACATCATCGGCGAGCGCGTGTTGGGCCTCCCGCGCGAGCCGGGGCTCGATCCCAACACGCCCTGGAGCCAGATCCCGCGGAACTGAGGGACCATGTCCGACCTGCCCTTCGACACGACCGTCACAGACGCCCTGCTGTCGACGACCCGCGCCGTCCGGCGTCGGCTCGACTTCGATCGGCCCGTCGACCCGGCCGTGATCCTCGAGTGCATCGCGCTCGCCCAGCAGACGCCCACCGCGAGCAACGACCAGAACTGGCGGTGGCTGGTGGTCACCGACGCGGCGAAGAAGGCCGGGCTCGCCGACATCTACCGCGGCGGTTGCCTCGCTCACCTCGAACGCAAGGTGGTCGAGACCGAGGAGGGCCAGCGCAAGCGCGTCTACGAGAGCGCGCTCCAGCTCGCCCGGACCTTCGAACAGGTGCCGGTGCTGGTGATCCCGTGCATCGAGCGCCGCGTCGATGGCGCGCCCCTCGGCATGACGGCGGCGACGTTCGGCTCGATCCTCCCCGCGGCGTGGAGCTTCCTCCTCGCGCTGCGCTCGCGTGGCCTCGGTTCGGTGTGGACCACCGCGCACTTGTGGAACGAACCCGCGGCGGCGGAGCTGCTCGGTGTCCCCGACACCGTCACGCAGGTCGCGATGTTCCCGGTCGCGCACACCATCGGGACCGACTTCCGCCCGGCCGATCGACCGGCGCCCGAAACCATCACCTTCTGGGACGAATGGGGCGCGCCAGTTCCCGACACGCGTCGGTGATCGTCCCGCCGCTGCTCCGGCCCCGCTCGTCCGACGAGTACGCGCCGGTGCCGTGGGACGACCGGCTCCGCCACGTCGCCAGCCTGGTGGAGGAGCGGTTGGTCGCGCTCGACGACCGGCGCGGCACCGCTGCGGTCCTGCGCGCGCTCGACGAGCTCGCCGGTGGCGGCTACTACCCGGTGCCGGCGGAAGCCGAGCGCGACCTCGAAGCGGCCGACGCCGCCTTCGCGTCGACCGGTCCCGTCATCGACGCCCAGACGCACCTGGTCGACCCCGCCCGCTGGCACGGCGATGGTGCCGAGGCGCTCACGGGCTACCTGCAGATGGTCGACGCCGACCGGTGGGGCGACGCGGTCGACCCCCACCTGCTCGACGCCGCGGTGTGGGCCACCAACGTATTCGCGTCGAGCGAGACCGCGATCGCGCTGCTCACGTCGACGCCCGGCGACGCCGGTCACAACGTGCTCCTGAACCCGCAGATCGCGGCCGCGCGCGAGCTCGTCGACCGCTACGCGGGCGCGGGCCGGGTGCGCACGCACACCATCGTGCACCCCAACCTCGGCCCCGCCGAGCTCGATCGCATGACCGAGCTCGACGACGAGCTCCGGCCGTCGGGCTGGAAGTGCTACCCGCTCTACGGTCCGCCGACCGCGGCGTCGCCCACTGGCGGGTGGTTCCTCGACGATGACGAGGTCGGCTACGCGTTCCTGGCGCGAGTCGAGGCGTCACGAGCGCCGGTGGTGGCAGTGCACAAGGGGCTCGGCGGTCCCATCCCGGCGGCGTCGGTCGCCGCCGCGTCACCGCGCGACGTCGGGCCCGCGGCGGCGGCGTTCCCCGGCGTGACGTTCCTCGTGTACCACTCGGGCTACGAGCGCGATCCCGACGGCGAAGAAGGACCGTACGACCCCGACGCACCGGCCGACTCGTTGGCCGGCGTCGACCGGCTGGTGGCGAGCCTGGCCGCCGCGGGTGTGCGGCCGGGGAGCAACGTCTACGCCGAGCTCGGCAGCACGTGGTACCTCATGTTGCGTCGACCGATGGAGGCTGCGCACGTGCTCGGCAAGCTGCTCGGCGCGGTCGGGCCCGATCGCATCGCGTGGGGCACCGACTCGATCTGGTACGGCTCGCCCCAACCGCTCATCGACGCCTTCCGTGCCTTCGAGATCCCCGAGCGCATGCAGGAGGAGTTCGGCTATCCCGCGCTCACCGCGGCAACGAAGGCGAAGATCCTCGGTGTGAACGCGCGCGCGGTGTACGGCATCTCCGACGACGACGTGGAGCGCGCCGTCACCGACCGCGCCGCGACTGGGTGGAGGAGTTGCAGCCGACGATCGCGGCCGCGATCACGCGCGCGGGTCGCCCGTGAGCGCGTGCTCGGTGAAGCGGTACTCGCAACCCCACGTGCCCTCCACGTCGAGACGGATCTCCGCCTCGGTGATCTCGGCCACGGGGACGTCGAAGTGGCCGATCCACTCTGCGGCCGCGGCGAGATCGCGCACCGTGAAGGTGACGCCGGTGACGGACGGCCCGACCCGCTCGAGGTCGCGGGCCGCGAGGGAGTCGGTGTCGCCCGGGTCCATCATCTCCACGACCGTGTCCTCCCCGACGAGGAAGTAGCGCGATGAAGCTCCCGGGACGGTCGACGCCTGCTCGGGGAGTGGCTGCGCGTCGAGCACGTCGAGGTACAGCTGCTCGGCCGCGCCGAGGTCGCCGGTCGCGACGGTGATGTGCGACGTCCGGAGCAACCCGAGGGGATGCTGCGACCAGTAGCCGTCACGGAACGCGTTCCACTCGGGTCGGTACCGCGGGTCGACCTGCTCCCACAACCCACCGCTGGCGGGGTGGAACTCGAGCATGCCCGGCGTGTCCTTGGGGTGGCAGAACACCGTGGTGCCCGATCCGGCGTCGGTGATCCGTACGCCCGCGGCCTGGAGCCGCTCGGCCAGGTCGTCGATGTCCTCCACGTAGAACGCCAGGTTGTGGACCCGCGGTCCGAAGCGCTCGGCGTAGCGGTACCAACTCGTCGCCTCGTTCCCTGGCTCCGGCGGCAGGCAGTGCATGGGCTCGATCGACGTCTCGCCGATCACGTAGATCGCGGCGTGGCGGTGCCAGTGCTCCGAGTAGTTCCGCATCATGCACAGCGGCGCGAACACCGTGTTGAAGAAGTACTCGGCCTTGCCGAGGTCGTCGACCAGCGGGGTGAGGTGGAACAACTTGCCGATCCGGGCGCGGGGCATGGAGGAGACTCCCTCGTGAATTGGGCTGAGTCCGAACCTACGTGGTGTTCCGCCGGGGAGACCAAGTGACCGCGCCGGTACAGTCCGCGCCGTGCTGGCGTTCTTCCACTGGTTCGGGAAGCTCCATCGACGGGTCTACGCGCTGAGCGGCACGCTGGGCCGCCGCTTCGCCTGGGTTCCGTGCCTCGTGCTGACCACGCGTGGCCGAAAGTCCGGGCTGCCGCGCGATTCCGTGCTGGCCTACGCCGACGACGGCGATGTCCGCCGCGTCGTCGTGGCGTCGAACGGCGGCGACGACCACCCGCCGGCGTGGCTCCTCAACGTGCAGCGCGACTCCGCGGTGGCCGTGCACGTCGGATCGGAGCGCTACGACGCGAGCGCGCGGGTCGTCACCCCCCACGACTCCGACTACACGCGCCTCTGGAAGCTGGTCAACCAGGTCAACGGCAACCGGTACGACGCCTACCAGGCAAAGACCAGCCGATCCATCGCCATGGTGGTGCTCGAACGCTAGGTCCCGGTCCAGGTCGGCGGGCGCTTCTCGGTGAACGCGCGGGGCCCCTCACGCGCGTCGTTGCTGGCCAACACACGTGCGCTGATGCGCGCTTCGATCTTCAGCGCCTCGGCGAGTGACTCGGCGGCGAGACCGCGCAGCGCGCTCTCCTTGGTGGCGGCAACGGCGAGGGGTGCGTTCTCGGTGATGCGCGCCGCCCACTCCAGCGCGCGCTCGACCAGTCGGGCGCGCGGGACGATCTCGTTGAGGAGACCCATCTCGAGTGCCCGCGTCGCGGGCACGGGTTCGGCGGTGAGCAGGAGCTCCATCGCCGCCGGCCAGGGGATCTGGCGGGGCAAGCGCGCGCTGGTGCCGCCGCTGGCGAAGATGCCGCGCTTGGGTTCGAGCATGCCGAACACCGCTTCGGGGCAGGCCAGGCGGATGTCGGTGCCGTTGAGCAGCTCCATGCCACCCGCGACGCACGGCCCGTTCACGGCGGCGATGATCGGTTTGTAGACGTCGAGATCGCGCAGCACCGCCTCGGTGCCCGAGCGGAACTTCGCCCGATCCTCGGGCGCGGCGGCGGTCAGCAGAGGTAGGTAGTCGCGGAGGTCGCCGCCGGCACAGAACGCGTCGTCGACCCCGGTCACGATGGCGACCCACGCATCGCCGTCGTCGCGGAAGCGCTTCCATGCGTCGGCCAGCGCATCGAAGTGCTCCAGGTCGAGGGCGTTGCGCCGGGCGGGCCGGTCGATGGTGATCGTGACCACGTGGTCGTCGGCCGTGTAGTGGATCGGCATGCCCCCGACGGTATCGGCCTACGCTGGCCCCATGACCGACGAACTCGATTTCGCCAGCGCGTCGCAGGCCCTCGCGCAGCTCGACCGGCTCGACGTCCCGGCCATGGAGCTCATGTACAAGCTCGAATGCAGCGGCGAGGACTTCTACAACGTCCTCGCCGACCGCATCGGCAACGACGAAGCAGCTGCGCTCTTCCGCCGGAACGCCAAGGAGGAGCTCGGGCACGCCCGCCGCATCGCGCGCGCCATCGCGATCAAACAAGGCCGGGAGTTCGCGCCGTCGGCCGAGCTGCAGGAGCGCTACAGCATCGCCCTCCCCGACGTGGTCGATCCCGCCATGCTTCCGTTCATCGTGGCCGGCGAGCAGGCGGGCGACGCCGGGTACCAGGGCTGGGCCGACAACGAGCCCGATCCCGACGTGGCGCGCCTCCTTCGCCTCAACGGCCGCGAGGAGACGTTGCACGGAGAGCGGGTCACCCAGGCGATGGCGATCCTGGAGTCGGCCGCGCACTGAGTGCACTGAGCGCACCGAGCGCGCGGAGCGCCCGTTCGAGCGGCGGCCCGCCGTGGGGCACCGAGTCCCGCACGGATTCCCACCGAGCCCGATCGTCGACGTCGAACCGCCACTCACCGACCCGGGCCGCGATGTCCGGTTGACTCGCGTCGGGCCCGACGCCGGTGGCGGCGAACACGCGACAGTCGTAGGTGCGACAGGTGCGGGGACGGTGCTCGTAGATCGAGCACGCGCCGTCGACCAGCATCGGGCAGTGCCCCCGCTCGTCGTACCCGAGCACCACGTGGCCCTCCGGCAGTCCGGGCGCGGGGAAGCGCAACGCCGCCGGCACGCGCACGAGCGTGTCGGTCTCGTCGGGGGCGATGTGCACGAACTGCGATGACGTGCAGCACGCGGTGCACGTACCGCAGGGCACTGACATCTCGTGCGCGGCCTGCAGCTCGTCGAGCCACTCCGAAAACCGTCCGGCCGAACGCGTCGCCCCACTCACGCGGCGACCATTGGTCGTTCGCTACTCGCCGGGATACCGGGCTCGCTCACGCTCACGCCGCCAGCGTAAGTCCGTCGGGTCCGCGCACGAGCTTCCACCCGCCCTCGTGCACCGCCACATGATGTCGCCTGCAGAGCAGGGCGCAGTTGTCGAGGTTGGTCTCTCCGCCGAGCAACCAGTGGACGAGATGGTGCACATCGCACCACGCGGCCGGCGCCCGGCACCCTGGGAACTGGCAGTGCTGATCGCGCAGTCTGATCGCCCGACGGAGTCGGCGCGGGATCGTGCGGGTGCGGCGACCGAGATCGAGGATCTCGCCCTCGGCGTTCACCACGAGTCGGGCGATGGCGCAGTCGCACACCATGCGCTCCGCGGTGATGCGGGGGATCGGGCCGAACCCGTCGATCTCGCAGTGCAACGCGGCGAGCTCGACAAGCGGCCGACGGGCGAGCACGTCGTGCGACGCCACCAGCTCGGCACCTGCGATCGGGCGTGACTCCGCGAGCTTCCCTCCGCGGGCGCGTTCGCAGAGCAACACGAGCGCGTCGGCGCGCCGCTGGGCCTGCGTGCCGGTGTCGGAAGCGCCCTCGGGCGGCTGCACGTCGTCGAGCGTCTTCGCCACGATTGCGCTGGCCTCGGGATCGAAGAAGCCGGACACCGCGCTGCCGTCGATGGTGGGGGAGAGGATGAACCCTCGGCGCGCGAACGCGAACGCGGCGTCGCGCGGCGCGAGCTCGTCGTCGGCAATCTGCGCCCAACGCCGTGTCACCTGCGGAAAATCCTGCACGTCCACCGTCGCGGCGGCGTCGAGCAGCGCCGTCTCGTACTCGGCGTAGAGATCGTCACGCCGGTGCGCGGCGACGGTCATGAGCTCCACGTGCGGCACCGTCACGTCGCCGGCGTCGAGCGCCTTGGCGGTCTGCGGGTGCCGGGCGACGAAGCGGGCGGTCCGCGCCAGCCGCGCCGCCCCACTCCGAACCACCCACGCGTCGACGGCGTCGCAGTCGGCCACGGCACGCAGCACCTCGGCGTCGAGACGCTCCTGGGCCTGGCGCAGCTCGATCAGCCGACGGGCGCGCGCGGCCGCCGACCACGTGGACCGATCCTCCGCCGCCACTGCGGCGAGCGCTCGGCTGAGCTGCGTATCATCGAACACGCGTTCGACGCTACGGACCTCGCCGCCGAAGTGCGAGGGCCAATTCGGCGAATTGCCTCTTGACTTTCAGCTCTCGGGGACGGCCACTGGCGACGGCGAGTCCCACCCCGGGAGCAGGCCCAGTTCGGCGGTGAGCTCCTGGCCTTCGATCCACTGACCGTTCAGGTCGCGAGCCTCGGGTGCGGTGCACAGCCATGCCGCGGCCGCGCCGATGACGTCGGCCGGCGCGCCCGCGTCGGCATCGAACCCGAAGGCGCCCATGTCCTGGATCATGCGCTCGGTGGTGACGAACCCGGGGTGGAGGTTGTAGGCGAGGATGCCGTCGCGCTCGTGCTCGAGCTTCACGATGCCGACGAGTCGGTGCACCGCGCCCTTCGACATGCCGTAGCCGAGGCCCCATCCGCCTTCGCCGGCGGCCGCGGGCGGGTCGCCCCGTCCGGCGCCGGAGGTGATGGTCATGATGACGCCGTTGCCGCGCTCGATCATCTGCGGGAGCACGAGCTTGGTGAGGATGATCGGCGCCATCACGTTGCCCTCGAGGTGCTGGTCGAGGAGGTCGACCGGCGTCTCCAGCAGCCGGTCCATGTGGCCGGGACCGATGTAGCGCGCGTTGTTGACCAGGACGTCGATGCGACCCCACCGCTCCATGACCGTGGTGACCGACGAGCCGAGCGTGGTGCGGTCGGTGATGTCGAGGAACACCGGCATCGCCTGGCGCCCCTCGGCTTCCACCAGCGAGGCGGTGCTGTCGAGCGAGCCCGGCAGCGGTGTCGTGTCGGATTGCTTCACCGTCGACGAGTGCTCGCGCGCCTCGCCCTCGTGCACCGTGCGCGCGGCGAGCGCGACGTCGTAGCCCGCCCGTGCGAGGTGCACTGCGATGGCCTTGCCGATCCCGCGGCTCGCTCCGGTGACGAACGCGACTCGGGCGCTCTTCGACGTGGCGTCGTCAGACACTGCATCTCCCCCTCGTCGGCGACCTCAGCAACGTACCGGCCGCGGCGACGAGGAGGCCAGACTCAACGCATCCAGAGCATCCGGGCGACCCGGTGGTGGATGCGCCACCCGCCGTCGCGGCGCACCAGGTCGTCGATGTAGCGCATGCCCAGCGTGCGGTGTTCTCCGTCGCTGTCGGGCGCCGGGATCTGGTGGACGACCGCATAGGTGTCCATGCGCGCGCCGTCGGCACCAGGTTCGAGGTCGATGATCGGATCGGCCAGCAGGTGCATGCTCGTGCCACCGGTGTCGGGACGGGTCCGCATCGTCTCGAGGTAGTCGGTGACCGATTGCTCTCCGAACGTGCCGTCGACATCGCCGTCGGGGTCGAAGAGCGCGGCGAGCGCGGCGTGATCGCGCCCGTCGACCGCGCGCGCATAGCGCTGCGGGAACTGCCGCAGCACCTCCCGGTCGACCAGCCACTCGAGCGGTGAGCTCACGACCGGTCCAGCACCGACAGGTCGAACTTCTCAGCGGACACTCGGAAGTCGAGCATCTCGACCTGCGTGTGGATCAGACGGTCGCGCACCTCGTAGAACATCGCGTACAGGTTCTCGTAGTCCTCGACCTTGTTGGTGGGTGCACGCCGGATGAGCAGGATCGACACCCAGTCGCCGGTCGCGGTGGTGGCGAGCATCTCGCGGGTCGCCTCCTCGGGCCGCGGGTAGAGCAGGCGCCCGGCATCGGTGTTGGCGTGGAACGCGTCACGACCCTTCCGGATGTTCATGCCCGCCATGTAGGTGGGCTCCTCGGCGAGGTAGCGGTCGTACTGGTCGGGATCGAAGGTGGCGAACTTGTCCATGTACTCGAGGACGAGGTCGAGGTTGGCCTGCTCCTGCTCGTTCATTGCGTCGATGCTCCCACGTTCACGCACAGAAGCGCGTCGACGCCCCGGTGAGGACGGTGCGCAGGATGTCGGTGATCTCGTCGAGCTCGGCGTCGCCCGCGACGAGGGGCGGGGCCAGCTGCACCACTGGGTCACCTCGGTCGTCGGCCCGCGCGATGAGACCCGACTCGTAGAAACGGGGCAGGAGGAACCCGCGGAGCAGTTCCTCGCGCTGCTCGGCGGTGAAGCGGGCGTCGGACGACTGGTCGGGCACCATCTCGAGCGCCTGGAAGTACCCGGCGCCGCGGACGTCGCCCACGATGGGGAGGTCACGCAGCTGCTCGAGCCGGGCGCGGAAGCCAGCTTCGTGATCGAGCACGTTGTCGAGGACGCGTTCTGCGTCGAACACGTCGAGGTTGGCGAGCGCGACCGCGCAGCTCACCGGGTGACCACCGAACGTGATGCCGTGCGCGAACGACGCCTTCTCCTGGAGGAACGGTTCGGCGAGGAATTCGCGGCAGATCACCGCACCGAGCGGCGCGTATCCGCTGGTGAGGCCCTTGGCGCAGGTGACGATGTCGGGCACGTAGTCGTACCGTTCGCAACCGAACATCGTACCGAGACGCCCGAACGCGCAGATGACCTCGTCGGAGACGAGGAGCACGCCGTAGCGGTCGCAGATCTCGCGCACGCGCGCGAAGTAGCCGTCGGGCGGGACGAGACACCCGCCTGCGTTCTGCACCGGTTCGAGGAACACCGCGGCCACGGTGTCGGGCCCCTCGGAGAGGATGCGCTCCTCGATCTCGTCGGTGAGGGCGAGCATGAACCCCTTCTCGTCGTCGGCGAGGGCATGCCGACGGCGGTTGGTGTTGGCGACGTGGCTGGCGCCCGGCGTCAGCGGCTCGAACGGCGTGCGGAGACCCGGGACACCGGTGATGGCGAGCGCGCCGAGGGTCGTGCCGTGGTAGGCGGTGTCGCGGGCGATCACCTTGTGGCGCTGTCCCTGGCCGACGGCGCGGAAGTACTGGCGGGCCAGCTTCCAGGCCGACTCGACCGCCTCGGACCCGCCGCTCGTGAAGAAGACCCGGTCGAGGTCGCCGGGGGCGAGCGCGGCCAGGCGAGCGGCGAGCTCGATGGCGGGCGGGTGGGCGTACGTCCAGAGCGGGAAGTACTCGAGGGTCTCGGCCTGCTTGCGTGCGGATTCGGCGAGGTCGGGTCGGCCGTGGCCGACCTGCACGGTGAAGAGGCCCGACAGCCCGTCGACGAGGCGGTGGCCGCGCGTGTCCCAGAGGGAGCACCCCTCACCGCGCGCGATGACGTTGACCGGCGAGTCGGGGCCGTAGCCACCAAGGCGCGAGAAGTGCATCCAGAGGTGCCGATGGGCGAGCGCGCTCAGCTCGTCGGCATCGGTCATACGGGGAAGGATGACCGAGGTATGCGGTCGGCGGCAAGGAACCACGATGGCCTGCCTTCCCGGGTCGGCTCGCTGCGACGCGGGGTACCTGCCTCGCGGACGCTCGCCTCCTACGCTCCTCGCCCATGGGTCAGGGAATCAGCGAGGTCCTCCCGTTCGCGATCGGCATTGCGATCAGTCCGATCCCGATCATCGCCATCATCCTCATCCTCTTCTCCGACCGGGCGCGGGTGAACGGCCCCGCGTTCCTGGCCGGATGGGTCATCGGCCTCACGGTCGCCGCCACGGTCGTCTACTTGCTGAGCCAGGCCGGCGATGTCGGGACCGACTCCGGCAGCTCCGACTCGGTCTCGTGGGGCAAGATCGTCTTGGGGGTCGTGCTGCTGGGCCTCGCCCGGCGGAACTGGGCGAAGCGGCCGAAGCCAGGGGAGCCGTCCGCGCTGCCGAAGTGGATGGCGACGGTGGACACCATCGCTCCGTCTCGTGCGTTCGGCCTCGCGGTGCTGCTGAGCGTGGTGAACCCGAAGAACCTCATCCTCGCGGTGGGCGCCGCGGCCGGTCTCGGCCAGCTCGACCTCTCCACCAGTGATGCGGTGGTGTCGCTGGCCGTCTTCGTCGTGGTCTCGAGCCTGTCGATCGCGTTCGCGGTGGCCTACGACTTCTTCGGCGGCGAGAAGGCGCGTCACAGCCTCGACGACATGAAGGCGTGGATGACCGAGCACAACAGCGCGGTCATGGCGGTGCTGTTCGTCGTGTTCGGCGTCGTGCTGATCTCGAAGGGCCTCGGGCTGCTCAGCGGGTAGCGCCGCGGCCGCGCACCGTCAGATCTCGGTCGCGTTGAAGCGCGCGCCGCCGTCGGCAGTGATCTCACTGCCGGTGATCCACTCCGACTCGTCGGCGGCCAGCCACATGGCGGCGTACCCGATGTCGTACGGGTTGCCGACTCGCAGCAGCTCCTTGGTGGTCTCGGGACCGCGGTCGGCGGCGTACGACACGACCCGGCCGACGATGATGGTGTTGCAGCGCACGCCCTGCGCGCCGTACTCCACCGCGATCACGCGCGTGAGCGAGTTCAATCCACCCTTGCCCGCGCTGTAGGGCCCGAGCCCGGGCACGCCGAACACCGCCGCGCCGGACGAGATGTTGACGATCGAACCGCCGCCCGCTTCGAGCATGTGCGGGACCGTGTACTTCGTCATGAGGAACACGCTGGTGACGCTGCCGCGCACGATGGCGTCCCACTCGTCGAGGGTCAGCTCGTGGGTCGGCTTGAAGCTGACGTTCACGAGCGCGGTCGGCGCCGCGTTGTTGACGAGCGTCGTGATCGGCCCGTAGGCGTCGACCGCGGCCGCGACGCCGTCGCGCACGCTGTCTTCGTCGGTGACGTCGATGGGGAGGAACATGGCCTCACCGCCCGCGGCGCGGATGCGTTCGACGTTCTTCTCGCCCTTGTCGACGGAACGGCCGCTCAACACGACCTTGGCCCCTTCGGCGGCGAACATCTCCGCCATCGTGCGGCCGATGCCGCGGGTCGACCCGGTGATGAGTGCGACCTTCTTCTCGAGTCTCATCGTCGCATCTTTGCGGTCACTCGTAGCGCGGCGCCAACCCGTGTCGTTCCCGGAGCGCGACCATCTCGTCCACGAAGCGGGTACGGAGGGCAGCCTGTTCGTCGGCGGGCGCCCAGCACGCGTCGATGGCGTCGAGCGCGATGTCCTCGATGGTGGTGGCGTCGTAGTCGAAGCGGTCGGCCACCGCCTCGTAGTCGTCGCAGACGGTGGTGCCCATCATGCCGGGGTCGTCGGAGTTCACCGTCACCAACACGCCGGCCTCGCGTTGGCGCGCGAAGGGGTGGTCGCCCACGTCGTCGATGACGTTGGCGATCACGACGTTGCTGATCGGGCACACCGTGAGCGGGATGCGGGCGTCGGCCACGCGGGCGGTGAGCGCGGGGTCGTCGAGCAGACGGAAGCCGTGGTCGATCCGCTCGCACCCGAGGTCGTCGACCGCGGCCGCGATGTTGTCGGCGGGACCGTCCTCACCGGCATGGAAGGTGCGGTGCAGGCCGAGCTCGGCGGCGCGGGCGAAGACGGGAGCAAACGCACGGTGGTCGACGCCGCGTTCGGTCGAGTCACCACCCACGCCCACCAGCAGGTCGCGGTCCTGCTTCGCTGCGAACTCGACCAGCTCGGCCGCCGGTCCCGGGCCCGACGGCTTGTCGACGTCGAGGATCATGCGGCACTTCACGTCGAGGTCGTCGTGCGCGTCGGCGAGCCCGGCCCGGATGCCGTCCCACACCGTCTCGACCGGCACGCCCATCGCCATGACGAACCCGGGCGAGAAGAACATCTCCCGGTAGCGGACGCTGGCCGCGACCGCGTCCTCGAGGGCCTCGTAGGTGAGGCGGCGGAAGTCGTCGGCGGTCACGAGGCTGGCGCAGATGACGCCGTAGATGGCGAGGAACGAGTCGAGGTCGGTGAACTCGAACAGCTCGGCGGGGTCGTCGGTGGGCAGCGTGACGCGGTTGGCGCGGGCGAGGTCGGCGATGGTCGACGGTCGCGCCGCGCCCTCGAGGTGGCAGTGCAGCTCGACCTTCGGGAGGTCACGGACGAAGGCCATGAAGTTCAACGGAGACCCTCACTCTCGGTCGGGGGATCGAGGTCGGCGAGCAGCCGCCGGTAGGCGACGCTCAGCTTGTCGGCGGTCGAGTGCAGCTCGACGCGTGGGTCGGTGGCCAGCGTCATCGCGGGCATTTGTTCGAGGATGGCGAGATCCTCGTCGAGCACCAGGTCTTCATAGGCGATCAGGTCGGTGATGCGCTCGATGTCGTCGGGCGCGATCCCGTCGTGGGCCATGACCTTGTACACGCGGGTGCGGTCGCGCGTCTCGGGCTGGCACACGAAGAGGATGGCGAGCCGCCGGCCGGTCAGAGGAAAGTCGAGGGTGAGGTAGACCGAGGCCGGCGGGCGCCCCACCTTGGTGAGGGTGTGCGGTTGCACGAGCGGGTGGTCGCCGGTCGCGACAAGTGGATCCTCGTGGTTGCGATACGGAGCCTCGTAGACGGTGCGGATCTCCCAGCCATCGCGCGTCACGTGGTGCGGGCTCACGTACGCTGCCTCGGGCGTACCGAACGTGCGCACGTGCACGGTGGGGAAGTGCGCGGCGTCGAGGAAGTTGTCGGCGAGTTGCAGCGCGCTCACCCGCGTGCGGCGCGGCGCGGTCTCGGCGCGCGTGAACGCGGGGTCGTCCCACTCCGGGAATTCGTGGAGGCCGCACACGGGCTCGTCCGGCGCGAGCCACACGAGACCGAACCGCTCGCACGCCGCGAAGGCCGAAGTGAGGCAGGCGCGCGTCGGGATCGGGACGTCGGGACCGAGTGACGGAACCGCGGTGGCGCGACCGTTAGGTGCGAACCGCCAGCCGTGGTAGCCACACTCGATCTCGTTCCCGACGACTCGCCCCGCGCTCAGCGGTGCGCCACGGTGGGGGCAGCGGTCGCGAAACGTGCGGAGGTCGCCGTCGACGCGCGCGATCGCCCAGGGCTCCCCGAGCAGCCACACCTGCGTGGGATCGTCACCGATCTCGGCCGCGCGCGCGACCGCGTGCCAGCCGCGCGTGAGCGCGGGCGAGGTGTTGTCGAGCACGGCGTCCATCCTGACCGAATCGCGCCCGCCAGCGGGCGTTCCGGTTCGTCGAGTTCACACGATCGCAACGGGTTGCACATTGACAAAATGTTGAATGCGCCCGAACCTGGGTGCGGTGACGCCCGATCTCGACTCCGCGCTGCGCCACTGCTGGCATCCCGTGTGCTCGCTCGACGAGCTCGCGGCGGCCGCGCCGCACCCACTTGCGGTGCGCCTGCTCGACACGCCGCTCGCGGTCGTGGACCTCGGCGGGGCGGGTTCGCCCGCGGTCGTTGCCGTGACCGACCGCTGCCCACACCGTTCGACCCGTCTCTCGGTGGGCTGGGTCGACGACGGCATGCTGCGCTGCGCCAACCACGGCTGGTGCTTCGACGCGTCGGGTCGCTGCACGGACATCCCGTCGCTCGGCATCTCGTCGAAGGGCATCTCTCCGAAGGGAGCTGGACCGATCCCCGAGCGCGCCCGCCTCGATCGGTTCGAAGTGGAGCTGGCCTACGGCCTGGTGTGGGTGCGCCTGCGCGCCGGGGCACCGACCACCGTGCCCGCGCACCCGTCGTGGAGTGCGGGAGGGTTCAAGGTCCTCACCGGTGCGCCCTACACGTGGCCGACGTCGGCGGCGCGGCGCGTCGAGAACTTCGTGGACATCGCGCACTTCCCCTGGGTGCACGACGGCACGCTCGGCCGGCGGGACGAGCCCGTGCCGCCGCTCCCGGAGGTGCGGCGCGAGACGGGCGAGCTGCGCTTCGAGTTCGTGCCGCCCGGCATCGACGCAGCCGACGTCGCGTTGTTCGGATGGTCGGCGTATCGCATGCCCATGCCGCTCACGGTCGACATCGAGTTCCGGCTCGCGAACGGCGCGTCGCGCTGGCTCTGGATGACCGCATCGCCCGTGGACGCGCGCACGTGTCGCACGTTCTGGACCGTCGCGCGCGACGACGACCTCGACGGCGACGACGATGCGCACATGGCGTTCCAGGAGATCGTCCTGCGCGAGGACGAGCCGGTGGTGTGCAACCAGGATCCGCCCGAGCTGCCGCTCGACGCCAGCGAGGTGTCGGTGCGCACCGACCGGGTGTCGATCGAGTATCGACGGTGGTTGCGCGAGCTCGCGCTCGCCGGGGCGGCGCCCGATCCGGGCGCGGCGATCGGCGTAGTGCTGATGACTGTGGCGGAGCAGGACGAGGAGAAGGACATGGTGGAGTCATGAGCGAGCGTCGGGAGGCGGGTATCCCGCCGAGCAGCGAGTGCTCGCCGACCGTGGAGCAGTGCGGCCCGGAGCGAGCGAGCTCGCGAGCGGGTGACGAGAGCGGGAGAGCATGAGCCGAGTGGTGCTGTCGGGCGGACGGGTCGTCGACCCGTCGACCGCGACCGACCAGGTGACCGACGTGCTGGTGGACGACGGCGCGATCACCGCGATCGGGCCCGTCGACGACGCGATCCGCGCCGGGGCGACGGTGGTCGACTGCGCCGGGCTGCTCGTGACGCCCGGACTCATCGACCTGCACGTGCACGTGTACCCAGGGTTGGGCGACTTCTGCCTCCATCCCGACCGGGTCGGCGTGAGCCAGGGCGTGCCCACGGTGGTCGACGGCGGGACGAGCGGCGTCGCCACGTTCGGGTTGGCCCGCAAGTGGATCGACGATCCCGAGGTGCGCACCCGGATCCTCGCGTTCATGGATCCGTGCCAGATCTACTTCGCGACCAAGGACTTCATCTGTCACAAGCTCGAGATCGCCAACGACGAACGGAACCTCGACGAGGAGTCCACGGCGGCGATGCTGGCCGCCAACGACGACGTCGTCATCGGGATGAAGGTGCGAGCGTGCTCGACGACCGACCCCGAGGTGTCACCGTTCCTCGACGCAGCGCAGCGCGTGGCGGGCGAGAAGCCGGTGATGGTGCACCTCGGTCGCTTCCCTTTCACGCCGACCATCCCGACGCGCGCGCTCTTGCAGCGCCTGCGCGGGGGCGACGTGATCACGCACGCGTTCCGCGGGGCGTCGGGGGTGTTGGACGCGTCGGGCGCGGTGACGGCGGAGTTCAAGGATGCGGTCGACCGCGGCGTGCGGCTCGACATCGGTCACTCCGGCACCGACTTCCGGTTCGCGACGGCGCGCCGGCTCTTCGACCAGGGGTACTTCCCCACCACGATCTCGACCGACCTCAACGTGTTCAACGTGGACGCTCCGGTGATCTCATTGGCGGAGACGGTGTCGAAGGTGTGGGCGCTGGGCGTGCCGCTGGCGGATTCGCTGGCGATGGCGACGTCGGTGCCGGCACGGGTCATCGGGCGCGAGCAGGAGCTCGGCACGCTGGCGCCGGGGCGCCCGGCCGAGGTGTCGGTGCTGAGGATCGACGAGGGCGAGTTCGAGCTGTCCGACGGGTTCGAGACCATGAGCGCGTCGCGGCGCCTGGTGCCCGTCGGCTGTCTCCGTGCGGGGGAGTGGATCGAGGCGGACGCCGCGTGAGCGTGAGCGAGCGTCCGCGAGGCGGGTCTCCCGCCGAGCCGCGAGCGAACCATCACGTCGGTGCGCGCCGGGTTCGCCGCGAGGATCCGCGGTTCCTCACCGGGCGCGGGCGCTACCTCGCCGACCACAACCCGGCCGGGCTGCACCACGTCGCGCTGCTGCGGAGCACGGCGGCCCACGCCCGGATCGTCAGCATCGACACCAGCGCGGCGGCCGCGCTCCCGGGGGTCATCGGCGTCTTCACCCAGGCCGATCTCGACGCCGCCGGCGCGCGGCGCATGGGCCACCTGCTCGACATGCCGGGGATGCGACCGCTGGAGTGGACGGTCCTCGCCACCGACCGCGTGCGCTTCGCCGGAGAGCCGCTCGCGGCGGTCGTCGCGGTGAGTCGCGCGGTTGCCGAAGACGCGGTGGAGCTGATCGAGCTCGACCTGGAACCGCTCCCCGCGGTCGTGGATCCCGCCCGCGCCCTCGCGCCCGACGCGCCACTGCTCTATCCCGAGTGGGGCACCAACGAGCTGCTCCACCTCGAAGCGGCGAGCCCCGGGCTGGCGGACGCGATCGCGACCGCGCCGAACGTCCTGCGCGAGCGGTTCGAGAGCCACCGCATCATGGGACTGCCGCTCGAGGGTCATGGCGCGCAGGCCGAGTACGACGCCGGCGCCGAGCTGCTCACGATGATCGTGTCGACGCAGCAGCCGCACCAGCTCCGCACCGTGGTGGCGGAGGTGTGCGGCATGACCGAGGCGTCGGTGCGAGTCATCGCCCCCGACATGGGCGGTGGGTTCGGGAACAAGCAGCACTTCCTCCGGGAGGAGTGCCTGGTGGCGCTGCTGGCGCGCATGACCAGCGTCGAGGTGCAGTGGTGCGAGGACCGGGTCGAGGCGATGACCGCGTCGGTCCACTCGCGTCCTCAGGTGCACGACGTCACCGCCGCCTACGACGACGGCGGTCGCCTGCTCGCGCTCTCGGTCGACGTCACCAGCGACGTCGGCAACCCCGTCCTCTACTTCTCCGGCATCGGTCCGTCGCTGGTCACGGTGGGCGCGCTGTGTGGCGCGTACGCGGTGCCCGAGCACGGCTGGACCTTGTCGTGCGTGGCCACGACGACGTGTCCCATCGGTGCCTACCGCGGCTTCGGACAACCGCAGGCGCACCTGACCATCGAGCGCGTGATGGACCGGATCGCGCAGGCACTCGACCTCGATCCGATCGAGGTGCGGCGCCGCAACCTCATCCCGGACGACGTTGTCCGCCCGTTCACCGCGCACGGTGGCGCGCGCGTCGACGTCGGGTTGCTCGGTCCGCAGGTCGACCAGCTGCTGACCGAGTTCGGTTACGACGCGTGGAGGGCGCGTCAGCAGGCGGCACGAGACGACGGCCGCTACGTCGGCGTGGGCGTCTCGGTGCTGGTGCAGGGAGGCGCCCCCACGCAGTATGGGGTCGCCGGTCGATTCGGGTCGTGGGAGGTGGCCACGGTCTCGGTGCTGCCCGACGGCAGCGTGACGGTGGCAGTCGGGACGAAGTCCCAAGGGCAGGGACACGAGACGACCCTGGCGCAGGTCGCCGCCGACGTGTTCGGGATCGACGACGAGCTCGTCACGGTGAGCGAGGGTGACACCGCGGCCCTGCCGTACGGCATGGGGTCGTGGGGGAGCCGCACCGCAGTGATGGCGGGCGGCGCGGTGACGCGGGCGGCGACCGAGCTCCGCACGAAGATGGACGCCATCGCTGCGCACATGGGCGACCCACCGGACTTCGCGGCGGTCGCGGCAGAGGCGTGGTGGCACCCTCACCGCCTGCCGCCCGGGATGGACGCCGGTCTCACCACCACGGTCGTGTACTCGCCCGGCAACACGATCCCCGTCCCCGACGAGCGCGGCCACATGAACTTCGACGAGACGTTCGCGTCGCACGCGACCGCAGTCGCGGTGGAGGTCGACTCGGTCACCGGTCACGTGCAGGTGCTCGACGCGATGATGGTCGTCGACTCCGGCACTGTCATCAACCCCGACGTCGTCGACGGCCAGCACCAGGGCGGCTTCGCCCAGGGCCTGGGCAACGTGTTCCACGAGGAGCTGCACTACTCCGACGAGGGCCAGCCCCTGTGCTCGACCCTGGTCGACTACACGATCCCGGGCGCGCCGGAGAGCGTCGCGCTCCGCATCGTGCACCGCGAGACACCGTCCGAGGTCCTCGGTGGGTTCCGCGGCGCCGGTGAGGCGGCGATCACCGCCTCGCCTGCGGTGCTCGTGAGTGCGGTCGAGGACGCGCTGGCGCCGCTCGGGGTGCGCCTCTCGTCGACCCGGTTGCATGCCGACACGCTCTGGCGCTCGATCCAGGACGCGAGTCGGCAGCCGGTACCCGCGTGACCACGATCGTCTGCGACCTCGACGCGCCGAGTGCGGGCGCGACAATGGTGGACGCGTTCTCGGTGCAGGGGTACACGGCACTGCTCGGCCACGGCGTGCCCGAGGACGTCGTCGACACGATGCGCGCGGTGTCGATCGAGTTCTTCGACCTGCCGCGCGAGGAGAAGGCGCGCTGCGAGTGGGTCGGGCACGACGTCTGGCGGGGATGGCAGCCGGTGTTCGAAGGCGGAGAGCGCTTCGCCGACGACAGCAACGTCGAGTGGCGCGAATGGCTGGAAGAGAACCTGTCCCCGTCGGCGGGCGGTCCCGACAACGCGCTCAACAACTGGCCGGCGCTCCCCGTCGCGCTGCGGCCGGCGTGGGAGGCGTACCACGCGGCGATGTTCGAGCTCGCGGCTGCGGTGATCGAGCTCCTCGCCCGCGAGTTGGACCTCGACCGCGCGGTGTTGCCGGCGTGGCAGGTGGGGCAGTACTCGAACCTGGTGGCGAACCACTACCCGGCCCAGCTCGTGGCGCCCAAGCCGGGCCAGGTGCGGGTCAACCCGCACACCGACCACGGCGGCATCACCATCCTCCAGGTCGACGACGCGCCCGGTGGGCTCGAGGTGGCGTACGACCGGGTCGGATGGCAGGCCGCGACCGTGCCATCGGGCGCGCTGGTCGTGCAGGCCGGGGACCTGTTGGAGCGGCTCACGGCAGGCCGGTTGCGCGCGACGCCCCACCGCGTCGTGAACCCGCCGCTCGACGCCGGTGACCGCGGCCGTCGACTCTCGCTCGTCTACTTCCATCATCCCGACCTCGACGCCGTGGTCGGACCGGCCACCGACGGACCCGCGCCGGCCGCGCCCGTCCGCGCCCGCGACTGGATCGAACGTCGTCAGGGCCGCTACCAGCACGACGGCGTCAGCGACCTGCTCGACGCCGACTGAAGGATCCACTCGGAACGCGTGCTCGAGGAGATCGTGCGCCAGGTGCGGGGTACGTGCCGTCGAACGGATCGCTGGTCGAGGCATGGAAGTTGTCGCCATGACGTGCCCTCGAGACGCGGACGTCGCCTTGTGGATCTAGATCAACAAGCACGGCACTGCATATATGCAGGGCGATCTCGACTGGCGGGCGGACCGTGAGAGCGCTACTTCCGCGCTCCACGCGCCACGACAGGGGTCCGCGTGGCGGAACGCTTCATGCCGGGAGCGGTGGCACCGCGGCGCGGGCTCGGGCTGCGACGGCGGCCACGTCGAGCTCGGTCGGTTCGCCGTGCTCCACCAGCACCTCGCCTTCGACGACGACGAGGGA
Organism: uncultured Actinomycetes bacterium; assembly: GCA_963841415.1. GTDB lineage: Bacteria > Actinomycetota > Acidimicrobiia > IMCC26256 > DASPTH01 > DASUAS01. Next base: position 1,049,721 of record CAWJCN010000001.1, on the reverse strand, counting down.
TGCGCGCGACGACAGCCCGGTGAGGAGCAGGCCCGCCACCGGATCGTGGATCCCGACCCGGTCGACGGTCGTGAGGTCCCACGCGGCCAGGTCGGCGCGAGCGCCGACCGCGATGCGACCAAGCTCCGGGCGACCGAGGCAGTCGGCCGAGCCGCGGGTGGCGGCGCGGAGCAGGTCGCGGGCGGTGAGCCACCGGCTCGGGTCGTCGGGATCGGTGCTGCGGTGCGCGAGCAAGGCGAGCCGCAGGTCGCCGAGCAGGTCATTGCCGTCGTTGGAGGCCGAACCGGTGGTGCCGAAGCCAACCGTGCAGCCGGCGTCGAGGTAGTCGCGCACCGGAGCCGCACCCCACCCCATGCGCAGGTCGGGCGCGATCAGGTGCGCGATGCCCACGTCGGCGGCTGCCATCTCGGGGATCTCGGACGACGGCGGGTTCACGACGTGCGCGAGCCACGTTCGCTCCTGGGCCCAGCCGTGCGCGGCGAGCAGCTCCCACGGCGTGCAGCCGTGACGCGCGCGGCACACCTCGTCGTCGACGTGTTCGTAGAGGTGGGTGTGGAGCCGCACCCCGTCGTGGTCGGCCGCGAGTGCGGCGAGCTCGTCGAACAGCTCGGGTTGGTCCACGTGCGGCCCACACGGGGCGAGCGCCACCCGCGCGCGCGACGACGGCGACGGGTCGTGCACCGACGCGATCAGGGCGGCGCAGTGACGCACGACCTCGTCGACGGACTGCGTGACGTCGGGATCGGGACCGGCGGTGATCGAACCGCGGCACGCGTGGAGCCGCACCCCGATCTCCCGCGCGGCGGCGACCGTGGCCTCCACGTAGTCGAGCGAGGGGCCGGCGGGGAAGAAGTAGTGCTGGTCGGCCACCGTGGTCACGCCGCCGAGCAGTGATTCGGCGAGCACCGCGCTGCTGATCGCGCCGACCGCGTCGGGTGCGAACCGGCCGTCGCGCCACCAGCCCTTCACCAACGCGCCGAGGCCGGCGAGCCACGGGCCGATCAGCACCCGCTCGAGGTGGGGGACGGCGCGGCACGCGCCCTGGTAGAGGTGCTGGTGCGCGTTCACCAGTCCTGGGAGCAGCACCAGGCCGCGACCGTCGACGGTGCGGTCGACCGGTCCGCTGACTTCGAGATCAACCCCGACGGCGACGATCACGCCGTCGTCGACGAGCACATCGGCGCCGGCCAGCTCGGTGTCGTCGGAGTCGAACGTGCAGCACCAGTCGGCCGCACGCACCAGAAGTCGGCTCACCGCCGGGTTCAGGTGGACATGGCGAGCACCTTCGCCCGCCGTTCGAACAGCTCCTCGGCCGCGGCCTGGGCCTCGGCGCGCACGCTCGCGACGTCGAACGTCGTAGGTTCGCCGCCGGCGACGAGGCGCCGACCGTCGACCCACACGTCGCGCACGTCGCGCCCCGAAGCCGAGAAGACGAGGTGGGCGGCGACGTTGAAGTCGCGTCCGTGCAGCACGGGTGTGGTGTGGAGCCCGCCGAGCGCGACCGTGACCACGTCGGCCCGCTTGCCCGCGACCAACGAGCCGGTGACGTCGTCGAGCCCGAGGGCGCGCGCGCCGTCGATCGTCGCCATGGCCAGCACCTCCCACGGGTCACCGGTCGTGGGATTGAGCGTCGAGACCTTCTGGAGCAGCGACGCGAACTTCATCTCCTCCACCAGGTCGAGGTTGTTGTTCTCCTTCTCGCCATCGCTGCCGAGTCCGATCACCACACCCGCCGCGTGCATCGCGCCGATGCGCGCCGGTCCCGACGACAGCTTCATGTTCGAGCACGGGCAGTGCGCGACCGCGGTGCCGGTCTGCGCGAGGAGTTGGATCTCCCGGTCATCGAGCCACACGCAGTGCGCGACCACGGTGCGCTCGGTGAGGATGCCGCGCTGGTGGAACACCTCGAGTGGGCGACGGCCGAAGCGCTTGAGCGACTCCTGCACCTCCCAGATCGACTCCGACGAGTGGGTGTGGAGACCGGTGTCGAACTCCTCGGCCAGGATGAGCGCGTCGCGGAAGCACTGCTCGCTGCAGTAGAAGAGGTGCTCGAGCCCGACCCACGTGCGGACCCGGCCGTCGGCCGCGGTGCGGTGCGTCTCGAGGAGGCGGCGGTTCGACGCGAGGGTCTCGAAGTAGTCGAACTCGCCGTCGGCGACGTAGGGCACGAGCGTTGCGCGCAGGCCGATCGTCTCCGCCGCGGCCGCCGAACCCTCCATGTAGCGCCACATGTCCATCACCGACGTCGTGCCGGCGAGCACGCTCTCGGCGTAGCAGTGCAGCGACGCGCTGGCCGCGATCTCCGGGGTCAGCGCCCGGTGGGCGGGGTCGACGAAGGTCTCCAGCCAGTCCCACAACGACATCGACTCCGCGGTGCCGCGCAACAGCCCCGAGTGGAGATGCGTGTTGTGGAAGCCCGGCACCACGGCGTGGCCCGTGAGGTCGACGATCTCCGCCCCGGCCGCGCGGGGGTCCGCGTCGATCTCGTCGACCGGGCCGACGGCGACGATGGTGTCGCCGTCGAGCAACACCGACCCGGGGTCGAACGCGGCGGCGCCGCCGGTCATGGGCAGGACGATGCCGTTGCGCAGGAGGGTGGGCATCGACACACGGTGCAGCGCGTTCAACAAACTGTCAATGTCCGCGGGCCCGTGTTCACACGGAGATCACACGCGCGGGCCCGGTAGCGTGGCGCCGTCCGCGACGAGGGGTGCTCATGGAGCTGCAGGGTGCGCGCGTGCTGGTCGTCGGCGGGTCGTCGGGCATCGGGCGCGAGGTGGCGGTGCAGCTCGGCGCGGCGGGAGCCCGCGTCGTGCTCGCGGCCCGGCGGGCCGACAAGCTGGCGGACGCGGTGGCCGAGGTCGGCGCCGGAGCCAGCAGCCTGGTCTGCGACGTGCGGGTCCCGGAGCAGTGCGACGCGGTGGTGGCCGAGGCGGTCGCGCACCTCGGTGGGCTCGATGCCGTCGTGTACGCCACCGCGGTCGACCCGCTGGTACGTCTGGTCGACACCGACGCCGAGCGCTGGGCGCAGGTGTTCGAGACCAACGTGTTCGGGGCGTCGCTCGTCACGCGGGCGGCGCTCGCCCCGCTCACCGCGTCGAACGGTCGCATGGTGTACATCTCGGCCACGTCGGTCGGACGCCCGCTCCCTGGCATGGGCGCGTACGAGACGAGCAAGGCCGCGCTGGACGAGCTGGTGCGTGCCTGGCGGGGTGAGCATCCCGAGATCGGGTTCGGCAACGTGGCGGTGGGCAACACGCTCGGCACCGAGGTGTACCAGTCGTGGGATCCCGTGTTGCTGGGTGAGCTCTCGCCGGTGTGGGAAGCGCGCGGCTACGTGCACGACAACGGACCAGGGGCGATGTCGGTGCGCGACTGCGCGACCGCGGTGGTCGCGGCGATCGCGTCGCCCGTCGACCTGCGCTACGTCGTGGCCAACCCCGCGCCCGGTTCGACCATGGACGTGGGCTGACATGGCCGAGACCGAACCCTTCGCGGAAGCGTTGCTTCCGCTGCAGGGGTGGCTCGAGGCGCACGTTCCGATGGCCGAAGCGGTCGAGCTGGTCGGCGTGCGCAAGGCGAGCAGCGGGTTTTCGGCCGACACCACGATGGTCGACGTCGTGGTGACGCGCGGTGGCATCGCCAACGAGGAGCGCTACGTCCTGCGCACCGAGAGTCCCGACCCGCCGGTGTACCCGGTGCAGGTGCCCGGTTGGTCGGTGGAGATCGAGCTGCAGTACCGGGTGATGGACGCGCTCGGCGCGCACTCCGACGTGCCCGTCGCACCGATGATCGGGTACGAGTCGGATCCGTCGATTCTCGGCGCGCCGTTCTTCGTCATGGGGTTCCGAGAAGGCCAGGTCCCGGTCGAGGATCCGCCGTACACCACGGCCGGGTTCTTCCTCGACCTCACGCCCGCCGCACGCACCGCGATGATCGAGCGCGGGTTGACGACCGTCGCGCGCGTGCACGACGTCGACTGGCGCGCCGCGGGTCTCGAGTTCCTGGTTCCCTCGGGCACGACGCCCACCCTCGAACGCCAGCTCGAGCTCTGGGAGCACTACTACCGCACCGAGCTGCGCGATCGGGTGCACCCGCTCGCCGACCGCGCGTTCGCGTGGTTGCACGCGGAACGTCCTCGCGCGAGCCCGGTGGGGCTCTGCTGGGGTGACCCCCGTCCCGGCAACATCATCTGGCGGGACGCGGTGCCGGTGTGCGCGACCGACTTCGAGGCGGCGTCGATCGCATCGCCCGAGCTCGACGTCGGGTGGTGGTTGATGTTCGACCGCACGATGCACGAGTGGGCAGGGGTCGAACGCGCTGCGGGTGATCCCACGCGCGACGAGCAGCTGCGAATGTACGAGGCCGTGTCCGGTCGCGCGGTACCCGACGCGCAGTGGTTCGAGATCTGCGCCGCGGCGCGCTACTGCGCCATCGTCGTGCGAGTCATGAACCGCGCCGTTGACCGCGGGCTCATGCCCGAGGACCACACGATCTGGCTGGAGAACCCAGCCAGCGCCGCGCTGGAGAGCCTGCTCGCGGAGCTCTGACCGCGGGTCAGCCGTTGGCGAGGATCAGGTTGTGCACCAGCGGGTAGATCTGCTGCTGCCAGCGCCGTCCGTTGAACACGCCGTAATGACCGACACCCGGCTGGAGGTGGTGGCGCTTGCGCATCGGCTTGATGCTGCTGCAGAGGTCGTGGGCCGGGAACGTCTGACCCGGGGAACAGATGTCGTCGCGTTCGCCCTCCACCGTGAGCAGCGCGGTGTGGCGAATGGCAGCGGGGTCAACCGGGCGGCCCTGGAACTCGAGCACGCCGCGCGCGAGGCGGTGCTCCTGGAACACGAACTGCACCGTCTCCAGGTAGAACTCGGCGGTCAGGTCGAGCACCGCGAAGTACTCGTCGTAGAAGGCGCGCGTGACGTCGGCGGCAGCGTCGTCGCCTTCGACCAGGCGTTGGTAGAGGTCGCGATGCGCGCTGAGGTGCCGCTCGAGGTTCATGGTGACGAACGACGCCAGCTGGAGGAAGCCGGGATACACCGGACGGCGGGCGCCGGCGTAGCGCATCGGCACGTTGGTGATGACGTTGCGCTCGAACCACGAGATGGGTCGGCTCGTGGCGAGCGTGTTGACCACGGTGGGATCGACGCGCGTGTCGATGGGCCCCGCCATCAACGTGAGCGTCCGGGGCGTGGCCGGGTGGTCGGCCTCCGACATCACCGCAGTCGCGACCAGCGCGGCCACGCAGGGCTGGCACACGGCGATGACGTGGGTGTCGGGGCCGAGCACCTCGAGCCAGTGGATGAGGTACTCGATGTAGGCGTCGAACCCGAAGCTGCCGTCGGCCAGACCGACGTCGCGGGCGTTGTGCCAGTCGGTGACCCACACCTCCTGCTCGGGGAGGAGCGTGGTGACCGTGCCCCGCAGGAGCGTGGCGAAGTGCCCCGACAGGGGCGCCACGACGAGCACCTTGGGCGCGTCGGGCACCCGCCGGCCGTCGGTGTCCTTGGCGAAGTGCAGGAGGGTGCCGAACGGCTGGACGTCGGTCGCCTCCTCGCGGATCGCGACGTCGCGCCGACCGATGCGCACCGACTCGATGGCCCATGGTGGACGCTCGTGGGTGAGCCCGACGCGCTCGAGGAGCGAGTAGCCCGCGGCGAGACTGCGCGCGGTCTTCGTGTCCGCGAGGTAGGGGTTGCAGTCGCGCAACTGACCGTAACCTTGCAGAGCAATCCCCGCGAGGCCGCGCAGAGAGGTCATGATGTCGGCCTGAGCTTGATACGCCTGGTACAGCATGCGGCCCTCATGATCGTCGAGCGCTCGTAGCCAACTACCTTGACCGAGAGCACACCGACTGGTGGCGACACCATAGACAACGCCCACCGCGTACTCGCGCTTCCGATCCCCCCGGAGGTCACCGATGGCTGACGCGACGCTGACCATCAACAGCAAGAACTACGGCGCATGGTCCCTGCGCGGGTGGTTGCTGTGCAAGATGTCAGGTCTCGACTTCGACGAGCACGTCCTCGACAACGACGATCCCGACACGCGTGCGGAGCTGTTGTTGTTGTCGTCGTCGTTCCTGGTGCCCAAGTTGGTGCACGAGGGCGTGACGGTGTGGGACACGATGGCCATCGGCGAGTACCTCAACGAGGTGCGGCCCGAAGCGGGTCTGTTGCCGCCCGACACCGTGGCGCGCGCGCACTGCCGGGCGGTGTGCGGCGAGATCCACTCGGGCTTCGTGAACCTGCGTTCGGCGTTGCCGATGAATCTGAAGGCTCGCCACAAGGAGTTCAAGGTGTGGGCCGGGGCACAGGCCGACGTCGACCGCATCCTCGTGGTGTGGCGGCACTGCCTCGACGCCTACGGCGGTCCCTATCTTTTCGGTCAACACGCGACCATCGCCGACGCCATGTACGCGCCGGTGTGCGCGCGGTTCCGCACCTACGACGTCGAGCTCGACGATGTCGCCGCCGCGTACTGCAACACGATCATGGACATGCCCGCGATGCGCGAGTGGATCGCCGCAGCCGAACGCGAGCCCGACGAGCTCGAGGAGCTCGACGTCGAGTTCTGACTCGTGAGCGTGCCGTCAGCCCCGGACGGCCGCCGCGAACGTGCGCAGCTCCCGTTCCACGTCACCGGTCGGCGTGTACAGGATCTCGGTCGCGCCCGCAGCCTCGGCTTCTCGGGCGCGGGCGCGGATGTCGTCGAGCGATCCCACCCACCCGGTGGTGCCGAGCGCGTCGCCCGCGAGACCGAGCACCTCACGGTCGCGCGGCATGACGTTGGTGACGTGACCCTCGTGCACCACGAGGTGACGCTCACCCTCGGGGCGTTCGGCCTCGATGCCGGCGCGCCACGAGTCGCCGCCGGGTAGGCCGGGGAGGGCATCGGGAAAGGCCTGCCACACGCCGTGGTAGCGCACCGCGTACCAGGGTCCGAGCGCGTCGACGAGGCGCGGGCTCGTGAGGTCTTCCCCGTCGTCGAGCACGGTGCCCGCGGTCATCACGACCTTCCACGGCACGTCGACGTCGGCGTCGGCCATGCCCATGGAGCCCGCGATCACACCCTCGTCGTAGAGGTCGGCGACGATCTGCTTGCCCTTGGGGCCGAACGCCGACAGCACGATCGGCACGTCGATGGGACGCGCCCGGGCCCAGTCGGCGTGGTGGATCATCTGGCACCGTTGCCCGTCGATCTCGACGACCTCGCCCTGGAGGAGCGCGTGGAGCTGCTCGAGGTAGCGCCGCGTCGTCGCCCACGACAAGGCGGGCTGGTCGAGCACCCACCGGGCGGTCGCGCCCGTGCCGAACCCGTACGCGAGCCGGCCGGGCGCACTGCGCTCCAGGGTGGCGATGGCCGAGGCCGTCGTCATCACGTGTCGGAGGTTGGGCACGAGCACGGCGGTGCCGAGGTCGATCTCGGTGTGCTCGACCAGGCGCGCCAGCCAGATCCAGACGTCCTCGTAGAGCGCGGCGGAGTCGTACAGCCACACGCGGTCGTAGCCGAGATCCTGCGCGAGCTGCGCGTACTCGACCGTCCGGGGTCCGGGGGGCATGCCGAGCGAGAGCTTCATGCGAGCGAGAGCTTCATGGTCGTGCTTCCTCTACGGGTCTCTACAAGTCGGGAAGGTGCATGTCGAGGTTGGAGGCCTCGATGCCGCCGTCGACCTCGAGGATCTTGCCGGTCACGTACGACGCCGCGTCGGACGCGAGGTAGAGCACCGCCATCGCGATGTCGTCGGCGTCGCCGAGCCGGCGCAGCGGGGTCTTCGCCACCATCTCGTCGTGCAGCGGCTCGCTGCTCACCACGATGTCGAGCGCGCTTGTGGCGATGGAACCGGGCGCGACGCCATTGACGCGCACCTTCGGCGCGCAGTCGGCCGCGAGCAGACGCGTCATGTGCGCGAGCGCCGCCTTGGCGGTGCCATAGGCGACGTACCCGCGGTCGCGGAAGCGTCCCATGGCCGACGTGATGTTGACCACCGAGCCATGACCGGACTCGAGCAGGTGGGGGAGCGCAGTGCGGGTCAGCGCGAACGCGGTGCTCACGTTGAAGTGGAACGCGCCTTCGAACGTCTTGACGTCGGTGTCGAGGAACGGCATGGGCATCGAGCCACCGACGTTGTTCACGACGATGTCGACGCGGCCGAGCTCCTGCACCGCGGTGTCGACCAGGCCGGTGACCGCGTCCAGGTCGGAGAGGTCGGCGGGCACGACGACCGCGCGGCGGCCGCGGTCCTTCACCTGTGCCGCGACGTCGTCGAGCTGGTCGGCGGTTCGGGCGGCGATGACGACGTCGGCACCGCATTCGGCCAACGCGAGGGCGGACGCGGCGCCGATCCCGCGGCCACCGGCGGTCACGATGGCGACGCGGTCGTCGAGACGGAAGCGATCGAGGAGCATGCTGGCACGCTACCGGGACGCGGGCGGGAACGCGTCGGCGAGCTTCACCGCGGCGCGGACGCCGCCACCGTCTCGCGCGGATCCACCGCTCACCGACCGCTCACCCACCGCTCACCGGGTTCGCCGTCGACGTAGGCTCGGCCCCGCGGCGAGAGGCGGTAACCGACCTCCAGGCTCTCGGTGAGCCCGAGGTTCTTGAGCTTGCGCACGTCCGTCTTGAACGGCAGCGTCTCGCGCCCGAACGACGCCGCGAGGTCGGCGGCACGCGTCGCCGGCTGCGCGGCGATCGCGTCGAGGACGGCGCGCGTCCACGGTCCGTGCGCAGCCGCGCGGTCGAGACGGTCGAGTCGTCGGTCGATCTCGGCCCGGTCGTCGGGGGAGAGCTCGTCGGTCGCAGCGAGCACCGCGCGTGGGTCGGGCTCCTCGACCACGTGGAACGCGATGCGGTAGACGGGAAGCGCCGAATCGCCCCGGAGCTGGCCGGTCAGCTCGGCGGCGCCCGTGAACCCGGCCCGGCGGGCATCGGCATCCGTGATCGCCGACGGGTCGACTTCGTCCACCGCGTCGACCTCGATCATCATGCGACCCACGATGCGATGCCCGGTGCGGTACCGGTGGCCGGCGACGACCTGGCGGCGCTTCCAACGTCGGAACGTGACGGTGACCGAACCGTCGGCGATCAACGGCCAGAACCGGGCCTGGAACAGCACCCGGCGAGGTTACGGCCGTGGCTCCGCTGGCCGGAGAGCACGGTGTCGCTTCCTTCGGAGCTCCTGGAGATGTTCGTCGAACGCTCCGAGCGCCGAGGCCGGGTTGCCGTGTCGGCTCTGGCATCCGGTCGCGATCCGATCACCCAGTTGGGCCTGCTCAGTGAGTGCGACCACGCCGTGCCGTCGAACTCGACGTTCGCCATGTGGGGCGCGTCGCTGGGCGACCGACGCGGCGGTCCCGAACGTGCGGTGATCGCGCCGGCTGGATTCGGGAGGACTGCCGCTCAGGAAGTGAGCCGCATCGGCATCTTCTTGTAGCCCGCGTTGAGGTTCGACCGCACCCGGACCGGATCGCCGGTGAGCTCGATCTCGGAGAACGTCGAGAGGACCTCCTCGAAGAACACGCGTCCCTCGAGCCGGGCCAGGTGCGCGCCGAGGCAGAAGTGCTCGCCGATGCCGAACGACAGGTGCGGGTTCGGCGACCGGTGGATGTCGAAGCGGTTCGGGTCGTCGAACACCGTCTCGTCGCGGTTGGCCGACGTGTAGTACATGAGCACCTTGTCGCCGGCGGCGATGTCGACGCCGTGAAGGGTCGTGTCGGCCGTCGTGGTGCGGCGGAAGTAGTGGAGCGGGTTCTCGTACCTGAGGATCTCCTCCACCGCGCCGGGCAGCAACGACGGGTCGACGCGCACTTCGGCCAGCTGCTCGGGATGCTGCAGCAAGGCGAGCAGGCCCGACGACAACATCGTCTTGGTCGTGTCGTTGCCGGCGGTGACGAGCTGCACGAAGAAGATGCCGAAGTCCAGGTCGCTCATCGGGCCGTCGCCGAAGTTGCCGGCGAGGATCAGCGAGGTGAGGTCGTCGCGCGGCGCCTCGGTGCGACGCTGGGCGGCGAACTGCATCGCGTACATCGCCATGTGCATCGTCCCGTCGCCCCCCGACTCGTACGACGAGCCCAGCGCCGTCCCGGCGCTCTCGGCGCCCACGATGTCGGGGTCCTGGCCGCTCGTGTTCATCTCGGCCCAGAGCTGGATCTGGTGCCAGTCCTCGCGCGGCAGGCCCATGAGCTCGCCGACGACCTGACTCGGCAGCAACGTCGCGACGTCGTGCACGAAGTCGACGTCGCGCTGCTCGCGCGCCCGAGCGTTGATCTCGCGGCAGATCGCACGAATGCGAGCTTCGAGGCTCGCGATCACGCGTGCCTTGAAGCTCGGGGCGAGCGGCCGCCGGTAGTCGATGTGCTTCGGCGGATCCATCGCCAGGAGCATCCCCCGCATCTGCTCGAGCCGGTCGGGGGCGAGGTTCTCGAGCACGACACCGCCTTCGCTCGCCGAGTAGAGCACCGGCTCGCGGGCGACCGCAGTGAGGTCGGCGTGGGTGAGCACCGCCCAGAAGCCGGGCTCGTCGGGCATGTCCTGCCAGTAGACGGGCTGGGTACGGCGCAGCTCGGCGAGGAACTCGTGGGGCGGTCCCGGCACGAACACGTCGGGATCCCAGAGCGCGGGGACGGGCCGGATCGAGCTGGTCACGGAGGTGGCGGTCATGCCCCCATCTTCACAGGTCGGACCGAGGTCGAGCGAGAGGCGGCCGGAGAACTACGACGCCACGACGTGGTCGCCCGCCGACGGGAACGTGTCGACGTCGCGGAGGGCCGGGAAGCGTCCCCACCAGATTGTGGCGACCGCGAGCGTGGCGACGCCGCCGAGCACGATCGCGGTGGCCGGCCCGAGCAGCTGACCGACCACCCCGGACTCGAATGCGCCCAACTCGTTCGACGCGCCGATGAACACCGCCTCGACCGCGAGCACCCGCCCCCGTTTGTCGGCCGGTGTCACCAGCGGCACGAGCGTCGAGCGGATGAAGACGCTCACCGCGTCGGCGCCCGAGAGCACGAGGAGCGCGACGAACGCGACCACGAAGCTGGTGGTGGCGCCGAGCACGATCGTCCCCACGCCGAACAGCGCGACGGTGACGAGAAGAACACGCCCGATGTGCCGGCTCACCGGCCGCACGGTCAGGAAGAGCGCGACGGCACCGGCGCCGATCCCGATGGCGGCACGCAACCAACCGAGTCCGACCGCGCCCACCCCGAGGCGATCCTCGGCGATCGCGGGGAGCAACGCCACTGCGCCGCCGAACAGCACCGCGAAGAGGTCGAGCGAGATCGCGCCCAGGAGGATCGGCTGGCCCCGCACGAAGCGCAGGCCCTCCATCGCTTCGTGCATGCTCGGGCGGTCCTCGTCGTCGACCACGACGGTGCGCGTGAACGGCCGCACCTTCACGAAGAGGACGATGAGGGCCGACGCCGCGACGAGCACGGCGGCCGCGGCGAAGGGCACCCACGGCGCCACCACGTAGAGGAAGCCGCCGAGGACCGGACCGAGCACGAGCGCGCCCTGCCACGTCGCCGCCTGGCGGGCGGTGAGCCAGGGGAGTCGAGCTCCGGCCACGACGTCGGCGGGCAGCGAGCGGGTAGCCGGGGCGGCGAACGCCCGGGCGGTGCCGTACCCGATCACGAGGAGGAAGATCGGCAGCGTCGACGTGGGGTCGGTGCTCGCGTAGACGGCGATGCCGACGGCGACCAGCCCTTCGCACCCGAGGGCGAGCGCGGAGAGGCGCCGGCGGTCGACCCGGTCGGCGAGCGGTCCGGTGACGAACACGAGCAGGGCGGCCGGCGCGAACTCGGCCAAGCCCAGCACACCGAGGGCCAGCTCGCTGCCCGTGATGTCGAACACGAGCTTGCCGAGGACGGTGCTCAGCAGGGCTGTGGCGGTGGTGGCCGAGAACACCGAGGAGAGCAACGCGACGACCGAGCGGGTTTCGCCTTGCACCTGGGCAACCTACGCCACGCGGTACCGTGCCCCCGGTGAGTTCCTCTCCCGCACCCGGGCCGCGGCGCGCTCGGAGACGGCCCACGCGGCCGCACTGGGATCGGTTCGCGGTCGCCGTCGGCTTGACCGCGGCGTTGGTGCTGGTGTTCGGCGCGGGGCCGTTCGAGCTGAGCGGTGGGGCGACCCCGGCCCCGGAGAGCGGCGGCGGCGGTGCACACGGTGGGCATCGACACCGGCACGGCGCCCACGACGACGTCGACCGCGCCCACCACGACGAGCTCGACCACCACCACGACCACGACGTGCCGCCGACCACCACGACCACCCTCCCGAAGCTGCGGGTCCCCGGGCTCGGGCTGCCCGAGCAACCGGCACCCACCCCGGTGTCGCTGCCACCCACCAACTCGGCGCCCATCTTCAGCCGCATCCCGACCACCAACAAGGTGATCTTCCTCGGCATCGACGACGGACTCGTCGCGCGATCCCGCCGTCGCCGATCTGCTGAAGCAGGCCAACATCCCCTTCTCGATGTTCCTCGTGCAGGGTGAAGCCGACGCAGGCGCCGACTACTTCCGCCAGCTCCAGGAGTACGGCGGCGTGGTGGAGGCGCACACCATCAACCACCCCGACCTGACGACGCTGTCGTACGGGCAGGTGCAGAACGAGGTGTGCGGCGACCAGGACGACTACCAGACGCTGTTCGGCCGTCGCCCGACGCTTGTTCCGCTCGCCCTACGGCGCGACGAACGCCAACGTGCAGGCGGCGGCCGCGTCGTGCGGGTTGAAAGCCGTCGTCCTGTGGAAGGGCTCGACGAACGACGGGCGCTTCGACCTGCAGGACGGCACGCAGCTGACACCGGGCGACATCGTGCTGATGCACTTCCGCACCGACCTGCTGGCCGACCTGCAGAAGGTGTTCGAGGTGTGCAAGGAACAGGGCTTCGCCATCGCCAGCCTGGAGGACTACCTGCCGGCTAGCGTCGAGGTCGGCCGCGGGAGTCAGACCCGCAGCGGCTTGGTCGGCGCCATCACCAGCGCGGGCTCGTCGCGCCAGCGCTCCGGCTGCACGTCGATGTAGAGCTCGAGCTCGTTGCCGTCTGGATCCAGCACGTAGAGCGAATGGGTGACGGTGTGGTCGGACGCGCCCACGATCGTGACGCCGGCTGCTTCGAGCTCCTGCCACGCGTCGCGCAGCTCGTCGTCGGTGGTGCCGATCTTGAAGCCGAGGTGGTAGAGGCCGGTGCGGCGACCCGCGGGCGGCGCCGCCGCCGACGGGCCCACCTCGATGAGCAGGAGCTCGTGGTGGGTGCGACCGCCGCTGAAGGCGGCCGCACCCGGGAAGGCGGGGCCGATCTCGGGGAGCCCGAGGAGCTCGCCGTAGAAGTGGCGCGACCGCTCGAGATCACGAACGTAGAGCACTGCGTGACCCAGCTCGATCGTCTTCACGGGGCACCGCCTTCCCGGGTCGTCCTCGACGTCAGGCCTTCACGGCCTCGATCTCGAGGTGCACCTTGACCTTGTCGCCCACCAGTACACCACCGGTCTCGAGCGCCACGTTCCACTCCAGGCCGAAGTCCTTGCGGTTGATCTCGGTCTCGGCGCTGAAGCCGGCTCGCGTACCACCCCACGGGTCGCCGTTCACGCCCTCGAACTCGAGCGCGAACTCGACCTGGCGGGTGACGCCGTTGATCGGTGAAGTCGCCGAAGAGGACGTAGTCGCCGTCGTCGTCCTCCACCTTGATGCCGGTGCTGGCAAAGGTCATGGCGGGCGAGCCGCCGCCGTCGAGGTCGAAGAAGTCGGCGCTGCGGAGGTGGGCGTCGCGACCTTCGTCACCGGTGTCGACCGAGGCGAGGTTCACGGTCGCCACGACGCTCGACTGCAGCGGGTTCGGGCGCCACCTCGAGCGATCCCGAGAACTCGGTGAAGCGGCCGCGCACCTTCGAGATCATCAGGTGCCGGGCCACGAACCCGACGGTGGAGTGGACGGGGTCGACGGTCCAGGTGCCAGGGGAGAGGGCAGAGAGGTCGGTGCCGGAGAGGTCGGTCATGGTGGGCTCCTCGGTGCGGGGGATGTTCGGACCTTGCAACTTGCTTGCGATCTCAACTATTCCACCCAACAGTTGCGGTGTCAACAGTTGCTCCTACACGGGAACTGGTTACACTCGGGTCATGACCGACGCCCGGCCGGAATGGCTCGACGACGAGGAGATGCGGGCCTGGCGCGGGCTGGTGGAGGCCTACGCCGAGCTGCACGCCGCGCTCGAGGCCGATCTGCTGGCGGGATTCGGGATCGACGGCGGTGACTACGGCGTGCTGGTGAACCTCTCGGAGGCGCCCGACCAGCGCCTGCGCATGTGCGACCTGGCCGCCCGCCTGCACCTGTCGCCGAGCGGCCTGACCCGCCGGCTCGACGGCCTCGTCAAGGCGGGGTACGTCGCCCGCGAGCCCAGCCCCGGCGATCGTCGGGTCACGCTGGCCGTGCTCACCGACTCCGGCCGGGCCACGCTGGAGGCGGCCGCGCCCGTCCACGTCGCCGGTGTGCGGCGCGAATTTCGTCGACCACCTCTCGCGCACGCAGCTCCGCCAACTCGGCGCCGCATTCGAGGCGCTGCGACGGCGCCGCGCGCTCGCACCGGTGGAGAGCGCCTGACACCCGTTGGATAGCCTCCGGCGCATGGTGACGCCCGAGCACGCCCAGCAGGTGATCGAGACGTACTGCAAGGCCGAGTCGGCCAAGGACCGCGACACCTGGCTCTCGCTGTTCGCGCCCGACGCCACCCACGAGGATCCGGTGGGCGCCCCGGTCAACCGGGGTCTCGACGCCATCGGCGCGTTCTTCGACGCGGGGGCTGGACAGATGGACCTCGATCTCCACATGACCGCGCCGCCGATCGTCGTCGGCGACGAGGCGCTCGCGTTCCTTGAGGTGCACGTGGGCCACGGGCCCGAGCGCCTGGTGCTGGCGCCGATCGTCGACCACCTCGTGTTCGACGACGACGGCCGCATCACCGCGCTGCGCGCGTTCTTCGACCCCGCGGGCATCCGTCCCGATCCGGAGTGAACCCGCCCGACGACGTCTACACGCACGGCCACCACGAGAGCGTGCTGCGCTCGCACCGGTGGCGCACCGCGGAGAACTCGGCGGGCTACCTGCTCGACGCGCTGACGCCGGGCACGCGCGTCCTCGACGTCGGCTGCGGTCCGGGCACGATCACCGTCGACTTCGCCCAGCGCGTGGCGCCCGCGCCGGTCGTCGGGATCGACCGCGAACCGACGACGTGCTCGAAAGCCGCGCGCGAGGCCGCGCGCGACGCGGGCGTCGACAATGTCAACTTCGACGTCGGCGACGTGTACGCGCTCGACGTTCCCAGACGACTCGTTCGACGTCGTGCACGCGCACCAAGTGCTCCAACACCTCACCGATCCCGTCGCCGCGCTGCGGGAGATGCGGCGTGTGTGCGCGCCCGGTGGTCTGGTGGCCGCGCGCGACTCCGACTACGCGGCGTTCACCTGGTTCCCCGAGGATCATCGGCTCACGCGGTGGCTCGAGCTGTACCACGAGGTCGCCCGCAGCAACGATGCCGAACCCGATGCCGGGCGGCGCCTGCTGCAATGGGCGCGGGCCGCGGGGTTCTCGCACACCGACGCGGGCGCATCGGTGTGGTGCTTCGCTTCCGACGCGGACCGCGCGTGGTGGGGCGGCGTCTGGGCGGACCGGGTCGTGGCGTCGGCGTTCGCCGATCAGGCCCTCGACGCGCGGGTTCGCGACGCGCGCAGAGCTCGACGACATGCGTGACGCGTGGCGGGTCTGGAGTGAATCACCCGACGGATGGTTCGCGATCCTCCACGCCGAGATCCGCGCTGACACCGTGAACGCGGCGCCGTCGTAGCGGTCGACGGTGGCGAACGACTCCACGGGGTTGCGACGGAGCTTGGTGGCCCGCTTCCCGGCCGGATACCCGAACGCCAGGACGGCTGCGACCACGACGTGCTCGGGAAGGCGGAACAGCTCGCGCAGCTCGGGTTCCTTGCGGATGGCGACGGTGGTGATCACCCCGCCCAGGCCCGCATCGTGGGCCGCGAGCAGCAGGCTCCAGGCGAACGGGTAGATCGACGCGCCGCCGACCATCGTGTAGCGGTCGAGGTCGCGGTCGAGCGTGGCGAGGTTGCGGAGGTCGGCGGTCAGCACCATGAGCACCGGCACCTGGTGCAGCTGCTCGGCGAAGCCGGGGGACGCGGCACCGCGTTCGGCGAACTCGGGGGCGCGGCTCCGGGCGATCGCCTCGGCGTCGGCATCGGTCACGGCCGCGAACGGCGTGAGTCCGGCCTCCATCTGCGGGAGGTACTCGTACCAACCGGGCAGGTAGAGGTCGCGCAGCGCAACCCGCATGGAGGGATCGCGCACCAGGATGACGTGCCACGCCTGGCGGTTGCCGCCGTTGGGTGCGAACCTGGCCGTGTCGAGCAGCGAGAACACGACGTCGTCGGGCACCGCCTCCGACGTGAAGTCGCGGACCGCACCGGTGCTGCGCAACGCCTGGCTCAGTTCCATCACATCTGGTCGATTCCGCTCCGGCGTCCCGGCCTCCGGCCACGCCTCCACTGCATCTCCATCACATCAGGTCGATTCCGCTCCGGCGTCCCGGCCTCCGGCCACGCCTCCACTGCATCTCCATCACATCTGGTCGATTCCGCTCCGGCGTCCCGGCCTCCGGCCACGCCTCCACTGCATCTCCATCACGTCGACAGTAGGACGGCACCACCGAGTGGACCCTCGTCGGGGTCTACATTCGACGCAACCCGATCGAGAGGACAGCAGGCATGTACGACATCCTGATCCGAGGAGGCGATCTGGTCGACGGCACCGGCAGCGCCCGTCGGCGCGCCGACGTCGCCATCCAGGGCGATCGCGTGGTCGCGATCGGCGAGCTGAAGGAGGAGGCGGCGAGCACGATCGACGCCACCGGCAAGGTCGTCGCGCCCGGATTCGTCGACGTGCACACGCACTACGACGCGCAGGTGTTCTGGGACGGCGCGCTCACGCCGTCGCCGTTGCACGGTGTCACCACCGCCCTGGCGGGCAACTGCGGGTTCACGATCGCCCCGCTGTCCGACGACGCCGCCGACGGCGACTACCTCATGCGCATGCTGGCGCGCGTCGAGGGCATGCCGCTCGAGTCGCTGCGCGAAGGCGTGCCGTGGAACTGGACGACGACGGCCGAGTACTTCGACGAGATCGAGGGTCGCCTCGGCATCAACGCCGGTTTCATGGTCGGCCACTCCGCGATCCGCCGCGTGGTGATGGGCGACGAGTCGATCGCGCGCGAAGCGAAGCCCGACGAGCTCGACGCGATGCGCGCCCTGCTGCGCGCCGGTCTCGAGGCCGGCGGGCTGGGGTTCTCGTCGTCGTGGGCGCGCACGCACAACGACGCCGAGGGCCACATGGTGCCGTCTCGCTTCGCGACGCGCGACGAGATCGTCGACCTCTGCGCGACGGTCGGCGAGTTCGAAGGCACGTCGCTCGAGTTCATCCCGATGGTCGGGCCGTTCGAGCCGTGGGCGGTCGAGCTCATGGCGTCCATGTCGGCCGCCGCGCAGCGCCCGTTGAACTGGAACGTGCTCGGCGTGAGCGCCAAGACCCTCCCCGATGCCGAGCAGAAGCTCGAAGCGGGCACGTACGCGCGCGAGCACGGCGGGCGGGTCGTCGCGCTCACCGTCCCCATGAGCTTCCCGGTGTACCTCTCGTTCCGCTCGGGGTTCGTGCTCGATGCGATGCCCGGCTGGGAAGACGTCATGGGCCTTCCGCTCGACGAGAAGCTCGAGTTCTTCGACGACAAGGACGCCCTGGCCAAGCTGGACGAGCAGTCGCAGAGCGACAAGAACCCGCTGCGGATGCTCGCCAATTGGTCGAACCTGCGGATCCACGCCGTCGTCGCGCCCGAGAACGAGCAGTACCAGGGCCGAATGGTCGGCGACATCGCGAAGGAGGAGGGCCGCAGCGCCTGGGAGGTGCTCACGTCGATCGCCCGGGCCGACGAGCTCAACACCAGCTTCGGCACCGTGCCCGCGCCCGAGTCCGACGACGACTGGAAGGCACGCATCCAGGTGTGGCGCGACCGGCGCGCGCTGATCGGCGCGTCCGACGCCGGCGCGCACCTCGACCTGCTCGCGTCGTTCAACTACGCGACCGTGGTGCTCGGCAAGGCGGTCCGGGAGCGGAAGATGCTTCCTCTCGAGGAAGCGATCAACCTGATCACCGACACGCCGGCGCAGCTCTACGGCCTGCGCGAGCGGGGCCGCATCGAGGAGGGCTGGAAGGCCGACGTCGTCGTCCTCGACCCCGACACGATCGGGAGCCACGACGTGCGCATGCGCATGGACCTGCCCGGCGGTGCCGGTCGCCTCTACGCCGAGGCCGACGGGATCGAGCACGTCCTCGTGAACGGCGCGCCCATCGTGAGCGACGGGGTCCTCACGGATGCGCGGAACGGTCAGCTGCTGCGCTCCGGCCGCGACACCGCCACCCCGTCACTCACCTGACCCGAGACCACGAGCCTCTCAGAGTTGACCCCCACGGGTGTACGCCAACTCTGAGATGTTCAGGTGGTGGGGGAGAGGGAGAGGGCGTCGGTCAGAGCGCGGGTCGCGGTGAGGAGGGTGTCTCCCATGGCAACGACCTCGGCACCGCGCAGCGGGCGCGCGAAGCCGGTGAGCGAGAGCACCAGGGTGACGTGGCCGGTGTGGTCGAACACCGGCGAGTTGACGACGTTGACGCCGTACTCGCGGTCGGGCTCCAGCTCGACCGCCAGGAACTCCTCGTGGGTGGCGAGCTCGTCGGCGAGACGGTCGAGCGCGGCGCGGGCGCCGGCGTCGTCGCCGAGCAGCCCCACGAGCTCGCGGACGCGGGCGACGGGCGTGGCGGCGATCTCGACCGCGAAGCCGCGGTCGTGGGTGGCGGCGAGGGCCTCGGCGTAGTGGGCGCGGGTGTCGGCGGGGACGTGGCCGAGCCACTCGGCCCGCACCGCCGCGGGCGCCCACGCCACCACCGCCGCGCCCAGCGGGGGCCGCAGGGGGAACGACGCCCCGACACGGAACGCGTGGGCCGCCGCACGGGGGTCGGCGACCTGGTCGAGCACCGTGACCGAGTCGGCGTCGACCCCGAGCGCGGCGCACGTGGCCGCGAACTCGCCGCTCAGCTCGACCAGCAGTGGCCGGGCGAAGTCGAGGGCGGGGAACGAGGCCGCGGCCTGGCGCCCGAACGCGGCGAGGGCGGGACCGAGGCGGTACGTCTTGCGGGTGGGGTCGCGCAGCACCCAACCCGCGGCAGCCAGGCTGGTGAGGATGGCGTGCCCGGTGGACTTGTTGACGCCCAGCCGCCGGGTCAATTCGGCCAACGAGAGCGACGCGTCGGGCCGCTCGGCCAGCAGCGCCATCGTGGCGACGACGCGTTCGGTGGGTGGGGAGGTCCGGGGCACGGCCGCAGTGTGCCTCGTTCGTTCGAATATTGCAACCCTTGTGCCGCACATTTGCGGCGTGCCAAGATAGCAGGCAACCACGACGACACACTTCCCCGGGGGGACCCATGCACGAGCTCGTGATCCGCGACGCCACGCTGGTCGACGGCACCGGCACCGAGGCCCGCCCGGCCGACCTGGCCGTCGACGACGGTCGGATCACCGAGGTCGTCGCACCCGGCCACCTCGACGACGCGGGCGCGCAGCGCACCATCGAGGCCGACGGCCTGCTCGTCACGCCCGGCTTCGTCGACCTGCACACCCACTACGACGGCCAGGTCACGTGGGACCCGCTGCTGACGCCGTCGTGCTGGCACGGCGTGACGACCGTGGTGATGGGGAACTGTGGAGTCGGGTTCGCGCCGGTGCGCCCGGGCCGGGAAGACTGGCTCATCCAGCTCATGGAGGGCGTGGAGGACATCCCCGGCACCGCGCTCAACGAAGGCATCACCTGGGGCTGGGAGACCTTCCCCGAGTACCTCGACGCGCTCGACACGATGCCGCGCGTCATGGACATCGGCACCCAGGTGCCGCACGGCGCGGTACGCGCGTACGTGATGGGCGAGCGCGGCGCGAAGAACGAACCCGCCACCCCCGACGACATCGCGGCGATGGCCGACCTGGTGCGCGAAGGCATCCGCGCCGGCGCGCTGGGCTTCTCGACCTCGCGCACGATCATGCACAAGGCGGTCGACGGCGAGCCCGTGCCCGGCACGTTCGCGGCCGAGGACGAGCTGTTCGGCATCGGCAGGGTGCTCGGCGAGCTCGGCACCGGCCTCTTCGAGCTCGCCCCCGCCGGCGTCATGGGCGAAGACCTCTCGGCGCCCGAGCGCGAGGTGGCGTGGATGCGTCGTCTCTCGGCCGCGATCGGCCGGCCCGTCAGCTTCGCCCTGTCACAGCACAACCTCGCGCCCGACCAGTGGCGCGACGTCCTGCGCCTGGCCCAGGAGGCCAACGCCGACGGCGCCGACCTCCGCGGGCAGGTGGGCGGCCGCCCGCTCAACATGCTCATCGGCTTCCAGACCTTCCATCCCTTCCTCGGTCGTCCCACGTACCTGAAGATCGCCCACCTCCCGTTCGCGGCGCGGGTGGCGGAGCTGCGCAAGCCCGAGATCCGCGAGGCGATCCTCGCCGAGACGTCACCCGCCAGCCCGCTCGACACCGTGATCGGCACCGGCCTCGACGTCATGTTTCCGATCGGTGAACCGCCCGACTACGAACCCACCCCCGATCGCAGCATCGCGGCCATGGCCGCGCGCGAGGGTCGCGACCCCGAGGCCGTGCTCTACGACGTGATGCTCGGTCACGACGGCCGCGAGCTCGTCATGAAGGCGTTGCTGGGTTACAGCTACGGCAACCTCGACGACATGCGCGAGATGATCCTCCACCCGAATGCGGTGCTCGGTCTCTCCGACGGTGGCGCGCACTGCGGAGCGATCTGCGACGCGTCGATCCCCACGTTCATGCTCACGCACTGGGCGCGCGACCGCGAGCGGGGCGAGCGGCTCCCGCTCGAGCTGGTGGTGCAGAAGCAGACGCGCGACACCGCCGCCGTCTACGGCCTCGGCGACCGCGGCGTGGTTGCACCCGGCTACCGCGCCGACCTCAACGTCATCGACTTCGACGCGCTGTCCCTGTCGCTCCCAGAGTTGGTGCACGATCTTCCCGGGGGAGCACGCCGGCTCATCCAGCGAGCCGACGGCTACCGTCACACGTTCGTGGCCGGTGACGAGACGATGCGCGACGGCGAAGCGACCGGCGCCCGCCCGGGCAAGCTCGTGAGGGGGATGCGATGACGGCCAAGCCCGCGGGCGACGTGCTGCTCGAGGAACCGGTCAAGCGCGAACGCGTCACCGCGGTGAAGATCCCCGTCTCGCGCTACCTGACGCCGGAGTTCTACGAGCAGGAGCTGACGCGCGTGTGGCCGCGCGCCTGGCAGCTCGCCTGCACCGTCGACCACGTCGCCAACCCCGGCGACTGGCACGAGTACCGCGTCGGGCGCTACTCGGTGCTGATCGTTCGCGGCGACGACGGCCTGCTGCGCGCGTTCCAGAACGTGTGCCTGCACCGCGGCAGCGAGCTGTGCAGCGGTTCGGGCAGCGGTCTCGCCGAGATCCGCTGCCCCTTCCACCGGTGGACGTGGGGACTCGACGGTCGCCTGCGGGAGGTGCCGTCGCGGCGCGAGTTCGGCGTCCTCAACGACGACTACCCGCTCATCGAGGTGCAGGTCGACACGTGGGGCCCGCTCGTGTTCGTCAACCTCGATCGCGACGCGGGGTCGCTGGCCGAGTTCCTCGACCCGGTGCCCGCCGAGACGGCCTGGGCGAACCTCGACGAGTTCCGGTGCCAGGCGTTGATCTCGGTACGGGCCGACTGCAACTGGAAGACGCTCATCGAGGGCTTCAGCGAGACCTACCACGTGCAGGGCATCCACCGCGAGATGCTCGGCATGGCGGACGACGTGAACGGTCCGCAGGTGATCTGGCCGCGCCACGGTCGTCTGGTGCAGTCCTACGGGTTGCCGTCGCCGCGGCAGGGTCGCCCGGGCAACGACGAGGACGTGTTCGCGTCGTTCGTCGAGGTGATGGGCGCGCGCATCGGCGTGGACGACAACGCGTCACCGATGCCGCCGATCCCCGAGGGCGAGACGTTGCGCGACATGCTCGCCCGCATGGTGCGCGCCGTGAACGACGAGCAGGGGATCGACCTCTCGTCGTACAGCGACCACCACGTGCTCGACATGGAGCAGTACAACCTGTTCCCCAACATCACCGTGCTGGTGTTCGCCGACATGCTCTCGGTCGTGCGCGCCCGTCCGGGCACGCACGTCGAAGAGGCGTACATGGACGTGTTCGCGTTCGCGCGGGTCCAGGCCGCCGATGCGCTCCGGGCCAAGCCGTTCGACGCGCTGCTCCCGCCCGAGGCCGACCCACCGTTCGGCATGGTGCTCAACCAGGATGTCGGCAACTTCGCGCGCACGCAGCGCGGCCTCCACCAGCCCGGGTTCACGCACCTGACGGTGTCGCCCACCGAGGAGTGCCGGGTCGTCAACCTGCACCGCACGCTCGAGCAGTACCTGGGAATCGGCCCCGAGGATGGGTGAGCTCCGGGTGACAGGTCTGACCGTCGACGACCTGCTCGCCCGGGAGGAGATCACCGACGTCGTGAAGGCCCTCGCCCGCGGCACCGACCGGCTCGATCGCGAGCTGATGGCGTCGTGCTATCACGCCGACGGCACCGACGACCACAACGTGTTCCAGGGGACCGGTACCGAATTCGCGCAGTGGGTCGTCGACACGCTCCCGCACTTCCAGACGACGATGCACTTCATCGGTCCACCCCGGATCAGGAACCAGGGTGACTCGGCCAAGGTCGACACGTACTGCGTCGCCCACCACGTGTCGAAGCCGGACGACGACGGCTTGCAGACCGACATGGTGCTGGGGCTGCGCTACGTCGACCGGTTCGAGAGGAGAGCAAGCCAGCGCCGTGAGGGGCCCTGGCTGATCGCCGCCCGCGTCTGCGCGTTCGACTGGACCTCCACCATTCCCTTCGATTCCGCGCGAGGATTCCAGTTCGAGACGGGGTGGACGCTCGGCGCCCGCGACCGCACCGACGTCACGTACCAGGAGGACCTGCCATGACCGCCATCGAGACCGCCTTCCCCACGGCCCCCGAGGCGCTGCACCTCGGCGCCGCCGACCTCCCGTTCGTCGAGATCGGCGACGGCAACAAGCTCAAGGTGCTCCACGTCGACGAGAAGGAAGGCCTCTGGATCGTCGAGAACATCTTCCAGGCCGGCTACGAGGTGCAGAAGCACCGCCACACCGGGCCGGTGTGGGGCTACACGACGTCGGGGGCCTGGAAGTACAAGGAGTACGACTACGTGAACCGGGCCGGGTCGTTCCTCTACGAACCCGCGGGCTCGATCCACACGCTCACCTGCATCGAGGACGACACGCAGGTCTGGTTCCACATGTACGGCGTGAACCTCAACCTGGCCGAGGACGGCTCCATCGAGTCGGTGGCCGACGGCGCCGGCGCGCTCGGGGCGTACGTGGCGCTCTGCGAGGCCCAGGGCTTCGGTCGACCGAACGTCATCGTCGCGTAACCGTTCGGCCATCGCCGGCGCCGTGGTTCGGCGCGAAGATGGCAGGGCGGGCGAGGCGGAGAAGGAGGCGGCGTGGTGGCAGACGGCGCGGACAACACTTCACTCGGCGACCTCCTCGGCATCACCGAAGCGGCGATCGACACCGCCGATCCGGTCTCGCTGGCCCGCGGCTACTTCGGTGCGATGCGCCGCGCCGCGTTCCGGCCCTGGCGGACGGTGCCGGCGCTGGTGCGCTACGGGGCCGGATTGGGTCTCACGGGCGCCCACCTCGCGACTCGCGTGCTCGGACACCCGATCCCCGAACCCGTGCGCCCCGAGCCGGGCGACGGCCGGTTCCGCGACCCCACGTGGAACGACAACCTGCTGTACCACGGCGGCCTCGCGGTCTACCTCCTCGCGACGCGGCTGATCCGCGACCTCGTCGACGCGGCCGATCTCGACGAGCCCGAGGCGTCGAAGGCCGCGTTCGCAGCGAGCCTGTTCGCCGACGCGCTCGCGCCGACCAACTTCCCACTCACCAACCCCCGTGCCGTGAAGCGCGCGTTCGAGACCGGCGGCACGAGCATCGTGCGCGGGGCTCGCAACTTCGCGCACGACATGCTGCGCAACGAGGGCTGGCCGAGTCAGGTCGATCGCTCGGCGTTCGAGGTCGGCCGCAACATCGCGGCGACACCGGGCCGGGTCGTCTACCGCAACGACCTCATCGAAGTGCTGCAGTACACGCCCGCCACCGACGAGGTGTTCGAACGTCCTCTCGTGGTCATCCCGCCGTGGATCAACCGCTACTACATCGCGGATCTCACGCCGGGCAAGAGCCTGGTCGAGTGGGCCGTCGACCACGGCCACACCACGTTCGCGATCAGCTTCCGCAACCCCGACCCGTCGATGCGCGAGCTCTCGTTCGACGACTACCTGCGCCTCGGTCCGCTGACGGCGATCGACGTGGCGCGCGAGATCACCGGCAGCGAAACCGTCAACACGATCTCGATCTGCCTCGGCGGCACGATGACCGCCATGTGCCTCGCATACCTCGACGCGTGCGGCGATCACCTCGTGCACTCCTCGACGTTCCTGAACTCCGCGGTCGACTACGCCGACGCGGGCGTGATGGCGCACGTGTTCGCCGATCCGGCGACGCTGGAGTCGCTCAGCCGGCGCATGGAGCGCCACGGCTACCTCCCCGGGAAGGACATCGCCCGCACCTTCGACCTGCTCCGGGCCAACGACCTCGTGTTCCGCTACGTCGTCGACTCGTGGTTGCTCGGCGAGAAGCCACCCGCGTTCGACCTGCTGGCGTGGAACGCCGACACCACCAACCTTCCCGGCAAGGCGCACGGGGAGTTCCTGCGGAAGGCGTACATCGAGAACGCGCTCGCCCGCGACGAGTACACGGCGCTCGGCGAACGACTCATGATCTCCGAGATCGGCACCGACACGTACATCGTCGCCGGTGTCGACGACCACATCGTGCCGTGGCCGGTGTCGTACCGCACCACCCAGATGTTCAAGGGTCCGATGCGGTTCGTGATGACGTCGGGCGGCCACATCGCCGGCATCGTCTCGCCACCGGGCCCGAAGGTCCGCCTGTGGACCAACGACGCGCTACCCCGCGAGGCGGCGCAGTGGCAGGCCGGCGCGAGCGAGCACCGCGACACCTGGTGGAACGACTGGAGCCGGTGGGCGGCCGACCGTGGCGGCGAGCTGCGTGCACCGCCGCCGACCGGGAGCGACCTCCACCCGTCGTTGGGCGACGCCCCGGGCGAGTACGTGCTGAGCTGAATCCCGGTTCGACTACGCGCCGGCGGGCGCGTTCGCCTGGACGTAGCTGCGGTAGACCGAGAGCAGCGCCTGCTTCTGCTCGTCGGAGAGGCGGTCGTCGGCGCGGATGGCGGCCACGGTGTCGGGCCGGTCGTTCGCCTCGTCGGGCTCGTCGATTCCGGCGTGGGCCAGGAGCGTCTCGGCCGACACGTTGAGGGCCTTGGCGACCGACTGCAGCACGCGGACCGATGGCTCGTGCAAGCCCCGCTCCAGCTGGCTGAGGTACGGATTCGACACTTGAGCAAGCTCCGCCATCTGGCGCAGCGAGAGGTTGGCCAGCTGCCGCTGGGCCCGGATGAAGGCGCCCAGCGCGTGGAGCTGGTCGTCGCGTTCTTCGGTCATGCTCTCCCGCTCTCGGTGCCTGCTCGATGACTCGCTCGCTGCGGGCCGGGATACCCGGCCGGCGGGCACTCGCTCGTGTGCACCGGGTGGCTCATCGGGGGAGCAGCGTAGGAGGAAGCGGAAGCGGGACGAACGCGGCGACCCGGTCCGGAGGGGGTTCCGGACCGGGTCGCGCGCGCGAGCTGGTGTGGAGGGGCCGAGGCTCAGGCGGGCTTCGCGGGGGTCACCGCTTCGACGACCTTCAACGCGAAGTCCTTCTGGGTGCCGAGGAGCTCCTCGGCGAAGCCGAAGCTCGACTCCACGACGGACTTCGGGTTCGGGAGCTGGTCGACGAACGGCAGCGCCTCGAGCTCCGGCAGGGTGAACGCCTTGCCGGCGAAGTCGAGCCAGAGGGTGATGCCGCTGAAGGCGACTTCCTGACCCTGCTTCACGCCGGCGATGACGGCGTCGGTGAACACGGAGGTGGGATCGGCGGTCTTGCTGGGCATGGGGACTCCTGGGTTGGGGGATCCGCGGGGAGTGGCTCGCGGTCCCGGAAGTATACACAGCGTGCGCTTGATCTGTCAAGCGGAACGGACCACGCACGACGGCCGATAACGTGGGTCCGTGGTCGCCCCCGCCCACAGCGAGCTCTGCGTGTTGTCCGTGCACGCCCACCCCGACGACGAAGCGTCGAAGGGTGCGGCGACGATGGCGCGCTACCGGGCGGAAGGCGTGCGCACGGTGCTGGTGACGTGCACCGGCGGGGAAGCGGGCGACATCCTCAACCCGGCCGCCGACACCGACGAGGTCCGGCGTGACCTCACCGCCGTGCGCCGCCGCGAGCTCGAGGACGCGGTGCGCATCATCGGCTACGACGGGCTCTACCTCCTCGGCTACCGCGACTCGGGCATGCCCGACACCGAGGCCAACGCCCATCCCGACAACTTCGCCAACGCCGACCTCGACGACGCCACCGGACGGCTCGTGGAGATCGTGCGCCGTGAACGCCCGCAGGTGATCGTCGGTTACGCCCGCGACCGTGTGTACGCGCACCCCGACCACGTCCGGGTGCACGAGGTGAGCGTGCTCGCGTTCGAGCGGGCCGGTGACCCCGAGTGGTACCCCGACCGGGGCGAACCGTGGCAGCCGCTCAAGCTCTACTACAGCAACGGCTTCACCCGGGAGCGCATCCGTGCGCTGCACGAGTGGTTCGTGGCACAGGGCGACGAGAGTCCGCTCGCGAAGTGGGTCGAGCACATGGACCAGCGCGACGCCGAAGCCGTCGACGACGACGCGCACGACGACACGCTCGAGCTCGTCACGACCACTCGCATCGACGTGCGCGACCAGATCGAGACCGCACGCGCCGCGCTGCTCGCGCACCGCACCCAGATCGCGCCCGACAGCTTCTTCTTCCGGGTACCGCTCGAAGTCGAGCAGGAGCTCCACCCGTGGGAGGAGTACGTCCTCGCCCGCTCGCTCGTCGACCCCGGCGTGCCCGACGGCGACTACGAAACCGACCTCTTCGCCGGGCTCCGGGTGGCGGCGAACCCCTGAGTACGCCCATGCCGCCGGACGATCCCGAGCGTCGGAGCTCGAAGACGCGCTGCTCGGTGGCCGCGACCGTCCCGGGGCGAGCCGAACCCGCGTCCGCCCGACGACGAACACCTCGCCGACCTCGACTCGGAGCTCTGCGGCGGGTCCGCGTCCCACCCTGCCGCGTGCTCGCGCCCGAGATGCCCGCGACTTACGGTGGCCGAGCGGCCGGGGCCGACGGCTCGGCCTCGTCGTGCTCGTCGTGCTGCTGGTCGTGTGCCTCGGCGACGACGCGTACGCGGGCTTCGGCAACGACGACGCCCACCTTGATCCCGTCACCCTGAGCCGCGCACCCAACGCCACGTCGCCGACACCCGGGGACCGGCGGCGCGCACCTTGGGCACCGCGTGCTCCCAGTCGCGCTGGCAGGCGCCGCCCATCACCAGGAGGTCGCCCGACCCGGGCGCGAGGTCGACCGACGGCACACCGCGCCGCTCGTGGGCACGGAGCCGGAAGGGGCGGGTGGCGCCGAGCGTGAGCACCGCGACCAGCGCGTCACCCGTGTCGCGCAGCTCGCGGTCGCCGTGGGGGGCGACGCTGTCGTTGCCGTCGCGGTAGTAGTTGAGGGCCACCGAGCCGAACGCCACGCGGTAGCGCGCTGCGAGCGCGGCGCGGACGTCGGCGAGCACAGGGTGGGGGACCTGCTCCGGTCGCGGCGCACGGTACGAGAGGCGCGGGTCGTCGACCAGGCGGTCGTACATGAACCTCCGCCCGCAGCGCCACGGCACCGACTCGACCACGACGTCGAGCACGGTGTCGGCCCCGAGGAGGACGCCGCGGCACACGTCGATCCAGCTCTCGTCGTCGAGGGCCAGCCGCTGCCACGAGGCGCGTGGGTCGACCAACGCCGGCCCGGACCCGAACAGCGAACGCTGGCCCGGCACCACCACCGAACCCATCACTCGAGCGTACCGGAATCGAACAGCTGTTCGCCCCCAGGTCCTCGGTAGATTCGGCGGGTGACGACCGCCGCGGCCAGCGCCTCCGGGAGCCGAGGCGGCGCGCTGGCGGCGTTGCGCCACCGCGACTTCGCCCTGTTCTTCTCCGCCGCGTTGTGTTCCAACACCGGCACCTGGATGCAGACGATCACGGTGCCGTACGTGCTCGACCAGCTCACGCACTCGACCGTCTGGGTGGGTGTGGGCGCATTCGCCACCTTCTTCCCCGCGACCATCGTGGGACCGCTGGCAGGTGCACTGGCCGACCGCCACGACCGCCGCGCGATCCTGCTCGTGTCGCAGGTCGTGCTGATGGTCTCGGCGCTGGCGCTCTGGGGGATCTGGGTGAGCGGCGTGGCCACGCCCGAGCTCATCGTCGCCTGCGTGGTGGTGGGCGCCTTCGGCGCCGGCATCACCATCGCCGCGTGGCAGGCGTTCGTGCCGCAGCTCGTGCCTCCGGAGGCGATGGTGAGCGCAGTGCGGCTGAACGCGATGCAGTTCACCGGGGCGCGAGCGTTCGGGCCCGCGCTCGCGGGGCTCGTGCTGGCGGAGTTCGGCCCCGGCACCGCGTTCATGGCCAACGCGCTGTCGTTCCTGCTCGTCATCGGTGCACTGCTCATGATCGCAGCGCGGCCGGTGCGGACGGTCGCGAGCGACGTGCGCGTGCTCACCCAGTTCCGCGACGCAATCCGGTACATCCGGCGGCGCGCGGTGCTCATCGTGTCGGTGCTGGGCGCGTTGTTCTCCTCGTTGCTGGGTGTCTCGATGATCCAGCTCGCCGAACCGTTCGCCCGGCAGGTGCTGCACGAGGGGGCCGGGAAGTACGGACTCCTCGTGGCGGCGTACGGCGTGGGCGCGATCACGGGAGCGGTCGTCACCGTCGCGCGCGGCGACGTCGTGCGGCGCTCGACGTTCACGGTCATCGGGTTCGCGATCTTCGTCGTCGCCGAGCTCACGTTCGGACTCGCACCCGTGTACACGTTCGCGCTGCTCGGCCTGTACGGCATCGGCCTGGCGCAGAGCTTCGCGATGGTGTCGTGCCAGACCGCCGTGCAGGTCAATGTCGACGAGCACTTTCGCGGCCGGGTGCTGTCGGTGTACGTGATGAGCTTCTTCGCCGGGACGCCGATCGGCGCGCTGGCGGGCGGGATCGTCGCGTCGTGGATCGGGCTGCGAGCGACGATCGTGGCATCTGCCGTGTTGCTCGCCATCGTGATCGTGGTCACGATGCTGCGCTACCCGTGGTTCCGGGTGCTCGACGAGACCAAGGTGGGATTCGACGCGCACGTCGAGCCGCGCGCCGAGGGCCGCGGCAGCGACCTCGACACCGCCGCGCACCTCATCGTGGAACCGCTCGAGTGATCGATGGTCGTGTCGCTCAGGCGCCCGAGCCGAACGCCACCATCGCGTTGTAGATCCCGATCACCTTGCCCGCGTACTTCGGGTCGGTGGCCCAGTTGCCGTGGCCCATGTCGCTCCACGTGGGTGCCCACCCCTTGGCGAAGTAGCTGTCGAACGCGTCCGCCGAGCGCCAGAGGTACGGCGACAACGGCTCGTGGAGGCTGGCGGCGCGCGAGTCGGCGTCGGCGTAGTTGAGCAGCAACTGGATCTGGGCGCGCACACCGTCGCGCGGAGTCGGGAACACGATGCCGCGCGAGCAGTTGTCACACCAGCCGATACCCGAGTAGTTGTTGTCGGGGGCGGACGAGAACCCGCCGGTCTCGACGATCGCCTGCGCGAACGCGAAGTCGCCCCGCACGTTCTCGGCACCGCCCTCCTCGAGGTACATCTGCGCAAGCTCGGGCACACTCGTGTCGCTCAGGCGCGGGTCGTACCCCTGTGCGTCGAACCAGGCGACCATCTGGTCGGCGGTGAGCTGGGCCGGACCCATGACCGGGTCACCGGCGGCGTGCAGCGCGCCGATCGCGCGGGCGCGCGCGAGCGCGTCGTCCGCGGCCGCGACGCGTTGGTCGACGACGGTTTGCTGGGCCTGCAACTGGTTCACGAGCGCGTCGAGCGCGGTCTGCTGCTGTTGAAGATCGTCTTGGTCCTTGCGCAGTGTGGTTTGCGTGTCGGCCAGCGCGGCGCGGGTCTCCTCCAGGCGATGCGCGTTGTCGTGGTCGCTGCGCGCGGCGGCGTCACCGAGCTGCTTGCGACGAGCGCCGTCGAGCACGCTGCTGTCGGAGAAGATGTCGGTGGCGCTGGTGCCGTCGCCGCCCGTCGAGTACAGCGCGACGGCGCGCTGACGCAGGTGGTCGAGGATCACGTCGCGGATCTGCGCGAGCTGGGCGCGTTGCTGGTCGAGCTCGACGATGTGCTGCTGGTCGTCAGCGATCTTCGCCTCGACGTCCGCGCGCTGCTGGGCCGTCGCCTCGAGCTCCGCTTCCGCCTGGTGGGCGGCGAGCTGCGCGGCCTCGAGCTCGGCCCGCGCCTTCACCACGGCAGGGTCGGACTCGATGAGGCTCTCCTGCGCGTGCGCGGGCGTCACCCACCCGCCGGTGCCCGTCGCCGCTCCCGCCATCAGGGCCACCAGCACGGCCACACCGACCCGACGCGCGCGTCTGCCCGGGACCCGCCTCATGCCGAGAGCTTAGAGAGGCGACCCACCCCGCTGTCCACACGAGCCCCAGCGGCCCTCAGGCGCCCCAGGAGGCTCAGCGGTCATCCGGGTGAAGAGGTGCCGCCCGGCTCGGGCGGGCCCGTCGGAGGCTCCTCGGGGGGCGTGAGCGCCGCGCGGCTGGCGTCACGGGCCCTCCCGACCCAGCGGCCGAGCGTGCGGGGCCCGTCGTCGCGGACCCGACCGGCGGCGGCGCCGAGCTTGCGGGCCAGCGGTCGGCCCTCCGCCGGGCGCGGCGCCGGGGCGGCGGGTCTGGGTTCCGCCGCCGGCGCAGGGCTGGGAGGCGGCGGGGCGGCAGGGGCGGCGCGCGCCGCCTTCCGGGTCCGGGCGCGGGCGCGCCCACGCACCCGCCAGTCGGTGCGCAAGGCCATCCACGCCATCGCCAGTGCGGCCGCCTCGAGCACCACGATCGCGAGGGCGTGGTCGAGCCCGAGGACGACCGGGCTCACCGCGAGCACCGCGGCCGCCACGACATCGAGCACGCGGTGGAGTCGCCGCCCGATCCAGGGCCACGCGCCGAGCGCGCCGTCGCTGCAGAGCGCGAGCAGCAGCAGCAGCGCCCCCAGGGTGACCAGCACCGCGGTGTGCTGGCCGGTGCGCGCCCCTTCCACCAGGAGGAGCATGCCGAGCAGCACTTCGACGAGCTGGTGGAGCCAGAACGGCACGCGGCCCGCGCTCGCCTGCTCCTGTGCACCGGCCATCGACCCAGCCTACGGGTCCGATGCGTCGCCCCCGGTAGCCTCCGCGGCGTGGAGCCGGAGTGGGCGCGCCATCTCCCTCCGGGTGTCGCCCCGGAGTCGGTCGACCTGCTCGCGCGGGCCACCCTTCCCGCGGCGTGGGCCGCGAACTGGGCGGCGGCGCCCGACGCGCCGGCCGTCCGCGACGAACAGGGATGGGTGAGCAACGGCGAGCTCGACGCGCGCTCGCGGCAGGTGGCGGGCCGTTTCGCGCGTGCAGGTCTTCGACCGCGCGACCGCATCGTGATGAGCGCGGCCACGTCGGTCGACCTCGTGATCGCGCACGTCGCCGCCTTGCGCCTCGGTCTCGTCGTGGTACCCGTCAACGGTGCGTACCGGGCGCGGGAGGTCCGTCACATCGTCGCCGACTGCGCGCCGGCCGCCTGCGTCGTGGACGGCGACGAGCGCGCTCGAGATGTTCGCCGACGCCGTGGGCGCCGGATGCGTCGTCACGACCCCCGAGGTCGACCTGCCCGATGCACCGCACACCACGACGCTCGACCGGATCGCGAGCAGCGACGTCGCGATGCTCTGCTACACGTCGGGCACGACCGGCGCCCCGAAGGGAGCCATGCTCTCCCACGGCAACACGCTGGCCAGCTGCGAGGCGTTGCGGCTCGCGTGGCGATGGACCTCCTCCGACCGCCTGGTGCTCGCGCTCCCGTTGTTCCATGTCCACGGGTTGGGCGTCGGGCTGCACGGCTCGCTCCTCTGCGGCGGGTCGACGGTGCTGCTCCCGCGCTTCGACGCCGATGCGGTGCTCGACGCCGCCCGCGACCACGACGCGACGCTGTTCTTCGGAGTGCCCACGATGTACGCGCGCTTCGCCGCGTCGCCTCGGGTCACGGAGCTGGCGCGTCTCCGGCTGTGCGTGTCGGGGTCGGCACCGCTGCCGGCGTCGGTGCACACCCAGCTCGAGGTACGGGCCGGGGTACGCGTGCTCGAGCGTTACGGCATGACCGAGACGATCATGAACGTGTCGAACCCCTACGACGGCGACCGACGCGCGGGCACGGTCGGTTTCCCGTTGCCGGGCGTCGACGTGCGGCTCGACGAACCGTCGGGCGAGATCCTGCTCCGGGGACCCAACGTGTTCCCCGGCTACTGGCAGCAGCCCGACGCGACGCGTGACGCGTTCACCGACGACGGCTGGTTCCGCAGCGGCGACGTCGGCGCGCGCGACTCCGACGGTTACCTCCGCATCGTCGGTCGGGCGAAGGAGCTCATCATCTCGGGCGGCTTCAACGTGTACCCGCGCGAGGTGGAGGACGTGCTGCTGGCACACCCCGCGGTCAACGAGGTCGCGGTGGTGGGAGAGCCGTCCGAAGAATGGGGCGAGACGGTGGTCGCGGTGGTCGTGCCCGCGGGTGACGACGTCGACGTCGACGCGTTGCTCGCGTTCGCCGCCGAGCAGCTCGCGCCCTACAAGACGCCGCGGCGGATCCGGGTCGTCGACGCGCTCCCGCGCAACGCGCTCGGGAAGGTCGTGCGCGCCGACCTGTGACCCCGGTCGGGGTGGGCTCTCATCCTGCTCTCAGGCCGACCCGTCAGGATGCGGGTCGTGGACGCCCGCTCGCACCCCGGCTCCCAGCCGGTCCGCCCGACGATCCCCTCCGTCGACGGCGGGCTGCTGCCCTCCCGCCGGGAGCCGTGGTGCGGCGTCCCATCCCGGAGCGACCGCCAGGCTCCGGGAGGACACCGGGGATCCCCGACGCATGCACCACCGGTGTCCTGATCCGCCCGGGCCCGGTCCCGCCGTTCCCAGAGCCACGGCGGGGTCGGGCCCCGGTGCGGGCCCCCGGGGCCCGTGCCCTCGAGGTCAGGCCCGGTGCTCCTGACGGACGATCCAGTCGACGAATTGGTCGACGGTGCCCGATCCGACCTCGGCGATGAACGTCTCCGCCCAGGCGTCGATCTCCGCGTCGTCGAACCCGTCGGCGTGCAGACGCTCGCGGGCGTCGTTGCCGAGCAGGCGGGCCCCCTCGATCTGGGGCAGGTCCGGGACCTCCTCGCGGACGCCGACGTCCTCGGGTTTGACCGGTCGCGGTTCGCCCATCGTGACTCCCTTCGCCGTGGTCAGTCGGCACCGACCGCGCGCCGGCGGTCGTCGAGGCGGTCCGCGGGCCACTGACCGGAATCGACGGGATCGTGCGTCCAGTCGGGCTGCTTGGTCCGCTGGGCGTCGTCGAGGATGGCCCGGCCGTCGACGAGATCGACGATCGGCGCGATCGGCACCGCTGCCGCGGCCGGCGCGTCGCCGCGAGCGTGCGCACGCACGAGACCGGGGAAGCCTTGCAGCACGCTGCCGACCACCACCTGCTGCTGGGTCGCGAGGTTGCAGCGCGCACCCTCGGCGACCAGGTCGAGCCGCGTCGCGATCTGGTCGAACTCCTGCGCGCGCGCAGTCGAGGCGGTGAGGCGGGCGAGCAGGTCGGCCAGCACCAGACCGTCGTCCTTGCAGTGGCGGCACTGGCCGCACGACTCGACGGCGAGGAAGCGCGCCACCCCGGCCGCGACGGCGACGAGATCCGTCGTGTCGTCGAACACGATGAACCCCGCCGCGCCGAGGCCGCTGCCGGCGGCACGCATCGCCTCGTAGCTCACGGGGGTGTCGAGCGCGGCGGCGGGAAGCAGCGCGTTGGCGACGCCCGACATCACGGCGACGATCTCGTGGCCGGGCCGCGGGCCGCCTCCGACCTCGTCGAGCACCTCGCGCAGCGGCGTACCGAGCTCGATCTCGGCGACACCGTGGCGGGCGACGTCGCCGCTCACCGTGCACACCACCGTGCCCGGCGACTCCTCGGTGCCCACGGCGCGGAACCAGTCGGCGCCGAAGCGGATGATGCCCGGCACGTTGGCGAAGGTCTCGGTGTTGCCGGCCAACGTCGGCGGCGCCGCCGATTCGTGTGTGGGACCCGCGAACTCGACGTGCGCGGCCGACGAAGTGTCGGTGCTCGGATCGGCGTCGGAGTCGAGCATCTCGTCGACGCCCTCGCGGTAGGGCGGGGCGATGCGGGGAAACGGGGGGCGGCCGTCGATCGCCTCGAGCAGCCCGGTCTCCTCGCCGTAGAGGTACTCGCTGGGTCCGGCGAACAGCGTGACGGGGACGTCGCGGGTCCAGCCCGCGGCGTCGAGCTCCGCGATCGCGCGGCGGATGCGATCGATCTCGGTGGTGAACGTCGCCTTGGTGGCC
Source organism: uncultured Actinomycetes bacterium (assembly GCA_963841415.1). Taxonomy (GTDB): domain Bacteria; phylum Actinomycetota; class Acidimicrobiia; order IMCC26256; family DASPTH01; genus DASUAS01. The sequence continues at coordinate 1,014,923 of CAWJCN010000001.1, read as the reverse complement.
ACGATCACCGAGTCGGCGCCCACCGCGTGGGCGGCGACGAGGGCACCTTCCAGCACGCGGTAGGGATCGGCGCGCAGGAGGGCGCGGTCCTTGAACGAACCGGGTTCGCCCTCGGCCGCGTTCACGACGACGGTGGCGGGCAGGACGGGAGTGCAGTTGGCGGCGACGGTGCGCCACTTCCGGGCGGTCGGGAACCCGGCGCCACCGCGGCCGCGGAGCCCGGCGGCGTCCACGACGTCGATCACCGCTTGCGAGTCCACGGCCTGTGCGGCGCGCAGCGCCTCGCCGGCGCCGCCGTCGACCGCCTCGGGCAGCGAGCGCACTGGACGGGCCGCGAGTAACCGGGAGGCGTGCTCGCGCCGCATGTGACATCGGTACCCGTTCGGCGTTTTCGTGTAACGCACACGGGGGGCCGGTCGATTCAACGGTCGCCTCCGGTCCGTTCGATGCCCTCGAGACCTGCCCGCGGGTGGTGTTGACACGGGCCGGAGGCACTCTCACCGCGTCCGCTGCGCAACCGTTGGTGCGCGCCGCGAGTCAACCGACGATCAGGACCCGATCGTCGGTTGCCCCAGGAAGCGAACGACCTGCGCGACGACCCGGGGATCCGTACGGACCTCCGAGTGCCCGAGGCACGCGGTCTCCACGTTGCGCGCGCCGGCGAGCTCGGCGTTGTGCCGGGGGATGATCGCGTCGTCACACGGCGACCACCACGCGCCGTACCGTGTCGTGGCGGTCGGGTGGAAGTCGTCGTTGAGCTGGCCGAGCACCGAGGACGTCGGCACCATCTCGCGGCACGGGGTGAGCACGTAGCAGCCGTACGCCCACACCGTGCCCTCGTTGACGCCGGCGAGCGAGACCCAGGCGTCGACGTGCGCGGCGCCGCCGAGGCGTTCGAGGTAGTAGCGCGACGAGATCGCACCCATCGAGTGGCTCACCAGGTCGATGCGGGTGGCGCCGGTGCGGGCGCGCAGCGCGTCGGCGTCCCGGGCGATCTGCCGCGCCACGTCGACGTTCGACTCGTCGCTCGGGTAGTCGATGGCGTCGATCTCCGACGTCCGGTAGCCCCGCGCTTCCAGCGACGCCACGAGCGCGTGCCACCCCCCGCTCGACCCGTTGAAGCCGTGCACCAGCAACACCGGATCAGGACGGTGGGCCGTGGCGCGACGCGCCGTCGCGGCGGGGATCCCCGAACCCGCGACCAGCGCGACCACCACTGCCACCACGAAGGACGCACGCCGCAACACGGGTGCACGATAGGAGCGAGACCAGCGTGGTGGTCGTCGCCCCGCGCGCCGGGGGATAACGTCGACCGGTGCTCGTGCTCGTGCGTCACGGACAGACGGACGCCAACGCGCGCGGGCTGCTGCTGGGCCGCGCCGACCCGCCGCTCTCCGACCTCGGTCGCCGCCAGGCCGACGCGCTCGCCGCCCGGATCCCGGCCGACGCACGGGTCGTGTCGAGCCCACTGCTGCGCACTCGGGAGACGGCGACCGCGTTCGGGCGTCCGGTGGACGTCGACGACCGGTGGATCGAGCTCGACTACGGCGACTACGACGGCCGACCGGTCGCCGAGGTGCCTGCCGACGTGTGGCGGGACTGGCGTGCCGACCCCCACTTCGTGCCTGCCGGCGGCGAGTCGTTGGTGATGCTCGGGAACCGCGTGCGGGGCGCGTGCGAGGACATGCTCGAGGAGGCTCGTGACCGCGACGTCGTGGTGGTGAGCCACGTGTCGCCCATCAAGGCTGCCATCGGCTGGGCCTTGGGCACCGGCGACGAAGTGAGCTGGCGGATGTTCGTGCGGGTGGCGTCGATCGCGCGCGTCGCGATCGGTCCGTGGGGCCCCTCGTTGCACTCGTTCAACGAGGACGTCGGGATCGGGTGACGTTCAGCCGCCCGCCTCACGCGAACGCGGGGACGACCTCCTCGGCGAGCAGGCGCAGGTGGTCGAGATCATGCAGGTCGAGGACCTGGAAGTACACGGTGGTGGCGCCGTGCCCGGCGTACTCGCCGATCCGGTCGATCACCTCGGCGGGCGTGCCGGCGAGGTGGGCGAGCCGCGCGGTGGCGACGTCACGCCCGATGCTGGCCGCGCGACGCGCCAGCTCGGCCTCGTCGCGGCCGCACACCACCGTGTTCGCGATGCTCGTCGGCAGCGACGCCGGGTCGCGCCCGATCGCCTCGCACGCCGCCGCGACGCGGCCGACGATCTCGGGGTACGCGTCCGGCTGCGCGAAGGCCACGTTGAACTCGGTCGCGTAGCGTGCCGCGAGGCGCGGCGTGCGCTTGGCGCCGAAGCCACCGATGACGATCGGCGGACCCGGCTGCTGCACCGGCTTGGGCAGCGCAGGGGAGTCGTCGATCGAGTACTGCGAGCCGGTGTACGAGAAGTGCTCGCCCACGGGCGTGGACCAGAGGCCGGTGATGATCGCGAGCTGGTCCTCGAGTTGATCGAAGCGCTCGCCGGTCGGCGGGAACGGGATCCCGTAGGCCGCATGCTCACGGTCGTTCCATCCCGCGCCGAGACCGAGCTCGACGCGGCCGTTGCTCATGGCGTCGATCTGCGCCACCGCGATGGCGAGCGGACCCGGCAGGCGGAACGTCACCGGCGACACCAGCGTGCCGAGGCGCAGGCGCGTGGTGTCGCGGGCGAGGCCGGCCAGCGTCGTCCACGCGTCGGTCGGGCCGGGCATCCCGGAACCGAAGGTGAAGCTGATGTAGTGGTCGGAGCGGACGTAGGCGTCGAAGCCCAGCTCCTCGGCGAGACGGGCCACCGCGAGCTGGTCGTCGTAGGTGGCGCCCTCTTGGGGTTCGGTGAAGATCCGGAAGCGCATCCCTGGGTTCTAGCGCAGTCCTTCGTCGAGCGGGACGCTGAGTACGCTCACGGCGTGGGTGCGAGGGAGCAGATCTACGACGTCACGAACGCGTTCGGCGACAAGCTGCTGAAGGGCGTGAACCGAGCGATCGGCAGTCAGTCGGAGCTCCCGCTCCAGCCTTTCTACGAGCCCACCGACTTCTGCTGGATCGCGCCGATCGAGGCACGATGGAAGGCGATCCGCACCGAGCTCGACGCGGTGCTCGCGCACCGGGAAGCGCTGCCCAACTTCCAGGACATCAGCACCGACCAGTACCAGCTCACCGACGACGACCGTTGGAAGACCTACTTCTTCTACGGCTACGGGTTCCGCAGCGACGCCAACTGCGCCCGCTGCCCGGAGACGACCCGGCTCATCGAGGCCATCCCCGGCATGGAGACCGCGATGTTCTCGATCCTCGCGCCGGGGAAGCGCATCCCGCCCCACGACGGGCCGTACAAGGGGGTGCTGCGCTACCACCTGGGTCTGATCGTGCCCGACGCGCCGGTCGAGCGGGTCGGCATCCGCGTCGGCGACGAGACACGCGGGTGGAGCGAAGGCGCCAGCCTCGTGTTCGACGACACCTACGAGCACGCGGCCTGGAACGACACCGACGAGACCCGGGTGGTGCTCTTCGTCGACGTCGTCCGCCCCCTTCGTCAACCCATGCGGTCGATCAACGCGGCGGTGATCAAGGCCATCGGCTGGTCACCGTTCATCCAGGACGCCAAACGCCGGCACCGAGCGTGGGAGGAGCAGTTCGCCCGCGAGACCGCCTGAAGTGTCGGGTCAGGCGTCCTCGGGAAGCTGGTCGGCGTCGTTGAGCACCTTGTAGATCGACTCCGCGGCCTCTTCGAGGAGCGCCGGCGTGTGGTCGAGCATGAGGCTGAGCCGGATCAGGCCGAGGCCGCGGGGCACCGCCGGGGCGACCACGGGGTTCACGAACACGCCGGCATCGAGGAGCTCGCGGGCGAGCACCACGGCGGACACCTCGTCGCGCTGTCGCAGCGGGATCGTGATGATCGCGCTCTCCGCCGGGTTGACGGGCACGCCGCGCTCGGTGAGCAGGCGGACGAGCCGTTCGACGTTGTCACGCAGCTGCGAGGTCATCTCGGGTGCGTCGCGCAGGATGCGCAGCGCGGCGAGCGCCGCCGCGACCGAACCCGGCGTGTTCGAGGCGGTGAAGATGAGCGGGTCGGCGTCGAGGGTCAGCAGCTCGATGGCGTCGGCCGACCCGATGAGCGCACCACCGCAGGAACCGAGCGTCTTGGAGAACGTGATGGTGACGAGGTCGACGGAGTCGAGCACGCCGTGGTGCTCGGCCGCTCCGCGACCGCGGGCGCCGAGCACGCCGAGACCGTGGGCCTCGTCGTCGAGGAGGAACGTGTTCGGGTGGCGACGGCACAGCTCGAGCATCTCGGCGAGCGGCGCGGTGTCGCCGCCCATCGAGTAGACGCCGTCGACGATGACAGCCTTGCCCGGCTCGGGCGGCAGGTCGTCGAGGATCTTGGCCAGCCGGTCGAGGTCGTTGTGGCCGAACCGCTTCATGGTGGCGCCCGACAGCATCGCCCCGGTCAGGAGCGAGTTGTGGGCGTCCTTGTCGAGCACGACGTAGTCGTGGCGGTTGAGCAGGCCGCTGATCGTGCTGACGTTGGCGACGTAGCCGGTGGAGAAGACCAGCGCCGCCTCCCGCCCGTAGAAGTCGGCCAGCTCGGCCTCGAGCGTGCGGTGCAGGTCGAGGGTGCCGTTGAGGAGGCGGGAACCGGTCACCCCGGTGCCGTACTTGCGGGTGGCCTCCTGGGCCGCCTCGATCACGCGTGGGTGGTACGAGAGGCTCAGGTAGTTGTTCGACCCGAAGTTGATGTAGTCGTTGCCCTCGATGGTGAAGCGGGGCATCGAAGCGCTCTCGACCGTCTTGTAGTACGGCCAGTAACCCGCCTCCTTGGCGAGCCGGTAGTCGGCCAGCCGGGGGTACGCTTCGAGGCGGTCGCGAAAGAAGCTCAACCGAGACTCACCCCAACTTCTCCTCAGCCCCCGGCATCCGGTCAGCGTACCGGTCGGCACGAGAGTCTACGAGGAACCGTCGCTCTCGGGGGGATCCCCGCTGCACGGGCTTCAGGGGTGGTTCAGGGCGCCGACGGGTCCGGCAGCCCCGCCGCGAGCGGGTCCTCCAACATCTGCTTGCACCGCTTGAGTGCATACCCAGCGACCAGGCCGTCCTCACAGCGCTCGTCGAACGTCCACCGGAGGGTCATGGTGCGGCGCCGATCGGGGCCGCTGGTGGGGGACCCGGGGTCGGGAACCGGACGGCCGATCACACCGAAGATGCCGATGGAGCCGTACTCGTAGAGGTGGTGGTAGCACGGGTCCATGCCGATGCTGGCCAGGTTGGCGAAGAAGACGCTGGCGTAGAGCGGGTCGTGCTCGATCATCGAGCTCGGGAGCAGACCGAAGGCGTCGCCGACGCGTCCGGCGGCGAGGACGATCCGGCGCACCACGCCGGGGAATTTCAGGATGAGCGCGGCCTCCTTGTCGGACGGGCTCAGCTCGCCGCCGTAGCGGTCTTCGCGCAGCTGCGCCTGCATGTCGCGCACCATCTCGTCGAACGGCTCGGCCGGGTCGAACCGGCGCTTGATGACGATGAGCGGCGACTTCCCCTTGAGGCTCTGCTTGGCGGAATAGGTGAACCAGATGTCGTTGCGTTGGTACAGGCGTCCGCCGACGACGAAGCGATTCATGGTGGGGAACTGGTCGAGGATCTGCGCGATCGCCCACATGAGCAGGTGCTGGATCGTGACTGGCGTGTCGGGGTGCGCGACGTTGAACTCGCGGATGTAGGAATCCGCGTGGCGCATCGCCACCTGCTGTTCGAAGTACACCGCCGATTCGTTGCGGCCGCGCATCAGGTACGGGACGATTCCCTTGGTCGCCGGGAGGTCGCGCACCAGTTCGCCGTCGGGACGCCGCCACAGCATGGGCGCGGATGCTACACACGCGTCTGCGGCACCTCCCTGTCCGGGCGACGGGCTACCGTCGTCGCGTGGCGTTCGCCGATCTCCTGGCCCACCCCGACGTGGTCGAGGAGCAGGTGCTGGCATCGCCGGTCGGCTTCCTCGCCCTCCACGGCGGCCTCGAACCGGCCACCGCGGAGATCGCGCGGGCGGCGGCCCGTCGGGCCGGGGCCTCGTGGTACGTGATCGTGCAGCCCGACGACCTGAAGCACCACGTGCCGTCGCACGAGCACGATCCCGGCGACGCGCCGCTGCTCGCCGGCTTCCTCGGCCACGTCGAGGTGGTGATCTCGGTCCACGGCTATTGGGGCCACGACGACCTGCACGCGGCGCTGCTCGTCGGCGGCGCCGACCGCGAGCTGGCGTCGTCCCTGGGGGCGCGGCTGCGCTCGGCCCTTCCCGACTATCGGGTGGTCGACGAGCTCGACGCCATCCCACGCCGACTGCGGGGGATCGACCCTCGCAACCCGGTGAACGGCGCCGCGCGGGGGGTCCAGGTGGAGCTGCCGCACCCGGTGCGCGCCATCGGCCCCTACGCACGGGGGGAGCGGGGCGAGCGCCATCGGGCGCACGCGGAGGCGCTGGTGGCGGTGCTGTCCGCCTTCGCGCTGGACGTCACCCCTCGGTGACCGGCGCGCTCGCGGTCGTCGGTGGCAACGGCCTGCTCGGCGGTGGCTACGGCGCCGGCGCGCCCGAGCTGACCGTCGACGACGGCACGCGCCGCGTCGTGGTGCGCGACCTCGGCGACGCCTACCTGCTCCAGCGCCACGGGCACGACTCCTACAGGCCGCCGCACCTGGTCGACCACGTCGCCAATGTGAAGGCGCTCGCCGCGCTCGGATGCGACCGGGTGCTCGCGGTGAACTCCACCGGCGCGCTCCGCGACTCGATCGCGGTGGGGTCGTTCCTCCTGGCGGACGACTTCATCGCCCTCGCGCCCCTGCCGAGTGCGTTCGACGACGAGCGCGGCCACCGCGTCCCCGGTCTCGACGGCGCATGGCGCGCGCAGGTGCTGGACACCTGGCACGCGACCACTCCGGTGCCGCTGCACGACGGGGGCGTCTACTGGCAGGTGGGGGGACCGCGACTCGAGACGGCGTCGGAGATCCGCGTGTTCGCGCAGCACGCCGACGTGGTGGGCATGACGATGGCGTCGGAGTGCGTGGTCGCGGGCGAGCTCGGGCTCGCGTACGCGTCGGTGTGCGTGGTGGACAACCTGGCGAACGGGGTCGGCGAGCACCTGCTCGCCTGGTCGGCGTTCGAGACCGGCCGCGACGCGTCGCAAGTGGAGCTGGAGAAGATCCTCGCCGCGCTGGTGCCCGCGCTGGCTGCATAGTTACTACACCGAGCGCTTGTGGACCTTGCCGTCCTTCATGACGAACGCGACCCGGCGCGTCGTCGTGATGTCAGCGAGGGGATCGCCGTGCACGCCGACGATGTCGGCCCGCATGGTCGGCGCGATGCGCCCCAGATCGGGTGCCTCGATGAGATCGGCGCTCACCACGGTGGCGGCGCGGATCGCGCCGAGTGGCGTCATGCCCCGCTTGACCAGCACCACCAGCTCCTCCGCGTTGCGCCCGTGCCAGACGGCCGGTGCGTCGCTACCCGACGCGATCTTGACGCCCGCTTCGATCGCGAGCGACAACGATGCCTTGGCCTTGGGGAAGACGTCGGCGGCCTTCGCCTGCATCTCCGGCGGGTGACTCGACACGTCCCAGTCCTCGGCCAGCGCGGTGGTGGAGACGAGGAAGGTGCCGGTGTCCACGACGCGCTGGACGGTGGGCTCCGTGATCATGAATCCGTGCTCGATGCAATCGATGCCGGCGTCGATGCACGCGTTCACCGCGCTGTCACCGTGGCAGTGCGCGGCGACGCGCAGTCCGCGACGATGCGCCTCGTCGGCGATCGCGGCGAGCTCGTCGTCCGAGTACTGCTGCGCGCCCGACGGACCGCGAGAGGCGATGACACCGCCCGACGCGCAGCACTTGATCAGCTTCGCCCCGTGCTTGATCTGGTAGCGGACGGCCCGGCGGACCTGGTCGACACCGTCGGCGATCCCCTCCTCGACCGAGAGCGGCATGAGGTGCGGCGCGACGCCGCTCTGCGCGCTCGGATCGAGGTGTCCTCCCGTCGGGCAGATGGCATGGCCCGCGGGAACGATGCGCGGCCCCTCGATCCATCCCGCCTCGACGGCCTCGCTCAGGTCCACGTCGAGGAGGTAGCCGCCGGTCTTCACGAAGAGACCCAGGTTGCGGACGGTCGTGAAGCCGGCGTGCAGCGTGCGCCGGGCGTTGTCAGCGGCGCGCAGCGTCATCTTGACCGGGTCGGTGATCACCGGATCGGTGAGTCCGGCGCCGCGCCCGCCGAGCACGAGGTCGACCTCCATGTCCATGAGACCGGGCAGCAGCGTCAGGTCGGGAAGGTCGATGACCTCATCGGCGTCCGAGCCGATGCTGCGGTCGGTGTCGACGGCCGCGATGTGCTTCCCCTCGATCCGCACGTACGCGTGGTCGATCACGTCGCCGGTGTCGACGTCGAGCACACCGCGCGGCGCCAGCAGCTTCACGTTCGCTTCCGTCACGACTTTCCCCTCGGTCGCTCCGCCCGCGTGAGGAGCTCTTCGACGAGGGCGTGCACCGCCTCGTGGCCGGTGCTCATCCCGATCGCCTCTTCGTTGACGAGCCCACGGGAGCTCGTCGACAGGAGGACCAGGATCCCCGCCGGCGACAGCCCGTGCAGATCGATGCGCCCCTCGGCGACGGCCTGCTCGATGGCGGCGAGCTCGATCTCGCGGAAGCGTTCGGCGTAGGCCGCGATCTCCCCTCGGATCGACTTGCGATGGTTTGCCAAGCCGATGAACTCGGTGAGGAAGCGCGCCGACTTCCGGTCGGTGTTGAACGACCAGAGCGCGCGCAGCGGCTCGTCGGCGGCCAGCAGCCGCGCCTGTCGCGTGAGCTGCTGCTCGGCGCGGCGGCGCAGCACGGCGACGAACAGGTCGTCGAGCGTGGGGAAGTAGTAGTGCACCAGCGGCGCGGTCACCTCGGCCTCGACCGCGACTCGTCGCGACGTCACCGCGGCGTAGCCCTCGCGCAACATCAGGCGTTCGGTGACGTCGATGAGCGTCGCCCTCGTCTTCGAATCCAGGGAGCCGGTGCGCCGACGCGTCGGCTTCGGCTGGTTCGCGACGGCCACGGCCCAGGACTGTACGCACGGTCTCGATGCTGAACAAGTTGAAAACACATCCTGCCCGTGGTTCACTGCCAGGAAGCGACGACGGGGGAACGAGGATGACCGACATCCAGGAGAAGCTCGGCGCGGGCAAGGGGAAGTTCACGCCCCTGTACCCGGAGCTCGGCACCGACCCGGTCAGCTACGAGGACGCGATCTCACCGGAGTTCTTCCAAGCCGAGCGGGAAGCGATCTTCGAACGGTCGTGGCTCTACGTGGGGCGTAGCGAGCGCATCGCGCGCCCCGGGAACTACTTCACCCGTGAGCTCCCGGGTCGCCTCGCGTCCATCGTCGTCACCCGCGCGCTCGATGGCACGGCCCGGGCGTTCCACAACGTGTGCGCGCACCGCGGCAACAAGGTGGTCTGGCAGGAGCATCCGCAGGAGGAGTCGAGCGGCTCGTGCCGCCAGTTCATGTGCAAGTACCACGGCTGGCGCTACGACCTCGAGGGCAAGGTCGCCCACGTCACGAACGAGCAGGAATTCTTCGACCTCGACCCGAGCGCGCTCCGAATGCCGCCGGTCGCGTGCGAGGAGTTCGCCGGGTTCATCTTCGTGAACCTCGCGCAGGACCCGGTGCCGTTGCGTCATCACCTCGGTGAGCGCATCCTCGAGCTCGAGGCGTACCCCTTCGAGCGCATGACCCAGCGCTACGGGTTCTCCACCCGGATCCACGGCAACTGGAAGCTGGCGATCGACTCGGTGTGCGAGTGGTACCACCCGCCGTACGTCCACGGGCGCTTCATCGACAAGGACGTGGCGAAGGCCGAGAAGATGGTGCCGCCGGTCGACGCGTACCACTACGACCTGTTCCCGCCGCACATGCTGACCTCCGTGCCCGGGCCGCCGCCCCTGCGGCCGAGGGAACCGGGGACCGCGGGCCCGGCGGCGCGCGATCAGCGCTGGATCTACAAGCTCTTCCGCGCCGGTCTCTTCGGTCCCGACGACGTGCCCGACCTCGGCGAGCCGCCCGAGTTCCTGAACAAGGGTGGGATCCGCTCCTGGGGCAACGACCAGTTCTGGCTGTTCCCGAACCTGTCCGTCCAGATCTGGGCGCGGGGCTACTACATCACGTACACGTACTGGCCGGAGGCGGTCGACTCGCACATCTACGAGATCGACCTGTACTTCGTGCCTCCCGCGAACGCGAAGGACCGGCTGGCGCAGGAGGTCGTCGTCGACAGCACCGTCGAGTTCGCCATGCAGGACGTCAACACGATCGAGGCGACGCACTCGGCGCTCGCGACGAGAGCACAAGAGCAGTTCCAGCTGAGCGACCAGGAGCTCCTCATCCGGGCGTTCCACACCTACGTGCGGCAGGCGGTCGCCGCGCACCAGCCCGCGAGCAACGACGGGGAAGCATGAGCGTGATGACGGCCAGACCGACGACCCTGCCCGCCGGGTTCTCGGACCTCGAGCCGTGGGTCGACGACTGGGCGCAGCCGACGCGCCAGGCGCGCTACGACATGCGCCTGTCGAAGACGATCGAAGAGCTCGAGGAGTTCTACGACGCGATCGCCGCCCGGGCGGAGGAGGCGATCGCGTACCTCGACGGCCGCGACCTCGACGCGCTCACCGACGCCGATGCGCGACTCCTGCAGCTGCTCCACTCCCTGATCCTCGTGTCCTATCCGGTGAACATCTTCAACCAACCGCGGATCCCGGACTCCGGGGCGGCGTTCTTCGACTGCGTCGTCGAACCGGCGGTCTGAACCGTGACCGGCGATCCGACGAGGCGATCCAGTGAATGACGAGCGCGTCGCGGTCGTCACGGGCGGCGGGTCGGGCATGGGCCGCGCCATCGTCCACCGGTTGGCTCGGGACGGTCTCGCCGTCGCCATCCTCGACGTCAACGCCGACGCGGCCGCCGTCGTCGAGAACGAGGTGCAGGCGGCGGGCGGCGACGCGCTGGCGATGGGCGGGGTCGACGTCTCCGACCGCGCGCAGGTCGAGGCGGCGATGGATCACGTGCGCGCGGCGCTCGGGCCGATCCTCGTGCTGGTGAACAACGCCGGCATCACCGGCTTCCGCGAGTTCCTCAAGATCACCGACGAGAAGTGGGACCGCATCATGGCGGTCAACCTCAACGGGCCCTTCTACTGCACCCAGGCCGTCGTGCCCGACATGATCGCGGCCGGTTGGGGGCGCATCGTCAACATCTCGTCGTCGAGCGCGCAGGGCGGCCAGCAGTACATGGTCCACTACGTCACCTCGAAGGCCGGCCTCATCGGCATGACCAAGGCGCTCGCGCTCGAGCTCGGGCCGCACGGGATCACTGTGAACACGATTCCTCCGAGCTTCGTCGACACGCCGATGCTGCGCGAGTCGGAACGCCGCGGAATGCTCGGCGGCACGGTGGAGGATCACGCCGCCACCACCCCGATCCGGCGCGCCGGCCTGCCCGAGGACATCGCCAACACGTGCTCCTTCCTCGCGTCCGACGACGCCGGCTACATCACCGGCCAGGTCATCGGCGTCAACGGTGGACGCGTCACCTAGTTCGGTCGGCAGCACGAGGGGAGCGCGCAGTGGGAAAGCTCGACGGGAAGGTCGCGGTCGTCACGGGCGCGGGCTCCGGCATCGGCCGAGCAGCTGCCCGACGCTTCGCCGAGGAAGGCGCCCAGGTCGTCGTCGTCGACATCAGCGGGCGACAGCACGACGTCGCCGACCTGATCGGACCGGGGGCGGTGGCGGTGCACGCCGACGTGACGGTGTCCGACGAGGTGGCGCGCATGATCGCGACCGCGGAGGATCGCTTCGGCGCGCTGGACGTGCTGTTCAACAACGCCGGAGCCGGCGGTCCGCACGTGCCGCTGGCCGAGCTCGACGAAGACCTGTTCGACCACCTGATCGCGCTGAACCTGCGTGGTCCGTTCCTCGGCATGCGCCACGGCATCCCGGCGATGTTGCGCAGCGGTGGCGGCTCGGTGATCAACACCGCGTCAGTGGCCGGCCTCGTCGGCTGGCGGGGGCTGTCCGCGTACTCCGCGGCCAAAGGGGGTGTCGTGCAGATGACCAAGTCGGCCGCGCTCGACTACGCCACCCAGGGAATTCGTGTGAACGCCATCTGCCCGGGCATGACCTGGACCGGCCTGGCCGGTTCCGACGACGACGCCCCGCCGCCGGACGACGTCCGGCCGCCGCAGCCCATGAAGCGCTGGGGCCTTCCCGACGAGCTGGCCTCGGCGGCGCTCTTCCTGGCCAGCGACGAGTCGTCGTTCATCACCGGCGCCGCGATCCCGGTCGACGGCGGTTACGTGGCCCGTTGAGGGCTACGTACCCGCGAGGCGCGCGACGACCGGAGCGAAGGCTTCGAGCTCGGCCTGTTGCACGGTCACGTAGTTCATCCCGTAGACGTCGCGTCGCTCCTGCAACCGGTCGACGATCTCGTCGACGCTTCCGAGGAGCACGTTGGGGTGGCGACCGATGTCTTCGGGAGGAAACCCGACGTACCCCGCAACCTCATCGGCGGCGGCGGCCGCGTCGTCGGTGATGCGGGTGAAGAACGGCGACGACTCGATGTCGAGCGAGCGGAAGCGCTCACCGGCCGCGGCGCGCACGTGGTCGAGGCGGCGGACCGCTTCCTCCTGCGGTGTGAGCCCGTCGTCGTTGCGCGGCACGAAATCGACGTTGTTGAGGCTCACGATGTCGGCTTCGCGTGCCGCGAACGACAGCACCACCTTGCGGCTCCCTCCGATCATGATCGGCGGGTGCGGCAGTTGCACCGGCCGCGGCAGCCCCGTGTAGCCCGACGCCACCGCGTGACGACCGTCGTGCTCCAACACCTCGCCGGTGCAATGCGCCTTGAACAGCGCCACGACCTCCTTGAGCTTCGCGACGCGTTCGGGCGCGGGCGCGAACGTCAGGCCCATCGCGGCGTACTCGTGCTCGCTCCACCCGGCGCCGATGCCGAACTCGAGCCGGCCGTCGGAGAGCAGATCGAGCGTCGCCGCTTCCTTGGCGAGCACCGCGGGCACGTGGTAATCGACGCAGAAGACCCGGCATCCGATCCGCAACGTGTCGGTGGCTGCGGCGGCCGTCGCCATCGCGGCGATCGGCGCGACGTGCTGCAACGGCTGCCGAGCGCGGTCCATCGCCGGACCCCGGCCGAGGTAGTGATCGGCCACGAACAGCGTCGAGTAGCCGAGCTCCTCCGTCGTGCGGGCGAACGTCCGCCATTCGGCCGCGCTCTTCGCCCTGACGCCCTGCACCGCGAACCGGAACGGACGCGCGCCGGTCACGAGAACCGCTCCTCACGAGCGCGCACGACCGCGCACAACGTCTCGTTGTACGGCGCAGCGAGACCGAGACGGTGACTCAGCTCCACCACCTGGCCGTTGATGACGTCGATCTCCGAACGCCGGCCCGCGAGGTGGTCGAGACGCATCGACGGGCTCGCGTCGGGGATCGTCGACGCGAAACTCGTCACGTAGTCGGCGGGATCGTCGAACGAGAACGTGACGCCCATGGCCAGGCCGAGCCGGTGCGCCTCGCGGACGCAGCCGAGAGCAATTGCCCAGGTGTCGGGGTCGCCCATGAGCTCACCCACCGTCACGTCGAACGCCGCGCACGGCGCGCTCGAGGGTCACGTTGCACAGGAACTTCTCCCAGATCATCCGGTCGATGTCGGTGAAGCCCTCGACCGCGAAGCCGGCGGTGCGCCACAGCTCCACCAGCGCGTCGAGCCGGTCGGACGCGCCGCCGCGCAGCTCACCGATGCGAATCAGACGCATGCCGTTGTGGTGGACGCGCCCCGGTTCGGGGATCGACGAGCCGAAGCCCTCGGCGATGCCGACCACGACGTGCTGCTCCGGAACGTGACGGACGACCCGCTCACCCGAGCCGAGTCCGTTCTGGAACGCCATCACCACGCTGTCGGGCTGCAGCAGGGGCGCGATCGCGGCCGCCACCAGCTCGACGTCCGCTGCCTTGGTCGCCACGATCCAGAGATCACACTGACCGGCGTCGGCGGGGGAGTCACCCACCGAGAGGTGGTCGACGACGAACGTGCCGCTCGCGCCCGAGACTGCGAGCCCGTCGCGCTCGATGGCGTCGAGGTGCGCGCGCCACGTGTCGATGGCCCAGACCTCGTGCCCGGCCTTCCCGAACAGCCCGGCGTAGACCGACCCCATGGCGCCGGTCCCCACGATGCCGATCTTCATCGCCGCACAACCTACCGGCATGTTGAACGGGCGCTCAGCACGCGGCAGAATCGCCGGCTTGTCGTGCGACCGAGGGGGACGAGTGCCCGGAGCAACTTCCGATGTGTGGGACGTGATGTCGACGTGCCGGACGATTCGCCGGTTCACCGACGAGCCAGTGGACGACGCCACGCTCGCCCGCTGCCTCGAAGCCGCCCGGTGGGCGCCCTCAGGTGCGAACGCGCAGCAGTGGCGGTTCGTCGTGCTGCGATCGCCGGAGATGCGCGCCGTGGTCGCGGATGCCGCCGCGCAGGCGCTCGCGGTCATCGAACCGGTCTACGGCATGAACCGTCCGGCGGACGACGACGACAGCCGAGCCGCGCGCACGAACCGGGCGACGTACGAGCTCCACGACCGGGCCGGCGAGCTCACGTCGGTGCTCTTCGCGCAGAAGAACTTCCCGACCGCGTCCGACCTGCTCCTCGGCGGGTCGATCTTCCCGGCGATGCAGAACTTCGCGCTCGGCGGCGCGAGCACTCGGGCTCGGGACGTGCTTCACGAGTTGGGCGTCGTACGGCGGCGAGCCGCTGCTCCGCGAGGCGGTCGGGGTCCCCGACGATTGGATGCTCGCCGGGCACGTCGTCGTCGGCTGGCCGCGCGGGCAGCACGGCCCGGTACGGCGCCGGCCGCTGGCCGAGGCGGTGAACCTCGACCACTGGGATGCACCTGCGGCGGATGTCCTGCGCGACGACCCGCTGTCGACGGGCGCCCCTCCCATCTCGTAGCGCGCGTCACAGCTCGTAGAGCTGGAACGTCGTCGCGTACTCGCAGCCGGCCGCGTCACCGGCGGCACGGGCATTGCCGCGCAGGAACGCGTCGGGGTCGAACTCGGTGCCGAGCCCCGCGAGGTACGCCGCGTGCTCGCGCAGACTGGCGATGCCGATCTCGATCGCGTCGCCGAGTTCGACGAAGTGCGTCGGTTGCGGTGAGCCACCCATCGCCACTCGGCGCACGCCCGACCAGGGTTCGCCGGCGTCGGTGAAGATCCATCGGTTGCCCGCGTCGCGCGACGCATCGAGCGCGGCGAGCCCGACGTGGCGGTGGTCGGCCATGTTGAAGCTGAGCCCGCCCCAGGTCTCGGTGTGGTTGGACGACACGACGAGGTCGGGACGGTGACGCCGGATGGCGGCGGCGAGGTCGCGGCGAAGCGGGACCCCGTACTCGATCACCCCGTCCACGTGGCCGTCGAGGAACTCGACGGTCGCCACGCCGACGACCGCGGCACTGGCACGCTCCTCGGCCTCGCGCAGCGGCCCGACCTCCGCCGGGCGCATGCCGTCGATGCCTGCCTCACCGCGCGTCACGAGGAGGTACGCCACGTCCTTCCCGGACGCCGTCCACCGCGCGATCGCGCTCGCGGCGCCGTATTCGAGGTCGTCGGGGTGGGCGACGATGCAGAGCGCGCGCGCCCAGTCGTCGGGGAACGGCATCAATCGCGGATCGGTCACGCGTGCTCCTCCGAGACGATGGGCTCGAGTGAGACGTAGGCACGCCGCCACGGGTCGGGGCCGACGATGCGCCACTCGTGACCGCCGCCGGTGATGTCCTCGGCGAGCAGCACGTCGCCAGGCGCGAGCGAGAACGTCTCGCCCCCGCGGGTCGTGAACTCCAGCTGGCCCGCCAGCGTGACCACGTACTGGCGGCGGGGTGCGACGTGCCAGTCGAGCGCGCCACCGGGCGGTGTCTCCTCGAACCGGATCGCGGTCGCGCGTTCCCAGCCGTCGAGATCGTGGGTCTCGTCGCGCACGTGGGACTGACCGTCGGGGCCGGTGAGGAGGCGCACGATTCGCATCAGGTCATCATCCTCGTCGCGTCGGGATCGCTGTCGGACAGCCAGCGGCGCCCGAGCGCGGCGAGGGTGCCGCCGGCGGCCAGCGCGCGCTGGGCGGTGTCGATGGCGCCGGCGAGGGCCGCGTCGTCGATGCGCACGGCCGAGGCGATGAGCTCGTGGGTGATGCCGGTCTGCACCACCTGCAGCGAAGGCCGGTCGCGGGTCAATCGACGCAGGACTGGCTCCAGCTTCATGAACGCCTGGATGCGACCGGCATCGAGGTCGGCGAGCCCGGCGAGGATGGCGTCGTAGTCGTAGTGGCGCACCTCCCGCAGGCGGCCGTCGGCGAGCAATCGCTCGGCGACGGGCTCGGACGTGTTGCCCTTCTGCACACCGAGGACTGCGTCGTGCAGGTCGTCGGTCGAGCGGATCGCCGGTGTGCGCTCGTGGTTCACGACGAGACTCTGTCCCGAACGCAGGTACGGCGCGCAGAACCGCGCCTTCGTCGCTCGCTCGCCGGTGACGGTGGCACCCGACGTCACGACGTCGTATCCGCCGTCGCCGAGCCCGTCGTAGATGCCCTCGAAGTCGTGGCCGTCGTAACGATGCAGTTCGTACTCGCGCCCGAGTTGCTCGGCGACCGCGCGCATGAGGTCGACGTCGAGACCCGACGGCGGGTCGGTCGACTCGTCGAACGGCGGGTCGGGGAAGGCCGAAGCCACCCGCAGCGGTCGCACGCCCGGTCGTCCAGAACGCTGTCTCTTCAGAACGATCTGGGTGACCCGAACAGCCCACGGACGCGTTCCTCGAAGTGCTCCAGGGGCAGCGTGTCGTAGCTGGGGTCGAACGCGCGCTGGTCCCACTCGTCGGCGAAGCGCTCCGCGAGCGTGTACGCCGCGTGGCCGCGGTGCTGTTCGCGCGCGTCGGGATCGGCGCCGAGGTGCGCGTAGTAGTGGCGGCCCTGGAAGTCTTGGTGGACCTGGATCATCCAGTGCACGTCGTCGCTCACGTAGGGCCGCAGGATCTCGGCCCCGATCCGCGGATGGTTGGGCACGCTGATCGCCTTGCCGACGTCGTGGCACAGCGACGCGACCACCATCTCGTCGTCGGCGCCGGCGCGCTCGGCGAGGGTGGCGGTCTGGAGCGAGTGGGTGAGCTGGTCCACCGCGAAGCCGTCGGTGATGGTGGCGAGGCTGCGCAGCATCCGGAGCACCGACTCGGCGACCCGGGGCTGGTGCGTGAACGTCTCCTGGGCGATCACGCTCCACTGCTCGGCGGTCGACTCGTCCATGCGGGTGAAGGTGCCGGTGGAGGTGCCGTTGGTCTGAGTCATGCCTCTATTCTTCCGCACGTGAGTGAGCCTCAGCGAGGCGGGTATCCCGCCCAGCAGGGAACGGGGCCCAGCGGCCCGGAGGCGCAGCCGCCAGGAGCGACGGAATGAGCGACGAGCGCGCGATGTGGCTGGGGGCGGCGATCGCCGTGGTGGCCAGCCTCCTGCTCACCACGATCGCGGCGGCGCTGGAGTCGAGCGTCAACGGCCCCGGCAAGACGGCCGTGGCGGCGCCGGTGTTGTGGGCGTTCGGAGGGGGCGCAGGTCTGGTGCTCGGCGCGGTGGTGGCCTCGTGGATCTCACGCCGAGCCTGGCCGGGGGTCTTCGCCGCCGTCGTGGGCTCGCTGCCCTACCTCGTGTTGGTGGTCGTGGGGTACAACAGCTCCGATCTGCGCGCCGAGGACCAGATCGTCGGCTCCCTGGTCGTCGTCGTGCTGCCGGGGGTGGTCGTGGCGATGATCGCCGCCTGGCTCACCGGCATCCTGGCTCGGGCCGTCGGCGGCCGCCGGGCGAGGACGCCGGAGCCCGCATCGGGCTGACGTCTGCCCGCCAGTAGAATCGACGGTTCCCCCCGCTCGACCCGGAGTACCCCATGTCCTCGCGCGCTCTGCGCAACGTCGCCATCGTCGCCCACGTCGACCACGGCAAGACCACGCTCGTCGACGCCATGCTCCGCCAGACCGGCGCGTTCCGCGCCAACCAGGAGGTCACGGAGCGGGTCATGGATTCGATGGACCTCGAGCGCGAGAAGGGCATCACGATCCTCGCCAAGAACACCGCGGTCCGATACGGCGACGTGAAGATCAACATCATCGACACGCCCGGTCACGCCGACTTCGGCGGTGAGGTCGAGCGCGGCCTCACCATGGTGGACGGCGTCTTGTTGCTGGTCGACGCCAGCGAAGGCCCGTTGCCGCAGACACGCTTCGTGCTCCGCAAGACGCTCGAGGCGCGCCTCCCCGTCATCCTGGTCGTGAACAAAGTCGACCGCAGCGACGCGCGCGTCGCCGAGGTGGTGCACGAGGTGGAGGAGCTGTTCCTCGACCTCGACGCCGACGAGCACCAGATCGACTTCCCGATCGTCTACTGCAACGCGCGCGACGGCCTGGCATCGCTCGACGCCGACGACCCCGACCTGGTCGCCGGCGCTGCGGGTGGCTCCGATGGGTTGAAGCCGCTGTTCGAGACGCTGCTCGACCACATCCCCGCGCCCGAGTACGACCCGGACCATCCGTTTCAGGCGTTGGTGACCAACCTCGACGCGTCGCCCTACGTCGGCCGCATCGCGCTCTGCCGAGTGCGCCACGGGTCGCTGCACAAGGGCCAGCCCGTCGCGTGGTGCCGCGCCGACGGCACCATCGAGAACGTCCGCATCACCGAGCTCTACGTGACCGAAGCACTCGACCGCGTCGACGCCGACGAGGTCGGTCCGGGAGAGATCATGGCCATCGCGGGGCTGGCCGAGGTCACGATCGGCGAGACGCTCACCGACCCGGACGATCCCCGCCCGCTCCCGGTCACGCACGTGGACGACCCGAGCCTGTCGATGACGATCGGTATCAACACGTCGCCGCTGTCGGGCCAGGACGGCGACAAGCTCACCGCCCGCCAGGTCAAGTCGCGCCTGGATGCCGAGCTGGTCGGCAACGTGTCGCTGCGCGTGCTGCCGACGGATCGTCCCGATGCGTGGGAGGTGCAGGGCCGCGGCGAGCTCCAGCTCGCCGTGCTCGTCGAGATGATGCGGCGGGAGGGCTTCGAGCTCACCGTCGGCAAGCCCGAGGTCGTCACGCGCGAGGTGAACGGCAAGATCCACGAACCCGTCGAGCACGTGACGATCGACGTGCCCGAGGACTACCTGGGCGTCGTCACGCAACTGCTCGCGCTGCGCAAGGGTCGCATGGAGCAGATGGTGAACCACGGCACCGGATGGGTGCGCATGGAGTACCTCGTGCCGGCGCGGGGGCTCATCGGCTTCCGCACCGAGTTCCTGACCGAGACCCGCGGCACCGGGATGCTCCACCACGTGTTCGACCGCTACGAGCCGTGGCACGGCGCGCTGCGCACCCGTCCCACGGGATCACTCGTGTCGGACCGTCGCGGGATCACGAACACGTTCGCGCTGATGAACCTGCAGGAGCGCGGCCAGATGCTCGTGGGTCCTGGCGTGGAGGCCTACGAGGGGATGATCGTGGGGGAGAACGCCCGCTCCGACGAGATGGACGTCAACCCCATCAAGGAGAAGAAGCTCACCAACATGCGCGCGGCCGGCTCCGACAACACGGAACGCCTCGTGCCGCCCCGGCCGATGTCGCTCGAGCAGGCGCTCGAGTTCATCGCCGACGACGAGTGCGTCGAGGTGACGCCCCACAACGTGCGCCTGCGCAAGGTCGTGCTCGACCAGTCCATCCGCGGTCGCGCCCGCTCCAACGCCAAGCACGCCCGTTGATGCGCTCACTCGTTGCGGCGCAGGGTTCCTGCGCCGCGGCCACTCGGTCGCTGCCGAGCACCCTTCGCTCGCTCCGCTCGTCTGCGGGCGCCGCCTCCTCCTAGCATCGGCCCGTCATGCGCGCGCCGCACCTGAGCCCGCTCGCGTACCGGCGGATCACGATCGTGGCCGCGGTGCTGCTGGCGATCATCATCGTCACCGGTGGCGCGGTGCGTCTCAGCGACTCCGGCCTCGGGTGCCCGTCGTGGCCCAACTGCTCCACCGGTCAGCTGACGGCCCACGCGCAGTCCGACTCGCACCAGTGGATCGAATCGCTCAACCGGATGTTCACGGGTCTCGTGTCGATCGCGGTGATCGTGGCCGTCCTCGGCAGCCTGGTCCGCATCCCGAAGCGCATGGATCTCGTGTGGCTGTCCGTCGGACTCGTCGCCGGCGTGTTCGCGCAAGCGGTGCTCGGCGGGCTCACCGTGCTCTTCGACCTGAAGCCCGGTTTCGTGATGGCGCACTTCCTGCTCTCCATCGCGCTGCTCACCAACGCGCTCGTGCTCGTGCGGCGTGCGGGCCAACCCGACGGGCCTGCACGCGCGGTCGTCTCGACACGCACGGTGACGCTCGGGCGGGTGCTGCTCGGGTTGGCGAGCGTGGTGCTCGTCACCGGCACCGTCGTCACCGGTGCCGGACCGCACAGCGGCGGCGGCAAGAAGGACGACGTGTCGCGCCTCGACCTGCGCATCCCCGACGTCGCGCGCGTCCACGGCACGACGGTGATGATCTTCCTCGCCACCGTGCTCGCGATGGTGTGGCTCCTGCGCCGTGACCGCGCGCCGTGGAACGTGCAGCAGCGAGCGACGCTCCTCTTGGTGGTGCTCGTCGCGCAGGCCGCAGTCGGCTACATCCAATACTTCAACGACATCCCCGCGGTCCTCGTGGGTGTGCACATCGCCGGCGCGACCGCAGTGTGGAGCGCAGTCGTGGCGCTGTACCTCGGATGCTTCGAACGCACCGTGGCTGCACCGACACCCGCACGCGATTCACCGTTGCTTGCACCCGCCTGAGTCCACCGCCAAGCTGGTGCGGTGCCGTCACCGTTCCGCTTCGACCGGTCATGGCACTTCGGCGTGAGCCCCGACGAGCTGTGGACGACGCTGGCGCGCACCGACCGCTACCGCGAGTGGTGGCCGTGGCTGCGCACGTTCGCCATCAACGCGGAAGATGGCGATGATCGCGACGCACTGACCACGGGGCGAGTGGCGCGCGTCGTGATCCAAGCACCGCTCCCGTACCAGCTGCACTGCACGGTGCGGGTCGACGACGCCGTGCGCGACGAACGCCTCGTGACGACGGTGGACGGCGACCTGCGCGGACCGGCGCGTCTCGACCTGCGAGCAGTCGACGGTGGTACGGAAGCACGCCTGGCGTGGTCGCTCGAACTGCAGGCCCCCGTGCTACGAACGCTCGCGTTCTTCGGTCGACCGGCGATGGCGTGGGCGCACGACCGGATCGTCGAGCGCGGCCTCGTGCAGTTCGAAGGCCACGCGTTGCGCGAGCGCGACCGGTTGGGCTGACCTGCTGCGCTCTCGCGCTCAGGCGGGCGCCGGGCGCGGCGTCAGGCGCGACTTCATGCGCTTGGCCACGTTGCCCACCTTGTCGACGTGCTTGATGAGGCGCTCGCGCGCCTGCTCGGCCGCGGCCTTGAGGTTCTGCAGCTGCGGGATGCGCCAGTGCTTGAACACCACCGGGACCAAGATCTGATCGTGGTGTGACGCGAAGTCGTAGACGCCGGCGTCGGCGATGACGCGAGCGTGCACCTTGAAGTCTTCGATGCCGGCGCCGGGCATCTCGAAGCTGCGCACCTGCCGATCGATGGCGGCAACCATGCCCGACGGGTCGATCTCCAACGCCGCGGTCACGAGGTCGCGGTAGAAGAGGTGGTGCAGGTTCTCGTCGGCTGCCACCCGACTCATGATCGCCTCACCGGACGCGTCGTTGAGCAGCTTGCCGGTGTTGCGGTGCGAGATGCGCGTGGCGAGCTCCTGCAGCGCGACGTAGACGATGCCGTCGGCGATGCTGTCGGGGTTGGGTACCTGACCCATCGACACCTGGCGCATGCGCGCGCGTTCCAGCGTGCGCATGTCGACCGAACGCGTCACCGCGAGGTAGTCGCGGATCACGATCGCGTGACGGCCTTCCTCGGCCGTCCACCGGCGGTTCCACTCACCCCACACGTTGTCGTTGCCGAACTTGCCGTTGATCTGGCGGTAGTAGTGCGGCAGGTTGTCCTCGGTGAGGATGTTGAGGAACAGCGCGCTGCGCGCCGCGTCGCACAGACGGTTGGCCTCGGGATCGAAGGCCTCGTCCGTGACGTAGTCGCGGCCGCGGCTCCACGGGACAAGCTCGTGCGGGAACCACTCCTTCGCGGTGCTCATGTGCCGCTCGTAGAGGGTGACCGCGGTGGGTTCGAGCTCGGCCATCAGCTGCGCGTCGTCCACGGCGACGAGGGTAGCCCGCCTACCGCTCGGTAGGGACATCATGCTCTCGGGCTCCTCTCAGGTGTGCGAGGCTCGTCGGATGGTCGGGACCGCCCTGGAGGTGCACCTCGTCGACGGAACCTACGAGTTGTTTCGACACCACTTCGCGGTTCCTTCACACCTCGATCCCGACGGCATGGAAGTCGCCGCGGTGCGAGGCGTCCTCGGCACCGTGGTGATGATGCTCGAACAAGGGGCGACCCACGTGGGCGTCGCCACCGACCACGTCATCGAGTCGTTCCGCAACGACCTCTGGCCGGGCTACAAGACCAGCGAGGGCATGCCCCCGGAGCTGCTCGCGCAATTCCCGCTCCTCGAAGACGGCCTCGAGGCCCTCGGCGTCACGGTGTGGGCGATGACCGACCAGGAAGCCGACGACGGGCTCGCGGCGGCGGCCCGGGTGGCGCGTGACGACGACCGGGTGCGCCGCGTCGTCATCTGCACCGTCGACAAGGACCTCGGCCAGTGCGTGGAGGACCCCAAGGTGGTGCAGCTCGATCGGCGCAAGGGCGGCCAGCTCATCGACGCCGCCGGCGTGCGCGAGCGTTTCGGGGTGAGCCCGGCGTCGATCCCCGACTATCTCGCGCTGGTCGGTGACAGCGCCGACGGGTTCCCCGGCCTGCCCGGATGGGGCGCGAAGTCGACGGCCACCGTCCTGGCGCGCTACGAGCACCTCGACGCCATTCCCGACCACGCGGCCGACTGGACGATCGAGGTGCGGGGCGCGGCGAAGTTGGCGGCGACCCTCGCCGGCTCGCGCGATGCGGCCGAGCTGTTCCTCGACCTGGCCACGTTGCGCACCGACGCGGACGTGGGCGCGGTCGACGACTGGGAATGGCGGGGCGCCACCGCGGAGCTGGCGCCGCTCGCGGCTCGTCTCGGGGCCGACAACCTCGTCGCTCGTAGCGAGCGGCTGGCGCGGAAGCGGTTCGGATGACCGAGCTGCTCGAGCTCGCGGTGGGGGAGCACGTGCACTCGGCGCGCGCCGCGGGTCCGCCCGACGGCGAGCTCGTGCTGCTGCTGCACGGCTTTCCCGAGACGTCGTACGAATGGCGGGCCCAGCTCGACGCGCTGGGCGCGGCCGGATATCGCGTGGTGGCGCCCGACCAACGCGGCTACGCGCGTGGTGCCCGACCGGCCGCGCTCGAGGAGTACGCGGTCGACCGACTCGTCGACGACGTGTTCGGCTTCGCCGACGCGCTCGGCGTCGAGCGGTTCCACCTCGTCGGCCACGACTGGGGCGGTTTCGTCGCCTGGTACACCGCGGCCCGCGACACCGGCCGACTCCGGACGCTCACCGTCGTGTCGACGCCGCACCCGGTGCCGTTCCGCGCCGCCATGCACAGCGGGGGTGACCAGCGCGAGCGCTCGAGCTACATGGAGTGGTTCCGCAGTTCCGACGCCGAAGCCGGGTGGCTCGCCGACGACGCCGCGTTGCTCGACGCGGCGTACTCGGAACATCCCGCCGACGCCCGCGAGGAGTACCGCCGGGTCTTCACCGCCGACGGCGGCGCCGCGCTCACCGGTGGCCTCAACTGGTACCGCGCCAACCAGTTCCACGCGACCGAGGGCCTGATCACCGCACCCACGCTCTACGTGTGGTCGACCGGCGACGTCGCGCTGGGGCGCGAAGCAGCCGAGGGCACCGGCGCACAGGTCGACGGTCCGTACCGCTTCGCGGTGCTCGACGACGTGAGCCACTGGATCCCCGAGGTCGCCGCCGACGACCTCAACCGGCTGCTGCTGGAGCACCTCACCACGGGTTGAACGGGACCGGTTGCACGGACGGGTCGAGCATCCCGTTGAGTGTCACACCCCCGTCGTAGCGTTTCGGGAGTGGAGTTCGTGGTGGCGCTGCTGGGTGTGGTCGTGGTCGGGCTGCTCGTCGTGCTCGTCCTCGTCGCACGCGTGGCGCGGGTCGGCCGACGGGCACCGTTGCCGCAGGAGCTTCCGGTCGAGCAGCTCCTCCGGATGCAACACGAGATGCTCGCCGCCGAACGTCGCCGCGGCACCGAGGAGCTGCGCGGCACCCAGACCGCGATCGACCTGCAGGTCGGGGCGATGCGGGAGGAGCTGGCCCGCCTCAACCGGTTGGTCGAGGAGACCGAGCGCGAGCGTCGTGAGCACGTCGGCGAGCTCACGAGCCAGCTGCAGGCGGCCGGCCGCCAGACCGAAGTCCTGGCCGAGACCACGCAGTCGTTGCGAGAGGCGTTGTCGAGCACGACCGCGCGCGGGCAGTGGGGCGAGCGCATGGCCGAAGACGTCCTCCGCCTCGCCGGGTTCGTCGACGGCGTCAACTACCGGCGTCACCAGCCGTTGCCCGGGTCGGGCGGCATCCCCGACTACACCTTCCTCCTGCCGCAGGGACTCACCTTGCACATGGACGTGAAGTTCCCGCTCAACAACTACCTGCGGGTGCTGGAGTCGTCGTCCGACGTCGAGCGCGAGCACGCGCGCAAGGAGTTCCTGAAGGACGTGCGGCTGCGGCTGCGCGAGGTGACCCGGCGCGAGTACGTCGACCCCGCGGGCGGCACCGTCGACTGCGTGCTGCTGTTCATCCCCAACGAGCAGGTCTACGCGTTCATCCAGGAGCAGGACCGCACCCTCCTCGACGACGCGCTGCGGGCCAAGGTGGTGTTCTGCTCTCCGCTCACGTTGTTCGCGGTGCTGGCGGTGATCCGTCAGGCCGTCGACAACTTCCAGCTCAGCCGCACGTCGCACGAGATCCTGCAGCGCCTGCAGGGCTTCGAGAAGCAGTGGGACCGCTTCGTCGAGCAGATGGACAAGGTCGGGCGCAACCTGCGCACGGCGAGCACCGCGTTCGAGGAGCTCGAGGGCACCCGTCGGCGTGGGGTCGAACGCGAATTGGAGCGGATCGACACGATGCGGCGCGACCAGGTGACCCCGGACGAACCGGGCGTACTGCCGCTCGCGCTGGAGGCGTGAACGTGAGCGAGCCCGGCGTCCTTCACAAGGGCGGCCCGGCGAGTGGCGAGCGCCCAATGGAGATAGGCCTGACGACCGAGTCCACCTAGCCTGGAGGCGTGTTCGTCGTCATCCTCCTCCTGTTGGTGCTGTGGCCGATCGTCGAGATCGCGGTGTTCCTGCAGGTGGTCTCGTGGGTCGGCGTGCTCAACACGCTCGGTCTCATGGTGGCGATCTCGCTCTGTGGCGCGTGGTTGGTGAAGCGCCAGGGGATCGGCACGCTGGCGCGCATGCGCGCCGAGCTCGACGACGGCCGGATCCCGACCGGGCCCATGACCGACGGCGGGCTCCTCGCCGCCGCCGGGTTCCTGCTCCTGATCCCGGGCTTCGTCACCGACGTCTTCGGGTTGGCACTGCTCGTGCCGCCGGTGCGCAGCGGCGTCCGCCGTCGGCTCGGCCATCGGTTCACCGTCCGCACCGCACGGGTGCGAAGGGCGCAGACCGACTACGTCGACGTCGACGAAGCGAACCGTCCGCGACCCGATCCGCCCGAGCTGCTGCCGTAGGGTCGGCGCCGTCAGCCGAGGCGCAGCAGCTCCGGTGCCACCGGGCAGTCGACGCGGCGAGCGAGATGCTCGGGACGCACGAGTCCGGTCGGGCCGGCGACGCGGTCGGCGGCCTGTACGTCGAGCAGCTCCAGCCCGTGGTCTTCGGGATCGCCGAGCGTGCGCACCATCGCGTCGAAGAGACGCGTCGGGAGCACCCGCCCGACACCGGCCACCATCCACACCACGACGCCGGGGCGCGACAGCGCGGCGATCGCGTCGGTGGTGCCCTCGGCCACCAACAGCTGCTCGGGTCCGGCGCCGGCCACCTCGATCAGCAGGTGCGACGGTTCGAGTGCCACGGCCTCGACGAGATCGACGGGCCGCGCACTGGCGTCACTGCGCGCCAACTGGGCCCGCCACCCTTGTTCGTTGAGGTGCGGGTCGCGCACCACGAGGACCTCGAGATCGGGGCGGAGGGCGAGCGCCTGGCCGGTGACCGCGGGCCACCCGAGGACCGCCACGGGGTGGTCGGCGGGGAAGGGCAGCAGCCCTGAGAGCCGGTCGGCGGTGTGGTCGTCGCGCACGAGCGCTTCGGCGTCCCACGCCCCCTCCGACGGTTCGGGCCCGGCCAGCACCCGCGCGCAGAGCCACCAGAGCGGTGCGCGATCAGGGTGGTGGTGGAGGAGCCGGCGACACGTCACCACGAGCGCGGCGGGGTCGTCGTCGAACTCACCCAGGCAGTCGGCGGCTTCGGCGACCAAGAGGCGGTCGTCGCCACCGTGCCGGGCGATCGCCCGGAGTCGTTCGAACGGCTGCACCGCGACCCAACCTACCGGGCGGGGCCCGCGGTCGTGCCTGCCCGCACCGGAGCGAACGCACGCTCCACCCGGGCGAAGAGCTCGGCCCGGCCGGCGAGCAGCTCGGGGCGGCCGCGCACCTTGAGGTCACCCCGTGCGAACGCGTCCTGGGCCCGGAGGGCGCCCTCGTGCAGCGCCCACGCCGTGACGCGGTCGGTGACGAACGCGACGTCGGCGTCGAGGTCGCCGGGTCGGCCGATCGACGCGCCGTCGGGCCCGAGGCGCAGCTGGTATCCGGTGGCGCCGTCGTCGTCGCGCACGACCGTCTCGACCACGAGCGGCTCCTCGGAGCCGAGGTCGCTCGCGGCGCGTGCCGCGGTGTCGAGCTCGGCCAGCCACGCGTCGGACAGGAACTCCGCCATCCCGGCGGATGCTACGACGGTGCCGCCGTCGACTCTGCCCGCGCGCACCGGTGTCGCTAGGCTCCCGGCCCGGTGAACCCTCCTGCGCACGCGATCGAGGTCGCCGCGCTCGAGAAGCGCTACGGCCCCACGTCGGCGGTGGACGGCATCTCCTTCTCGATCGCAGGCGGCGAGGTGTTCGGCTTGCTCGGGCCGAACGGCGCCGGCAAGACGACCACCGTCGAGATCCTCGAGGGCTACCGGCGCGCCGATGCGGGCGAGGTGCGCGTCCTCGGTGCCGACCCATGGCGCGACGGCGCGTCGCTTCGGCCGCGCATCGGCGTGATGTTGCAGGAAGGCGGGCTCTACCCCGGCGTCCGTCCGCTCGAAGCACTGGAGCTGTTCGCTTCGTACTACGACGATCCCGATGATCCGGAACGTCTCCTGCGTCTGGTCGGTCTCGACGACTCGCGCGGCACGCTCGTGCGCCGCATGTCGGGCGGCCAGCAGCAGCGCTTGTCGCTCGCGCTGGCGCTGGTGGGAAAGCCATCACTGGTGTTCCTCGACGAACCGACGGCAGGGATGGACCCGCACGCGCGCGCCACGACGTGGAACATGATCCGCGAGCTGCGCGACCGCGGCACCACCGTCGTGCTCACCACGCACGCGATGGACGAAGCCGAGCACCTCTGCGACCGGGTCGGCATCATCGACCACGGACGGTTGGTGGCTTGCGACACGCCCAAGGAGCTCACGACGCGGTCGGCCGCCGACGAGACGACGTTCACGACGGTGGGCGGGCTTCCGATCGACGATCTCGCGGCGCGGCTCGGGCTCGCACCGGGCACGGTGCGCGAGGTGCGCCCCGGCGACTACCTGGTCGACACGCCGGCCACGCCCGAGCTGGTCGCGGCGGTCACCGCATGGCTGGCCGAGCAGGGTGCACTGCTGAGCGAGCTGCGCGCCGGCCGGAGGTCGCTCGAGGACGTGTTCCTCCGTCTCACCGGCGACGGACGCTCGTGACGGCGCCGTCGTGAAGGCCAAGGCGATCCGGGCGCAGACCCGCATCGAGATGCTGCTGACGGTGCGCCGCGGCGAGAGCCTGCTGGTCACGCTGGTGATCCCGCTCGGCATCCTGGTCTTCTTCTCGTCGGTCGACGCGGTGAACACCAACTACAAGGATCCGGTCGACTTCCTGGTGCCCGGTGTGCTCGCGCTCGCGGTGATGTCGAGCGCGATGGTGAGCCTCGGGATCGCCACCGGGTACGAGCGTCGCTACGGCGTGCTGAAGCGCCTCGGGTCGACGCCGCTCTCGCGCGCCGGGCTGCTGACGTCGAAGACGCTCAACGTGCTCGCGCTCGAGATCGTGCAGGCGATCGTGATCGTGGTGACCGGGATCGCCCTCGGATGGGACCCCACCGGCGGACTGGTGGTGGCGATCGCGCTGCTCCTGGTGGGGACGGTCGCGTTCGCCGGGATCGGCATGTTGCTCGCGGGGACGTTGCGCGCCGAGGCCAACCTCGCAGTCGCCAACGGCTTGTTCCTGGTGCTGCTGTTCCTCGGCGGGATGGCCTATCCCCTGGCGAAGTTGCCCGATGCGATCGAGACGTTCGCGAAAGCGCTGCCGGCGGCGGCGCTGTCGGAGACCGTGCGCGCGGTGCTCACGCCCGGTCGGTCCTTCCCGACCGGCGAGCTCGTCGTGCTCCTGCTCTGGGCGATCGCCGCGCCGCTCGCGGCAGCACGCTGGTTCCGCTGGGAAGAGTGAAACGGGGTCGCAGCGGTTCGTAGCCGTTCATCCACGACTCTCTGACGTGCGGAAATGTGCGTATGCGTTCCGAGCCGTTCCAATCTGAACGCGCGTGCGCGCGGGAAATCCGCGGGATGGAAGTAGCGTCGACCGCAACAGGCGAGCGAGACGACGGCCCCGGCTTCGGTCGGGGCCTTGTCGCGCTCGTCTAAAGGAACCTCGTTGGTCCGCCGATCCTTATTCGTGGACAAGGAGGCGAAGGGCGCTGGCTGGGGGCTCGTGGCGCTCGCGGCAATTGCTGCGGTGCACTTCGGGCTGATCGACAACCCGTTTGGCGGGTCGTCATCGACAAGTGACCCAGCGCCGATCACGGCTCCTACATCAACCACCATCGCACTGCCGAACTTGCCTCCGATTGGTCCGCAGTACCTCTACTGCGCCGATGTAGGTCCCACACTTCCGCACTCGATCGAGCACCCCTCGGGCGATCATCTCTGCGCCGACCAAGAGCTCAGAGCCACTGGCTACTTGGCCCCGTAGAACACCGCCGCCGGGTCGCCGCCGATCTTCGACGCGAGCGCCTTGCATCGGTCGCTTCTCGTCGTCCTCGACGTGAGTGATCGTCAACTCGAAGAGGCCGGCGAGGATGAGGTCGCGTTCGTCGTCAGTGAGGTCCATCGGACCCGATAGACGACCGAACCCATCGCGCATCACAAGAGATCGAATCTCCCCTTTCATGGCGGATCGGGCCGTGCGATGATTCGGCGGGCGCGGCGGGGCCTGCACAGCCCTTACGGAGGTGCAGCGAAGCGAGGCAGCGGACCGAATCCCCCTGGATCGGGCAGCTGCCAGCGGGGCGGAATGATGCGGACTTGCCACTACGGCCGCGGGCGGGTGCGGCGCTGCTGCGTCGGCCGCTCGCGTGGCGGAAGGACGCACCATCAAGCGAGCCCCGTCGTGCCCCCCCTCCGAGCAGGAGACTGTCACACCTATGGGGCACGCTTGCGCAATGACCGATGACGAAGTGATCGACCAGGCCGCCACCGAGATGTTCGAGCTCGAGGGACGCGCGTGCGGTGATGCGTGGGTGTGGGGCTGGTGCCGCGGTGAAGGTCAGCGGTGGCCGTGCTACCTCGAACGGCGTCAGGCCTTGAACTGGATGCGGGACTGGCTGCGGCGCGGGCGAGTGTTCGCGTAGACCCCAACGAACGGATCAGCGGCCGATGGTGCGGATCGCTTGCTCGGTGATTCTTCCCTCGGTCGCCAGGGGGACGTCGGTGGTGGGGAGTCCGAACCAGTGGACGAACTCGGCCAGGAGAGTGAACGCGTCAACCTCTGGGTCTCCCGTCGCGTCGAACTCTTCGGCTGCTTCATCAATGACGGGCACACCCGCGGAGCGGGAGAGCCAGTCCATGTTCCTCGCGAGGTACGCGGCGGGTGACCCGCTCTTGAGGCGACGACCGGCCACGAAGAGCTTCCATTGTGTCGCGCCAAGGTTCGCCGCGATGACGTCCGCCGCGAATCGTGTGAACTCGAGTGTGTACTCGGCGAGGACGTAGTGGTTGAGCGGGATGGATTCAACGTTGTCGAGGGACGAGGGACCACCGAATCGCCTCGTAGAGCCCCAGCCGAGGAAGTCGTCGGTGGCTATGGCCATAGCGATAGTGAGTCCGTCGCGACCGACAAGCAGTCCGCGTCGGCGTGGTTCGATCACGGCGAGCGATCCGTCGATGCTGTCGACGTCGATGCCGTAGCCGAGACCGAAGCCGGCTTGCCGGAGCCCGCGCTCGGGCAAGTTCCGGAGCGCTCCGAGGGTTCCGTCGGGCGAAAAGAAGTCCGGGAGACTGCCCGCTGGGGTCGTTGGGAACGCCGCGTACACCAGTGCCGCGTGTTCGGTGGCTTCCGTCAGATCCTCGAGCTTGCCGATTGATTCAAGGATCCGTTCAACGATCGGGGGCTCCGCACTTGCACCGAGCTGTCGGTTGGACCGCGCCGCGCGCCCGTCGCGCATATCGGCCCAAATCTGAGCGCCGCTCACCCACTCGGTAGCAGTGCCGTACCGCCTCGCGATCGCGAACGCCTGCACGTCGCGCCCGCCCTCAGCGATCGTCCGCACCATGATTGGCCGCTCATCCTCGGGCGCAGGAACCACAACGATCGCCAGCAGACCTCGACCGGAATCACGTCGGAAGAGATTGCAATCCACGCGGTGCGCAACGGGCGGAAACGTCCACGCGCGGATCGCGTCGAGGTGTTGCTGAACGTCGAGCAAACTCTCAGGGATCGGGTCGACCTCGCTGACGCGCTCTTCGAGCCAGGACTGCTCCCTGTTCGTCTTGGCGCCGACGAGGATGAGGCCTCCGGTCGCGTTCGCCATCGCCGAGACGTCCTTGGCAAGTTCCCACTTGTGCGTCTGACACTGTCCGAGCGCGTACGCCCCCCGCTTCGCGTCGAACCACGGGCTTTCTTCGAGACCGACCAGATCGTCGTCGCGGCCAGCTTCAAGTAGAGCGAGCACTTCCTCGACGGAACCAGGTGGCACGCGCGGCGACACTACGACAGCGCGGCCTCGCGTGTGCCTTTTGGTGGCTCCGGTTGCTGCGAGCTATGCGGGTGCGGGTGCTGGGGATGTGGACACATCCCCAGCACCCGCCACGGAGAGTCCCGTCCCCGCGAGCACCCGATCAGTTGGCGGTCGCCTGGTAGACGCCGAGCGCGTTGTTGTCGCGGATCACTCCGTCGAGTCGCCACACGGCCTTGAAGCTCGCGAGGTCGTTTGCGAAGGCGTAGTCGTCGCTGCGACTGATCGACAGGCCGGCGTCGTGGACGAGGTAGCCGCGCTGGAAGTCGCCGAAGGCGACGCTCTTGACCGCGGAGCCGTGGTTCGGAATGTTCGAGTCCTCGATCACCCCGGAGCCGTACAAGGTCTCCGGCATCCCGGGAGCCGAAGGCGGCGCAAGGAGCCACGGTCCGGTGGTGCCGCCCGCGTCGGCACGGAGGCGCCGCCACGACGACAACACGCCCGCATTGGTGGCGAACACCCCGCCCGCGCGGTACTGCTGGTTCACGCTCATCTGCAGGCGGATCGCCGAGTCGGGCGAGCAGGTACCCGGGCCGACACGGTCACCGAACCGCCCGCTGGGAGGAGTGAGGCGCGGCGAGGAGCGGCCGCTGCCCTCGACGCGCTCGTCGTCGCGATCAGTGCGTGATCTTCGCGAGTTCCTCGTCGAGGACCTTCTGCGTCAGGCCTTGGTACACCTGCCCGCGGATGACACCGTGCGCGTCGAGGAAAAAGGTCTCCGGGAGTCCGGTCACGCCGTAGCCGCGCCGGACCGCCTCGTCGCGATCGAAGCCGTTGGGCCAGTCGGCGCGCTGGTCCTTCGCGAACTTGCGACCGTCGGACTCGACGAAGTCCTGCGTGTTCACGCCGATGAGCGCGACGTCGTGCTTGGTGCCCACGTTGTCGCGCAGCAGCGGAAACTCCCTGCGGCACGGCGTGCACCACGACGCCCAGAAATTGAGCACGACCGGCCGACCGCGGTAGTCGGACAGCTCGACGCGACCGCCGTCGAGCGTCGGCAGCGAGAAGTTCGGCGCCGCCTCGCCCACCTTGGCCGACAGCACCTTCGGCACGACGTTCGCATCCGAGGTCGAACTGCCGTCGCCCGATCCGGCGACCACCGCCCACGTGACACCGCCGATCACGACCACGACGACGATGGCGATGCCGGCGAGCATCCCGCGGGCCCGGCGGGATCGGCCCGGCGATGCGTCAGGCGGCGCGGAGGAGGGTGTCGACGGCAACGGCGGCGAAGAGGAGCGCGAGGTAGGTGTTCGAGAACGTGAACAACCGTATGGCCTGCGCGGGCGTCGTGTCGCGCGCCAACCGGATCGCCTGCGCGATGAACAACGCACCGAGCACCGCGGCCACCACCACGTACACCGGCCCCACCGCGTCGGTCGTCAGCGGCAGCGTGAACGTGACCGCGACGACGATCACCGAGTACACGACGATCTGGCGGACCGCGGCGGGAATGCCCTTGGCGACCGGGAGCATCGGGATGCCGGCGGCCTGGTAGTCGTCGAAGTACTTGAGCGACAGGGCCCAGAAGTGCGGGGGCGTCCAGAAGAACACGATGGCGAAGAGCACCCACGCGGGTGCGGCCAGGTCACCGGTGACGGCAGCCCATCCGACCAGCACCGGCACCGCGCCGGCTGCACCGCCGATCACGATGTTCTGCGGGCTCCGCGGCTTGAGCCAGATCGTGTACACGAACACGTAGAACAACATGGCGCCGACCGCGAGCGCTGCTGACAACAGGTTCACCGTCGACCACAGCAGCGCGAACGCCAGCGTTTCGAGCACGAGCCCGAACACCAGCGCGCCCTCCGGCCTCAGGTCGCCGTGGGGGAGGGGACGGTGCGCAGTGCGGCGCATCAGCTGGTCGCGGTCGCGCTCGATCCAGCAGTTGATGGTGTTGGCACCACCCGCGGCCAGCGCGCCACCGACGAGCACCGAGAGGATGAGGCCGATCGACGGCATCTCGCGCGCGGCCAGGACCATCGCCGGCAGCGTGGTGACGAGCAGCAGCTCGATCACGCGCGGCTTGGTGAGGTGGAAGTAGGCGAGCGCGGTGTGGGTGGCCCGGCGAGTCCAGGGGTCGCGAACGGCGACGTCGGCGTGGGCCGGGATCACGAGTGGCACACCACTCCCGAGACGCTCGGCACGCCCGGCAACCTCGGAGGACTCGCCCACTCGGGCGAATCTAGCCGCACGGCCCGAGGCGCCACGAAGCCGAACGGTAACCTCCGGACATGGCTCCCTCTGCCCGCGAGCGCGCCGACGACGCCAAGCAGTCGATCCGCATGACCGCCGATCGTCTGCTCGTGCTGCCGTCGGACGACGCCGGCGACCGCAAGAGCCGAGGCGGGATTCTCATCCCCGCCACCGCCAACCTGAACCGTCGCCTCACGTGGGCTGAAGTCGTCGCGGTCGGCCCGACGGTCCGCAACCTCGAGGAGGGCGATCAGGTGCTGTTCGCACCCGACGCCGGGTTCGAGGTGGAGATCCGCGGTGAGGAGTACCTCATCCTGCGCGAACGCGACATCCACGCCGTGGCGTCGTCGCGCGTCGACGGTCAGACCGGCCTGTACCTCTAGCGCTTCCGCTTCTTCCCGAGCGTCACCGGTACCGCGGCGGGGTGGGTGACCGGCGGGAACGCCTTGCTCCCGCGTCGACCGTCGAGGTACGTCTCGACCCGGCGAAACAGCTTCTTGCCGAGCATCTTGCGCAGCTCGGCGGCCATCGAGACGTAGACCGGCTCCGATCCGGTGAAGGCTTCCGGTGCCTCGGTGCACCACCAGGCGAAGTCCTCGCCGCCCTCACCCCAGCCATCGCGGCCGAACTCGGTGAGGCGGGAGACCACGGTGCCGTCGTCCTGCTCGTCGTCGATGCGACGCAACGGCACCTGCCAGCAGACCTCGGGTTTGTACTCGCTGAAGTGCTTCCCGGTGTTGAGGGCGTGGAGGTGCAGCGCGCACCCGGGACCCGCCGCGAAGTCGGGGCGGTTGAGGAAGATGCAAGCGTCGTCGACGACGCGGGTCTTCCACTCGGTGGGCCCGGGTTCGTCGTCGGGCTCGGGGACGACCTTCTCGTAGATGCCCTTCTTGCGGCCGAGCTTGGCGAACTGCCACTCGTCGGTGCCGAGCGACTTGGACACCTTCGCCACGTGGTCGCGGTCGGCCTTGTCGGTGAAGTGGGCACCGTAGGTACAGCAGCCGTGCACGAGCTCGGGGGTCGGCTCGGTCCAGATGCCCTGGCACCCGCACCCGAAGATGCACTGCCACGACGACAGGAGGAAGGTCACGTCGATCTGCCAGGTCCGGCCGTCCTCGACCGGGTCCGCGAACGTGACCCACTCGCGCGCGGCCGCCGTCGAACTCCGGGTGCCGTTGCGTGCTCGCGGGGCCATGAGGACACGAGCGTACGCGACGGCCGTCGTAGTCTCGTGATCATCGACGACACGCGCGCGCTCCTCGCCGACCTGCAGTCGGGCCTCGGCGCCGATGCCGCGCGCGCCGAGCCGCTCGAGCTGGCCCTGTACGCACGCGATGCCGGGGTCGCGCGCGGCCGCGCCGCGGTCGTGTGCTTCCCGCGTTCGGGATCCGACGTCGCGGCTGCGGTACGGGTGGCGGCGCGCCACGATCGACCCTTCGTCGCCCGCGGGAGCGGCACCGGCCTCGCGGGCGGCGCGACCCCGGTCGACGACCCGTTGGTGATCGTCACCACTCGGCTCAACCGCATCCTCGCGGTCGACGCCGACGAGCGGGTCGCATGGGTCGAGCCGGGAGTGCTCAACCTCGACCTGAGCCGTGAGGTCGCGCATCTCGGGCTCCACTACGCGCCCGATCCGTCGTCGCAACAGGCGTGCACCATCGGCGGCAACGTCGCCACCAACGCCGGCGGTCCACACTGCCTGGCCTCGGGGGTCACTGCCACGCACGTGCTCGCGCTCGATGTGGTGCTCGCCGACGGGTCGGTGGCGCAGCTCGGAGGGCTCGAGCCCGATCAGCCCGGTTACGACCTCCGGGGCTGCTTCGTGGGCTCGGAGGGCACGATGGGCATCGCCACCCGGATCGCGGTGCGGCTCACGCCGGACCCGCCGGTGGTACGCACCCTGCTGCTCGACTTCATGTCGATCGAAGACGCCGCCGCCACCGTCAGCGGCATCATCGGCGCGGGGATCGTGCCCGCCGCGCTCGAGATGATGGACGCCGAGATCACGCGCGCGGTGGAGGACTACGTCGGCGCGGGGTACCCACGTGCGACGCGGCCGCGGTCCTGCTCGTGGAAGTAGATGGTCTGGCCGGCGGAGTCGCGCACCAGGTCGACGCGGTGTCCCGCGTCGGGCGTGAGCACGGCGCGCGCACGGTGCGGGTGGCGGCCGACGAGGCAGAACGGGCGCTGTTGTGGAAGGGCCGCAAGTCGGCGTTCGGAGCCATCGCCCGCATCGCGCCCGACTACTACCTGCACGACGCGGTGGTGCCGCGCACGAAGCTCGTCGACGTGCTGCGCCAGGTGTACGCGATCGCGCACGAGCAGCAGCTCACGATGATGAACGTGTTCCACGCCGGCGACGGCAACCTACACCCGCTGATCGTGTTCGACGCCCGCGAGCCGGGTGTGTGGGAACGCGTCCACCGCGCCGGCGACGAGATCCTCGCCGCGTGCGTGGCCGCGGGTGGAGTGCTCTCGGGCGAGCACGGGATCGGCCTCGAGAAGCGCGAGGCGATGCCGCTCATCTTCGGCGCCGACGACCTCGACGCCCAGGCCCGCCTGCGCGATGCGTTCGACCCGTCGGGCCGGGCCAACCCGCAGAAGATCCTGCCCCGCGGCAGCCGGTGCGGAGAGCTTCAACGAGTGCCCGAGGGGGCGTGGATCTGATGGAGATGCAGTGGAGGTGTGGCCGGAGCGAGTCGAGCGCCTGCGGGCCGGGTAGCCCGGCCCGCAGCGAGCGAGCCATCGTGCAGTCCGGGACGCCGCAACGGAATCGACCGTGCTGATGGAATGCAGTGGAGGCGTGGCCGGAGCGAGTCGAGCGCCCGCGGGCCGGGTAGCCCGGGCCCGCAGCGAGCGAGCCATCGTGCGGGCCGGGACGCCGCAACGGAATCGACCGTGCTGATGGAGATGCAGTGGAGGCGTGGCCGGATGGCCGGGACGCCGCAACGGAATCGACCGTGCTGATGGAGATGCAGTGGAGGCGTGGCCGGATGGCCGGTACGCCGCAACGGAATCGACCGAGCTGATGGTGGCGGTGGTCGACGTCGACGACCTGCGCGCGGTCGTGGCCGATGCCGCGGTTGTCGCGCCCCAGGGCAGCCACACCCACTGGGAGGTCGGCGGGCCGCCCCCGGCGGGTGACGACGTGACGCTCGTGCGCGCTCCGGGCGGCGTGGTCACCTACGACCCCGCCGACCTGACCGTGACCGTCGGCGCGGGCACGACCTGCGCCGAGCTGACCGCGGTGCTGGCGGCGCAGGGCCAGGAATGCGCGCTCGATCCACGCGATCCCGATGCGACCGTGGGCGGCGTGCTCGCGACCGGGTTGTCAGGGCCGCGGCGGCTGCGGCTCGGACCACTGCGCGACCGCGTGCTCGAGGTGCGCTTCGTCACCGCCGACGGCCGTCTGATCAAGGGCGGAGGACCGACGGTCAAGAACGTGAGCGGCTACGACCTCCCACGCCTGCTCGTGGGATCGCTCGGCACGATCGGTGTCATCGTGCAGGTCACACTGCGGTGCCAGCCGCAGCCCCTGATGTCAGCCTGGTTCGTCACCGACGCCGATCCCTTCGCCGTGCGACGATCGCTGTACCGACCGTCGTGCGTGGCGTGGAACGGCATCAGCACCCACGTGCTGCTCGAGGGCGTCGCCGCCGACGTCGACGACCAACGAGCGCGCATCGACGGCGCGCGGGACGCGAGCGCGGCCGAGTGGCCCGAGGGGGAGCACCGGGGACGCGTGTCGGTGCGGCCCTCCGTGCTGGCCGCGCTCGCGCCCTCGCTCGACGCGGCCGGCGTGCGCTGGTTGGCGGAGGTGGGCGTCGGCACGGTGCACGTCGCGGCCGACGACGAAGCAATGCTGGCCCGCGCCCGGCGCGCGGCCACCGATGCCGGCGGATGGCTCCTGCGGGAGGCGGGCGCACCCGGGCTCGACGGCTTCGGCGTCGTCCCACCCAACGCGCGGCTGGCGGCGCGGGTCCGGGCGGCATTCGACCCCGACGGCAAGTGCGCGCCCGGGCGCCTCCCGGAGGTCCTCGACGGTGACTGAGCTGCATCCGCCTCCGCCCGCCGCCCGTGATCGCGCCGGCTTGTTGCCCGTCGACGAGGACGAGCTGGTCGCGTGCGTCGGCTGCGGGCTGTGCCTGCCGCACTGCCCGACGTACCGCGTCACCGGTTGGGAGCGACTCTCACCGCGTGGACGCATCGCGGCGATGCGCGCCGTCGAGCTCGACGGCGCGCCCCTCGACGACGCGTTCCGCGACACCATCGAGACCTGTGTGCAGTGCCTTGGTTGTGAGGCCGCGTGCCCGTCGACGGTGCCGTTCGGCCACCTGGTCGAGGGGGCCAACGTCGCGCTCGCGCAGCATCCTGCGCCCGCCCGCGACACCACGCGCACGTCGCACCGCTTCGCCGAGTGGTGGGCGCTGCAGGTGGTCTTGCCTCGGCACGCGGTGCTGCTCGCCGCCACTTGGGCGATGCTGGTCGCGCAGCGCCTGCACCTCGTGCCCCGACGCGTCGGGCTGCCGCGCCTGTCGGCGCGGTCGTTGCGCGCGCCGCTCGTCGCCGATGCGGCGCCAGCCGACGCGTACCTCTTCCCGGGGTGCGTCATGGACGCGTGGCAGCGCGACGTCCATCGCGCCGCGTTGCGGGTGATGCGGGCTGGCGGCGCCGCGGTCGCGTTGGCGGGGGCCGGTGGCGACTGCTGCGGTGCGCTCCACGTCCACTCGGGGCGGGTCGGCGCGGCACGCCGGCTCGCGACGCGCGTCATCGCGTCGATGCCGGGCGACGCGCCGGTCGTGGTCGACAGCGCCGGGTGCGGCGCGGCGATGAAGGACTACGGGCGCCTCCTCGGCACCACCGACGCGGCGCGGTTCGCGGCGCGGGTCGTCGACTTCTCGGAGTGGGTGGCGGCCCAGCCTCCATCGGTGCTCCGCGACACGGGCGCGGCGGTGGTGGTGCAGGACCCGTGTCACCTGCGCCACGTGCAGAGGGCGCAGGGCGCGGTGCGCACGGTGCTCGCACCCGCGTACCGCCTGGAGGAGACCGCCGACGACGGCCTCTGCTGCGGCGCCGGCGGCACGTACTCGGTGCGCGAGCCCGCGCTCTCGGGCGCGATCCGCAACCGCAAGGTCGCGGCCCTGCGCGCCGCGCACCGTGACGCGCACACCCCGCTGGTCGTCGTCTCTGCGAATCCCGGCTGCACCATGCACCTGCAGGCCGCCGGACTCACCGTCCGCCATCCCGCGGAGCTGCTCGCCGACGCGCTCGCCGATGCATCCGCTCCCACCCCGGCACCGGAGCCGCCCCATGCGTGACGCCGAACCGATCGTCGAGCGGCTGCGGTCGATCGAGGCCGACCTGCGGGATCTCGCCTACGAGCGGTTGCGAACGGCGGCCGAGGACGGCGACACCGACGCGCTGGCCGAGGAGAAGAAGCTCCTGCAGGCGCGCCGCGCGATCGAGAAGGCGATCGTCGCCCTCGGGGGCGTGCCGGAGTACGACTAACGCAAGCAACCGGGACGGAGTGAGCGGAAGCGAGCGACTGGGGCAAGTCAGTGCTGGTCGAGCGCGGCCATGCGCTTCCCCATCTCCTCCGCCGAGACGTCTTCCACGTGGCTGGCGACGTTCCACCTGTGGCCCCACGGGTCGACGAACTGGCCCGAGCGGTCCCCGTAGAACTGGTCCTCCACCTCACGGGACGCGGTGGCGCCCGCGGCGAGCGCCTTGGCGAACACGGCGTCGGCGTCCGCGACGTAGACGTGCACGGTCACCGGTGTGCCGCCGATCGTCGCCGGCGACAGGAAGCCATGGTCGGGGAACTCGTCGGCGATCATCACGAGGCCGGTGCCGATCTCGAGCTCGGCGTGACCGACGCTCTCGGGCGAGTCGCCGGGCATGCGCATGCGCTCGGTCGCGCCGAGCACCTCCTTGTAGAACTCGATCGCGTCGGCGGCGCCGCGGCAGCACAGGTAGGGCGTGACGCGGGGGTAGCCCGCGGGGATCGGGTCGACGGCCATGGCTCTGCCTCCGGAGTCTCGGGGAACGAACGTGTGTTCGATCACCTTAAACCGGAGGACGCCACATGCGCAAGGGGGTGATCAGTCCGCCGTCACGGGTCGGGGCGGTCGTTGAGGCGGTCGATCAGCATGCGCAAGCGCGACCAGCCGTGGCGGTCGAACCGGAACGCGACGCGGGCCAGGTCGACGTGGTCGTCGTCGGCGATCTCCTCGGCCGTGGCGTCGATGGCCTCGATCTCGCCCCGCGTCACGATGTCACCGAAATCGCGGTTGAGCGCGCCGAGCAGCTCGGGGGACGGCGCCTGCTGCACGCGGAGCACGAGGCGGCCCTTCACGAAGCGCTGTGAGTGGTAGTTGCGGTAGAAGCCGAGGATCTCGTCGACCGTCGTCTGCACGTTGTCGGTCACGCAGAACAGGTGGTCGTCTTCGAGTGACACATAGCCCGACCCTTCCAGCTCGCGCGCTGACGAACGTGCCCCAGTGCTCCCAGTACGTGCCGCCAGGGACGTCGAGCATGATCACGGGCGCCGGCTGCGCCTTGCCGGTCTGGAGCAACGTGAGCAGTTCGAACGCCTCGTCGAGCGTGCCGTAACCGCCGGGGAGCAGCACGAACGCGTCGGACTCCTTGATGAACTCCAGCTTCCGGGTGAAGAAGTAGCGGAAGTTCACGAGCTTCGGGTCGTCGGCGAGGAACTGGCTGGTGGTGGTCTCGAACGGGAGCAGGATGCTGACGCCGAACGCGTTCTCCGGCCCCGCGCCCTCGATGCCCGCCTCCATGATCCCGGGTCCGGCGCCCGTCACGACCATCCAGTCGAGCTCCGCCATGGCGGCCGCGAGTTGCCGGGTCTGGCGGTAGAGCGGATCCTCGGGCTGCGTACGCGCCGAGCCGAAGATCGCCACCTTGCGCGCGGCGCGGTAGGGCGCGAACACGTGGAACGCGTGGCGCATCTCCTTCAGAGCGGCGTTGGCGATCTTGAGGTCGCCGCGGTCGGCACCGTCGCGCGCGAGGCGCAACGCCGACGCCACCAGCTCGAAGATGAGGTCGGCGTCGGCGGGATCGCTGACCCGCTCGGCCAGCGCCGCCACCTCGGCGTCGAGCGCGTCGTCCCCGGTGCGGTAACGGGGGAGCCTCATCGTCACGCGGTCACCGGTCGAGCAGTGCTGCGGCGAGCTCCGCCAGCGAGGTTGCCGGGCGGGCGCCGAGGTGACTGATGACCTCGGCCGCGCCGAGCGCGCCGATGCGCGCCGCGGTGCCGAGGTCGTAACCGTGCGTAAGCCCGTAGAGGAAGCCGGCGGCGAACTGGTCGCCCGCACCCGTGGTGTCGACGACCTCGCCGACGCGCACGGCGTCGACGACGTGCATCTCGTCGCGAGCCACGATCACCGCACCGCGCTCGCTGCGGGTGAGCGCGGCGATCTCGCAGTGGTTCTGCACGCGTTGCAGCGCGTCGTCGAACTGCTCGACCTGGTAGAGCGACGTGATCTCGGCCTCGTTGGCGAAGAGCACGTCGACCTCGCTCTCGACCAGCTCGAGGAACTCCTCGCGGTGGCGGTCGACGCAGAACGCGTCGGACAGCGTGAACGCGACCCGAGTGCCGCTGTCGTGAGCGGTGCGCGCCGCGAGTCGGTACGCGGCCTTGGCGTCGGGTTCGTCCCAGAGGTAGCCCTCGAGGTAGAGGACTTGGGCCCGGGCGATCAGCTCGTGGTCGATGTCGGCCGGGCCGAGCTGGGCCGACGCGCCGAGGTACGTGTTCATCGTGCGCTGGGCGTCGGGCGTGACCATGATCAGGCAACGACCACTGGGCTCACCGCCCGCCGCCGGCTTGGCGACGAACTCGACCCCGGCGGCCCGGATGTCGTGACCGAACACGGTGCCGAGCTCGTCGTCGGCGACGCGCCCGATGAACGCGGCGGTCCCTCCGAGCGAGGTGACGCCCACGAGCGTGTTGGCGGCCGACCCGCCGGAGATCTCCACCGCCGGCGCCATGGCGTCGTAGAGGAGCTCGGCTCGCTCGGTGTCGATGAGCTCCATCGCGCCGGCCGTGAGGTCGTACGCGGCGAGGAACTCGTGGCTCTCGTAGCTGAGGACGTCGACGAGGGCGTTGCCGATCGCGACGACGTCGAGACGGCTCACGCTCTTCGCACGCCGCTCAACGTCACCGGCACCGACATCGCGGCCGCGATCTGGTCGGCCTCCACCGCCTCAGGCGGCGGCCGCAGGCGTCGACCCTCGGTGTGGGTGCGCCCGTAGAGCGTCGTGCGCTGCTCGAGCGGACGACCGAGCGGCTCGACGATGCTCCGCAGCTCCGACTCGTCGAGCTCCTGGCCGTGGCTGGCGCCCGCAGCCCGCGAGATGTTCTCGTCCATCAGCGTGCCACCGAGGTCGTTGCAGCCCGCCTGCAACGCCTGCCGCGCGCCGCGCACGCCCGTCTTCACCCAGGACACCTGCACGTTGTCGATCCACCCGCGGTACGCGATGCGTCCGACCGCGTGCACGAGGAGCACCTCCCGCATCGTGGGACCGCGCCGCGCCTTGTGCTGGAGGTAGATCGGCGTCGCCATGTGCACGAACGGCAACGGTACGAACTCGGTGAAGCCGCCGGTCTCCTTCTGGACCGCGCGCGAGCGGACGAGGTGGCGGGCGACGTGCTCGGGTCGCTCGACGTGGCCGAACATGATCGTCACGTTCGACCGGAGGCCCACCGAGTGGGCGGTGCGGTGTGCGTCGAGCCACTCCTCGGTGTCGATCTTGTCGGGGCAGATGATCGCCCGCACGTCGTCGTCGAGGATCTCGGCCGCGGTGCCCGGCAGCGTCGCGAGCCCGGCGTCCTTCGCTTGCACGAGGTAGTCGCGCAAGGGGACGCCCAGCCGGCGCGCCCCCTCGGTGACCTCGAGCGCGGTGAAGCCGTGCACGTGGATCTGCGGAGCGACGTCCTTCACCGCTCGCGCCACGGAGAGGTAGTAGTCGCCGTCGAAGTCGGGATGGATACCGCCCTGCAGGCACACCTCGGTGGCGCCGCAGTCGACGGCCTCCAGCACGCGGCGTTGGATCTCTTCCAAGTCGAGGAGATAGGGCGTGCCGCGGAGGTTGAGCGAGAGCGGCCCCTTCGAGAAGGCGCAGAACTTGCACTTGAACGTGCACACGTTCGTGTAGTTGATGTTGCGGTTCCGCACGAAGGTCACGGCGTCGCCGACCGCGTCGCGGCGGAGCTGGTCGGCGACCGCGGCGACCGCCACGAAGTCGGGACCGCGCGCGGCGAGCAGCGTGACGATCTCGTCGACGCCGACCTCCTCACCCGCGAGCACACCGTCGAGCACGTCGCCGACCGGCGTGCGGGCGCGGGCCGCCCACCCGGCGGGAACCGGCGCGGGAACCAACTCGGGCGGTGCGACGCCGCCCCCGGCGGCCCACGCGTCGTCGCGAGCCAGGCCCTCCAGGTCGGAGGCGCAGCGCACCGCGAAGCGAACATCGTCGTGCAGCCAGTGGTCGCCGTCGCGCACGTACTCGGGGTACACGGTGAGGCGC
Source organism: uncultured Actinomycetes bacterium (assembly GCA_963841415.1). Classification (GTDB taxonomy): domain Bacteria; phylum Actinomycetota; class Acidimicrobiia; order IMCC26256; family DASPTH01; genus DASUAS01. Next base: position 971,813 of record CAWJCN010000001.1, on the reverse strand, counting down.
GGCGCGAGGGTGTGGCCGGTGGCTTCGGTGGCCTCGCGCAGCGTGTCGAGCGCGGGCCAGGGCCGCTCGGGGTTCACGTGGTCGGGCGTGACGGGCGAGACGCCACCCCAGTCGTCGATGCCGGCGGCGACGAGTGCCGCGAGATCGGCGGCGGCGGAGAGGTTCGGCGGGGCCTGGAGGTGGATCGACGGGTCGAGCACCAGCCGGGCGGCGGCGATGGTCCAGAGGAACTCGTCGGGATCGCATGCGGGGGCGCGCCACATCGACGTACCCGGCTTGGGCAGGAAGTTCTGGACGATCACCTCCTGCACCTGACCGTGGCGGGCGTGGGAGGCCTGGATGGCGAGGAGGGCCTCGAGCCGCTCGCGACGCGTCTCCCCGATGCCCACCAGGATGCCGGTCGTGAAGGGGATCCGGGCCCGGCCGGCCGCCTCGAGCGTGGCCAGGCGGCGGGCGGGAGTCTTGTCGGGCGCGCCGGCGTGCGGGCCGCCGGGCTCGCCCAGGCGCTCGGCGAGCGTCTCGATCATCATCCCCTGCGAGGGCGACACCGCCCGCAGGTGCAGGAGCTCCTCCTCGCTCAGCGCGCCGGCGTTGGCGTGGGGCAGCAGACCGGTCTCGGTGAGGACGGCCGCGGCCGCCGCCACCAGGTAGTCGACGGTCGAGGAGTAGCCGCGGGCCGCCAACCACTCGGCTGCGTCCGGGTAGCGCGCCTCGGGAGCCTCGCCGAGGGTGAAGAGGGCCTCGTGGCACCCGAGCTCGGCCCCGCGGCGAGCGATGGCGAGCACCTCGTCGAGCTCGAGGTACGGCGAGACGAGATGCGCGGGTGGCTTGGCGAACGTGCAGTAGCCGCATTTGTCGCGACAGAGCATGGTGAGCGGGATGAACACCTTCGGCGAGAAGGTGATCCGCGCGCCGTGCGCGGCATCGCGTCGTCGTGCAGCGCGCGCCATGAGCTCGGGCAGCGGGGCGTCGAGCAGCACGTCCATCTGCGAGCTGGCGTCGACGCTCGGGTCGACAGCAGGGTCGACGGTCGCGGCCATGGTCGGGAGGCTACCCGCCGTCAGAACGAGAGCGGTCGGGTGAGGTGCTCGAGCACGCCGCCCTGACCGGCGCCGGCACCCCAGCCGCCCTCGAACGCCGCGTCGGTGATCTCGCGCCGGTGCGTGATGAGCCACTTCGTGTCGACGGGGGCGAACTCGTCGAGATAGCGACCCCAGTGGTCGAGGCCGTGCACCGTGAGGAACAAGTAGTACGAGCGCGCCGTCGCGTGGGTCTCGCTCAGCACGTCGATCTGCGTGGTGGAGGTGAAGTGACGGATGAACGGCGTGCGGCCACGCGCCAGCCACTCCTGGGTCGGCGTCATCACCGTCGACTCCTCGCTGCTCCACCTGGGCTTGCCGCGATCGACCACCGAAGTCATGAACGCGCGGATGGCGTCTCGGCCTTCGTAGCGCCCACTCCCGGTCTCCATGACCCCATCCGGCGCGAACACCTCGATCATCTGATCGATGCGGCCGCTGTCGCCGTTGGCGTTGTAGCGCGCGATGCAGTCGCGGATGCTCTCGCGTGCAACCAGCTCCCACAGCTCCATGACGCTCCTCCTCGATCAGCCCGCAGCCGCGGGATCGACCAACCAGACCACCTGCTCCGCCGTGACCTGCCCGGCCGGGAGATCGTCACCGGCGCGGACACGGGCGAACGCGTCGCGCTTGTCGTCGCCGTCGACGGTGAAGACGACGAGGCGCGACCGTGCCAGCGCGGGATACGTGAACGTGAGGCGCGGGTGGGGATGCAGCGCGTCGCCGTTGGCGACCACCAGGCGGTCGGTCACGGTCAGCGCCTCGGAGCCGGGGAACAGCGAGGCCGTGTGCCCGTCGGGCCCGAGACCGAGGTGCACGATGCCGATCGGCGGCGCCGCCGCGACCTGAGCGTCGTAGGCGCGTGCGGCCGCCTCGACGGTGTCGCCACCACCGGCCATCGAATGGACGGCGCGGGGAGCGACGTGATCGAGGAGGACGGCACGGGCCATGCCCTCGTTGGAGTCGGGGTCGTCGACCGGTACGAAGCGCTCGTCGCCGAAGTAGACGTCGACGCCCGACCAGTCGAGGTCGCGGGTGGCGAGCGCCTCGTATGCGAGGCGGGCCGTCGTGCCGCCCGAGAGCGCGATCGACGAGGGAGTGGTGGCAGAGACGAGGTCGGCGAACGCGACCGCGACGTCGTCGACGATGCGAACGTCCCCGTGCACGGCGTCATGATACGGAGACGAGCGGAACGTCCGCGGGGGAGTGATGGAGCGGGAGACGGTGCGGGTGTACGAGAAGCGGGCGGACGACTGGCGCGCCGCCCGTCCTGCCCGCCGGCTCGACGAGCTGCGGACGCTGGCAGCGACGCTGCCACCGGGCGCGGTGGTCGTCGATCTCGGGTGCGGGCCGGGTCTGCACCTCCCGCACCTGCCCCGCCCCACGGTCGCGCTCGACGCCGCCCACGCCATGGTGCGCTTGGCGCGCCAGGCCGCGCCCGACGCCTGGCCGGTGCAGGCCGATCTCGAGGCGTTGCCCTTCCGCCGGGGCGCACTCGGCGGCGGCTGGGCCCGGGCGAGCTACCTCCACGTCCGTCGGGAGCGCCTGCCGCTCGCCCTCGCCGACCTGCATCATTCGCTTGCCGTCGGGGCGCCGGCCCACCTGGTGCTGCACACGGGCGAGGAGAGCGGGACCCTCGCCGACGACGACTTCCCCGGCCGTTGGTTCGCGGCGTGGCCGTCCGACGCGCTGGTCGACGTGCTCGTGGGCGCCGGGTTCACGGTGGAGTCCTGCGTCGTCGACCCGCGCGAGCCCTTCTGGCTCGACGCGCGCGTGTCGCGGGCGCGGACGCTGCCCGACACCGTCGAACCGGGCATGCGGCTGTTGCTGTGCGGGCTCAACCCGTCGCTGCGCGCGGCCGACGCCGGTGTGGGCTTCGTCACGCCGGGCAACCGCTTCTGGCCCGCCGCGCTCGCGGCCGGGATCGTGACCGTCGACCGTGACCCACGCGCCGCGCTCGTGCACCACGGTATCGGCATGACCGACGTGGTCAAGCGCGGCGACGGTCGGTGCCAAGGAGCTGACGGGCGACGAGTACCGTGCGGGGCTGGCGCGCGTGCAGCGGTTGGTGCGGTGGCTCGAACCCGGCGCGGTGTGCTTCGTGGGCCTGGCCGGCTGGCGGGCCGCGGTCGACCGGCGGGCGACGGCGGGGGAGCAGCCCGACGGACTCGGCGGTCGCCCCGTCTACGTGATGCCCAGCACCAGCGGCCTCAACGCGCGCGTCCCGCTCGCCGACCTCGCCGAGCACCTCCGCGCCGCGATCGAGCTCAGCGAGCGTTAGCTGGTGACCTCGGCGCGGCGCTTCTCGATGGTGCCGAAGGCGTCGGTGAACGACGCGGCGAACGAGTCGACGCCCTCGCGCTCGAGCGTGTCGGTCACGTCGTCGATGTCGATGCCGGCGGCAGCGAGGTCGGTCATGACCTGGCGGGCGGCGTCGACGTCCTCGGCGACCGTGTTCGCACGCTGGTTCCCCTTCCCCTGCTGCAGCGCCTCGATCGAGGCCGGCGCGAGCGTGTTCACGGTGTCGGGACCGATCAGCTCGTCGACGTAGAGCGTCGACGAGTAGGCGGGGTTCTTGGTCGAGGTCGACGCCCAGAGCGGCCGCTGCAAGCGCGCGCCCTTCGCCGCCAGCGCATCCCACCGCGCGCCGCTGAAGCGCTCGCGGAACAGCACGTACGCGAGCTTGGCGTTGGCCACCGCCGCCTTGCCCCGGAGGGGACTGTCGTCGGGAAGGCGGCGGTCGGTCTCGGTGTCGACCCGGCTCACGAAGAACGACGCCACCGACGCCACTCTCGACGGATCGCCGCCCGACGCCACGAGTCGCTCGAGGCCGGTGAGGTACGCCTCGATCACCTCGGCGTGGCGGTCCAGCGAGAAGATGAGCGTCACGTTCACGGTGATCCCGGCGGCGATGGTCTCCTCGATCGCGGGGATGCCCTCCAATGTCGCAGGGATCTTGATCATCAGGTTGGGCCGCTCGACGCGGTCGTGCAGCGAGCGGGCCGCGGCGATGGTGCCGGCGGTGTCGTGCGCGAGCGTGGGCGCCACCTCGAGCGACACGAAGCCGTCGCCGCCGCCCTGCGCGTCGTACACGGGCCGCAGCACGTCGGTGGCGGCCTGGATGTCGTCGACCACGACGTCCCAGTACGTGTCCTCGATCGAGAGGCCCCGCTGCGCGCACTTGGCCAGCTGCTCGTCGTAGCCCTCGCCCGCGCCGATGGCTTTGTCGAGGATCGTGGGGTTCGACGTCACCCCGCGGATACCGTCGACCTCCACCAGCTTCGCCAACCCGCCGCCGGTGAGCAGTGGACGGGCGAGGTTGTCATACCAGGGGCTCTGCCCGAAGTCGTTGAGCCGTGCGATCGCACTACCTGCCATCTATCCGCTCCTGCCACTTCGTGGCGGGCCGCTTGGGCCACGCTCCGTTGCGAGCCGGGGTACCCGGCTCGCGGTCACTTGCCTCATGTCTACGCTGCTCCGTTCTCGACCAGCGCGCGGCGCGCGCGGCGACGTGCTCGGGGGTGAAGCCGAACTGCTCCATCGCGACGGGTCCAGGGGCCGACGCGCCGAAGTGGTCGATGCCGATGACATCGTCGGCGTAGCGCTCCCAGCCGAAGGTGGCGCCGGCCTCGACTGCCAGTGTCGGCACGTCGGCCGGCAGCACCTGCTCGCGGTAGTCGTCGGACTGCAACGCGAAGAGCTCCCACGACGGCATCGACACGACCCGGACCGACAGCCCGTCGAGCAGGTCGAGCGCGTCGACGCACAGCGACACCTCCGACCCGGTGCCGATGAGGACGAGGTCGAGGCCGTCGCCTTCCTCATCGACGAGCGTGTAGGCGCCGAGCGGCACGCCATCGGGGGAGCGGTCGGCCGTGGCGCCGAGCACCGGGAGCTTCTGCCGGGTGAGGATCAGCGCGGTCGGGCCCTCGCCGTCGACGTGGACGCGCCACGCCTGGCTCACCTCGTTGGCGTCGGCGGGGCGGATGACGCGCAGCCCCGGCATCGCCCGCATGGCCGCGAGCTGCTCGATGGGCTGGTGGGTCGGACCGTCTTCTCCGAGTCCCACCGAGTCGTGGGTCCAGACGAACAGCGACTTGTACTGCGAGAGCGCGGCGAGCCGCACCGCGCCGCGCATGTAGTCGCTGAAGACGAAGAAGGTGCCGCCCGAAGGCATGAGCGAGCTCACCGCCATGCCGTTCATCACGGCACCCATGCCGTGCTCGCGGATGCCGTAGTGGACGCCGCGACCCCCGAACTCGTGGGTGGCGATGGCCGGAGCGTCGTCGAGTGCCATGCCGGTGTTGCCGGTGAGGTCGGCCGCGCCCACCACCAGGCCGGGCACGACGTCGAGCACCGAGTTGACGACCTTGGCACATGCATGCCGGGTCGCGAGCTCCTCGCCCTCCTTCCACACCGGCAGCTCCGACTCCCAGCCGGGAAGGCCGCGGTTCTCGTGGCACGCGTCGAGTTGTGCCGCCATGTCGGGCTCCGAGTCGCGGAACGCGGCCCGCCGTTGCTCCCACGCCTCGCGCGCGGCGCGGCCGCGGGTGCCGGCCGCGCGGTAGAACTCGACCACGTCGTCAGGGGAGTAGAAGTCCTCGTGGGGGAGTCCGAGGATCTCCTTCACCGCGGCGACCTCGTCGGCGCCGAGCGCCTCGCCGTGGGCCTTGGCGGTGTCGGTGTACTTCGGCGACGGGTAGCCGATGTGGCTGCGGAGCACGACCATGCTCGGGCGCGCGGCCTCGGCCATCGCCTCGCGGAGGCCCGCTTCGAGCGCTTCGAGGTCGTTGGCCACCTCACCGAGTTGCACCACGTGCCAGCCGTACGCCTCGAACCGTTCCGGTACGTTGTCGCTGTACGAAAGCTCGGTGGGCCCGTCGATGGTGATGTGGTTGTCGTCGTAGACGTACGTGAGGCGCCCCAGCCCGAGGTGTCCGGCGATCGACGCCGCCTCGTGGCTCACGCCCTCTTCGAGGTCACCGTCGCTGCAGAACACGAAGGTGTGGTGGTCGACGATCTCCTCGCCGAAGCGGGCGCGGAGGTTGGCCTCGGCGAGGCCGATCCCGACCCCGTTGGCGAAGCCCTGACCCAGCGGACCGGTGGTGACCTCGATACCGGGCACGTGGGTGTACTCCGGGTGGCCGGCGGTCTTGGAACCCCATTGGCGGAAGTCGCGGAGGTCGTCGAGGGTGAGGCCGTACCCGGTGAGGAAGAGGAGCGAGTAGAGCAGCATGGACGCGTGCCCGTTGGAGAGCACGAACCGATCGCGGTCCGGCCAGTGGGGCGCCGCGGCGTCGTACTTCATGATCCGGGTGAAGAGCACGTGGGCGAGTGGCGCCAAGGCCATCGGCGTGCCCGGGTGGCCGGAGTTCGCACGCTGCACCGCGTCCATCGAGAGGCCGCGGATCACGTCGATGCCGCGCTGTTCCAGGTCGCGGACGTCGAGGTCAGTGGTTGCCATTGCGCCCCTTTGCGGTCGTCCGCGCCGTGCTCGCGCGTGCTACCCGATCGGCTCCGCGGGCAAGCCTACGGGGTCGAGCCGAAGCATTCGGTGAGGAAGGTCTCGAGCGATGGCGTCATGACCGAGTCGCCCTTCCGACCGATCGTCGAGTTGACCTCGGAGTGGGTGAGCGACCCGGCGTCGAGCACGGTGACGGCTCCGCCCGCCTCACGAAGTCGGGAGACGAACGCCTCAGCGGCGCGACGCCGGCGAAGCGATCCTCGTTCGGCGACGAGGAAGCGCGGGAGGTCGGTGCCTTCGCTGACGTGCTCGATCGGCGACGCGTCCTTCCACGCGACAGGGTCATCGCCGAATGCGGCGCGGTAGATCGGGTTGCCGGTCTCCGCCATCGCGGCGACGTCGTAGCCCTCCGTGTCGAGGGCACCCGCGCAGCGGACCGCATCGAGTCCGAGCCCGTGATCCGCGAGGTAGCGCGGATCGGTGGCGATGCTCGCCACGATCTGGGCGCCGGCCGAGTGGCCGAGCAGCGAGATGCGCTCGGGATCGCCGCCGTACCCGGCGATGTGCTCGTGCACCCACGCCACCGCAGCGGCGACATCCTCGTCATGGGTGGGAAAGCGCACCGGCGTGGGCGCGCCCGGATCGGTGAGCCGGTAGTTCACGCTCACCACCGTGTACCCGGCGCCGTTCCAGAGACGCACCTTGTCATCCATCTGATTGCGCTTGTCACCCCGCTGCCAACCGCCGCCGTGCACCCACACGACGACCGGCGCCGGGCACCCCCGCGGCGCCGGGTAGACGTCCAGCGCGAGCAGCAAGCGATCGACGCCGGGCACGGTCGCGTACTGCACGTCGCGCACCGCCGGCATCGTGTCGGCGCACGAGGACGAATCCGTCGGCCGGGTCGCGACCACAGTCGTCGCGGGTGCGCGCGACGCCTCGTCGCCTTCGCCGCCGCTGCACGCCGTGACGAGCACGACGACCGCAAGGGCGGCACCGACCACTCCGATCCTCGCACGGCGTTCCATGGTTCCAGTGCAGCGCGCGTTCGTGATCGCCGCGTGATCCGGGACTCAGAACAACGCGAGGCTGGCGGTGAACCCGTGCAGGAAGGCGCGGCCGCCCACCGGCCCCACCTCGCCCGCGCAGAACGCGCCCGCGACCGGCAGCGGCCCGAGCAGCTGATCGACCGCGGCCGCGTCGTGATCGGGTTCGCCGAAGAACCGGATGCCCCGCCCGTTGCACGTGAAGAGCAACGCGGCGGCCGCCTCCTCACCGGCCAACATCTCGCGCAGGTCCTCGTCGGCCGCGGTGGCGTCGCGCACGTGGAACTGCACGGTCTGTCCGACGGTGATGTCGTCACCGACCACGATGGCGCCGGTCTCGGGATCGCCGCCGAGCACGTTGCGCACGAGGAAGTCGCCGCGCTCGAAGTCGACCCGGTGCTCGTCGACCACGATCCCGAGGTGCAACCCAGCCCGCATCAGGGCTCGGTCGTCCTCGTTGGCGGCGGCCGCCGTGTCCTGCACGCGGTCGATCGCCGATCGTCCGGCGAGCTCGTCGATGCGGTTGCCCTCGCCGCGCGTGATCACGTAGGGCGAACCCACCGGGCGGCAACCCTGCGACACGACCGCCCGCACGGGAAGACCTCCGATGAACACGCCGACGGCACCGCTCGCGGTCAGCTGTCCGTCGAGCACGAGGCGGTTCCCACCCGGTCCCCGCGCGGCCGACGCCGCGCCGCCGATCACCTGGAGGTCGGGCCGGTCGTCGCGCAGCCGGGCGAGGAACGCGTCGAGCGGGAAGCTGAACGGATCGGCGAGCAACAGCAACGTCGCGGGATCGCCGTCGAGATCGGGCCATCCGGTGACCGCAGCACCTTCCGGCGTGCGATCGACGTCGAGGGCGACGGGCGTGAGCTCGGCGTCGGGGCACGACACCGCGAACACGCACACGCCGGGCGAGTCCTCGACCTCGTGCCCGCCTCCCACCACGCCCACGGCGGTCGCGCCGAGCATCACCTGTGGTTCCAGCAGGTTCGCGAGCGCGAACGTGAGGTCGTCCATCGTTCCCACGAAATGCGGTGAGGCGAACACGACCAGCAGATCGGGTTCGTCGCCTCCGAACGCCTCCAGCACCTCGCCGGCGACCTCGCCGACGGCGTGCGAGGCGACGGGGTGCTCCGAGAGCGCGGCAGCGAAGCGCGGCGCGGTCATGCGCGTATCGTACGACCGCCGCGGGCTGGTGCCCGCGGCCCCTCCGATCCCGCGGTCATGTGCCGGGGTCTCTCCAGAGCTGGATCCGCAGCCGTACGAGACCGAACATCGTCCGCGCGATGCGCCGCGCGATCGGCGTGCGCGACGGTCGGCGCTCCTCGACCGTCACCGGCACCTCGGCCACCTCGAGACCGGCCCGATCGGCGCGCAGGACGAGCTCGGTGTCGAACAGGTCGGTCCCGTTCCGGCAGCGGCGGGCGATGGGTTCCACGACCTCGCGTCGCATCCCCTTCATCCCGTGCGTGTCGGAGACGGTCAGCCCGAAGCCGAGGCGCAGGATGGTGGAGAACCCGGCCGTGATCGCGCGGCGGGGCCACGGACGGCTGTCGCGCGTGCCGGGCGCACGCTTCGAGCCCACGACGATCGCGGGGCCGTCGGGGGCAGAGAGCCGGGGGAGCACGACGTCGACGAACCCGGGATCGAAGTAGTCGACGTCGAACACGACCACGACTGCACCCCGGGCGGCCAGGAACCCGGCCCGCATCGCTTCGCCGTAATCGGCGGGCGGGCGGGTGAGCACCACGACGGTCGGGTCGTCGGCCGCGAACGTGCGGGCGTCGGCCAGGGTCGAGTCGGTCGATCCGTTCTCGACCACGACCAGCTCGAAGGCCAGGTCGCGGTCGCGCAGGGCACTCACCAGCGTCTTCAGGGTCTGGTCGAGGAAGCCGGCCTCGTTGTGAGCGGGCATCACCACCGACAGCTCGGGCGCGGTGTCGCGCGCCGGAAGCGGTGGTGACATGGGCGTTAGGCTACCGACCCGCCCATGGACCTCCTGACGCAGCACGCGGCCGCACACGGCGAGCACGCGGCCGTGATCGTCGACGCGGCCGGTGGCGCGCGTCCGTCGGCCACGTCGTACGCGGACCTCGAGGACAGCGCCAACCGCCTCGCGCACGCGCTCCTCGAGCTCGGCGCCGCGACCGGTGACCGCATCGCGTGGTGCGGGCCGAACTCGCTCGAGGTGGTCACCACCTTCCACGCCAGCCGCAAGGTGGGGCTGACATCGGTTCCGGTCTCGTACCGCTTCAACGCGGCCGAGATGCAGTACGTGATCGACAACTCCGACGCCACCGTCGTGATCGTCGACGCCGAGCAAGCTCCGCTCGTGGCACTGGTGCGCGACCAGTTGCCGAAGGTACGCAACGTGCTGGTCTACGCGGGCGACGCGCCCGCGGGCTGCGCCCACTGGGACGACGTGGTCCCGCGCCAGTTGGCAACCGTGATCGAGGAGTTCGCCGATCCCGCCTCGGGTGCTGCAGGCGCCACCATGATCTATACGTCCGGTACGACGGGAAAGCCCAAGGGCGCCATGCGCACGGGCACGGACGCGGGCGCGGTCGCCGCACTGCTCCAGGAGCTGCACCTGCTCGACGGGCCCAGTGTGCACCTCACGACCGGACCGCTCTACCACTCGGGGCCGCTGTCGTTCGCCCTGTTCGCGCACGCGGTCGGCGGCACGATCGTCGTGCTGCGCAAGTTCGACCCGTCGTCGTGGCTGCGCCTGGTGAAGGAGCACCGCGTCACCGACACGTTCACCGCGCCCACGCAGCTGAAGCGCATCGTGAGCCTGCCTCCGGGCGAGCTGACGCGTGCGGACATGTCGTCGATGCGCACCCTCATCGCCAACGCAGCGCCGGTTCCGTACTCGCTCAAGCAGGAGGTCGTCGAGAAGCTGGGCGACAGCTTCCTCTATGAGGTGTACGGGTCCACGGAGCTCGGGGTGGTCACCGTGCTCCCGCCCGACGAACAGCTGCGCCGGCCCGGCTCGTGCGGCAAGACCTACGGACCGATCGAGGTCCGCATCGTCACCGACGACGGCACCGACGCGACGACCGGCGAGCCGGGCGAGCTGTTCATCCGCAGCTCCCTCGAGATGGACGGCTACCACCACACCGACGAGCGGCTCACCGAACACGACCGGGAGTGGAAGTCCGTGGGCGACGTCGCGTATCTCGACGACGACGGCTACCTCTACATCTGTGATCGCAAGAAGGACATGATCATCTCGGGGGGCGTCAACATCTACCCGGCCGAGATCGAAGCGGTCATCTACGAGCACCCGGCGATCCTCGACGTCGCGGTCTTCGGGATCCCCGACGACGAGTGGGGTGAGCGGGTCCACGCGATCGTGCAACCGAAGCTGGGCGTGACGATCGACGTCGACGAGCTGCGGGCGTTCGTGGACGAGCGGGTTGGTGGCTACAAGCGGCCCCGCGAGTACGAGGTGCGCGACGAGCTGCCGCGCACCGAGTCGGGCAAGCTCCTGAAGCGGGTGCTGCGCGACGAGTTCTGGAGCGATCGTGAGTCCGCTGTCTGATGCGCGCCCCGCGCTGCTCGTCGGCGCCCTGCTCGTCGCCGCCACGGTGCTGCTCGTGGTCGCGTTCACCGGCGGCGACTCGGGTGCCGACGCGAGCGCCGGGGGAGTGACGCCGTCCGCCGCGACACCCTTGTGGTCGGTGCGACGGGTCCCTGAGCCCGTCGTGGAGGCCGTCGGCGCGATGCACCTGCAGTCGGCGCTCGACGCGGCGGCGCCCGGTGATGGCACCTGCTTCGTGGTGCGCGCCGGCCACCAGATCCTGGCCACCCACGGGGCCGACACCCCGCTGATGGACGCGTCCACCCAGAAGATCCTGGTCGCGGCGGCGGCGCTCTCGACGCTCGGACCCGACTCCACCTTCACCACCCGCGTCGTCGCGCCCGCGCCTCCGGCCGACGGCACCGTCCAGCAGGTCTGGCTCATCGGCGGAGGCGACCCCGTGCTCAGCACCGGCGACTACGTCTCGTTCCTGCAGTCGCAGGGGAGGACCAGAGGCGACGTGACCACGAGCCTCGAGGCGCTGGCCGACGCGGTCGTTGCGAAGGGTGTGCACTCGATCCCCGGTGGGGTCGTCGGCGACGACTCGCGATACGACGAACAGCGGTACCTGCCCACGTGGAAGGACAGCTATCGCACCGACGGTGAGATCGGGCCGCTCGAGCGCGCTGACGGTCAACGACGGGTACAGCACGTGGTCACCGGCGCGGAAGGTCGTGGTCGACGACCCGAGCCGCAACGCGGCCGCGCTGCTCACCGACCTGCTCCGCGCACGCGGCGTGCAGGTCGGCGCAGCGGACGTCGGGACCGCACCCGCGGACACCACCGAGATCGCCTCGATCGCGTCACCGCCGCTCAAGGCGGTGGTCGGTTCCATGCTGTCGTCGAGCGACAACCTCACCGCCGAGATGCTCACCAAGGAGATGGGCCTGCACGCGTCGAAGCAGGGCACCACTGCTGCGGGTGTCGCGGCGATCACCGCCAAGCTCAAGGAGCTGGGCGTGCCGCTCGCCGACGGGGCCTTGAAGGACGGTTCGGGACTCGACCGGGGCAACCGGGTGACCTGTGCCAACCTCGTGAGCGCGCTCGCGCTCGCCGATCGCCCGGAACTGGCCACCCTCCACGACGGGCTCCCCGTCGCCGGGCAGAACGGCACGCTGTTCGACCAATTCGTCGGCACCTCGCTGGCCGGCAACTTCCGGGGCAAGACCGGATCGCTCGACGGGGTGACCGGACTCACCGGCGTGTTCGACCAGGGGCGACGCATCCGGTTCGCGTTCCTCGACAACGGAAGCTTCACCGAGACACAGGGTGGGGCGATCCGGGTGCAGATCGGCGAGATCATCGGGGGCTACCCCGACGCGCCGCCGGTCGACGCGCTCGTGCCGGCGCCGCAGTAGGGTTCGGGTCTCGATGGAACCCACGTCGCCGCCTCCGACACCACCGACACCACCGAGCACGCCGAAGGCGCCGCCGGCGAAGCGGCCACCGCCCCTGCCGCAGCTCGTCACCGAGCTGCGCGACCTCGTCGTCCGGTACATGCGCGAGCAGACGCTCGTGCCGCTCCAGAAGCTCGGTCGTTACGTCGGCTTCGGGGTGCTCGGATCGCTGATGCTCGGGTTCGGAGTGGTCTTCCTCGGTCTGTCCGGCCTGCGCGCCCTGCAGGACGAAACCGGCGACACCTTCTCCGGCGACTGGTCGTGGGTTCCGTACCTGATCATGTTCGTCGCCCTGCTGATCGGCGCCGCCCTCGTGTGGGTGGCGCGGACGGCGCGGCGCGTCGAGAAGGAGTACGGATAAATGGCCGCCGCCGACAAGCCGGTCAGCCGCGCCGACATCGAGGCCAAGCTGGCCGAGATCCGGGGCGTGGCCGACGAGACCACCGAGGTCGCCGAGGGCGCGGCCAAGACCGGTCTCGTCGTGGCCGCGGTTGGCGTCGTGGTGGTTGCCTTCCTCCTCGGTCGGCGGCGCGGGCACAAGAAGAGCACCATCGTCGAAGTCCGGCGTCTGTAACGCTGATGGCACGGCGCAGCGACGCCTTCATCGCTGTCGGGGCTGCCGCCTCGGCCGCCCGGGTCATTCGGAAGGACTTCACGTCGCGCGTCGTGGCGCGTGTCGGCTCGACGGCGCTGCGCAAGGGCATGCACAGCGGCAACCGGGCGTGGTTCTACGTCGCCGCGGGCGCGACCGGTCTCCGCCTCCTCCACAAGTACGTGGGGCGCACCGAAGACATCTACACACTGAAGCTGCGGCCGGGCGAGCGGCTCGAGATTCGCGAGATCCGTCGCACGAAGTAGGCCGGTAGCCTTCGGCGGGTGAAGGTGCTGCTGCGCAACCCGAAGCGGGAGGTCGAGGTCGACGGCCCGATCACTGTGCACGCGCTGTTGCAGCGGCTCGAGATGAGCCCGGAGACGGTGCTCGTGATCGTGGGAGAGGAGCTGGTGACCCACGACGCCAAGTTGGCCGACGACGCCTCGGTGGAGATCCGACCCGTCATCAGCGGAGGCGCAGCGGAGCCGTGCTCGGATGAGCGGGACGGCGGAGCGGAGCCGACCATCGAGGGCGGCGGGAGTACGTCCGCATGAAGTGCCGCGTCTGCAAGGGCACCGCCGTCATCGACGTGCGCCGACACAACGCCGCGTTCTGCAAGGAGCACTTCGTCCACCACTGCGACGAGCAGGTCCGCCGGGCGATCCACTCGCACCGCATGCTCGAGCCCGGCGTACCGGTGCTGGTCGCGGTGTCGGGCGGAAAAGACTCGCTCGCGCTCTGGGACATCCTCGTGCGCCTGGGCTACGACGCCGACGGCCTCTATCTCGGTCTCGGCATCGGCGACTACTCCGACGAATCCGGCGAGTACACCCGCGCGTTCGCGGCGCAGCTCGGCCGGCCATTGCACGAGGTCGACCTCGCCACCGACGAGGGCTACACCATTCCCGAGGCGGCGGCCGTCACGCGACGCGCGCCGTGTGGCGCGTGCGGGCTCTCGAAGCGCCACCTCTTCAATTCCGTGGCCATCGAGCGCGGCTACGACGTCCTCGCAACCGGGCACAACCTCGATGACGAGGCCGCAGTTCTCCTCGGCAACGTGCTGCGGTGGGAGACCGGTTACCTCGGCCGTCAGCATCCGGTGCTGCCAGCCGCGCCCGGGTTCGTCCGCAAGGTGAAGCCGCTCCTGCGGCTGGGCGAGCGCGAGACCGCGGCCTACTGCGTGCTGCAGGGCATCGACTACCAGGTCGAGGAGTGCCCGATGGCGGCGGGCAACCGGCACCTCGGCTACAAGGAGGTGCTCAACGCGCTCGAGGACCGCTCGCCGGGCTCGAAGGCCGCATTCCTGTTCGGGTTCCTCGAGCGGGGCCACGAGCGCTTCGCCGCCGACGCCGAGCACGAGCGCGACGAGCTTGGGGAGTGCACGGTGTGCGGCGCACCCACACCCGGCACCGTGTGCGCGTTCTGCCGGCTGCGGTCGCAGGTGGGCGCGATCACGATTCCCGTCGAGGTGCGCTGAGATGGCGCGGCCGTTCACCGCAGGTGACCGCGTGCTGCTCGTCGACGCCAAGCGGCGCCGCCACCTCGTCACGCTCGCCGCGGGCGGCGAGTTCCACACCCACGCCGGTGTCCTCGCCCACGACGACGTGATCGGCCAGCCCGACGGCGTGACCGTACGCACCACGCGCAACGCCCGACTCACCGCGGTACGACCCACGCTGGCCGAGTACGTGCTCGAGATGCCACGCGGCGCGCAGGTGATCTACCCCAAGGACCTCGGCCCGATCATGATCCTCGCCGACGTGTTCCCGGGCGCACGAGTGCTCGAATCGGGTGTCGGGTCGGGTGCGCTCACGCTGGCGTTGCTCCGCGCGGTGGGCAACTCCGGGCACGTCACCGGCTACGAGATCCGCGACGACTTCGCTCGCCGCGCGCGCACCAACGTCGAGGGCTTCCTCGGCCCCGACGTCCCGCTCGACATCGAGGTGCGCGACGTCTACGACGGCATCGGTCTCGACGACCTCGACCGCATCCTCCTCGACCTCCCGGAGCCCTGGCGGGTCGTGAAGCACGCCGAGCAGGCGCTGCACACGGGAGGGATCATGCTCGCGTACCTGCCCACGATCGGCCAGGTGTCGCGGCTGCGCGAGGAGCTCGCGGGATCCCCGTTCGGTATGATCGAGACGCTCGAAGTGCTGCAGCGCACGTGGCACGTCGACGGCCAGTCCGTACGCCCTGACCACCGCATGGTCGCGCACACCGGGTTCCTCACCCACGCGCGGCTGCTCGCTCCCGCGGCGTGACGCGGCGTGACCTGTTGTGACGTGACGCGGGCGTGAACTTCCTCGACCTCGTCGTCGTCGCCGTGGCCGCGGGGGCCGGCTGGGTGGGGTACCGGATGGGCTTCGTGCGACGCGCCACGTCGTGGGCCGGGCTCGCGCTCGGAATCGCCGTGGGCGTGTTGTTCGTCCCCGACGTCGCCGCCGCGCTCAAGGGATCACCACCGCGCACGCGACTGCTGGCGTCGCTCGCGTTCGTCGTGGTGGTCGCAGCGGTGGCGCAGGCAGTCGGCGCGGCTGCCGGCTCATCGCTGTCGGCACGACTCGGGCGCGGGGCCGGCACGGTGCGACAGGGCGACCGCGTCGCGGGCGGCGTGCTCGGGGTGGCCGGCGTGCTCGTTCTGGTGTGGCTCCTCATCCCCGCGCTGGCGAGCTCGCCGGGGTGGACGGCACGCGCGGTCCGCGACAGCGCGCTGGCGCGTCTCATCGACCGGGTGGCGCCGGCACCGCCGTCGGAGTCGGAGACCCTCGGGCGACTGCTCGGCGACCAGTCGTTCCCCGAGGTGTTCGACACCCTGTCGTCGCCTGACGCGGGGACTCCGCCGGCCAACGGCATCCCCGCCGAAGCGGCCGACCGCGTGACGCGCTCGACCCTGCTCGTCGAGGGCCAGGCCTGCGACCGCATCCAGGAGGGCACCGCGTTCGTCGCGGGAGACAACCTCGCCGTCACCAACGCGCACGTCGTCGCGGGCGAGCGCGACACGCGTGTCGCCACCAATGATGGGCGACACCTCGACGCGACCGTCGTCGCCTTCGATCCCAACCGCGACCTGGCCGTGCTCCACGTGCCGGGGCTCGGACTGCCCGCGCTCGAGCTCGGGCAGGCGCAGGTCGACGACCGCGGCGCGCTCTTCGGTCACCCGGGCGGTGGCGCGCTGCGTCAGGCCCCCGTGCGCATCGCCGAGCAGATCGTGGCCCGCGGCACCGACATCGCTCGCGCCCACCCCACCGAGCGCGAGGTGTTCGTCCTCGCCGCGGTCACCGCCCCGGGCGATTCCGGCGGACCCATCGTCGACGCATCGGGGCGTGTCGTCGGCGTGATGTTCGCGTACGACATCAGCCGCCAGACCACCGCCTACGCGCTCACGCGCACCGAGCTCGACGCCGTCCTCGACCCCGTGCTCGCCGGCCAGGCAGCGGCGTCGGTCGGCACCGGCGACTGCCTCGCCGAATAGCGATCGACCCCGAGCGGAGCTCGGGGTCGTCAGGAGGAACGGTGTTGGTGGGGAGCGAAGTTAGAGTCAGTCGACCTCGATGAAGATGCACTCGCCGGGGCATTCCTCGGCGGACTCGATGGTGGCCTCTTCCATGCCCGCGGGCACGTTGGCCAGACCCTCGGCGCCACCCGGGTCGCTGAAAACCTTGTCGCCCTCCTTGACGTACGCGAGCCCGTCGTCGAGGAGCGTGAACACCGAGGGCGCGATCTCCTCGCACAGGCCGTCGCCGGTGCAGAGGTCCTGATCGATCCAGACCTTCATCGTCGCGTCGAGTCCTTTGACTGGGGGTTCGGACAACTGCTCCTCAGACTAGACGGGCGGGGCGGATTTCTCAAGCCAAGACGAGGGAAATCACGTCAGCAGTTGAGAGTGACCTGATTCGAACTGACGCACGCGATCGAGAGCTTCGCGGATCGAGTTGCCCCCGGGGATGTTCGTATCCGAACAGCCGCCCTGTGCGACGCACAGCACCGGCGTGATGGCGGGGTCGGCGGTGACTTGCGTTGGCTGTTGGGGAGAGCGGGATGGCGTTTCCGGTGCCGGTGTCCGAGACTCGTCGGAACGCAGTCGCGTTGCAGAGAACGACTCCCCACGGCACGTCCCGCCGAAGTCGCCGCCGGTGTCGTTGCTCCCGAGGGTGCTGCCCCAGATCACGAATGCCCCGTTCCGTGGCCGCCTCTTACGTCACCGGTCACGATCGGCCACGCTCAGTGGTCCGCGGTCGCAACGACTGGTTCGACCTGAGTTGGCGCGGGGAATCCGTGGTCAGGAGCACCGACCGTGCCGGCATCCTCACCCGCACCGGATGCGGGCCCAGGGAATCGTTGGTTGTCCCTGAGCGCGCCCGGAAACCTCAACGAGATCGGCCTCGCGATCTGCTTCACCTTCGGATCCGTGCCGCCGACATGTGCCTCCGGGTCGTGCGTCTGAGTGCCCTGGAAGGTCCTCTCGCAGTGACGCAGCGTCCAGTTCACAGTCCGGTCATCGAATGTGCCCAGGCACCGGGATGACCCCGGTGTAGTGTCCGACGCCAGGCAAATCGCCATCCCCCAGGAGGTGATCGCATGGCTTCCGAACACGACCGGCGTCTCGCCGAGTACGAGCGGCAGGTCGACGACCTCCAGGGTCAGCTCAAGGGTCTCGAGGAGGAGGTCGTCGTGCTCCGGCGGCGCCTCCAGGACGCACCCAAGCGGGTGCGCACCCTCGAGGAGAAGATCCTCGAGACCAAGGGACAGCTCCAACAGGCGGTCTCCCAGAACGAGCGACTCTCGGCCACGCTGCGTGAGGCGCGCGAGCACATCGCGGCGCTCCGCGAGGAGGTCGAGAAGCTCACGATGCCACCGTCGGCGTACGGCACCTATCTCGGCGCCAACGACGACGGCACCGTCGACATCTTCACCGCGGGTCGCAAGATGCGAGTGTCGGTGCATCCGGAGGTCGACGTCGACTCCATGATCCGCGGCCAGGAGGTCGCGCTCAACGAGTCGCTCAACGTGGTGCTCGTGCGCGGCGCCGAGGTGTCGGGCGAGGTCGTCGTGCTCAAGGAGCTGCTCGAGGACCACACCCGCGCGCTCGATCGTGGGCCGCGCCGACGAAGAACGCGTGTGCGAGCTGGCGGCGTCGCTCATGGGCGAGAAGCTGCGCGCCGGCGACCACCTCCTCATGGACGGCCGCTCGGGCCTGCTCGTCGAGCGCATCCCGCGGCCCGAGGTCGAGGAGCTCGTGCTCGAAGAGGTTCCCGACGTCACCTACGCCGACGTCGGTGGCCTCGACGACCAGATCGACGCGATCAAAGATGCGGTCGAGCTGCCGTACCTCTACGCCGAGATGTTCCACGAGCACGACCTGCAACCGCCGAAGGGCATCCTGCTCTACGGCCCGCCCGGGTGCGGCAAGACGCTCATCGCCAAGGCGGTGGCGAACTCGCTCGCGCAGCGGGTGAGCGAACGCACCGGCGACACGACCGCGCGGTCGTTCTTCCTCAACATCAAGGGCCCCGAGCTCCTCAACAAGTACGTGGGGGAGACGGAGCGCCAGATCCGCCTCATCTTCCAGCGCGCGCGCGAGAAGTCGGAGGAGGGCTACCCGGTCATCGTGTTCTTCGACGAGATGGACTCCCTGTTCCGCACGCGCGGCACCGGCATCTCGTCCGACATCGAGAGCACGATCGTGCCGCAGCTGCTCGCCGAGATCGACGGCGTCGAGAGCCTGAAGAACGTCATCGTGATCGGCGCGTCGAACCGTGAGGACCTCATCGATCCGGCCATCCTGCGTCCGGGCCGACTCGACGTGAAGATCAAGATCGAGCGGCCCGACGAGGACAGCGCGGCGAAGATCTTCCGCCAGTACCTCACCGCCGACCTCCCGCTCGCCGACGAGGAGACCGGAAGGGCGGGGGGCCCGGAGAAGGCCGTCGACGTGATGATCACGGCGGCCGTCGAACGCATGTACTCGATGGACGACACCAACCGCTTCCTCGAGGTCACGTACCAGAACGGCGACAAGGAGATCCTCTACTTCAAGGACTTCTCGTCCGGCGCCATGATCGAGAACATCGTGCGGCGCGCGAAGAAGCTCTCGATCAAGCGTCAGATCGAGTCGGGGGAGAAGGGCATCGGCACCCAGGATCTGCTCGATTCGATCCGCCAGGAGTTCCGGGAGCACGAGGACCTGCCCAACACGACCAACCCCGACGACTGGGCCAAGATCTCCGGCAAGAAAGGGGAGCGCATCGTGTTCGTGCGCACCATCCTCGCCGAGGGCGAGGAGCCCCACGGTGGCCGCCAGATCGAGCGGGTGCAGACGGGCCAGTACCTCTGACCCGTCTGCCGTCGGTCGCGCTCAGCTGCCGCAGCAGTACAGCGTGGAGATGTCCTTGAGCTCGTCGCCGCTCCCGCCGCTCCAGTACTTGCTGATCCAGCCGTGTTGGTTCCGGTCCAGTAGCAGCCGGCGAATCAGCCGTTCGTGAAGGCGACCTTGTCGCACGTCGTGCCCCGAGCATCATCCAGGGTGGTCAGCGACGAGCATGAGCCACTCGTGCGCCCAGACCAGTCCGAGCGCACCGTCGAGGTCGTCGACGCGATGGCGCTCCAGGCAGTGCACGAGCTCGGGCGACACCGGCACCGAAGGCCGCACGCCGTCGGCGAATGCTCGCTCGCGGTCGCGTTCGATCGCGTCGGCCTGGCGCCCCACCGACGCCGCCACCTCGTCGCCCTCACGCGCCAACGCGTCCACCGCGTCGGTGCACGGTCCGGTCCCGTGGCGCGCACGACCGCGTTCGATGCCCTCACCGGCCAGCTCGACCAGGAGCGCGTCGACGAGCAGCGCGCCCCAACCCTCGCGGTCGACGTGGCCACCGCCGTGCTCGAGCGCGAGGTCTTCGAGCGCAGCAACCGCGCGAGCCCGCGCGCCGGCGACGTCGGCGGCCGCGGCGGTGACGTCACCTGCCCCGCCGCGCATGGCGACGTCGATGGCGAGCGAGAGGTGCGCGCTCGCGGCGCGGAGCAGTTCGGCGAACGAGCGCCGCGCGACACCACGCGCGCCGCGGGGCCAGAACAGTGCGCCGACCACCACGCTGATCCCCGCACCGATGGCGACGTCCTGCACGCGCACCAGCCCGGTACGCCAACCTTCGGGCACGAGCACGTTGAACATCACGACGACGAACACCGTGAACCCGGCCTGGCCGACGACGAAGTTGACCGCGCCTGGCGTGTACGCGGCGAGGAACACGACGACGGGGAGCGCGACCCACAGCCACGTCTCGTCGGGCCCGATCGTCGCCATCACAAGGGACGCGATGCCGAAACCCGCGAGTGCGCCGGCGAGCGCCTGCACTGCCGTGGCACCGGTGCCCAGCGCGCTCGAACGCAGGACCGCGAGCGCACCGAGCACCACCCAGAAGGAGTGCTCGACCGACGCCGTCTTCGCCACGAGGACCGCGAGCGCGAGCCCGATCCCGGCGCGCGCAGCGTTGCGGAAGCGCACAGACCGCAGGTTGCAGTGGGCGCGCAGCATCTCCCAGGCATGGACGACGATGGCGCGGCCTTCGGCGCGCGTTCTCACATCGTCGTGGGCCGCGTCGTCGACGTCCTTCGCCGCCTCCAAGGCGGAGAGCGAGAGTCGTCGCAACGGGAACGCCGCGATCACGCCGTCGACGACCCGCGCGCCACCGTCGGTCGGCAACACGAGCGCCGCCCATCGCTCCAGCGCGTCGGTGTGCGCGGCGCGCGCGTCCACCAGCGGTTCGAGCGCCACCGGCTCACCTCGTTCGCGTGCCACGATCCGCGCGCTCCCGGCCAACGAGGCCGCCACCTGCACAGCAAGCGCGCCGTACTCGGGGGTGGTGTCGGCTGCCGCCGAGCAGTCGGCTGCGGTCACCGCGTCGACGAGGGGGAGGAGCCGACGGGCGACGATGACCAGCGCGACGAGCGCCCGCTCCCGCGCGATGCTCCCGGCGGGGCGGTAGACCACGCCGGCGCGGGCGGTGAGCGTCGCGTCCGCGGCGCGCAGCGCGGTGAGGTCGCGGCGGGCACCCGGGTCGGTGAGGCAGTCGGCGGCCTCGCGCAGGACCGCCGCCGCGGCGACGCGGACCCGATCGCGCTGGTGCACGGGCCACACGAGCACGGCGACGATGCCGGCCACGACGACGCCGAAGACCCATCCGAGCTCGCGCGACGCGAGGTCGGAGTCGAGGCCCGGCGTCATCACCGCCAGCACGAACGCGAGCGTGGCGGCGGTGCCACCGGCCGCGAAGTACCCGCCCAGCGCACCCGAGAAGGCGACCGCGAACACGACGAAGAGGGTCACGGCGAGCGCGGGCCAGGTGGAGTCGGCGAACGCGGTGCCGACCGCGGCCAAGCCGCCGCCGATCACGGCCAGGAGCAGGTAGGCGCGGAACCTCCGGCGCAGCGGCCCCCCGAAGTCGGCGAAGACCAACGCCGCGAACGAGCCGAACGAGCCGAAGAGCGCGGCCGTCGAGTTCCCCGTCGCCACGAACACCGCGAACACGCCCGGCACCACGAGCGTCGCCCGCACGGCCTTGCGGAGGCTCACCCGGTTGGGATCGTGGAACCCCGGCACCGGCGGATCGTACCGATCGTCGTCTGGAGCGGAGTCGTACCGGGTCACAAGTAGGCTGAGCCCGTGGCCATCCCGAAGGTGTGCGGGATCGAGACGGAGTACGGCGTGACCCTGCGCGGCGCCGCCGACCCCAACCCCGTGCTGGCCTCGTCGATGCTCATCAACGGCTACGTGGAGCACCACAAGGTCGGGTGGGACTTCGAGGACGAGTCGCCCGGTCGCGACGCCCGCGGCTTCGCCCGCGAGGGTGCGATGCCCCCCGAGATCGAGACGCACCTCGTCAACACCGTCCTCACCAACGGTGCGCGCTACTACGTCGACCACGCGCATCCCGAGTACTCGACGCCCGAGTGCGCCGACGCGCTCGAGCTCGTGTGCGCCGACAAGGCAGGGGAGCGGATCCTCGCCCGCTCGATGCTCGCGGCGCGCCGGCTCAGCGAGCCGGGCCAGGAGATCGTCGTCTACAAGAACAACTCCGACGGCAAGGGCAACTCGTACGGCACGCACGAGAACTACCTCGTCGACCGGGCGGTGCCGTTCTCCTCCCTCGTGCGCACCCTGCTGCCGTGGTTCGTGAGCCGCCAGGTGTTCACCGGCGCAGGCAAGGTCGGCTCCGAGAACGGCGCGGGCGCGGTCGACCACCAGATCAGCCAGCGCGCCGACTTCTTCGAGGAAGAAGTCGGGCTCGAGACCACGCTGAAGCGGCCGATCGTGAACACGCGCGACGAGCCGCACGCGGATCCGCAGGCATACCGCCGTCTCCACGTGATCGCGGGCGACGCCAACCTGTGCGAACTGGCGACGTTCCTGAAGGTCGGCACGACCGCGATCGTGCTGGCGATGATCGAAGACGGCTTCATCGCCAAGGACCTGTCGATCATCGGTCCGGTCAACGCGATGCGGACGGTGTCGCACGATCCCACGTGTCGCGCGACGGTCGAGCTGCTCGACGGTGGTCGCATCACCGCGGTGGACCTGCAGTGGGAGTTCCTCCGCCTGGCGCAGAAGTACGCCGACGAGATCGGCCTCGACGCCTGCGGCGGTGACGACGTGGGCGGCATGGTGATGTCACGCTGGGAGGCGGTGCTCGCCGACCTCGAGCGCGACCCGATGCAGCTCGACGGCCAGCTCGACTGGGTCACGAAGCTGTCGCTGTTGCAGGCGTACATCGACCGTGACGGGCTGGAGTGGTCCGACCCCAAGCTGTCGCTGCTCGACCTGCAGTACCACGACGTCCGGCCCGACCGCTCGCTCTACGAGAAGCTGGTGCGGGCGGGCAAGGTCGAGCGCCTCGTCGACGAAGCCGACGTGCAGACCGCGATGACCGTGGCGCCGTCGAGCACCCGGGCCTACTTCCGGGGTGGCTGCCTCGCCCGCTGGCCCGACGCGGTCGTGGCTGCCAATTGGGACAGCCTGATCCTCGACGTAGGCTCGGATCCGTTGCGGCGCATCCCGATGATGGAGCCGCTCAGGGGAACGAAGGCGCATGTCGAACCGTTGTTCCAGGAAGTCGGTACCCCCGCCGAGCTGGTCGAGCGGTTGCAGGGATAAGAGGAGCGAGTCATGCCCGAGCGTGAGCGCAAGCAGAAGCCGGCGCCGAAGGAACGCGTCGAGGAGACCGCCGAGGTCGCCGCGCCCGCGAAGCAGGGCGAGGAACTGAAGGAAGAGCTCGACGATCTGCTCGACGAGATCGACTCGGTGCTCGAGGCGAACGCTGAGGAATTCGTAAAGTCATACGTGCAGAAAGGGGGGCAATGATATCAAATCGGATATAGTGTATGTGTCGATTTGACTGTCATACCCCCGGCGTACCTTCGCTGAGTGAAGCGCTGCGCGGACTGCAAGGAAACGAAGCCCTACGACGAGTTCCCTCGCAACAAGAATTCGAAGGACGGCTATCACTGCTATTGCAACGCTTGTAACAACGCTCGCACAGATGAGTCGCGCCAGCGAGTGCATGGTGGCAGTCGGCACTATCACCTGAAGCATCGCCACGGCATCGGTGCGGACCAGTTCGACGACCTCGTGCGCCAGCAAGGTGGCGTGTGCGCGATCTGCGGACGACCTGACCCCGAGCACGTGGACCACGACCACGAGACGGGTGAGGTCCGCGGGATCCTGTGCTTCAACTGCAACGGTGGCCTCGGGCAGTTCCGCGACTCGATCGAGGCGTTGCGCGCGGCTGCGGCGTATCTCGACGCACGTGATCCCGAGACGGTCGAGCTGACGACTCTTGCGCGAACGCGGGCGGCGGGGCTGCGGGAAGTGCCCGTATAGGCTCGCCGCGTGATGGAGTCACCACTTCCGACCTTCGGCCCGGGGCTCGACCCCGGGTCCTCCTTCGTCGACCTGCTGCGGCGGGTCGCACCCCACGACCTCCCCGGCGCCGGCCTCGAGCACGCGCCCGGTGGGACCCCGCTCGAGATCACCCACGGCACGACCGTCGTGGCGATCCGCTTCGCGGGTGGGGTCGTGATGGCCGGCGACCGGCGCGCCACCGCCGGGTACACGATCGCCAGCCGTCGCATCGAGAAGGTGTTCGCGGCCGACGACTTCTCGGGCGTTGCCATCGCCGGCGCCGCCGGCCCCGCGGTCGAGATGGTGAAGCTCTTCCAGGTGCAACTCGAGCACTACGAGAAGATCGAGGGCGAGACCCTCTCGCTCGAGGGCAAGGCCAACCAGCTCGCCCAGATGGTGCGGAGCAACCTGCCCGCGGCCATGCAGGGCTTCGCCGTCGTCCCGCTGTTCGCGGGCTACGACAACCGGCGCGACCGGGGCCGGGTCTTCAGCTACGACGTCACCGGCGGCAAGTACGAGGAAGCCGACTACCAGACCAACGGCTCGGGCGGCGTGCACGCCCGCAACTGGATCAAGGCGACGTGGCAGGAGGGCATCAGCCGCGACGACACCGTCGACCTCGCGCTCCGGTCGCTCTTCGCTGCCGCCGACGAGGACACCGCCACCGGCGGTCCCGACCTGGTCCGGCGCATCTTCCCGACGGTGGCGGTCATCGACGCCACCGGTTTCACGCTCCTCGACGACGACAGCGTCGCCGGCCGGGCCGAGGTGCTCTACGGCGGTCGAGAAGAGGGGAGCGGCTTGTGAGCATGCCGTTCTACGTCCCGCCGGAACAGATGATGAAGGACCGCGCCGACTACGCGCGGAAGGGCATCGCACGCGGGCGGAGCCTGGTGGCGTTCAGCGTCACCGACGGCATCGTCCTCGTCGCCGAGAACGCGTTCCGCACCCTCTACAAGATCTCGGAGATCTACGACCGGATCGCGTTCGCGGGCGTCGGCAAGTACAACGAGTTCGAGATGCTGCGCGTCGCCGGCGTCCGCCAAGCCGACCTCAAGGGCTACTCGTTCGCGCGCGAAGACGTGAACGCCCGCGCCCTCGCCAACGCCTACGGGCAGACGCTCGGCCAGGTGTTCACGCACGAGATGAAGCCGTACGAGGTGGAGATCCTCGTGGCGCAGGTGGGGGAGACGGCCGACGACGACGAGCTGTACCACATCCTCTACGACGGCACCGTCATGGACGAAGAGGGCAGCACCGTGCTCGGCGGCCAGGCCGAGGAGATCGCCGAGGCCCTCGAGACGCGCTTCTCCGGCGAGATGGACGCAGACGCGGCGATCCGGCTCGGCGCGTCGGTCCTCGCCGGTCCCGACACCGTGCTCACCGCCGACCAGCTCGAGGTCGCGCTCCTCGACCGCACCCGCGCCCGCCGCGCGTTCCGCCGCATCAACGGCGGCGAGCTGATCGGGATCCTCGACGCGAGCTGAACTACAGCCAGTGCCGCAGCACGCTCACGAGCGTGCCGAGCACCGGGATTGCCACCAGCGTGGCGGCCACCCACCAGAGCCAACGCGGCCGCCCGGTTCGGTGCTCGCTGCCCGCGTCCCACCAGTCGGTCGGCGCCGCGAGAGTGGCGTCGACCTCGTCGGCGAGCAGCACGTACCGCGCGTCGTCGAGCTGGTCCTCGGGCACGTAGACGTCGACGCGCGCCATATCGCCCACGGTCAGCCCGTAGGGGCTGGCCAGCGCGCCGCGCAGCTGCGCGTCGATGCCCTCCGACTCCAACCGAGCGGCCAGCACCTGGGCTCGGAAGGCACCGGCGACCCAGGTGAGCGGTGCCATCCGAACCTGGCCTTCCATACGCCGATGTTACGGCCGGCGGGCAAGAACCGGCGCGACCACACCGGAGAGCAGCACTAGCCTCGCGGCGGTGGAGCGACGCATCTTCGGGCTCGAGAACGAGTACGGCGTCACCTGCACCCTCCGCGGCCAGCGGCGGCTCAGCCCCGACGAAGTCGCCCGCTACCTCTTCCGGCGGGTCGTGAGCTGGGGCCGTTCCAGCAACGTCTTCCTGGAGAACGGCGCCCGCCTCTACCTCGACGTCGGCAGCCACCCCGAGTACGCCACCCCGGAGTGCGATTCCATCGCCGACCTCGTGGTGCACGACAAGGCGGGGGAGCGCATCCTCGAGGGGCTCGTGCGCAGTGCCGAGCAGCGCCTGCGCGAGGAAGGCATCCGCGGCGAGGTCTACCTGTTCAAGAACAACACCGACTCGGCCGGCAACTCCTACGGCTGCCACGAGAACTACCTCGTCGAGCGCGAAGGTGACTTCACCAAGTTCACCGACGTGCTCATCCCGTTCCTCGTGACGCGGCAGGTCTACGCCGGCGCGGGCAAGGTGCTGCAGACGGCGCGGGGCGCGATGTACTGCGTGAGCCAGCGCGCTGAGCACATCTGGGAAGGCGTGTCGAGCGCGACCACGCGGTCGCGCCCGATCATCAACACGCGCGACGAGCCCCACGCCGATGCCGAGCGGTTCCGCCGGCTGCACGTGATCGTGGGCGACTCCAACATGAGCGAGTACACGACGTTTCTCAAGATCGGGGCGACGTCGATCGTGCTGCGCATGCTGGAGGAAGACTCGCGCCCGTGGCGCGACCTCACCCTCGAGAACCCCATCCGGGCCATTCGCGAGATCAGCCACGACATCACGTGCCGCCGGCGCGTGCGCCTGGCCAACGGGCGCGAGCTCTCGGCCGTCGAGATGCAGTCCGAGTACCTGCAGCGCGCGCTGCAGTTTGCCAAGCGGCGCGGGTTGTCACCGCTCGAGGAGCAGGCGCTCGGGATGTGGGAGCACGTGATGACCCACCTCGAGAACGACCCGCTGAAGCTGTCGACCGAGGTCGACTGGGTGATCAAGTACCACATGATCGAGGCGTACCGCGAGCGTCACGACCTCGCGCTCACGAACCCGCGGGTCGCGTTGCTCGACCTCGCGTACCACGACGTGACGCGCGCCGCGTTCGCTCTACTACCTCCTCGAGCGGCGCGGCTCGGTCGAGCGCACCGCCACCGACGACGCGATCGAGGAAGCCACCACCACGCCGCCACAGACCACGCGGGCGCGACTGCGCGGCGCGTTCATCAAGCGGGCCAAGGAGCGCAAGCGCGACTACACCGTCGACTGGGTGCACCTGAAGCTCAACGACCAGGCGCAGCGCACCGTGCTCTGCAAGGACCCGTTCAAGTCGCGCGACGACCGCGTGGAACGCCTCATCGCGAGTCTGTGAGCCCATCCCCGCGAGGTTGCGTCGCTTGACCGCGATATACGCGGCCAGCTGACGCAACGTGACTTAGGTTCGCGGGATGCCGTCGTACCGGAGCGGGGAGATCGTGACCCTGCTCGAGGCGCGCCCGGGATTGCAGCGCGTCGAGGTCGACCTGGGCAACGGCCCCGAGCGCGCGTACGCGCTCACCCAGCTGACGGGGCCGGTCGCGCTGGGTGATCGCGTGGTCGTCAACACCACGGCGGTCGAGCTCGGGCTCGGAACCGGCGGGTGGCACGTCGTGCATTGGAACCTGGAGCGAGACGACTGGAGCGAAGCGGGCCCGGGCCACATCATCAAGGGCCGCTACACCAGCATCCAGACCGATGTCGGCAGCGCGGAAGAGCACCTCGAAGCGCTGGCCGAGATCGAATCGATCGACGGGATGCCGGTCGTGGTCGCCGCGCTGCACAGTCAGCTGCCCGCGGTGGCGGCGGCGTTCCGCGCCGCGCAACCACACGGACAGCTCGCCTACGTCATGACCGATGGCGCCGGTCTCCCGCTTGCGCTCTCCGATCTCGTCGCCGACCTTGGCGCCAAAGGACTCGTCAACACCACGATCACATGCGGTCACGCCTTCGGGGGCGATCACGAGGCGGTGTCGATCTGGTCGGCGTTGGCGGTGGCGCGTCACGTTGCCCGTGCCGATGTTGCCGTGGTCGTGATGGGTCCCGGCATCGTCGGGACCAACACACGCCTCGGCTTCAGCGGCATGGAGGTGGGCTCCGTACTCGACGTCGCTCACGCCCTCGGCGGCGTGGCCATCGCCTGCCTTCGGGTGTCGTTCGCTGACCGACGCGACCGGCACCATGGGCTGTCACACCACAGCGCGACCGCGCTGCGTCTGGCCGCGCGCGAACGCGCACTCGTGGCGGTACCGGAGTTGCCGGCAGAACAAGCCGCGCGGCTGCGCGCCGACCTGGGGGCCGCTGGGATCGACCGCCGCCACGAGCTCGTCGACGTTGCCGCGCCGGACGTGCTCGGGTTGTTCGAGCGCTACGGACTCGAGATCGTGTCGATGGGACGACCGGCCGCCGACGACCCCGCGCTGTTCCAAGCCGCGGCCGCGGCCGGCACCCTGGCGGCGAGGTGGGTGACGGGTGACTGACCGCCTCGAACGACTGGTCAACCTCACCGCGACCTTGTTGGAGACCCGCCGGCCACTCACCCTCGACGAGCTGTCCGAACGCGTCGAGCCGCGCTACCCGGAAGAGCTCGCGTCACGCCGGCGGCAGTTCGAGCGCGACAAGGAGACCCTGCGGGAGCTCGGCATCCCGATCCGCATCGAGACCGTCGACGGCTTCGGCTCCGAGCAGGCGTACCGGATCCATCCCGACGACTACTACCTGCCCGAGCTCGAGCTCACCGAGGGCGAGCTCGCCGCGCTGCACGTCGCGGTGACCGCAGTGCGGCTCGAAGGCGATGCCGGCCGCGAGGGCCTGGCCAAGCTCGGCGGCCTGGCGGGGGAAGGCGCCGACAGCGCGCTGGCCCAACTCGACGTCACGCCTGGCCTCGCAGTCCTCTTCGACGCGGCGGGTCGCCACGCACGAGTGACGTTCTCGTACCGCGGCGACGTCCGCCACCTCGACCCCTACGGCGTGGTGCTGCGCTTCGGCCACTGGTACGTCGTCGGGCACGACCACGACCGCGACGCGCCTCGAGCGTTCCGGGTCGACCGCATCGATGGTGAGCTCGAGCTCGGTCGGGACGACTCGTTCGCGCCCCCCGCGGGCGTCGATCCCGCCGACTACGTGCGCGCCGACCCGATGACCTACGGCGAAGACCAGCCCGTCGACGCGCACGTGCTGGTCGACGCCCCGCGCGGGCTGGGTGGTCGACCAGCTCGGCGAGGAGGCGGTGCTCGAGCGACGACCCGACGGCGCGGTGGTGGTGACCCTGCCCGTGGTCAACCGGGCCGCGTTCCGCTCATGGGTCGTCGACCTGCTCGACCACGCCGAGGTGCTCTCGCCGCCGGAGCTGCGCGCCGACATGGTGGCCTGGCTCGACGCGGTGGCGAGCGGATGAGCCGCCCGCTCGTCGGGCCGCGCCTGCAGCGCGTGCTCGCGCTGGTGCCGTGGATCCTCGCCCACCCGGGCGTCACCCTCACCGAGCTCGCGACCCGCTTCGAGGTGTCGGAGCGCGAGCTCGAGCGCGACCTCGAGCTGTTGCCGATGTGCGGCTTGCCGCCCTACACGGCCGACCGTCTCATCGACGTGTCGGTGATCGACGGCGGGGTCGAGATCCGCCTCGCCGAGTACTTCGAGCGGCCGTTGCGCCTCACACCCGCGGAGGGCCTCGCGTTGCTCGCCGCCGGGCGGGCGTTGCTTGCGGTCCCCGGATCGGACGCAGGCGGACCGCTCGCCACCGCGTTGGGCAAGCTCGACGACGCACTCGGCGCGCCGGGGAGCCTGGCGGTCGACGTCGGTGCGAGCGACCAGCTCGAACGCCTGCAGCACGCCAGCGCAGCCGACGAGCGGGTCGAGATCGACTACTACTCGTTCGCCCGCGACGAGATGACGACGCGCGTGATCGACCCGTGGCGCGTCTTCCACGCGTTCGGCACCTGGTACGTCGCGGCGTGGTGTCACCGCGCCGTCGGCGAACGGCTCTTCCGCGTCGACCGCGTCCGCGCGGTGCACGCCACCGGTGAGTACTTCGACCCGGCGAGCCGCGCCGACGATGACGACGTGCGTGATCTCGTGTACCACCCGAGTCCCGACGACCCACGCGTGACGCTCCAGCTCGCGCCGGCCGCGGAATGGGTCGTCGAGAGCCACCCGCACGAGTCGGCCGTGCAGCGGAAGGACGGGTCCTGGGAGGTCGTGCTCGCGGTCAGCGAGCCTGCCTGGCTGGAGCGTCTCCTCGTGAGCCTGGGCCCCGACGCAACCGTGGTAGCGCCACCCGCGCTGGTGCACCTCGGCACGACCGCGGCGGCGCGCCTGCGTGCCCGTTACGACGGAACCTGAGCGGACGCTGGGCCCCCGCGTCGGGATCGACCTCTCCGATCTGCGAGGATGGGACCCGTGGAGCATCTGCGGTGACCGACGACGTCGAAGCACCAACCGTCGCCGGTGCGCCGTCGGACACCGCGGCGGAGCCGGCGGTGGCGCCGTCCGGGAACGGCAGCTCCGGGACCGGCGGTGGCGGGGGTGACGGCGCCGAGCCGAACCCAGAACCATCCGGCGAGGGCTCGCCGAGCAAGGCGAAGCGCAGCGGGACCCGCACGGCCGTCGAGTGGGGGATCCTCATCGTGGTCGCGGTCGTCATCGCGATCGTCATCAAGACGTTCCTGTTCCAGGCCTTCTACATCCCGTCGGCGTCGATGGAGCCGACGCTCAAGGTCGACGACCGCGTGCTCGTCAACAAGCTCAGCTACGACCTCCACGATCTCCACCGGGGCGACATCGTCGTGTTCGCGGCGGAACCCAACAAGGAGTGGCACCGCGCCGGGATCGACGACCTCGTGAAGCGCGTCATCGGGTTGCCGGGCGAGACCATCACACAGTGCGAGACCAACCGCGTCTGCATCGATGACCGCCTCCTCGACGAGAGCTATCTCCCGAAGGGCACGACGACCAGCATCCCCGACACGCTGCCGTACATCAACGACGCGCAGGGGAAGCGGGTCCTCGTGTGCGAACCGGTCGGTGAGTCCGGGAGCCCGCAGGGTGGGTGCAAGGTGCCGGCGGACAAGGTGTTCGTGATGGGCGACAACCGCGGCAACTCGTCCGACAGCCGCGCCAACGGGCCGATCAAGGAATCGAGCATCGTGGGCCGCGTCTTCTTGCGCATCTGGCCGCTCAACCGCATCGGATTCATGTAAATTCGCTCGCTCACTGCGAGCCGGGATACCCGGCTCGCGGGCGTTCGCTTGCTGGCGAGTGCCCTGCGCTCGCTCCGCTCGTCTTCGGGCACCGCGTGCGCGCAAGGCGCCGCCGCATCTGCTCAGAACGACTACGCGGTGAACTCGCCGATGGTCGCGACCATGCGCGCGACGTGGTCCGAGTAGACGGCGTCGATGCCCATCACGAGCAACTCGCGCAGGTGCCGGACCTCCTGCGCGTCCCAGCCGAACGCCTGCACACCGAACCGGTGGAACAAGCCGACGAGGCCGGCCGTCCAGTCGGAGCGGTGCATGTTGACCACGCCGATGCCGAGCTCGGCGAGACGGGCGGCGTGGCGCTCCAGCGGGACGTCGACCTTGCGCCGCCGGATCGAGTGCACGAGGTGCGCCTCGGGAGCCTGCTCGCCGAGCGCGGTGAGCAGCTCGGGCTTCGAGGAGCACAGCCACAGCCGGTCGAGCGCGCCGGCGTCACGGGCCACCTCCAGCACCACCCGGCCCGCGGCCGGGTCGTAGACGTCGAGGGACAGCTCGAAATCGCTCCCGATCGCGTCGTAGAGATCGGTGAGCCGCGGGACGTCGAGCCCGGCGAGGTCGGCCGCCGTCGACCTGGTCACGGTGAGGCGGCGCCAGCCCTGGCGGGCGACCGCCCCGTGGACCAGCACGACCTCACCGTCGGCGCTCAGGCGGACATCGGACTCCAGCCCCCGGGCGCCCAGCTCCAGGGCCAGGCGGAAGGCGGCCAGGGTGTTCTCGGGAGCGTCCGCGCTGGCGCCCCGGTGGGCGAAGGTGATCGGTGATGCCACGGCGTGATTGTTACTCCTGTCGCACCCGGTCGGCCGTCCTCAAGTGCCTCGGCCGCGGTGCCGATGGCTCCTGACAAGCGGCTACGAGTGACTCGGGGAGGCGGGCGCGAGATGACGACAGTTCGAGCCCAGTGCCCGGCGTGTGGGGACGTCCAACTCCAGATCGACGACCTCATCGTGCGGGTGTGCAAGGACGACGACGTGACGAGTGCCTACCGGTTCCGCTGCCCGGGCTGCGAGCAGACCGTGCACCGCGCGGCCAGCGCCCGCATCGTCGACCTCCTGGTCTCGGCGGGAGCACCGCAGGAGATGTGGCACTGGCCGGCCGAGCTCGCCGAGTTGCGCGCGGGCCCTCCGCTGACCCCCGACGACCTTCTCGACCTCCATGTCCTGCTCGAGGGAGACTCCTGGTTCGAGCAACTGGTGGCCTTGGTCCGTCGGACGACCCCCGAGTAGCATCCCTCCATGATGGCCGTCTGGGTGGTCGTGGTGGTCCTGGGGATCGGTGCAGCCGCAGCCGCGTACGCCACCCGTCGCCACTCCGACGACGTCGAGCCTTCGGTGCGTGAGTTCACCGAATTCCGAGACGCCATCTCGCGCCAGGTCGCAGGCGTCCACGCCGACACTCGAGCCACGCGCCGGCACCTGGACCGCCAGCCGGTCGGACCGCCGTCGTCCACCGAGCCGCGCCGCGACGAACCGCCTTCGTAGAGGCGACCACCGACGGGGTTAGGCTGTCGTCGGGTCAGCCCGGCGGAAAGGAAGCCCGATGCCCTCGCTCGGCCCGGCCGAGATCCTCGTGGTCCTCGTGGTCGCGTTGCTCGTCTTCGGCCCCAACAAGATGCCCGACATCGCGAAGCAGGTCGGCAAGGGCGTCCGCGAGTTTCGTCGCGTGCAGCAGCACCTCAAGAGCGAGTTGCGCGACGTGGTGTCGGAGTTCGACTCGCCCTCGTCCACGCCTGCGGTCGAACAGCAGGCGGTGCCGATGCTGCCGCCGAAGGACGACGTCGCGGACAAGTCCGCCACGCCTGCGACACCGTCCGCGCCGGCAGCGTCCGACGGGACCTCGGCACACGAGGTGTCCAGCACCCTGCCCGCGGCCGACCCGCCGCCCCCGAGCCCCGAGCCGGACGCGCCCAGCGAACCCGCCTGATCCGCCCCGTGCCCTTCCGCAAGGACAGCAACCCGGAAGGCCGGATGACGGTCTTCGAGCACCTCGGCGAGCTTCGCCGAAGGTTGATGATCTCGATCGTGGCCGTCGTGGTCGCGGGGACGATCGTCTTCATCGTCGCCCCGGAGATCATCAGCTTCCTGGTCACCTTCTACCACGACGCCACCAACGGCAAGCGCAACGCGCTGATCTTCCTGGGTCCCCTCGACGCGTTCGCCACCCGGCTCAAGATCGCGACCTACGGCGGCATCGTGTTGGCCAGCCCGGTGTGGCTGTACCAGCTGTGGCGCTTCATCACCCCGGGGCTGAACCCCAAGGAGAAGAAGTACGCGATCCCGTTCGTCCTGTCGTCGATCTTCCTCTTCATCCTGGGCGGGATCGTCGCCCTGCTCACCCTCGAGCCGGCGTTGAACTTCCTGCTCCAGATCGGTGGTTCCGATCTGAAGCCCACGCTCGCGGCCGACAAGTACATCTCGCTCGTGTCGCTGATGATCGTGGCGTTCGGGTTGTCGTTCGAGTTCCCGGTCGTCCTCATGTTCCTGTTGCTCGCGCATGTGCTCACGACCAAGCAGCTCCGCCAGTGGCGTCGCTACGCCGCGGTGATCATCGTGGCGTTCGCCGCGGTCATCACGCCGAGCCAGGATCCCTACTCGCTCTTCGCGATGGCGATCCCCATGTACCTCTTCTACGAGGCCTGCATCATCATCGGGAGGATGTTGAAGCGATGAGCGGACGATGAGTCCACAGCGGAAGGGGTCGAAGCGCGGGTCGGGGTGGAAGCCGCCGCGCGACCGGCGAGAGGTCGTCACGGCGGTGCTGGCGTCGCTCGCGGTCGTCGTGGTGACCGCGGCGCTGGTGTGGTTCCTGCGACCCAACCAGGACTCCGGCTCGTCGACGACCGACACGACTCCGGTGACGACCGTGGCCAGCGACACCACGACCACCGCGCCGGTGACCACCGTCGCGCCCACCACCGCGCCGGCCGAGACGTCGACGCCCTGATCGGACGGCCGACGTGCGGGCCACCTTCGAAGCCGGGCGCGGGTTCCCCCTCGACCGGTTCCAGACGCTCGCGCTCGACGCGCTCGATGCCGGCCAGAGCGTGCTGGTGGCGGCGCCTACCGGCTCAGGGAAGACGCTCGTCGCCGAGTACGCCGTCGCCAAGGCGCGCGCCGAGGGCGGCAAGGTCTTCTACACCACGCCGCTGAAGGCGCTGTCCAACCAGAAGTACGGCGACTTCGTGCGGGAGCACGGCAGCGGCGACGTCGGATTGCTCACCGGTGACAACTCGGTGCACGGCGACGCGCCGATCGTGGTGATGACCACCGAGGTGCTCCGCAACATGATCTACGCCGCGTCGCCGGCGCTCGACGGCTTGCAGTACGTCGTGCTCGACGAGGTGCACTACCTCCAGGACCGCTACCGCGGTCCGGTGTGGGAAGAGGTCATCGTCCACCTCCCGCGCGACGTGACGCTGGTGTGCCTGTCGGCGACGGTGTCGAACGCCGAGGAGGTCGCGGCGTGGATCGAGACCGTGCGCGGCAGCACCGCGGCGATCATCGAGGAGCACCGTCCGGTGTCGCTCGAGCACCGCTACCTCGTCGGCGAGCGGGGGGCGGACCTGCTGCACCTGCTCCCGACCTTCGTCGAGGCGCCCGACGGCGAGCTGCGACCCAACCCCGAGGCGGCACGCCTCGACACGCGCACGGCCCACGATCCGCGTTGGCGGGGCCGGCCGCGCTCGCGCCTGCGGAGCCCGAGCCGGGTGGAGACCGCCGAGCTCCTCGCCGCCGACGCCATGCTGCCCGCGATCAGCTTCATCTTCAGCCGCAAGGGTTGCGACCAGGCGGTGGAGCAGTGCCTCGCGGCCGGGCTCCGGCTCACCGAACCGGGGGAGCGCGCCCGCATCAGGACCATCGCCGACGCCAAGACTGCGGGCCTCGCCGACGACGACCTCGACGTGCTGCGCTTCGATCAGTGGCTCGCCGGTCTCGAGGCCGGCTTTGCCGCGCACCACGCGGGCATGGTCCCGCCCATGAAGGAAGCGGTCGAGGAGGCGTTCGCTGCCGGGCTGGTGAAGGTGGTCTTCGCGACCGAGACGCTCGCGCTCGGCATCAACATGCCGGCGCGTTCGGTCGTGATCGAGAAGCTGTCGAAATTCACGGGAGAGCGGCACGAGTTCCTGACCCCCGGGGAGTACACGCAGCTCACCGGACGGGCGGGACGCCGCGGTATCGACGCGCGCGGCTACGCAGTCGTGTGCTGGAGCCCGTTCGTGCCCTTCGACCAGGTCGCGTCGCTCGCGTCGCGCCGTAGCGACGCGCTGCGCTCGTCGTTCCGCCCCACGTACAACATGGCAGCCAATCTCGTCCGCCGCTACACCACGTTCGAGGCGCACCACCTGCTGAACCTTTCGTTCGCGCAGTTCCACGCCGACCGCGACGTGGTCGCACTCGAGCGACAACTCGAACGCGCCCGCGATCAGCTGGCGCGGCAGCGGGCCCTGCTCGGCGACGACACCGACGCGGTGCAGGCGTACCGGGACCAGGCGGGCGAGGTGGAGTCGCTGCGGCGCAGTCGGGGCGGGGCCCGCCGCATCACCGAGGCGATGGAGGCCCTGCGCCCGGGTGACGTGGTGGTGGTGCGGCGCCGGGGCGGGCGGGTGGCGGTCCTCAGTCACGAGCACCGCCGAGGCGGAGGGAGCCGCCTGGTGGCGGTCACGCCCTCGCGCGACGTCGTCCGGCTCGGCCCGCAGGACTTCGACAGCCCGCCGCGCCGGGCCGCCACCATCGACCTGCCCACGCCGTTCGCCCCTCGCAACCCCGCGTTCCGCCGTCAGGCCGCCGACCGGCTGCGCCGGGCGAAGCTCCACGACGACGGGGCACGCTCCCGGCGCGAGGACCGCCGGCTCGCCGAGCTCGAGGACGCGTTGGCCGAGCACTCCCTCGCCCGGGACCCGCAACGGGAGCAGAAGCTGCGCGCCGCCGCTGCGATCGAGCGCTTCGAACGCGACGTGCAACGCGCCGAACGCCGGGTGCGCGGTCGCAGCGAGAGCCTGGCCCGGCAGTTCGACCGCGTGCTCCGTGTGCTCGAGGCGTGGGGCTACGTCGAGGGATGGCAACTCACCGAGGCGGGGGAGAAGCTGGCGCGGCTCTACACCGAGACCGACCTGCTCCTCGCGGAGTCGCTGCGCGAGGGCCTGCTCGACGGCCTGCGCGCACCGGAGCTCGCCGCGGTGGTGTCGTGCTTCACCTACGAGCGACGCGGTCCCGAGAACCAGCACCCGATGCCGCCGGCGCGATGGCCGTCGAAGAACGTCGCCCACCGAGCGCGCGCGGTCGAGCGCATCGCCGACGACCTCCGCGCCAACGAGGACGACGCCGGGCTGCCCGAGACCCGCGTCCCCGACCCGGGGTTCACGCCGTACGTGCACGATTGGGCGGTGGGCGACTCCCTGGCCGACGTGCTCGACGACGACGAGATGACGGGCGGCGACTTCGTCCGGCACGTGAAGCAGTGCATCGACCTCCTGCGTCAAGTCGGCGACGTCGCTTCCGATCCCGAGACGCGCGCCCGAGCCCGCGACGCAGCCGATGCCTGCCACCGCGGCGTCGTCGCGGCGTCGGGCGTGGCGAGCGGATGACCGGCCCGTGATCGAGAAGGGCGAGCCCTGGGAGCGACCGGCCACAGGTCCGGCCGAGTGGCACGTGGAGGGCGACGACGCGGCTCTCGCGGCGGCGGTCCGTGACCACCCGGGAGCGCGGGTCGGGTTCCGGCCCGATCCCACCTCCGACCTCGCCCGCGCCCTCGGCATCCACCCGACCGGCGACGCCAACCTCGAGCTCGCGCTCGACGCCCTGAGCATCACCGCCGACGATCGCGAGCTGTTCGCGGTGAACATGGTCGTCGTCGGCACGCCACCCGACCGCACGTCCTGGTTCACCCGTGCCACCGAGTTGCGGGTGACCGTCGACGGCCGCCCGGTGCACGACGGTCCGGCCACCGGTGTGGTGGTGGCCAACGGCCAGTACCTGCGGGGCAACGACCTCGTGCCACGCGGCCACCCCGGCGACGGGCGCGCCGAGGTGCAGGTCCACGCGGTGGCACGGGGTCAGCGGGCCGGGGTGCGGAGCCGCCTGCCGCAGGGCGTCCACCTTCCCCATCCCGACATCACCCAGAGCGCCGGGAAACGGGTGGAGGTGGTGGCCGGCGGCCGGCCGGGGCCGCTCGAGGTCGACGGGGTACCGGCCCCAGCCGCGATCCGGGTGACGGTCGACGTCGTGCCCGAGGCGTACCTGATCGTCGTCTGACCGGAGGCGAGCGCCGGCGTCGCACGTATCGTGCGGCGCAGCGAGCCGGGACCCGAGCGGTCCGCTGCGCAAGCAGCAAGAGCGGGGAGAAGGAGGCGAGCGCCGGCGTCGCACGTATCGTGCGGCGCAGCTCGCGGGTCCCCGCCGCGGGAGGGTCGCGCCGATACCATCGCCAGCCCGGCGTCACCGGTCGGACGGGTTGGAGGCGAGACTGTGGGCGTGTACCCCTCGGAGAACTTCACCGACGACGAGGCCGCCGTCCTCCGTCCGTACTTCACCAACCTCGACCGTCCGGTGTTCGCGCTCGTCAACCTCCCCGAGGTCGTCAAAGGCGCGTTGTTCGCCCGCTACTCGCGCACGCACAAGAGCCTCCGCCGTCTCTTCCTCGACGAGTTCGTCAACGACCTCGACCTCACGGGCGATCTCACCGTCGACGCAACCGTCGGCCTCCGCCGCGCCGAGGAGCTGTACGACCGCGTGTTCTTCGAGTACGGCGACGACTCGGTCGCGCAGCTCGGCGGCGTGCACCTTGCGTGCGAGCAGTCGTCGAACCTGCTCACCAAGATCCTCGAGTGGGGCCGCTTGATGGCCTACCTCGAACAGTCGACGCGTTACATCGAGTACGACAAGAAACTCGACGGTCGCTTCCGCTACTACCGCGACACCGCCGTGCTCGCGTCGCGTGAGCACGCATGGCGCTACATCGCCGACATGGACGCGCAGTTCGGCACCTACGCGGGCATGCTGCCGCAGATCACCGAGTGGGCGCGCGAGCGCTACCCGAAGGAGCCGGGCGACTCCGACTTCGTCTACAAGCAGACGATCAAGGCGAAGGCGTGCGACGCGATCCGCGGCATCCTGCCCGCGGCCACGTTGTCGAACGTGGGAATCTACGGCACCGGGCAGGGCTACGAAGCGCTGCTCCTGCGCATGCGCGCGCACCCGCTCCCCGAAGCCCGCGGTTACGCGCAGATGATGCTCGACGAGCTGCGCAAGGTGATCCCGAGCTTCCTCACGCGGGTCGATCGGGAAGACCGCGGGGTGGCCTGGAGCGCATACCTGGCCGAGACCCGCCTCGACACGCGGGAGGTGGTCGAGCGCATCTTCGCTGGTCAGCGAGCTGAACCGCGCCCGGCGGTCATGCTGACCGACTTCGATCCCGAGGCCGAGGACAAGCTGCTCGCGGCCATCTGCTACCCGCAGACGCACCTCTCGGAAGACCAGGTGTTGGCGAAGGTCCGCACGCTCGGCGACGACGACCGCGCCGCGCTACTGCGCGCGTACGTGGGGGAACGGAGCAACCGCCGGCACAAGCCCGGCCGCGCGTTCGAGCGTGTCGACTATCGCTTCGACATCGTCGCCGACTACGGCGCGTTCCGCGACCTGCAACGCCACCGCATGCTCACCATCGAGTGGCAGCCGCTGTCGACGCGCCACGGCTACGAGATCCCGGAGGCGGTCGAGGAGGCCGGGCTGCGCGATCCCTTCGACGACGCGATGGAGCGCTCGGCTGCGCTCTACGACGCGTTGCTCGACCCGTTCCCCGAGCAGGCGCCGTACGCGGTGTCGCTCGCGTACGGAATCCGGTTCACGATGCAGTTCAACGCGCGCGAGGCGATGCACATGCTCGAGCTGCGCACCGCACCCTCGGGGCATCCCGCGTACCGCCAGATCGGCCAGGAGATGCACCGGCTCATCGCCGAGCAGGCCGGCCACCGCGCGATCGCGGCGGCGATGTCTTACGTCGACCACACCACCTACGAGCTCGAACGTCTCGCCGCCGAACGGGCTGCCGAGGCGCGCCGAACCGCGGGGCCGGTCTGAATCCATCGGGCCGCCGAAGTGTGACCAACGCCTTTCCAACGGGCTGACGGCAGGAAAAAATTCACAGGCCCCCTGACCAGCGTCGACGCGCGTCGGTGCTGGTCACGGCGTCACGCGCGCGGCGAGCACCGCTTGACGCGGACCCCTTCCGTCGGGCCTACTACACACCGTCCTCACCGCTCGGTCGTGGGTCATCCCGCAAGGGGTGGAAGGCACCGGGAGAGGTCTGGGCACGGGGGCTCAGGAGACCAAGTAGAGAACGCTGCAATAACTCGGGCTGCACGGCAGCCCGGGCCAGACAGTGGCCCCAACGGTCTCCTGG
Organism: uncultured Actinomycetes bacterium; assembly: GCA_963841415.1. Lineage (GTDB taxonomy): Bacteria > Actinomycetota > Acidimicrobiia > IMCC26256 > DASPTH01 > DASUAS01. The sequence continues at coordinate 932,155 of CAWJCN010000001.1, read as the reverse complement.
GCCCCCTCCTTCGCTTCCGCCCGGCACACGCGTGCAGGCGATCGGGAATAGCGCCGACGTCATCCTCGTTTGGGTCGCGACTTGTTCCAAGCGCGGTGTTATATTCCGCGCCCCCCAACCCCACGCGATCGACCCGGTCGACGCTCGGAGCCCCGATGAGCGACGAAGAATTCGAAGACGACGAACCCGAGCTTGACGACGACGACCTCGATGAGGATGCGATCGTCGAGGACGACGACCTCGAAGAGGAGACCGACGACATCGAGATCCTCGACGACGACCTGGAGGTGAGCCCCGAGGTTCCGGTCGCCGTCGTGACCGACGAGACCACCGGCGAGTCCACCGACGAGGAGGACGACGAGGAGGGCGTCGTCGATCTCGACGAGGAGCTGCACCCCGACGACGTCGAGGAACCGCTCGACGTCCTGCTCCAGGAGCGCACTGCCAGCGCCACGCTGGAGGACGACGAGGAGGAGCTCGAAGAGGAAGAGGCCGACGGCGACGACCGCGCCGACGGACCCGCGGTATCGTGCCGCGACGTCCCGACGAGTTCCTCTGCCAATCGTGCTTCCTCCTGCTGCCGCTCCGCCGTCTCGCCGACCCTCAACGGCAGTACTGCGACGACTGCGCTTGACCGGATGACACCGGCCGCGCCGGTGTCGAGCCGCCCGGCCACCGCGTTGCGCGCGAAGCCGAGCTGGGCCCGCCTGGGCGCCGCGCTGGGCGCCGGCGTCGTCACCGGGTTGTGCTTCCCGCCGGTCGGGCTCGGGCCGGTCGTGCTCGTCGCGGTCGTGCCACTGCTGTGGGCGTGGCGTGGCGCGCGGCCCGCACACGCCGCGCTCTACGGGTTCGCTTACGGCGTCGCCGCGTACACGGTGGTGATCCCGTGGATCCGCTACTTCGGCTACGTCGCGATCGTGCCGCTCGTCGTGACGATGGCGCTCGCGATCGCAGCGGTGGGCGCGCTGGTCGCCGCGTACGCGCGCCGTGGCCTGGCATCGCCGTTCCTCACCGCCGCGGTGTGGGTCGTGCTCGAGGCGCTCCGCGGCCGCTTCCCGTTCGGAGGGTTCCCGTGGGCCGATCTCGGCGTCGCGCTCCACGACGTCGCCGCGGCGCGGGCGGTGGCGAGCGTGGGCGGCACGTTGCTGGTGAGCTTCGCGGTGGTGACCGTCAACGGGCTGCTGCTCGACCTCGGGCTCGCGCTGCGGGAGCGCTCCAATGGCTCCGCGGTGCTGGCCGGGATCGCCGTCGCCGGCGTCCTCGTGGCGACGATCGTGGCCGATGTCACGCGCTTCGAGCCCACCACGACCGGTCACCTGCGGGTCGCGATGCTCCAGGGCGACGACGAGCAGCTGCCCCTCGCGCAGCAGGTCGACCAACCGCTCACCGAGCAGCACTTCGCGCTCGCCGACCGGCTGCGCGGCCACTACGACCTCATCGTCTTTCCGGAGGCGGCCCTCGACACCGACCCCGAGCGCGATTCGGACCTCCGGTCGCGCATCGTGGCACTCGCGCGCAAGCACGACTCGGCGGTCCTCGTCAACGCGCGCACGCCCGCGAACGATGGCCGATACCGCAACACCAACCTGCTCTACACCCCCGACGGCAAGCTCCAGGGGACGTACTCCAAGCAGCACCTGGTGCCCTTCGGCGAGTACGTGCCGTGGCGCGACGCGCTCAGCTGGCTGCCCGAGCTCCGGCAGGTGCCGTACGACTTCGAGGCCGGGCGCACGCGCACGCTCTTCCGCACTGCCGGGCATCGCTTCGAGTCGGTCATCTGCTTCGAGTCGGCGTTCGCGCCGCTCGTGCGCGCCGCGGTCCGCGACGGTGCGGAGATCGTCGTCGTGAGCACCAACAACCGCTCGTACCAACGATCGGCCAACAGCGAGCAGCACGTCGCGCTCGGTCAGATGCGCGCCGCCGAGACGGGCCGCGCGGTGTTGCAGGCGTCGGTGTCGGGCATCACCGCGGTGATCGACCCCGACGGTTCGGTGCACCACGAGACCGGTCTCTTCGAGTCGGCGGTGGTCACCGCGTCGGTGCCGACGTCGTCGGGGGAGACGCTCTACGTGCGCTTCGGCGACTGGGTGGTGCTCCTGGGCGCCGTCGCGATGATCGTCGTGACCATCGTGGCCATCCGGCGCCCGGTCAGGTCACCAGCAACTTGACCGCCGCCACCAGGCCGACCACCACGATGATCACGCGCAGCACGGGAACGGGCATCCGGCGCCCAACTTGCGCGCCGAGTTGTGCACCGACCACCGAGCCGACCGCGACGAGGAGCACGACGAGCCACGCGACGTCGGCGAAGAGCACGAAGAGCACCGCCGCGGTGCCGTTGGCGATGAGCGCGAGCACGTTCTTCACCGCGTTGAGACGCTGCAGGGAGTCGGCGAGGAAGATGCCGAGCAGCGAGAGCAGGATCACTCCCTGGGCGGCGCCGAAGTAGCCGCCGTAGACGCCGGTGAGGAAGATCCCGATCCACAGCTCGATCCCGCCGTGCTCCACCACGCGGGTGCGCCGCTCGGCGACCAGGCGGCTCAGGCGCGGCTGCACGATCACCAACGCGACCGCGATCAGGATGAGCACCGGGACCACGGCGTCGAACACCGAGCTCGGCAGGGTCAACAGGAGCACGCCGCCGGTGATCCCGCCGATGAGCGACGCGGCACCCAAGACAGTGGTGCGGTGCCGCTGGCCGCCGAGCTCGCGCCGGTAGCCGACGGCGCCGCTGAGGCCGCCGAACGTGATGCCGACCGTGTTGCTCACGTTGGCGATCACCGGCGCGTAGCCGATGGCCAGCAGGGTGGGGAAGGTGATCAACGAGCCCGAGCCCACGATGGTGTTGATCGTGCCGGCGAGGAAGGCGGCGCCGATCAGGAGCAGTGCTTCGAGGACCGACATCGTGTCCGGCACCGTAGACTGCCGGTGGTCGCGAGCTCGGGAGTGACGACGTGGCGGACGAGAAGCAACCGGTGGAGAAGGCGGTCGAGCTGTTCGTGTACGCGCCCGTCGGGATGGCGTGCTACGTGCGCGACATGTTGCCGAGCATGATGGGCATCTTCGTCGCGCGGGGCAAGCGCGAGGTGGGTTCGCACCGCGCGCCGCCCGTGCCGCCGGCACCACCGGTACCACCCGAGGTGAAGCGCCGGATCGACGAGTCGGTCGGCGTCGCGAAGTACATGGCGGAGGGTGGTCTCGGGGTCGCCCGCGACGTGGCGGGCAGCGGCGTCGGCGTCGCGCGCGAGCTGGCCGGGAGCGCCCTGGCGCAGTTCCTCGCCATGCGCGCGAACGGCACCGAACCCGAGCCGCCGCATCCGGAGCCGGCGCGCCCCGAGCCCGAGCCCACGGCGCCGCCGAAGGCCGCGTCGACGGTGCCGCCCGACGCGGCATGGAAGGCGGACGTGCCGTCGTCGGAGGCGTTGCCGATCCCCGACTACGACGAGCTCTCGGCGTCGCAGGTGGTCGAGCGACTCGAAGGCCTCGACCGCGAGTCGCTGGAGGCCATCCGCCGCTACGAGAGCGAACACCGGGGTCGCAACACCATCCTGGGCAAGATCGCGCAGCTCACCTGACGTGGAGTCGTGCCGGCCGGCGTCGGCCGCTGACATCCCGCGTGTCGCCGAGCTCGCCCGCCTCATGCGCGCGGAGCTGGTCGCCATGCGTGGTGGTGCGTTGTGGCTCGAGCGCGACGCATGGCCCGAGCCGCTCGAGGACGCGTATGACGCACTGCTCGCGCGTGACGACGCCGCCGTGATCGCCGGCGCGATCGACGACGTGGTGGTCGGCTTCGGCGTCGTGGTGGTGGAGACGCTGCGTTCGGGCGCGCGCCTCGGCGTGCTCACCGACCTGTTCGTCGAAGAACCGGCGCGCGAGGTGGGGGTGGGCGAGGTGCTCGCCGACGCGCTGGTCGAGCACTGCCGCGTCCTGCGGTGCGTCGGCGTCGACGCCACCGCGCTCCCGGGCCACCGGGCGGCCAAGAACTTCTTCGAAGGTCACGGCTTCACCGCCCGTGCGCTCACCATGCACCACCGCATCGACCCTGAGACGGCGTGAGCGTGAGCGAGCGGGGATTCCCGGCGAGGAGCGAACGCCCGATGGTGACGGCGTGAGCCGACGCGGATGAACCGACCCGAGGTGGCGGTGGGCGCGGTGTGCACCCACCTCGGTGCGCTCCTGCTCATCCGGCGCGGGCGGGGCGCGGCACAGGGGGAGTGGTCCGTGCCCGGCGGGCGAGTGGAGTGGGGCGAAACGTTGCACGAGGCGATCGTGCGCGAAACCTACGAGGAGACGGGCCTCGAGGTCGTCGTCGACCGCTTCCTCGGCTGGGTCGAGCGCATCCACGACCCGTACCACTACGTGATCCTCGACTTCGCGGTCACTGCACTCGACCCATCGCAGCCGCCCGTGGCGGGTGACGACGCCACGGAGGCGGCGTGGGTGGCGTTCGCGGACGTCTCCGATCTCCCGCTCGTCGGTGGTCTCTACGAGTTCCTCCGCGACGTGGGAGTGTGGTGAGCGCATGGACTTCGACTTCACGCCCGAGGATGAGGCCTTCCGCGCCGAACTGCGGACCTTCCTCGACGACGAGCTGCCCGAGTGGTGGAAGACGGTCTTCGTCGACGACGAGCGGGCGATGCCGTTCACGCGCGAGTTCTGCCAGAAGCTCGCGGCGCGTGGATGGCTCACGCTGAGCTGGCCGGGGGAACACGGCGGGGCCGACGGCTCGGTGTGGCAGCAGGCCGTCGTGCGCGAGGAGATGTGGGCGGCCGGCGAGCCGCGCGGACCGCAGTACATGAACCTCAACTACATCGGGCCACTCATCATGCGCTTCGGGACGTTCGAGCAGCAGGCCCGGCACCTGCCGCGCATGGCCGCGGGCGACGTGCTCTGGTGTCAGGGCTTCTCCGAGCCTGAAGCCGGTTCCGACCTCGCGTCGCTGAAGACGCGCGCGGTGCGCGACGGCGACCACTACGTGATCAACGGCCAGAAGATCTGGAACAGCTACGCCGACGCGCCGGCGGACTTCTGCCTGCTGCTCGCACGCACGAACGCCGACGTGAAGAAGCAACAGGGCATCTCGATGTTCCTCGTCGACATGCGCACTCCGGGCATCACCGTGCGGCCGATCCCGAGCATGGCGGGGAAGAGCGAGTTCAGCGAGATCTTCTTCGACGACGCGGCCATCCCAGCGAGCGACCGCCTGGGCGACGAGGACGCGGGCTGGACCCTGGTGGGGGAGGGGTTGGCGTTCGAGCGCATCGGCATCGCGCGGTACGCGCGCGCGAATCGCGTGCTCGAACACCTCGTGGCGTACGCGCGCGACACGGTGGTCGGCGGGCGGCCGCTCGCCGACGATCCCGCGGTGCGCGCGCGGCTCGCGACGTTGGCGACGCGCATCGAGGCGGCGAAGTTGTTGAACTACGGCGCGATCTCGATCCAGGCCGCGGGGGAGGTGCCGGCGATCGAAGCGTCGATCGCGCGTATCCACAACACGCAGGTGGAACAGCTGGCGGGTCAGGTGGGACTCGCGGTGCTCGGGCCGCAGGGGCTGCTCCTCGACGACGATCCGTGGTGTCTGCTCGACGGCGAGATGCAGCGCCAGTGGCTGGAGAGCATCCCGGTGACCGTCGCCGCGGGCACGACCGAGGTGCAGAAGAACATCATCGCCCAGCGTGGGCTCGGCCTCCCGCGGAGCGCGTGATGGAGATGGAGTGGAGGCGTGGCCGGACGGCCGGGACGCCGGAACGGAATCGACCGGTGTGATGGAGACGGAGTGGAGGCGTGGCCGGACGGCCGGGACGCCGGAACGGAATCGACCGGTGTGATGGAGACGGAGTGGAGGCGTGGCCGGACGGCCGGGACGCCGGAACGGAATCGACCGGTGTGATGGAGATGCAGTGGACCTGACCCTCGACGACGACCAACGGCTGCTCGCGGAGTCAGCGCGCCAACTGTTCGAGCGCACGTACACCACCAAGTCGGCGCGGGACGCCGAGGAGCAGCCCGATGGCTACTCGGCCGACCTGTGGAAGCAGGCGTGCGAGCTCGGCTGGCCCGGCATCGCGTTGCCCGAGGACTGCGGCGGCGCGGGCTACGGCCTCCTCGAGCTCGCGGTGCTGGCCGAGGAGCTGGGGCGGGGCGCAGCCACGCTGCCGCTCCTGTCGTCGTACGCAGCGACGCTGCCGGTGCTGTGGGGTGGCTCCGACGTGTCGCGAGCCCGCTGGTTGGCGCGGCTGACGTCCGGTCAGGCGATCGCGGCGCTGGCGGTGGTCGGGCCCCGCGGCGGCGACGAGCTCCTCGTCACGAGTACGGGTGACGGGTGGCAGCTGTCGGGCACGAAGCTGACTGTGCCGTTCGGCGCGGTCGCCGACATCCTGATGGTGGACGTCGACCTGGGCACGCGGTTGCTGGTGGCGATCGCGGCCGACGCGCCGGGTGTGCATCGGGAGCGGCACGACACGTTCGCGCCCGAGCCGTTCGCGTCGGTGACGTTCACCGATGTCGCGTTCCGGCGCGACGACGTGGTGCACGGCAGCGACCTGCTGGAGCGCGCGCTCGCGCATCAGACGGTCGTCGACACCGCGTACGCGGTGGGTCTCGCGGGTGGTGCGCTCGCCCTCGCGGTCGACCACGCGTCGAACCGCGAGCAGTTCGGTCGGCCCATCGGCGTGAACCAGGCCGTGTCGCACCAGTGCGTCGACATGCGCGTGGAGATCGACGCCATGCGCGTGCTCGCACTCCAAGCCGCGTGGCGACTCGATCACCACGATGACGATCCCGTGGGCGCGTCGCGTGCGGTCGCGCTCGCCAACGCCTACGCGCGCGATGTGCTGCCCGGCATCTTCGCCCGCGCCCACCAGGTGCACGGCGCGATCGGCTTCACGATGGAGTTCGACCTGCAGCTCTTCACCCGGCGGGCGAAGGCCTACGAGCTGACGGGCGGGGGAGCCGCAACCCACCTCGAAGCGGTCGCACGGTCGATCGGCCTTTAGCTGTCGGCTCCGATCGGCGCCGTCATCGTGTTGTTCTTCGACAGGAAATTGGTGGCGTTGTCCTTGTCGAGGTGCGCGACCTCGGCGTGGGCGTCGAAGCCGCCGTACTCGCGCGGCGTGGTGTCGACGTCGGTCGCCTGCGCTCGCAGCGCACCCACGGTGCACTCCTCGCGGGAGCGGTGCTGGAACGGGTCGAACTGGTACCAGCGGCACGCGTTCTCCCACGTGACCATGTGGATCTCGTCGTCGGGAACGCCGACCTGCTCCAGCGACTTCATCAGCACCTCGGGCGACTCGGGCCACGTGCTGTCGGAGTGCGGGTAGTCGGCCTCCCACGTGATCGTGTCGACGCCGATCTGGTGCCGGTTCCGCAGGCCGGTGCTGTCGTCGATGAAACACGTCTGCACGTGCTCGCGGAACACCTGGCTCGGGAGCTTGTCCCCGAAGTCGGCGCCGGTCCACGCGCGGTGGTGGTCGTAGACGAAGTCGGCCTTCTCGAGGAAGTACGGCGCCCAGCCGATGCCGCCCTCGGCCAGCGCCATCTTGATCTTCGGGAACTTCAACATGATCGGCGACCACAGCAGTTCGGCCGCGAAGATCGACGTCTGGAACGGCATGGCGTGGGGGATCACCGAGAACGGCGTCCGGGGCATGAAGTTGGGGAAGCCGCCGAAGTGGAACACGGCGACGCTGCCCAGGTCGTTGCACGCCTGCCAGGCCGGGTCCCATTCGGGGCCGTGGATGTCGGCGGTGCCGAAGCGGTGTGGCTCGGAGTGGAACGACACCGCGTGGCAGCCCTTCTCCGCGACCCGGGCGATCTCGGTGGCCATCCAGTCGGCACCGAGCACGAAACCGCTGAGGGCGAGCGGGATGAAACGCCCGGGGTACGCGCCGGACCACTCGTCGATGTGCCAGTCGTTGTAGGCGCGGATCATCACCTCGACGAACTCGGTGTCGTCGTTCTGCACGAAGAACTGGCCGCCGAGGCCGGGCCACGAGGGGAAGTTGAGCGACGCGAGCACGCCGTTGACGTTCATGTCGCGGATGCGCTCGTGCACGTCGAACGTGCCGGGCCGGACCTGATCGAAGCTGGCGGGGTCGGAGCCCCAGCTGTCGCGGGGGCGACCCTGGACCGCGTTGAGGCCGAAGGTCGCGATCTCCTGGCCTTCGATGAGCCACGCGTCGGTGCCGTTGTCACGGCGGATGACGCGGGGGACCCGCTCCTTGTACGTCGCCGGCACGTGGTCCTTCAGGTACTCGGCCAGTGACGGCGGCTCGACGACGTGGTCGTCGACGCTGACCAGGATCAGGTCTTCCGTGCGCATGCGGTTACCCCCGGCGTGGCGCTCTCGGGCGCGAAAGGTCTCGGACTCCTCCCAAAAGGTAGCGACCTGTTTCACATGTGAGCCACATCGCTACCTTTTGCCGTTGGTCATTCGGGGCCCATCTCGCGCTTGCCGCCGGGGCGCAGACCGGGTGTGGCATCGGGGGCTCCTCTCAGCTGTGTCCCCGATGCAGACCGCGATGCGCGCCGGAATTGATCGCCTCAGTTCGACGAGTGCCGTGAGCGGTAGCCCTCGGCCTGGTCCGCTTCAGCCGCCACCCGCACTCCGTACCGATACGCGAGCATCCCGCCGAGGAACCCGGAGGCACCGAGGAACACGAGTGCGACGGCGCTGAGGACGATCTGGCCGATCGACGTCTCCATCGCCACGCCCCGCGAATCACGCCAGATGAACGAGGCGACGAACGCCGCGACCACACCGAGGTTGATCCCCATGTGGAACAGGCCGGTGCGGAACGCGCGCGTTCGGCGCGGGATGTCGAGCAGGTCCAGCAGACCGAACACGGCAGCCGCCAACGCACCGACGATGCCGACGCCGATGGCCCACCACGCGCCCCGGGCGAGCGCAGCCGGCGTGTCGGACGTCCGCGATCCGATGTCGAGGACGAAGCTCGTGATCCAGGCACCGATCGGGACGGTGACGAGGATCGGATGGAACGGGTGCCCGTACGGGCCGGCGACGACGCTGATCGGGTCCTTCGCCGGCAGCTCGCTGTGCACGTGATGACGGTCGACGCGCCGAACGGGCTGCGCAGTGGGAGCGGTCATGACACACCTCCCTGTTGTGCGCATCGCGTGCCCGATGAGGGGTGCCCGCAAACCCCGGGCGCCTCACCAGAAGGACTGCCCGCTAGCGTCTCCGGCGATGGAGTACGCCTCGGTGACGCCCCGCATCGTGACCGTGGACGTCGAGGGGTTGGTCGCGTTGCTCCGGGCCGTGTTCGACGCCGATGCGGAGCTGGTCGCGGGACGGCCCGTCGACGTCCGCATCGGGAACTCGATCGTCCTGGTGTCGGGCGCGGGGGAGCGCGATGCGTTCCCCGCGTTCCTCTACGTGTACGTCGACGACGCCGACGCAGTGCACCAGCGCGCGGTCGCCGCCGGTCTCGTCACGATCGAGGCGCCGTTCGACACCCCCTACGGCGACCGACGCGCGATGGTGAGCGATCCCTGGGGCAACGTGTTCCAGATCGCGCACCGCATCGGCTGACCGTCGGCGCTCACAGCTGCGGCCGACGCTCAGCTGGGCTCGTGCAGCCAGCCGCCCACGGCACCGAGGCCGCCGGCAGGGCCGTCGACCCACCAGTGGCCGACCGAGACGGTGCGCCAGCCGTCCGTGGTGTCGTTCTGGCTCAGGATCCGGATCGACCCGTTCCCGCTGCCGTCGACGTTCACCGATTCGACCACCCCGGTGTGGCCGAGCGGGCTCGTGCTGGTGGGCCCGAACGAGAGCACGTCACCGGGCCGGGGCGCGGTACCGACCGTTCCGTTGCCGATCCTGACCAGCCCACCGCCCGACGCGGTCGTGTAGTTGTCGACGACGTCCTTGCCGTTCGCGCCGTACGGCGACACGCCGTACGCGAGGTACATGAAGCGCATCGAGAGCTCCACGCACTGCCACTCGAGCTCGCCCCATGCGCCGCTGTAGAACCGCACCAAGCGGTTCGGCGCACCGTCGGCTCCGGGGCGCGGGCCACACACGTCGACGCCGCGGTACGAGGCGCCGAGCGGATGGGCACCCGCGTAGTTGCCGCTGTCGCAGCTGCCGGACCACCACGCGGGGCCAGGGAGGGGGTTGCTGTTGTCACCCGGCGGCGGGAGACACGCCGAAACGCAGATCGCCACCGCGGCGACGACCACGCCCAGACGGAGGGAACGGCGGTGCGCCAGCGAGCGCAGGTTGGACGTCACCCCGTTGTCGTCGGCGTCGGACTGCGATCAGTTGAGTGGACGCCCCGCATGCGAGGATCCTGACGCGCCCATTTCACCGGCAGTTCAACCCGAGACCGGCGACCAGCTCGTCAATCTGACGTTGACAGGAGCCGTCTGTCAACGTACGGTTGACGCGTGCCTCAGTCCGACGCCGAAGCTCCGATCACGCTCGACGAAGCCGTCGGGTTCGTCGGTCGCCTCCACCCCGATGCCGAACCGTTGCTCCAGCTCCAGGACGCGGTCGTCGTCGCGCAACGGCTGGAGGGGATCAGCGACGACCTGGTCGGTCACTTCGTGCACCAGGCCCGCGACGACGGCGCCACGTGGAGCGCCATCGGCGAGAGCATGGGCGTCAGCAAGCAAGCGGCGCAGAAGCGCTTCGTCGTCGCGCCGGGGAACCAGGAGGGTCTTCTCAGCCGGTTCACCCCGCGGGCTCGCGGTGTGCTCCAGGTCGCCCGCGACGACGCGCAGCGCCGGGGCGACACCGAGGTGCGCACGACGCACCTCGTGCTCGGACTGGTGAGCGAGCCCGACGGCCTGGCGATGCAGACGCTCGCCGAGATGGGACTGACCGCCGACCAGATCGTCGCACAGGTCGAGGAGGTCCTCCCGGCTGCGGGGGCCGAGCCGACCTCCCGTACCAACTTCGCCCCGGAGGCACGCACCGTGTTGCAGGTGGCCGTCGAGGAGGCGCTGCAGCTCGGTCACAACTACGTCGGCACCGAGCACCTGCTCCTGGCGATCCTGGCCGGCGCCGACACCGACGGCGCCCGCGTCCTTGCGGGCCTCGGTGTGACCCGGCGCAAGTGCCTGACCCGCCTCAAGCAAGCGTTCGAGCGGATCGTCGCCGAGCGCGTCCGTGCCCGAGCGGACGGTCCCGATACCTAGTCCAACGCCCATAATCCTCGTTATGTAAAGTTCCACGACCGAACCCGGATGGCGACGACCCGCGGCGATCTCGCCCGGGACACCGAGGATCCGCTCCCCGTTCGGGACGACTCAGGACGGAGTCCAGTCCCAGGATCGGGGCCGGTGGTCGGCCATGGCCGGGTGCTGCGCCAAGCGCCGCACGGCGCGTTCGAGGCGCGGGTACACGTCGGCGACGGCCATCTGTCCCCGCACGACGAACGTCATCGCCGAGTGGGTGAAGTGCATGACGATGTCGAGGGCGTCGGCACGGTAGTCGGGTTCGACGTCGCGCAGCGCGTACTCGGTGACCGGCACCAGGCTGCTCACCCCCGTGTCGGCGATCCCACCCGGGATGTCGCCCTCGGCCATGGCGGCCCGGACGTAGGTCTCGAGCATGCCCGGGTTCGACTCCCAGACCCTCCACACCTGCCGGTAGTACGCGAGCAGCTGCTCGGCCGGGGTGTCGCCGTCGAGCCAGCCGGCGGCCGGCTCGTAGAACTCCCGGGCGCTCCACTGCCCCACCGCCTCGGCCACCAGGCGATCACGTGACCCGAAGTAGCGGTAGATGGTGTCGCTGGAGATCCCCGTGCGCTCCGAGATCGTTCGCACCTGGATGGCGTCGTAGCCGCCCTCGGCGGCGAGCTCGAGCACCGCGTCGATCACCCGTTCCCGCCGGGCCGCCTGGGAGCGCCGGAGGCGACCGGTGTCCTGCACCTCGGTGGTGGCCATGCGTACACGGTACCGGATCGGTCTGACGTTTTGAATCAGAACCGAGTTGCGATTCTGTCGTGGTTGGTTTAGGTTCCGGCGCCGTGGATCCGGAGCTCGCCGCGGTCGTCGCGGTCCTCCCGTCGTTCGAACCCGGTGGACCGGCCGAGGCACGCGACCGGGCGCGGGCATACGGCAGCCAGCGCCCCCCGGTCGCGGGCCGCGAGCTGCTCGAGATCACCGAGCAGGTCGTTCCCGGCCCCGCGGACGGAGACGACGTGCGGGTGCGCATCTACCGGCCGCCGGGCGACAGCGACTCGCCACGCGCCGGCGCGCTCTACATGCACGGCGGCGGTTTCATCGCCGGCGACCTCGACTCCGAGGAGCCGCGCTGCGTTCGGCTCGCACTCGACGGTCACTGTGTGGTCGTCTCGGTCGAGTACCGCCTCGCGCCCGAGCACCCCTACCCCGCCGCGGTCGACGACTGTGCGGCCGCGCTCCGATGGATCGTCGGCTCCGCGTCGACGCTGGGGATCGACCCCACCCGCATCGGCGTGATCGGGGCCAGCTCGGGCGGCACCCTCGCGGCCGCGACCGCGCTCCTCGCCCGCGATGGCGGCGGCCCCGCACTCGCCTTCCAGTGCCTCGTCTACCCGACCCTCGACGACCGGATGGAGACCACCTCGGTCGGCTTCGTCGGCACTCCCATGATCGACGGCTCCGACGTCGCGCGCTGCTGGAACTACTACCTCGGCGCCGATCGCGGCGACGTGCCCGCGTACGCCGCGCCCGGCCGCGCCACCGATCTGCGCGGGCTGCCGCCCACCTACATCATGACCGCCGAGCTCGACCCGCTCCGCGACGACGGCCTGCGGTACGCCCACCGCCTGCTCGATGCGGGCGTGAGCGTCGAGCTGCACAACTACGCCGGCACCTTCCATGGCTTCGACCTGTTCCCGACCGCGGTCTCGAGTCGCGCGCTCGACGAGCAGGTGGCCTGGGTCGTCGCCGTCACCAACACCACATCGTGAAACACGTCGTCCGAGGGGGGATCATGAAGAGGTTTCGTACGTTGCTCGTCGTCGTCGGGCTCATCGTCGCGGTGGCGATGACCTACGCCGTACCGGCGCGCGCGCAGTCCAGCAGCGACACGCCGAAGACGACGGAGATCGGTGTCACGGCGAAGGAGATTCACATCGCCGTCGTCGCCGACGTCGACAACGCGTTCGTGCCCGGCCTGTTCCAGGGCATCGTCGACGGCGTCAAGGCCGGCGCCAAGTACCTCAACAGCAAGGCCGGCGGCGGTGGGGTGGCCGGCCGCAAGATCGTCGTCGACTTCATCGACTCGAAGCTCAACGCCAACGAAGCGCGCAACGCCGTCATCGATGCGTGCTCGAACGACTACGCGCTCGTCGGAACCTCGGCGCTGTTCCTCACCAACGTCGACGACGCGGTGAATTGCGCCGACAAGGCCGGCGCCACCACCGGCCTGCCCGACGTCGCCGCCATCGTCACCGGCGTGCCCGAGTCGTGCTCGCCCGTCACCTATTCGATCAACCCGCCCCAGCTCGACTGCAGCACCAAGGACCAACACCCCCAGACGTACTGGGGGAACCAGGGCGATGCGAAATGGCTGCTCAAGCAGAAGAAGAACGACCTGCACGGTTCGTATCTCGCCGGGAACGACACGAAGGATGCGCTGCGCGGAGCCACCGCCATCATCGACACGTCGATCCAAGCCGGCATCAAGGCCGACCAGAACGTCACGTTGTCCGGGCGCGACCCGCAGAGTGCCTATACGCCGGTCGTCAACCAGATGAAGAACGACAACGCCAACTTCTCGCTCACGACCATGCCGCTGGCCAACGCGGTCCTCCTGCGTAGCGAGGCACAGCTCCAAGGCCTGAGCTCCGACATCGCGTGGGAGTGCACCACTTGTTACGACGACGCCATCCACGACAACGCCGAGGTCATGGACGGCACGTACATGACGCTCAAGTACCTGCCGTTCGAGGAGGCGAAGAGCAACCCGATGCTCGCCACGTACCTCAAGTACGTCGGCAAGGACAACGCCAACGGCTTCTCGGTGTTCGGTTGGGTGGCGGCCCTCGCGTTCGGTGACGCCGCGAACGACATGGTGAAGACGCAAGGCGTCAACGGTCTCACGCGCGCCAACCTCCTGAAGTCGCTGAGTGGCCTCACCGACTTCGACGCCGGCGGCATGTTCGGGAAGACGAACGTCGGTCAGCAGATCCCCACGGCCTGCTTCCTCATGGAGCAGTTCACCAACGACAAGTTCGAGCGGCTCTACCCGTCGAAGGCGGGCACGTTCGACTGCAAGCAGTCCAACAACGTCAAGGTCAAGGACGACCTGATCGGGAGCTGATCCCCCTCCCGGGGCGCGCAGTCAGGCGGAGGGCACGAGCTCGACGCAGGCCCGCTCGCCCTGGAAGAACCCCGTACGGAAGGCGTCGACGTTCTCGAACGCGGTGGGGGCCTGGTCCTGCACGCGAGCGTCGCGAGCACGCTCATCGCGCTCATCGTGCTCGGGCCCGGGAGCCTCACGCGTCGCTCACTCCTCGTAGGCCGACAAGGGTGGACACGAGCACATCAGGTTGCGGTCGCCGTACGCGCCGTCGATCCGGCTGACCGGCGGCCAGTACTTGTCGGGTCCGAAGGCGGTCGCGCCCGTGGGGTACGCGGCCTGCTCGCGCTTGTAGGCGCGTGTCCACTCGTCGACCACGACGTCGGCCGCCGGGTGCGGCGCGAACCGCAACGGGCTCTCGTCGACCGCCCACTCCCCCGCTTCGACGGCGCGGATCTCGTCGCGGATGGCGATCATCGCGTCGCAGAAGCGGTCGAGCTCGGCGAGGTCTTCCGATTCGGTGGGTTCGACCATCAGCGTGCCCGCGACCGGGAACGACACCGTCGGCGCGTGGAACCCGAAGTCGACGAGCCGCTTGGTGACGTCGTCGGCCGTCACGCCGGTGTGCTGCGTGATCGGGCGCAGGTCGAGGATGCACTCGTGCGCGACCAGCCCGCTCGGGCCGCGGTAGAGCACCGGGTAGTGCGGCGCGAGCCGGGCGGCGACGTAGTTCGCCGTGAGGATGGCAGTCTCGGTGGCGCGCAGCAGGCCGTCGCCGCCCATGAGCTGGATGTAGGCGTAGGAGATGGGCAGGATGCCGGCCGAGCCGTGCGGCGCGGCGGCGATGTGGGGCGAGAGGAACGGCGCCAGGTGCCCGCGCACCGCCACCGGTCCGACACCCGGTCCCCCGCCGCCGTGGGGGATGCAGAAGGTCTTGTGCAGGTTGAGGTGCGACACGTCGGCGCCGAACTGGCCCGGCTTGGCGAGCCCGACCAGCGCGTTGAGGTTGGCGCCGTCGAGGTAGACCTGACCGCCGCATTCGTGCACGACCGCGCACACGTCGCTGATGTTGGCCTCGAACACGCCGTGGGTCGACGGGTAGGTGACCATGAGCGCGGACAGGTCGTGCGCGTGCTCGTGCGCCTTGGCCTTGAGGTCGTCGAAGTCGACGTTGCCGTCGTCGTCGCACTTCACGACGACCACCCGCATGCCGGCCATCACCGCGCTGGCCGCGTTCGTGCCGTGGGCGGACTCCGGGATGAGGCAGACGGTGCGCGCTTCCTGCCCCCGGCTCTCGTGGTAGCCGCGGATGGCGAGGAGGCCGGCGAGCTCGCCCTGCGAACCGGCGTTGGGCTGCAGCGACACCGTCTCGTAACCGGTGATCTCGCAGAGCGCGGTCTCGAGGCTCGCGAACAGCTCGGAGTAACCCGCGGCCTGGTCGACCGGAGCGAACGGATGCACGTCGGCGAAGCCCGGCCACGTGATCGGCATCATCTCGACGGTCGCGTTGAGCTTCATCGTGCACGACCCGAGCGGGATCATCGTGCGGTCGAGCGCGAGGTCGCGGTCGGACAGCTTGCGCAGGTAGCGCAGCATCTGCGACTCGGAGTGGTACGTGCGGAACACGGGATGCACGAGGATGTCAGAGGTGCGGCGCAGTGCGTCGGGGATCCCGGTGTGCGCGGCACCTGACGTGGATGAGAACAGCGCACGCACGCGGTCGACGACCTCGGGGGTCGTCGTCTCGTCGAAGGCGATCCCGACGGTGGTGTCGTCGACGCGGCGCACGTTCACACCTGCGTCGCGCGCCCGGGCGACAACGTCGTCGGCGTCCGAGACGCGCACCGACAGCGTATCGAAGAAAGTCGCGTGCACCAGCCCCGGCAGCGACGCCGCGAGGTCACGCGTGAGGTCGTGCACCCGCGCCGCGATGGCGCGGAGGCCGTCGGGGCCGTGGTACACCGCGTACATGCCGGCGATGTTCGCCAGCAGCACCTGCGCGGTGCAGATGTTGCTGGTGGCCTTCTCGCGGCGGATGTGCTGCTCGCGCGTCTGGAGCGCAAGGCGCAACGCGCGGCGACCCTGCGAGTCGACCGACACGCCGACCAGTCGCCCGGGGAGGTTCCGCTTGTACTCCTCGCGCGTGGCGAAGAACGCGGCGTGCGGGCCGCCGTACGCCATCGGCACGCCGAAGCGCTGCGCCGAGCCCACGACCACGTCGGCACCCCACTCCCCCGGCGGGGTGAGGAGCGCGACCGCGAGCAGGTCGGCCGCGACCGCGACCAGCGTGCCCTGCACGTGCAGGTTGGCGACCAGCTCACGGTCGTCGCGGATCTCGCCGGTGGTACCCGGGTACTGCAGCAGCACCCCGAACACGCCCTCCGTGGGCATGTCGGGGTTCGGCTCGCCCACCACCACATCGATGCCGAGCGGCTCGGCCCGGGTGCGCACGACCTCGATGGTCTGTGGGTGGCAGCCGGCGTCGACGAAGAAGGTGTTGCCGCCCTTGTCGTCGACCCGGCGCAACATGGTCATCGCCTCCGCCGCCGCGGTGGCCTCGTCGAGGAGCGACGCGTTGGCGAGGTCCATCGCGGTGAGGTCGGTCACCATGGTCTGGAAGTTGAGCAGCGCCTCGAGGCGGCCCTGGGAGATCTCGGGTTGGTACGGCGTGTACGCGGTGTACCAGGCCGGGTTCTCGAGCAGGTTGCGCTGGATGACCGGAGGCGTGATCGTGCCCGAGTAACCCTGACCGATCAGCGAGGTGAGCACCTGGTTGCGCTCGGCAAGCTCGCGCATCCCCGCGAGCACGTCGGCCTCGGTGCGGCCGGGGGGGAGGTCGAGCGGGGTGCGGTCGCGGATGGCTTCGGGAACGGCCTGGTCGACGAGGTCGGCGACGGATTCGAGGTCGAGCGCGGCCAGCATCTGCTCAACCTCATGGCCGGCGGGCCCGAGATGACGGTCGGCGAACTGCCTACTCACACGGCCGCCAATATGGCGCATTCGCTACTCGCCGGGCCGCCATTCTGAAATACCTCCGGCTCGCTCACGCTCACGCGACGAGGCTACCGGTGCACGAACGGCAACTTCGTGACGATCGCCGGCACGTCCCGCCCGCGCACGTCGACGGTCACGGCGTCGCCGTCGGCGGTGTCAGGGGGCAGGAACGCGAGCGCGATGCCGTGTCCCAACGTGGGCGAGAAGTTGCCGCTCGTGACCTCGCCGACGACCGCCCCCTCGCGCGTCACCGCGTATCCCTCACGGGGGAACTGACGTCCTTCGGTGGCCACCCCGCGCAGTCGCCGAGTGACACCCCGGTCGCGTTCGGCCTCGAGCGGTCCCCGTCCGCGGAAGTCGCCCTTGTCGAAGCGCACCACCCAGGCCAGGCCCGCCTGCAGGGGCGTGATCCCGGGTCCGAGCTCGTGCCCGTGCAACGGCAGCCCGGCTTCGAGCCGGAGCGTGTCGCGGGCACCGAGACCGGCCGGCGTGATGCCGGCGTCGAGGAGCAGCTGCCAGCACCGGGCCGCCGCCGCGGCGGGCACGTGGAGCTCGACGCCGTCCTCGCCGGTGTAGCCGGTCCCCGCGATCCACGCCCGCTCGCCGCCGAAGTCGAGTGGTTCGACCGCGAAGCGGGCCACGTCGGCGTGCTCGGGTGCGACGCTCGCGAGCAGCGCCCTAGCTTCGGGACCCTGCACCGCGAGCACGGCACGGGTGGCGGTGACGTCGTCGAGCTCGCACTCGCCACCACCGTGGAAGAGCGCAGCTTCGCCCAACGCGTCCACGAGGGGCGCGGTGTTGGACGCGTTGGGCATCACCAGGAACTCACCCGGCTCCGTCCACCACACGATGATGTCGTCGACGACGTGCGCGTCGTCAGGGTCGAGCAGGTGCGTGTACTGGGCGCGGCCCGGGCCGATGCGGTCGAGGTCGTTGGTGAAGGCCCACTGCAACGTGGCGAACGCACCCGCGCCCTGCACGTGCACCGAGCCGAGGTGCGACACGTCGAACACCACTGCGTGCTCGCGACAGGCGCGGTGCTCCTCGAGGACGCCGGTGTACTGGATCGGCATCTCCCAACCGCCGAAGGGCACCATGCGCGCCCCGAGCGCGCGGTGCTCGGCGTCGAGCGGCGAATGATGCAGCGCGTCCGGTTCGCTCTCGTTCTCGCTCACGCAGACTCGGCGGCGGGGCCGCTCCCCCGCCGCGGCTCGGGGAACAGGTCGAGCTTGGCGGTGCCCGTGCCGTCGGCGAGCTGCGAGGGTGGTTCGAGCCCGTACTTCACGAGCAGCTGCAGGTAGTCGCGCTGGTAGAGCACCTTGATCTGCACGTCGGGGTGCAGTTCGACGAGCCGGCGCGCCTTGCGGTTCTTCTTCGTGACCAGCTTCTGGTTGAGCGTGGTGATCTCGATGTAGAGGTCGTACGCGGGGAGGTAGAAGTCGGGGGTGAAGGCCTGAACGGGATTGTCGTCGCGGTCGCGTTCGAGCACGAAGGTGCGCGGTTCGTACTGCCACTCGATGGCGTAGAAGTCGAGGAGCTTCGCGAACTGACGTTCGGAGTTGTGCGCGAACCGCACGTGCTCGTGAGGCAGCGACTCCGAGCGGCTCCCGGACACCGGGCGAGGGGGACCGGACACCGGGCGAGGAATTGGTCAGCCTCCCGAGGCGGTGCGCAGCTCGGCGACGTGCTCGCGCACGCCGGCGTCGAGCTCCTCCATCACGTGCGCGAGCGGCACGATGTTGAGCACTCCCTGGCCACGCCGCACGACGTCGATCAGCATGTCGTCGGTGCGCACGAGCACGGAGCTGGTGCCGTCGAGCACGAGGTTGGCCGTGGCCCAGTCGTCGCCGAGGTCTTCGCGCAGGTAGTCGATCGCCTGGCGCGCGGTCTGCAACTTCACACCCGCGTCGAGCAGGCTCTTCACGACCTTGAGCCGCACGAGATCTTGGAACGAGTACGTGCGCTGCGTGCCGCTGCCCTTCGCGTCGCAGATCGACGGGCGCACCAGGTCGGTGCGGGCCCAGTAGTCGAGCTGGCGGTACGTGATGCCGACGATGGCGCACACCTGAGGGCCGCGGAACCCGAGCTCGCGCGGCGTGGGCTCCATGCCGTCCAGCATGGGCTGCTCGGCGCGCTTCTTCGTGGCCATCTCACCCTCGATCTCCGGTCGACCCCGGCTCATGCTGAAGTACAGGGTCGTAGTTACGGGAATGTGAGGCTACCGCCTGGTCGAGCCCAGGTCAACGCATCCTTCTCCCCGTCGCTCGCCTCCGCTCGCTCCGTCTGGTAGGAGGCAGTGGCTCGGCGAAGAGGGATCCTCGCCCGGGCGTGCAGACGTGCTCGTCAGGGGCCCTCGCCGGCGGCGAAGTCCTCGGGGCGCACCTGGTCGAGGAACTCGCGGAACTGCTCGATCTGCTCCTCGTCCTCGTCCTGCTCGAAGAGCACGCCGGCCTCCTCGAGGACGTCCTCGTGGGCGAAGATCGGGACCGGGTCGCCGTAGCGGACGGCCAGCGCGATGGCGTCGGACGGGCGGGAGGAGATCCGGTACGTGCCGCCGTCGCGGGAGAACTCGATCTCGGCGAAGAAGGTGCCGTCGTGGAGCTCGGTGATCACGACCTGCAGCACCTTCGTGCCGAGGTCGTCGAGCACGCTCTTGAACAGATCGTGCGTCATCGGCCGCGGCGTCTCGGTGCCCTGGAGCGCGTACACGATCGCGGTGGCCTCGGGTTGGCCGATGAAGATCGGGAGGTAGCGCTGCCCCTCGTTCTCGCGGAGGAGCACGATCGGCTGGTTCGACGGAACCTCGACTCGCACTCCGACAAGCGACATCGGGATCACGGCGCTGCCTCCGGACTGGACTGGCGCCCACCGTAGCACCGGGCCCTGGGGCCCCTTTCGGCGCCTCAGCGCGCGTACAACGCGTCGACGAAGGCCTCGGGAGTGGCCACGACGACGCCGCGATCGGCGACGTAGACGCGCGGCAGGTTGCGGTAGAGATCGGCCTGATGGAGCCCGTAACCGAGGACGAACACGTCGGGGATCTCGACGCCGACGTACCGCACGCGTACCGGCAGGATGCGGCGCGCGGGACGGTCGAGCAGGGTGCAGACGTCCACCCGGCGCGGGCCCTGCGCTTCGAGGTGGCTCACGAGGTACCCCAGGGTGAGGCCGGTGTCGACGAGATCCTCGACCAGCACCACGTCGCGGCCGGCAAGGTCGAGGTCGACGTCGTGCAGTATGCGCACGCGCCCCGAATCGGGCGCATAGCGCGAGATGGCGATGAACGCGACTGCGACGTCCGTGTTCGCGAGGGCGCGGGTGAGATCGGCCAGGAACAGCAACGCGCCCTTCAGGACGCCCACCAGCACGACACCGTCGGGATGGTCGGCCGCGATCTCAGAGGCCAGGCGGCTCACGGTGGCGGCGATCGCCGCTTCGTCGAGCAGGGTCTCCGGCTCGTTCACTCGGCGAGCGCCGTCATTCCGCGAGTGCCGTCATTCCGCAAGTGATTCGCGCACCGCTTCACGCAGCAGCGCCGTCCGCAGCTGGCGGCCGAGCGACGCCAGCTCGCCCAGCTCCTCCTGGAGGCGGGCCCGGGCCTCGGGGTTGCGTTGGCGCACGTACGGCAGCAGCACCTGGCCGAACAGCACCGCCTCCCGCTCGGCGAAATTGCGATACATGCGCAGGTGGCGGGCTTCGACGCCGCGGTCGAAGAAGCCGGCGGTGATACGCACGATGTCGAGCGCGTCGTCGTCGTACTCGGCGACACCGTCGACCTCGCGCACGGACGCGAGCAGCCCGAAGCTCTCGAGCTGCGCGACCTGCTCGTCGCCGACGCCCGCCGCGGTGGCGAGCTCCGCGCGGCTGTAGCGGGCGTCGCCGGGCAGACCGACGAGGAGATCGTCGGCACCGTCGTCGGCCGGCAACGTGGGCGCGAACGCGGGTGCGCGCCTGCTCGGTGCGGGCCGGGCCGCCGAACGCGCGGGTGCGGGTGCCGGTTCGGCAGCCACGTGCGCGGGTGTCGTGGCGTCCGCGGGCTCCGCCCCGGCGGCCGATTCGCCCGAACCGACGGCTTCGACCGGGTCGAACAGCTGCGCCTCGCCGCCCGGCGGCAGCTCGTCGAGACGTTCCTTGATGACCTTCAGCGGGAGGAAGTGCTCCTTCTGCTGGTAGAGGATCCATCGCAACCGCGCGAGGTCGCCAGCCGAGAACTTTCGGTAGCCGGACGGCGTGCGCTCGGGGTTCACCAGCCCCTGGCTCTCCAGGAAGCGGATCTTCGAGATCGTGATGTCGGGGAACTCGTCGCCCAGTTCGGCCAGCACCTCGCCGATCGAGAGGTGCTCGTCGCGCGCGCCTGCTGGGGTCACTGCTGGTCGCTCCCGACGAGGAACACGAGGACGAACCGGCCGATCTGCAGGTCGGCGAGGTGGTGGAGCGGCGCAGTGTCGACGCGCTTGTGGTCGACGTAGGTGCCGTTGAGCGACCCGACGTCGGACACCTCGTAGGCGCCGTCCACCCGGCGCACCGAGGCGTGGCGCCGCGACACCGTGATGTCGTCGAGGAAGATGTCGGAGTCAGGATGACGCCCGAGCTTGGTGAGCTCGCTGTCGAGCACGTAGCGGCTGCCCGCGTTGGGTCCCCGTCGCACCACCAGCATCCCCATGCCCTCGGGGAGCTCGGCCAGCGCCGCGCCGAGCTCCTCGTCGAGCTCCAGGCGCTCGGCGAGCTCGGTGAGGCTCAGCGTGGCTTCGTCCTCGTGGGGCAACGGGGTACCACACGACGAGCAGAAGTTGGCGCCCGACTCGTTCTGGTGGCCGCACTGGCGGCATCGCATGGGTCCACGGTACCCCGACCAGCCGGACGGGGGTGACCGTCACCCTCGACGTGCGGTCGACACGACCCTCGGGCTCGACTCGACGTCGAAGGTGACGTCGAGGGTTGCCGCGAAGCCCTCGACCAGGGCGTCGGCGACGGCGTGCACGTCGGCGGGCGCGCCGAGCTCCTCGACCGTGACCGTGGCGGCTCGGAGGCCCTCGCGGCTCACCACCGGCGCCCCGGGCCCCGGGACCAGCAGGTCGGTCTCGTCGTACGGCAGGCGGGTCAGCAGGATCGACCCGTGCTGGAGCACGGCGCCGTCGCGCCGCACCTGGGCCGAGCCGCAGAGCTTGCGGTCGGCCACCCGCAGGTCGGCCCCCTGCTGGGCGGCGAAGCACACCGGCCCGGCGGGGGCGTCGTGACGGGCGATCGCCGCCGTGACGCCCAGGCGCGCGAGACCGGCGATGAGGGCGCCGGCCAGCAGCTCGTAGACCTCGTCGACACCACCGGCGGCGCCTGACGGCAACGGCATGGCCGCCGCGTAGGTGAGGTCGGCGCCGTGCAGCAGGCCACGCCCCCCGGTCGGTCGCCGCACCACGTCCACGCCGAGGCGCGCGCAGGCGCCGACGTCGACCTCGGTGTCGGGCTGGAAGCGCCCGAGCGACACGGCCGGCGGCACCCATCGGTACACGCGGAGGCCCGGTGCTGCTCCCGCCGCCACCGCGTCGAGCATCGCCTCGTCGGCGGCCATCTGGGCCGCCGCGTCGAGACCCCGATCGAGGTCGTCGACCATGCGCCAGTGCCGCGGTGGTTCCGTCTCAGGCCTCCTCGACCAGCGCCCGGTAGCCGGCGGCGTCGAGCAGCGAGTCGAGCTCAGCCGAGTCGGCCATCTCGACCACGAAGATCCAGCCCGCGCCGTAGGGGTCGGCGTTCACCTGCTCGGGCGCGTCGTTCAGCGCGTCGTTGACCTCGATGATCGTCCCGGTGACCGGCGAGAAGATCTCCGACACCGACTTGGTCGACTCGACCTCGGCGCAGCTGGCGTGGGCCATGACGCTGGCGCCGAGGCCGGGCAGCTCCACGTAGACGACGTCGCCGAGCGAGTCCTGGGCGAAGTCGGTGATGCCGACGCGGGCACGCACGCCGTCGACGGCGACCCACTCGTGTTCCTCGCTGTAACGCAGCTGCTCGGGGAATTCCATGGCGCGTGACGCTACCGGACCGCCGTCCTCCGCTGAGCATCTCGGACTTGATGGTGGTATGACCCCGTCAACTCCGAGATGTTCGGACGGGCGCCGCGCGCTATCTGAGGACCTGGCGGATGCGCTCGATGTACTCCTGCGCGACCCGCCGCGCGTCGACGTCGCTGCCGGCCTCGGCCCACACGTGCGTCAGCGCCTCGTCAGGATCGGGCAGCACCAGCGCCCACTGGCCGTCCTCGATCACCTTGACGCCGTCGATGAGCTCGGTCTCACGGCGCCCGGCCCGCTCCACGATCTCGCGCATCACGGTGCCCTTGCGCTCCCATGGCGTGACGATCGTCTCGTGCGCGATGTGCGTGTCGGGAAGGTTGGCCACCACCTGCGAGAGGGGGCGGTCGACTGCGGCGAGCAGGTCGAGCAGCTTCACCAGCGTGACCGCGGCGTCGAACGCGGGGAGGAACTCCGGCCACACGCATCCGCCGTCGGGCGTGCCCGCGAAGGCGACGCTGCGCGCCGCCGCCGTCTCCATGAGGCTCGACCCCCACAGACGCGTCCGGACCACCGCGTCGCGCGAACCCAGGATGCGCTCGACCGCGCTGGTCGCGTGGACCGGGACGGCGACGCTGGCGCCGGGGACGGCCTCCCTGATGAGCGCGACGATCGCGAGCAACAGCTCCTCGGGTTCGAGGATGTGCCCGGTGTCGTCGACCACGACCGCCGTCTCGCCCTCGGGATCGATCACGAAACCGAGGTCGCTGCCCGAGACCCGCACCAGTTCGGCCAGCCGCGCCACCTGCGCGTCGCGCACCTCGGCGGTCGACGTGGCCGATGCGGTGCTCGCGAACGGGTTGACCGCCAGCACCTCGGCCCCGAGCTTGGTGAGGAGGCTCGGCATGACGATCGACGCCGCACCGAACGAGTAGTCGAGCACGATCTTGAACGACTGGTGGCGCACCTGTTCGATGTCGACGATGCGTTCGAGCGCGGCGGTGTAGAACTCGAGCGACCGCGGCGGGAACACGATGTCGCCCACCTCGCCACCGAACGCGCGGCGGTAGTCCTCGCGGTAGAGCAATCGCTCGACCTTGCGTTGCACGCCCGGGTCGATGTCTCGCCCTTCCGCGTCGAAGAAGCGGATCTCGACCGTATCGGGGTCGCCCGGTGCGAGCCGCACCGTGATGCCACCCTGCGAGCGGCTGTTGCGCACCTGGAAGCGCGTGAGCGGCACGGTGGCGAGCTCGATGTCTTCCACGTTGACGCCCGACAGGTTGATGCCCGCGATCAGCGCGCGCTTCAACGCGCGGGCGCTACGACTGGTGTCGCGGCTGGCGGTGATCGTCGCGCCCTTCGGGATCGACGTGCTGTAGGCCATGGCCAGGCGCACCGCGACCTCGGGGTTGATGTCGACGTTGGCGAGGCCGCGGACGCCGCGGCGGCCGAAGAGCGTTCGCGCGCCGCGGCTCTCCCACACGATCGACGACGTGACGATCGCGCCCGACTCGACCGTCTTGAACGGGTACACCTTCACGTTGGGGTTGATGACCGCGTCCTGGCCGACGAAGCACTCGTCGCCCACGACGGTGCCTTCGTCGACACGCACGTGCGCGCGCAGGTCGGTGTTGCGGCCGATCACGCAACCGCGGAGGTTCGCCTGCGGCCCGACGTACACGTGGTCGTGCAGCACCGCCCGTTCGAGGAAGGCGTCCGCCTTCACGATCACGTCGGTGCCGAGCACCGTGTAGGGCCGGATGTGCGCCCCGGTCTCGATGCGACAGCTGTCGCCGATCACCACCGGGTCGTCGATGCGAGCCTCGGGGCTGATCTCCACGTCGGTGCCGATCCAGCGGCGGTCGCCGAGCTGGAAGCCGTCGATCTCCACCCTCACTTTGCCGTCGAGCACGTCGGTGTGTGCGCTGCTGTACGCCTCCAGCGTGCCGACGTCCTCCCAGTACTCCTCGGAGACGTGACCGTGCATGACCTGGCCGTCGTCGAGCAGCGCGGGGAAGACGTCGCTGGAGAAGTCGACGACCTCACCTTCGGGGATGTGGTCGAACACGATCGGCTCGAGCACGTAGATGCCGGTGTTGATGGTGTCGGAGAACACCTCGCCCCACGTCGGCTTCTCGAGGAAGCGTTCGATCGAGCCGTCGGGCCGGGTGATCACGATGCCGAACTCGAGGGGGTTGTCGACGTGCTTCAGTGCGATCGACGCCGTCGCGCCCGCGTCGCGGTGCGCCTTCACGAATGCGGTGAGGTCGATGTCGGTGAGCACGTCACCGGAGATCACGAGGAACGTGTCGTCGAGCTCCTCCGCGGCGTTGCGCACCGATCCCGCGGTACCGAGTGGCGAGTCCTCGGTGGCATAGCGCATGGTGACGCCGAAGTCGGAGCCGTCACCGAAGTAGTCGCGGATCTGGTTGGCGAGGAACGCGACCGTCACGACGATCTCGTCGAAGCCGTGCAACGCCAGCAGGTTGACGATGTGCTCCATCATCGGCTTGTTGGCCAGGGGCATCATCGGCTTGGGCGTGTTGCTGGTGAGGGGGCGCAGGCGCGTGCCCTCACCACCCGCGAGGATGACCGCCTTCACGACACCGGCTCCGCGGTGTGGGTCCGACCCTCGCGCAGCGCGGCTCGGGCCAGCGGCACGTAGGCGAGGGCCGCGTAGTAGCTGAAGGCGAGACCGCAGATGGCCATGAACCACGCCGTGGCGAGGACGACGTCGCTGGCGGTGCCGCTGATGGCGTCGGCCCAGAGGTAGAGCGGGAAGGCGAACATGAGCGCGAGGGTCCCGGCCTTGCCCACCCACTGCACGTCGATGCGCCGAGCTCCGGCGGCGGCGAGCGCGAGTACGGCGACGCTGATGATCGCCTCGCGCACCAGCACCAGCGCGCCGACGACGATGGGCACGCTCCCCTGCACGAGGAGCGCGACCGCGCCGACCAGCAGGAGGATGCGATCGGCGACGGGATCGAGCACCTTGCCCAGGTCGCTGCCCTGGTCGAACCGCCGCGCGATCCAGCCATCGACCCAGTCGGACGCGCCGAGCACCGCGAGCAGCGCCGCGGCTGCGAGGAGCTCGTCGTCGGCGAGGAGCCAGACGAACACGGGCGCACACGCCAGCCGGATCAGCGAGATCACGTTGGGAACCGTGACGATCCTCGCGTCGCGGTCCGTGCCCATCGCGGAATTCTAGGCGGCGGCGCTCAGAACAGCCCCGTGTACGCCCCGCCGTCGATCGGGATCGCTGCGCCGGTCAGGAACGACGCCGATTCCGAGCACAGGAACGCCGCGATCCGCCCGAAGTCGGCGGGTTGCCCGATCACACCCGCGGGGATGCCGGCGGCAACCGGATCGATCTCGCCGCCACCGTAGAGCTCGCGGATGCGGGCGGTGTCGTGCAGGCCCGGTTGCAGTGAGTTCACCGTGACGCCATCACCCGCAACCTCGCGTGCGACCGTCTTGAGGAACGCGGTGAGCCCGGAGCGCGCGACGTTGGAGAGGATGAGTCCTGCGATCGGCTGGCGGACGCCGACCGAGGTGATGGCGAGCACCCTCCCCCACCGCTGCTCCCGCATCGCCGGCACGGCGGTGCCGCACATGGCGATGAGCGCCAGGCAGTTGAGCTCGACCGCGGCGCGGTACGCCTCGGGCGGGCTGGTCGTGAAGTTCCCGGCCGGGGGCCCACCACCATTGCACACGAGGATGTCGACGCCGCCGAGCGCGTCCTGCGCGGCGCGTACGAAGTCGGCGGCACCCTCCTCGGTGGACACGTCGGCGACCAGCGGCACCGCCCGCGGTCCGATCTCGGCGGCCGCCGCGTCGATGCGCTCCTGGCTGCGGCTGCAGATGGCGACGCTCACGCCCTCCTCTGCCAGCGCCCTGGCCGTCGCGAGCCCGAGCCCGCTGGAGGCAGCGGCGACGGCCGCTCGACGCCCTTCGATGCCGTAGTTCATGAGTCGCTCAACGGTGGATCGGTCCCGTGCCGTCGCGCAGGGCGGTCGCGTGACGACCGGTGCGGGCTCCGATGATCTCGGCGCAGATCGACACCGCGGTCTCCTCGGGGGTGCGGGCTCCGATGTCGAGACCGATCGGCGCATGGATGCGGGCCAGTTCTTCGTCGGTGACGCCCGCCTCGCGCAAGCGCTCGACACGCCGGCCGTGCGTCTTGCGCGAACCCATCGCACCCAGGTACCCGACCCGCGTGGCGAGCGAACCGACGATGGCGGGCACGTCGAACTTGCTGTCGTGGGTGAGCACGCACACCGCGTCGCGCGGCCCGAGCTCGTCGCCGACCTTCTCGAGGTAGCGGTTGGGCCACTCGTTGACGACCTCGTCGGCCATCGGGAAGCGTTGACGCGTCGCGAACACCGCACGCGCGTCGCACACCACCACTCGGTACCCGAGCACCTTCCCGACGCTCGCCAGCGCGCGCGTGAAGTCGACGGCGCCGAAGATGACCATGCGCGGCGGCGGCGCGAACGACTCGATGAACACGGAGACAGCGTCCTCGCGCGCTTCGCCGTGTTCGCCGTAGTGCCGCGTCGACGTGAGGCCGGCTTCGAGCTCGCCCAACGCGTCGCGCGCGACGACGCGGTCGAGATCGAGATCGCCGAGGGATCCGAGGTGCTCCCCGCCGGGTCGCACCAGCAGCTTGGCGCCGAGGTGGGGACCGGCGGTGACCGTCGCCAGCGCGACCGGCTCCTCGGCCCGCAGCGCGTCCCGCAGCTCCTCGTAGACCGTCGTCATGACGCCAAGACGGAGATCGGAGGGGTGGTCACCAGTCGAGGGGCTCCACGTAGAGGTGGATGGTGCCGCCGCAGGTGAGTCCGACTGCGAAGGCGTCGTCGTCGGAGTAGCCGAAGGTGATGACGCCGCGGTCACGCTCGCCGGCGAGGATCTCGAGCGCAGCGGTGACGACCGCGCCTTCGACGCACCCGCCCGAGACGGAGCCGGCGACCTCGCCGTCGTCGCTCACCGCCATGGTGGCGCCGGGATCGCGTGGCGCCGAGCCCTCCAGTGCGACCACACGCGCGACGGCCACCTGGTGGCCGCCCGCCCGCCACCGCTCGATGTCGTCCAGGACTTCTTTCATCGGACGCGTGCTCCCGTCTCTCCGGACACGATGCGGGCCAAGTTCTCCAGCGACGCCAGGTTGTGGCCCTCGACGAACTCGTCAACGTGTGGGAGGGCGGCCGCCATTCCGCGCGCCAGCGGAGCGAAATTGGGCGACGACTTCAGCGGGTTGACCCACACCACCTGGTGCGCGACCCGGTGCAGGCGCTCCATCTGCTCGCCCAGCAGCTCGGGGTCGCCACGGTCCCAACCGTCGGACAGGATCACCACGACGGCGCCGCGTGCCATCCCGCGGACGCCCCACTCGTCGTTGAACTGGCGCAGTCCCTCGCCGAGTCGGGTTCCACCCGACCAGTCGGTGACCCGGTGGGCGGCCGCGGTGATCGCGGCGTCGGGGTCGCGGCTCGACAGCTCACGCGTGATGCGGGTGAGCCGGGTGCCGATCGCGAACGCCTCGACCCTCCCCCGCCCCACCACGGCCGCGTGCAGGAAGCGCACGAGCCCGCGCGTAGGCCTCCATCGATCCGCTCACGTCGCAGAGCAGCACGAGGCGCCGTGGCCGTTCGGCCGGTTCCACGAACGCGCGCGAGATCGGCTCGCCGCCCGAGCGCAGCGCGCGCCGCACTGTGCGCCGCAGGTCGGGACGACCGCGATCGCGCCGGGTCGGCCGCAGACGCCGCGACCGTCGCATCGAACCTGCCAGGCGCAGGTCGTTCATGAGGCGACGCGACTCCGCGAACTCATCGGGGCTGTAGTGCGCGAAGTCGCGCTGGCGCAGCACCTCGGCGCGGCTGTAGCGCACCGCGAGCGTTGATGCGTCGCGCGGTTCGCCGTCGTCATCACTCGGAGCGTCGTCGTCACCGTCGCGGTCGAATGCGAGGATCACCTCGCGCTCGACGGCCTGGGCGGTCGGTACCTCGAACACTCGGTCCCACCACGCGGCGAAGCTCCGGTCGTAGAGCTCGATGTCCTCGGGATGGTTCACCAGCGTCGTGCGGCCGGCCCAGTAGACGGAGTCGCGCGTCGACACCCCGACCGCGCCGAGCGCCTCCGCGAAGAGCACCGTGGTTCCCACGGGGACGTCGAGCCCCGCGCCGCGCAGCAGCCGCGCGAACCCGACCGCAAGGCGGTCGACGTCGATCGTCTCGCGGTCAGGCACTGCGCTCCGCGGCCCGTTCGGACGAGCTGCGCACGAGCTGCTCGATGCCCGCGGCCTTCGTACGCTCCTGGTCTTCGCGGTACTTGAGGATCGTTCCCAACGTGACCTCGACCGCGTGCTCGTCGATCGTCGTACGCCCGAGCGCGGCGAGCGCGTTGGCCCAGTCGATGGTCTCAGCGACGCCGGGAGGCTTGTACAGCTCGAGCGCGCGCATCGTCTCCACCGCCGCCGCGACCTCGCGCGCCAGCTGCTCGGGTACGTCGGGCGCGCGCACCCGGAGGATGGCGAGCTCACGTTCGAAGTCGGGGTGCGCGATCCAGTGGTAGAGGCAGCGACGTTTGAGCGCGTCGTGCACGTCACGCGTGCGGTTCGACGTGACGACGACCAGCGGCGGCACC
Organism: uncultured Actinomycetes bacterium; assembly: GCA_963841415.1. Lineage (GTDB taxonomy): Bacteria > Actinomycetota > Acidimicrobiia > IMCC26256 > DASPTH01 > DASUAS01. The sequence continues at coordinate 902,257 of CAWJCN010000001.1, read as the reverse complement.
TCGGCATGGAAGGTGCCGAGCTCGGGCACGGTGACCGTGTAGTCGGAGAGGATCTCGAGGAGGAACGCCTCGAACTCGTCGTCGGCGCGGTCGACTTCGTCGACCAGCAGCACCGGAGGCGCGACCGTTCCCAGCGAATCGGCTTCGTAGGCGATGGCGCGCATGAGCGGACGCTTCACGAGGAACCGCTCGGAGTAGAGCTCGTCTTCGACCACCTCGCCACCGCCGGCTTCGACCGCGCGCAGGTGGAGGAGCTGCCGGGCGTAGTCCCACTCGTAGACCGCCTGCGACGCGTCGATGCCCTCGTAGCACTGGAGGCGCACGAGCTCGCCGCCCGTCCAGCGGGCCAGCACCTTCGCCACCTCGGTCTTGCCGACGCCGGCCTCGCCTTCGAGCAGGAGCGGACGCTGCAGGCGCACGGCGAGGAAGATCGCGGTCGCCAGGCCCTCGTCGGCCAGGTAGTCGTGCTGGGCCAGCGCGGCCCGGACGTCGTCGACGGTCTCCATCACTCCGATCGTACCGGCGGGTCCGGAGCGCCCTTGTCCGCAGCGGTCAGAGCGAGAAGGAGTAGCCGCCGTTCACCGGGTAGGTCTGCCCCGTGATCCACTCGGCCTGCGGGCTGGCGAGGAACGTGACCATCGCCGCGATGTCGCGCGGCAGCCCACGGCGACGGATGGCGTAGCGCTTCACCATCTGCGCCGCGATCTCGTCTTCCTCGGGCGGGATGCCCTGGGTGTTCATGGTGCCGAGGGACACGCAGTTGACCGTGATGGCGTGACGGCCGACCTCGCGCGCCACCGCCCGCGAGAAGCCCGCCGCCGCGGCCTTGGCCGCCGCGTACGCCGGCATGTGCGTCTCGCCGACGCGCGCCGCGTCCGAGATCACGGTGATGACGCGACCCCAACCAGCTTCGATCATGCCCGGCAGCGCCGCCCGCACCGCGTACATCACGCCGTACATGTTGACCCGGATGAACCCTTCCCAGTCGTCGGGTTCGGTGTCGACCAGGGTGCGCAGGTCCTCCCGACCCATGGTGGTGGCCCGGCCCGCGTTCCCCGCGTTGTTCACGAGGATGTCGACCAGATCGGCGTTCACGGCCTCGTGAACCGCGTCGTAGTCGGTGACGTCGAACACCGCCGGAGTCGCATGACCACCTGCGTCCTCGATCGCACCCATGACGCGTTCGGCGCGCTCGAAGACCAGGTCGTTCACCAGCACATGGGCGCCCGCTCGCGCGAGCGTGAGCGCGATCTCCTCACCGACACCCTGACCGCCCCCGGTCACGAGCGCGCGATGGCCGGAGAGATCGATCTCGTACGTCATGGGGAATGCTCCTGTTGTCAGACCGTCAGACCGCGTCGCGGTCGTGGAGGGTCGCGATCTCGTCGGCGGTGAAGCCGGCGGCGATGAGGGCCTCGTCGGTGTGCTCGCCGAGCGCGGGCGGCGCGGTCAGGTGCACGGGCCGCTCCTCCCCCGCCGCGTCACGGAGGCGCACCGGTGTGCGCAGCACGCGCGTCGAGGTGTCGTCGTCGAGCTCCACCAGCGCGCCGCGCGCCGCGAGGTGCGGATCGTCGAGCAGCTCTTCGATGGTGCGCACGGGGCCGACGGCCGCGCCCGTCTCGGCGAGCTGCGCCTCCCACGTCGCCGCGGTCTTCGTCGCGAACAGCGCGGCCAGTTCGGTGGCCAGCCCGGCCTGCCCGTCGGGCGGGTTCATCAGCGCGTCGGCGAGGTCGGGGCGGTTGACGGCGACGCAGAACGCGGCCCACGTGCGAGGCTCGGCGGCGGCGAGCGTCACCAACTTCCCGTCGGCGGCCCGGTAGGCGCGCCGCGACGCGGCCTCACCCCAACCCGCCGGCTGGCCGGCCGCGACGCGTGCGACCGCTTCCCCGAGCACCCAGGTGGCGCTGTCGACGATCGCGGTGTCGACGAACGCGCCCTTCCCGGTGTGGTCGCGCTCGGTCAGCGCGGCGAGGATCCCCACCACCGCGATGAGCGAACCGAACGGCACTGCGAGCACGAAGTCGGGCGTGGGCGGCACCGTGTCGCCCGCCATCAACGCCATGAGGCCCGAGTAGCCGAGGAACGTGATGTCGTGCGCCGGCCGCTTGGCGTAGGGGCTCCCCTCGCCGAAGCCGGAGATGCTGCACCACACCAGACCGGGCTGGGCGACGGCGAGCGCGGCGTGGTCGATGCCCTGCACGGTGAGCCCGGCAGGAAGCCCCGACTCCACCACGACGTCGACGCCCGCGATGAGCCGTCGCAGCACCTCGGGCGCGTCGTCGTGCTTGAGATCGAGCGTCATGCCCCGCTTGCCCCGGTGGTAGGCCTCCATCGCGCCGGGGATCATGCGGGTCGTGTCGCCGGTGCCGCGCGGCTCGACCCGCAGCACGTCGGCACCGAGGTCGGCGAGCACCGCGGTGCAGTACGCTCCCGGTTGCGCGCGCGACAGGTCGAGCACGCGAAGGTGTGAGAGGGGTCCGTCGGTCATGCGAGCGTCAGCCGACGCGCACCTCGACGTCACCGCCGAGCACGGCGGGGTACGCGTGCCAGCGGGCGGGCGTGTCCTCGATGAGGCACACCATCTCGTCGCGACCGAGGAACGGGGCGTCGACGCGCGCCACCATGAACTCCTGCCCCGCGTAACGCACGACGTCGCCCGCCTGCACGTCGTCGACCTTCTTCGACTGCCAGTCGTCGGCCATGGTGATCCTCTCTGGGTTGCGGATGGTCAGTCGGTCCGGATGGCGAGGTCGACCGACGGGATGGCTCGTCGAGCCCGGGCGCACCGTGGGCGGCGATGCCGGCCCCGCGGGCCGCGCCACTTCCCTCGATCGTCACCGTCGCCGACCTGGTCACGGGCGGGACGCTAACCGTCACGGTCTGCGGCGGGCGAGCCATGATGTGGGCCGATGGACGCGGCACCGAGCAACGACGGTCCCGCCGGTGTGCCCGAGCCCGACGTGCAGGTCTCGTTCGCCAACGAGCGGACCTTCCTGGCGTGGGAGCGAACGGCACTCGGCCTCATCACCGCCGGGCTCGCCATCACCCAGCTGCTGCCGTCGTTCGACTTCCCCGGTGGACGCCGTCTCATCGGCCTGCCCCTCATCGCCCTCGGCAGCGTCATCGCGGCGGTCAGCTACTGGGAGTGGCGCCGCAACCAGGACGCCATCCGCTCCGGGCAGGCGCTGCCGCGCTCGCTGCTGCCGCTCATCGTGGCGATCGTCGTGTCGGTGGTGGCGTTGTTCGGGTTCGTGCTGGTGATCGTCGAAGGCTCGGGCTCGTGAACCAGGCGGACTCGGCCGACGAGCGCACCGACCTCGCGTGGAGTCGCAGCGGACTCGCTCTCATCGCATGCGGGCTCGTCGTCATGCGCGGCCTCACCCTCAGCGGCCTCGAGCGCTCCGACGTGGCGGTCGGCGCGGTGATCCTGGCGCTCGGCATGGGGAGCTACATCCTCGCCGGGTGGCACGCGCGCCGTCGGCTCGCACCTGGTCGCGCGGAACAGCCGGCGCGTGCGTCCGACCTGCTGCCACTGGCACTGGGAGTCGCCGCGATCGGCTCGGCTGCTTTCGTGCTCGGTTTGTTGTTCCCCGCGTGAAAGGCGACTGATGAGCGACGCTGTTCTCTACGAGGTCGAGGGTCATGTCGCGACCATCACGTACAACCGGCCCGAGGCGCTCAACGCGGTGAACGGCGCCATGCGGCGCGGCCTGAACGACGCGTTCAGCCGGTTCCGGGACAACGAGGACGCGTGGGTCGCGATCGTCACCGGCGCGGGCCGCGCGTTCTCGGCCGGCGGCGACCTGCGTGACGGCGCGGGATCGATCGGCGAGTTCGCGGGGACGTTCTGGGAGAAGCCGACCATCAACTCGTTCGAGAGCGGGTGGGAGATCTTCAAGCCCGTGATCGCGGCGGTGAACGGCTACTGCCTCGGCTACGGGCTCACGCTCGTCACCTGGTGCGACTTCGTGATCGCGAGCGAGCGCGCCGAGTTCGGCTACCCGGAGGGGATGCTGGGCACGCCCGCCATCGTCGGTGCCATCCGGCTCCCCCAACGCGTCAACTGGCAGTACGCGATGGAGTTGCTGCTCACCGGTGAGCGCATCGATGCCGCGCGCGCCAGGGAGATCGGGCTCGCGGGATGGGTGGTACCGCACGACTCGCTCATGGACGAGGCGCGGGCACTCGCAGCGCGCATCGTGAAGGCCGCGCCGCTGGCGGGGCGCGCCGCCAAAGAGGTCGCGATGCGCTCCCAGCACCTGTCGAGCGTGGAGGCGATCCGCTTCGGCGAGACCATGCGCAGGGTCGTGGCCACGACCGGGGACGCGGCCGAAGGTGCGCGCGCCGCGGCCGAAGGACGCCCGCCGGAGTGGACGGGCCGGTGACCACTCGCCACTAGCCCGGCGGCGGGTAGTAGCGGTCGAGTTGCGCGCCGAAGCAGGCGACGAGCGGCGCCGGTGGCGTGTCGAGTGGGCGGCACCACCACAGCTTGAACAGCTCGGCGGTGGACTCGCGCCAATTGGTGGTGGCGTACGGCGACACCTCGGTGACGACGCGGGCGAAGGCGAGCTGCCACGCGGGCGGCGCGGTCTGGTCCCGTCCCCGCAGCGCGTGCTCGTACGTCTCGACGCCCAACTCGGCGCCGAGGGCGCGGTTGATCTCGAGGTACACCTTGGGCGACGCGACGACGGTGGTGTCGAGGTTGTGCCAGTACTCGTGCGCGACCACGCCGTCAATCTGGAACCACGGACGGGGCACGCTCGCGGACACACCGCGACCTCCCGCCATGCGCCGGCGCTGCGCATCCATGGCGTCGGCGCACGCCAACATCGTGTCGAGGAAGAATGTGCCAGTTCCGCTCGACGCCGACCCCGCGGTGCGGTGGTCGTCGAAGCCGCCGGCACCATCGTCGATGGTGATCCCGTGCACCCCCGACGCCATGCGTCCGAACCGGCGGCGCACCGCGAGCGCGGTGTCGAGCGCAGCCGCGAGCATCTCGGGCATCACGTCGGGCCGATCGGGGACCTTGACCTTGATGCGCAGACCATCGGTCGTCTTCGCCCCGAACGACAGCGGCTGACGCGTCCGCCGCCCCCGCACGACCTCGACGCCGGGCAGCAGGGTCTCGACCGTCGCCACGGGGTCGAGACCGCCGGCCGGACCCGTCGGCGCCACGAGTGGACCGCGCAGGGTGCCCGTCCAGCCGGTGGCGCGGGCTTCTCCCCGCAGGAGGGCATCGGCGACGTCGAGCACCGGGACGTCGGCGCGGGTCACGGCATCGACCATGGCGCGCGCCGCATCACGACCCAGGGTTGCACCGGTGAGCATGCGCAACGAGATCGCGTCGGGCACGCCCGAGGCGGACGGCTCGAAGGCCGCGACCTCCGTGGCTCCGTCCCAGATCGTGCCGTCGCGCACTTCCATCCGAGGCAGTCAACCATCCCCAGCGCGCACGCCCGACCACATGCGGCAGACTCCTGCCGTGGAGCGCGTCACCGGCATCGGCGGGTTCTTCTTCAAGGCCGACGATCCCGACGCGCTGTCGCGCTGGTACGCCGAGCACCTCGGGGTCGGGCTCCCGCCGTCCTCGCTCGAGGACGACGAGGCGGCCGACGAGGAGTGGTACCAGGAGGCCGGCCCCACCGTGTTTGCGCCGTTCGGTCCGAAGGACTGGGAGAGCCCGCACCTCGGCGAGCACCAGTGGGGCGTCAACTTGCGGGTGCGCGACCTCGACGCGATGGTCGCGCAGCTGCGCTACGTGGGCATCGCGGTCGAGGTCGACCACGAGCCGCACCCGAGCGGACGTTTCGCGCAGCTGCACGATCCCGAGGGGAACGCGGTGCAGTTGTGGGAGCCGGCGTGATCAGCCCGGAGGCTGGTCGCTGACCCGGATCCAGATCACGCTCGAGCGCGGCACCAACGTGAGCGACGAATCGTCCGCCTCGATGAGCAGCGGGCTGGTGCCGGACTCCAACCAGTGGTTCATTGCCTGCTCGAGCTGGCGCTGACCGACATCACGCCGGTTGTCGATGACGGTGGAACCGTCGACGAGGTGGAGCTCCGCGATCGCCATCAGCCGGTGAAGCTACCGCGGATCGATCGATCCGGTGGCTTGTGAGTCGGGCTGTCGGGACTTGAACCCGGGACTTTGTCCCCCAGGGCGGGGCCGGGCCGGAAGCTCGTGCAGGGACGTGCGGTTCCGCTTCCACCTCACGCTCTGATCCCGATCCGCGACCGGCCGCAGCGGTCTCGCGCGGGGGTTTCAGATCACTTCGAGGCTGCAGTGGATCCCGGGGGCTCGAGCGAGTCGCGCGTCCGCGGTGAGGAGAACGGTCTCGAACAGCTCCGCGAGGGCCACGTACGCGGCGTCGTACACGGTGAGGTCGTCGCGCAGCTCCCAACAACGATCCAACAGCAGACCATGAGGCACCCGTTCGAGTCGGAGTGACGCAAGGTCTGCCAGAGCAAGCCTCGCTCGCCTGTCATCGAGGTCTCCGGCTGATTCGAGCCTCCTCCATGCAGAGGCCACCTCGAGGTCGATGACGTGAGGGGCGACGAGCTGTTCGTCTCTGACCCGCGCCCGAACCCGGTCCCCGTCAGGGCCATCATCGGCGAGCCCCGTGACGATGATGCTGGCGTCGACGACGATCACCGGGCGTCGCGGTCGGCGCGTACGGCCTTCACCGCGGACTCGAGGGGGGCGCGCCCGCCCGCCCGGCCGCCGGCGCGGTCGAGCACCTCGTCCAGTGTCGGCGTGCTCGCATCCTGTTCGAGTCGAGCGAGCAGATACTCCTGGAGAGACATCCCGGCCTTGGCCGCCCGGGCCCTCAGCGTGGCGTGGACGTCGTCGGGGACGCCTTTCACCTGGATGCTGGGCATGGTCCCAAGTGTAGCGGCATAATGGCGCCGCAACATGCGTGTTGGCACCAGCTTGGTGGGTGTCCCGATCCCGGTGATGTCGACGTGGCCGACGTCTCGCGACCGCGACCGCTCCCCCCGCGGTTGGACGATCGCGCAGTGGAGGAGTTCACGATCCGGGCGCAGATGAAGCCACCTCACCGATCGGGACGTAGGTGGAGTCCCCACACCACGCCAGGTCCGGTTCGCTGGTCATGCCCGGCTCCGCCATGCGTCGAGTCCGACTCGGCGCGGGCCGCCAGTCGTAGAAGGCCTGACGAGACGCATCCGCGACTGTGCATGCCATCGTGATCGGGAACCCCTCGGCCTTCCGGGCAGCGACCCACCATGACTGGTCACTGTCCCGACTCCTTCACCCAGAAGGCCGTCGCTCGTTTGAGCAGATCTCGTTCCATCCGCAACCGGGCGTTCTCCCGACGCAGCTCCACCAGCTCCTCGCGCTCGGTGGTCGAGACTTGTAGTCGGGCTGCCGGGATTTGAACCCGGGACCTTTGGTCCCCCAGCGGTGAGCCGGCCGTTCGCATCGTGCAACCCGGTTCGCCACAATACCCCTGACCTGCGGTTTCGCGCGGGCTGTCGTCCACCCTCTCCGCACAGTCCGGCCAGTTCTCCCAGGATTCCTAGCGCGTCCTTAGCTGGACACGCCCCCGACGACATTCGGTGTGTTCCTGTACCCGCGCGACACTTTCGCACCGCTCGAGAAGGCCTTCTCGCAGCCGTCGTGCGCCGGCGCGGCGCCGCCGTTCGGCGACGGCTCACCCGCCTCTGGGCCACAGGGCGAGGCGTTCGGCTGCACCCGTGACGGCCGCGGGTACGTGACCGTCAGCGAGGGGCGGCACGTGCCGCTGCGCACCCTGAACCACGCGCGACGCCGAGCGCGTCATCCTGAGACGAGCGCGTCGGGGAGCTGTCGACGGCTGCTGATGCCGAGCTTGCCGTACACCGACGCCAGGTGGTTCTGGACCGTGCGCACCGAGATCTGCAGCTCGTCGGCGATGCGCGCGTCCGGTCGCCCCCCCGCCGCGAGCAGCGCCACCTGGTGCTCGCGCCGTGTCAGCGCCGCGGTGGCGTGGTGCCGTGGTTGCCACGGGAGCGATGCTTCCTCGCAACGCGCGTGCAGTTGGGTGCCCCGCACGAGGGCGCGAGCCGCTCGCGCGGCTTCGTCGTGGCGCGCGTACGCAGCTGCCGACGCGTAGGCGCTGTCGGCGCCCAGGAGCAACGCACCGAGCTGCTCGAAGTGCTCGCTCGCGGTGAGCAGCCCGGGCCCGTCGTCGTCGACTCGGGCGTCGGCGTCGCGGGCGAGGACGGGGGCCAGCTCGCCGTCGACCCGCGCCGCGGCGGCGACCGCGAGCAGCGCGCCTGACCGGTCGTTGCGGTAGCGGACCGCATCACAAGCGGCCCAGAGCACCACCGCCCACTCCCCGAACGACGCCGCCAGCCGGGCGGCGTCGAGCGCGCGTGCCCCGGCCGCGGCGAGCTCGCCACTCGCCGCCAGCACCGCCGCCTCCGCCAGCTGCCAGTCGGGGCGGAAGATGGCGAGGTCGGGTGCGCCACCGGGATCGGCGAGCGCCGCCCGTGCCTCGTCGACCAGTCCCGCCAGCGCGGCGCCGCGTGCGAGCCACGACAGCGTGTAGCAGCGGTACAGCTCGTCGAACGCGTTGAGCGAAGCCACCGAGATGCGGAAGTAGCGCGTGGCCGTCCGCGGCTGGCCGCGCACGAGCGCGGTGATGCCCAACCCCGACGCACCGCGTGTGACCGCCCAGTCGTCGTCGTCCCGCAACGCCTGCTCGTACATCGTGCCCGCGAGCTCCTCGGCGGCGTCGAGGCGACCGGCCAGCGCGCGCGAGATCGTGGTGGCGATCCGGACGACCGATGGTGCATAGGGCAGGGTCGGATGGGCGCGCGCGACGGCGCGCTGCGACTCGACGAAGACGCGCTCGGCCTCGTCGAAGTGCCCTGCCATCGCGCCATCGGCGGTGATGCAGCATGCGGCGAGCGCGCGCGGTGCCGCATCGGCGCGCGGGTCGTCGACGAGTGGGAGCGCGATCAACCGTGCCTCGTTCAGGTGACCGGCGAGGCTCAACGCGTGCGCCTGCGCGGCCTGGAGCTCGAACGGGATCGTCGCCCCCGGCTCCACGAGCATGTCGGCGGCGACCTGCGTGTCGCCGAGGCGGATCCGGGCGAGCGCGCGGGTGTGGAGCAGCGCCTCGCGGTCGGCGGCATCGAGATCGGGCGAGTCGATCTCGTCGAGGGTGGCCCAGGCTTCGGCGGTGCGGCCGAGCAGGATGAGCGTCTCGGCGAGGACCACATGGGCGCGAGGGCTGTCGTCCTGCGCCACCAGCGCGCGTGCCAGGCGTTCGGCCGACGCACTCGCCATGCCGCGGGCGGCGCGCGCCGCGCTGAGGAGCGCGTCGCGGTCGATGGGTTCTCCGAGCTCGAGGCGCCCGTCGAGCGCGCGGAAGCGCTCGGTCGTGGTCGCCGACGCGGTGCCCTCGATCGCGGCGACCATCTCGCGGAGCAGCCGCCGTCGCCGGAGCATCGGGAGGTCGTCACGCAGTACGTCGGCGACGAGTGGATGGGCGAAGCGCACCCAGGTGCTGTCCGAGATCATTTCGGCGACGAGCAGACCGCGGGTCTCCAGCGCCTCGAGCCGGTCGGCGCCGACGGCGCGCTCGGCGACGGGCAGTGACAGCGGTTCTCCGATCGCGAGCAGCTCGGCCGCCTCGCGGTCACCCTCGAGGTGCCTGAGCTCGTCGCGCACGCGCTCGGCGATGCTGATGCCGAGCGGCAGGTCGCCGTCGAGGCACCAGACTCCGGCCCGCTCGACGATCACGCCCGAGTCGAGCCCGCTGTGGATCAGCTCGCGCGTCAGGAGCGCGTTGCCCGCCGTCTGGCGCGTCACCACCCGGGGCAGGTGATCTTCGACGGGTCCCTCGAGGAGCTGCTCCAGCAGGACGCGGACGTCGTCGGCGGCGAGCGGCGTGAGGTCGATGCGCCGGCACCGGCCACTGGTCCAGAGGCGATCGATGGCTTCGGGCAGCCGGTGGCCCGAGCGCGCGGTAGCGACGACGGTGGCCGTGCGCGCCGAGCGCGCCGTTCCAGAATTGCTCGGCCTCGTCGTCGCTGAGCCGGTCGATGTCGTCGACGAACGCGACCTCCACCACACCTCGACCCGCGCTCGCGAGCCGACGACGTGCCTCACGTAGCACGGCCGACTTGCCGCTGCCCGCTGCTCCGAGGACCAGGGCACCGACGCCGCGCTCGGCGCCGTCGGTGATGTCGGCGAGCTCCCGCTCCCGCCCGACCACGGGCCAATCGACGAGCACGCGCTGACCCTATTCCGTCATGAGTAGCCGGTCAGCCCCACCTGAGTAGTCGGGCTGCTCATGCGCGCGGCAGCGGATGAGCGCACCATCGCCCTGGCGCCTCGCCGCTCGGGCGCGCCACGATCACTGGAGGCAGGAAGTGGACGAACGACGCACAGCGGTCACATCCGTCCGCCGCGCGAGATCCGTCGTTGCGGTGGCGGTGACGAGCGCACTGGCGCTCGTGGCGGCGTGGGCGGCCGGCGCGAGTCCGGTGGCGGCGAAGACCGCGACCACGGCGGCCGCCCGGTTCGTCAACATGGCCGTGACGTCTGCCGACCCGGACGGCACGCCCGTCGACCTCTATCTCGTCACCAGCGTGACCGCGCAACCGCAGAACGGCGGCAAGGTCACCGCGTACAAGCCGGCACCCAAGAAGTTCGTCTCGAAGCTCGGCTTCGGTGCCGCGACCAAGTACCTCACGGTGCCGATCCTCGCCCAGGTGCTGGTGACCGCGGCGGGGAAGCCGGATGTCCTCGCCACTGGAGGTGTCGACGCCACCGCCAACCACAACGGCGGCAGGGACACCTACGAGATCCACACGAACGGCAGCGCGGTGACCAGCGACTCCGCCTCCACGACCACCACCAAAGGCCTCGGGTACACGTCTCCGCTCACCCTCGTGGGCTACAGCGAGCTGCAGGACTTCACCTACTCCGACGGCACCGGTCGCCCGATCAAGGACGCCGCGGTGCTGCTCGTGCACACCAGCGGCGTCACCGGCGCCGACGAGGACTCCACGTGGCAGATGGGTGTGGCGGGCAAGGGCTGCCTGCCGGAGTTCCTCACGGCCGGGAACGAGGACTCGGACTCCAATCCCGAGACGCTCGCCGCCGGAGTGAGCGGTGGTCTGGGCCTCGAGTACGTCGCGAAGGACGCCGGCTCGCTCGAGCTCGGTCTCTGGAAGACGGACTCCGGGCGGACCGACTGCTCGGGCACGCCGTTCGCGACCGCGACCGCGAACGTCGCCGCCGGCACCCGGTCGTACCTGTACTGGTACGGACCGGTGAGCTCGCCCAAATTGCTCGTCCTGAGCCTCGCCACTCCGAAGGGCGAGAAGTTCGCGACCAACAGCCGCCCGGCGCCGTACCTGGGCTCCGGCTCCGGCAGCTCCGACGACTCGTCGAGCTCGACTACGACGAGCACGTCGACCACCTCCACCACGAGCACGACCTCCCCCTGAGGGCAGGGGAACTGGCGCTCTGTGAAGTACTGGCAGGAGAGCTACCGCGTCCAAGCTTTCCCGACGCGCTCCGCTCGACAGCTTCGCGATTCTGGTTCCGCATCGGTGGTGGGGCGCTCCATTTCGCCGAGGTGTACGCGGTCCGAGGTGATCGAACGGCGTGTCTGGCCAACGTCACTCAGGCGATCCTCTGTGCCGCTCACGGACGCCTCACCGGTCGCGGGGAATGGTCGCTGAACGAGAAGCGGCTCGTCGAGCGCGCCGGGCTGCACGGCCTCGACGCAGTCTTGCGTGAGGAGGACCTTCAGAAGATCGTGCAGACCGTGGTCGAGGAACTTGCCTCGCAGACCTGGCAGTGAACGTCGTCGCGTAGCGATCACGACCGCGCGCACACATCGGAACGCACCAGCATGAGGGCGTCCCCGAAGTGTTGTTACACGGGTGATCCTCGCCGGGGCTGAGGACGTCATGGAAGCACGGGTCAGCCTGCGGATCCCTGTTTCGCTGAGCCCTTGCGTTTCGCTGAGCCCTTGCGGCTGAATCCACCAGACCTCCCGGTCCCGGTCCACCTCCCGCTCGCTTCTCGACGGACTCGCCCAGCGCCTCCCTGGGATCACGCTCCAGGCGCACCGACGACAACTCGACGCATGGGAACGCGCCGCGCTCACCCAATTGCGCCACGGCGACGTCGACACCGCGCTGGCGAGCTACGACAAGCATGACCGCATCGTCACGGCCGACACCGCGATCGACCTCCGCAACCGCATGGCCGCCGACTGGCACGCCGCAACTCTCGCCGGCGAGACCGTGGTCATGCTCGCCGAACGGCGTCACGACGTCGACGACCTCAACCACCGCGCCCGTCGACGCCGCGAGCTTTGCGGGCCGAGCCTCGACGTCGCAGGGCGCACGTTCCAGGCCGGGGATCGCGTGCGGTGCCTGCGCAACGATCGACGACTCGGCGTCCACAACGGCACCCTCGCCAGCGTCACCGCGGTCGACATCGAGCAGCGGGTCGTCACGCTCCGGACTGACACCGGCACGCTCCACGAGCTCTCCAGCCGCTACCTCGATGCCGGGCACCTCACCTACGGGTACGCCATGACCATCCACAAGAGCCAGGGACTCACCGTCGACCGCTGCTTCGTCCTCACCAGCGACACCGTCGACCACAACGCGGGGTACACGGCCCTCTCCCGCGGGAGGGCCGAGAACCGCATCTACCTGCACGGCGCGCTTCCCGATCCCGAAGCGCACCACGTCGATCGGCACGCCCTCGAACCGCGTGAGCAGCTCACGGTGGCGCTCGGCCGAGACCGACACGACCGCCTCGCGATCGATCACCTCGACGTACTAGCCCTGCGGAGCGAGGTCCGTACCCTCCTCCACGAACACGCGCAACTCGCTCCCATCCGACGGGCGATGCCTGCAGATCAGCGTGACGAGATCGCTGCCCTCACCGAACAGCGCGCGGACATGGCCCACTGGGTGACGCAGTGGCGCGACCGGCTGGACCGCCTCGGCTCCGGCTTCCGCCACCGACGTCAACGACTCGCCGACCGCCTCGCCGTCGAGGATTCTTAGCGCGTTCTTAGCACGGCAACACGGAGACTGGCGGCCAGAACCTCGATCTGTGCTCTGACCAGCACCAGCGGGTTTGTAGTCGGGCTGCCGGGATTTGAACCCGGGACCTTTGGTCCCCCAGACCAACGCGCTAACCAAGCTGCGCCACAGCCCGTACGCGGCCTGAGCCGCGGTCGGCATTGTAGACGGGCGCGTTCGCGTGCTCCCGGCCCGAAGCAGCGCGATCTTCACCGCATACGGCGAAAGACGTGCGGATTTGGCGCGCGTCAGTGCACCGCGCCGAGGAGCCACTCGATGCCTTGCATCGCCCGGTACCCGAGGTAGACCGCGAGCGCGGCGGCGAGCAGCCAGAGGTGCCACGGGATCGGAGGGAGATCATCGTCGTCCTCGGGCTCGGTCTTCACCAGGTGCGCACGGCCGGGGTCGACGACCCGTCCGCACGACGGGCACGTGCCGTCGACCTTCACCGTCGAGGGAGAGAGGAACCTGTCGCAGGCGTCGCACCACGGCACGTCCCTAGTTGAGCACGGCGCGGCGCTACTGGATCAGACGGACGGGCTCGCCGAGGATGTAGGCCGACCAGGTGGTCGTGTCGTTCACGGTGGTTCCATTTGGGTACACGAACTGCAACTTCGTCCAGCACCCGAGCGCGCTGGAGGTGTCACAGGTGTAGGTGGACGGGATCGGGATCTCCCACGTGACCCATTGTCCGTTGTAGTTCGGACTTCCGCTGTTGGAGACGCCTGTGATCTTGCAGCCGCTCGCGGTGCTGCTGAACGTGCCCCACGGCGGTCCCGTCGAGTTCCCGGGTGGCTGGGTGAAGAGGCAGTTGCTGAAGACTCCACCCGTCACGTTGGAGTCAGCCGGTGGCAGCACTGCGAGCGTGCCCGCCTGTGAAGCGTCGCCCGTGTCGAAGAAGTTGAGCACCAGGGTCTTGCCCGCCTCTCCGGGCAGGACCCTCGTCAGATAGAACTGGGTGTTCGCGCCGGTCGCATTGGCGTAGGCACCCATCTTCTGGTTTCCGTAGACGTGGAGCCCGTTGGTCGCGGCGTAGTTGCTGCCGAGACCGGCACGGATCGCGAACCGGTTGGAGCCACCACCGTTGGGCGCGGCGGAGCCGTCGATCTTCGTCCCGGTCTGCACCTGGAGGAAGTACGTCCCCTGCTCGGGACTCGCAACCGAGCAGATGTTCACCCACTGCCGGAAGAACGAAGCAAACGAACGAGCAGGGTTTGTCCCCGGATAGCTCGCGGACTGCTGGAGCAGCGTCTTGAGCTCGTTGGTGTTCACCGCGCCGTTGGGCTGGTCGTTGCTGGTCTCGGGGTAGACACCGGGGAACTCTGCCTGGCACACGATCGGGTTGTTGCTGGGATCCCACGTCGAGATGTCGGGCGCACGCAGCGTCCATGTCGTCCATGGGTTCGCGGTGTTGGAGCCGTCGCCGTAGTAATTGTCACCGTTGCAGAACGCGCTGGCTCCCGACGGCGCGTACCGCGTCGCGGGGGTGATCGAGCCCGAGTAGCCCGGGATCTGCGCGGCCGGGAGCGTCGCGGCGTTCGTGAGCGCGGTGTTCGCGTTCGCGTCACTCGAGCCGCAGTTGTCACCCACGTGCACGAACGCGGGATCGTAGACCTGCACGTTCAGGGCACCGCTGGTGCCCGCGGGCACGTCGATGCCATAGAAGTAGCCCGCGGTGTCGTAGTCCTTGTTCACCGAACTGGGGCAGTTGTCGGCGTTGCAAAGCGACGCGGCCGCGGGTGGGGGCCCGGCCCCCTGGATCGCGTCACCCTTGTCCTTGTTGGACGACGGGCCGAACACGTTGCCCCACAACTGGGGCTGGGCAGCGGCCGACTCGGGATCGTTGCCGTACGAATTCTGTGGGCTCCCGAGGTTCTGGGGGAGCTGGTACTCGGCGACCGCGCTGCGGACGATTGTCGTGTTGTTGTAGTTGACGATGGCGCCCCAAGGATTCTTGGTGTTGATCGCAACCGTGACCTTGAGCTGGTTGGGCAGCTTGCCGGGCGCGGTCGTGACCGTCACCCCGTTCGACCCGTTGGTGAACCCGTTCTCACTCGCAATCGTCTGAGCGGTGTTGTACGCCTTGTTCCCGGCGTTCTCGGGCATGAACACCGCGCCCCCCAACGCAGCGGCGTCTGCCGCCTTCTGCGCGCGGGTTGCGATCTGCTGCCAGCGGTTGTACTCGATGGCAAGACCGGCGAAGGCGGTGAGTGCCACGAACGTCAGCGCGAACCAGACCATGAAGAAGCCCTGTTCGCGACGTCCTCCCCGCCGCGCGCGTTCGACGAAACGGCCGAGCATGCTACGGGCAGAGCTGGGTCGGTGCGGGCTCCAACCGGAACACCGCGTGGTCGGCCAGGGTGATGTTCGCACCGAACAGCTTCGTCAGGAACTTGTGGTCCAGTTTCACGTAGACACCGACCGAGTCCCAGTTCGACGAGTTGCAGGCGTTCTGCGTCGTGTACGGCCAACCGCCGCCGGACGGGTTCGCGGTGTCGAAACTGCGCGTCGACGGCACCCACGTGTACTTGATGCAGTGGGTCGTGCACGACGAGAACCCGCCCGACTCGGGGTAGCCGGTGGTGTTGGCGCGGTAGATCCACATCTCCACCGGCTCGTCGGCCGGCACCTGCTGGAGCGCGGTCGCGGCAGCCGCGGCCGCGTCGGTCGCGTACGTCGGCAACAGCGCTTCCGCGGACGCGGTGCGGGCCGCGGTTCTCGCAGCAGCGGTCGCGGTGGACGAGGATTGGTACGCGGAGGAGAACTCGATCAGCCCGAAGGTGATGATCAGGATGACGGGGAGGAGGATCGCCGTCTCCACGAGCGCGGCGCCTCGCTCACGCGATTCATCCTGGAATCGGCCAAGCATCGATCTCCGGCTCCTCAGGCTGTCGTCCTCGGCTGGCCCAGCCGCTGACGAAGGTGTCGGCCGCGACAGGCCGATCCTTGACCCAGAAAACGGGAAAATCGGTCGCGGAGCGTCAGCCGTTGCGCCGGCGGACCCGGAGCTTGATCGGCGTGGGGCCGAGGTCGAACGCCTCCCGGATCTTGCGTTCGACGTAGCGGAGATACGTCCGCGGCAGCTCATGGGTGGCGAAGAGCGTGAAGGTGGGCGGGTCGGACGCGCCCTGGGTGGCGTAGAGGATGCGGGGCCGGTGCTTGCGGGCGGCGGGCGGCGGGTGCGCCGACTGCGCCTCCCGGAGGACCCGGTTGAGCGCCGCGGTCGGCACCCGACGGTGGTACGCCTCCTCGGCCTGGCGCAGCGCGGGAAGCAGCCGGTGAACCATCTTGCCCGTGAGTGCCGACACGGTGAGCACCGGTGCGTACGCCAGGAACGCGAGCCGGTCGGCCACGTCGATCTTGGCCTGGGCTCGGCCTTCGGCGTCGAGCAGGTCCCACTTGTTGAGCACGATGACGATCGCGGTGCCGGCGGCGTCGACCCGCTCGGCGAGCCGCTGGTCCTGGTGGCTCACGCCCTCGTGCGCATCGATCACGAGCAGCGCGGCGTCGGCCCGGTCGACCGCTTGCAGCGCGCGCACGAGGCTGAAGTACTCGGTGGGCTCGTCGATCTTGCTGCGGCGACGCATGCCCGCGGTGTCGACGAAGCGCAACGGGCCCTCCTCGGTTTCCACCACGGTGTCGACCGCGTCCCGCGTCGTGCCCGGCAGGTCGTGCACGATCGAGCGCTCGTCGCCCACCAGGCGGTTGAACAGCGTGGACTTGCCCACGTTCGGACGACCGACCACCGCGACCGAGAAGATGCCGTCGTCAGTGTCGTCGGTGGCGTCCTCGTCGGGCTCGGACGGCAGCGCGTCGACGACCGCGTCGAGCAGATCACCGCTTCCTCGACCGTGGATGGCCGACACCGGGTGTGGCGCGCCGAGGCCGAGACGGGAGAATCCCCACGACTCGTTCTCGCGGCGATCGTCGTCGACCTTGTTGGCGGCGAGCAGCACGGGGCGTTCGCTGCGTTGGAGGATCCGCGCGACCTGGGCGTCGTCCTCGGTGATCCCGACGTTGACGTCGACGACCATCAGGATCACGTCGGCGTCGGCGACGGCCCGCTCGGCCTGCGCGCTGATCTGGCGCGCCAGCGGCGCCGCCCCGTCGCCCGACGTCGGAACGAGCCAGCCGCCGGTGTCGACCACGGTGAAGGAGCGACCGTTCCAGTCGGCGACGAGCATCTTGCGGTCGCGGGTGACGCCGGGCTTCTCTTCGACGATCGCATCGCGGCGACCGACGAACCGGTTGACGAGCGTCGACTTTCCGACGTTGGGCCGGCCGACGACCGCGACCACCGGGAGCGGCGCGGTCATGCCGCGCCGCGCAGCGCTCGTACCAGCGACGCGCCGTCGGTGGCAACGAGCTCGACGGAGCGCGGGAGATCGGCCGGCGTGGTGCCGTCGAGGAAACGGCCGTTGGAGAGCACGACGTCGGGGAGGAGCACCCGAGCATCGGCGTCGACACCATCGAGGGCGCGGGCGACGTCGGGACCGGTCAGGAGACCGGTGACGGCGATGTTGCCGCCGAAGAACCGGTTGGCGACCGGGCGCACCTCGACCGGCGCCCCGGCGGCGTCGCCGAGCTCGTCGGCCAGCGGACCCAGCACCGCGGCGCCGTACTCCCCCGTGAGGATCGAGACCGGCGCCGATCGCCGTCCGCCGGTGAGCGTCACCGGGACGGAATCGATGCGGTGAGGCTCGAGGCGGGGCGCGCGGTAGCCCTCGGCCGGTGCACCGTCGACCCAGGCGAAGAACCCGGTGCGGGTGCCCTGTACGTCGGCGTGCTGCCCCGCGAGCTCGGCCCGCACCTCTTCCGCGAACTGCGTGGCCATCCCGATGCCGTTCTCGTGCTGCGGGAGGCCGTCGTAGTCGTCGAGGTCGGGGAACGGGCGACCGGCGATGAGGTGGTACTCGTCGGACGCGTACACCACACGGCGACCGAGCGCGGCGAGGAAGCGCGCCTGCCACTCGCCCACGATGTCGAGCACCCGCTCCGCTTCGCCACGCGTGTGCGCACGCATCTCGGGCTCGGTGGTGTGGTCGCTCACCCCGAGGGGCACGACGCCGACCGAGGCCAGCGCGGGGAAGCGATCGAGCACGCCGAGCAGTGTGTCGTCGAGCGCGTCGCCGTCGTTGATACCCGGGCACACCACCACCTGACCGTGCACCTCGATGCCCGCGTCGAGCAACGCCGCCAACCAGCGCAAGCTGGTGGCGCCGCGGCGGTTGCGCAGCAGGCGCGCCCGCAACTCGGGATCGGTGGCATGGATGCTCACGTACAGCGGGCTGAGCTGCTCGGTGACGACACGCTCGAGATCGGCCTCGGTGAAGCGCGTGAGGGTGGTGAAGTTTCCGTACAGGAACGACAGCCGGTAGTCGTCGTCCTTGAGCGAGAGGCTCTTCCGCATCCCCGGCGGCAGCTGGTAGATGAAGCAGAACGGGCAGTGGTTGTCACAGGTCCGCACGCGGTCGAACACCGCGCTGGCGAGGTCGAGGCCGAGCGGCGCGCCCGCGGCCTTCTCGACCGTGACGAGGTGCTCGAGGCCGCCGCGGCGCACCTCGAGCTCGACGCGCGGCTCGTCGGCCTGGATCTGGTACCGGATGACGTCGCGCACCATCTCGCCGTTGAGCGTGAGCAGCTCGTCACCGGGGAGGAGCCCGGCGGCGGCTGCCGGCGAGCCGGACGCGACCGCCACCACGCGGGCGGTCGGCATCCGTGCAGTCTACGAGCCAGCTCTGCGAGATGCCGCACGCCTAGCCTGGAGCGGTGCCTGTTCACCGCCCGATCAGGACTGTCCTCCTCGCCCAGCCGCGAGGGTTCTGCGCCGGCGTGGAGATGGCGATCAAAGCCCTCTCCTGGATGGTGCTGGTGTTCGAGCCGCCCGTGTACTGCTACCACGAGATCGTGCACAACCGGCTCGTGGTCGACAGGTTCCGCGAGCTCGGCGTGGTGTTCGTCGACGACGTCGACGACGTGCCCGAGGGCGCGCCCCTCATGCTCTCCGCCCACGGGTCGGCACCCGAGGTCGTGCGCGCCGCCCGCGACCACGACCGCTTCGTGGTGAACGCGGTCTGCCCGCTCGTGACCAAGGTGCACCACGAGGCCAAGGTCCGTGCCGGGAAGGGGTTCACCGTCCTCTACGTGGGGCACCCCGGCCACGACGAGGCCGCGGGCACGCTGGCAGTGGCGCCCGACGCCATCCGCCTCGTCGAGCACGAAGACGACCTCGCCACCGTGCTCCCCACCGTCGACGATCCGACGAAGGTGGCCTTGCTCGCGCAGACCACGCTCTCCATGCACGACTGGGAGGGAATCGCCGACCGGGCCCGGTCCGAGTTCCCCGAGCTCTGGACCGCGACCCGCAACGACCTGTGCTTCGCGACCACCAACCGGCAGGCTGCGCTGCAGGCCATCGCCGCGGAGGCCGACGCCATCGTCGTGATCGGCAGCGCGAACTCGTCGAACACGCTCGCGTTGGCGAAGGTGGCGCGTGCGGCCGGCTGCGCCACGGTGTTGCGCGTCGACGGACCCGACGAGCTCGACACCGACGCGCTCGGCGACGCTCGTGTCGTCGGCGTCACCGCGGGCGCGAGCGCGCCCGAAGACCTCGTCCAGGCGGTGATCGCGCGCCTCGCCCCGACTCAGGGCGTGGTGCCGGTGCACGTCACCGAGGAGGACGAGTACTTCCCCCCGCCTCGCGAGCTGCGGGAGTTGATGGCGACGCTCGACCTCGTCGCGCCCGCGCTCTTCGGTGGACCGGCGCCCGTCGCTGCGCCCACCGCGTCGGGTGGTGCGTTCACCGAGGACCGCCGGGTCGACGCGTCCGGCGTCCTCGCCGGTTAGCTGCGCGGTCAGCGAGCCAGCCGTTCGGCGTCGTCGAAGCAGCACTGCAGCGCGGTCTGCAGCGCTTCCGTGAGCTGCTTGGCCGCACCGCGGCGGGCGCGCCCTGCGAGCTCCGGCGGGTGCAGCGGCTCACCCACGGACACCGCGACGCGGTGGAGGCGCGGGAAGACCTTGCCCTTGGGAAGGATGTGCTCGCTGCCGCCGATGCCGACGGGCACGATGGGAACCCCGAACTTCACGCTGAGGTACGCGGCTCCCGCGAACAGCTCGGCGACCTCGGGCCCGCTGTGGCGGGTGCCTTCTGGGAAGATCGCCACCGGCTCGCCCGCGGCGAGCACGCCCTCCAATGCCCGCATCGCGCCACGGTCGGCGGTGCCGCGCTCCACCTCCACCGCGCCCAGCGCGTCGAACAGGCGACGACCGAGCGAGGAGCGGAAGAGGTCGTCCTTGGCGAGGAACCGCACCGTGCGAGGTGTGACGTACGCGGCGAACGGCACGTCGAGGATCGAGCGGTGCGAGGGCGCCACGATGTACGCACCCTCGGTGGGCACGCGCTCCTTGCCGACGACCCGCACGCGGAACACGACCTTGAACGCGCTGAGCACGACGGCACGCGCGAACTGGTAGAAGGTCACGCGCCGCCCACGCCATCGAAGGCCTGGTGCGCGTGCTCGAGCAGCTCCGCGATCACCTCGTCGGCGGTGACGTCGCTGGTGTCGATCACGACCGCATCGGGCGCGGCGTCCTCGGGACGCGTGGCGCGCCCGAGCGTGCCATCGGTGCGGTCGCGTCGATCGAGCGCCTCGCGCACCGCGTCGAGCTCGACCGCACGCTGAGCGGCGGCCTCGTCGCGCTGACGTCGGACGGCCCGCACCTCGTCGCGCGCAGTGATGAACACCTTCACCGGCGCGTCAGGCAGGACGACGGTGCCGATGTCGCGACCCTCGACGACTCCTCCGGCGTGCTCCTGCACCCAGGAACGCTGGCGATCGACGAGCACCGCGCGCACCGGCGCATGACCCGACACCTGCGACACCGCGCCGGTGACCCGCGGCCCTCGGATCTCCCCGGAGACGTCGCGTCCGTCAAGGCGCGTCACGCCGTCTTCGAGCTCGATGCGAGCGGCGCGCGCCACCGCGGCGACGGCCCGGGCGTCAGCGAGGTCGACGCCCGCCTCCAACGCGGCCAGGGCCACCGCCCGGTACATCGCGCCGGTGTCGAGCGTGGGAAGCCCGAGCGCCGCCGCCAGGCCGCGTGCGACGGTCGACTTGCCCGAGCCCGCGGGACCGTCGATCGCCACCACCTTCACGTCGACTCCCCGGTGAGTGCAGCGAGATCGGCGGTGAACTCGGGGTACGAGGTGGCGACCGAACGCCAGCCCCGCACGCGGGTCTCGCCCTCGGTCGCGGTGGCGGCCACCGCGGCGGCCATCGCGATCCGGTGGTCGCCGTGGCTGTCGACCCCGCCCGGTTGGAGCCGGCCGCCCCGCACCACGAGGCGATCGTCGCCCGCTTCCACGCCGATGCCGAGCTCACTCAGCAACTCGCTCACGGTCGCGATGCGGTCGCTCTCCTTCACCCGCAGCTCGGCCGCATCGCGGAACTCGGTGACGCCTTCCGCGCAGGCCGCGGCAACCGCGAGCACCGGGATCTCGTCGATCACCCACGGGATCTCCGCGCCCTCGACGGTGGTCCCGCGCAACGGCGCGCTGGTGACCCGCAGCTCCCCGACCGGTTCACCCAGCCGTTCGGCGGTCGTGACGAGCTCGATGTGTGCGCCCATGCGCACCAGCACGTCGACGAACCCGATCCGTGCCGGGTTCAACGCGACACCCTCCACCACCAATTCAGAACCGGGCGTGATCGTGGCCGCCACCACCCAGAACGCGGCCGACGACGGATCACCCGGCACGTCGAACTCGAACGGCGACGGCGACCCCGCGGTGACACGCACCGCGCGTTCGTCGACGCGCGTCACCGGTGCGCCGAGCGCGCCCAGCATGCGCTCGGTGTGATCCCGGCTCGGCGCGGGCTCGGTGACCTCGGTGGTGCCGGTGGCCTGGAGCCCGGCGAGCACGATCGCGGTCTTCACTTGCGCCGATGCGACACCGAGGCGGTGCGCGCACCCCGTGAGGTCGCCGCCGCGCACGACGAGCGGCGGTCGGGTCCCGCCGACCCGGCCCTCGAGGTGCGCGCCCATCATGCGGAGCGGTTCCACCACCCGGCCCATCGGCCGCTCCACGAGCGACTCGTCGCCGGTCAGGATGCTGAGGAACGGTCGGCCCGCCAGCAGACCGGTGAGCAGCCGGATGGACGTACCCGAATTGCCGCAGTCGACGACGGCGGCGGGTTCGACGAACGCGTCGACGCCGTGGCCCTCCACCGTGACCGCGTCGCCGCCGTCGGTGAGCGACACACCGAGCTGAGCGAGCGCCGCGCACGTGCGACCGACGTCTTCTCCGCCCGCGAGCCCGGTCACGCGCGAGCGGCCGTCGGCCATGGCGGCGAACAGCAGCGCGCGGTGGGACATGCCCTTGTCGCCGGGCACCCGTAGGCGGCCCCGCAACGGGCGCGGCCCGGCCAGCACGAGTTCGTCCAGCGCTCCGTTCATGCCAACGGCGTCCGGGCGACGTGGTAGCCGTGCTCGAACAAGGCGGACTCGAACGCGTCGAGGTTGCGCTCGGCGACGATCAACACGAGGACACCGGCGCGTCCCTCCAGCGAGTGGGCGATCTCGAGGTCGGCGATGTTGATGCCGAAGCGGGCCGCGAGGGTGGTGACCTCGGCGATGACGCCCTCGCGGTCGAGCACCGGCACGCGCAGCTCCACCAACGACTCCTCGACCGGAAGACCGGTCGGGAGGTTGCGCCGCGCCGCGCGCGCGTCGGCGAGGAGCGCGAGCAGCGCGTCGCGGTCGCCGCCGGCGACGATGGCGCGCACCCGCGCGAGCTCGTCCACATAGTGATCGAGTGCACCGACGATGGCGTCGCGGTTGGCCAAGCAGATGTCGGGCCAGATCGCCGGATGGCTCGACGCGATGCGCGTCATGTCGCGGAAGCCGCCGGCCGCGAGCCGCAAGAGCACCGCATGTTCGTCGTTGCCGCGGTTGGCCACGTTCATCAGCGTCGACGCGGCCAGTTGCGGGACGTGGCTCACGACCGCCACGAGCTCGTCGTGCAACTCGGGGGCGACCGCCACCGCCTCCGCGCCGAAACCGGTCACCCACGTCCGCACCTCGGCGAAGACGCTCGGGTCGGTGCGGCCGGTTGGTGTCAGCACCCACGTGGCCCCCACGAAGAGGTCCGCGCTGGCCCCGGCCAAACCCTCTTGCTCGGAGCCGGCCATCGGGTGCCCGCCCACGTAGCGCGCCGCGGCATCGCGCCGGGCCGTCTCGACCGCGGCCACGACCGGCGCCTTCACCGAGCCGACGTCGGTCACCAAGCCGATGCCGGCGTCCAGGGCGGCGACCACCACCTCGGCGACCATCCCCACGGGGACGGCGACCACGGTGAGGTCGGCTCCTGCGACCGCCGTCGCGAGATCAGGCAGGACCTCGTCGACCGCGCCCGCATCGAGCGCGGCTTCACCACGCGCGGAGTCGTGGTCGAAGCCGCGGACGGTGACGCCGGCGCGGCGCAGCGCCAGGCCGATCGATCCACCGATGAGGCCGGTCCCGACCAGCGCGACGGACTTGGGCTCGGCCACGGCGCGCGGTCAGTCGGCGCCGGCGAGGTCGGCCCGCAACGCGGCCGCACCCTCGAGGAACACGTGGTGAAGTTCGTCGCGCGACCGGCCGGAGTAGCAGTGCACGAGCACGCGGATGCAGAGCGGCGTGCCGTGGGGAACGTCTTGCTCCTGTGCGCCGAGCAGGGCCACCCGATCGAGTCCCAGCGCCGTGCGCGCCGAGCTGGCCGGGAACTCGGCGGTGAGATCGGGCGTCGACGTGAAGAAGATGCTCACGACGTCGTCCTGGGTGAGCTCGTTGCGCGCGAAGAGCTCCTTCACGAGCAGCGCGGTCTTGGCGTCGATCTCGGTCTTCGTATCCTCGGTGCACGTGATCGCGCCGCGCAGCGCTTGCAGTCTCATCGGGTGAAGCAGGTTAGCCCGGTGCCTCGTCAGGACCGGGTGGGTTCGGGGGCTCGGTCGGACGGTCGGGAGACGCGGCTTCGTAGAGCCGGCGCACCTCGATCGGCATCAACGCGCGCCACGCTCCGGGTGCGAGTCGGCCGTCGCGCAGCGGGCCGATGCGGGTGCGCACGAGGCGACGGACCGGATGGCCGACCGCCTCGCACATGCGTCGCACCTGGCGGTTGCGGCCCTCGTGGATCCCGAGCTCGATCGCGGTCGTCTCGCCGCGGCGCTGGACGACGTTCACTCGCGCCGGAGCCGTGAGCCCGTCGTCGAGCTCCACGCCTTCCCGGAGGCGTCGGACGGCCGCGGGCGCCGGGTCGCCCTCCACCTCGGCGAGGTACGTCTTCACCACGCCGAAGCTGGGATGCGTGAGCAGTTGGGTGAGCGCGCCGTCGTTGGTGAGGAGCAACAAGCCCTCGGTGTCGGCGTCGAGGCGCCCGACCGGGAACACCCGCGGCGTCGCGGGGACCAGCTCGACGACCGTGTGCCGAGCGTGCGGATCGGACGCGGTGCTCACGTATCCCGTCGGCTTGTTGAGGAGGTAGTAGACGAGATCGTCGCGCACCACCACGGGCACGCCGTCGAGCTCGACCGCGTCGCGCTCGGGATCGACGCGACGACCGAGCACCGCGACCTCACCGTTGACCGTCACACGCTCGTCAGCGATCATCTCCTCGCAGACCCGCCGCGAGCCCAGACCCGCGCGCGCGAGCACCTTCTGCAACCGCTCGCCGCTTCGTTCGCTGCCCGACGACACACCCTCACCACTCCGCGGCTCGCCCGCCTGCAACCGCTCGCCGCTTCGCTCGCTGCCCGACGACACACCCTCACCACTCCGCGGCTCGCCCGCCTGCAACCGCTCGCCGCTTCGCTCGCTGCTCGACGGCACACCCTCACCACTCCGCGGCTCGCCTGCCTGCAACCGCTCGCCCTCGGGATGATCGACCACGACTCGCTCAGTCGGAGGGTGGCGAGTCGACGTCGGCCACGGTGGGGTCGTCGCTGACACGCAACCCACGTTCCAGGGCTTCGACCACCGACGCGTCAGGGACGAAGTCGCCGAGCGGCGGCAGGTCGTCGAGCGACGGAAGGCCGAGCCGTTCGAGGAACTCGCGCGTCGTGCCGTAGAGCACGGCCGCGCCCGGGCCCGGGTCGCGGCCCACCTCCATCACGTATCCACGCTGCAGCAGGGTGGTGAGGGTTGCTTCGACGTTGACGCCGCGGATCGCCGACATCTGCCCGCGCGAGATGGGCTGCTTGTACGCCACGATGGCGAGCGTCTCGAGCGCGGGGCCGGAGAGCCGGGCGTGCTGGCCCTCGAGCACGAACCGTTCGACGTAGGGCGCGAGATCAGGATGGGTCTGGAAGCGGTAGCCGCCCGCAACCTTCGCCAGCATGAAGCCGCGCTCGCCCTCGTCGTATTCGCGAGCGAGCTCGTCGCACAGCGCCTCGACCCGGGTGACGGGGAGCTCGACGAGCTGCGCCAGCAGCCGCGCCTCGACCGGCTCGGTCGACGCCAACACGACCGCTTCGATGGCGCGTTGTGCGGCGAAATCGGTCTCGGTCTTCTCGGTCACGCCAGCGAATCCTCGTTCACGATGTCTCCGACGTGGCTGAGGTCGTCGTCGTCGAAGTCGGCGGGTTCGTCCCAGTCGTCGAGGCTGGCCGCGTCGAGCGCGGTCTCGCCGTCCTGGAGGCGGCGCACCATCAGGTCGCCGAAGTTCGTGAACTGCAGGAGGTCGACGATGCCCTGCTTGTAGAGCTCGAGCACCGCGAGGAAGCGCACGATCACCTCGAGCCGGTGCGGTGCACCGGACACCAGCGCCCGGAAGCTCATCGGCTCCGACGCGGGCAGCAGTCGCAGGACCGCCTCCACTGCGTCGCGCACGCTGGCGCGGACCGGCGCGATGTGCTCGGTGTCGACGATGACGACCGGCGGCGCCGAGAGCACCCGCAGTGCGGCAGCACGCAGGGAGTCGGCCTTCACGCGTTCGAGCGGGTCGGGCACCATCCAGCGGTAGGGCTCCTCGGGGCCCGTGGCGCGCGGCACGGAGCGATCGGCCCGGCGCATGAGCGCCTCGAGGGCACGGGCCGCATCCTTGAAGGTCTTGCACTCGAGCAGGCGGGCGAGCAGGAGGTCGCGCTCCTCGAACCGGAGCAGTTCCTCGTCGAGCTCCAGGTCGTCGATGCCGGGCAACAGGCGGCGGGCCTTGAGCTCGACCAGCGTCGCCGCGATGAGGAGGAACTCGGTGGCGACGTCGAGGTCGAGGTGCTCCATGCGGTCGAGCTCGGCGAGGTAGGCGTCGACGATCTCCGCCAGCGACACCTCCCACAGCTCCACCTCCTGCTTGAGGATGAGGTGGAGCAGCAGGTCGAAGGGTCCCTCGAACACCGGGGTGCGGACCGCGTACGACATCGTTGCGAGCGTACCGGCCGTCGACCCCCGCAAAGGGCATCCCGGTCGTCGGGACGACCCTTGTAGTCTCACCCGCCATGCCGCGTGTGTTCTCGGGCATCCAGCCCACCGGGGAGATCCATCTGGGCAACTACCTCGGCGCGGTGCGGCACTGGGTGGCGGCGCAGCAGGATTCGGCGGCGCCCGACCAGACCCTCTACTGCGTCGTCGACCTCCACGGGCTCACGCTGCCGTGGGACCCGGCGTCCTACGCGGAGGCGACGCGCCGCACGGCCATGATCCTGCTCGCGGCCGGCCTCGACCCCGATCGCTGCACCCTCTTCGTGCAGAGCCACGTGCACGAGCACACCGACCTCACCTGGCTGCTCAACTGCATCGCCACCTTCGGCGAATTGAACCGGATGACCCAGTTCAAGGAGAAGTCGGAGGGCCAGGAATCCGTGAGCGTCGGACTGTTCGACTACCCGGTGCTCATGGCCGCCGACGTGCTCGCCTACGACACCGAGCGCGTGCCGGTCGGCGACGACCAGCGCCAGCACCTCGAGCTCGCCCGCGACATCGCCATCCGCTTCAACCACCGCTGCGGCGACACGCTCGTGGTCCCGGAGGCGAGCATCCCGCCGGTCGGTGCCCGCGTCATGGACCTGCAGAAGCCCACGGCCAAGATGTCGAAGTCGGCCAACTCGCCGCAGGGCACCATCAACCTCCTCGACGACCCGAAGGCGATCAGCAAGCGCATCAGGAGCGCAGTGACCGACAGCGACACCGAGATCCGTTTCGACCCCGCGGCAAAGCCCGGCGTGTCGAACCTGCTCCAGATCCTCGCCGCGGTCACCGACCGCGAGGTCGACGACGCGGCGGTCGAGTTCGCCGGATCCGGCTACGGCGCGCTCAAGGGCGCGGCCGCCGACGCGGTGGTCGAGTTCGTTCGCCCGCTGCAGGAACGGTACGCGGAGCTCGAGGACGACCCGGCCGAGGTGGCGCGCATCCTGCGCGTCGGCGCCGACCGGGCCGAGGCGCTCGCGGCGACCGTCATGGTGCGCGTGCGCGACGCGGTGGGTCTGCTCCCTCGCGGCAGCTGAAGCGGAAATGCGTCCGTCGACGCCGAGCCGCCCTCGTAGGCTCGGCTTGTGTCGGCTCGACTCGAACCATCGTGGAAGGTGCTCTCGAGCCCGTCGACGCCTGCCGTCGACCGGTGCGTGGACATCTTCGCTCGCCCTGACGGCACCTTCGGCTTCGAGGAGTTCCGACGCGATCCGGAGGACATGGGCGCGTGGACCCCGGTCGCGTACTACTCGCACCGCGAGCACGCGACCGAGGCCGACGCGCTCGCCGCGGCCCGCGACGCCGTTCCGTGGCTCGCGGAAGTCCTCGACGGAACGGACTGAGCGAGCGTCTCAGCGGGCGAGAAGGTCCAGGAGCTCGTCGGCGACCCACCAGCGCCGCGGTCGGCCAGGCCCGCCGTGGCCGGGAATGCTCGCCGGGCGGAGGACCCCACGTTCGGCGAGGGTCTCGAGCGCCGTTCGAGCCGCCGGTGGGCTGACATCGAGCAAGCCGGCGGCGGTGGCCACGTCGAGCGCGGGATGCGTCGCGATCTGTTGGACCAGGCGATGCGCCGCAGCATCGGACCGAATGCCGCCCAGGCGACGGGGCCAGGAAGCGACGAGATCGGCGACCGCCGCCAAGGTCGCGTTGGCGGACGTCGCTGAGTGCTCGATGGTGCGAGCGAACCAGCGGACCCAGTCGTCGGGGCCAACCGTTCGGAACAAGGTCAACCCTGACAAGTAGCCCCCGATGTCACGGAGGAACGCGACGGAGGTCGGCGGCGGTACCGCGATGCCGAGGTGTCGATGGAACGTCCAACCGACGAGAAGTCGGCCGATCCGTCCGTTGCCGTCGGCGAACGGGTGAATGGTCTCGAACTGCGCGTGCACGAGCGCGGCTGCGGTGACCGGATCGTGACGGGTGCCGTTCGCATAGTCGACCAGATCGCTCATCAGCATCGGAATGCGATCGGGCGGTGCGGCGACATGCGCGGCGTGGTGCGGCGTGGGACCGCCGACCCATCCGAGGCGGTCCCGCCACGCTCCCTTCTGACCGTCGTCGAGGTCGGCCGATGCCATCAAGATCCGGTGCCACGCCCACAGATCCTCGGCGGTGAGCGGGCCATCGTGGTCAAGTGAGGCGTCGACGGCCCGCAGGTTGTCGGCGACCCACGCGGCCGGGCCGCCAACGGACGCATCCAGGTCGGCGACCGCAACGAGCTCCGCGGGCGCGTTGATCGCCTCGATCCGGCTCGACGCCAACCCTTCGGCCCGCAACAGCAGGCGGGCCGAAACCTCGAGGCGCGGACGGTGCTGCACGGCCAACGCGGAGAGGACGCCTTCCGCCCGGGCTGCGTCTCGCTGGGCATCCGCTCCGATCGGACCGACCTCGGCCAGGGGCGCGGCGACGAATGCGCCAACCGGACGACCCTCCCACTCGACGATGACGGCCTCGTGCGGCATGGAACCTTCCCCAATCGGATGGATTGAGAAAGGATAGCCCCTCTAACCCTTTCGAAGCGACGACCCAGGGAAGGCACCGCGGTGGTCACTTGGTGTGAGGGCTCCAGCCACCAAGTAGGGTCGCGACATGGCCGTACGGGAGTACCTGGTGTCGTCATCGGGACAGATGTCGCTGCCCGCGAGCGCTCGTCATCGGTGGCATCTCGATGACGGCGGTCCGGTGGACGTCATCGATCTCGGGTTTGGCATCCTGACGGTCCCGAAGGGAACGGGCCACCGCCTCCTCGACGACCTGCTGAGCCGCGAGGCCCACGCCGAGTTCGTGCGGGCGCTCGCCGACGATCCGGATCTCGCGACGACGTGACCCGAGCACTCCTCGACGATCATCTCCTACGCGACCTCCTCGCTGACAACACGCCGACGGTGCTCGACGAGATCCTTGCCAGCCGCGAGCCCGCGACGACGAACTACTACCTCTACCGCTTGTGCAGGAGCGTGGTGTCGGCGCCAGGCAGCGCGCTCACGGGAGGCTGGAGCGCGGAGCAGCGCCGAGCACTCGGTGCCCAGTTCGTGGCGCTGCCCGCAGGCGTCGAGGTCGTTCCCATGCGAGCGCTCGCGTACCGGATGGCCGAGCTCACCGGCGAGTACCGCGTCTCGACCCTGGGCGCGGAAGCAATCGCGGCCGCCGAGAACCTCGACGCGCCCCTGTGCGTGTGGTCCGGGGACGACGGGCCCGCGATCCGAGAAGCGATGCAGTCCCTCGGGCAGGACTACCGCACGGTCGACCGCTGACCGCGGCGCGCGAGGAGGAGGGTGTGTCCGACCTCGCCTTCGGGACGTCGTGGATCCAGGCGTTCTTGCCCGCGGCGAGGAACAGGTCGCCGGGTCGCAGTGCCCGCTGCGACGCTCGGCACAGGCCGCGTTGGCCCTCGAGCGGGATGTGGATCAGAGAGCTTCGACGCGTCATCAGCCTCTGCGTACTGTCGATGCCGGTCACCCCCGAACCCGGATTCCACGAGGAGACGGTCCTGGTCATCATGACGGAACCCGAAGCGGGGACACCGAAGGGTTCGGCCGAGGAAGAATCGGCGCCATGCGTCTCGGCATCGCGCATCACCTCGGTTGGGCCGTGGCCGTCACGGCGTCGGCCGACCACGAGGTCGTCGACCGTCGACGGCTCGAGCTGATCGAGCCGGGGCTGCCGGCGGCACCGATCCACCACGAAGGCGGCCCGCACCTGCTCCACCGGTCGGGCCAGCCGCTCACCGACGATGCCCTCGCCGCGTTGGTGGCAGACGTGCGCGCGTCAGCGGTCCGAGCCGCGTCGACGGCACTGGACGACCTCGCCGCCGCGCTGCCGGAGCCCATCGTCTCGATGTCGGTCCGAGCGTGGCCGGACGACTTCCCCGAGGACGTCACCGTCCAACGCCGCGTGCCCTACGAGAGCCGCGCCGACTCCGTGATGTATTGCCAGGCGCTGGCCGAGCTCGCACGTGAGCGCGGCTGGGCGGTCGGCCGCTACAACGCGAAGACCGTCGAGGACGAGGCAGCGCGCATCCTGGGCGAGCGGTCCGACGAGGTGCTCATCGGTCCGCGTGCGAGGTTGGGACCGCCGTGGTCGAAGGACCATCGGATGGCGCTGGCGGCGACGATCGTGGCTTCCTAGTCGTTGTCGGCCTCGTCGAGGGCGACGACCACCGCCTCCGGAAGCGGCAGCTCGGGCCACGTCGACGGGTCATGGTGGGAAGCAGCCCAGCGGGCCGCCTCCTCGGGCTCACCCGCGAGGCGGATGCGGTCCGCCCCGAGCTCGGCGTGGCGCAGATACAGACCGACGCGACGCGTGAAGCCCCGCGACTCCGACCACGCGGCGGCGTGGTCGCGACCGACCGCCGCGCCGGAAGCCGTCGCCACGACGCGTCCGTACACACCGAGGTGGCTGTCGAGCTTGCCGATGTCGTGCAGCAGCGCGGCCGACAGCCAACGCGGGTCGTCGGCGTACGGCGTGTCGTCCAGCCGCGCCTGCACGTCGCGGGCGACGCCGATCGCATGACGCTGGTCGTGGTTCGGTTGACGCCGGAACTGCACGAATCCGCCGGGGGTGAGCACCGCCTCGACCCAGGCGACGTCGTCGGCGCGGGGCGACCCGGGCCACAGCGCGCCCACGAAGCGTCCGGAGAGGTGCACGATCTTCATCGAGGTGCCTTCATGGTCGCGTCATCGCATCAACGGAACACCCAGTTGAAGAGCTGGTTGATGATCGGGTCGAGCACCTTGGACACCGCACCGGTCCAGAAGATCAGCACGAGCAGGACGAGCAGCCCGTAGGGACGAAACTTGTACCAACCCGGCAGGTATCGCGCCGGGAGCATCCGCTCCAGCACCGCCGAGCCGTCGAGCGGAGGGATCGGCAGCAGGTTGAACACTCCGAGGAGCACGTTCACCACCGCGAAGGTGAACACGATCCGCGTGCCGAGCGGTAGCTGGTCGTACGTGAAGACGGCCGGTCCGTTCTCGTAGAGCGCGCGGGCGCCGATCGCGGACACCACCATCAGCGACAGGTTGCTGGCCGGTCCCGCGAGGCTCACGTAGAGCATGTCGCGCCGGGGCTTGTGCAGGCGGTTGGGGTTCACCGGCACCGGCTTCGCGTAACCGAACACCGGGAGCCCGACGATCGCACCCATCGCAGGGAGCACGATCGATCCGAACGGGTCGATGTGGGGCACCGGGTTCAGCGTGAGTCGCCCGGCGTCCTTCGCGGTGCGGTCGCCGAACCAGAGGGCGACGACGCCGTGGCTGATCTCGTGGAGGATGACGGCGACGACGAGGCAGCCGAAGTAGATGATCGTCTGCTCGTCGAGGTGCACGAAGACAGTGAGCGACTAGCGGCGCTGCGACGCGCAGGTGATGCAGAGGCGCGCTGCGGGCATCGCCTCGAGTCTCGCCTCGGGGATGCGGCGGCCGCACACTTCGCACTCGCCGTAGGTGCCGTCGTCGAATTTGGCGAGCGCGTCCTCGATGTCTTGGAGCGTCTCACTCAATTGCCCCGACAGGGCCTCGACCTCGCCCCGCTCGGCGGTCACCTGGCCGGAGTCGGCGAAGTTCTCGTCGTAGCCGAGGTTGGCGCCATCGACATCCGAGGCGGTGCCGCGCCCGAGCTGGGCGAGCTGGTCGCGGACGCGGTTGCGCTCCTCCTGGAGCTGGTCGCGCAGCAACGTGTGAGACGCCTCGGTCATGGGCCGAGTCTACTGCCGACCCCCTCGGGCAGCCTTGCGGGTTCCCGGGTTTCGGGCGTGCTGTCCGGACCGCGTGGCCCTCGGATGGGCAGCGTCGTAGACCGCCCGCAGCCGCTCCGGCGACACCTTCGTGTACACCTGCGTGGTCGAGAGGCTCGCGTGTCCGAGCAGCTCCTGGACGACCCGGATGTCGGCACCATGGTCGAGCATGTGGGTGGCGCACGAGTGCCGGAGCACGTGGGGGAACAGTCGTCCTTGTAACCCAGCCCGGTCACCCGCGGCGCGCACGATCAGCCACGCGCCCTGGCGCGTGAGACGTCCGCCGCGTGCGTTGAGGAACAGCGCGGTCGTGCGCGGTCGCCCCGCGAGCTCCGTGCGGCCGGTCGTCAGGTAGTCGCCGATCGCCTCGCGCGGAACGGCCGAGCGGGACCACGCGCTCCTTCGATCCCTTGCCGAAGACGCGCACCAGGCCGTCGTAGAGGTCGACGTCGCCGAGGTCGAGGCCCACGAGCTCGCTGATGCGCAACCCGCCGGCGTAGAGGAGCTCGAGGATGGCGCGGTCGCGCTGGGGACGGGGGCCGTCGCCGGGCACTGCGCCGAGCAGGGCGTCGACCTCGGCTTCGGTGAGCGCCTTGGGGATGCCCTGCGGGACGCGGGGCGCGCCCACGTCGCCGCTGGGGTCGGCGCTCAGCAGCCCTTCCTCCACGCAGAAGCGGTGGAACGACCGCACCGCGGCAAGGGCACGAGCGATGGACGACTCCTTGTAGCGGCGGAGGCCGTCGTCGGTGCGCGCGGCCTGGAGCTCCTCGACGTATCCGGCGACGATGCGCTCGTCGACGTTGGCGACGTCGCCGGTCACGCCGCGGCGACGCAGGTAGTCGGCGTACCGGCGGAGATCGCGCCGGTACGCCGCCAGCGAGTTGGGAGCGAGGCCCCGCTCGACGCGCAACCAGGTGTCGTGCTCCGCGAGCAGGCCGTCGAGCTCGTCGGCCTGCCGTCCGCTCTTGGCACCGGTGGCGCCGGGCCGCTCAGGCCCCGCACGCTGCTCGGCGGGATACCCGCCTCGCGACGCTCGCTCCACGATCGCGCTACTTCGTCGCGAGGAAGCGACGCGCCAGGAGGAGACCGATGATGCTCTTCGCGTCGACGAGCTCGCCCGAAGCGATCAGGTCGTCGACGCGGTCGAGGGCGACGCGTTCGATGGTCATCGCTGCCTCTTCGTGGCTCACCGCGCCGCGCGTGCGTTCCTCGAGCTCGGTGGCGAGGAAGAGGTGGGTGTACTCGTCGCAGAAGCCGGGCGAGTTGTAGAACTCGCAGAGACGGTCCAGGCGGCCGGCGACGAAGCCGACCTCCTCCTCGAGCTCACGATTGGCCGTGGTTTCCGGTGCTTCGCCGATCACGTCGCGCTTGCCGGCCGGCACCTCGAGCAGCACGCGCCCGGTGGCGACGCGCCACTGGCGCACGAGCAGGGCGTCGCCGGCGATGACCGGGACGATCACCACCGCGCCGGGGTGATGCACGACGTGGCGGTCGAACTCCTCGCCGCCCTCCCCCACCACTCGCAACCGCGCGAGCTGCAGGAAGCCGGCGTCGCAGAGCGTGTCCGAGCCGACGACGCGGAACCCGCCGCCGCCGAGATCGGTGGCATCGGTCACCCGGTGGTGCCGGCGGGCTCGTCGATCGGGAGCGGGAGGCGGGGGCGACGGCCGTCGGCCCGGTCGCGCGCCGCCTGCACGAACGCGGCGAACAGCGGGTGCGGACGGTCGGGCCGGCTCTTGAACTCCGGGTGCGCCTGCGTGCCCATGAAGAACGGGTGGTCGGGCAGCTCGACGAACTCGACGAGGCGGTCGTCGGGTGACGTGCCCGAGCACACCAGGCCCGCCTCTTCCAGGCGCGACCGGTACTTGTTGTTGACCTCGTAGCGGTGGCGATGGCGCTCGTAGATCACTTCCTCGCCGTAGGCCTTCTGCACGATGGATCCGGGCATCAGCTTCGCGGCGTACGCGCCGAGACGCATCGTGCCGCCCTTGTCGACGACGTTGCGCTGGGTGTCCATGAGGTCGATGACCGGGTGCGGGGTGTGCGGGTCGAACTCGCTCGAGTTGGCGCCTGCCAGGCCGCACTCGTCGCGCGCGAACTCGATCACCGCGCACTGCATGCCCAGACACAGCCCGAGGAACGGGACCCCGTGCTCGCGCGCGAAGCCGGCCGCCGCGATCTTGCCCTCGATGCCGCGGAACCCGAACCCGCCGGGGATCACGATGCCGTCGAGATCGCCGAGGCGGCCCTCGGCGAGCAGGCCCTCGGTGTCGTCGGAGGCGATCCAGTCGATCTCGACCTGCGCGCCGCACGCGTAGCCGCCGTGCTTGAGCGCTTCGGCCACCGAGAGATAGGCGTCGGGAAGGTTGACGTATTTGCCCACGAGGCCGATGCGCACCGGTTCGGTGGCCGCTTCGACCTGCGCCACGAGCTCGCGCCAGTTGGCGAGGTCGGGCTCCCGATCGGCGAGGTGGAGCGTGGAGCAGATGTAGTCGTCGAGACCCTCGTCGTGCAGGACCAGCGGGATCTCGTACAGCGACGGCGCGTCGACGCACGACACGATGCCCGCCTCGGGCACGTCGCAGAGCTGCGAGATCTTCTCCTTGAGCCGTGTGGGGATCGGACGGTCGGAGCGGCACACGATTGCGTCGGGCTGGATGCCCCGGCTGCGGAGCTCGGTGACCGAGTGCTGCGTGGGCTTGGTCTTCTGCTCGCCTGACGGACCGATGAACGGCACCAGCGTGACGTGCACGTAGAACACGTTGTCGCGGCCGACGTCTTTGCGGAACTGCCGGATCGCCTCGAGAAACGGCAGGATCTCGATGTCGCCGACTGTGCCGCCGATCTCGGTGATCACGATGTCGACGTCTTCGTCGGCGGCCAGCGCGAGGATGCGATCCTTGATCTCGTCGGTGATGTGCGGGATCACCTGCACGGTCTGGCCGAGGTACGCGCCCCGCCGCTCCTTCGCGAGGACCTCCTGGTAGATCGAGCCGGTGGTCGCGTTCGAGTTGCGGGTGAGCTCGACGTCGACGAATCGCTCGTAGTGACCGAGGTCGAGGTCGGTCTCGCCGCCGTCGGTGGTGACGAACACCTCGCCGTGCTGGAAGGGGTTCATCGTGCCGGGGTCGACGTTGATGTAGGGGTCGAGCTTCTGCATGGTGACCCGGAGGCCGCGGGACTTGAGGAGACGCCCGAGCGAGGAGGCGGTGAGGCCCTTCCCGAGGCTGGACGCAACGCCGCCGGTCACGAAGATGTGTTTCGCCAAGACCTTCTCTTTCTCCGCATGTTCCCGACCGACGGCGACGGTACCAGACGACCTGCGACGACAGACGCACCCTGAGCGCACCGGGTGGCAGATCGATGACGGATACGGTGCCGGGATGACCCGGGTCGAGTCGGTGGAAGCTCCCCCGGTCGCTCGCTCGCGGTTCGCGCACTGGCGAGCCGACGCCGCGGTGCTCGCGATCGCGACAATCCTGATCCGGCTGCCCGCGTTCAACGCCTCGAAGTCGCTGGTGTTCGACGACGGTGTGTTCGCGTCGTCGGCTCGAGCGATGCGCAACGGCGAGCTGCCGTTCCGCGACATCTTCTCGAGCCAAGGACCGGTGTTCCTGCCGTTGGTGTGGGTGGCCGATCTCGTCGGTCTGCGCACGCTCGACGCACCGCGCCTGCTCAGCGTGGCCGCGGGCGTGCTGCTCACGATCGCGGTGTACGCGTGCGCGCGACGCCTGACGACACGCGGGAACGCGTTGCTCGCGGCAGGACTCGTGACGACGAGTGGCTCGATCCTCTGGGTCACGGTGCCGGTCAACGCGGACGGCCCGTCCCTCGCGCTCTCGGTGCTCGCGGTGGCGTTCGCGCTTCGCTACCGCGACGACCCGCGCCTCGGCACCGCGGCGTGGATGGGTCTCGCGGCGGGCGCCGCGATCTCGATCAAGGCGTTGTCGGTGCCGGCAGTGGTGATCGCCGGACTCGTCGTGCTGCTCTCGCACCGGCGGGTGCGCGACGCGGCGGTGTCGGCCGGGATCGCGGTCGCGGTGTACGTGGTGGCCGCGCTGCCGTTCGGCCTCGCCGACGTGTGGGAGCAGTCGTACACCTATCACCAGGACGCCCGACGCGCCGAGAGCCACGCGGGCGCCTTCCGCAAGATCCTCGACACGCTCTGGGACCGCGACAAGCTCGTCGTCGTCGCGCTCGCAATCGCCGCGGTCACGTTCGTCGTGCGATTCGTGGTCCGCAGACGCGCGGGGAGACCTGGCGATCGCATGCTCACCGTCGCGGTCGTGTTCCTCGTGCTCTGGATCGCGATGCTGGTCGCGCTGCTGGTCTGGGAGCCGGCCATGTGGCGCGCGCACGTCGCACATCTGGTACCACCGCTCGCGCTCCTCGTTGCGCTCCGGCCGCCGTCGTGGAAGGTGCTCGTGGTCGCAGGCGTCGTCACGGTGCCGTTCGCCATCGTGAGCAACACGTCGATCCTCTGGCCCGACGGCTACACGGGCGAGCAGGCCGCACTGGTCCACCACCTGCGCGGCTTCCCGTCCGACGCGCAGTTCGTGAGCGACGATCCCGGGTTCGTCTGGCGGTCGGGCCACGACACGCCAGGTTGGCTCGCCGACACCTCGTACCAGCGCATCGACGACGGCGAGATCACGACGAAGTCGTTGACGCAGGCGGCCTCGGCCGGCGACGTGTGCGGTGTCCTCGTGACGTCACCCACGCACTTCGGGCGTCTCCCGGGCCTCGCCGACGCGCTCGCCGCGAAGGGCTTCCACCCGGTGACGTTCGGCGACCGGATCACGCTCTACGAGCGCGACACCGAGTTCTGCAGTCGCCGCTAGTGCTGACGGCGGCTGCCCCACCGGTCGAACCAGCGGAGCGGGGGCACCGCGTCGATGACACGTGAGAACGACACCAACTCCGCGACCACGTTCACCGCGAGCAGCACCAGCATCACGACGAGACGCACGCTGTCGCGCGCACCGAGCACGACCGCGAGTCCGAGCACCGCGCCGATCACGTTGGCACCGGTGTCGCCCAGCATCAGGCGCTCGCGCAGGTCGTCGGGCAGCAGCCCCAGCGCGGCGCCCATCACCGGCGCGGCCGCGACACCGATCGGCGCGGTGCCGATCACGATCGCGATGGGTGCGTACGCCAGCAGACCGAACTTGATCGTGCGTCCGGGCGCGCGGTCGAGGAGGTTGCCGAGGTTGGCCGCCGAGCGCGATGAGCATGGCGTCGACGATGAGCGTGCGTCCCGACTTGAATCCGGGCGTCGCCACGATGACAACCGCCACCGCCGCGCCGCCGACCAGCTTGAGCAGACCCGTCGTGACGCGGCCCTCGCGCAGCGCCCCGAGGTGCCCCTTGAAGCCGCGGTCCTCTCCGTGCGCCGCGAGATCGTCGACCAGTCCGAGGAAGCCGAATCCGAACACCGCGAACAACACGGCGAGCCGAGCCTGCGTGAGACCACTCTCGGAACCCACGCCGATCGCGCCGAGCACCGAGCGGCCGGCGTCGATCACGAGCACGGTGAGGATGACGAAGAGGCCGCCGGCCGTCGGCAGGACGTGCCCCCGGTAGTTGGTGCGTTCCAGCGCAGGTGAAGCGAGGATCTCGCCGCTGACGATCCGCAGGAAGCGCACGGTCACCAGCCCCACGAGGAACGCGACCACCACCGTCATGGGCCGCGGCCAGGTTCACGTCGTCCGTCGGCGAAGACCACGCGCGCCAGGAGGATCACGACGGTAGCTTCGGCGACCGCGGCCATCATCCCGGGGATGGTGATGCCCGAGTCGTTGAGCGCGAAGCCGAGCACGGCGACCACGACCAGCGAGAGGGCGGTGATGCGCGCGGTGGTGACAGACGCGAAGAGGGTCCGCAACGATCGTGGCCGCACGAACCACAGGTACGCCGCGAGCAGTGCGAGCGCGATGAGGCAGCCGAGCAACAGGGAATGCGCGAGCGTCGAGAGGTTCTCCGACGCCTTGCGCCGCAACACGAGCGTCGCGCTCGAGAAGTCGGTGCCTGCCTTCTCGAAGAACTTGCCGACGTGCGTGCGCTGGTCCGCGGGGCGGAGCACGTCGACCGAGCCCACGAGCAGCCCGGCCGCCACCAGCACGCCGGCCAATGCCCAAACCGTCCGCCAACGCAGCTCATGACCGAGCAGGAGCCAACCGAACAGCACGAATCCCGGAGCGGCGGCGATCGCGCCGCCGAAGTCGTTGCCCCAGAACGGCGCGCCCATGACGATCACGATCACGGCGAGGAGTGCGATGGCAACGCGCGCGCCGCGCCTCGTCGGCACCTGCCACGCCAGGAGGCCGGCGAAGAGCACCGCCGCCGCGCTCAGCTGCGCGAACGTCATGTTGCCCTCGCCCACGAACCGGATCCCGATGGTCGGCGAATAGCCGAACACCGTGTTCCACTCGAGGTGGGCGCCGGTCACGAGGTCGACCAGGTGCACCGCGACGACCGTGCCGAGCCCGGCCATGACGGCGAGCAGGGGCCGGCGGCGGGTCGCGACCATGCATGCCGCGGCGATGACGGCGGCCACCGCCACGACGAAGACCCAGAAGCCGAACTTGCCACCGTTGCGTTCGAAGTGGAGCGGGCCCGCGAGGTAGGTCGCGTCGAGGAAGCCGAACAACCACAACGCGAGGAACACCAGCAGGCCGACCGACCAACGCGCCTTCAGACGCGACCAGCGGTCGATCGCGATCGACAGCAAGGCCAGCCCGATGGCCACTCCCATGACGACGCCCATCGAGGCGCCGATGAGCCCATCGCGGAAGAGCCCATCCTCGTTGGCGTTGACGAGGAACGTGCGGTGGTCAGCCAGCGATCCGCCCGCCGACCCGGTCTCCATCCGCCGGCCCTCCATGTCGTCGGGTCGATCGAGCCCGAAGTACGTGAGCACGGTGGGTGCGACGTCGACCAGGTTGACGAACCCGTCGTGCTGGGTGGTGGTCGAGCGCAACAGGCCGGGGGCGAACCCCGGCGCGCGAACCGCGGCGACGCTGAGCGCGTCCCGCGCTTGCGGTGGGCTCGGGCCCATCACGATGACCATGTCGTGGTCGTCGACGTGCGCGAGGAGTCGACCGACGATGCGGTCGGTGTCCTCGAGGGCGTGGGCCCGCATGCGCACGGCCTGGTCGTCTGACGCGAACTTGGCCTGGATGTCGGCGCGCACGAGGTCGGAACCTTCGACCAGCACCACCGAACCGGGCTTCCACGCATCCTCGAACGCACGCTCCACGCGGTCGGCGTCGAGCCGCACCCCGAAGGGCGCGGTGGCGTCCTGTCGGAGGAGCCCGTCGTCCACGCGCCCCCCGGGGACCTTGCCCGCGCTGGTCATGAGCGCAGCGACGGCGGCCCGCCGCCATGGCGACGAGCGCGTGTCGGGCGTGCTCGGGTCGGTGCCGTCGCCGTTGCTGATCACCGCACGCGAGATCCCCGCCTTCGCCAGCTGGTCGCCCAGCAGCCCCGGTTTCGCGCCGTAGAGCTCGGCGTCGTTCGCGTCGATGGTGTCGGCGATCGGCATGTACACGAGTCCGTCGCCCGCCGGAATCCCCGTGCGCGTCGTGAACACGACACCGGCGCGGTCACGGCCGAAGTCCTCGTCGACGCCGAAGCCCTGGTTCCCGTTCTGGCTGCCGACTGAGCGCGCGCCGGCGCCGAGCGTCACGTAGCCGCCCGCGAGCGCGGTCGGTCGGTCGACACCGTTGGTGACCATCGCGCCGACCGCCGAGCGCTCGAGGAGACGGTCGAGGTTGGGCGTCGAGGCCGGCTCGAAGTCGAGCCACTCGGTGTCGGGCAATGAGATGATGAGCACCCGCCCGCTGCGGGCCGACGGCGACGCGGCTTCGGCCGGACCCGTCGTGAACGCGGTGAAGGCGACGGCCGCGACCGCGGCGGCGACCAGTGTCGCCGCCGTGCGCGCCCCGCAACGGGGCATCACTGGGTGACCGGGTCCGGAAGGGGCTGCGCGGTGGACCCGTAGCCGTAGTGGCCGACGACGGGTGGCGTGAGGAAGAGGTCGGACATCGCGAGCACGACGGTCACCGGGCCCTCGACCAGGTCGAGGTCGTCGACGGTCGAGACGGTGCGCGCGAGCTGGCTCTTGCGGATCGGCAGCACCGCGGCTTCACGATCGGGACCGTCGCTCACCTCGGTCCAGATGCTGGCGACGACGAGCGGCACCTCGGCCGCGTGCAGCGCGCTCGCGGCGGGAGTGGCGACGACCTCGGGTGCGAGCGAACCGCTGTCGCCGACCACCAGCGTGATCCCGGCGCCGGCACCGGGGAAGTCGGTGATGGCGGCGTTGCCGACCGCGTCGAAACCGAGGAAGCCGGCCTTTTGCAGCACGACCAGCAGGTCCTGGGCGCCGCCGGCGAGCACTTCGGGCTCGGCCAAGCGCTGCGCGAGCTGTTGGTAGCCCTCGGTGCGCAGCGAGTTCTTGTTCTTCGTCGTGGTGCCGAGCGCGTCCTGGAGCGCCTTCACCGAGTCGGCGTCCTTCAGTGCCCACTTGTCCTCGAGCCACAGCGTGCCGGTGACGGTGGCATCGGCTTGCTGCGCGGCGGTCACCAACGCCGAGACCGGGTCGCCACTCACGCCGCGCACCGCCACGATGCCGAAGGCGTCGTTGTTGAGCTTGCCGGCGACCGCGAACGGCTGCAGGTCGCCGATCATGCTCTGGAGCTGCTTGTTGCGGTCGTCGAGCGCGCTGTTCTCGCTCTTGATGCGGTTGGACGTCGCCTCCACCGTGTCGAGCCGGTTGTCGAGCGCGTTCACCACGCCCCGGTCGATGACGCCCGCGCCGATCACCACCCCGAGTGCGAGCGCGAGGAAGATCGCGATGAGAGAGACCACATGGAACCGGAAGTTGATCATCGGACAGACGAGTCCTCGAAGATCGCGATGAGCGCCACACCGCCAGGAATTCGGAAGTTGATCATCAGCCCGAGAAGAAGTCCTTGAGGGTCACCCAGAGACCACGCGCGAACACGTGGATGGGTTCGGCGACGATGCCGACTGCGATCATCGCGATCAGCGCCGCGCCGACGAGGAGGAAGATGTCGAGCCGCCGCACGCGGCCCTCGTAGAGCCGGCTCACTCCCTTGGCGTCGACCAGCATGGGCCCGAGGCGCAGCCGGGTGAGGAACGTCGACGCCATTCCGGGCCGACCCTTGTCGAGGAACTCGACCATGGTGGCGTGCGTGCCGACCGCCACGATGAGCTGCGCCTTCGACTCGTAGGCGAGGAGCATCGCCACGTCCTCGCTGGTGCCTTCGGCCACGAACTCGTGGTAGTCGACGCCCCACTCGAGGAGGTTCTCGCGGCCGGGCGCGCGCCCGTCGGGATGCACGTGGTGCACCAACTCGGCGCCGCACGCCAGTCCCTTGGCCGACACCGAGTCGAAGTCGCCGATGATGATGTCGGGCTTCAAACCGTGCTCGAGCAGCGCGTCGGCACCGCCGTCGACGCCGATGAGCACCGGCTGGTACTCGCGGATGTACGGGCGCAGCGCGGCGAGGTCGGAGCGGTAGTCGTGGCCGCGCACGACGACGAGGGCCTGTCGACCTTCGAAGGTCGTGTGCAACGGCGGCAGCGACAGCGGCTCGAAGGTGAGCCGAGCTTCCTTGCGGATGTACTCGAGCGTGTTCTCGGCGAAGCGCTCAAGTTCGGTACCGATCGCGGCACGTGCCGCCTCCATCTCCGCCCCGATGCCGGCCTCGTCGAGCTCCGCGCCGCGCGCGACCAGCTCGCCGTTGCACCACACCTCGCCGTGCTCGATGCGAACGACGTCGCCTTCGTGCAGCGTGTCCATCAGCCCGACGCCGACGTCGTCGACCAGCCGGATCCCGGCCTGCACGACACGGATCGGTCCGCCGTTCGGGTAGCGCCCGGAGATGGACGGTGCGCAATTGACCACCGCGACCACGCCGGCCTCGATGAGGCCGTCGGCGGCGACGCGATCGAGGTCGCGGTGGTTGATGACCGCGATGTCGCCGATCTGGAGACGCGGGATCATGTCCTTGGTTCGGCGGTCGACGCGCGCAGGACCCTGGATCGCGGACGACGTGTCGGGGCGCTTGCGCAGGCGGAGCCGGGCCATCAGCGACGCCCCCGGCGCGGCGCGCCGGACCCGCCGGCGTCGGCGGTCGCCAGGAGCTCGGCGGCGTGGCGGCGGGCGTGCGAGGAATCACCGAGGCCGGCCAGCATGCGCGACAGCTCGGCAACCCGATCGTCGCCGTCGACCACCGTCGCGGTCGCCACCGTGCGCTCCATCCTCCCGGCCCGTTCCACGGCCTTCTCCACCACGACCTGCGTCCCGGCAAACGCTGCCACCTGTGCGAGGTGCGTGACGCACAGAACCTGGTGCCGGGACCCGAGCGCCTGCAGGAGGCGCCCGACGGCGGCCCCGGCTTCCCCTCCGATCCCGGCGTCGACCTCGTCGAACACCAGGGTCGGCGGCGCCTCCGAGAGCACCACGCGCGCCGCCAGCATCGCACGGGAGAGCTCGCCGCCGGACGCGGCCCGGGCCAGCGGGCGGGCCGCCTCACCGGGGTTGGCCGCGAGCAGGTACGTCACCTGGTCGTGGCCGTCATCGGTGGGCGGGCCCGGTACCACCGCCACCTCGACGATCGCGTGCGGCATGGCCAGCTCGCGGAGGTGCTCGCCCACCGCCTCGCCCAAGGGGCCGGCGGCGGCCCGGCGCGCCGCCGAGAGGTCGCCGGCCGCGGCCTGGGCGCCGCGCTCGTGCGCGGCGCGGCGACCCTCGAGCTCGGCCGCGCGTTCCTCGTGGCGCTCCTGCTCGTCGAGGCGTGCCGCGGCCTCGGCGCCGTAGGCGATGACGTCGGCCAGAGTGGACCCGTACTTGCGACCGAGCTCGTGGAGCTGGTGACGACGCGCCCGCACCCGGTCGACACGCTCGGGGTCGTCGTCGACCCGTTCGACTTCGCGGCGCAGCTCCTGCTCGATGTCGGCCAGCTCACCCTGAGCGCCGCGCAGGCGGGCCGCGAGCTCCGCAAACGGAGCACGTCCGTCGAGCGCGGCGACGGCGGTGCCGAGGGCGTCGAGCCCGGGGCCCTCGAGCACCTCGTAGGCGCGGGTCAAGGCCTCGCGGTGCGCGACCGCGTCGGCGAGCAGGGCTTCCTCGGCTTCGAGCGCGACGTCCTCGGCCGGATCGTCGAGTGCGGCGGCGCTGATCTCGTCGACCTGGTAGCGGAGCAGGTCGATCTCGCGGGCGCGGGCGCGGGCGTCGCCGCCGAGCGCGGCCAGCTCCGCGTCGAGGTCGCGTGCTGCCGCGCGCGCGGCGCGGTAGCGCGCCAGCGCGTCGAGCGCGGGCGGTCCCGCGTAGCGGTCGAGCGCGCCGCGTTGCACCGCGGGGTCGAGCAGCGACTGGTGCGCGTGTTGTCCGTGGAGGTCGACGAGGGCGCGCCCGGCCTCGGCCAGCTCGCTCACCGTGGCCAGGCGCCCGTCGAGGTAGGCACGACTGCGTCCGTCGCGCGGCACGACGCGCGCCAGCACGGTGTCGTCGCCGGTCTCCGGGTGGACGAACCGACCCTCGACGCGAGCTTCGGCCGCGCCGTCGCGTACGAGGGTCGTGTCGGCCCGTCCGCCCACGAGCAGCTCGACCGCTTCCACCAGGAGCGTCTTGCCGGCGCCGGTCTCGCCGGTGATCGCGGTCAGGCCGGGGCCCAGCACCAGGTTGAGGTCGGCGACGATCCCGAGGTCGACGACGTGCAGCTCGACCAGCATCCCGCTACCGGTCGGCGAGGCCGAACTTGGCCTTCAGGATCTGGTGGAAGTCGCGGGGACCGAAGGTGACGATGCGCGCCGAACGGTCACCACCGCGGCACGACACGGTGTCGCCGGCCGCCAGCTCGCCCAGCTCGCGGCCGTC
This sequence comes from uncultured Actinomycetes bacterium, assembly GCA_963841415.1. Taxonomy (GTDB): domain Bacteria; phylum Actinomycetota; class Acidimicrobiia; order IMCC26256; family DASPTH01; genus DASUAS01. Next base: position 858,110 of record CAWJCN010000001.1, on the reverse strand, counting down.
GGCGGTGAGCACCACACTGCGTTCGTCCAACACCGTGAAGCGCAGCAGCTCCTCGGGCGCGAGCACCAGCGACCGGTCGAACAGCATGTGCGGCGAGACCGGCGTCAGCAGCAGACAACGGTGGCGGGGCGACACGATCGGTCCCCGGGCCGAGAACGAGTATGCGGTCGATCCGGTGGGGGTGGCGATGATGACGCCGTCGGCGGCGTAGGTGGTGAAGAAGGTGCCGTTGATCTCGACCTCGAGTCGCGCCAGCCGCCCCGTGTGCACCTTCTCGACGACGGCCTCGTTGAGCGCGAACCACCGACCCCGCGCCGCGCCGGCCGACTCGACGTCGATCTCGAGCACCATGCGCTCGGCCACCTCGTACTCGCCCGCCACCAGGCGTTCGAGGCCAGCGTCGAATTCCGTCGGCTCGACCTCGGTGAGGTAGCCCATCTGGCCGACGTTGACACCGAGCACGGCGACGCCGGCGTCGTACGCGGTGTCGACCGCGCGCAGCATGGTGCCGTCGCCGCCCAGCGAGATCACGACGTCGAGCCCCTCGGTGTCGAGGTCGGTGCCGCCCACGGTGCGGGGGCAGCGCACCTCGATGTCGTGCTTGGTCAGAAAGGCCGTAGCCTGCTCGACGAGCTCGGCCGCGGTGTCACGATGGGGGTGCGGCACCAGGCCGACGCGACGCACGCTCACGCGTTCCTCCCGACCACATCCGGCACCGCGTCGTCCAGGTGGGCGTCGTCGAGAGCCGGGCCACGCGAGTCGCAGTGCACGAGGAACTCGACGTTGCCGTCGGCACCCTTCAGCGGCGACGTCATGACCCCGACGGAGTGGAGCCCGGCCGCCGACAGGCCGTCGCGGACCTCGTGCAGCACCGCGCGATGCACAGCGGGATCACGCACCACTCCCCCCTTGCCGATCCGGGCGCGGCCCGCCTCGAACTGCGGCTTCACCAACAGCACGAGATCGCCGTCGGCGCGGGTGCAGCGAGCCAGCGAGGGAGCCACCGTCACCAACGAGATGAAGGAGAGGTCGGCGACGGTCAGGTCGACCGGGCCGTCCAGGTCGTCGGGCTGGAGGTGGCGAACGTTGGTGCGCTCCCGGACGGTGACGCGCGGGTCGTCGCGCAAGGACCAGGCGAGCTGACCCCGGCCGACGTCGACGGCGTCCACGTGCGCGGCACCGGCTTGGAGCAGGCAGTCGGTGAAGCCGCCGGTCGACGCGCCGGCGTCGAGGGCGCGGCACCCGAGCACGTCGAGATCGAAGCGGTCGAGGGCGGCAGCCAGCTTCTCCCCGCCCCGGGACACGAAGCGCGGCGGGTCGCCGGTGACCTGGATGGATTCGTCGGCGGCGACGAGCCGGGCCGGCGCCGGGGCAGGGCTCCCACCGACGCGCACCCGGCCGGCGGCGATCGCCTCGACCGCCTGGCGGCGGCTCCCGAGCAACCCCCGGCGCACGAGCTCGGCATCGAGTCGCCGGCGCACAGTCACCGGTGCAGAGTAGATCGGAGACGGAGCGCAAACCGTGCCCGCGCGAGCCGAGCGGAAGCGGGCCGGGTATCTCGGCCCGCAGCGAGCGAGCAATCACGAGGTGCAGGACGGCGGAGCAGAATCGACCCGTGGCGTGGCGTCAGGTGTGCTGGAGCGCCGTGATGAGCGAGGGGGCCAACACTCCCAGGTCGGCACCCACGAACGGGGGTGAGGGGTCGGGGATCGCCTCGCCGCCGGGTGGCGCCACCGCCGCGGTGACCCCGGAGAGGACCAACGCGAAGGGCCAGCCGATCGCGTCCGCCAGTGCGCCATCGGTCGACGGGCGGTCGCCGACCACGAGCCCGGCGTCGCCGTACCGTTCGCGGAGGAGCCCGACCATCGGCGCCTCGGGCTTGCCCGCCACCTCGGGCGTGGAGCCGGCGGCGGTGGCCACCGCGGCGACGAGCGCACCCGCGCCGGGGATCAGGCCACCGGGCACGGGGTAGGTGGCATCCAGGTTGGTGGCGACGAAGCGGGCGCCGTCGCGCACCGCGTGCGACGCGCGGTCGAGCGCGCCGTAGTCGAACTCGCGGTGGAAGCCGACCACGACCGCGTCGGCGGGCCGGTCGTCGACCGGCTGCAGACCCGCGCCCAGCAGCGCATCCCGCACTCCCGGTCCCCCGCACACCAGAACCCGCGATCCGGGCGCGAGCGAGTGTTGGAGGAGCCAGGCCGCGGCCAGCGCGCTCGTGACGACGTCGTCGCGGACGGCGGGGATCCCCATGCGCTCGAGCTTCGCGGCCACCTCATCCACCGGCGAGTTGGAGTTGTTCGACACGAACGCCACCCGGAGGCCAGCGTCACGGAGCGCGGCGATGCCGGGTGCCGCGGCCGAGATCGGTTCGTCGCCGCGCCAGACGACGCCGTCGAGGTCACACGCCACCACCGGCGCGGTCTTCATCAGCTGGTCACCGACACGTCAGGCGTCGTCGGCGACGCGGGCGAGCGCGGCGCGGTAGTCGGCCTGATCGGGCCGCATCGCGACCGCCAGCTTGAGGTGCCGGCGAGCCCCGATCCGGTCACCGCGCCGCGTGAGGCACAGGCCGAGACCGAAATGCGCGTAGTCGTTCACCGGTTCGATCTCCACCGCCCGCTCGAACTCCTCGCCGGCCTGCGTGAAGCGACCGCTGCGGTAGTACGCACGGGCGAGGGTTTCGCGCACGGACGCCTTGTCGGGCTCGAGCTCGCGGGCCCGCTCCAGCGCGATCACCGCGGCGTGGGGGTTCTCCGACGCGAGCAAGCGGTTGCCTTCCTGGAACGCGTCGTAGGCGGACTGCATGGGGATGCTCCTCTCTGGATCGCGGAACCCGGTGTGCGAGAATCCGGGCACTCCCCCGTCCTGACCCCCGACTGAATCGCGACCGTGCCCCGTTTTCTTCCCTTCCCCGGCATCCGTTACCGCGACCGCGACATCAGCGCGGTGAGTGCTCCACCCTACGACGTGATCGAGCCCGAAGCGCGCGCCGCGTTGGAGGTGCGCGACCCGCACAACGCGGTCCGGCTCATCCTCCCGGACAGCTACGACGGGGCCGCCGCCGCCCTCTCGCAGTGGCTCGACGAGGGCGTGCTCGTCGCCGACGACGCGCCGACGTTCTCGATCTACCGCATGGAGTTCACCGGCGACGACGGCGTCCCCCAGCGAACCACGGGCGTGCTGGGGGCACTCGCCCTCGACGACGACGGCAGCGGGGTGATGCCCCACGAGCGCACGCTGCCCAAGGCCAAGTCCGACCGGCTGGAGCTGTTGCGCGCCACCCGGGCCAACCTCGACCCGATCTGGGGTTTGTCGCTGGCCGGCGGCCTCTCGGGTCTGCTCGATCCGGGCTCGGCCGAGCCCGACGCCACCGCCACCGACGAGGATGGCTTCCACCACGCGCGGTGGCGGGTCGACGATCCCGAGCGCATCGCGGCCATCTCGGCCGCGGTCGGTTCCGAGCTCGTCGTCCTGGCCGACGGCCATCACCGCTTCGAGACCGCCGGCAACTACCGGCGCGAGCGGCGCGCCGCGGGCATCGACGACCCGGGGGCCGACGCGATCATGACGCTGATCGTGGAGCTCGCGCCGACGCAGTTGTGTGTCCGAGCTATCCACCGCCTCCTCTCCGGCCTCGGCGACGTGGACGTGCGCGCCGCGCTGGCGGGACCGTTCTTCGTGCATGCCGTGGGTCCCAACGTGCCCGAGGGCGTCGCCGCGCTCGAGGTGGCCATGCGCGACGGCGGCAGCCTCGGTCTCGTCGACCGCGACGGACTCGCCCTGCTCATGCCGACCGCCGAGCTCGAGCAACGCATGGCGGCGTACCCACCCGAGCTGCGCGACGTCGACTCGGCCCGCTTCGAGGCCGGGGTCCTCACCGCCGTCCCCGACGTCGCGCTGACCTACCGCAACGACGCGAAGACGGTCGCGGCGCAGGTCGAGAAGGGCGCGGCCGACGCCGCCGTCCTCTTGCGCCCGGTTGGGGTCGAGATCATCCGCGCCGCCGCCGCGGCCGACCTGCGCATGCCGGAGAAGACCACGTTCTTCGCGCCCAAGCCCCGCACCGGCATGGTGTTCCGCAGCATCGACAGATAGGTGGTGACTACTCGACGTCCCAGATCGCGCCGGTGCCGACGAGGGCGGCGAGGTCGCCGGGGCCCTGACGCTCGGCGGCGGTGACCAGCTGCCGCTGCACCTCGGCCTCGTAGGTCGGACGCGTCACGTCGCGGAAGACGCCGACCGGCGTGGGCATGGTGGGCGCCGATGACAGCCGAGACAACGCGAAGGCCAGCGCCGGATCCGAGCGGTGCTCGTCGTGGACGAGCAGCGCGCCTTCGCCGACATCGGCGACCTCGACGATCTCGCACTCGCCGTACGCGTTGAGGATCACGCCGCGCTCGTTGTCGGCCCCGAAGCGGATCGGCTCGCCGTCCTGCAGCTCGATGAGCATGTCGGCGCGCGCTTCCTTCGCGGTGATGCCCTCGAACGCGCCGTCGTTGAAGACGTTGCAGTTCTGGTAGATCTCGACGAACGCGCTGCCGTCGTGCTCGTGGGCGCGCCGGAAGGCGTTCGTCATGCCCTTGCGGTCCATGTCATGGGTGCGAGCCACGAACGTGGCCTCGGCCGACAGCGCGACCGAGATCGGGTTGAAGGGCGTGTCGAGCGAGCCGAACGGCGACGACTTCGTGATCTTCCCCACCTCGCTGGTGGGCGAGTACTGACCCTTGGTGAGCCCGTAGATCTGGTTGTTGAACATGATGATCTTCAGGCTGACGTTGCGACGCAGCGCGTGGATCAGGTGGTTGCCCCCGATCGAGAGCATGTCGCCGTCGCCGCCGATGACCCAGACGTCGAGATCGGGACGGGCCAGCGCCACGCCGGTCGCGACGGCGGGTGCACGCCCGTGGATCGAGTGCAGCCCGTAGGTGTTCATGTAGTACGGGAAGCGCGCCGCGCACCCGATGCCGGACACGAACACCAGGTTCTCGGGACGGACCCCGAGGTCGGCCAGCTCCAGCTGCATGGCGGCGAGGATCGAGTAGTCGCCGCAGCCCGGGCACCACCGGACCTCCTGATCGGACTGGAAGTCCTTGCGACCCAGCTTGACGGCCGTGGCTCCGTCGCCTTCGGCGTTGTCAGTCATCGAGCATCTCCATGATCTTGTTCTCGACCTCGGTGGCGCTGAAGGGCAGGCCCTGCACCTTGTTGAGCGAGGTCGTGTCGGTGAGGAACTCGGCCCGCACGAGCCGTGAGAGCTGACCCATGTTCATCTCGGGGACGAGCACCTTCGAGTAGCCGGCCAGCACCTCACCGAGGTTCGGCGCGAACGGGTTGAGGTGCGTGAGATGGGCATGCGCCACCGGGCGACCGGCCGCGCGCACGCGGCGCACCGCCTCGCTGATCGGACCCCACGTGCTCCCCCACCCGAGGACGAGCAGCTCGGCGTCGACGTCGCCGTCGACCTCGACGGGCGGGATGTCGCGAGCGATGCCGGCGACCTTGTTCGCCCGGATGCGGGTCATCAGCTCATGGTTGGCGGGGTCGTAGTTGACGTTGCCCGTGCCCTCCTGCTTCTCGATGCCACCGATGCGGTGCATCAGGCCGGGAGTGCCCGGGATCGCCCACGGGCGCGCCAGGGTCTCGGGGTCACGCAGGTAGGGCCAGAACTCGCCCTCGTGGTTGGGCTCGTTCGCGAACGGCACCGAGATGTCGGGCAGCGCGTCGACGTCGGGGAGCTTCCACGGCTCCGAGCCGTTGGCCACGTAGCCGTCGGTGAGCAGGATCACCGGCGTGCGGTACTTCGAGCGCGATGCGCACCGCTTCGAACGCGGCGGCGAAGCAGTTGCTCGGCGAGTAGGCGGCGACGATCGGCAGCGGCGACTCGCCGTGGCGGCCGTACATCGCGAGCATCAGATCGGACTGCTCGGTCTTCGTCGGCAGGCCGGTCGACGGGCCACCGCGCTGCACGTCGACGATCACCAGCGGCAGCTCGAGGCTGATCGCCAGGCCGAGCGCCTCCGACTTGAGGTCGAGGCCCGGACCGCTGGTGGCCGTGATGCCGAGCTGGCCGGCGAACGCCGCACCCACCGCGACCGCGGCGGCGGCGATCTCGTCCTCCGCCTGGAGCGTGCGGATCCCGAAGTTCTTGTGCTTCGACAGCTCGTGGAGGATGTCCGACGCCGGGGTGATCGGGTACGACGCGTAGAGGATGGGCAGGCTCGCCTGCTGCGCGGCGGCGATGAGGCCGTACGCGACCGCGAGGTTGCCGGTGATGTTGCGGTAGCGACCAGGCTCCAGCTTCGCCGGCTGGATCTGGTAGTGCTCGAGCAGCTCGGCGGTCTCGCCGAAGTGCAACCCGGCCTTGAACGCGGCGAGGTTGGCGTCGCGCACCTGCGGCCGCGACGAGAACTTGTCGTTGATCCACGTCACCGTGGGGTCGACGGGGCGGGTGTACATCCACGAGATGAGCCCGAGCGCGAAGAAGTTCTTCGACCGCTCCGCGTCACGGGGCTTCACACCCAGGTCCTTGCACGCTTCGAGCGTGAGGCTCGTCATCGGTACCTGCACCACGTGGTACGAGGCCAACGACCCGTTGTCGAGCGGGTTGGCCTCGTAGCCGACCTTGGTGAGGTTGCGGTCGTCGAAGGCGTCGGAGTTGACGAGGATGGTCGAAGCCGGCGGGAGCTCGGACAGGTTGGCCTTGAGCGCGGCGGGGTTCATCGCCACCAGCACGTTCGGCGCATCGCCGGGGGTCACGATGTCGTGGTCGGAGATGTGCACCTGGAACGACGAGACGCCGGCGATCGTCCCGGCCGGAGCCCGGATCTCGGCCGGGTAGTTCGGCATGGTCGCCAGGTCGTTGCCGAACACGGCGCTGACGTCGGTGAAGCGGTCGCCCGTGAGCTGCATGCCATCGCCGGAGTCGCCGGCGAACCGGATGACGACCTCGTCGAGGATGGCGGGCTCGAGCGGCTTGGTCTCGGGTGTCGCGGTCACGCGTCCCTCACCTCGTTGTGTGGGCTCATGTGGGGATGGAATTCGTAGCGCTTCGATCTTACCGACGCGACTCTCGGTGACCGGGATGGGGGCGGCCGTGTTCATGTGACCGTCACGGAAGCTCAGCCGAGTGGTTCGAGCGACTCGTAGGCCTTCCGCAGGGCCGCATCGATCCGCCTGCGGTCGCGCGCCCGGCCCACGAGGTCGGCCTCGAGGTCGACTCGGGAGCCCACGCCGCCCGGCCGCTGGTAGAAGCGCCGCCGCATCCGGCCCACCACGATCACGACGTCCCCTGCGGCGAGCGAGTCGACCCATGCGGGCGGGTCCCACACGGTGACCGGGACGGAGGTGGCGCGTTCGTCGGGCGCCGGGCCCGCAGGGCAGCGCACGGCCAGGGTCGCGAGCCGGGTGCCCGACTCGAGCACGCGGACCTCGGCCGGGCCCGAGCACGGGCCGCACAGGACGCCGAGGTTGACCGAGAGGGCTTCGCTGGGGGTGGTGGAGGACATGGCTTCCCTTCGGAGGGACGGGGTCCAGGAGAGCGGGACCGGCCGTTCGGGGGAAGGTGCGACGACCCTACGACGGGGGTGTGACACTCATCCGACGTCGCCAGCCGCGGTCGATCTGGCGCAGGAGGGCCGGGTAGACGATGTGATGCCGGAACGGCGCGATCGAGATCATGTACACCTGCCCGAGACGGCCGCGAGGTTTCACCAGCACGGCTAGCTGGCCCTGGTGGCGCCCGCCGCCGCGGTCGACCCACCCGAGATGGAGGACGCCGTGGACGGTGGGGTTCGAGAGCTCGGCGGCGAACTCCACGTCGGTGCGATAGAGGGGCGTGAACGGCAGCGAGGCGAAGTGGACGTCGCTCGCCGTCCCTTGCAGGTCCTCGGGGAGGCGCGTCTCGAGCGAGTACTCGTCGTCGGTCCCCGGGATCGGCAGCCGGTTCGGCGCGTCCTCCGATGCCGACACCCCACCGAGGTGGAACGCGCGACCGAGCCACTCTCGGACTCGCCAGAGCAGCCGAGTGGGCACCGAACCGGAGTGGGCGGGATCCGACGCGGTCATCAGCTCGAGCAGCACCCCGAAGTCCTCGGCGCCGCCGGTCGCGGGGAGCGCCCAGACGTCTTCCACGGTGAAGTCCGGGGCGATCTCGTGGATGCGCCAGCGTTGGGCTTCGTGGGCCGACGTCGGGAGCCTCATGCCGAGCTTGCTGTCATCCCAAGGTGGCGAGCCGCTCGGCGACGTCGGCGAACGCGGGATCGGCCCGCCGCACCTGGTGGAAGAGCTCCCGGGCCCGGGCGAGGTTGCCGGCTCGTTCCTCGAGATCGGCGAGCGCGTAGAAGAGGCGCAGGTGGTGCTCGCGGGGCGCTTTGACTCGCTCGACGCGCTTGCGGAGCAGCGCCAGCGCCTCGGGCAGGCGCCCCTGATCGGCGAGCGAGCCGGCGTAGACGATCCGCCCCTCGGTCACGAGCTCCGCGTTGGGCGACACCGACGCCAGCTCGGCCCACAGCTCCTCCACCTTCCGCCAGCGACGCTGGGCGCGGTAGCAGTCCATGAGCACGGGGTTCTGGTCGACCGCGTCGCTCAGCTCGGCGTAGGCCTCGAGCTCCTTGGCGGCCGCCGCGTAGTTCCCGAGGCGGTACTGCGCGAGCCCGGTGAGCTCCCGCACGCTCGGCGAGTCGGGCAGCTGCTCACGCAGCGGGCGCAGGATGCGCAACGTCTCGCGTTCGCGGTCGTGGGCGAACGCGTCGGCCGCGGCCATCAACGTGCCGAACGCCCGGTTCGCGTTGCGCCCGGCCAGCCGGGCCATCTCGTCCTGCACGTCGGACGGCCCGCGCTTGCGACGCCGGCGGGTCGGCGCCGACGGCTGGGAGCGTCGGGTCTTGCGGGGCGTGTCGTCGCGGACGGTGCGCTTGCCCACGGTCCGGAGCGCGGGACGCTCCGCCGCGTCAGCGGCGGCCGGTCGGCGGACGCCGCGGGACGCGCCCCGCTTCTGCCGGGTCTCCTCGTCGCGCTCGTCGACCGAGTACGGGCCGAAGCCCTCGCCGCGGGTACGGCGCGCCGCGGCCGGCTCGTCGCGGCCCCGCCGCCCGTGCCTGTCGGGACGCCCGCCCTCGCGGCCCTGGCTGGCGCCACGGGCCGCACCCCGGCCGGACGACGAGGCTCCACGGCCGGTGGATCCGCCACCACGACCGGTCGAGGCACCCTTGGCGGCACCGCGGCCCGACGTCGAGCCGCTGCGGCCCGAGGCACGACCGGTGCTGCTGGAAGCGCCCCGACCGGTACCTCCACCGCGCTTCGCGGACGGCCGACCCTTCCGGTCACCGCCGCGTCGTGGTTGGTCTGCCATGGCCGTCCGATCGTAAGTGGTCGAGCACGCAAAAAACGCCCCCGCCGCGGCGATCGCTCGCGCGGCGGGGGCGCCTGAGAAATCCCGGCGACGACCTACTCTCCCAGGGGGTTCCCCCCCAAGTACCATCGGCGCTGGCGGTCTTCACTTCCGTGTTCGGAATGGGAACGGGTGTTTCCCCGCCGCAATTGCCACCGGAAACCTGATGAAATTGTCAAAGCCCTCGTGAGAGCTCCAGAGCGAGCACGAGCACACCTCAGATCGGGTACGCAAGTAGAAGAAAGAACCCAAGCCCTCGGCCGATTAGTACCGGTCGGCTGAACACGTCACCGTGCTTACACCTCCGGCCTATCAACCTGGTGGTCTACCAGGGGCCTTACCCGGTTCACCCGGTGGGAGATCTCATCTCGAGGCAGGCTTCGCGCTTAGATGCTTTCAGCGCTTATCCTTTCCGCAGGTAGCCAACCAGCCGTGCCCTTGGCAGGACAACTGGCACACCAGAGCTGCGTCCGTCCCGGTCCTCTCGTACTAGGGACAGCTCCCCTCAAATCTCCTACGCCCACAGAGGATAGGGACCGAACTGTCTCGCGACGTTCTAAACCCAGCTCGCGTACCGCTTTAATGGGCGAACAGCCCAACCCTTGGGAGATGCTTCACCCCCAGGATGCGACGAGCCGACATCGAGGTGCCAAACCTTGCCGTCGATGTGGACTCTTGGGCAAGATAAGCCTGTTATCCCCGGGGTACCTTTTATCCGTTGATCGACCGCGCTTCCACACGCCACGGCCGGGTCACTAAGCCCTGCTTTCGCACCTGCTCGACTTGTAGGTCTCGCAGTCAAGCTCCCTTGTGCCTTTACGCTCGACGCCTGATGGCCAACCAGGCTGAGGGAACCATTGGGCGCCTCCGTTACTCTTTGGGAGGCGACCGCCCCAGTCAAACTACCCGCCTGACGCTGTCCCCGACCCGGATCACGGGCCCAGGTTAGATTCCCAATATGTACAGGGTGGTATTTCAACGTTGTCTCCACCGAAGCTGACGCCCCGGCTTCCCAGACTCCCACCTATCCTACACAGTACATACCGAAAACCAACATCAAACTGTAGTGAAGGTCCACGGGGTCTTTCCGTCCTTCTGCGGGAAACGAGCATCTTTACTCGTACTGCAATTTCGCCGGGTCTCTGGTTGAGACAGTAGCCAAGTCGTTACGCCATTCGTGCAGGTCGGAACTTCGCCTCATTCCGTTGTTTCCAACGGGGCAGACTATGCCTTCATCTCAGCTGACGACGCTGAGAGCCCGCGTGTTGCGCCGTCCGTAGATTTGCCACCTCCCGACCGTACGGCTGGGGTGTGACAGTGAACGACGCCTCTCCCCGAGGGGATCAGTCGTTACGGGGTCATACCTCGAAGAGGCAGAGGACTTCCCACGGCATTACCCGCCGTCTATCGCCTCATCCTTGAGTTGAGGCAGCCGGAGAGGGCTTCGCCGTTATGAGCGGGTCTTCACATGGAGTCACCTCCATGCAGGGCAAATCAATTACCCGACAAGGAATTTCGCTTGAGCTGTTACTTGTAGACCGATTGGGATTGGCGTGCTCCCAACAGGCGGGCCGACGTTGGTCAGCCTCCCTACGTCGCCGTAGGGTCCGGACCATCTCATCCTCTTCTCACGAGACCGGGAAGAGGGTCGGCGTATGGTCTCTGAGGATTCTCAACACCTCGGATCGCTTCCGGTGGTTCATCGTCTGGACGATCTCCGCAATCTCGAAGAGACCTGGCACCGTGAGGTGCCGGCGAAGAGCAACCAGTTCGACGACCTCCGCGAACTTGGCGAAGTTGTCTCGCTTCGCCGTCCTGAGTGGGTGCTGCTCGAAGAACGGAATGATCACACTCCGCAGGTCGCCCAAACGGGATACCTGGTAGGAGCACAGATCTTCGCGATGGTTGTCATGGCGGCGGTTGTCGTAGACCTTGCCGCAGCCGAAGAAACGAACCATCTCCTCGAGCACGTCGCGACTCGATTGGCCCTGGACAACGGTGAACTGAGGTTGCACCTGCCATCCAAGCTTCATCGAGCGTTGCCGGAAGATGGGGACGCTGAAACAGCCTTCCCCATCGACGAAACCCACCAACCAGCCGATGGTGGTGAGCCTTTCCTGCTGATTGTCCGCACCGGATGAGTTGTCACTGCTCATGATCACACTCTCCTACGAGGGTGTGACACTGAACGAGTACCACCGGATACTCGGAGTTTCCAGCATATAGCCGACTGCGCACCTCGTGGTCGCCCACGAGGGGGGCAGCACCCTTTGCCTGCAAAGGGCATTCCTACCTTAGGCATGTTTGTTACTCCACTGCACGAAGCAGTGGGGCCAGGTCATTTCTGCCTGACTCCTCATGTCGCCATGAGGATCGGACTGTATCTTCACCGAGCTCGTGCTCGGGCCTGGCGTGCAGTCTCTGAGGATCCCGTCAGGATCTCGTCGATGTTGCGGCTGCGCTGCTTGCCGTTCGCGTTCATCGCGTAGGCAAGCCTCACGAGTCGCTCGAAACCGTCGGCGTCGAGGTGCTCCTTCCGTCGCATCGCCGTCACGATGACCGCGAAGCGTCGGAAGTCGCCGACCTTGACGACCAACGGGTACTGCTCGAAGAACGGGAGGACGTTGTCCTCGAGATCGCGCAGCGAGTCGACGGCGAACGTCCACACGCTGCTGTTCGGTCCCTTGGGCCGGAGTCGGCCGCAGGAGAACAGCGGGATCAGCGCTTCGAGCACATCTCGATGACTCTCGCGCTGGTAGACGTGGAACACCGGATGCAATTGCCATCCGCCCGTCGACCGAGCGTTGGGGTTGCGGTGGATCGAGACCGAGAAGCATCCTTCTCCGTCCACGAAGCCGGTCACCCAGCGAGGATCGAGTTCGAACATCGACCTGACGGTTTCCTGCTGATTGTCCGCACCGGATGGATTTTCACTGCTCATCGCCACATCATCTGTCGAGGGTGTGACACTGAACGAGTACCACCGGATACTCGGAGATTCCAGCATATAGCCAGGTTTTACAACGGCCTCTGAAGGTTGACCGTTATAGTTACGGCCGCCGTTTACCGGGGCTTAGGTTCAGAGCTTCGCCTTGCGGCTAACCCTTCCCCGTAACCTTCCGGCACCGGGCAGGCGTCAGTGCGTATACGTCGTCTTTCGACTTTGCACGCACCTGTGTTTTTAGTAAACAGTCGCTTGGCCCTGGTCTCTGCGGCCTCCTCGGGCTCGGGACGAAAAGTCCGTCACCCTACTAAGGCCCCCCTTCTCCCGAAGTTACGGGGGCATTTTGCCGAGTTCCTTAACCAGAGTTCTCCCGATCGCCTTCGTATTCTCTACGTGCCCACCTGAGTCGGTTTGGGGTACGGGCACCATGTCAGCTCGCTAGAGGCTTTTCTCGGCAGCATGGGATCAGTCACTTCACCTGAATCGGTTCGGCATCGCATCTCGGCGTTGAGCCCCACGGATTTGCCTATGGGACCGCCTACCTGCTTACCCCGGGTACAACCAGCGCCCGGTAGACCTACCCTCCTGCGTCCCCCCTTCGCTACCCGTCATCAAGTGGTTCGGTTCGGCCGAAGCCATCCCCTTAGCAACCTGAATTGGGTTGGGCGCGAACATGGTGGTACAGGAATATCAACCTGTTGTGCATCGACTACGCCTTTCGGCCTCGCCTTAGCTCCCGACTAACCCTGGGCGGATGAGCCTTCCCCAGGAACCCTTG
>CAWJCN010000001.1:0-840000 GCA_963841415.1 uncultured Actinomycetes bacterium | reverse complement strand
ACACCACCGCGAATCCGAGGTGGATGTCGGACGCGGTCGGGTCGATGCCGAGCTTGACCCGGAGCGGACGCCCCGAAGAGAGCTTGTGCTGGAGCTCGGGTTCGCTCACGAGCTTGTCGAACGCCTCGTCGATGACGAAGTCGGTGGCCGTAGACATGACCCGAGCACGGTACCCGCGCCACGCGTCGCGAGGTTGCGTCGTCGCGACGTGTCCTCCACGTACGGGCGACGCAACGTGTGGAAGGGTCAGGGGCGACTGAGGTTGGGGTCGCCGGGGACGGTGAACCGCCACAGGCTTTCGTCGCCGCGGCCGGGGGCGAGGCCGATGCGGGTCGAGGTGCCGGGTGAGGTCGGGGGCGGCACGCCGTCGTCGAGGATGCGGACCGGTCCCCGCACGAGGTCGGTGCCGTTGTGCTCACCGGTGAGCCCGAACGCCTGACACAGGCGGGCCGGACCGGCGAGCAGATCACGATCACGGCGCGCCTTGACCCGCCGGGCCCGCATCACGTCGACGCCGGCGACGGGCGCGGCCGCACGCAGGAGCACCGCGGCGCCGTCACCGTCCTTGGTGGCGACGACGTTGGCGCACCAGTGCATGCCGTAGGTGAAGTACACGTACAGGTGGCCGGGCGCGCCGAACATCACCTCGGTGCGCGGCGTCATCCCGCGGTACGCATGACTGCCCGGGTCCTCGGACCCGCAGTAAGCCTCGACCTCCACCAGCCGGGCCGCCACACGGATCCCGTCACCGGTGCGCGCGACCAAGAGCTTGTTGAGCAGCACGGGCGCGAGCTCACGCGGGTCGCGCGCGTAGAACGCACGCGGCAGCGTGCGGCCGCGGCTCACCCGGCGCGCGCGAGCCAGCGGGTCTGGTCGTCGAGCGTCGCCTTGGCCTTCACCAATTGCTCCTCGACCGACGCGGGCCCGGCGCCGCCGGCGGTGGTGCGCCGCAGCACCGCGGCACCCGGTTCGAGCAGCGGAAGCGCCTCGGGGCCGAGATCGGGCTCCGTCAGAACGAGCTCGTCGAGCGGCACGCCCCGCTCCATCGACGCGCGCACGAGCGCGCCCACCCGGGCGTGCGCCTCGCGGAACGGCACGCCGCGCTGCACCAGCCATTCGGCGAGGTCGACTGCGGCCCCGTTTTGGCCGTCGGCCGCCGCCTGCATGCGCGCCGGGACCACTTCGGCCGTCGCGAGCAGCCCGGCCATCGCGCCGAGCGCCAGCCGACACTGGTCGAGCGCGTCGAAGAGCGGCTCTTTGTCCTCCTGGAGGTCGCGGTTGTACGCGAGCGGCAGGCCCTTGAGGGTGGCCAGGAAACCGGTGAGGTCGCCGATGAGCCGGCCGGCCTTGCCGCGCGCGAGCTCGGCGATGTCGGGGTTCTTCTTCTGCGGCAGCATCGACGAGCCGGTGCTGTACGCGTCGGCGAGGCGCAGGAAGCCGAACTCCTCGCTCGTCCAGAGCACGACCTCCTCGCCCAGACGCGACAGGTGCACCTGGGTGAGCGAGGCCACGAACAGCGCTTCGGCCACGAAGTCGCGGTCGGACACCGCGTCGAGCGAGTTGTCGAAGCGGCGAGCGAACCCGAGGTCGGCGGCGGTGGCGTCGGGATCGAGGGGCAGGCTCGAACCGGCAATTGCACCCGCACCCAGCGGCGAGACGTCGGCGCGCGCCACCGCGTCGCGCCAGCGGTCGGCGTCGCGTGCGAAGGACCAGAAGTGGGCGAGGAAGTGGTGGGCAAGGAGGACGGGCTGCGCTCGCTGGAGGTGCGTGTACCCGGGGACGTACACGTCCTCGGCCGCCATCGCGCACTCCACGAGCACCTCTTGCAGCCGGTGCACGTGGGCGGCGACATCGGTCCCCTCACGGCGGAGGAACAGACGCAACGCGGTCGCGACCTGGTCGTTGCGCGAGCGACCGGTGTGCAGCTTGGCGCCCGCGTCACCGGCCAGCTCGGTCACGCGCCGTTCGATTGCCGTGTGGATGTCCTCGTCGGACGGCACGAACGCGAACGATCCGTCGGCCAGCTCCTCCCCCACCTCGTCGAGCGCGGTCAGCACGGCGCTCGCCTCTTCCTCGGTCAGGACGCCCGCGGCGCGAGCCCGGCGACGTGCGCGCGCGAACCCGCGAGGTCGTCGGGCGCGAGACGGCGGTCGAACGAGAGGCTCTCGGTGAACGCGAGCAGCTCGTCGGCCGGGCCGTCGGCGAAGCGGCCGTGCCAGAGGGTCACGTGAGCGAGCCTGGACCCGTCGGACCACCCTGCTCGCGTGCCCACGTCTCGACCGACAGCCCCCACAGGCGGACGAATCCGCTGGAGTCCTCGTGGCGGAACGTGTCGGACGCGTCGTAGGTGGCGAGGTCGTGGCTGTAGAGCCCATGGTCAGCGCGCCGGCCGGCGACGAAGCAGCGACCGGGTTCGAGCCGCAGTCGCACCTCACCGGTCACGAACCGCTGCGCATGGCCCATGAACGCGTCGAGCGCCTCCTTGAGCGGCGAGTACCAGAGACCGTCGTAGACGAGCTCGGCGTAGCGCGGCTCGAGGCGTGCCTTCTCGCGGAGCAGGTCGCGCTCCAACGTGATCGATTCCAGGTCGGCGTGCGCGAGCAGCACCGCAAGTGAGCCCGGGCACTCGTAGGTCTCGCGGCTCTTGATACCGACCCGACGGTTCTCGACCATGTCCAGGCGACCGAAGCCGTAGGCGCCGACGACCGCGCCGAGCTCGATGACCAGCTCGTGCAGCGGCTTGACCTCGCCGTCGAGCGCGACGGGCACGCCCTGCTCGAAGCGAACGACGACCTCACGCGGCTCGCTCGGCGCATCTGCGACGTCGCGCGTCAGCGCGTAGGCGTCGAGCGGCGGCGACACCCACGGGTCTTCGATGATCCCGCACTCGATGGCCCGGCCCCAGAGGTTCTCGTCGATCGAGTACGGGCTCTTCCTGGTGACGTTGATCGGTATGCCGTGCTTCGCGGCGTAGTCCATCGAGTCCTCGCGCGTGAAGCCCCACACGCGCACCGGTGCGAGCACGTCGAGATCGGGCGCCAGCGCGCGCACCGACACCTCGAAGCGCACCTGGTCGTTGCCCTTGCCGGTGCAGCCGTGCGCGACCGCGTCGGCGCCGAACTCGCGCGCGGCGAGGACGAGGTGCCGCGAGATCACCGGACGCGAGAGCGCGGAGACCAGCGGGTACTTGCCCTCGTACCGCGCGTTGGCGTGGATGGCAGGCACGAGGAAGTCGTCGGCGAACTCGGCGCGGGCGTCCACGACGCGCGCCTCCACGGCACCGGCTGCGAGCGCACGGTTCGTGATGACGTCCCACGAGTCGTCGGCCTGCTGGCCCACGTCGACCGCGAGCGCGATCACCTCGGCATCCCACTCCTCCTGGATCCACTTCACGGCCACCGACGTGTCGAGTCCGCCGGAGTAGGCCAACACCACTCTCTTGGTCACCTTGACTGCCTCTCTCGTTGCGAGCCGGGATACCCGGCTCGCGGCCACTCGTTCGGCTGCTTCGCAGAATTCCGCGTGCTCACAGTCCCGCCAGACCCGCGAGCTCGCCGGCGACGTCTCCGCCGCCACTGGTCTCCGCACACACCAGGATGATCGTGTCGTCGCCCGCCACCGTGCCCAAGACGTCGGGGAGCCCGGCGCGGTCGAGGGCCGACGCGACCACGTGGGCCGATCCGGGGGGCGTCCGCAGCACCACGAGGTTCGCGCTGTGCGCGACCTCCACCACGAACTCCCCCATCACTCGTCGGAGGTGGTCGTCGGGCGCGGTGCGCTCCTTGGCGTGCTCGGGGATGGCGTACGCCATCGCGCCGCCCGGGATCCGCACCTTCACCGCGCCCAGCTCCTCGAGGTCGCGACTCACCGTGGCCTGCGTGGCGATCACGCCGTCAGCGGCGAGCATCTCCACCAGCTGCGCCTGGCTGGAGATCGCCTGCTCCTCGAGCAGCCGGGCGATCCGGTGCTGGCGCTGGGGCTTGCCGAGGGTGGCCATCAGCCCTCGCCCAAGCTCAGCGGATCGGGCACACTCCGTGTGCCGGAGTCACGCAACTTGGCGGGGGGTGCACCGACCAGGTGCGCGAGCACAGCGCGCGCGGCGTGCATGCGGTTGGCGGCCTGCTGCCACACCGCCGAGCGCGGCCCGTCGATCACCGACGCCGCCACCTCCTCGCCGCGGTGCGCGGGGAGGCAGTGCAGGAACCAGGCGTCGGGGTGCGCGCAGCGCAGCATCTCGTCGTCGACGGTGAAGCCGGCGAACGCGGCCCGGCGTGCCGCGGCCTCGTCCTCCTGCCCCATCGACGTCCAGACGTCGGTGTAGACGGCGTCGGCACCGGCGACCGCGTCGTACGGATCGTGACCGAGCTCGAGGGCACCGCCGAGGTTGCGGACCCGCTCGACCGTCAGGTCGTCGAGCTCGTAGCCAGTCGGCGACGCCACCGCGAGCTCGACGCCCGAGAGCGCGGCCGCGTACGCGAGCGACGCGGTGACGTTGTTGCCGTCTCCGACGTACGCGAGCCGCTTGCCGTCGAGCGCACCGAGCAACTCCCGCAGGGTGAGGAAGTCGGCCACTGCCTGAGTGGGATGGGCGCGGTCGGAGAGCAGGTTGAGCACCGGGATGTCGATCACCGCGGCCATCTCCTCGAGCGTCCCGTGCTCGAAGACCCGCGCCGCCAGTACCGAGCAGAAACCCGCGAACGTGCGCGCGACGTCGGCGACGGTCTCACGCACGCCGAGGCCGACCTCCTCGGGCCGGACGTAGATCGGATGTCCACCGAGGTTCACGACCGCCATCTCGGTGGACGCGCGGGTGCGGGCGGAGGGCTTCTCGAAGAGCATGACGACGCCCTGCCCGGCGAGGACCCGGGGGATGCCGGACGGGTCGGCCTTCCCCTTCTCGGCGGTGTCGAGCACTGCCGAGAACTCGGCCGGCGTGAGGTCGTCGACCTCGAGGAAGCAGGGCACGCTCACGAGGGCAGCACCTCCGCCATGACGCCGGTGAGGATGGCCACCGCGGCTGCGATCTCGTCGTCGGTGACGAGCAGGGACGGCGCGAACCGGAGCGCGGTCGGTGTGACCGCGTTGACGACCAGGCCCGCCTCGAGGCAGGCCCGCGACACCGTGCCGGCCTCGATGGGGTCGTCGAGCTCAGCGGCGATCAACAGGCCGACACCCCGGACGTCGGCGACACCGGGCACCTCGAGCAACGCCTTGGTGAGCAGGTCGCCGGCGCGTGCCGCGCATCCCGGCGCGTCCATCTCTGCCATCACGTCGAGCACGGTCATGGTGGCGCGGGCGGCGAGCGGCTGCCCACCGTACGTGGTGGCGTGGTCACCGGGCTTGAAGGCCTCGGCGACCTCGGTGCGCGCCCAGCACGCCCCGATGGGTACGCCGTTGCCGAGCGCCTTGGCCATGGTGACGACGTCGGGCTGCACGCCGTCGGCGTGCTGGTAGCCGAACCACTTGCCGGTGCGCCCGAGACCGGTCTGCACCTCGTCGACGATCAGCAGCGCCTCGCGCTCGTCGCACAACGCGCGCACACCCTCGAGGTAACCCGGCGGCGAGGGTTGCACGCCCCCCTCCCCTTGGATCGGCTCGAGCATCACCGCGCACACCCGCTCGTCCATCGCCGCGGCCAGCGCGTCGAGATCGGCGAACACGACCTGGCGGAACCCGACCGGCAGGGGCTGGAACGTCTCCTGCTTCTGGGGCTGGCCGGTGGCGGCGAGTGTGGTGAGCGTGCGGCCGTGGAACGAGCCCCACGCCGACAGCACGTGGAAGCGGTCGGGACCGCCGTTGGCCTGCCCGTAGCGGCGCGCCAGCTTGATCGCGCACTCGTTGGCCTCGGCCCCCGAGTTGGCGAAGAACACCTTGCCGCCGCCGCCGTGCAGCGCGTCGAGCCGTGCCGCGACCTGCGGTTGCCACTCGTTGAAGTAGAGGTTCGACACGTGGAGCAGCGTGCGCGCCTGGTCGGCGAGCGCATCGGCGACGGCCGGATGTGCGTGACCCAGCGCGGTGACGGCGAGGCCGCCGAGGAAGTCGAGGTACTCCTTGCCCTCGCTGTCCCACAGCTTCACCCCCTCGCCGCGCACGAACGCGACCGGGAGGCGGCCGTAGGTCTGCATGCCGTGCTCGGCGTCGAGCGCCTGGATGTCGGTCAACGCACTCATGGCAGCACCATCGTTCCGATGCCCTCCCGGGTGAAGAACTCGAGCAGCAACGCGTGCGGGATGCGCCCGTCGAGCACGTGGGCGCGCCGCACACCACCGCGCAGCGCGTCCACACACGACTCCAGCTTCGGGATCATGCCGCCGTCGACCTTGCCGTCGGCCAGCAACTCCTCGAGCCCACGGACATCGATGCCCGACACCAGGCTCGACTCGTCCGGATAGTCGGCGTAGATGCCGGCGACGTCGGTGAGGTACACGAGCTTCTCGGCCTGCAGCGCGAGCGCGATCGCGCCGGCCACAGCGTCGGCGTTGACGTTGTACACCTGACCCAGCTCGTCGACCCCGACGGTCGCGATCACCGGGATGAGCTCCTCATTGGTGAGCTTGTGCACGATCGACGGATCGATGCTGGTGACGTCGCCCACGAAGCCGAGCCGCTCGTCGCGCATCTCGACCCTGATGAGGCCGGCGTCTTCACCTGACAGACCCACCGCGTACGAGCCGTGCTGGTTCAGCGCGGCGACGATCTCTCGGTTGACCTTGCCGACCAGTGCCATGCGCACGATGTCGACGCTCTCGGCGTCGGTGACCCGGAGGCCGTCGACGAACTCCGGCACCTTGCCCAACCGCCGCATCAGGTCGGAGATCTGCGGGCCCCCGCCGTGCACCACGACCGGGTTCATGCCGACCAGACGCATGAGCACGACGTCCTGCGCGAACAGGTCGGCGAGCGCGGGGTCGTCCATGGCGTGGCCGCCGTACTTGATCACGACGGTGCGGCCGGTGAACTCGCGGATGTACGGCAGCGCCTCGGCGAGGATGTGCGCCTTCTCCAGGACCTTCACCATGGCGTCGCTCGCTGCGGCCGGGGAGACCCCGGCCCCGGACGCTTGCTCCGCGGTCACGACGTCCCCATGTTCTCGTCGACGTACGCGTGCGTGAGATCGGTGAACAGCATCGTCGCTTCGCCGTTGCCGGTGTGCAGGTCGCACAGGATGTGCAGGTCGCGCTGCTCCATCGCCTTGGCGACGGCGTCGGCGTCGTGGGCGGCGGCAATTCCGTGCTCGCACACCACGACGCCCTCGTAGGCGACCGACACCTGCTCGGGGTCGAACACCGCGCCGCTGACGCCGAGCTCGGACAGGATCCGGCCCCAGTAGGGGTCCTTGCCGTAGAGCGAGCACTGCACGAGCTGGCTCGACGCAACCTGCCGCGCCGCGAGCTGCGCCTCGTGGTCGTTGCGGGCTCCGCGCACGTGGAGCGTGACGCACTTGGTCGCGCCCTCGGCGTCGGTGGCCATCTGGTGGGCGAGGTCGGCGCACGCGGCGGCGAGCGCCTCGACGAGCCCGGCGTACGCAACACCCTGCGGGTCGGTGATGGGCTCGTTGCCGGCTGCGCCGTTCGCCAACACGAGCACGGTGTCGTTGGTGCTCTGGCACGCATCGACGACGAGCGCGTTGAAGGTGCTGCTCACCGCGGTCTGCAGCGCGCGGTACGAGCGGCGCGGGCGCGATGGCGACGTCGGTGGCGAGCACCGCGAGCATCGTGGCCATCGACGGCGCCAACATCGCCGCGCCCTTGGCCATCCCACCGATGGTCGCCGCGCGTTGCATCGGCAACTCGACCGGTTGCTGCGTCAGCTTGGGCACCGTGTCGGTGGTCATCATCGCTTCCGCCGCCGCGAGTCCGCCGGCGGCATCGGCGCTGAGCTGCGCGCCGAGCTTCGGCACACCCGACTCGATCGGATCCATGGGCATCGGGATGCCAATGAGGCCGGTCTGGCCCACGAGGACATCGCCCGTCTCACAGCCCACGGCGTGCGCGGTGAGCTCGCACATGCGCAACGCGTCGGCGCGCCCCTGATTCCCCGTCGCCGCGTTCGCGTTGCCGGAGTTCAGGACCACTGCGGCGGCGCGACCGTCGGCCAGGTGCCGGCGGCTGATCTGCACCGGTGCCGCCGCGACCAGGTTGCCGGTGAAGACGCCGGCGGCGGTCACGGGCGCGCCGTCGACGGTCGCGACCACGGCGAGGTCGGGCGCGCCCGACTCCTTGATGCCCGACGCGAGTCCGCCGGCCTTGAAACCCGGAACCGACGTGACGCTCATCGCCCACTCACGGTGCTGCGCACCGGGCCGCACTGCGCGCCGTTCGGCGACCGGCTCGTTGCGCCGCAGGGTACCTGCGTCGCGGTCACTCGCCTCATGGCATGAGTCCGATCGTCGAGAGGCCGGTGGTCTCGGGCAGTCCGAGCACGAGGTTGGCGTTCTGCATCGCCTGGCCTGACGCGCCCTTCACGAGGTTGTCGAGCGCGCCGATGGCGAGCACGGTGTTGGTGCGCGGGTCGTACCGCACGGTGAGGTGCGCGGCGTTCGATCCGAGCGTCGCCTTCGTGGCAGGCGAGCCGTCGGTGATGTGCACGAACGGCTCCCCGGCGTAGAAGTCGCGGTACCCGGCGAGCAGGCCGTCGGTCGACAACGACACACCGGCGACGGGCCGTGCGTAGCAGGTGGCGAGGATCCCCCGGGTCATGGGCACGAGGTGAGGCGTGAACAGCAGCTGCACCGGCTCGCCGGCGACGTGACCGAGCGCCTGCTCCATCTCGGCGGTGTGGCGGTGGGTGAGCAGGCCGTAGGCGTTGACGTTGTCGCTCACCTCGGCGAAGAGGCTGGTGGCCTTCAGGCCGCGGCCGGCACCGGACACGCCCGACACCGCGTCGACCACGATCCCGGTCGGCTCGACCAGACCGGCGGCCAGCACCGGCGCCAGCGCCAGCGCCGCGCTCGTCGGGTAGCAACCGGGCGACGCGACGTGCCGGGCGGCGACGATCTCGCCGCGGTAGAGCTCGGGCATGCCGAAGGCGAACCGGTCGACCAACGCGGGCGCGGAGTGGGCCTCGCCGTACCACTGCTCGTAGTCGGCAACGGGCAGCCGGAAGTCGGCGCCGAGGTCGACGACGTGACCGACGGTGTCGACGAGGTCGGCCGCGATGGCCTGCGACTGGCCGTGCGGGAGGCACAGGAACACCACGTCGAGGCCGGCGAGGTCGGCCGGTGCGACCCGCTCGTAGGTCATGCCCTCGTAGGCGGCCAGCGACGGGTAGAGGTCGGTGACCGGGGCGCCGGCGTTGGAGTCGGCGGTGACGAGCGCCACCTCGACGTCCGGGTGGCCCGCGAGGAGGCGTAGGAGCTCAGCTCCCGTGTACCCCGATCCCCCCACGACTGCCGCCCGGTAGGCCATCGCCGCAGTATACACACATCTGCATATCTATGCGATCGCTGTCGGCGTGGTCGGTGGGCGACTATCCCGTACCAGCCACGCCAAATGGGGCGACACGCAAGCGGCGCAGCGCGCGGGCGCCGAACCAGAGGAGCACCGCGCCGCCGAGCGTGAGCTTCACCGCGACGATCCAGAGCGTGACGTCGCGACCGGTGTGGCTCTCGTCGGTGACGATCGAGGTGGGATCCTTCGGGTCGTAGTGGATGCGCACCTTCGAGCCGACAGCCGGTTGCTCCTCGCCCGTCTTCACCGCCTCGGTCGCCCGCACGACCGTGCCGTCACGGGTCTCGAACTCGAGGCGGCGTTCGCCGTTGACCGGGATCACGACCGCGGTCGTCGCCACACCGTGGGCCCGCAGGTCGGCATCGTGACGCTGGAGCGAGAACACGAACCCCCCGACGACGAGCCCGAGCACGATCAGCGCGCCGCCACCCCACACGCACCACCGGGCGCCCTTCCGGCTCAGCCGGCGCGGCTTGGGCGGTGCGCCGACCGCCGCCGGCGCGGCGACCGTCGCCGAGGCGAACGTCGGCGGAGGTGATCGCGCGAGCAGGGTGGCGTCGTAACGCGCCCGTTCGGCGGGATCGGACAGCACGCGGTACGCGGCGCCGACTCGCGCGAACCGCTGGGTGGCTTCGGCGTCGACCGGGCGGGTGTCCGGGTGCAGCTCCTTGGCCCGGGCCCGGTACGCCGCGGCGATGTCCCCCCGGGAGGCGTCGCGCGCCACCCCGAGCTCCTCGTAGAGGTCGCCGAGCGGTTGCCGGATGGCCACCCGTCCATTGTGCTCCCGCGGCCTGCGAAACTGCTCGCCGTGGTCGCGTGGCACCGATTCGAACAGGAGGCACCCGACCTGGCACACGCAGTCGAGGCTCGGCTCCTGGCGTCACGCCACTCGATCCTGGGGACCCTCCGCGGCGACGGCGCTCCCCGCCTCACCGGGCTCGAGGCCCACTTCGGCGACGGGGAGCTGTGGCTGGCGATGATGCCCGACTCCCGCAAGGCTGACGACCTCCGCCGGGATCCCCGCTTCTCGCTCCACAGTGCACCCGACGTGGACCTCGTCGACGGCGATGCCAAGTTGGGCGGGACGGCGGTCCTCGTGACCGATGACGGCACCATCGCCCGGTTCGTCGAGCGACTCCCCATGGATCTGCCGCCGAGCGGCATGGCGCTGTTCCGGGCCGACGTGACCGGCGCCTCCGTGGCCCGGGTCGAGGACGACTTCATGGTGATCGATGCGTGGAAGCCCGGTCACGTGCCCTGGCAGGTGCGACGGCAGTAGCGTCCGGAATACATCACCCTCGCGGGCGTTGGGTACGGACCAGTGGTGGTGACGGCTCGGCGTTGGTGGCACTCCCGCTTCGGCGGCTCACTCCTCCGTGAGCTCGCCCTGGTCGTCACGTTGCTGCTCGCCTACAAGTACGGGCGCTTCTTCACCAAGGGGCACGTGAGCGACGCGTTGCACAACGCGCGCGACGTCATCAGCCTCGAGCGCTCGCTCGGTGTGTTCAGCGAGGCGCGGCTCCAGGATCTCGTCGTCCACGACACCGCGCTGATCCGCTTCCTCAACGTGTACTACCTCGTCGCACACGTCGCCGTGACCGCCGCCGCGTTCATCTGGCTCTACGTACGTCACCCGTCGACGTACCGTCGGTTCCGCAACGTGATGATCGTCATCACGGTGGCGGGGATGTCGGTGCACCTGCTCATGCCACTCGCACCGCCGCGCATGTTCCCCGATCTCGGCTTCGTGGACACCGCCCGGGTGTTCGGGCCGGCGTCGTACGGCGCGGGCAGCCCGTACAAGGGCTTCGCCAACCAGTTCGCGGCGATGCCGTCGCTGCACTTCGGGTGGGCGCTCGTGATCGCGTGGGCGCTGCTCATCGCGACGAAGAGCCGCTGGCGCTTCCTCGTGCTCGCGCACCCCGTGATCACGCTCGCGGCCATCGTGCTCACCGCAAATCACTACTGGCTCGACGCCGTGGTCGCCACGATCCTCTTCGCGGTCGCGCTCGGCGTCGACTGGCTGATCGAACGCCGCCACCGACGCCGGCTCGCGCTCAGTCTGGCGGTGGACGCCGGAACTGACGAGCTTGCCGAGCGAAGTGCTCCACCGTCGATCGACGCACCTTCCACGTACCGCCCTCGATCACCGCGTGCGCCGGCTGGAGCATCGGCTGCTGGTTGCCGGCAATCCAAATCCCGAGGCTGACCTCAGCCTCATCCTCGTCGAGGAAGCGCACCCGTTCGACGGTGATGTCGCTGACCGCGACCGGCGCGTACTCGGCGCCCGCGCGGAGGGTTTCGATCAATTCGAGGCATGCGTCGCCGCTTTCGACCGCCCAGACCGCGTCCAGCGGCGCGACGCTCAGCGGACCGAAGACCGCGTCGAAGGCGCGCTCGATGGCGGCGACCGCGGCGTCCTTGTCGGTGGGCGCCGACGTGTGACGCTCGAACCGCACGAGTCTGGGCGCGTCGACCGGTAGCGCGCCGAGCTGCGCGACTGCGGCGAGTGCGCAGACGGAGCACAGGCGCACCCCACCGGCGACGAGCACGTGCTCGCAGCGGGACTCGTCACGACCGCAGAACGAGCACCTCGCGACGGGCCGATTCGCCGGCCCGCTCCAGGACGGCAGCACCGCTCGGCCCCTTGCTCTCGCCATCGGTGGATCGGCACGTGCGGTGAAGCTGGCGCGCCGCGGTTCGTCGCCCTGCTCCCGCCGCAGCTCCTCCACCTTGGCGCGGAGTGCCGCGGGCGTGACGTCGAGCTCCTCGAGGATCCGGATCCCGACGCCGGTACCCTCGCGAGCCACGCCGAGGAGGATGTGCTCCGATCCGATGTGGCCGTCGCCGAGCGCCAACGCCTCGCGCAACGACAGCTCCAGCACCTTCTTGGCCCGGGGCGTGAACGGGACGTGCCCGGACGGCGAGCTCGCGCTCAGCCCCACGAACTCCTCGACCTGGATCCGGAGACGCTGGTGAGTGATCGCGAAGAACCGGAGGGTCTGGGCCGCGATACCAGCTTCGAGCTGCGAGAGCGCCAACAGGAGGTGCTCCGTCCCGATGTGTGAGTGACCGAGAAGGCGCGCTTCCTCTTGCGCGAGCACGACGACGCGGCGGGCATCGTCGCTGAAGCGTTCGAACATGCTCTCAGTCTTGCAGCGCCGCCCGCCGGGCGCTCGGGACTTCCAAGGGGCGACGAGCGCCGAGGCTCAGCCGCGCAGCTCGGCCCGGTGCGCCGAAACGACTGCGTCGATCGCCTGCTGGCGCAGCGCGCCGACGTCGGCGTTGGTGAGCGTGCGGTCGGGCACGCGGAACCGCAGGGTGAACGCCAGGCTGCGGCGGCCGGTGCCGAACGCATCGCTGGTGTAGACGTCGACGAGCCCGACGTCCTCGAGCGCGTCGCCGACCGCGCGCCGCAAGGTGGCGAGCACGTCGGCCGCGGCGATGTCGTCGGCGAGCACGAACGCGAGGTCGATGCTCGACGCCGGGAACCGTGACGGCGCGCGGAACGTGCGGTCGTGGCGAGCCGCGTCGAGCAACGCGTCGAGCTCCAGCTCGGCAGCGACCACCGGCGCGGCGAGACCGAGCGCGGCGAGCACCTCCGGTGCGACCTCGCCGACCGTGCCGGCGTCGCGACCGTCGACCACCACACGCGCCGCACGCCCGACGCGCAGACCGGTGAGCGTGTCAGGCACGAGCGCGGCGTCGTGGATGCCGAGCGCGTCGAGCACGACCTGCACCGCGTCCACCGCGTCGTAGACGTCGACGGGACGGTCGTCTTCCACGGGGCGTCGTCGCACCAACCCCGCCCAGGCGAGGGCGACGTGCTCGGGCTCGTCCGGCAGGGGCGCGCCGCCCGACGGCGGCACGGCCACGGGCGTGAGGAAGACCCGACCCGTCTCGAAGAGGGCGACGTCGGCGAGGCCCTGGGCCCGGTTGCCGGCGACGGCGCGCAGCAGCCCCGGGAGGACTGCAGTGCGCAGCACCGACTCCTCGGCCCGCAACGGATTCGTCGCGCGCACGATCCGGTCGACGGGCGCGCCGGCACGCTCCAGGTCGGCGGGCGACACCAACGAGAGCGTGATCGCCTCCGAGAGGCCGATACCGACGAGCGCGTCGGCGACCGCGCGCCGCTCCTGTTGACGGACGGTGAGCATGCCGACCTGCCCGTGGGTGTCGGGCAGCGTGCGACCGATGCGGTCGAACCCGATCCGGCGCGCGACCTCCTCGACCAGGTCGATCTCGCGTTCGAGGTCCGGCCGGAAGGTGGGCACGATCGCGACGACGGCGTCGTCGTCGTCATCATCCGACGAGTCGAAGTCGATCCCGAGTGGCGCCAACGAATCCCACACGTCTTCGGCGTCGAGGTCGGTGCCGAGCACGGCGTTCACCCGCGCCGCGCGCACCCGGACGCGCGTCCGCTCGACCGGTGACGGATACACGTCGACCGCGTCGGCGGCCACCCGCGCGCCCGCCACCTCGACGAGCAGCTCCATCGCCCGTTCCGCATTCGCGGCGATCGCGTCGGGGTCGATGCCGCGCTCGAACCGGGCGCTCGACTCGCTGCGCAGCTTCAGGCGCTTCGAGCTGCGGGCGATGCCCATGCGCTCGAAGTAGGCCGACTCCAAGAGGATCTCGCTGGTCTCCTCCGAAACCTCCGAGGTCGACCCGCCCATGATCCCCGCGATGGCCTGCGGCGCGCGCTCGGCGTCGCAGATCAGGAGGTCTTCGCCGGTGAGGGAGCGCTCGACGTCGTCGAGCGTGGTCATGGTCTCGCCCTCGTCGGCGAGGCGCACCACGATGCCGCGGCCGGCGAGGCGAGTGAGGTCGAACGCGTGCAACGGCTGGTTGCGCTCCAGCAGCACGTAGTTGGTGACGTCGACCACGTTGCTGATCGGTCGCATGCCCGCTTTCACCAACCGTTGCGCCATCCACGCGGGCGACTCGCCCATGGTGACGCGTGCGACGCGCCCGAGGTAACGCGGGCACCGGGCCTCGTCCTCGATCACCACGGTGATGTCGCTCCTCACCGCGGCGTCGGCCAGCCCGACCGGCTCGGGCACGACGAAGTCGAGCGAGAAGTGGGCCGCGAGCTCTCGGGCGACGCCGACGATGCACATGGCGTCGGGACGGTTGGGGGTCACCGCGAGGTCGACGATCACGTCGTCGAGGCCGAGCACGTCGCGCACGTCGTGTCCGAGCTCGGTGGCGGCGTCGAGACCGAGGATGCCCGAGTGATCGTCGCCGAGGCCGAGCTCCTTCGCCGAGCACAGCATGCCGTCGCTGACCTCGCCGCGGATCTTGCGCCGTTCGAGGGTGAAACCGCCAGGTAGCGTCGCGCCCGACGCCGCGTACGGCACCACCATGCCGGCGACGACGTTCGGCGCGCCGCACACGACTCGCGTCTCGGCGTCGCCGGTGGTGATGTCGACCAGCGACAACTTTTCCGCGTTCGGATGCGCCATGACGTCGAGCACCCGCGCCGCGACCACGCCGGTGATCTCCTCGCCGGGCTGCTCGACGCCCTCGACTTCGAGCCCGAGCTGGTTGAGCGCGGAGACGATGTCCGCGACGGGCGCGTCGACCGGCAGTGGCGTGAAGTCGCGGATCCAGGAGAGCGGTGCGCGCATCGTGCTGCCTCAGTACTGCGCCAGGAAGCGCACGTCGCCGTCGAAGAACGTCTTGATCTCGTCGATGTCGTAGCGAACCATCGCGATGCGCTCGAGGCCGAAGCCGAACGCGAACCCGGTGTACTCCTCGGAGTCGATGCCCACGCCTTCGAGCACGTTGGGATCGACCATGCCGCAGCCGCCGAGCTCGATCCAGCCCGACTGCGAGCACACGCGGCACCCGGCGCCGTCGCAGAAGATGCAGCTCACCGCGAGCTCGGCTGACGGCTCGGTGTAAGGGAAGAAGTCGGGGCGGAAGCGGGTGCGGATGCGCTCGTCGTCGAAGAGACGCCGCACGAACGTCTCGATGGTGCCGAAGAGGTCGGCCAGGGTGATCCCCCGGTCGACGGCCAACGCCTCGATCTGGTGGAACACCGGCGAGTGCCGCGCGTCGAGGGTCTCGTTGCGATAGGTGCGCCCGGGCGCGACGACGAAGATCGGCGGTTTGATCGCCTCCATCGTGCGGATCTGCACCGGCGAGGTGTGCGTGCGCAGCATCACCTGCTCGGGTTCGCCCAGCTCCACGTAGAGCGTGTCCTGCATGGAGCGGGCCGGGTGGCCGGGCACCATGTTGAGCGCCTCGAAGTTGTGCCAGTCGTCTTCGACCTCGGGGCCCTGGACCACCCGGTAGCCCATGCCCACGAAGATGTCCTCGAGCTCCCGCTGCACCTGGGTGACCAGGTGGAGGTGGCCTCGTTCGCGGCCGTGACCGCCGAGCGTGAGGTCGAGCCGGTCGCGCTCCCCGGCCTGCGCGGCCTCCGCGACCGCCAGCTCCGCTCGTCGCGCTTCCACCAGCTCGGCGATGCGCGCGGTGGTGTCGGCCACCAACTTCCCGGCGACGGGCCTGTCGGCGGGGTCGAGCGACTTGATCGAGCTCTTGAGGTCGGAGACCGCCGAGCCCCGGCCCGCGTACGCGCGCTCGGCCGCGGCCAGCTCGGCGTCGTCGGTGGCGGCGGCGATCGTGGCGGCGGCGGCGGCGAGGTACCCGTCGGGCAGCCGGTCACTCACGCGTCGCCTCCGCCGCCCGACGTCTTGGCGTCGCTGGGCCGTGTCTGTGACGGTCCGGGCGCGCCAGAAGCAGAGTGGCGCTGCCTCGCGGACTCGAAGCAGAGCACGGTGCCGGCCATCGCCACGTTGAGCGACTCGGCGGGACCGGCCATGGAGACGTGCACGTGGCCGTCGAGGCAGGCGTCGACCTCGGGGGCGATCCCGTGGGCCTCGTTGCCGAGCACGACTGCGGTGGGGCGGGTGAAGTCGACCTCGGTGTACGCCGTGCCGCGACCGGCGGTGGCACCCAGCCGCTGCCGGCCGAGCTCACCGAGCGCGTCGAGCGCCTCCACCGCAGACCATCCTTCCGACTCCGCGTCGACCACGGGGATCCCGAGGATCGCACCGGCCGACGCCCGAACGACTTTGGGATTGTAGGCGTCGACCGATCCGGGCCCGAGCAGGATTGCCGCGGCACCCGCGGCCTCGGCACTGCGCACGAGCGTGCCGAGGTTGCCGGGATCGGCGACGCCGAACGCCACGAGCACCAGCCCGTCTCCTGCCAGCGCGGTGCGGTCGACTGCAGGGCACGGAGCGACGGCAAGCACCGGCTGCGGGGTGCGGGTGCTGCCCACCTTCTCGATGACGCCCTGCTTCAGGACGAAGATCTCGACACCCTCACCTGCGAGTCGCTCGCACAGCGCCGGGAAGGCGTGGTCGGCTCCGGGGCCGAGGAACACGCTCTCGAAGCGCGCGCCGCGGTCGAGCACGGCACCCACCGCGCGCGGGCCTTCCACCACGAAGGCCTGTTCGGCCGCGCGTGCACGTGGGTCACGCAGGAGCTCGCGCAGCCGCCGCACGGCCGCGTGACGCGGCCCAAGGTGCTCCGCGACCGGTTGCTCAGGCAGCTTCGAGCGCCTCGCGCGCGGTGCTCACCAGCGCGCCGAAGGCGGCGGAGTCGCGCACGGCGAGGTCGGCGAGGATCTTGCGGTCGACCTCGATCTCAGCGGCCTTCAGGCCGGCGACGAAGCGCGAGTAGGAGATGTCGTTCTCACGGCAGGCGGCGTTGATGCGCACGATCCAGAGCCGGCGGAACTCGCCCTTGCGGGCTCGGCGGTCACGGAACGCGTAGTTCCCGGAGTGCATGACCTGCTCGTTGGCCTTGCGGATGCTCCGGCTGCGCGACCCGCGGTAGCCCTCGGCCTTGGCGAGGACCTTGCGGCGGCTCTTCTTGCTGTGGACGGATCGCTTGACCCTGGCCATCGTTGGACTCCCGGTCCGGAATGTGCAGCTGGTTCAGGTGTGGCGGTGTGCAGGTGTGCCGATGTTCAGGCGCGACCGAGCAGACGCTCGACTCGCTTCTTGTCGCCGCCGGTGACCTCCGCCGGCCGGGCGAGGCGGCGGGTGCGCTTGGTCGGCTTCTTCTCGAGCAGGTGGGCGCGGTTCGCCTTGCGCTTGGTGATCTTGCCCGTCCCCGTCACCTTGAAGCGCTTCGCCGCGCCCCGGTGCGTCTTCATCTTCGGCATCACGCAGCTCCACTCTCGGCTGGCTCTTCGGGTTCTCGCTTGTTCGACGGCTTCCGGCCGTCCTTGCGGGTGGGGTGCAGGACCATCGTCATGTTGCGCCCGTCCTGGCGAGCCCCGGTCTCGACCACTGCGAAGTCGGCGACGTCGTCGGCGACGCGCTGGAGGATCTTCATCCCGAGCTCGGGGTGAGCCATCTCACGGCCCCGGAACATGATCGTGAGCTTCACCTTGTTGCCTTCGCCGAGGAAGCGCACGACGTGCTTCATCTTGGTCGTGTAGTCGTGCTCGTCGATCTTGGGCCGGAACTTCATCTCCTTGATGACGACGTTCGTGGCCTTGCGCTTCGACTGACGCCGACGCTGCTCCTGCTCGTAGACGTACCGGCCATAGTCCATGATCCGGCAGACGGGCGGATTGGCGTTGGGTGCGACCTCGACCAGGTCGAGCTCTTGCTCGCGGGACTGGGCCAGCGCTTCGGGCAGGGGGCGGACCCCCAGTTGTTCGCCGTCGGCACCGACGAGGAAGACCTCGCGGGCTCGGATGCGGTCGTTGATCCTGACTTCGTGTGCAGCTATGTGGTCACCTGCTTCGTTCGGGCCGCCTCCCGGGAGGGAGAGTAGGCCTCGGGGGCTGAGGAACTGGCTCTGGACGCGACGATGGCGGACACGGGAATGTCCGCCATCAAACAGCCGGCCGCCCGATCGCTCGGGATCGGCCCGGTTGCTCAGTTGCGGACCCGGCGCACCTGTGGATTGCTCGTCGGTGGCCGGGTGGGGACTGCCGGAGCAATCCCTCTTCCCTGCTGTGTGCTTGCCGGTCGCGACCGGATTTCCTGTCAGGATACACGGGTGAGCAGTCTCTGGACACCATCAGGTGAGCACCAGCCCGAGCCCGACCCCGAACCGTCCGACGGCCTGCCGCCCGAGGCGGAGGCGATGGAGCTCTCGCCCGAGCAGTACGAGGAGCTGCTGCGGGCCCGGGCCGAGCTGGCCGCGATCCCCGTCGCCGACATCGTCGCCAACCACGCCATCGGGCTCCAGCAGCTCGCGGTCATCCACCTGCTGCCCGACCCCGCGCCCGACGGCACTCCCGGGGAGCCCCGCCTGGCCGAGGCCGGGTTGGCCATCGACGCCCTCGGCGCGCTCGTCGACACCCTCGGCGAGCGGCTGGCTCCCCACCACGAGGCGCTGCGCGAAGCGGTGACCCAGCTGCGGCTGGCGTTCGTCGAGCTGTCCGCTCCCGAGTGACCAACGGCTCGGCCACCCCGATCGAGCGCTACGCGCTCATCGGCGACACCCAGACCGCCGCGCTCGTCGGCGACGACGGGTGCATCGACTGGTTGTGCCTGCCGCGCTTCGACGGTGCCGCGTGCTTCGCGGCGCTCCTCGGCGACGACAGCAACGGTCGGTGGAGCATCGGACCCGCGTCGGGTGCCCGCGCCACGCGGCGGCGATACCGCGAGGGCACGCTCGTGCTCGAGACCGAGTGGGACACGCCCGAAGGTATGGTCCGGCTGGTCGACTGCATGCCGGTGCGCGACCAGCAGATCGACCTGGTGCGCATGGTCGAAGGCGTGAGCGGCCGCGTGCCGATGACCATGGACCTCACCGTCCGCTTCGACTACGGCAGCATCCTGCCGTGGGTCCGCGGCATGGACGGCACGACGACCTTCGTCAGCGGCCCCTACGCGGTGCGGCTCGCCACCCCCGTGCCGGTCGAGGGCCGAGACTTCCACCACACCGCGAACTTCGAGGTCGCGGCGGGCGATCGTGTGCCGTTCGTGTTGACGGGCTCGCCGTCGCACCTCCCATGGCCCGAGGTGCCCGAGGCGACGGCCGCGCTCAACCGCACCACCGCGTTCTGGCGCGACTGGTCGGCGGGCTCCACGTACTCAGGTGAGTGGTCCGACCTCGTGCTGCGTTCGGCCATCACGTTGAAGGCCCTCACGTACGCGCCGACCGGCGGCATCGTCGCGGCGCCGACCACGTCGCTCCCGGAGCGGGTCGGCGGCGTCCGCAACTGGGACTACCGCTACTGCTGGCTGCGCGACGCGACGTTCACGATCTACTCCCTGCTCATCACGGGCTTCGAGGAGGAGGCGATCTCCTTCCGCGATTGGCTGCTCCGAGCGGTGGCGGGTGACCCCGCACGGCTCCAGATCATGTACGGACCCGCCGGCGAGCGCCGCCTCGACGAGTACGAGGTCGACTGGCTTCCGGGCTACGAAGCTTCGAGCCCGGTGCGCATCGGCAACGCCGCCCACCGCCAGTTCCAACTCGACGTCTACGGCGAGGTGGTCGACTCGCTGCACCAGATGCGGGAGCTCGGCATCGAGGAGACCCCGCACGCGTGGGCGCTGCAGACCACGATCCTCGAGTTCCTCGAATCGGGGTGGCAGGCGCCCGACGAAGGGATCTGGGAGGTGCGCGGCGAGCGGCGTGACTTCGTGCACTCCAAGGTCATGGCGTGGGTCGCGTTCGACCGTGCCGTGCGCGCGGTGGAGAGCTCCAACTTGGAGGGCCCGCTCGACCGGTGGCGGGCGTGCCGGGATCACGTGCGTCGTGAGGTGCTCGAGCGCGGCTTCGACGCCGAGCGCAACACGTTCACGCAGTACTACGGGTCACGCGAGCTCGATGCCAGCACGCTGATGATCCCGCTCGTCGGCTTCCTGCCGGCCGACGACCCGCGGATCGCGGGAACCGTCGATGCCGTGCAACGCGAATTGGTCGAGGACGGCCTCGTCATGCGCTACCAGTCCCACGAGGGCATCGACGGCCTGCCACCGGGCGAGGGCGTGTTCCTCCCCTGCTCGTTCTGGTTGGCCGACGCGCTCGGCTTGCTGGGCCGCACGGAAGAGGCGCGCGACCTGTTCGAGCGCCTGGCCGGCCTGGCCAACGACGTCGGACTGCTCTCAGAGGAGTACGACCCCGCGTCGAAGCGGTTGCTCGGCAATTTCCCCCAGGCCTTCACGCACGTGTCGCTGGTCAACACTGCAGCGAACCTCTCGAGCACGAGCCAGCCCGCCATGCACCGCGCCACCGGCGCGGACGGGATGGGCCTCAGCTCGGGATGACTCCCACACGCTCGGCTGCGGCGACGAGGAGGTCGTCGAGGTGGCGGGCGACGATCCAGCCGAGGTACACCGCGACGTGGAGGACCACCTCCTGGAGCTCCTCGTAGGTCAGCTCGCCCAGGCGCAGGGCGGCCTCGAGGTGCTCGGTGGTCTCGGCGTCGACGCCGAGCTCGACGCTGCAGCAGATCGCCACCAGCCGGCGGTCGCGCCGGGTGAGGAACTCGTCGCGAGTCCACACCTCGCCGTAGAGGTAGTCGTAGTAGGCGCGGCCGCGGAACGCGGTGGTGGCGGCGGGCGGCGCGGCGCCGTGCACGGACTCGTAGGCGGCCACGCCGCGGGCGCGACGGACGTCGTCGTCGACGGGGTCGGTCCACGGGACGAACTGCGGGAACTGCATGGCCTCGCCGCGCTCCTCGGCGATCTTCGCCATCGCGCCGAGGATGTGCGTGTTCATGGCCGAGCCCTTCGGCCATCCCATCTGCGTCCCGAAGAACAGCAGGAACTCGTCCATCTCCTCGCGGGTGACGTCGCCGCTGTTGAGCGCCGCGTACGTGTGCGTCTCCATCGGGATGGGAGCATCCGCTGCACCGACGCACGCCAGCGTGAGCCAGCGCCGGTCGCGCGGCGTGAGGACGCCTCGACGCCACATCTCGCCGAACACGAAGCCGATGACGCCGGCGTCGATGTACGCGCTGATGGCCGGCGGCGCCGGCGTGGTCATGATGTGCTCGTACTGCGCGGCGGCGTCGGCCTGGCGCTCGGCGTGGTTGCTCCACTCGCTCACGTTCGCTCCTCGAGATCCTGGGGGCCGGGGATGCCCATGGCGGGATCCCACCATGCGGGGTAGATCGGCGCCAGCGCGGTGGCGTCGTCGAGGGACCCCAGCTCCTCGGCGGTGAGCTCGAGGTCGGCAGCGGCGAGGTTGTCGTCGAGCTGTTGGAGGCTGCTGGCGCCGACAATCGCCGACGTGATGCCGGGCTGCGCGAGCACCCACGCCAGCGCGACCTGCGCCATCGACACGCCGCGCCCGTCGGCGACGACCGCGAGCGCGTCGAGCGCACGTGGCCCGAGCTCGGGATCGATGGGTGGGAACGTGAACGTCTTCCGCCGGCCGTCGGCGCCGGCTTCGCGGTACCGGCCGGTGAGGTAGCCGCTCGACAACGGGCTCCACACGATGACGCCCAGGTCGTCGGCCTGGCACTGCGGGATCAGTTCGTGCTCGCTTTCGCGGGCGACGAGCGAGTAGTAGAGCTGGGCAGCGGTGAACGGCGTGCGTCCGAGGGCGCGCTGCCGCGCCACCGCGGCCGATGTCTCGAACGCGCGGAAGTTGCTGGTAGCGACCGCGCGTACAAGGCCGCGCGCCACGAGGTCGTCGAGCGCGCGCAGCGTCTCGTCGATCGGTGTGGTGCGGTCGGGTCGGTGCAACTGGTAGAGGTCGACGTGATCGAGGCCGAGCCGCTGCAAGCTGGCCTCACAGGCGGCGATCACGTTGTCGTACGAGAGCGCGCCCGGATCGAGCGAGCCGAACCCGCACTTCGTTGCGACGAGGACATCGTCGCGCCGGTCGCGCACACAACGTCCGACGATCTCCTCCGACTGGCCGAACGCGTAGACGTCGGCCGTGTCGATCAAGTTGACGCCCGCCTCGAGCGCGCGATCCACCATGACGGAGGCGTCGCGCTCCTCGACGGTCGTCACCGGCGGCATGCCCGAGCCGAACGTCATCGCGCCGAGCGAGAGCACCGACACCTCGAGCCCGCTCGCCCCGAGGCGCCGCCGTTGCACCGGGTCAGTCTGCCGTCTTGATCGCGATCGCTTCCAGCGCGCCCAGCGGTCCGGCCGCGAGGCGGAACTTCACCGCGGTGTCGGGGGCGACGGTGCGGGTGCCGTCGAGGAGAGCGGTGCAGTGGAACGGGAAGCGCATCCCGCCGCCCGCCTCGATCTCGCCGCGGCCCACGAAGTCGTCGAAGGTCGCGACCCGTCCCGAGTAGACGGCCTTCACGGGATGATCTTGGAGATGGGCAACTCGATGATGCCGTTGGCGCCGAGCTCGAGCAGCGCGGGGATGAGCGTGTTGATCTCGCTCTTGGCCACGACCGTCTCGACCGCGAAGCCGGGCTCAGAGGTGTCAGCGCCGAAGAGCTTCGACACCGTCGGCGACTTCAGGGCCGGCAGCAGCGCGATCACACCGTCGAGGTCGGCGGCGTCGACGTTGAGCTTCAGGAGCACGCGACCCCGGGCCTCGAGCGCGCCGGTGAGCAGGCTCTGCAGCTGCTCCATCGCCTTGCGCTTGTCGGGGTCGGCGTACGCGGCGGGGTTGGCGATCAGCTCGGTGTACGACACCAGCATCGTGTCCAGGATGCGCAGCCCGGCGGCGCGCAGCGCGCGGCCGGTCTCGGTGATCTCCACCACTGCGTCGGCGATGTCGGGCACCTTCGCCTCGGTGGCGCCGTACGACAGCTGCACGTCGGCGTCGACGCCGTGCTCGGCGAAGTAGCGGCGGGTGATCTCCGGGTACTCGGTGTGCACGACCAGGCCGGACGGGAGCTCGTTCACCGCCTGCGCGGGCGAGTCGGCCTCGACCGCCAGCACCATGCGGATCGGGCGCGCGGTGGCCTTCGAGTAGTGCAGCTCGGTGAGCGTGACGACATCGGCACCGCGCTCCTCGATCCAGTCGCGCCCGGTGATGCCAACGTCGAACAGTCCGTCGGCCACGTAGCGCGGGATCTCCTGGGGCCGCAGGATCCGCACCTCGTCGACGCGCGGGTCGTCGATGCTGCCGCGGTAGTCGACGTCGGAACCGCGCGACACCGCGAGGTCGGCGTCCTCGAACAGCTGCATGGTGGCGCGTTCGAGCGAGCCCTTGGGCAGGACGAGGCGGAGCATCAGGTCTCTTTCCCTCGGGATGGTGGCTTCGGAAGTTGGCGGAGGAGGTTGACCATCTCGACCGCAGTGGCGGCGGACTCCTCACCCTTGTTCCCCACCGCTCCGCCGCAGCGGGCCAGTGCCTGGTCGAGGTCATCGACGGTGAGGACGCCGAACACGACAGGGACGCCGGTGTCGAGCGCGACGCGCATGATGCCCGACGCGCACTCCCCCGCGACGTAGACGAAGTGCGGGGTGTCGCCGCGGATCACGGCGCCGAGGCAGACGACCGCGTCGAACGCGCCCGACGTGGCCAGCCGCTGCGCGATCAGCGGGATCTCGAACGCACCCGGCACCCAGTGCACGGGGACGTCGTCGAGACCGGCCTTGTGTAGCGTGGCGAGCGCGCCATCGAGCAGCGGCGCGGTGATGTGGTCGTTGAAGCGCCCCGCGACGATCGCGATCCGCATCCCCGTGGCGTCGAGCGCGCCCTCGAATTCTCGATACGTACCCATGCAGCGTGTCGTGTTCTAGCTGGTGCCGAGGCCCTCGTCGCCGATCTCGAGGAGGTGCCCCATCTTCTCCTGCTTGGTGCGCAGGTAGCGGATGTTCTCCGCGTTGGGCAGCACGTGCAGCGGCACCCGCTCGACGATCTCCAGACCGTAGCCCTCGAGCCCGCCGTACTTGGCCGGATTGTTGGTCATGATGCGCATCGTCGACACGCCGAGGTCGACGAGCATCTGCGACCCGATGCCGTATTCGCGCGAGTCGGCCGGGAACCCGAGCTCCACGTTGGCCTCGACGGTGTCGCGACCCTGGTCCTGCAGCGTGTAGGCGCGGATCTTGTGGCCGAGGCCGATGCCGCGGCCCTCGTGGCCGCGCAGGTACACCACCACCCCGGTGCCCTCGCGGGCGATGAGCTCCATCGCCGCGTCGAGCTGCAGACCGCAGTCGCAACGCATGGAGCCGAAGACGTCACCGGTGAGGCACTCGGAGTGCACCCGCACGAGCACGTTCTCCTTGCCCGCGACCTCGCCGCGCACGAACGCCATGTGCTCGGTGCCGTCGAGCAACGACTCGAACACGTAGCCGGTGAAGTCGCCGTGACGGGTCGGGATGCGCGCTTCCGAGACGCGGCGCACCAGCTTCTCGCGGTGGCGGCGGTAGCGGATGAGGTCGGCGATCGAGATGAGCTGCAGGCCGTGCTCGGCTGCGAACTCCTCGAGACGCGGCATGCGCGCCATCGTGCCGTCGTCGTTGACGACCTCCGCCAGCACCCCCGCGGGGCGCATCCCGGCGAGGCGGGCGAGGTCGACCGCGGCCTCGGTGTGGCCGGCCCGCTTGAGCACGCCACCGTCGCGATAGCGCAGCGGGAAGATGTGGCCGGGCCGGGCGAGGTCCTCGGGCTGGGTCGCCGAGTCGAGGAGCGCGTGCACGGTGGTGGCCCGGTCGGCGGCGGAGATGCCGGTGCTGGTGCCGTGGCGGGCGTCGACCGAGACGGTGAACGCGGTGCGCTGGCTCTCGGTGTTGTCGGCCACCATGAGCGGCAGGCGCAGCTCGTCGAGCCGGCGTCCTTCGACGGGCATGCAGATCACACCGCTCGTGTGACGGATCATGAACGCCATCGCCTCGGGCGTCATGGCCTCCGCGGCCATGATCAGGTCGCCCTCGTTCTCGCGGTCGGCGTCGTCGACGACGATCACGAGCTCCCCCCGCGCGATGGCGGCGACGGCGTTCTCGATCTCGGTGAAGGGCATCTCACTGCTCCTGTTCGATGGTCGACTGCGCGGCGTCGTCCCGCCCTCCGGGCACGACTTCGCTGCGTCTCGTTTCGGAGTGCGTGGTGAGGAGGCGTTCGACGTACTTGGCCAGCACGTCGGCTTCGAGGTTGACGGGATCGCCGGGCTGCTTCGGTCCCAGCGTCGTGACGGACAGCGTGTGGGGGATGACGGCGACCTCGAACGTGCCGGCCTCGTCGTCGAGTCCGGCGACGGTGAGGCTGATGCCGTCGACGGTGATCGAACCCTTCTCGACCACGTAGCGGAGGACGCTCGCAGGCGCGGTGAAGGTCATGCGAGTGGAGCCGTCGGGCAGCGCGACGCGGTCGCGCAGCGTGCCCACGCCGTCGACGTGGCCCTGGACGACGTGACCACCGAGGCGGTCGGCGAGGCGGACCGGGCGTTCCAGGTTCACGGGATCGCCACTGGTGAGCGCGCCCAGCGCCGTGCGATCGAGGGTCTCGGTGACCGCGTCGGCGGCCCAGCCGTCGTCGAGCACCTCGACCACCGTGAGGCAGCAGCCGTTCACCGAGATCGACGCGCCGAGCGCGGCGTCCTCCGACACGAGCTTGGCGACGATCTCGATCCGCGCCCCGCCCGCGTTCGTGGTGACCGCGCGCACGGAGCCCAGCTCCTCGACGATGCCGGTGAACATCAGGCGATCCCCTCGTTCACAGCCGCTTCGGGTGCGGGAGGCTCGTAGTCGAGGCGGACGTCGGTGCCGACCCGGCGGACGTCGACCAGGCACCAGCGGGGTGCGTCGGCGAGGCGCGCCGGTCCGGCGAGGTCGAACGCCGGGCGACCGTCGCGACCGAGGACGGTGGGCGCGACGTAGGCGACGAGGCGATCGGCGAGGCCGGCTTCCATCAGCGAACCGGAGAGCGCGGCCCCACCTTCGACGAGGGCCTGCAGCACGCCGAGGCCGGCCAGCACCTCCAGCGTCGCCGTCAGGTCGACCCCGGTGCCGTTCGGTGCGGGCGGAACCGTGAGCACCTTCGCGCCGGCGGCGAGCCAGGCGCGTTGCGCGGCGTCGGGCGCGGCGTCGGTGGTGACGACGAGTGTGGGTGCCAGCTCGGCGTCGAAGAGCGGGCCGACGGCGGGAACCTTCCCGGTGGCGTCGAGCAACACCCGAAGCGGCGGCACGGGCACGGGTCCCTCGGCGTCGCGCACGGTGAGGCGCGGGCGATCGGCGAGGGCGGTTCCCGCGCCGATGACGATGGCCTGTGAATCCGCCCGGAGGCGATGCGCGTCGGCACGGGACGCAGCACCGGTGATCCACTGCGACGAGCCGTCGCGAGCGGCGATGCGGCCATCGAGGCTCATCGCCGCCTTGACGATGGTGAAGGCGCGCCCGAAGCGGCGGTGCGCGAGGTAGGGCGCAAGCGACCGGGCGGCCGCCTCCGCGCCCACGCCGACGTCGACGGTGATGCCGCGGTCGCGCAGCTGCGCGAGCCCCTGACCCGCAACCTGCGGGTCGGGGTCCTCGAGCGCGATCACCACCCGTGTCACACCGGCCTCGGCCAGCGCGACGACGCAGGGCCCGGTGCGGCCCTGGTGCGAGCACGGCTCGAGCGTCGTGTAGACGGTCGCGCCCCGGGCCCGGTCACCGGCCGCCCGCAACGCCTCGATCTCCGCGTGCGCGCCGCCGGGCGGCTGCGTGGCCCCCTCGCCGACGACCTCGCCGTCGCGCACGACGACGGCACCGACCCACGGGTTCGGCGCGGTGCGCCGACGGGCGGTCTCGCCCCGGGCCAGGGCCCGCTGCATGAGCTCGGTGTCGGCGGCCACCTGATGCGCTGCTCCGTCTCCCCTGGTCGCCTCGGGTTCGAGCGGGCGTGAGAGCGGTCGCAGCGGCCACGGCGCCCGTTGGATCGGACGGTGCCGTGGATCGTGGTCTGCGCCCTCTCCCATCCGGACTCTCACCGTCGGCCCCGGCTTCTGACCGGGTCGACCCGACGACCGGCTGTCGTGGGCTCGCGGGCTTCCAGGTTGTTAATGCCCCCCATTATAACGAGGGGCACTGCTCCTGGCTACCGCCGGTCGGGACTTTCACCCAACCCCGAGGGCGTTCTCTTTGGATCTCGCTTGTGGATCTCGCTTGTGGACACGGAGTGTACGCCGGGGGTCTTGCTCATCACCCACGGGTCATGTGGCGGAACTCGTCGCACGGCGCTGCATGACGGGGCGTACGGCCCAGTCAGTCGACGGGATCCGCGAGCTGCTCAGCCAGCAACCGGGAGGCGTCAGCCCGGCCCGCTAGCTCGTCAAACGGACAGCGGGGGGCGACGGGGTACGTCCGACGAGCATCCGTCGGTATGGGCCGAGCGCAGCGAGACCTCGACCGACGACCGCGAGGAGGGCATCGCCCCGGCGTCCGAGGCGTGGACGCGGAGACGTCAGATCAGGTCGATCACCGTGCGGATGCCGACTCCGGCGGCGAGGTCGGCGAAGGCGTCGTTGATGTCGTCGAGGGGGCGGCGGGCGGTGACGAGGGCCTCGAGGTCGAGTTGGCCGGCCCGCCACATCGCGACGAGACGCGGGATGTCACGCAGCGAGTTGCAGCTGCCGAGGAAGCAGCCCATGAGCTTCTTCTCGCTGACGCCGAACAGAACCAGCGGGTCGATCTCCAGCTTGCCTTCCAGCGGCGGTGCGCCCACGAGCACGGTGGAGCCGCCGGCGCGGGTGGCTTCGACCCCGACCGCGGCGAGGGCGGCGACGCCGGCGCACTCGAACGCGTAGTCGGCTCCGACGCTCGTGAGGTCGCGGGTGGCGGCGAGCACGTCGTCGGCAGTGGGGTCGATCACCGTGGTGGCGCCCATCGACGCCGCCGCGTCACGACGCCACCCGAGCGGGTCGCTGGCGATGATCTGCGCCGCACCCGCGGCACGAGCGCCCTGCACGACCGACAGCCCGATGCCGCCGAGACCGAGCACGAGCACGGTCGCCCCCGGTTCCACCTTGGCGGTGTTGAGCACCGCGCCCACGCCGGTCTGCACCGCGCAGCCGATGACGCACGCGGTCTCGAGCGGCGTGCCGGCGGGCACCTTCACCGCGCCGGTCTCGTTGCACATGGCGTACTCGGCGAAGCCACCGACGCCGAGACCGCGGAAGACCTGCCGGCCACCGCGCGACAGGCCGGTCGAGCCGTCGAGGAACGAGCCACCGAGCACCGCCGAGTTGTTCACGCAGCAGCCCGGCTGGTCGCGCTGGCACCAGTAGCAGCGGCCGCACGGCGCGATCGGCGTGAGCACCACCTTGTCGCCGGGGGCGACCATGGTGACGCCCTCCCCCACCGCATCGACCACGCCCGCGGCCTCGTGGCCGAGCACCGCCGGGCTCGCGCCGTACGCGCTGTGCAGGACGGTGTAGTCCGAGTGGCAGATCCCGCAGTGGTGCACCCGCACCCGCACCCGTCCCGGCGCCGGATCGTCGATGTCGACGTCACCCAGGACGAGGTCGGTGGTGCCTGCTTCGTACAGCGCCGCGCGCATGTCGGTCCCCCTGGTGTGATCGGTGCAGTGCAGTCAGTGCAGTCAGTGCAGTCAGTGCAGTCAGTGCGGACGGCCACCGCTCAACAGGTCGAGCGCGTGCGGCAGCGCCGGGAGGATCACCTCGAGGCACTCGAGCGCGCCGTTGCTGGAGCCGGGAAGGTTGCAGACGATGGCGGTGCCGACGGTGCCGCACACGCCGCGGCCGAGCATGCCGAAGGGTCTGCCCGGCGTGTCGCTGACGCGCCGCATCGCCTCGGCGAGACCGGGCGCCTCACGGTCGATGATCATGCGCGTGCCTTCGGGCGTCAGGTCTCGCGGACCGAAACCGGTGCCTCCAGTCGTCACGACGACGCCGGTGAAACCGGCCACCAGATCGCGGAGCGCGAACCCGACCTCGTCGATGCCGTCGGCGGTCACCTGGTGTTCGAGCACGGCCCACCCCGCGTCGTTGAGCCGGGCGACGACCTTCGGCCCGGCCCGGTCTTCGCGGGTGCCCTCGTGCACGCCGTCGGAGACGACGAGCACCTTGGCCACCAGCTGGACGTTCACCTCCGGCGCGGGTGTCATGCCGCGCGGCCTGCCTCACCGGCGGCGAGGATGGCCCGCCCGGCGGCGACGGGGTCCGGGGCGCGGAACACCGCGCTGCCCGCCACGAGGATGTCGACGCCGGCGGCGGCTGCATCGCCGGCAGTGTCGGCGTTGATGCCGCCGTCGATCTCGATCTCGCACGCGAGGCCGTGCGCGTCGATCTCCTTGCGCACCGCCTCCACCTTGTCGAGGACTTCCGGGATGAACGCCTGGCCACCCCAGCCGGGGTTGACGCTCATCACGAGCAGCAGGTCGATCTGGTCGAGGTAGGGCAGGACGGAGTCGACCGGCGTCGGGGGGTTGAGCACCAGACCCACGCCGACGTCGCGCGCCCGCAGGTCGTCGAACAGCGGTCGCGGGTCGCCGAGCTCCACGTGCACGATGCAGCGGTCGGCGCCG
Source organism: uncultured Actinomycetes bacterium (assembly GCA_963841415.1). Taxonomy (GTDB): domain Bacteria; phylum Actinomycetota; class Acidimicrobiia; order IMCC26256; family DASPTH01; genus DASUAS01. Next base: position 810,175 of record CAWJCN010000001.1, on the reverse strand, counting down.
GCGTCGGCGAACTCTTCGAGGAGCACACCGGGGTTGTCGACCATCAGGTGGCAGTCCAGGAACAGCTCGGTGTGGGCGCGCAGCGACTTGACCACCGGCGGGCCGATGGTGAGGTTGGGCACGAAGTGGCCGTCCATGACATCGACGTGGAGGAGGTCGGCGACCTCGCTCACCTCTTCGACGTCCGCGCCCAGGCGCGCGAAGTCGGCGGACAGGATCGACGGCGCCAGCTTCAACGGCTTCCTCGCCTCCACCGCCCGCACGCTACCCGCGTCCCCACCGCCGTTCTCTCACCGTTCGTGCGGCACTACGCCGGGACTACCGACGCCAAACGCGGTGCGTTGGAGCACCAACACGTACATGCCGTCGGAGCCGGCGTCCTGCGGGAGCAGGAGCGCGCCCCGACCGTGTGGTCGCCACCGCGTCCCGGGCGGCGCGAGGGCGACGAAGTCGCGGAGCTCGTCGGCGGCCCACTCGTCGACGGCGACGGTCTCCGCCGGTGTGACCGTGCACACCGAGTAGACGAGCAGGCCGCCCGGGCACACCAGCGGCGCCGCCGCCGCGAGCAGTTCTCGCTGGAGCGCGGCAAGCTCGTCGATCGCCTCGGGCCGCAACCGCCACCTCGCGTCGGGACGGCGGCGCAACACACCGATGCCACTGCACGGCGCGTCGAGCAGCACGCGGTCGAACGAGCCGTGGCGCAGCGGCGGACGACGCCCGTCGCCGACCACCGGCAGCAGATGCGGCAACCCGATCCGGTGACGAGCGGCGTCGATCATGCGCACACGCCCGGCGTCGATGTCGAGTGCGACCACCGTGCCGGCGTCGCCGACCCGTTCCGCGATCGCGGTCGCCTTCCCGCCGGGTGCCGCCGCGAGATCGGCGATCCGCTCTCCGGGCTCGGGCGCCAGGACGGCCACGACCGCCTGGCTCCCCTGGTCCTGTGGTGTCGCCCGGCCCTCCCGCACCGCGGGAAGCCGGCCCGGGTCGCCGACGCCGCGCACGATGAGCGCGTCGGGCACGAGACGCCCGGTCTCGACGTCCGCGCCGGCAGCGCGCAGCTCGTCGGCCAGCGCGCTCACTGTCACCCGCCGGGGGTCGGGTCGCAGCGTGACCGCGGCGGGCTCGTTCATCGCGACCAGCGCCGCGCGCGCGTCGCCGGGGCCGAGCGCGTCGTTCAGCAGCACCACCAGCCAGTCGGGGTACGAGAGCGCGACCGCTTCCTCCGCGGGCTCGGGCCAGGGGTGCGGCAGCCGCGTCAGCGCGCGCAGGTTCGCGTTGACGAACCCGCGTGCGCGCGGTGAGCGTGCACCGATCGCTTCGACCGTCGAGTCAACTGCGGCGTGGGGCGGCGTGTCGTGCAACAGCTGGTAGGCACCCAACCGCAGCGCGGCGCGCACGGGCGCGTCGAGCCGGTGGATCGGACGTTTCACCACGCACGCGAGCAGGTCGTCGATCCGCCGCTGCGCGCGGAGGGTGCCGTACACGAGCTCGGTGGCAAAGGCGCGGTCGCGGTCGTCGAGGTTGGTCTGCGCCAGCATGGCCGGCAGCACGACGTGTGCGTACGCACCGTCCTCCACCCGCACCAGCGCGTCGAGCGCGACGACGCGCGCGGTCACCACCGGCGAGATCACGGGAGGTGGCTCACGTACCGAGCAGCGGATCGGATTCGCGCCGTCCCGCCAGCCACGCGTTGGCATCCATGGTGCGGCGCCCCTCGGGCTGGACCTCCACCAACTCGAGCGCGCCCTCGCCCGTCGCCACCCGCGTGTGGCCGAAGACCGTGCCCGGTTCGGCGTCGATGCACTCCGACAGCGGGTTGGCCCGCCAGAGCTTCAGCCGGTTGCCGTGGTCCGTCGTCCACGCGCCCGGCCGGGGGTTCCCCGCGCGCACCATCCGCGCCAGCTCGGCGGCGGGCCGACTCCAGTCGAGCGCGAACTCGTCGACGGTGAGCTTGTCGGCGTAGGTCGGCTCACCCACCTGACGCGACGGCGTCGTGGTCGGCACCCGCGGGAGGGTCGCGACGAGCAGGTCCGCCCCGAGCGCGACCAGCCGCGCCCGCAGCTCCCCCGCGGTCTCGGTGGCGCCGATCGCGGTGCGCTCGCGCGCGAACACCGGTCCGGTGTCGAGCCCTGCCTCGAGCGCCATGATGGACACGCCCGTGTCGTTGTCGCCCGCCAGCATCGCTCGCTCGACGGGTGCCGCGCCCCGCCAGCGCGGCAGCAGCGAGAAGTGCACGTTCACGTAGCCGTGAGGAATCGCCTCGAGCAACGCGGGCGGGAGCAGCTGCCCGAACGCGACCACCACGCCGACGTCGGCGCCGGCGCCGGCGACGTCGCCGACGACCTCCCGCGCCCGCTCCGGGGTGCGCACCGGCAGCCCGAGCGCCTCGGCCGCCAGCCGCACGGGACTCGGGCTCTCGTCGTTGCCGCGCCCGCGGCGTCGGTCGGGCTGGGTCACGACCAGGGCGATGTCGTGCCCGGCCTCGTGGAGCGCTTGGAGCGCCGGCACCGCGTCGGCGGGCGTGCCGAAGAAGACCAGTCGCACCGGAACGACGCGGCTACAGGCCGCGGTCGTGGCCGGTGCGGGGGGTGGACGCCGTCGCGCCCAGCTCGCGGGTGCGCATGTCGCGCAGCGCCTCGCGGCGCACGTCGGGGTCGACCCGGTCGAGCAGGAGGAGTCCGTCGAGGTGGTCGATCTCGTGCTGGATCATGCGCGCCAGCAGGTCGTCGCCCTCGAGCACGACCTCGTTGCCGTCCAGGTCGAGACCCCGCATGGTGACGCGCTCCGACCGCAGCACCTCGAAGCGATAGCCCGGCACCGACAGGCAGCCCTCCTCGGACAGGATCTCGCCCTCGCGCTCGACGATCTCCGGGTTGATCACCACGCCGGGGCCCTCGCCCTCGTGCAGATCGAAGGTGAAGAGCCGCTTGCGCACCCCCACCTGCGGCGCGGCCAGCCCGACGCCGTCCTCGAGGTCCATGGTGTCGTACATGCCATGGACGAGGGTGACGACGTCGGCGTCGATGTCGTCGACTTCACGCGCGCGCTGCTTCAGCACGGGATCGCCGAAGAGCCGCAGCGGATACATGGCCCCAAGTTACCCGGCGGAACCCCGCGATCAGACCCGACGGGGATCGACGTCGACCCGCAGCCGTCCCTTGGCCCGGGCCGCATCGAGGCCGGGCGCGGCGAGAGCGTCGCAGAGCGCGTCGAACGACGGCGCCCGTACGAGCGCGCGGCTCGATCCAGATCGCCCGTCGGCCACCGGGCCGAGCACCGTCACTCCCGAGCCGGCACCGGAGACGGCCACCGCGTCGCACGCGACCGCGACCGCCTCGGACACGCCCCGCAGCTCGGCGAGGCCGCCGAAAGGCGGGAAGCCGAGCGCAGCTCGCCGGGGCGACTCGGTGGCGACCACCCGCATCGGGTCCCCGGTCCGGACCGCATCGACGACCTCGTGGTCGGGCACCCGCGTCTGCAGCAGGAGCCGGCCGCCGGTCCCAGAGGAGGCGGTGTCGAGGAGCCGGGCGCCCCGCACGACGAGCCACAGCGCCTGTTCGGCGGCGCGGGCCCGCGGCGCGAGCAGCTCCTGGTCGAGCTCGAGGTACGCCACCAGCCCGACGGGCGCGCCGCGGCGCGGTGTGACCCGGTGCAGCACCGCCTCCGTACCGATGAGCACGGGGACGTCGGGGACGTCGTCGGTGCCAGCCTCCACCGATGCCACCTCGGTGCGCGGCAGCAATGCGGCGAGATCGTCACGCACGCGCGCGACCCCCGGCCGCACGGCCCGGAACGTCGAGCCGTGGCAGTGGAGGCACACCTGCGGACGCGCGGTGCCGCACTGCGCGCACAGGAGCTGGTCGTCGACCTGCTCGACGGTCGCGCCGCACGTCTCGCAGCGAGCGAGCTCGCCGCAGGTTCGACAGGCGAGAAGGCGCGCCCGACCTCGCCGGTTCAGCACGCACACGGCGAGCGCGTCGCGGGCGACGGTCTGGCGCAGCGCGTCGGCCAACGCCGCGCTCAACAACCCGTGGCCCGGCTCCTCATCGCGCTGGTCGACGACCTCTGCTCGGGGCCACCCGCGCGGCCCCGGGCCGTCGTCGGGTGCGCCCAGTGCCACCACCGCGTCGACGGTCGGCGCCGGGGTGAGCACGCGCACCGCTGCACCGGCACGCGACGCGCGTTCCCACGCGACGTCACGCGCGTTCCACGTGGGCGCGCGCTCGTCCTCCAGTGCCTCGTCGGCTTCGTCGAGCACGACGACCGCGGCCAGGTCGGGCACCGGCGCCCACACCGCGGCCCTCCCCCCGATCACCACGCACGCGCCCGCGCGGGCCCGCGCCCACTGCTCCGTGCGCACCGCGTCGGAGTGCTCCGATCCGAGGGTCACGACATCGCGGCCCTCGTGCGCCCAGCGCTCCGCCAACGCGGCGGCGCGCACGGGTGACGGGTCGATCACCAGCGTCGAGCCCTCCACGGCGAGGGGCACGTCGAACGCACCACGCGCTGGCACCACCTCGAGGCCGCGCCCCACGAGCGGTGCACCTGGATACACCGCCGCCTCGACCTCGACCGGGTCGTCGACGCGCACGAGGTTCGGTGCCGACGCGGCGCGCAAGAACCCCGCGAGCGGTCCCGCCCAGCGCCACGCGGCCCAGCGGCACAGGTCGACCATCTCCGCCGGTGGACCGGCCGACGACACCGCCAGCACGTCCCGCAACGCGCTTGCCTCGGGCTCGGCGACGTCGGCGTCGAGCACCCACCCGCGCACGCGCCGACCGTGCAACGGCACGCGCACGATCGTGCCCACCTGCACTGCGTGACTCCCGCGCAGGGAGGCAGGGAGCGAGTAGTCGAACCCGCGGTGGATCGCGGGAACGTCAGGTTGGACGCGGACAACCCGCCCGCTTCTCACCTGATCCTCAGAGGAGGAGGGCTCAGGCGAGAGATTCGGCGGCCTTCTCGAGGGCTTCGGCGTGGTCGGTGCGCTCCCAGGTGAAGTCGCGGTCGCTCCGCCCGAAGTGCCCGTACGCGGCGGTCTGCTGGTAGATCGGCCGGCGCAGGTCGAGGCGCTCGATGATCGCGGCCGGACGCAGGTCGAACTGCTCGCGCACGAGGTCGGGCAGCTTGTCGGGGTCGATCTGCGACGTCCCGAACGTCTCCACCATGACCGACACCGGATGCGCCACACCGATCGCGTACGCGACCTGCACCTCGCAGCGGGTGGCGATCCCCGCGGCAACGACGTTCTTCGCCACGTGACGCACCGCGTACGCCGCCGACCGGTCGACCTTCGTCGGGTCCTTGCCGCTGAACGCGCCGCCACCGTGACGGGCCATGCCCCCGTACGTGTCGACGATGATCTTGCGACCGGTGAGCCCGCAATCGGCGTGTGGACCGCCGAGGACGAACGCGCCGGTCGGGTTGACGAGCACCTCGAAGTCGTCACCGGCGAACTGCTCGGGCACCGTCGGTGTGATGACGTGCTCGATCAGGTCGTTGCGCATCTGCCCGTCGATGTCGATGTCGGGCGCGTGCTGGCTCGAGATGAGCACGGTGGTGAGCGCCTTCGGCTTCCCGTCCTCGTAGACGATGCTCACCTGCGTCTTGCCGTCGGGGCGCAGGTAGTCGAGGAGACCCTCTTTGCGCACGACGGTGAGACGACGCGCCAGGCGGTGTGCCAGCCAGATCGGCATCGGCATGAGGTCGTCGGTGTCGTCGCAGGCGTAGCCGAACATCATCCCCTGGTCGCCGGCGCCGACCTCGTCGTAGTGGTCGGTGAGGCCGTCGCGGATCTCCTTCGCCTTGTCGACACCCATCGCGATGTCGGGCGACTGCCCGTCGATCGACGTCATCACCGCACACGTGTTGGCGTCGAACCCGTAAGCGCTGCTCGAGTACCCGATCCCGCGCACGGTGTCGCGCACGGTGCGCTGGTAGTCGATGTTGGCCTGCGTGGAGATCTCGCCCGCGACCACGATGAGGCCCGTGGTGCACAGCGTCTCGCACGCGACGCGGCTCTGGGGATCCTGCTCGAAGATGGCGTCGAGGATCGAGTCGCTGACCTGGTCGGACATCTTGTCGGGGTGGCCCTCGGTGACCGACTCCGACGTGAACGTGAACACTGCCACTATTCGCTCGCTCTCTGCGGCGCAGGGTACGTGCACCGCGTCCGTTCGCTCGCTGGCGAGCGATCTGCGTTCGCTGCGCTCACTGCGATCGCCGCGTGCGCGCAAGTCGGTCGGCGACCTTATCCAAGATGACCCCCGCCAGCTCTGACTTGGCGAGCAGCGGGAGCGCCTCGAGGCCACCGTCGGCGCCGAGGATCACGGCGCGGTTGGTGTCGACCTCGAACCCCGCGTCGGGCTCCGAGATGTCGTTGCCGACGACGAGGTCGAGGCGCTTGCTGCGCAACTTCTCGGTCGCGTGCTCCACCAGGTCTTCGGTCTCGGCCGCGAACCCCACCAGCACCTGACCGGCCGGTTTGTCACGCCCCAGGTCGACGAGGAAGTCGTGCGTCGGCTCGAGCACGATCTCGGGGATCCCCTCGTGCTTCTTCAGCTTGCGGTCCGGGGGCTCCTTGGGCCGGAAGTCGGCGACCGCGGCCGCCATCACGATCACGTCGGCGGCGGGGGCTCGCCCCATCACGGCGTCCTGCATCTCGGCTGCCGTCTGCACCGGCACGATCTCGACGCCCGCGGGCGCCGGTCGACCGATGGTGGTGACGAGCGTGACGTCGGCGCCGCGACGAGCCGCGACCTCGGCGATGGCATAGCCCTGCTTGCCCGACGAGCGGTTGGTGATGATGCGCACGGCGTCGATCGGCTCGCGCGTGCCGCCGGCAGTGACCAGGACGCGCACGCCGATGAGGTCGTTCGGGCCGAGGACGCGGTCGGCGGCGGCCACGATGTCGCTGGGGTCGGCCAGGCGCCCCTCTCCCACGTCGCCACGGGCGAGACGGCCCGCCACCGGGTCGACGACGTGCACGCCGCGCGCACGCAGGATGACGAGGTTGTCCTGCACCGCGGGGTGCTCCCACATCTCCGTGTGCATCGCCGGCGCGACCATCACCGGCGCGCGGGTGGCGAGCAGCGTGGCGGTGAGGAGATCGTCGGAGATCCCGTGGGCGTACTTGCCGAGGACGGCAGCCGTGGCGGGGGCCACGATCACGAGATCGGCCTGCTGGCCGAGGACCGTGTGCGGGATCGGCTCCGGGGAGCCACTTCCCCTCCGAGGGAAGAGCGACGTGCGTGCCGGTTCCGACGCCAGCGCCGAGAAGGTGAGCGCGCCGACGAACTCCTGCGCCCCGGCGGTGAGCACGGGCGACACGAACGCGCCCGCGTCGACGAGTCGTCGGCACACCTCGACGGCCTTGTACGCCGCGATGCCGCCGCTCACGCCGAGAACGACGCGCGAGCCTCGCAGGCCGGTCAGGGCTACGCCCCTTCGGTGCTCTCGGCGGCGAGTGCCTCGGCGGCCGCCGCCTCCGCAGCTGCTTCGGCGGCGGCGATCTCGGCCAGCTCCTCCTCGGTGGGGAGCGGGACCGACTCGATCTTGCCGACCTCGATCTCCTCCATCGCGATGGAGAGCGGCTTGCGCGACACCGAGGTGACCTGCGGCGGCACGATCTTGCCGAGGCCCTCGCCGAGCTGGTTGTAGTAGTCGTTGATCTCGCGGGCCCGCATGGCCGACAGCGTGACCAGCGTGAACTTGGAGTCGACCCGTTCGAGGAGCTCCTCCATGCGAGGGGTCATCAGGTTCGCGGCGCGCAGCCATGGGGCTCTCTTCCGAAGCAGGGTGCTCAAGGTGACGAGGAGCCCGAAAGGATACCAGCCACCTCGCCCACCACCCGTTCCACGTCGTCGTTCACCACCACGTGGTCGAATTCGGGGGCCCGCGCCAGCTCTCGTTCCGCCTCGGTGAGGCGGCGAGCCAACGCCGCCGCCGTCTCCGTGCCCCGCCCTTCGAGACGAGCGCGGAGATCGGCAAGGGTTGGTGGCCGCACGAACACGAGCACGGCGTCGGGGAACTGCTCCCGCACCTTGAGCGCACCCTGGACGTCGATCTCGAGGAGGACGTCGTCGCCGGCCGCGAGGTGTTCCTCCACCGGGCCCCGGGGGGTGCCCTTCAGGTCGCCGAACACCTCGAACCACTCGAGGAAGCCCCCGGCGTCGCGCAGCGCCTCGAACGTCGCCCGAGTGACGAAGCAGTAGTCGCGCCCTTCCACCTCCAGCGGGCGCCGGTCGCGCGTGGTGTAGGAGATCGACTCCCAGAGGGCAGGCCGGAGCTCTCGCAAGCGCTTCACGATGGTGCCCTTGCCGACCCCCGACGGGCCCGCGAGAACAAGGAGCACGACGCGCGACGAGGTCGTTCGGGGGAAGGAGGGAGCTACGCGCTGCGGGTGATCTTCGGGTGGCAGAGCAGGCCCTCGCGTTGGTTGCGCCCGAGCCCGCGGAGTCGACGGCTCTCGCTGATGTCGAGCTCTTCCATGATGCGACGCGCCTGAACCTTGCCCACCCCGGGGAGCGATTCGAGCACACTCACGACCTTGAGCTTGGCGAGCGCATCGTCGCGCGTGCCTTGGTCGAACAGCTCCCCGAGACCAAGCGATCCCGCCTTCAACTTCGCCTTCACCTCGGCCCGGGTGCGACGTGCCTCCGCGGCCTTCTCCAGTGCGGCTTGGCGTTGCTCGGCGGTGAGCGCAGGGGGCAATGGCATCCGGCTACCTCCGGGACGACGGCGGCGGCCAGTATACGCAGCAGGGTGGACCTGACAACTAGGCGGCCGTTGGACTCAGCGGGCGACCCGGGCGAGCCCCTCGGACGCCTGTCGCGCCACCTCGGCCGCGGCGCGCTCAGGGTCGTCGGCGCCGGTGACGCTCCTCCCGATGACCAACCAGTCGGCGCCGCGTGCGATGGCGTCTGCTGGCGTGTCGACGCGCGCCTGGTCGTTCACGTCGTCACCCGCGAGACGGATGCCCGGCACCATCGTGAGCAACGCGCGCGCACGGGCGCGTTCGATGTCACTGCCCGCGCACACGACGCCGTCGCAGCCTGCGTCGCGTGCGACGTCGAGGCGCGCGTCCATCGCGTCGACGTTCGGATCACTGGTGAGCACCGTCACCGCGAGCGCGAGCGGAGGCGCGTGCCCTCCGTCGCGTGCGCCTTCGGCGAGCGCTTCGACACCTGCGCGCAACATCGCTTCCCCACCGGCGGCGTGGAAGTTGAGGAAGTCGACACCATGGCGCCCGAGCACCCGCGCCGCGCGACCAACGGTGTTCGGGATGTCGTGGAGCTTCAGGTCGGCGAACACCCGAAATCCCTTGTCCCGCAAGGCCTGGAAGGCAGCCGGCCCGGCCTCCGCGTAGAGCTCGACGCCCACCTTCGCCACCTCGAACCACGGCTGGACCCGCTGCGCGACCGCGAGGGCGGTGTCGAGATCACCGACGTCGAGCGCGAGCGCGAGATGGTCGCGCGGCTCCTCTGCTGCGTGGCGCGAGGGTTCCATCAGTCCTCCAGTCGTCCGGTGAGATCGCGCACGCGCGCGACGTCGTGCCGCGCGCACCAGTCGACGAGCTCGTCCAGCACGCGGTACGGCGCGCGCGGGTCGCGGAAGCTCGCGGTGCCGACCGCGACCGCGCTCGCGCCCGCGAGCAACATCTCGACCGCGTCGACGCCCGACTGCACGCCGCCAGTGCCGATCACAGGAACGTCGGGCAACGCGCGCGTCACCGTACGCACCGCGCGCGAACGCGATCGGCTTGATCGCCGCGCCCGACAGCCCGCCGCCACCACCGCCGAGCACCGGCCGGCGGGTCTCGGCGTCGATGACGAGCGCGAGGACCGTGTTGACCAGGGTCAGGCCGTCGGCCCCGGCGTCGACGGCCGCCCGCGCGATCCGCGTGAGATCGGTCACATTCGGTGACAGCTTGGCGAACAGCGGGAGCGGGGTGGAGGCGCGTACCGCGGCGACCACCTCGCCGGTCGCGCTCGCGTCGTGCGCCCAGATCGCGCTCGCCTCGTCGAGCGAATGGAGGTTCGGACAACTGGCGTTGACCTCGACCGCGACGACGTCGGCACCGTCGAGCATCATCGTCGCGCGCGCGAAGTCGTCGACGGTGTGACCCCACACCGACGCGATCACGTGCGCGCCGGTCGCGCGCAGCGCGGGGAGATCGTGCTCGAGCCACGTGGTCATACCGGGACCCTGCAGCCCGACCGCGTTCACCATCCCCGCCGCGGTGACGTGCAGTCGTGGCGCCGGTTTGCCCGCCCACGGTTCCGGACTCACCGACTTGGCGGTCACCGCGCCGAGCCGCACCGGATCGCCGAGTCGCGCCACCTCGTCGCCGTGGCCGAACGTTCCACTCGCGGTGAGGATCGGGCTCGGCAGGGAGAGACGACTGAGTTCGACGTCCAGATCGATCCGACCGCGTTCCACCGCTAGACCTCCAGGCGGAGCTGGCCGTCGCGGTGGTACTCCTGCAGCGATCGGACGGTGGCCTCGGTCGACTCCCACTCGACGATCCCGGCCGACGCCGCCAGCGCCGCGGCTACCGTCGTGACGCAGGGGATGCCCCGGGCGGTGGCAGTGCGGCGGATGTGGGCGCCGTCGGCCCGAGGCCCCCGACCCCGGGGGGTGTTCACGACCAGGTCGACCTTGCCCGATTCGAGCAGTTCGACCGCGTCGACGCCGGCCGAGGCAACGCCGTCGGTCAGCTTCCCCACCACCATCTCCACGGCGATCCCCTCTCGCGCCAATGCCGCAGCGGTGCCGGCCGTAGCCACGAGGGTGTATCCGAGCTCGACGAAGCGACGCGCCGCCACCGCTCCCGCCGCCTTGTCACGATCCGCCAGCGACAGGAAGACGGTTCCGGCGAGGGGTATCCGGTTGCCGGCGGCACCCTGGCTCTTGGCGAAGGCCATCCCGAAGGTCCGATCGATCCCCATCACCTCGCCGGTGCTACGCATCTCGGGTCCGAGGACGGTGTCGACGCCCGGGAATCGGCTGAACGGCAGCACCGCCTCCTTCACCGCGACGTGGCCACCCTCCGCCGGCGGGCGGAGCAGGCCTTCTTCCGCGAGCTCCGCGAGCGTCGCGCCGACCATGACGCGTGACGCGACCTTGGCCAGTGGGACGCCGGTCGCCTTGCTCACGAACGGCACGGTGCGGCTGGCGCGCGGGTTGGCCTCGATCACGTAGAGCTCGTCGCCCTTCACCGCGTACTGCACGTTGAGCAGACCGCTCACGTCCAGCGCGTCGGCCAGCGCTCGCGTCTGCACCTCGATGCGCTCCACCATCTCGGCCGAGAGCGTCGGCGGCGGGATCGCGCACGCGGAGTCGCCGGAGTGCACACCGGCTTCCTCGATGTGCTCCATCACGCCGCCGATGATCGAGTCGCCGGTGTGGTCGCGGATGGCGTCGACGTCGACCTCGACCGCGTCCTCGAGGAAGCGGTCGACGAGCACCGGTCGCTCGGCGGACAGGCCGCCCTCACGACCGAGGCTGCCCTCGATCGCGAGCTCCTCCATCGCCGCGACCAAGCCGGCGTCGTCGTAGACGATCTGCATGGCCCGACCCCCGAGCACGTACGACGGGCGCACGAGCACGGGGAAGCCGAGATCGGCGGCGATGGCCCGGGCCTGCTCGGTGGTGGTGGCGGTGCCGCCGGGCGGCTGCGCGATGCCGAGCCGGGTGCACAGCTCGTGGAAGCGCTCGCGGTCCTCGGCGAGGTCGATCGAGTCGGGGCTCGTGCCGAGCACTCGCACTCCTGCCCTCTCCAGGCTCCTGGCCAGTTTCAGCGGTGTCTGACCGCCGAGTGCCACCACCACCCCGACGAGCTCGCCACGGCCCGGGGCGGCTCGTTCCTGCAAGCGTCTGCACACCGCGAGGACGTCTTCAAGGTGGAGTGGCTCGAAGAAGAGGCGGTCGCTGGTGTCGTAGTCGGTGGAGACGGTCTCGGGGTTGCAGTTGAGCATCACCGTCTCGTATCCCGCGTCGGACAGCGCGAAGGCAGCGTGCACGCAGCAATAGTCGAACTCGACACCCTGGCCGATGCGGTTCGGGCCACTCCCCAAGATCACCACTGCCGGACGGGTGAGGGGCGCGACCTCGTCCTCGTCCTCGTAGGTGCCGTAGTGGTACGGCGTACGAGCCGCGAACTCCGCGCCACACGTGTCCACCGTCTTGTAGGTCACGTCGACGTCCAACGCGAGTCGCGTCTCGCGCACGTCACGCTCTGGGCAGTCCCACAGGTACGCAAGCTGGGCGTCCGCGAAGCCGGCTCGTTTCACCTTGCGCCACTCGCGACGCGTCAACTCGATAGGCGCAAGGCCACTCAGCCACGCCCGCATGTCGCCCAGCATCGCAAGATGCTGGAGAAACCATGAGTCGATTCCCGTCGCAGCGTGAAGGCGCGCGACCGACACGCCGCGCCGCAGGGCCGCATCGAGAAGGAACGGCCGTTCCGGCGTGGCTTGCGTGACCATGCGGACGAGGTCGTCGTCGGAGTGGGCGTCGTACTCGCGCTCGGTGGGATCGCAGTTGAGGCCCCACCTCCCTGTCTCCAGCGAGCGCAGCGCCTTCTGCAGGCTCTCGGGGAAGGTGCGCCCGATCGCCATCACCTCGCCGACCGACTGCATCATCGTACCGAGCACCGGCGACGCGCCCGGCAGCTTCTCGAACGCCCACCGCGGCACCTTGGTGACCACGTAGTCGACGGTGGGTTCGAACGACGCCGGCGTCTCACCGGTGATGTCGTTCACGATCTCGTCGAGCCGGTACCCGACCGCGAGGCGCGCCGCGATCTTGGCGATCGGGAACCCGGTGGCCTTGCTCGCGAGCGCGCTGCTGCGCGACACGCGCGGATTCATCTCGATGACGACCACATCGCCGTTGGCCGGATTCACGGCGAACTGGATGTTGGAACCACCGGTGTCGACGCCGATGCGCCGGATGCACGCGAACGCCTCGTCGCGCAGGCGCTGGTACTCGACGTCGGTGAGCGTCTGCGCCGGCGCGACGGTGATGGAGTCGCCGGTGTGCACCCCCATGGCGTCGAAGTTCTCGATGGAGCAGACGACGACCACGTTGTCCGCGTGGTCGCGGATGACCTCGAGCTCGTACTCCTTCCATCCCGCGATGGACTGCTCGATGAGGATCTCCGTCACCGGGCTCGTCGCGAGGCCGTGGGCGGCGACGGCGCGCATCTCCTCCGGATCGGCGGCGAAGCCGGTGCCACCACCGCCGAGGATGAACGACGGCCGCACGATCAGCGGGTAACCCACCTGCTCGGCGACCACCATCGCTTCGTCGAGCGAGTAGGCGAAGCCCGACGCGGGCACGGTGAGGCCGATCTCCTGCATCGCGGCCTTGAACTCGTGGCGGTTCTCGGCGGTCTTGATCGCGGTCACGCTCGCGCCGATCAGTTCGACTCCGTACTCGTCGAGCACACCGGCTTCGGCGAGCTCGATCGAGAGGTTGAGCGCGGTCTGGCCGCCGAGCGTCGGCAGCAGCGCGTCGGGTCGTTCGCGCTCGATGATGCGGGTGAGGCTCTGCAGCTCGAGCGGCTCGACGTAGGTGGCGTCGGCGAACTCGGGGTCCGTCATGATCGTCGCCGGGTTCGAGTTGACCAGCACGACGCGGAAGCCCTCGTCGCGCAGCACCCGGCACGCCTGGGTGCCCGAGTAGTCGAACTCGCACGCCTGGCCGATCACGATCGGCCCGCTCCCGATGATGAGAATCGTCTCGAGGTCGTCTCTCCTCGGCACTAGCGCGCCACCTTCCTTCCGTACTCCGTCATGAGGGTGGTGAAGTCGTCGAAGAGGTAGCGGGCGTCGTGCGGACCCGGGCCGGCCTCGGGGTGGTGTTGCACACCGAAGGCGGGAGCGTCGAGCACGCGGAAGCCCTCGACGACGCCGTCGTTGAGGTTCACGTGCGTCAGCGCCACCCGTCCCTCCAACCGGTCGGGCGAGACGGCGTAGTTGTGGTTCTGGCTGGTGATCTCGACCCGGCCCGTCGCCTCGTGACGCACGGGGTGGTTGCCGCCGTGGTGGCCGAACCGCAGCTTGTAGGTGTCGGCGCCGAGCGCGAGACCGAGGATCTGGTGACCGAGGCAGATGCCGAACACCGGCACCTCGCCAATCACTCCACGTACCGCGTCGATGGCTCCGCTGACGGCGGCGGGATCACCGGGTCCGTTCGACAAGAAGACACCATCCGGGTCACGCGCCAGAACATCGGCGGCAGTCGTCGACGCCGGAACGACTTCCACGCGACAGCCCACGGCGAGCAGGTGCCGCAGGATGGTGCGCTTGATGCCGAAGTCGTAGGCGACCACGCGGAACGGCGCGTCGTCGGATCCGACGACGTAGGGCTCGGGCGTGGTGACACCGGCGACGAGGTCGATGCCGTCCGTGCCGCGCGCGCCTTCGACCGCCGCGCGCACCGCGGTCTCGTCGGTACCGAACGCACCCGGCAGCGCGCCCTCGTCGCGCAGGTGACGGGTGAGGCTCCGGGTGTCGATGCCGGTGATCCCGGGCACGCCGTGGCGCACGAGGAGATCGTCGAGGCCACTGGTGGAACGCCAGTTGCTGTGGTGCGCCGCGAGGTCACGGACCACGACGCCGGCGCAGAACGGGCGGCGACTCTCGTCGTCGTCGGCGTTGACGCCGTAGTTGCCGATGTGCGGGTACGTAAAGGTGATGATCTGTCCCGCGTAGGACGGGTCCGTCACGATCTCCTGGTATCCCGAGAGCGCGGTGTTGAACACGCACTCTCCGGTGGCGACCGTCGTTGCGTCCTCCCGGAGTGCGCCGATCGCCTCGCCTTCGTATTCGCTGCCGTCCGCGAGTACGAGCAGTGCTTCGACGATCCGGGTCATCGAGTGGCCTCCCCGTCGATGACGACCGGATCACCAGCAAGGATGGTGTGCCTCACCTTGCCGCGCAGTGTGCGGCCCGCGTACGGCGTGTTCCGCGCGCGGCTGGCGAGGCGCTCCGGTTCGACGACCCACTCGTGCGAAGGATCGAACACCGTCAGGTTCGCAGTCACACCCGGTTGGATGGGCGCCCCGTGCTGCTCCAACCCCGCGATCTCCGCGGGCTTCCAGGAAAGGAGTGCCAGGGCATCGCGGAGAGGGAGGTGGCCGGGCTCGACCAGCTCGGTGAGGGTGACCGCGAGCGCGGTCTCCAGCCCGAGCATGCCGGGGGGCGCCTCCTCGAACGGTCGCTCCTTCGACTCCGGCGTGTGGGGTGCATGGTCGGTGGCGACGGCGTCGATGGTGCCATCGGCCAGACCCTCGCGGATCGCGTCGACGTCGGCCTGCGTGCGCAGGGGCGGGTGCACCTTGAACTGGGGGTCGAAGCTCTCGCAGCACGCGTCGGTAAGCGAAAAGTGGTGCGGCGCGCACTCCGCGGTCACGGGAAGGCCGCGGGCCTTGGCGGCGCGCACGAGATCGACGGTGCCGGCGGCCGAGCAGTGCAGGAAGTGCACCGGGGTGCCGGTGACCGCGGACAGCTCGATGTCGCGGGCCACGATGACCGTCTCGGCGACCGCCGGCCGGCCAGGGATGCCGAGACGGCTGGACCACGCGCCCTCGTGCATGTGGCCACCGGCGGCGAGCGTCTCGTCCTCGGCGTGCTGGGCGACGATCGCGCCGGGCAGCGACGCCGCGTACTCGAGCGCGCGCCGCATGACGCCCGCGCTGGCGACGCAGAAGCCGTCGTCGGTGAAGATGCGCACGCCGAGCGCGTAGAGCTCACCCATCGGCGCGAGCTGCTCGCCGGCACGGGCGACGGTGATGCAGCCCGACGACACGACGTCGCAGAGTCCGGCTGCCTGGCCGAGCGCGAGCACCGAGCTCACCACCGCGGCGTCGTCGAGCGCCGGACGCGTGTTCGGCATCGCCACCACCGCGGTGAACCCACCCCGGGCCGCGGCGCGAGTGCCGGTCTCGATGGTCTCGGCCTCCTCGTCGCCCGGCTCCCGCAGGTGGACGTGCAAGTCGACGAACCCCGGACTCACCATGCATCCGGAAGCGTCCAAGGACGCTTCGTCCCCGGACGGTCGCAAGTCGGGAGCAACGTCAACGACCTTCCCGTCGCGGACGCGTACGTCAACGAGACGTTCGCCGGTCGCGTCGATGACGCGACCTCCCGTGATCAGCACTTCAGGCAATCGACGCACCGGTTCCTAGGAGCGAATAGAGCACGGCCATGCGGACGGCGACGCCGTTGGCCACCTGTTCGGTCACCAAGGAGGCGGGACCGTCGGCGACCGAAGCGGCGACCTCGACGCCGCGGTTCATCGGGCCGGGGTGCATGATCAGCGCGTCGGGCTTGAGCCGCTCGGCCCGTGCCTCAGTGAGGCCGTAGCGCGCGGTGTATTCACGCACCGTGGGGAACAACGCCTCACGCTGACGTTCGAACTGCATGCGGAGGAGCATCACGACGTCGATCTCGGAGATCACGTCGTCCAGTTCGTGGCTCACCTGCACCGGCCAACCTTCGAGCGACTCGGGCAGGAGCGTGGGCGGTGCGACCAGCGTCACCTCGGCACCCAACAGGTGCAGCGCCTTGACGTTGCTGCGCGCCACCCGCGAGTGGCGGACGTCGCCGACGATGGCGACTCGCAGCCCGGTCATCTCACGGTGGCGGCGCAGCGTGAGGACGTCGAGGAGCGCCTGGGTGGGATGGGCGTGACGACCGTCGCCCGCATTGATGACCGACGCGTCGATCCAACCGGCGACGCGGTGCGGCGCGCCAGCGGCCGGGTGGCGGATCACCACCGCGTCGATGCCCATCGCCTCGATGGTGCGGACGGTGTCGAGCAGGCTCTCGCCCTTCTTCACCGACGACGACGCGACGCTGAAGGTCATGACGTCGCACGAGAGGCGTTTGGCGGCGGTCTCGAAGCTGAGGCGGGTGCGGGTGGAGTCCTCGTAGAAGAGCGACGCCACGACCTTGCCCCGCAGCGCGGGAACCTTGGGGATGTCGCGCTGGTTCACCGCGACGAACTGCTCCGAGAGGTCGAGCAGCGCGGTGAGGGTCTCGACGTCGAGGTCGTCGATCGACAACAGATGCTTCATGCGGCTCCCTCCCCGTCTTCCTCGCCGTCTTCCTCGCCGTCTTCGGCGGCGCCCTCGTCAGCGCGCAGCTCGACGGAGTCCGTCCCGCCGTCGACCTCGGAGAGACGAACGCGGACGTCCTCACCGATGCGGGTGGGGAGGTTCTTGCCGACGAAGTCGGGCCGGATCGGCAACTCGCGGTGGCCGCGGTCGACGAGCACCGCGAGCTGGATGGCGCGGGGGCGCCCGAGCTCGGTGAGCGCGTCCATGGCCGCGCGGACGGTGCGGCCGGTGTAGAGGACGTCGTCGACGAGCACGACCACGTGCCCGGTGATGTCGACCGGCACCTCCGTCGGGCCTGCGGGGGTCACCGCGCGGAGTCCGATGTCGTCGCGGTAGAAGGAGACGTCGAGGGCGCCGACGGGCACGTCGGGGCCCTCGAACTCGGCGATGGCCGCGGCCAGGCGGCGCGCGATGGCGAGGCCCCGGGTGTAGAGACCCACGAGCACCAGATCGGCGGCGCCACGGTTGCGCTCCACGATCTCGTGGGCGATTCGGGTCTGCGCGCGGCGCAGGTCGCCGGCGTCGAGAACACTCACTGGGCTCGTTCCTTCCGTAGGAGCCTCACAGGACTCCTTTCACGGTCTGGTGCACACTACCAGTTGATCCGCGGCGCGTCGCGCAACGAAAGGCTGACCATGAGCATCGACACCGCACTCGAGCAGTACTTCGACGCGTGGAACAGCCACCGAGCCGAATCGGTGGCGGCGGCCCTCACCGACGGTGGCACCTACGAGGACCCGACCACCGGCGGTCCCCTCTCGGGCGACGCGCTCACTGCGAACGTGGCCGGCGTCTACGAAGGCTTCCCCGACCTCCGCTTCGAGATCGTGAGCCTCTCCATCACTTCCGACGACACGGCCAGCGCGCAGTGGCGCATGATCGGCACCAACACCGGGCCACTCCCGGGTGGCCCCGCCACCGGCGGTTCGCTCGACCTGCCCGGCGCCGACTTCTTCACCTACGACTCTGCGGCCGACAAGGTCGGCTCGGTGATCGGCTACTTCGACACCGCCAGCATGCTCACCCAGCTCGGCTTGCAGGCCCACATCACGCCGACCGACATCGAAGGAATCGTGAGCTTCGGCATCTCCAACCGGGTCGAGACCGGTCGCGACGCCGCGCCGGGCGCGTTCACCGTCACGTGGATCGACATCGACCCTGAACAGCAGTTCACGCTGATCGACGCGACGACAGCGATCGTGATGG
This sequence comes from uncultured Actinomycetes bacterium, assembly GCA_963841415.1. GTDB lineage: Bacteria > Actinomycetota > Acidimicrobiia > IMCC26256 > DASPTH01 > DASUAS01. The sequence continues at coordinate 791,838 of CAWJCN010000001.1, read as the reverse complement.
AGCAACTCGGCAACGACGACTACCTCGGCAGCTGCTTCGTCACCGTCGGCCGCCGCAACTACACCTTCACGTCCTGGAGCTCGCCCGAGGCAGCGCAGGAAGCGCTCCGCGGCGAAGCGCACAGCAGCGCCATGAAGCTCGCGCAGTCGGGCGGCCTCGGCGACGACTCTCGCGGCGTCACCAGCGTCTGGGCGCCCGTGCACCTCAATGGCGTGTTCCGCGTCGGCGGCAGCTCGCGGGACCTCTCCGAGCTCGGCGGCCAATGGCTGTGAGCTGACGCGCGACCTTCGCCGTAGCCTCGGCTCGATGAAGATCTTCCTCGCCGGAGCATCCGGCATCCTCGGTGTTCGGTTGGTGCCGCTCCTGATCGACGCGGGCCACGACGTCGTCGGCATGACCCGCACCCCCTCGAAGGTCGATGCGCTGACAGCGCTCGGCGCGACGCCGGTGGTGTGCGACGTGTTCGACGCTGACGCGCTGACCGACGAGGTCATCGCCGCCGCGCCCGACCTGCTCATGCACCAGCTCACCGATCTCCCCGACGACCAGGACCAAATCCCCGAACTCGGGCCGCTACGGCCAGTTCTACGGCCCGGGCACGTGTTTCCTCGACGCCCTCCCCGACGATCCCAGCGTCAGCCTCGACCACGCCGCGCGCGCCACCATCGACCACCTCGACTCGCCGTCGGCCATCTACACCGTCACCGACTGATCACGGCGGCCCCCTCTCCTCGCGCTTGCCAGTGAGCAGGCCGGCCTTGCGATCGCGTTCGGTCTTGTCCCAATGGTCGGGTCGACACCGGGCGTCGACGTTCTCATAGCTCGTGACACCGAGGTTCGCCACCGGGTCGACGTGATCCCATTCCAGACCGTGGCGTCGATCGCAGCCGTCCTCCACGCACACCGCCCCCTCGAAGCGCGGAGCGGGACCGAGCTCGAGCGCAGTGCGCAACACCGCCGACATGCGCCGCCCGAAGTGCGCGACGGTGTGGATCTCGACCCCGCGCATGACGACGGCCTTGACGAACGCGTCATCTGCGACTGCAGCGCGCACCACATCGACGGGCACCGGACCCGAACCGATCACGTGACACAGTTCGTCGCCCTCGGTACGACCACGGCGATACGCGTCGAGCGAACACACGAACACCACGTCGGCACGCCCCGACGGACCCTTCGCCTTCCCTTTCGCCATCGCGACCAACGCGTCGGCCGCGTGCACCTCACGAGCTTCCGCATTGCCGGCGCGACGTGCGGCGCGCTGCACACGATCGGTCTCGGCATCGAGACGGTGCACGAATGCCACCCCCACTTCGGGCGACAGGCGGAACTGGCCCGCCACCATCCCCTCAGCGTCGATCCAATGGCGAAGCGTCCGCGCCGCCCGTTGCCGGCGGTGCAACTCGTCCCGGTCGATCGAGCCCAACACGACACGCCGAGACTCCTCGCGCAACCCGGCCATTCCCCGACTGGCGGCAACCTCGAGCAGCGCGACCTCCGAACCCGGCACCGCGGATTCGGCCCGCACGATCTCCCGCGCCTGCGTCAACGACACCGAGCCGTCGGCGACCGCCGCGCTCGTGGCCGCGCATTCCCGCAGCGCCGCCGTGGTGGCCAGCGACTCACGCGCCTGGCCCGGCGTTGCACCCGCAGTGCGCGCGACCCACTCGACATCTCCTCGCCCGCACTCCACCGCGCGCGCCGCAGCGCGCGCCGCGGCCGCCTCACACGCCTTGGCAGCCCGCGACAACTCGTCTGCGACTCGAATGCACTCGGCGCCCGACCACCGATCCGCTTCGAACCGAGAGGCCGCGTCGCGCACCTCGACCAACAACTCCAACAACCGCGCCACGACCCTCCTCCCGCAGACTCACAAGCTGGAAGGAGAGTCGTCGGCCCGACTCTCGAGGCGTGCTCTTCACCCTATCGAACGCACGTTCGGGGTGCAAGAGGCAATGTGGACCGCACCCGAACTGGCAGCCAGCACCGCCTGAGGCGGATCCGGCTGACGCGGCGTCACGAGCTGCTCAGAGCAGCTCTTCGATCAGATCGCCCTGCACCCAGGTGAGCCACTGGTAGAGCGCGTACGCACCGGCCTCGGGATCGGCGGGGTCCAGCACGTGCTCCTCCTCCGTGACACCGAGGCGCGTGCCGAGGACGAGCCTCGTGTCGTTGAGCACGACGAGCCAGGCTTGCACCTCGTCGGGCGAGAGATCGATCTGCCACCAGTCGTCGGTCGGCTCGGCGCGGTCGAGCGTCTCCGTGATCAGCGCGACCGCGTCGAGGCGCTCCTGCAGCAGCGACGGGTGGACCAGGTCCTGCCACTCGGCCTCTTCGGCCTCGGCCGTGGGATCGAGGTACGCGCGCGGGAACAGCCGCGCCCGCGCCGGGTCGTCCTCGTCGCCCTCGAACACGTCGCGCAGCTGCTCGGGCAGCGCGCGCAGCAACCCGAGCTCCTCCTCGGCGAGCGACACCGTGAGCCCGCCGTCACGACCGGTCCGGAACCGCTTCCAGCGCGCCATCACAACGGTCGATTCCGCTGCGACGTCCCAGCCATCCGGCCACGCCTCCGCTGCATCTCCATCACAACGGTCGATTCCGCTGCGACGTCCCAGCCATCCGGCCACGCCTCCGCTGCATCTCCATCACAACGGTCGATTCCGCTGCGACGTCCCAGCCGTCCGGCCACGCCTCCGCTGCATCTCCATCACAACGGTCGATTCCGCTGCGACGTCCCAGCCATCCGGCCACGCCTCCGCTGCATCTCCATCACAACGGTCGATTCCGCTGCGACGTCCCAGCCATCCGGCCACGCCTCCGCTGCATCTCCATCACAACGGTCGATTCCGCTGCGACGTCCCAGCCATCCGGCCACGCCTCCGCTGCATCTCCATCACAACGGTCGATTCCGCTGCGACGTCCCAGCCATCCGGCCACGCCTCCGCTGCATCTCCATCAGCCCGCGCACTACGACGGGTGTTCCATCGTGGCCCACAGCCCGTGCGTGGAGACGGGCGACGTCGGCTTCGCACTTCTCGACCGGCCCGTCGGACACGATCGCCTTGCCGTCTTCGTGCACCTGGCGCATGAGCCGGGTCGCCTTCTTGCGCGAGTACCCGAACAGCTTCTGGAACACGTACACCACGTAGGACATCAGGTTGACCGGGTCGTTCCACACGATCACGATCCACGGCTTGTCGGTGACCGTGAGCTCGTCGATCGCCGGCTCCTGGACCTCGACCGGCACCGTCACGACGGGCGGAGCTCCTCGGCGATCCGGCTGAGCAGCCCGTTGACGAACCGCCCGGAGTCCTTGGTGGAGTACAGCTTGGCCAGCTCGACCGCTTCGCTGATCACGACCGCGCTCGGGACGTCGCGCTCCCAGCCGAGCTCGTAGGCGCCGAGGCGCAACACGGCGCGGTCGACCGCGGGCATGCGCTCGAGCGCCCAGTGCTCCGAGAACTTGCGGAGCATCGCGTCGACGTCGGCACTGTGCTCCTCGACCCCGCGCACGAGCTGCACCGCGTACTCGTCGGGTGGCGCAGGTTGCTGCTCGATGAGGGCGTCGACGTCGAGGTCGCGCACTTCGAGCTCGTAGCAGAGACCGAGGGCCCGCTCCCGAGCTTCGCGGCGGCTTCCCGTGACGGCCATGGGGCTCAGGCTCGCGCCAGGTACTCCCCGGTGCGGGTGTCGACCTTGATCTTCTCGCCCGCCTCCACGAACAGCGGCACCTGCACGACGAGACCGGTCTCGAGCGTCGCGGGCTTGCGGGCGCCCGACACGCGGTCGCCCTGCACACCGGGCTCGGTGACGCTCACCGTGAGCTCGACCGCCGCGGGGAGCTCGGCGGCGACGACCGCGCCGTCGTACATGTGCAGGACCGCGGTGTCGCCCTCCTTGAGGTACTCCACCGAGCTCCCGAGCTCGGTGGTGCCGACGTTGAGCTGGTCGAAGGACTCGTTGTCCATGAACACCAGCGCGTCACCCTCACGGTAGAGGTACTGCATCTCGCGCTTGTCGATGAGCGCGAGCGGCACCTTCTCGTCGGCTCGGAAGGTGCGCTCGAGCACCGCGCCGCCGGCGACCTTCTTGAGCTTGGTGCGCACGAACGCTCCACCCTTGCCCGGCTTCACGTGCTGGAACTCGACGACGGTGACGAGACCTTCGGACGGCAGGTTGAGCGCCATGCCGTTCTTCAGGTCGTTGGTGGAGATGCTCAACGAACCGTCCTCGGAAGGGTCAGATGATCAGGTGCTTGGGGAAGCCGGTGAGGGGATCGGCGCCGTCGGGGGTGACGACGACCGTGTCCTCGATGCGCACGCCGCCCACACCAGGGAGATACACGCCGGGCTCGACCGTGACGACCGAACCGGTTTCCAACGTACCACGGGCACTCGCGGCCACCCGGGGGTCCTCGTGGATCTCGAGGCCGACTCCGTGACCGGTGCCGTGCACGAACGAATCGGCCCAACCCGCGGCCGCGATGACGTCGCGACAGGCGCGGTCGACGGCGGCGCACGGGACGCCGGCGCGCACGGCCTCACGACCCGCCGATTGGCTGTCGCGCACGACGTCCCACACGCGCCGAGCCTCGGGTCCCGGATCGCCGACGCTCACGGTGCGGGTCATGTCGGAGCAATAGCCGTCGACGACGCAGCCGAAGTCGATCACGACGAGCTCGCCCGCCTCCACCTGCCGACCACCCGGGCGCGCGTGCGGCTTGGCCGCGTTGGGACCTGAGGCGACGATGGGATCGAAGCTGTTGCCGCTGGCCCCGCGGCGACGCATCTCGACCTCGAGCTCGAGCGCGAAGTCGCGCTCGGAGGGCCGTTCGGCCAGGCGTGGGAGCAACGCGCCGAGCGCGTCGTCGCCGATGGAGCACGCGGCGTGGATGCGCGCCACCTCGCCCGGTTCCTTGATCCGCCGGAAGCGCTCGACGAGACCGTCGGTGGGCACCAGCTCGTGGCCGTCGAGCGCGGCGGCGAAGTCGCGCTGCTGCGCCCAGGTGACCGCGTGCGCCTCGAGCCCGACGCGCACACCGGGAGCGAGCGCGCCGGCGAGCGCAGCGCGCTGCTGCGCCACGGTCGCACCGATCTCGATCTGCGCGTCGACTCCGGCCGCGGCGAGCTGCTCCCCGGCCTGCGTGCGATAGCGACCGTCGGACGTGAACACGAGCACGCCGTCGGTGACGAGCAGCATCGCGGAGCTCCCGGTGAAGCCCGTGAGGTAGCGCACGTTCGGCAAGTGGGTGACGAGGAGCGCGTCGATGCCGGCGTCGGCGAACGCCGGTCGCAAGCGATCGGTGCGCCCGGCGACATCCATGGCGGGCAGCGTGTCCAGTGCGAGAACGGTCATGCTTCCACCTTGGCGATGGCGCCTTCGACGGCGAGGCGGTAGCCGGCGGCTCCGAACCCGGCCATGGTGGCGGTCATGTACGGCGAGATCACCGAGTCGTGGCGCCAGTGCTCTCGTGCCTCGGGGTTGGAGATGTGCAGCTCGACCTTCACGCCGTCGAAGGTCGCGAGCGCGTCGGCCAACGCGAAGGAGTAGTGCGTAAAGGCACCCGCGTTGACCACGATCGCGACGCAGCGGCCGCGGGCGTGGTGGATGGCGTCGACCAGGTCGCCCTCGTGGTTCGACTGCACGTGCTCGAGACCGTAGCCGCGCTCGCGCGCGGTCGCGGTGGCGAGGTCGACGAGGTCGGCGAGCGTGGTCGTGCCGTAGATCTCGGGCTCCCGCTCACCGAGGAGGTTGAGGTTGGGTCCCGACAGCAGCAGGATGGTTCCGCTCACGGGTTCAGCCTCCCACACCCACCGCGCGGAACGCGACGTCGAGCGCGCGCGGATCGGGATCGTGGACGGTCTCGAGCCCGAGCGGACCCGGGAGTACGAACGTGAGCCCACCCACCGACTTCTTGTCACGCCGCATCGAAGCCACGAGCGCGTCGCGATCGGCGCCTTCTCCACTCCCGACGGGGACCGCGGTGGGGAGGTCGAGGGAGCTCACCACGTTTCGGTAACGGTCGACGGCGTCTTCGTCGATTCGTTCGAGCGCGCCGGCTAGCGCGCCGGCGAACACGAGCCCGACTGCGACCGCCTCGCCGTGCAGCAGTTCGTAGCCGCCCACCGACTCCAGCGCGTGGGCGAGCGTGTGGCCGAGGTTGAGCGTCGCCCGGATGCCCGTGCGCTCGAGCGGGTCGGCCGCCACCACGTGCGCCTTCATCGCCGCGCACGCGGCGACGAGGCGGGTGAGCACGTCGGGGTCGCGGGCGACCACCGCGGCGGCGCGTTGCTCGACAACGGCGGCGACGAGCTCACCGTCGGGCATGAGCGTGTACTTCGCGACCTCGCCGAGGCCAGCGCGGTACTCCCGCGGCGGCAAGGTCGCGAGCGTCGTGACATCGGCGAACACGCCCAACGGCTGGTGGAACGCGCCGACCAGGTTCTTTCCCTCGGGGAGGTTGACCGCGGTCTTGCCGCCGATGGCCGCGTCGACCTGCGCGAGGAGCGTCGTCGGTGCCTGCACGACCGCGACGCCTCGGTGGTAGACGGACGCAGCGAACCCCGCGGTGTCGCCGACCACTCCCCCGCCGAGCGCGACCAGCGCATCGTCGCGGAGGAGTCCCCACCGGGCGAGACGTGAGCACAGGTCGTCGACGGTCGCGAGCGACTTGGCTTCTTCGCCTTCGCCGATGAGGAAGAGGTCGGTGGTCACGTCGGCCTTCTGGAGTGCGGCGACGAGCAGCGGCGCGTGGAAGTCGGCCACGCCGGGTTGGCTGACGACCGCCACGCGGCGCCGGCCCGCGAGCAGGGTCCCCGCCTCCGTGAGCGCGCCGGCGCCGACGACGACGTCGTAGGGCTCGCCGGGCAGCGCGACCCTCAGCCGTTCCACGCGTGGAACTCCTGGACGACGGCGTCGGCGACGTCGCCGACGGTGCGGCCTCCGGTGTCGACCTGCACGTGAGCCGCGGCTTCGTACGCGGGCTCGCGCTGCGCGCTCAGCCGTTGGAGGGTCGTGGTCTTGTCGCCGCCCGCGAGCAGCGGGCGCGAATCGTCGTGCCCGAGGCGTGACGCGAGCTCCGACGACGAAGCCACGAGCCAGACGACGACGCCGGTGGCGCGAAGGGCGCGGCGGTTGTCGGCGTCGAGCACCGCGCCGCCCCCGCACGAGATCACGAGCGGCGTCGGTGAGACCGCCGCGTCGGCGACCGCGACCCTCTCTCGGGCGCGGAAGCCCTGCTCCCCCTCCGCCGCCCAGATGTCGTCGAAGGGCACCCCGGCCGACGCGACGACGAGCTCGTCGGTGTCGACGAAGGCGCGGTCGAGCAGTTCGGCGCACCGCTGCCCCACCGTGGTCTTGCCCGCGCCCATCAAGCCGACCAGCACGAGATGTCGGTCGGACATCGCGCTACCGCAGCGACGCGAGGTACGCGGCGTGGTTGCGCACGAGCTCCTCGAGTGAGTCGCCGCCGAACTTGCGGGTGGCCTCGTTGGCGAGCACCAGCGCAGTCATGGTCTCGGCGACGACGCCCGATGCCGGCACCGCGGTGACGTCGGTGCGCTCCTTGAAGGAGACCGTCTCCTCCTTCGTGGTCGTGTCGACGGTCTTCAACACGGGGCGGTTGAGCGTGGCCAGCGGCTTCATCGCGACGCGCGCCACCAGGAGCCCGCCCGTGGTCATGCCCCCCTCCGTGCCGCCGGCGAGGGTGGAACCGCGGGTGTACTCACCCGAGTCGTCGTCCCAGAGGATCTCGTCGTGCGCCTCGCTGCCGCGCCGACCCGCCACCTCGAAGCCGTCGCCGATCTCGACGCCCTTCATGGCCTGGATGCTCATGAGGGCCTGCGCGAGCAGGCCGTCGAGCTTGCGGTCCCAGTGGACGTGCGAACCCAACCCCGCGGGCACGCCGTAGCCGAGCACCTCGACGACCCCGCCGAGGGAGTCACCGACCTTGGCCGCGGCCTCGACCTCGGCCACCATCAGCGCTTCGGCTGACGGATCGAAGCAGCGCACCGGGGACTCGTCGACCGTGGGGAGGTCGGCGGGCGTCGGGCGGCGGTCGGTGCTCGCCCGCGCCGCGCCCATCTGGATGACGTGGCTCAGGATCTCGGTGCCGATCTCGGCGAGCAGCAGCTTCGCCAGCGCACCGGCCGCGACGCGCGCCGCCGTCTCGCGGGCGCTCGCCCGTTCGAGCACGTTGCGGGCGTCGTCGAAGCCGTACTTCTGCATGCCGACCAGGTCGGCGTGGCCCGGGCGGGGCTGGTGGAGCGGCTTCTCCGTCGCACCCGGCGCGGGCGACATCTCCTCCTGCCACTTCGGCCACTCGGTGTTGTGGATCACGATCGCGACGGGCGATCCGAGGGTGATCCCGTGGCGGACGCCGCCGAGGAGCTCGACGTCGTCGCGTTCGAAGCGCATCCGGGGACCGCGGCCGAAGCCGAGCCGGCGGCGGGCCAACTCGTCGCCGATCTGCTCGACGGTGACGGGCAGGCCCGCGGGCAGACCCTCGACCACCACCGAGAGAGCGGGGCCGTGCGACTCACCGGCGGTCAGGTAACGCAGCACGCGGACAACCTCAGCAGTGGGGCCGGGAAGGGGACGGTCCAGGATACCGGCGCCCTCTCGACGCCCTCCGCTCATTCGGCCGGGCGCCAGACGCTCAGCCGCCCTTGTACCAGTCGATGATCGGCGCGCCGATCAGGATCGCGGTGATCGTGCCGGCGACGAGGAACGGACCGAACGGGATGGCATGGTTCTTGCCCCGCGTCCGGGCGGCGATGAGGATCAGGCCGATCACCGCGCCGTAGAGGAACCCCAGGAACAGGCCCAGGATCATCTCGCCCCACCCGAGCACACCGAGCGCGAGGCCGAGCGTGAACGAGAGCTTCACGTCGCCGAAGCCCATGCTCCGCGGCGAGACGAGATGCAGCAGGAGGAAGATCACGAACGCGATCGCGCCGGCGATCAAGCCCCGGACGTAGTCGTCGAAATCACCGTCCGCCGCGGCGCCGAGGGCGAGCAATGCCAGCGCGACGACCGTGAGGGGGTAGACGATGCGATTGGGCAGCAGGTACGTCTCGGAATCGATCACGGCGAGGGCGACGAGCGCGCCGGTGAGCACGAGGTACGCAGGCAGCAGCCACGAGTCGTCGAAGCGGGCCGCGGTGGCGCCGAACAGCGCGCCGGTCAGCACGGTGACGAACACGCGCCGGACGCGTGACGGCGGCGGCTCGTCGGCGGCGGCCGCACCGAACACAGGCTGCTTGCGGGGCACGCGCGTGATCACCGGATCGAGGAGCCACCCGACCACCAGCCCGAGGATCGAGCACGCAACGACGAGCGCAACCGTCATGCGCGCGGGTCCTGGGTCGCAGCCGCGCGCATCGCGGCGACGGGAGCATCGAGCCCGGTCCACGACTCGAACGCGAGCGCGGCCTGGTGCACCAGCATCCCGATGCCGTTGACGGCATGGATCCCGCGGGCGCGGGCAGCGGCGAGGAAGGGAGTCTCCATGGGGTGGTACACGGTGTCGACCACCAACTGGCCCGGGTTGAGGCGCTCCACCGGCACCGGCCCCGTTTCGCCCTGCATCCCGAGCGGTGTGGCGTTCACGACCAGCGCGTAGACACCGGGGTCGACGTCACCCAGCGTGACCGCCTGCCCGCCCGGCACCAGGGCGGCGGCCGACTGGGCGGCATCGATCCGGCGCGCCGCGACGGTCACGCGGGCTCCTGCGCCACCGAGCGCGAGCACGATCGCCCGGGCGGCTCCCCCGCCGCCGGCGACCAGCACGTCGGTTCCCGCGGGCTCGAAGCCCTCCTCACGAACCGAGCGGACGAAGCCCTCGCCGTCGGTCGACGAGCCGAGGAGTCGGCCGTCGTCGCGCACGGCCACCACGTTGACGACTCCCAACGCGATCGCGTCGGGCGTCAGCTCGTCGCACGCGGCCGCAGCGGCGGACTTGTGCGGCATGGTGACGGTCAGCCCGGCCATGCGCAGCGCGGACGCGGCGCGCACCGCAGCCTCGCCCTCACCGCGCGGCACGGGGAACGCGAGGTACACCCAGTTCAGACCCGCGTCGCGGTACCCGGCGTTGAGGATCGCCGGAGACCGTGAGTGCGCGACAGGATCGCCGATGAGTCCGGTGACACGGGTCTCGCCGTCGATCGTCATTCTCCCCGCACCCCGTGCGCCTTGATGTTCGCCTCGTGCTCGGCCAGCGTCGTGGCGAAGTACGTCACCCCATCCTTGCCGGTCACGTAGAACAAGTAGGGGACGCTCGCCGGCGCGAGCGCGGCGCGCAGCGACTGCTCGGTGACGGTCATGATGGGAGTGGGCGGCAACCCCGTGACGCGGTACGTGTTGTAGGGCGAGGCCAGCTGCTTGTCGGCATTGGTCGGCACCGGCGGGCAGCCACCCTTTGCGTAGCAGAGGGTGGCGTCGATCTGCAGCGGAGTGCCCTGTTTGATGCGGTTCAGCATCACGGCCGCGATCTTCGGAGCATCGGCGGCCGAACCCGCTTCGGCCTGCACCAACGACGCGACGACGACAGCCTGTTGCGACGTGAGCCCGGTCGCGGCGGTGTTGGCGAGGCCCACCGCGTCCGCGTGCTCGTCGAACTGCGACACGATCAACTGCAGGATCTGCTGGTCGCTCATGCCCTCGACGAAGTAGGTGTCGGGCCACGTGAAGCCCTCGACCGAAGCCTGGTCGCCCTGATACTTCGACCGGATCTGGCCCGACTGCGCGAGCGCGAGGAACGCGCCGCGGTCGTGGCCGGGCAACGCGCCGACGCGGTCGGCGATCTGCTCCAGGCGCAGACCGGGCGGGAGCGCGAGCACCGTATGCCGGGCAGCGGCAGCCGCGGACGACGGGCCGCGGCCGAGTGCGTCCGTCGCGGCCTTCACGCCCATGTGCTCGTGCAACGCGTACGTACCGGCCTCCGCGGAGCCGCCCGACACGCGCCACCAGAGCTGGAACGCGAGCGACGAGCCGACGACGTCCTTCGCGGCGAGCGCGTCGCCGATCTGCTTCGCGCCCCAACCGGACTCGACGGTCACGGTCACCGCGGCGCCGTCGCCACCGGGTTCGTAGAGCTCCCACGAGAACCAGGCCGCGCCGACGACGAACGGGAGGATCAGGACCGCGAGCACACCGACCACCGCCCACCGACGCCGGCGGCGACGCCGCTGCTCGGCACGCCGGTCCGATCGGCGGCCGCCGGCGCGGTCACCGCGATCGGGCGCGTCCGCCTTCCAGAATTCCCGTTGGACCGATTCGCTCGCCGATTCGTTCCTAAGTTCGCGGCGGGACTCGGGCGCGGCGGACCGGAGTGGTTCGGGATCGGCGGGCCCGTCGCCCTCGGTTGACGTCACCCCGAGGTGTCCGGCGAACGCGCGTCGATCCACGACTGCAGGATCACTGCGGCCGCGGAGGCGTCGATCGACTCTCGCTGAGCACGTTGCCGCTTGCTCCGCTTGGGGGTGGCGGCTCGGAGGTTGCGCTGCGCGATCATCGTCGTGAAGCGCTCATCGTAGGTGTCGACCTCGATGTCCGAGCGGCGCGCCACCTCGCTCAGCGCCGCCACCTCGTCGAGCACGGAGCGGGCGGCCCGGCCCAATTCGCCCGACAGCGACCGCGGCAACCCCACCACGATCCGACTCGCGCCCAACTCGACGGCCACGTCGACGATGGCGCGATGGTCGTCGTCGGCTGCCGACGCGCGAGTCAGCGTGGAGTGCGGGCTCGCGAGGACACCGGACGGATCGGTGACCGCGAGACCGATGCGCCGCTCACCGAGGTCGACACCGAGGGTCCGCTTCAACCGGCTGCGCGCACTGCCGAGTTCAGGAGCTCGAGCGCGCCGTCGACGGCGTCGACGTTCTGCCCACCTCCCTGCACCACGTCGGCGTGCTTGGCCGTCCCGCCACCGAGGGCCTTCGCCGCGTCGCGGGCGAGCTCGGCCGCCGACACCCCCGCCTCGACCCGGTCCTTGCTGACTGCGACCGCCAACCCCGCCTTGCCGTCCTGCACACCGACCAGCGCGACGATGCCCGACCCCAACGCGTCGCGCGTGGCGATCGCCAGCGTGCGCAGATCGCCGGCGGTGAGCCCATCGCGTCGAGCCACGACCGCACCGTCGGAGACGGTCGCGGCCAGCGTGCCCGCCTCCGCGGTGGCCTCGCGTGAGCGCGCCCGGCCGACCTCGTCTTCCAATTCTTTGACGCGCGCGAGCAGCCCGTCGACGCGAGACGGCAACTCGCCGACGCTCACCTTGAGTGCGTCGGCAAGACCCCGGAGCGCGACCTCTTCCTCGTGGATGCGATCGAGCGCGCCCTCGCCGGTGACGGCCTCGATGCGACGGAGGTTGGCGCCGATCGAACCCTCGCTCACGATCTTGATCGGGCCGATGAACCCGAGCGTGTGCACGTGCGTGCCGCCACACAACTCGATCGAGTGCTCCCCGGCTTCGAGCACACGGACCAGGTCGCCGTACTTGTCGCCGAAGAACGCGATCGCGCCGAGCGACTCGGCGTGCTCCTTGGTGGTCTCGTAGTGACGGACCGGCGAGTCGGCGATGATCTCGGAGTTGGCCAGGGCCTCGATGCGGTCGAGCTGGTCGCGAGTGAGCGCCTCGTGGTGGCTGAAGTCGAAGCGGAGGCGGTCGGGACCGACGAACGAACCGGCTTGCTTCACGTGGGGACCCAGCACCTCGCGCAGGGCCCAGTGGAGGATGTGCGTGGCGGTGTGGTTGCGCCGGATGGCGTCGCGCCGGGCACCGTCGATGCGCGCCACGGCTTCGTCGCCCTCCGAGATCGTGCCTTCGACCACCTCGCCGCGGTGCAACAGGAGACCCGGCAGGCCGTACTGGGTGTCGTCGACGCGGACGCGCGCGCCGGTGGACGTCTCGATCACCCCGGTGTCGCCCACCTGGCCACCGGACTCGGCGTAGAACGGCGTGCGATCGAGGACCACGCTCACCGCGGTGCCGGCTTCCGCCTGCGCGAGCCGGTCACGACCACCGATCAGGGCGCGCACCTTGGCCCCGATGGTCTCGTACTCGAGCCGGCCGGTGAATTCGGTGGGGCCGAGCTCGTCGGCCAACTCGCGGTAGAGCTCGACCGGCGCGCCTTCACCCTTGCCGCCGGCGGCCTTGTGCGCCTCCTTCGCGCGCGTGCGCTGCTCCTGCATGAGCGCGTGGAAGCCCTCGACGTCGACGGTGCGACCGCGCTCCTCCGCGATCTCGCGCGTGAGATCGATCGGGAAGCCGAGGGTGTCGTGGAGGAAGAACGCGTCGTCGCCGGTGACGTCGCCGCGCCCGACCACGCCGTCGAGCAGGTCGAGGCCGCGCGCGAGCGTCTGGCGGAAGCGCTCCTCCTCGCGACTCACGATGCCGAGCACGAGCTCGCGTTGCCTGACGATCTCGGGGTAGGCCGCGCCCATCACGTCGACGGTGGCGTCGACCAGTGCCGGGGTGACCAGCTGCTCGGCACCGAGCAGGAACGCGTGACGCACCGCGCGCCGGATGATGCGCCGGAGCACGTAGCCGCGCTCCTCGTTGGACGGCACGACGCCGTCGGAGACGAGGAACGTCATCGTGCGGCCGTGCTCGGCGAGGATGCGCAGCGACACGTCGTTGGCGGTGCCGGGGAAGGTGCCGTAGGTGACCCCGGTGACGGTCTCCGCCGCCGCGATGAGAGGCCGGAACACGTCGAGGTCCCACACCGACGCCGCGTCCTGCAGGATCGCCAGGTTGCGCTCGAGCCCGGCGCCGGTGTCGATGCTGCGCGCGGCGAGCGGCACCAGCTCACCGTCGGGCCTCGCGTCGTACTGGATGAAGACCAGGTTCCAGATCTCGACGTAGCGGTCCTCGTTCCCCGCGGGTCCGGTGGCGGGGCCGTGCTCGGGGCCCAGATCCCAGAAGATCTCCGAGCTCGGGCCGCACGGCCCGGTATCGGCCATGCGCCAGAAGTTCTCGTCGTCGAGCCGCTGGATGCGCTCCAGGGGGACGCCGATCTGCTCGTGCCAGATCTGCTCGGCCTCGTCGTCGGTGGTGTGGACGGTCACCCACAACCGATCGGGATCGAAGCCGAGCACCTCGGTGTAGAGCTCCCAGGCCCACGTGATGGCCTCGACCTTGAAGTAGTCACCGAAGCTGAAGTTGCCCAGCATCTCGAAGAACGTGAAGTGCCGGTTGGTGCGGCCGACGTCGTCGAGGTCGTTGTGCTTGCCGCCGGCGCGCACGCACTTCTGGATCGAGGTGGCACGCACGTACGGTGGGGTCTCGTCACCGACGAAGTACGGCTTGAAGGGCACCATGCCCGCGTTGGTGAACAGCAGCGTGTCGTCGTGCGGGATCAGGCTCGACGACGGCACCGGGGTGTGGCCGCGTCGCGCGAAGAAGTCGAGAAAGGTGGCGCGCAGCTCGTCGGCGGTTCGCGGGGGTTGTCGGGACGGCGACACGGGACAAATCGTACCCGTCGCTTGTGACTTGCCCGCCCGTGCATTCGGGTCACGGTGTCGACGTCGCCGGCGCTCGTTCCCCGACACGGCCCCTTGATTCGACCGAGCCCCTGCACGCCTCCTTCGTCGGCGTGGCTCTCACGAGCCGGGTCTCGTTCGACGGGGCCTACGGCCGGGGCCCGAGCCCCGTCGTCGTCGACACCTGGCTGGTCGTACGTCGCGCGTGCACCGCTTCGCCTTCGAGAGCCGCCCTTGGCGAGCTCGCGGCGCACTCAGCCGGAGTCGTCGAGCGCGCTTGGCGGGGTGCTGGTGATGCGCGAGTCGAGCTTCTCGGCGCGCAGCTCTTCTTCTCTCGCTCGTGCCGCCGCGTGGCCGTCGTTGAGGGCGACGACGACGTGGTCCTTCAGGGTGGTGGTCTTGTCGGTGATGGTGGTTGTGACTCGATCCACCACGGCGGGGGGCTTGTAGCGGTCGAGTTGTTGGCGGGCCTTGCGGGCGGCGACGACCGTGGTGCCGACGCCCAGGGTGAAGCCCACGCCGAGCCAGGTGGCGCGCTTGAACATCTAGGAGGCCTGCTTGCCGTTGGCGCGTCGGTCGGCGCGGGTGGGCTTGTCGCCCTTGAGGCGCTGGACGGCGCGGCGGGTGCCGGTGCCGACGGCCATGGCCTTGACCACCGGGTTGGTGAAGGTGCGGTAAGCGAGGTCAGAGGCCGCGTCGACCCGGCCGCCCACGCGCTCGGCACCGGAGACGATGGCGTCGACGCGGTCGAGCTCGTAGTCGGCGGTGCGCACCGCCTCCCGCAGCTCGGCCAGCGTGGGTTCGGCCTCGGCACGGAAGTCGGCGGCGGCCTGGCGGAGATCCTTCGCGGCGCGGTCGAGGCGCACGATCACCACGACGAGCACCACCACGGCGACGAGGCACACCTGCGAGGCGATGACCGCCGCCCACTCGCTCCCGCTCATGCTCGCTCCGATCCCCTCCGGTCGACGTCGCCACCGCGTCCGGTCGGGCGCCAGTACCGCTCGTCGTGGTCGTCGGGCCGGTACTGCTGGTGCACCCAACCCTCGGGCTCGTCGTGCGGATACAGGTACCCGTCGCCGTACCCGAGCTTCGCCGCGCCAGGGTAATGGGCGTCCCGCAGATGAGCGGGAACCGCGCCGGCCGGCCGGTCACGCACGTCCTGCATCGCCGCGCCCAGTGCCGAGGTGACCGAGTTCGACTTCGGCGCGTTGGCCAGGTACGTGACCGCGTGCGCGAGGTTGAGCTGCGCTTCGGGCATGCCCACGAGCTCGACCGCCCGCGCGGCAGCGTCGGCGACCACGAGCCCGTTCGGGTCGGCCATGCCGACGTCCTCCGACGCGAGGATCACCAACCGGCGAACGATCAGGCGCGGATCCTCCCCCGCGGTCACCATGCGTGCCAGCCAGTAGAGGCCGGCGTCGACGTCGGAGCCGCGAATGCTCTTGATGAACGCGGACAACACGTCGTAGTGCTCGTCGTCGCCGTAGCGGAGGGCGCGCAGCGCCAGCGCGTCCTCGGCGTCGGCCAGCGTGATCGACGTCCGGCCCGACTCCGCCGCGAGCGTGGCCGCGACGTCGAGTGACGTGAGGGCGTGACGGGCGTCGCCCTCGGCGCGGTCGGCGAGGTGCTCGAGCGCATCGTGGTCGATCCCCAGGTGCTCGTCGCCCAGGCCGCGGGCCTCGTCGGTCAACGCGTGCCGGAGGAGCGCGCTCAGGTCGTCGATGGTGAGCGCCTCCAAACGGAACAGCGTCGAGCGCGACAGCAGCGGGCCGGTCAGGGAGAAGAACGGGTTCTCGGTGGTGGCACCGATGAGGACGAGCAGTCCCTCCTCCACGTGCGGGAGCAGGGCGTCCTGCTGCGTGCGGCTGAAGCGATGCACCTCGTCGAGGAAGAGGATGGTGCCGCGACCCTGCTCGCCGAGGCGGGCGCGGGCGCGGTCGGCGACGTCGCGCACGTCCTTGACGCCCGCGGAGACGGCGGACAGCGGCTCGAACGCCTTGCTGGTGGCGCCGGCGACGAGGCGGGCGATGGTGGTCTTGCCGGTGCCGGGCGGTCCCCAGAGCACGACCGACGACAGCCGGTCGGCCTCGATCAGCACCCGCAGCGGTCGGCCGGGGCCCAGGAGGTGCTGCTGGCCGAAGACCTCGTCGAGGGAGCGCGGTCGCAGACGTGCTGCGAGTGGCGCCCGCCGAACGAGTCGCTCGGTGACCGCAGCGGTGAAGAGGTCGTCGGCCACCGCCCGATGCTACGGCGGGGCCACGTCGTGTGACCGCGGACACGCACCGTGAAGGCGCTACGAGCACCTCGCGGCGATCAGGCCCAATCCCCTCACGCAATGTGACCGACGCTCCACCGCTCGGGGTGAGATTTCTTCAACGACATGTCAACCTTCCATCGCCTCCGTGCGTATCCTTCTCGTGGCAGTGACGCTGGAGGCCGAACGACCCCACGGACGGGTCATCACCCGTCCGAAGGACGCCAACGACGGCCAACCTGTCGCGTCAACCATGATCGACCTCGCCTTCGAGGAAGCCTTCGAGGACCTCTACGTGCGGGCCTACGGGGTGGCGTACCAGCTGCTCGGCCGCCGGAGCGAGTCCGAGGACGTCGCCCAGGAGACCCTTGCCCGCGCCTTCGTGCGTTGGCGGAGGATTCGGGGCTACGCCGAGGCGTGGGTCGTGCGGGTGGCCGGGAACCTGGCGATCGACGCGTGGCGTCGGCGCCAGCGGGTCGACACCGACGCGGCGACTGATCGGCACAGCGCGACCGCGCCCGGGCCGGACGGTCAGCGGGTCGACCTACACCGGGCGCTCGACGCGCTGTCACGACGCCAGCGCGAGGTCATCGTCTTGCGGTTCCTCGCCGATCTCCCCGAAGCCGATGTGGCGAAGGCCCTCGGCTGCTCGGTGGGCTCGGTGAAGCAGCACGCCAGCCGTGGCCTCGCGACCCTTCGCGCGTCGATGGCCGTCGACGACACCGGTGATGAGCAGGAGCACCACTGATGACGAACTTCACCAACTCTGACCTGAGCGACCCGCAGCCTCCCGTCCCGGGTGAGCGCGAGCGCGCCCTCGTCGCCACGAGGGCCCACCAGCTGGGTCGGCGCCGCCGGTTGCTGCAGGGCGCGGGTGCGCTCGGCATGGTCGCCGCCGTGTCCGTGAGCGTGGCCGCGCTCACGGCCGGCGGCGCTTCGGGCCCGAGCGATCCGAGCCGGGTCGAGGCGGCGAGCTCGGGGACGGAGACCACGCACGTCGCACCCACCACCGGCCCGGCGCCGACCGTGCCGCCGACCGTCGCCACGACGGTGCCCGACTCCGCGGCTGCAACCGACACGCCCGCCGCGACGTCGGAGACCACCCCGAGCGTCGCCCCGAGCGAGGTGGAACCGGCGCCCAGCACCTTCACGCTGTCGGGCACGGTGAGCGGCAACCCCTCCGACACGACCGTCACCAT
Organism: uncultured Actinomycetes bacterium; assembly: GCA_963841415.1. Taxonomy (GTDB): domain Bacteria; phylum Actinomycetota; class Acidimicrobiia; order IMCC26256; family DASPTH01; genus DASUAS01. The sequence continues at coordinate 773,904 of CAWJCN010000001.1, read as the reverse complement.
CACGTTGCACGGATCGGGTGGCGACTTCAGCGCGACCGCCGACGGGGCGGGGAACTTCTCGATCAGCGGGCTGCCCGCGGGTGACTACCAGGCCGACGGCCAGTGGGTCGACACCACCGGGACCGCCACCGCGGTCGAGAAGTTCGGGACCGTCACGATCAGCGGCGACTCGTCGGTCAGCTTCACGTTCAGCAGCTAGACGAAGTGTGGGGTCGGCCAACCCGAACCCGCCCGATCGCCCCGCCCTGCCGTAGCCGCCCCCGCCCTGCGCTACGGACCTGGGCGGGGCGCTTTCGTCACCCCCCTGCCGTCGCCGCACCCCTCTCCAGCCCCTGCGCTACGGACCTGGGCGGGGCGCTTTCGTCACCCCCCTGCCGTCGCCGCACCCCTCTCCAGCCCCTGCGCTACGGACCTGGGCGGGGCGCTTTCGTCACCCCCCTGCCGTCGCCGCACCCCTCTCCAGCCCCTGCGCTACGGACCTGGGCGGGGCGCTTTCGTCACCCCCCTGCCGTCGCCGCACCCCTCTCCAGCCCCTGCGCTACGGACCTGGGCGGGGCGCTTTCGTCACCCCCCTGCCGTCGCCGCACCCCTCTCCAGCCCCTGCGCTACGCCGTGACAGACACGGTGGAGGTGCGCAAGAACGGAGGGAGGGCTACTTCTTGGGTCTGGGCAACACCGAGAGGCCGAGCTCCTCGAGCTGGGCGGGGTCGATGTCGGTGGGCGCGCCCGTGAGGGGGTCCGCGCCGGACTGGGTCTTCGGGAACGCGATGACCTCGCGGATGTTGTCCTCGCCGGCGAGGATCGCGACCAGGCGGTCGATGCCGAACGCGAAGCCGGCGTGGGGCGGCGCGCCGTAGCGGAAGGCGTCGAGCAGGAAGCCGAAGCGCGACCGCGCCTCCTCCTCGGAGATGCCGAGCAGCGAGAAGATCTGCTGCTGCAGGTCCGGACGGTGGATTCGCACCGAGCCCGAGCCGAGCTCCCACCCGTTGAGCACCAGGTCGTACGCCAGGGAGCGCACCGCGAGCAGGTCTTCGCCCTTGCCGTGCGCGAGGAGCTCGACGTCGTCGGGATGGGGCATGGTGAAGGGGTGGTGGGCCGGGATGGGCCGGCCGTCGTCGTCGAGCGCCTCGAAGAGTGGGAAGTCGACCACCCAGAGGAACTGGAGCCCGCCCTCGTGCACCGGTGGGCGACCGAGCTCCACCCGCAACGTGCCGAGCACGTGGTCGACCAGCCGACGCGTGCCCGCGGCCACCAAAAGGAGGTCACCGGGCTGCGTGCCCATCGTGTCGACGGTGCCGAGCTGCTCGGCCTCCGAGAGGAACTTGAGCACCTGGCATTCGAGCGCGGTTCCCTCGACGACCCGCATCCACACCAGGCCGCCGGCCCCGAGCTGCTTGGCCCGGTCGACCAGTTTGTCGAGCTGCGCCCGCGACATCCCGCCTCGACCAGGAAGGCGGATGGCCTTCACCGAGTCCTGCTGGAACGCCTTGAACTCGGTTGCCGCGTACACCTCACCCAGGTCGACCAACTCGAGACCGAAGCGCACGTCGGGCTTGTCGGACCCGTAGTGCTCCTGCGCCTGATGCCACGTCATGCGCGACACCGGGCCGGGACGCGTGCCGGTGATGGTCTCGGCGGCGTCGAGCACGGCCGCGCCGATGACGCCCATCACGTCGTCGGCGTCGGCGAAGCTCATCTCGGCGTCGAGTTGCATGAACTCGAACTGGCGGTCGGCGCGGAGGTCTTCGTCGCGGAGGCAACGCGCGATCTGGTAGTAGCGGTCCATCCCGCCCACCATGAGCAGCTGCTTGAACAGCTGGGGGCTCTGCGGCAGGGCGTAGAACTCGCCGGGCGACAAGCGCGACGGCACGACGAAATCGCGCGCACCTTCGGGCGTCGACGCGATGAGCATGGGTGTCTCCACCTCGGTGAAGCCCTGCGCGTCGAGCGAGCGGTGCAGCGCGGCGTTCACCTGCGCGCGCACGTGGAGGTTGCGCTGCAGTCGCGGACGGCGCAGGTCGACGTAGCGGTGCCGCAGTCGCAGCATCTCGTCGGCGTCGATGCGGTCGTCGACGGGGAACGGTGGCGTCTGCGCCTCGTTGAGCAGTTCGAGCGCGGTGGCCGCGACCTCGACCTCGCCGGTCGGGATGCCGTCGTTGACCGTGCCCTCGGGTCGGTGCCGCACGGTCCCCGTCACGCGCACGACGTACTCGTTGCGGACGCGGTGCACGTCGGCGCCGACGTCGTCACCCGGGTCGACGACCACCTGCACGAGGCCGGCGACGTCGCGCACGTCGATGAACACCACCCCGCCGTGGTCGCGGCGGCTGTCGACCCAACCGCACACGACGACGTCGCGGTCGATGTCGGTGGTCCGGAGATCGCCGGCACGATCGGTGCGCATCATCGGTTCGTGTCCTCTGCTTCGACTCGTTCCCGCAACCAGCCCGCGACCAGCTCGCGTGGTACTTCGACCTGCTCGTGCGTCTGCATGTCGCGCACACCCACGGCACCGTGCTCCGCCTCGCGCCTTCCGAGGAGGATCGTGAATTGCGCGCCGGCGCGGTCGGCCACCTTCATCTGCGCCTTGAACGACCGGTCGCCGTAGGCGCGCTCGGCCCGCATGCCGTCCTCGCGGAGCTCGGTCACGAGCAGCGTCACCTCGGTGGCGTTGTCCAAGCCGTCGACGATGAACACGTCGGCGGCGGGTGCCGCGCCCGGTGCGACACCCTCGGCCGCGCACGCGATGAGCACGCGCTCGATGCCGATGCCGAACCCGATGCCCGGCGTCGGCTTCCCGCCCATCTGCTCGACCAAGCCGTCGTAGCGGCCGCCGCCACCGATGCCGTTCTGCGCCGCGTCGAGCGCAAAGCTTCCGAACTCGAACGTGGTGCTCGTGTAGTAGTCGAGCCCGCGCACCAGCCGCGGGTTGATCTCGTGGGCGATGCCCAGGCGGTCGAGCCCGTGCTGCACCGCCTCGAAGTGCATGCGCGCGTGCTCCCCGAGCGACCCCGTGATCTGGGGCGCGTGCTCGACGACGTCCTGCCAGTCGGGATCCTTGGTGTCGAGCACCCGCAGCGGGTTGGCGGCGACGCGCTCCCGGAACGTGTCGCCCAACGCCTCACCGTGGGCGAGGAGATAGGCACTCAACACCTCGCGGTAGCGAGCGCGGTCTTCGTCGTCGCCCATGGAGTTGATGCTGAGGGTGAAGTCGCGCAGGCCCAACGCCCGGTAGAAGCCGTGAGCGAGCGCGATGACTTCGACGTCGAGTTGCGGGTCGTCGACGCCGAGCGCCTCCGCACCGACCTGGAAGTGCTGGCGGAAGCGGCCCTTCTGCGGCCGTTCGTAGCGGAAGTGCGGCGCGACGTACCAGACCTTCCACGGCACCACCGGGTTGTGCTGCGCGAACGCGCGCGCCACGCCGGCCGTGCCTTCGGGACGGAGCGCGACCCGCCGGCCGCCCTTGTCCTCGAAGTCGTACATCTCCTTGCGGACGACGTCGGTCGACTCCCCCACTCGCTGGAACACCTCGAGGTGCTCGAAGATCGGGGTGATCACGAGGTCGAAGCCGTAGCGTGACGCGCGCTCGGCGAAGGTCGCCACCAGCGCGGTCCACTGCGACGACTCGGGCGGGAGGACGTCGGCCGTACCGATGGGCGCGCGGTATCGCGTCGGGTCATCGGCCACGGGCGGCATGGTACCGGCGAGGGGTCAGTTGGCTGCGAGCTTTGCGTGACCCGGGAGCACCCGGTACGCCGCGTACACGCTGTCGACCCGCTTGATCGCCCAGATGATCGAATCGAGGTGGTTGGGGTCGGCGAGCTCGAAGTCGAAGCGGAACTTCGCCACCCGCTCGGTCGACGTCTGCGACGTGCACGAGAGGATGTTGACGTGGTACTCGGCCAGCACGTGGGCGACGTCGCGCAGCAGCCGCGAACGATCGAGCGCCTCCACCTCGACCGAGACCACGAAGGTGGCGGGCTGGTCGTGATCCCACTCGACCTCGATCACCCGCTCGGCGTGGTCGACGAGCCCGGCGGCGTTGGCGCAGTCGGTGCGGTGCACCGACACACCCCGGCCGCGCGTGACGAAACCCATGATCTCGTCACCAGGCACAGGGGTACAGCAGCGCGAGAGACGCACCATGACGTCGTCGAGACCCTCGACGTGCACACCGGTGGCACGGCGCTCGGACCGGCGGGCCCGTTCGGGCGGTCGCGCCATGCTGATCGGCAGCTGCTCCTCGCCGCTGCGCAACTCCTTCTGCAGGCGCTGCACCACCGCCTTGGCCGACACGTGGTTCTCGCCGATCGCCGCGTGCAGCGCCTCGACGTCGGCGTAGTGCATGGCAACTGCGACGTCGTTGAGCGACGACGACGATGCCAACTTCTGGACCGGCAGTCCCTCCTTGCGCAGGGCCTTCGCCAGCTCCTCGCGGCCGGTGTCGATGGCGTCGACGCGCCGCTCACGAGAGAACCATTGACGGATCTTCGTGCGCGCCTTCGGGGAGTTGACGAACTGCAACCAGTCTCGTGACGGTCCGGCGCCCTCGACCTTGCTGGTGAAGATCTCGATGGTGTCGCCCGAAGCGAGGCTGGAATCCAACGGCACCAGTCGGCCGTTGACGCGCGCGCCGATGCAGCGGTGACCGACGTCGGTGTGGATCGCGTACGCGAAATCGACCGGCGTGGCGCCCACGGCGAGCGTGATGACCTTGCCCTTGGGCGTGAAGACGAAGACCTCGTCGTATTCGAGATCGACCTTCAACGCCTCCATGAACTCGCCGGGGTCGGAGGTCTCCTGCTGCCAGTCGACCATGCGCTGCAACCACAGGAGATCCTCGGCCTGCTCGCGCGCCTTGTAACCCCAGTGCGCGGCGACACCGAACTCGGCGCGGCGGTGCATCTCCTGCGTGCGGATCTGCACCTCGACCGCCTTGCCCGACGGACCGACCACCGTCGTGTGCAGCGACTGGTAGAGGTTGAACTTCGGCATCGCGATGTAGTCCTTGAACCTGCCCTGCACCGGCTTCCACATCGCGTGGATCGAACCGAGCGCGGCGTAGCAGTCCTTCACCGAATCGACGACGACGCGCACAGCCACGAGATCCTGCACGTCGTCGAACTGCTTGCCGCGCGTGATCATCTTCTCGTAGATCGACCAGTAGTGCTTCGGCCGACCGTTGACGTCGGCCTCGATCTTCAGCTCTTCGAGGCGGGCCCGCAGCTCCTCGAGCACGGCCCGGAGAAAATCCTCCCGCTCCGGCGCCTGGGTGGCGACCATCTGCTCGATCTCGGCGTAGCGCAGCGGGTAGAGCACCGCGAACGAGGTGTCTTCGAGCTGCCACTTCATGTCGGCGATGCCGAGTCGGTGTGCGAGCGGCGCGTAGATGTCGAGGGTCTCCTGCGCGATGCGGCGCTGCTTGAACTCGGGCAGCGAGGCGATCGTGCGCATGTTGTGGAGCCGGTCGGCGAGCTTGATCAGCAGGACGCGGATGTCCTTGGCCATCGCGACCAGCATCTTGCGGAGCGTGGCGGCCTGCTGGGCTTCCTTGGAGTCGAACTGGAGGCGGTCGAGCTTGGTGACGCCGTCGACGATGGTGGCGACGTCGGCCCCGAGCTCGCGCTCGATGTCGGCCGAGGTGACGGTGGTGTCTTCCACCGCGTCGTGCAACAGCGCGGCGGCGATGGTGACGTCGTCCAGGCCGAGGTCGGCGAGCACCAGCGCCACGCCGACCGGGTGGGTGATGTAGGGCTCGCCCGACCGGCGCACCTGCTCGCGGTGGGCGTCGCGGGCGATGTCGTAGGCGTGCTCGATCATCGTGGTGTCGCCGCGCCGGTGCCGCTCGAGGTAGGCGTTGACGAGCGGGGCGAGCTCGGCGTCGACGGTGTGCGGGCGCCGCCAGGGCAGCACAGAGCGGCGGTCGGTCCGTACCTCGACACGCGGCTCCGTCGTGCTCATCCGTTCCCGCTCTCGTCACTCGGTTGCGGGCTCGCTCGCTCCGGGCCGCTTCGGCCACGCTCGCTGCTCGGCGGGCGACCCGCCTCACGACGCTCACTCATCTTCTCTGCAACTGTACCGGCCGCCCGTGGTGTTCCCGGCGACGGTCAGGTGCCGGTCAGCGACGCTTCTTGCGCCGTTGCTGGCGACCGCGCGGGTTGGCGGAACCGCGCGTGGACGTGGTGCCGTAGCGCGCGGCCGGCGTCGGTGAAGGCGTCGGTGAAGCCGGCGGAGCCGGCTGGTCGCTCGGCTCGAAGTCGTCACCGGGGTCGATGTCCTCGCCGTCGACAGGCACGTCGGTGGGCACTCCCGCGACCACCGGAGCCACCGGCGCGACCACGGCCGCCTTGGCCAGATCGGCGGCGGCCCGCTCGCGCAGCGCGCGGTATCTCGGCTGGCGCTCCTTGAGCCACGCCAGGATCGGCGTGGCCACGAAGATCGACGAATACGCACCGGTCAGCAGACCGACGAACAGCGCCAGCGCGAAGTCGCGCAGGGCCAGACCACCGAACACGTAGGTGCCGACGAACAACAGCGAGGCGACCGGGAGCAGCGCGACGATCGATGTGTTGATCGAACGCATCAACACCTGGTTCAGCGAGCGGTTCACCATCAACGAGTACGTGTCACCGCGCACGGTGCCGAGGCGACCGGTGTTGTCCTTCACCTTGTCGAACACGACGACGGTGTCGTAGAGCGAGAAGCCGAGGATGGTGAGGAAGGCGACGACTGTCGCCGGTGTCACCTCGAAGCCCGTGACCGCGTAGACGCCGACGGTGATGATGATGTCGTGGATGACCGCGATGATGGCGGCGAGGGCCATGCGCCACTCGAAGCGCAGGGTCAGGTAGCCCGCGATCACGAAGAAGAACACGACGAGCGCTTGCAGTGCCTTGCTGCTCACCTTGTCGCCCCAGGTGGGTCCGACGTTGGTGACGCTCACCGCGGCGTGGTCGATGCCGCCGTACTTGGCCAATGCGGCCGTCACCGCGGCCTGGTCCTTCGCGCTCAGATCCTTCGACTGCACGCGCACCGAATTGTTCCCGACGATCAGCACCTTGGCGTCGCCGAGGCCCAGGGGCTTGAGCACGTCGCGCACGTCGCCGGCCGAGACCGAATTCTTCGCCGTGCTCACCGCGAACTGCCACTGGGTGCCACCCTCGAAGTCGATCCCGAGGTTGAGGCCCCGCACCGCGAACGCGAGCACCGAGATCAGGATGAGCGTGCCCGAGAGGACCGCCCAGCGCCGCGAGTGCTTGATGAACTCGAAGTGCGTGCGCTCGTGGTAGAGGTCCGCGAACGTGTGGCGCTTCCTCGCCACCGGCGCGGGAGCAGTCGCGGTGCTCATGCTCCCCCGCTCTCGTCACTCGCTCGATCGCTCGATCGTTCCAGGCCGCACTGCACAACATTCGGCAAACGCTGCGCACTCGGCGGGATACCCGCCTCACGACGCTTGCTCATACGTTCACGCTCGCGGGGGCGTCGAGGCCGGCTGCGATGCCGACGCCGTTCATGCGCACGAGGTGCTCCCGGCGAGCGAGGAGCGAGACCAGCGGATGCATGAAGAAGTACGCGACGAAGAGGTCGAGGACCGTGGAGATGGCGAGGAAGAGCGCGAAGCCCCGCACCGATCCGATGGCCAGCGCGTACAGGACGACCGCACCGATGAGCGACACCAGGTCGGCGGCGACGATGGTGCGGAACGACCGGGTGAAGGAACGGTCGACGCACGATCGCACCGTCGCGCCCGCGCGCACTTCGTCCTTCATGCGTTCGTAGTAGACGACGTAGGAGTCGACGGTGATGCCGACCGACACGATGATGCCGGTCACCCCCGCGAGGCTCAGCACGATCGTGATCCCGAGCACCTCGGGCAAGATCCACGCGATCAGCGTGTAGAGCGCCATTCCGCTGAGCGCGATGCCGGCGATCACCACCAGCCCGAGCAGGCGGTAGAACACCAACATGTACAGGGCAACCATCGCGAGGCCGATGATCCCGGCCAGGATGCCGGCGTGGAGCTGGTCGTTGCCGAGCGTCGGGGACACGTTCTCGACGTTGACCTGCTTGAGCGTCACCGGCAGCGCGCCGAAGCGGATCAGCTTGGCGAGGTTGTTGGCTTCGTCCTGCGTGAAGCTGCCCGAGATGACCGCGGTGCCGCCGAACGACGAGAACGCCTGGTCGTTCGGCTGGATGGTGGGCGCCGACTGCACGAGGCCGTCGAGGACGATGGCCACCTGCTTGTGGAACTGCTGCTGCGCGAGGGCGTCCCACTTGCTGCTGCCGCTGCTGGTGAGGTCCATCTTCACCGTCCAGCCCTCTCCGGGTTGGAACTCGGCCTTGGCGGTGTCGACGGTGCCCTTCCCGGTCAGGGCGGCCTTGCCCAGGTAGTAGCGGGGCGCGTTCTTCCCGCCGGGCTTGTCGGGCAGCACGACGCACTTGTCGCGCTGGTCGAGGGCGCGGCCCGTGGTGGGGATCTCGGTGAGCGTCTCGACCGTGGCGGTGTCGCAGTTGGCGATGGCGGTCTTGGCGGCGGCAGTTCGAAGGCTGCGGCACGGTCGTCGTGGTCGTGGCGCCGGCGGCGGTCGTCGTGGTGGTGGTCGCGTCCTTCGCCTGTTTGGATTCGGACGCGAGCCCGGACGCGAGCACCGGCCGGAAGCGCAGCTCGGCCGTCTTGCCGACGAGCGCGATGGCCTTGTCGCGGTCTTTGACGCCCGGGAGGTCGATGACGATGTCACTCCCCTGCCGCGTGATCTCCGGTTCGAGGGTGCCGAAGGTGTCGACGCGGTTGCGGATGATGTCGATGGCGACGTCGAGCGTGTCCTGCTTGTACTTGCCGACCGGCGAGAGCACGACCGACGTGCCGCCCTGGAGGTCCAGGCCGAGCACGGGCTCGTGGCCGGACTGCACGGTGTACAAGAAGGTGCCAACCACCACCACGAGGGTGACGACGAGGAAGATGGCGTTGCGGCGGACGTTCATGCGTCGACTGGGCCGTTGTCGGACGCAGGCTCGTCGGGATGCGGCTCATCGGCCGGGGGCTCGTCGGGCGCGGTGATCTCCGCGATCGCGTTGCGAGCCACGGTGATCACCACGCCGTCCGCGACCTCGAGCTCGATGCGCTCGTCGTCGAGCTCGACGACGGTGCCGAGGATGCCGCCGATGGTGACCACCTCGTCGCCCACCTCGAGCGCGGCGAGGAGGGCCCGGTGGGCGGTGGTGCGGCGCCGTTGCGGGAGGACGATGAGCAGGAAGAACGCCAGCGCGATGACGGCGAAGTAGACGAAGATGACCATTGGCGTCGAAGGGCTTCCCGCTGATCGCAGCCGCGCTCGGGGGGCACGGACCGGTCGCGGATGCTAGCGGCCCGTCAGCGCCCGATCTCGACAGCCAGCACCGACGTTTCCCCGATCGTCACCGCTTGTTGTCGGGCTCGGTCTACTCGTCGGCGGTGAAGAGGCTGGGCAGGATGTGGGGTGCGGGAAGGTGCAGGTGCGCATAGGCACCCGGCGTGGCGATCCGACCTCGAGGTGTGCGCTGCAGGAGCCCGGCTTTCAGGAGGAACGGCTCGTAGACCTCCTCGACCGTCTCGGGCTCCTCGGCGACTGCCACCGCCAGCGTGTGCAGCCCGACCGGCTGGCCCCCGAAGGTCTCGCACAGCGCACTCAGGATGGCGCGGTCGACCTTGTCGAGACCCAGCTCGTCGACCTCGAACAACTCGAGCGCGATGCGCGCGTTCTCGGTGGTGACCGCGCCGTCGGCGCGCACCTCGGCGTAGTCGCGCACGCGCTTCAGCAGCCGGTTGGCGATGCGCGGCGTGCCGCGTGAGCGCGTCGCGATCTCGAGCGCACCGCCCGTCTCGAGCGGCACCCCGAGGATGCGCGCCGCACGCTCGATGATGGCGACGAGGTCGTCCACGCCGTAGTAGTCGAGCCGGGCGATGAAACCGAAGCGGTCGCGCAGCGGACCGGTGATGAGGCCGGTACGGGTGGTGGCGCCGATGAGCGTGAAACGGGGCAGGTCGAGACGGATCGAGCGCGCCGCGGGCCCCTTGCCGATCACGATGTCGAGCTGGAAGTCCTCCATCGCCGGGTAGAGCACCTCCTCGACAGGGCGCGGGAGGCGGTGGATCTCATCGATGAAGAGCACGTCGCCGTCGTCGAGGTTCGTGAGGATGGCGGCGAGATCGCCGGCGCGCTCCAGCGCGGGACCGCTGGTGATGCGCAGGCTGACGTCCATCTCGGCGGCGACGATGCCCGACAGCGTGGTCTTGCCGAGCCCGGGCGGGCCCGCGAACAGCAGGTGGTCGGCGGCCTGGCCGCGGCCGCGTGCGGCGGCGAGCAGGATCTCGAGGTGCTCCTTGAGGCGTGGTTGGCCGACGAACTCGTCGAGCCGCCGGGGCCGGAGCGTGACCTCCTCGGCCTCCTCCACCGGATCGGTCGACGCGCGCAGCAGTTCGTCTCTCATGCGTGCGTCACCGCCAGCAGCTTCAACGCTTCCCGGAGGAGCTCCTCGACGGAGCCCTCCTCGGGCAGCTGCGCGATGACGTCACGCACTTCGTCGGGTGCGTATCCGAGCCCGGCCAAAGCGACGCGCACCTCGGCGCGGGGCGCGGGGCCGCTCGCGCCGTCGGTGATGTCGAGCTCCGGCACCTCGAGTCGGGTCTTGAGCTCGACGAGCAGCCGCTGCGCAGTGCGCTTGCCGACGCCGGGCACCATCGTGAGCGCGGCGAGGTCGTCTTCGAGGAGCGCGCGGCGCAGCGCCGAGGGCGAGTGCACGCTGAGCATCGCCAGCGCGAGCTTGGGCCCGACACCGGTGGTGCCGATGAGCGCCTCGAAGGTGTCTCGTTCGTCGCGCGTCGGGAAGCCGTACAAGACCATCGCGTCTTCGCGCACGTGCAGGTGCGTGAAGAGGAAGGTGCTGTCGCCGGGGTGCAACGACCGCAGTGCGCTCGCGGGCACGAACGCGCGGTATCCCACTCCCCCCACCTCGACGAGCACCTCGCCGACGGCCGTGCGCTCGATCACCGTGCCCCGCACCGAACCGATCACCGGGCACCCTTCGTCATCGAGGCTTCTTTCGCCAATGCGGCCGCGATCGCATCGTCGAGGCGCGCCGAACGTTGGGTGCCGACGCCAACGCCCTGCGCGGCGAGCGGCGCGCGCCACCAGTGGCAGAGCGCGAGCGCGAGCGCGTCGGCGGCGTCGGGTGGGTCGGGGAGCTCGGCGAGCTCGAGCAGTCGCATCACCATCTGCTGCACCTCGTGCTTGCCCGCGCCGCCGTCGCCGGCGACCGCGAGCTTCACCTCGTTGGGGCTGTAGTGCACGACCGGGATCCCGGCTCGGCCCGCGAGGGCGAGGGCGAGCCCGCTGGCTTGTCCGACCGACATCGCGGTGCGCGTGTTCACCTGGAACAGCACGCGCTCGACCGCCAACGCCGCCGGGCGGTATTCGACGATGAGGGCGTCGAGCTCGTGCAGCAGCGCGGCCAAGCGGTTCGGCAACTCGTCGCGCGGTGGCGTGCGGATCACGCCGTAGGCGACGGCCCGGTAGCGCGGACCGTCACGCCGGACGACCCCGTACCCACAGCGCGACACCCCCGGGTCGATGCCCAGGACGAACTGGTCGCCCTCGCGACTGCCAGCGGTCGGATCGAACACGAGTTCGATCCTACGGGGCTCAGTCGTCGTCGTGGCGGATGCTGCGGCTCTTCGCGCGGCGCCTCTTGCGGCGCTTGAACACCGACCGGATGGCGACGATCACGACCAGTCCGGCGAGGATCGGGACCAGCCGCTTCCCCACCGAGCCGCCGGCCGCGTCCATGAGGTCGATGGGATCGGCTTCCTTGGAGTCGATCTTGCGGACGCCGGAGTCGGGTTGTGTGTCAGCCTCCTCGTCGGTGGCGGGGGGCGCGGCCTGGGTGGGCGCTTCATCGGCGGAGGGGCTGCCGCTCAACACGTCGCGCTGCAGGTTCTCGGCGAACTGGCCCAGCAACTTGCTCGACACGTCGGCCATGACCCCGCGGCCGAACTGCGCCACCTTGCCGGTGATGTTGAGGTCGGTGTCGATGTTCACGGTCGTGGCGCCGCTGTCGTCGACCAGCGTGGCGGTGACGGTGGCCGACGCGTTGCCCTGACCCCGCGTGTCACGACCCTCGGCCTGCAGCACCACCTTGTGGGTGGCTTCGTCGGCCTCCTCGATCTTGGCCACGCCCTTGTACTGCGCGGTGATCGGGCCGACCTTGATCTTGACCGTGCCGCGGTACTCGTCACCTTCCACCTCGGTGAGCTGCGCGCCGGGGAGGCAGGGAGCGATGCGCTCGAGGTCGAGGAGCACCTTCCAGGCCTCGTCGATGGGCACATCCACCCGGAAGCTGTCTTCGATCTTCACTGGTCCTCCTGCTGCAGTCGTTCGAGGTCTTCGAGGGTGTCGACGTCGGCGGCACTCCCGGTGCCGGTGCAGTCGATGCGGACGGCACGATCCCGGGCGAGCGCCCGGGCACCCACGTCGCCGCGGAGCTCCAACGCCTCGGACCAGAGGCTACGCGCCAGCTTGACGGGATTGCCCGGTTCGCCGTCATAGGTGGGCACGACGAGCTCGCCGTCGGTGACCGCGACCCGCCGGTAGGCCCCGGCCCCCACCAGGGGCTGATCGGCCAGGCCGACGCACACGGCGTCCACTTCGTTTCGGGGCTCGAGCGCGATGAGGACCGCCCGCAGGCTCGACGCGATCCCCTCTTCCCAGTCGGGATTCTCGACGACCTCGGCCCCCCCCGAAGCGAACATCTCAGAGTTGTCACCCGCCGGTGTACGCGAACTCTGAGATGTTCGGACTGCGGCGCGGACCTCGTCGGCGCGGTAGCCGACCACCACGACGACGGGCGTCAATCCCGATTCGAGCGCGGCGTCGAGGGCCCACCCGACGAGCGCTCGGCCCCTCCATTCGAGCAGCGGCTTCGACGCATCACCGCCGAGGCGTGAGCCCCGGCCGGCAGCGAGGACCGCGGCGGCGATGGTCAACCGGAGCGATCCGGCCCGGCGCGCTCGGGTGTGATGCGCACGATGACGCGCTGGTCGCGCACCATCGCGGCGCGGTAGTCGTCCCAGTCGGGATGTTCTCCACTGGTCGTGCGGTAGTAGTCGACCAGCGGTTCCATCGCCTCGGGCAGCGACACGATCTCGGCGGTTCCCTCGATCTGGATCCAGTCGCCGAAGAACGCGTCGGAGAGCACGCACAGCGCGACGCGCGGGTCGCGCCGCAGGTGGTTCGTCTTCATCGCGGTCTCGCGGGTGCTCACCACGATCCGCCCGTCGGCGTCGACGTTGCACGCAACCGGCGACATCTGCGGCGACCCGTCACGTCGGTACGTCTGCATCACCGCGTGGTGGTGCTCCCGGACGAAGTCGAGCGCTCGCGCGATGTCCATGCCGCGACGGTACCGGACGCTTGTTGCCCTGCGGCTCTGTCGGCGTGATCGCCGAGGTCGTCCCGTCCACCCGGGGGCTGACCTCGCGTCGATCCTGGCAGACTTCCGGAGCGACACGCCCGTCACACCGCCACTCGAGGGAGGACGCAGATGACTGCGAAGCTTGCGCTCGGGGTGCTGCTGCCGTTGGCGCCCGGTCAGATCACGTCGGGCGACTTCCTCCGTGAGTGGATCGCCGTCGTGGAAGAGTGCGAGATCGAGTCGGTGTGGGGCGTCGAACACGTGGTGGTCGCCCACGACTACGACCCGAAGTACCCGTACTCGGACAGCGGCCAGATCCCGTCGGGTTCGGGCGCGGCGGCGGCAGCATCGCCCATGCCGGATCCGCTCGAGACGCTCGCCTACCTCGCCGCGGTCTCGCGCACCGTCAAGCTCGGGACCTCGGTGCTCATCGCGCCCCTGCACAGTCCTGCGGTGCTCGCCAAGCGGGTGTCGACCATCGACAACCTCTCGGACGGTCGTATGGTCCTCGGCTTGGGGATCGGATGGCAGCGCGAGGAGTACGAGGCCGTCGGTGTGCCGTTTCGCCGGCGCGGCAGTCGGTTGGAGGAGTGCATCACGGCGATGCGGGCGCTGTGGACGCAGGCACCGGCGACGTTCCACGGCGAGCACTTCGAGTTCGATCGCGTGTACTCGTCGCCGCGACCAGCGCGCGGGGCGATCCCGATCGTGCTCGGTGGGAACAGCGAACCTGCCGTCGAACGCGCGGCGCGGGTCGGCGACGGGTGGTACCCGTACACGATCGGGCCTGACGAGCTCGCAGCGTCGGCTGCGCACCTGCGCTCAACTGCGGCCGACGCCGGGCGCGACCCGGACGAGATCGAGGTCACCGTGTGGCCCGGGAGCCACGACCCCACGGCGGCTTCGGACGTCGACTACGTGCGCAGGTTCGTGGCCGCCGGCGCGCGTCGCCTCCTGATCACGCCCGTGATGAGCCGTGACCAGGGCTTCGATGCCCTGCGAGAGCAGATCCTCTGGTATCGCGAACAGGTGCTCGACCGGCTCTGAGACGGTGACGCTTCGACCGACCGCGTGAGGTCGGCGAGCTACGACGTCTCGCCCCGACGCTACGCGTAGACCGACTGCAGGACGTCGTCGGGGATGTCGAAGTTGGCGTAGACGTTCTGCACGTCGTCGTGCTCCTCGAGCGCGTCGATGACGCGCAGCACCGACTTCGCCTTCGACGCTTCGTCGAGCTCGACGGTGGTGCTCGGCAGCATCGTCAGGTCGACGCTGGTGACCGCCATGCCGCCGTCCTCCAACGCGGTGCGCACGGTGTGGACGTCGGTGGGCGCAGTGGTGACCTGCCACGTGTCACCGAGGTCGGTGATGTCCTCGGCTCCGGCGTCGAGCGCGGCGAGCATGACGTCGTCCTCGTCGCCGACCGACTTGTCGAGCACGAGCACTCCCTTGCGCTCGAACTGCCACGCCACCGCGCCCGGCTCGGCCAGCGAACCACCGTTGCGGGTGAACACGTTCTTGATCTCGGCGCCGGTGCGGTTGCGGTTGTCGCTGAGGGTCTCCACGTAGACGGCGACGCCGTTGGTGGCATAGCCCTCGTACGTGATGTTCTCGTAGGTGACGCCCTCGAGCTCGCCGGTGCCGCGCTTGATGGCCCGCTCGATGTTGTCCTTGGGCATGGACGCGTCGCGCGCCTTCTGCACCATGGTGCGCAACGTGGGGTTGGCGTCGACGTCACCGCCTCCGCTGCGCGCCGCGACCTCGATCTGACGTGCGAGGCGTGCGAACTGCTTGCCGCGCGCGGCGTCGGCCGCGCCTTTGGCGTGCTTGATCGAGTGCCACTTGGAATGTCCGCTCATACCTTCCCGCTTTCGTCGCTTCGCTCCGGGGCGCCATCTTCGATGGTCGCCGGTGCAGGCACCGGCTCGTGCGGCGCCGGTCGGCGAAGCCGCCGTCGCCGCCGCCCACGCTTCGCTGCGAGCCGGGATACCCGGCTCGCGGTCGCTCCGCTCATGAGCGTTCACCTTCGGTCAAGAACTGTTCGTGGAGCCGGAGGTCACCGGACAGTTCGGGATGGAAGCTCGCGATCCAGATGCGGCCCTGGCGCGCCAGCACCGGAACATCCTCGTGGCGCGCCAGCACCTGCACGTCGTCACCCACCGACTCGATGCGCGGCGCGTGGATGAACACGCCCGGGAACGGTGCGCCCGGGAGGCCGGCGATGTCGAGCGCCGCCTCGAACGAGTCGCGCTGCCGGCCGTACGCGTTGCGGCGCACCGCGACGTCGACGGCGCCGAACGACTCCTGGTCGGCGCGACCGTCGACGACCTCACGCGCGAGCAGGATCATCCCTGCACACGTGCCGAGGACGGGGAGCCCGTCGGCGAGCAGCTCGGCGAGCGGCGCGCGCACGCCCGACGTGTCGAGCAGCTTGCTCATAGTGGTGGACTCGCCGCCGGGCAGGATCAGCGCGTCGAGCGCGCCGAACTCGCCCGGCGTGCGCACTTCCACCGCCTCGGCGCCGAGCGCGTCGAGCACCTCACGATGCTCGCGGAACGCTCCTTGGAGCGCGAGAACGCCGACCTTCATGGCCTGGAGGCCTCGCCGTCATCGCGCGCTACCAGCCCCGGTCGGCGAGCTTGACGTCGAGGGTGTCGATCTCCTCGCCCCGCATCGCTTCGCCCAGCCCCCGCGACACCTTGGCCACGATGGTCGCGTCGGCGTAGTGGGTGGTGGCCTCGACGATCGCCTTCGCCATCGTGGGCGGTTCGGAGCTCTTGAAGATGCCGCTGCCGACGAACACCGCCTGCGCGCCGAGCTGCATCACGAGTGCGGCGTCGGACGGCGTTGCGATGCCACCGGCGCAGAACAACGGCACGGGCAGCTCGCCGCGCTCGGCGACTTCCTGCACCAGCTCCACCGGCGCCCGCAGCTCCTTGGCCCACGCGAACACCTCGGCCTCGTCGGCCACGGTGAGCTTGCGGATGTCGCCCAGGATCGAGCGGAGGTGGCGCACGGCCTCGACGATGTTGCCGGTGCCGGCCTCCCCCTTCGAGCGGATCATGCACGCGCCCTCGGAGATGCGCCGCAGCGCCTCCCCCAGATTGGTGGCGCCGCACACGAACGGCACCGTGAACGCCCACTTGTCGACGTGGTGCGCCTCGTCGGCCGGGGTGAGCACCTCGCTCTCGTCGATGTAGTCGACGCCGAGCGACTCGAGCACCTGAGCCTCGGCGAAGTGACCGATGCGGCACTTCGCCATCACCGGGATGGTGACCGCGGCCTGGATGCCCTCGATCATCGACGGGTCGCTCATGCGGGCGACTCCACCATCGCGCCGGATGTCGGCCGGAACCCGCTCGAGCGCCATCACCGCCACCGCACCGGCGTCTTCGGCGACCTTCGCCTGCTCGGGTGTGACGACGTCCATGATGACGCCCCCGCGCAACATCTCCGCGAGCCCGCGCTTGACCCGGGCCGTCCCCGTGGTGCGATCCGTCATGGCCGTCAGGTTACCGGCGGCGTCCCCGGCCGGACCCGATTCATTGTTCGGTTGAACACCGTGGACGTAGTCCACGGTGCAATGAATCGCCGGGCGGCGTCTACTTCTTCTTGGTGGTCGGCGGCGCGGTAGTCACCGGGGCCACGGTCGTGGCGGGCGGCGGCGCCTGGGTCACGTCGACGGTGTCGCCGACCGGGAGGATCTCCACCCACGTGCGCCCCGGCCGCAGCGGGATGGGGTTGCCGGCCGCGTCGACGTACTTGGCGGGCTGGCCCTTGTCGGGCCGAACCCAACGCCCGGTGCGCAGCGTGCCGTCGGTGAAGACCCACACGTCGCCCTCGCCGACGGTCTGCGCCTCGCCTTCGCCGGTGTAGTTCGTGAACTGCACCACCACGTTCGTGGGTGAGATCTTGCCCGGGCCAGTCACGGTCTGCGGCACACCGTCGATCGAGCGCGCCCAGACACCGGCTGCGCCGACCCAGGTCCACGTGGGGTCGAAACCAACCTGGAAGCCAACGTGGAAGTCGAGGACGCCCTGGCCGGTCACCGGCGGCGCCCCGTCGGCCAGGTACTGGAACAGCGCGGGCGGCGGCTTGGGGTCGCCGCCGAGGTCGAACAGCGGTTGGCCGAGGCCGTAGAGGTTGTGCGGCGCGTCGCGCGCAGGTTGGCTGGGCTCGTTGCGCACCATCGCGCTCCCCGCCGTGTCCTCGTCGACGGCATGCACTGGCGCGGCGTTGATGGCGTCGACGTTGACCGGCGCGCCACCCGAGTAGGCGAAGATCCCGCCCAGCGGCCACACGATGTCGGGGTCCTCGGCGCGCACCGAACGCACCGGCCCGATCACCGCGGGCACGGTCGAGTTGAACATGGCGACGAAGCGGGTGATGTGGGCCTCGACCTCCTCTTCATAGAGCACGTCGGCCTGGTCGATGCCGGCCTGCGGGCGTGCGTCGGGGTAGTTCTCGACCTTCACCGACAGGACGGGCCGGCCGTGGCTGGCACCGCCGGGGTCGGGGAGGCCGGTGAGCGGCGCCGTCGGCGGGGCCGCGGTCGTGGTCGTGGCCGCCTCGGTGGTGGTCGTCTTCTTCGGAGTGGCCGCGTTCGAGTCACCCCCGCCGCAGGCGGACACGAACATCGCCAGCGCCGCGACGAGGGTGGTCGTCGCGGCGAACGTCGATCGGACCTTCACTACATCTCCTGCAACCGCTTGATGCGATCCTCGAGGGGTGGGTGGGTGTCGAACAGGTTGTTGAACTTGCTGCCTGCCTTCTCCTTGTCGGTCTCGAGCGGCTGCTCGATCCACATCTGCGCCGTGGCCTTGGTGGCGTGGTGCACCACCGCCTGGTCGTCACGCAACTTTTCCAGCGCCGAGATCAGACCGGGTGGATACCTGGTGAGCTGCACCCCGCTGGCATCGGCGAGGTACTCACGGTTGCGGCTCATCGCCATCTGCATGAGGTACGCCGCGAAGGGGGCGAGCATGAGCACGGCGAGCGAAGCGATGGCGATGATGGCGCCGATCGGGCCCGAATCTCCGTTGTTGTCGCGCCGGCCCGACATGCCGCCCCAGAACGCGAAGCGCAGACCGATGTCGGAGATGAGGGCGACCGTGCCGACGGCGGTGACCGCGATGGTCGTGACGAGGATGTCGTAGTTCTTCACGTGCGACAGCTCGTGCGCGATCACACCTTCGAGCTCGACGCGGTTCATGATCTCGAGCAACCCGGTGGTGACCGCGAGCGCGGCGTGCTTGGGGTTGCGGCCGGTGGCGAACGCGTTCGGTGCAGGGTCGTCGACGACGTAGAGCCGCGGCTTGGGGAGACCGGCCGCGATGCACAGACCTTCGACGAGGTTGTGGTAGCGGCGGTACTCGGTCTCGTCGGCGGGCTTGGCCCGGCTGGCCGCGATCGCGATCTTGTCGGAGTTGTAGTAGGAGCCCCACGCGAGCGCCATGGCCAGCACGAAGGCGATGACCACGCCGACCCAGCCGCCGCCGAACAGCAGCACGATGGCGGTCGCCGCCAGCGTGATGACGGCGACGAAGCCGAGCAGCATGAGGAACGTGCGCCGCTTGTTGCGCGCGATCTGCTCGTTCACGGGTCGGGACCTGTCTGAGTACGGTGCCTCGTCGCCCCTGCTCAGGCGCCGATCGGCGAGTGGCTGGACGATTTCCTAGAAGCTGACCTGCGGGGTCTCCGTCTCTTCGGGCGCGGCGTCGAAGAACTCGCGCTTCTCGAAGTGGAACATCCCGGCGAGGAGGACCGTCGGGAACTTCTGGATCTGCGTGTTGTAGCTCAGCACGCTGTCGTTGTAGTACTGCCGCGCGTAGGCGACGCGGTCTTCGGCGCTCGTCAGCTCCTCCTGCAGGTTCAGGAAGTTCTGGTTCGCCTTGAGGTCCGGGTACGCCTCGGCCACCGCGAACAGGCTCTTCGAGCGCGCCGCTGAGGACGTTCTCGGCCTGGGCCTGCTCCGCCGGCGTCTGCGCGTTGATCGCGTTGGCGCGCGCGTTGGTGACGGCTTCGAACGTGCCACGCTCGTGGGCGGCGTAGCCCTTGACCGTCTCCACCAGGTTGGGGATGAGGTCGTGCCGGCGCTTGAGCTGCACGTCGATCTGCGACCAGGCGTTGTCGACCTGGTTGCGGCGCTTGACGAGCCCGTTGAAACCGAGCCAGAAGAACAGCCCGATCAGCAGCACGATGACGACGATCACGATGACGGCGATCATGTGGTCATGCTACCTGGGTGACCTCAACGGCCCGGCGATCGGACGAGAGCGAGCGGAGGCGAGCGACGGTGGAAAGGCGGCGTCATCCGACGGCGGCGCGAGGGGCCGTGATCGCCCGTTCGTAGAGGGGGAGGAACAGCTCGGCGAGGTGGTCCATCGAGAACTCGTCGGCGCGCCGGGCCCCGGCGTCGACGAGACCGGCCCGAAGCACGGGGTCGTCGAGCAGCGCGCGCAGCGCGCCGCGCAAGGCGTCGGCGTCGCCGGGTTTCACCAGCAGCGCCTCCCGGTCGGGGCGCGAGACCGTGCGATACCCGTCGATGTCGGACGCGACCACCGCCGTGCCGGCGGCCATCGCCTCGAGCAGCACCACGCCGAACGACTCCCCCTCCAGGGCGGGGAAGCAGGCGATGGTGGCGCCGCGCAGGCGCGAGTGCTTCTCCTCCTCGGAGACCCGACCGAGCCACTGCACGCGGGGCACGCCCCGGCCGCGGAGAGCCTCCTGCTCGGGCCCGTCGCCGATCACCCAGAGCTCGGCGTCGCGCTCGACGCCTGCGAACGCGTCGAGCAGCACCTCGAGGCCCTTGCGGCGCTCGTGACGACCGACGAACACGATGGCCGGCGTGACCGACGGCGTCGACGCTCCGTCGGCGAGGGTAGGGACGTCGACGCCGTTGGGCAGGATGTCGCACTCACCACCGAAGGTCAGCGTCACCTGGCGCTTCGCCTCCTCGGAGACCGCGGTCGACACGGCGAGGCGACGCATCATCGGCTTGAGGCCGGGTCGGAAGGTCTCGTACCAACCGTTGCGACCGGTGCGGGCGGAGTGGAAGGTGCCCACCGCCGGGATGGTGGTGCCGACCAGCGCGGCGTGGTTCGGACCCGGCGAGAGCGGCTCGTGCAGGTGGAGGACGTCGGGACGGAAGGTGCGCAGCGCCTCGATGGTGCGCCGGGCCACGGCCCGCCCGGTGGCGATGGGAGCGACCGAACCGTTGCTCGGGATCCGGCTGCTCGGACCGACGGTGGTGATGCCCGGCTCGGGCGGCGGGCCGTCGCACGGCGCCACGATGCGGGCGTCGACGCCGCGCGCCGCAGGGCGCGGGCCAGGCCGAGCACCTGTCCCTGCACGCCACCGAACAGGGTCAGCGAATACGGGCACGACAGCATGACCCTCATCGACACACCTCGATCATCCCACCCCGGTCGCACGACCGGCAGGGTCGGAGTCCTCGAGATCGGGTCGGTCGCTGGGCCAGTTGGGCTGGAGCAGGTGCCAGTGCGTGGGCTCGACCCGTATGAGGTCCTCGTAGGCGTGGGCGAGGTCCTGGGTGACCCGGGTGAGGTCGTCGCGAAGGCGACCGGTGCGGGCCGTGTCGTCGGCACGGGAACGGGAAGTGTCGAGGGGTGGACGGATGTCGGCCCGGCAGTCGCCGTGGGCCATGAAGTAGCAGCCGACCGGGAGCAGCGGCGCGCCACCGCGCAGCGCGGTCATCGCGGGTCCGCCGGGCAGCGTCGTGCGCTCGCCGAAGAAGTCGACCGCGATGCCGTCGCCGGTGAGGTCGCGGTCGGCGAGCAGGCACACGACCTCGTTGCTCCGTACCGCCTTCAACACATCGGTCCCTGCCGACGGCGACAACGGGATCACCCGCATGCCGAGCCGAGCGCGCGTCTCGACGAACCACTCGAAGAGCTCCGGGGGATCGACCGGCTCCGCGACGACCGTCACGGCGAAGCCCTGCAGCGCGAGCCACGCGCCGGCGAAGTCCCAGTTGCCGAGGTGCGGAAGCGCGAGCACCGCGCCCCTGCCCTCGTTGACCCCGGCCCAGACGTGCTCGATGCCGGCGCAGTGGAAGTGCGCGTTGATCCACTCCGGTGTGAGCGTCGACAGCCGGAAGAGCTCGTAGAAGTAGCGCCCGTACGAGTCGAACGTCGCCGTGACGTCGTGCCGGAGAGCGGCGCCGCCGTAGCCGGGTCCGTGGATGCGACGCAGGTTGCGTTCCACCTGCGCGCGGCGGCCTGCCATCACCGCCGGCGCCAGCTGCGCGAGTCCACGCGCCGCGGGCGCACCGATGGCGCCCGGGACGAGCCGGGCGATGCCCGCGCCGGCGCGGTACGCGAAGTAGGGCGTGCGCGCGGGGAGGATCGACATCACGACGGTCGATTCCGCTCCGGCGTCCGGGCCTCCACGATGGCTCGCTCGCTGCGGGCCGGAAGCGGTCAGCGGCGGCGCGACGCGGAGCGCGAACCCGTCGCGCGCTCGGTCTGGGGACGGTGGGCCGCCCACCACTGTGCGAGGCTGCCGGCCCGCGGTTCCTCGGTGCCCGAACCACGGTGGTGGCGGGTGCGCCGGGGCCGCTCCGGCGTGGCCTGGCGCCACACCTTGACGAAGCGCTGCACCGCGGTGAACGCGGTGAGCGCCAGCATCACCCACAGCACCGGCACGAGGATGTCGAACGCGAGGCCGACGCCGAGGAGCACGAGGCGCTCGGCCCGCTCCATGAGCCCACCGCGCGCCTGGAAGCCGAGCGACTCGGCCCGGGCGCGCTCGTAGGTGATGAGCATCGACAGCGCGAGCACCGCCATCGCCAGGACGGCTTCGCCCTGGGTCCCGGTCTCGGCCAGGTACCAGGCGACGCCGAGGAAGAGCGCAGCGTCGGCGACCCGGTCGCACACGGAGTCGAAGAAGGCGCCGCGCGGACCGGCCCGCCCGCTCTGGCGCGCCACCGAGCCGTCGAGGATGTCGGGCAGACCCGTCAGGATCACACCGAACACGCCGAGCACCAGGTGGCCGTCGGCGATCAGCAACGCGGTGCCGACGGCGAAGACGAGGCCGATGATGGTCAACCCGTCGGCGGTGATCCCGGCCCGGTGGAGGCCCTGGCCGACAGGTTCGAGACCTCGCTCGACTGTCGCTCGCCAGCGTCCGTCGAGCATGCGCAGTGGGTCCTCGGTCGGCGGCTGGAACAGGTGATGGTGCAGGTGGAGCGGTCCGATCAGGCTAACACCCGCGGCGCGGGCCACCCGGGCCACCCGGGCCGGTCGCCGGGCGCACGCCCCGACGGCGGCGCGAACGGCGTGCGTAGACTCGGGCCCGCACAACGACCTCTCGAGGCCTACTGGTTTTGAACACTGGGGGTGCCGGTGGCGGCCAAGACGTACCCGACGGAGAAGATCCGCAACGTGGCCCTCGTCGGCCACGGGGGCTCGGGGAAGACCTCCCTGGCCGAGGCGCTCCTCCACGACGCCGGCACCATCACACGTCTGGGCCGGATCGAGGACGGCAACACCACCACCGACTTCGATCCCGAGGAGGCCAAGCGCCACATCTCGGTGTCGTTGGCGATGGCGCCGTTCGAGCACGACGGCCACAAGGTCAACGTGATCGACACCCCCGGCTACGCCGACTTCGTCAGCGACGTGGCCGCCGCGCTGCGCGCCGCCGACCTGGCCGTGTTCGTCGTGTCCGCCGTCGAGGGCGTCGAGGTGCAGACCGAGCTGGTGTGGCGCATGGCGGACGACCTCGGGCTCCCCCGCGCGGTGTTCGTCAACAAGCTCGACCGCGAGCGCGCTTCGTTCTCGCGCACGCTCGACCAGCTCAAGGAGAAGTTCGGTGCAGGCGTCGCGCCGCTGCAGCTCCCGATCGGCGAAGAAGCGGAGTTCCATGGCGTGGTCGAGCTGCTCGACGACCACGCCGTGCACTACGTCGACGGCAAGGCGACCGAGGGTCCGATCCCGCCCGAGATGGAGATGGAGGAGCACTCCATCCACGACGCGCTCATCGAGGGCATCGTCGTGGGCGACGACGACCTGATGGAGCGGTACCTCGCCGACGAGACCATCCCCACTGCCGAGCTCGCGCACGGGTTGGCCGACGGCGTCGCGTCGGGCGCGGTGTTCCCGGTGCTGTGCGGCAGCGCGACGAAGCTCGTCGGCATCGACCGGCTCGCGCAGTTCATCACCGAGGAAGGTCCGGCGCCCAGGCCCGCGGCCGGCGACGGTCCCCCGGTCGCGTTCGTGTTCAAGACCATCGTCGACCCCTACGTGGGACACGTGAACCTGTTCAAGGTGCTCCAGGGCACGGTGAAGGCCGACGCCACGCTGGTCAACGGGCGCACGATGCACGACGAACGCCTGCACCAGCTCTCGGTGATGCGGGGCAAGGAGCAGGAGACGGTGTCGGAGGTGCCCGCGGGTGACATCGCCGCGGTCGCGAAGCTCGCCGACACCACCACCGGCGACGTGCTCGGCGCGCGCGGCGCGGAGGTCGAGGTCGAGCCGTTCGAGCCACCGGCACCGGTGCTCGCGGTGGCGATCCACGCCAAGTCGAAGAGCGACGAGGACAAGCTCGCCAACGCGTTGCACCGACTGCTCGACGAGGACCCGGCGCTGAAGCTCGACCGCAACGCCGAGACCCACCAGACGCTGTTGTGGGGTCAGGGCGAGACCCATCTGGGCATCGGGCTCGCTCGTCTGCACTCGAAGCTCGGAGTCGAGGTCGAGACCGACGACGTCAAGGTCGCGTACCGCGAGACCATCACGCACGACGCCGAGGCCGAGGGCAAGTACAAGAAGCAGACCGGTGGGCACGGCCAGTTCGGCGTCGCGTTCGTGAGGGTCGAACCCCTCGAACGCGGCGGCGGCTTCGAGTTCGTCGACCAGATCGTGGGCGGCGCGATCCCCCGGCAGTTCATCCCGGCGGTGGAGAAGGGCGTCATCGAGACCATGGAGCACGGCGGCGTGTTCGGGTTTCCCGTCGTCGATGTGAAGGTCACGTGCTTCGACGGCAAGTACCACTCGGTCGACTCGTCGGAGATGAGCTTCAAGATGGCCGGATCGATCGGCTTCAAGGACGCCATGGCCAAGGCCGACCCGATCCTGCTCGAGCCCGTGAGCGAGCTCGTGGTGCTCGCCCCCGAGGCGCACCAGGGCGACATCATGGGCGACCTCAACTCGAAGCGGGGCCGCATCCAGGGGTCGAGCGCGGCGGGCAACGGCGAGGTGGAGGTGGTGGCGTTGGTGCCGACGTCGGAGGTGCTGCGCTACACGATCGACCTGCGTTCGATGACCGGCGGGCGAGGGCGGTTCAGCGCCACCCACTCCCACTACGACCCGGTTCCTGCCCATCTCGTGGACAAGGTCCGGGCCGCGGTGGCCGAGTAGTCCGCGGAATAGGAGTGGCGTCGGTCACGTTGTGACCGGCAGGCCCGCCGGCGCGGGCGTCGAAGACGGGAGTCCCTGCCCCTCCCTGCCCTCCGCCTGCCCAGCGGGCCGTCAGGTTCCCGCGACGGTCTGATCCAGCCCGTACTTTGACCAGTCCTCGGGGTTGGGTTCGGTGTACTCGCCCATCACCGTGCCGTCGACGGCATCGATCTGCACGAGCCCGCGCATGGTCGGCGGCTCGTCGGCGCTGTAGAGGAGGATGCGCCACACCGGCTGGGCCCGCAGTCCGTGCCACGCGAGCTGCGCGCTCGAGTGGCCGACCGCGAAGCCGACGGTGCGCGACGCGATGAGCAACGCCTCGGTCTGGTCGACGACGAGGGGCCACGCGGCACGCGTAGTGGTAGGCGGCGATGAGGGCGAGGACGATCGCAGACGCGAGCAGACCGCCATTCGACGACTGCGCGTACCCGAGCAGGCACAGCACCGCGAGGACGAGGTACATCGTCGCGGGGATGCGCCGCCGGCGCATTGTGGGGAACAGGTACGGCCCGACGTAGCCGGTGACGTCGAGGTCGGCGGGAAGCTCGTCGCGGTAGTCGTCGCCGGGCTGGTCGGCCATGGCTGCACGGTAGTGGCCGGTCGGGTCAGGCGGGCCACACGGCTCGGAGCTTCTCGTAGCTCTTGGTGAGGGGCTCGGGAAGGACGCGCGCCTCGGCGATCGCGGTCATGAAGTTGGTGTCACCGGTCCAGCGGGGCAGCACGTGCACATGCACGTGCCCAGGGATGCCGGCGCCCGCGGCGCGACCGATGTTGGCACCGACGTTCACGCCGTCGGGCGTGTAGGCGGCGAGCACGGCGGCGTTGGCGTCCTGCACGAGCTCCATCACCGCCGCCGCCTCGTCGCGCGAAAGACCGGCGAGGGTCGACTCGTGGCGGAGCGGCGCGACCATGACGTGTCCCGACGTGTACGGGTAGGCGTTCATCACCACGAACGCGTGCGCGTTCCGGGCGAGGACGAGCGAGACGTCGTCGGGCTCGCCTGCGAGGCGCTCGAAGAGACAGGCGTGGTCACCTTCGGGCAGCGGTTGCGTGGCGACGCCATCGATGTAGGTGGTGCGCCACCCCGCCCAGAGGCGCTCGAGGGTCACGACGGCTCAGGTCCGACGCGTCTCGACGTCGTCGGCGACGCGAGCGATGAAGTCGTCGAGGGCGACGCCGCGCTCGGGCGACTCGCTCCCCCGCTCGTTCACACCGACGGTGCGCGCCGACACGTCGTCGTCGCCGACGACGAGCACGTACGGCACCTTCTCGAGCTTGGCCCGGCGGATGCGTGCGCCGAGCGAGTCGCTGTGCGCGGACAGGATCTCGACGCGCCGGCCCTCGGCCTGGAGCAGAGCGGCCAGCTCGGCCGCGTAGTCCTCGTGACGATCGGCCACGGGAACCACGCTCGCCTGCACCGGTGCCAGCCAGGTGGGGAACGCGCCCGCGTAGTGCTCGGTGAGGACGCCGAAGAAGCGCTCGATCGAGCCGAACAGCGCGCGGTGGATCATCACCGGTTGGTGGCGCCCGTTGTCGGCCCCCACGTACTCGAGGCCGAAGCGCTGCGGCAGCTGCAGGTCGAGCTGGACGGTCGACATCTGCCAGGTGCGGCCGATGGCGTCGTGCGCCTGCACCGAGATCTTGGGGCCGTAGAACGCGCCGCCGCCTTCGTCCATCACGAGCTCGAGGTTGGCCGCGAGTGCGACCGTACGGAGCGCATCGGTGGCCTCCTCCCACTCGGCGTCGGTGCCGACCGCCTTGCCCTCGGGCTTGGTGGAGAGCTCGAGGTAGAAGTCGTCGAGGCCGTAATCGCGCAGGAGGTCGAGCACGAACTCGAGGGCGCGCGTGATCTCGGGCACGATCTGCTCGCGCGTGCAGAAGATGTGCGCGTCGTCCATCGTCAGGCCGCGCACGCGCGTGAGGCCGTGCACGACGCCCGACTTCTCGTAGCGGTAGACCGTCCCGAACTCGAACAGCCGCAGGGGCAGCTCGCGGTACGAGCGCATGCGGCTGCGGTAGATGAGGATGTGGAACGGGCAGTTCATCGGCTTGAGGTAGTACTCCGTGCCGCCGTCGAGCTCCATCGGCGGGAACATGCCGTCGGCGAACCAGTCGAGGTGGCCCGACTCCTCGAACAGCTTCGCCTTCGTGATGTGCGGCGAGTTGACGAACTCGTAGCCGGCTTCCTCATGCCGCTTGCGTGAGTAGTCCTCCATGATCCGGCGGATCGTGCCGCCCTTCGGGTGGAACACCGCGAGACCGGAGCCGATCTCGTCGGGGAACGAGAAGAGGTCGAGCTCGGCGCCGAGCTTGCGGTGGTCGCGCTTCTCGGCTTCCTCGAGTCGATGGAGGTGCTCCTCGAGCGCGGCCTTCGACTCCCACGCCGTGCCGTAGATGCGCTGGAGCATCGGGCGCTTCTCGTCGCCGCGCCAGTACGCGCCTGCGACCTTGGTGAGCTTGAACGCGCCGAGCCGCTTGGTGGAAGGCACGTGCGGGCCGCGGCACAGGTCGACAAATGGCGCCTGGCCGTCGCGCGGGTTGCGGTACACCGAGATCACGTTGCCCTCGCCGACCTCGCTGCGGTCGCCGGGGTCGACGCGCTCGATGATCTCGACCTTGTAGGGCTGGTCGGCGAACGTCGCGATGGCGTGCTCGCGGTCGAGCTCGTCGCGTTCGAAGCGCTCGTCGGCCTTCACGATCTCGCGCATGCGCGCCTCGATCCGACCGAGGTCGTCGTCGGAGAAGTGCGCGCCGTTCGGCAGCTCGAAGTCGTAGTAGAAGCCGTCGTCGATGGCGGGGCCGATGGCGTACTTTGCGCCGGGGAAGAGGTCGGTGACGGCCTGCGCCATCACGTGCGCGGTGGAGTGGCGCAGCACCTCACGACCGTCGTCGGAGTCGGGCGTGATGATGGCGACCCGGGCGTCGTGGTCGATCGGACGGTCGAGGTCGTACCACTCGTCGTCGACTCTCGCCGCGAGTGCGGCCTTGGCCAGGCCTCTCCCGACCGACGCCGCGATCTCACCCGCGGTGACGGCCTGCTCGTGCTCGCGCGTCGAACCGTCGGGCAGCGTGATCGTGATGGCCATGAGGCGCCGACGATACCAGTGGCCTCAGACGGGCCCTTCGTCGTTTCTGGGCGCGTTGAGCGGGCGGTCGAGGTCGACGCCGAGCAGCGCGCCGAGCTCGCGCAGCACCGCGGGTGCGGTGCGGTCGCTGCCGCCGGAGAGCACCGCGCTGGCGAGGTCGTCGAGCGCTTCGAGCGCGCGTGGGGCGTCGAGGTCGTGGTCGATGGCGGCGCGCACGCGCGCGGCGTACGGCCGCGGGTCGGCGCCGTCGGGACGCTCCGCCGCCGCGAGCAGACGGTGCAGGAGCGCGGTGCCGTCGTCGAGGTCGGTGTCGTGCCACTCGAACCCGGCGCGGTAGTGGTGCTGCATGAGCGCGAGCCGGATGGCGCGGGGGTCGGCCGTCTTGAGGAGGTCGCTCACGAAGACGAGGTTGCCGAGCGACTTCGACATCTTCTCGCCCTCGTAGCTCACCATCGCCGAGTGCACCCAGTGGCGGGAGAAGGTCTCGCCGGTGACGCTCTCGCTCTGTGCGACCTCGCACTCGTGGTGCGGGAAGATGAGGTCCGTGCCGCCGCCGTGGAGGTCCATGGTGGGGCCGAGCTCGTGCATGGCCATCACCGAGCACTCGACGTGCCAGCCCGGCCGTCCGACGCCGAACGGCGCGCGCCACGCGGGCTCGTCGGGCAGCGACGGCTGCCACAGCACGAAGTCGAGCGGGTCCCGGCGGTGCGGGTCGTCGGGGTTGCCGCCCCGCGTGCGGGCGAGGCGCACCATGTGCTCCCGCGGGTAGTGCGACACCTCGCCGAAGCGCGGGAACGTGGAGACGTCGAAGTAGACAGTCCCGTGCGTGAGGTACGCGTGGCCGTCCTCGAGGAGCCGGGCCACCATCTCGATCATGCCGTC
Source organism: uncultured Actinomycetes bacterium (assembly GCA_963841415.1). Lineage (GTDB taxonomy): Bacteria > Actinomycetota > Acidimicrobiia > IMCC26256 > DASPTH01 > DASUAS01. The sequence continues at coordinate 745,067 of CAWJCN010000001.1, read as the reverse complement.
GATCGACTCGGTGGCGCGAGGCTCGGCGAGCGGCGGTCGAGTGTCGAGCGCGTCCATGTCGGAACGGAAGCGAGCGAGCTCGGCTTCGGCGAGCTCGAGGTAGGCCACGCCGAGCTCGCGGGCCTTGGGGAGGATGGAGTCGTCGACATCGGTGACGTTGCGCACCATGCGCACCTCGTGGTCGAGCTCCTCGAGGCGGCGGATGAGGAGGTCGTAGGTGAGGTAGGTGGCGGCGTGGCCGAGGTGGGTGGAGTCGTAGGGCGTGATGCCGCACACGTACATGCGCACGACGGGGCCGGCCTCGAAAGGGACGACGGCGCGCTGCGCGGTGTCGAACAGCTCGATCGTCATACGTTCATGTGGTGGTGCGACGCGGGCCGATGCCCTCGATGCGCAGCGACCCTTCGCCCTTGTGCCGGAGGTTGACGGTGAGGAGCGCCGCCGAGAACGCCTCGATGCCGAGCGCGTTCTCGAGGGGGCCGGCATCGAGCGCACGCAGGTCGGGAATGCCGTCGATGAGATCGAGGACGGTGGGGCGCCCCTCGTCGTCGCCCACGGCGAGGACGTCGCCGGCCAACGGATGGCTGATGTCGGCGAGGGCGGCCGCAGGCACGAGGTGGAACGCGGCCACCACGTGGGCGCCGGGCGCAGCCCGCTGCACCTCGGCGGCGATCGACCCGTGGGCGGTGACGACGGGGACGAACTGGCGGCCCTCCTTGCGGAGTCCGTTCGCCATGGAGATCACGACCTTGCCGTCGAGCTGATCGGCGTGAGCCTCGGCGGTGCTGACGGCGGCGTCCCACACCGTGGCGAGCACGACGAGGTGGGCCGCGGCGGCGTCCTGGTTGGCGCCGGGCTCGAGGGTGGCGACCCGGTCACCCCAGCGGGCCCGCACGTCATCGACCACCTGGGCGGCCCGTTCCCGCTCCCGGGACCCCAGGGTCACCCGGTGCCCGGACGCCGCCAGACGGGTCGCGATCCCCCGTCCGGCCGGACCCGTACCCCCCAACACGCCGATGTGCACGGGCCAGAGCTTCGCACACGCGCTCAACGCCGCCCCACTACCAGTACCAGAGCATGTTGCAGTTCCACTCCCGGTGCAGGGGCGCGTCCGCAACCTGGTCGGGAACAGCGGATGGATGTCACACCCAGATGGGATCTTTCGGACATGCTCGGTCTCCCCTCCTCACTGGTCGTGGTCGCTCGTCACCAGCGCGGTCTCCTCACCCGCCGCCAAGCGCTCGGCGCCTTGTCGGCCAAGCAGATCGAGACTCGACTCAGGGACGGACTCCTCGAGCGCGAACGACGCGGCGTCTACCGCCTCGCGGGAGTCGCCCGTTCGTGGGAGCAGGCGCTGCTCGGCGCGTGCCTCGCGGTCCCTGGTGCGATCGCGTCGCACTCCGCGGCGGCCGCGCTCCACCGGCTCGACCCGGCGCCATTGCGCCAGTTCGAGATCACGGTGCCGCGGCAACACCCGGTCCGTCTCGATAGCGTAACCGTGCATGACAGCCAATTCCTCGGTCCTCCGAATCGCACGACCGTCCTTGCCATCCCGTCGACGTCGGTCGCCCGCACCCTCTACGACCTGAGCGCAGTCCTGCGGCCGTGGGAGCTCGAGCGCGCCCTCGACGACGCGCTTCGTCGTCGCCTGCTGACGATCCGACAGCTCGCCGCGATCGCCGACCAGCTCGATGGTCGCGGACGCCGGCGCTGCACGGTGACGCGGGACATCCTCGACGAGCGTGCAAGCGGGTTCCATCCGGGCGACAGCCATCCCGAGGTTCGAATCGCGCGGTTGCTGGTCGCTGCTGGTCTTCCGGCGCCCGTGCAGCAATATCGGGTGCGGCTGGGGCAACGCGAGGTACGGATCGACCTCTGCTACCCGGAGCAGCGGATCGCGATCGAGTACGACGGTTGGGAATTCCACTCGACGCGCTCAGCCTTCGACCGCGACCGCGCTCGCGCCAACGACCTCGTCGTCCTCGGCTTCCAAGTACTCCGGTTCACGTCGCGATCATCGGATCAGACGATCGTCGAGACCGTCGTCGCCGCCCACCGCCGAGCATGTGCGGGTTGAACCACCTCCGCAGGGGTGCAACCGCAACATGTTCGGAGATCGCGGGCGTGGGATGGGGTCAGGTGATGCAGTCGGCGCCGAGGAGGATGCGGAGCTCGGCGTAGAGGCCGGTGTCGGCGGCGACGAGGTGGTCGTCGCCGAGGCGGAGGACGGTGGTCTTCTCCGGGCTCTCGAGGTGGACGAAGACGGGGCTGTCGCCGGGGTGGTCGGCGAGGATGTCCTTGAGCCGGCCGACCTTGGCGTCGGAGAGCAGGTTGAGCTTGACCCTCACCCGCACCGGCGGACCGCTGTCGACCGACAGCTCGGGTCGCACGACCTCCATGGCGATGATCTTGGGCGTGTCGTCGCGGACGTCGAGCCGGCCCTTCACCACCACGATGGCGTCGTCCTCGAGCAGGTGGCCGTACTGCTCCATCGTCTTGGGGAAGACCATCACCTCGAGCGCGGCCCCGAGGTCCTCCAGCACGAACGTGGCCATCAGGTCGCCCCGCTTGGTGTAGCGGCGGTTGAGGGCGGTGACGATGCCGCCGACCGTCTTCATCTCGCCCTCACGCCCGTCACGGAGCTCGGCCAGCGTGCAGTCGGTGTACTTCCGCAGGGCGCGCTCGGCGCCCATCATCGGGTGGTCGCTCACGTAGAGCCCGAGCATCTCCTTCTCGAATGTGAGCCGCTGCGACTTCGGGAACTCGGTGTCGGGGATCTCGGTGCGATGCCCGACCACCGCCTCGGGTGCGGGGTCGTCGACCACGGAGAACAGGTCGAACTGACCCTCCGCCTCGTTGCGCCGCCGGCCGAGGACGGTCTCGATGATCGTCTCGTGCACGAACACGAGGCCCTGGCGCGGGTGCCCGAGCGAGTCGAACGCACCCGCCTTGGCCAGTGACTCGATGCAACGCTTGTTGAGCACGGACGGGTCGACGCGGTCGCAGAAGTCGTAGAAGTCGGTGAACGGGCCGCCTTCGTCCCGCGCCGCCACGACGTGCGCGACCACGCCCTCGCCGACGTTGCGCACCGCGGAGAGCCCGAACCGGATCGCGCTGCCTCCATGGGGGTCCGTGCGCACGGAGAAGTCGGACACCGACTCGTTGACGTCGGGGACGAGCACCTCGATGCCCATCTGGCGGCACTCGTTGAGGAAGACGGCGGTCTGGTCCTTGTTGGTCTTGACCGACGTGAGCAGCGCGGCGAAGTACTCGGGCGGGAAGTTCGCCTTGAGCCAGGCGGTCTGGTACGTGACGTAGCCGTATCCGAACGAGTGCGACTTGTTGAACGAGTAGTCGGCGAACGGTTCGATCGTGTCGAACATGCTCTCGGCGAACTCGGCGGTGTGCCCGCTGGCGACGCAGCCCTCGACGAACTTGGTGCGCTCCTGGGCGATGAGCGCGCGGATCTTCTTGCCGGTGGCCTTGCGGAGGTTGTCGGCCTCTTCGAGCGAGTAGCCGGCGAGCCGCTGCGCGACCCGCATCAGCTGCTCCTGGTAGATCATCAGCCCGTAGGTGGGCTCGAGCACCTCCTGCAGGTCGGCGTGCGGGTAGGTGACCGGCTTGCGGCCGTTCTTGCGGTCGGCGTACTCGTTGTGCCAGTTCTGCGCCATCGGGCCGGGGCGGTACAGCGCGATGAGGGCGGCGACGTCCTCGAAGTCGGTGGGCGCGAGCGAGCGCAGCAGCGCGCGCATCGGCCCACCTTCCAGCTGGAACACGCCGACGGTGTCGCCGCGCCGGAGCAGATCGAAGGTGGGCCCGTCGTCGAGGGGGACACGGTCGATGTCGGGACGAGACCCGGTGGACTCGGCGATGAGGTCGAGCGCGATCTCGAGGACGTCGAGGTTGCGCAGCCCCAGGAAGTCCATCTTGAGCAGGCCGAGGTCTTCGACGCCGTGCATCTCGTACTGCGTGACGATCGGCGCGTCCTCGATGCGCCCGCCCGCTTCCGGCTTGCGTTGGATCGGGAGGTACTCGGTGAGCGGATCGCGCGTGATGACGACCGCGGCCGCGTGGATGCCATCCTGGCGTCGTAGGCCTTCGAGACCGCGAGCGACGTCGATGACGCGCTTGGCGTCGGGGTCGGTCTCGTAGAGCGTGCGCAGCTCGGTGGCCATCTTGTAGCCGTCTTCGTGCCCGGTGACCTTCTCGAAGCACGCGCGCAGGGGTGTGTCGCGCCCCATGATGAGCGGCGGCATGAGCTTGGCGATCTTGTCGCCGACCAGGTACGGGTAGCCGAGCACGCGTGCGGAGTCGCGCACCGCGGCCCGCGCCTTGATGGTGGAGAACGTGACGATCTGCGCAACGTGGTCCCACCCGTAGCGCTCGGCGGCGTACTTGATCATCTCGCCCCGGTAGCGGGAGTCGAAGTCCATGTCGATGTCGGGCATCTGCTTGCGGCCCGGGTTGAGGAACCGCTCGAACAGCAGGTCGTACTTGATCGGGTCGATGTCGACGATGCGCAGGCAGTAGGCGACGCACGACCCGGCCGCGCTCCCCCGCCCCGGCCCGACGCGGATGCCGCGCGAGCGGGCGTACCGCACGAGATCCCAGACGATGAGGAAGTACGCCGAGAACCCCATCGTCTTGATGACGCCGAGCTCGAACTCGATGCGTTCGAGCACGTCGGGCCCGGGCGACACGCCGTAGCGCTCCTTGGCGCCCTCGATGCACAACTCGCGCAGGAAGGAGTCTTCGTCGTGGCCGGGCGGCGTGGGGAACGACGGCAGGACCGCGTTGCCGAACTCGATCGCGACGTCGGCGCGCTCGGCGATGAGCAGCGTGTTGTCGCACGCCTCGTCGTAGTCGGCGAACAACGCGCGCATCTCGGACGCCGACTTCAGGTAGAACTCGTCGGCGTCGAACTTGAAGCGCTTCGGGTCCGACTGCAGCGCGCCGGTCTGCACGCAGAGCAGGGCGTCGTGGGCCTCCGCGTGCTCGCGGTGCGTGTAGTGGGAGTCGTTGGTGGCGAGCAGGGGCGCCCGCATGTCGCGCGCCAGCTTGATCAACTGCGGGTTGACCTGGAGCTGCTCGGGGAGCCCGTGGTCTTGCAGTTCGACGAAGAAGGAATCGCGCCCGAAGATCGACTGGAAGCGCTCGACGTGGTCGCGCGCGAGCTGGTAGTCGCCGGCGAGGATGGCCTGCGAGACCGCGCCACCGAGGCAACCCGTGGTGCCGACCAGACCCTCGTGGTGCTGCTCGAGCAGATCGAAGTCGACGCGCGGCTTCTGGAAGAACCCGTCGAGGTACGCGCCCGACGACACCTTGATGAGGTTCTTGTAGCCCTGCGTCGACTCGGCGAGCAGGGTGAGGTGGTAGATGTCGTGCTGGTCGCGCCGTGGACGGTCGTGGCGCGACGTCGTGACCATGTAGGCCTCGGTACCGATGACGGGCGTGAGCTCGGCGTCGCGCGCGGCACGGTAGAAGTCGAGGACGCCGTACATGTTGCCGTGGTCGGTGATGCCGACCGCGGGTTGGCCGTCGGCCGCCGCCGTCGCCACCACCTCGGCGATCCGCGCCGCACCGTCGAGCATCGAGAACTCGGTGTGCAGGTGGAGGTGCACGAACGACTTGGCCAACTTGCCGGCTGCCTCCCCTGGGGGTGCCTCCCCAGCCCTGTCCACACGCCTTCCACAGGCTGTGGATGAATCACACGGGTGTAGTTCGACGACGTTAGCGCGCGCGGCCGCGGGCCGCCACGAGTGGCACCTCGACCTCGGCGGTCGTGATCGAACCGTGGGCCCCGATCAGCTCCGCCTCGTAGGGCAGCGTCGGGTCGACGAAGCCGACGGCGGTGCGAGCGGCGAGGACGACGTCGCCGACGCGCCGGTACACCGCCGGCACCGGGTCGGGACCGAGCCAGCCCTCGTCGAGCAGCTGGTCGCGCCGGAACACCCAGGCGTCACCCGACGCCCCGCCGTGCAGCGCCTCGGCGGCCGCGTGCAGGTCGCCGGCCCGGCCCGGCTTGGCGTGGAGGTGACGGAAGCGGCCGTCGCCGGCGTAGGTCTCGACCATCTCGTGCAGCGGCGCCAGCGAGCGCCAACCGTCCGGGCCCACCTGCACCTGGCCGTGATCGGCGGTCACCACGAGCGCGGCGTCGTCGGGGAGGGCGTCGCGCAGCTCCCCCACCAGCCGATCGGCGGCCGCGAGCTCCGCGGGGTAGTAGCGAGACTCGAGCCCGTAGGCGTGGGCGACCTCGTCGACACCCGAGTAGTAGGCGTACACGAACGGCTCCCCGCCGGCGACGAGACCCCGGACGTGCTCGACGAGCACCGACGTCGTCTGCCAACCGTGGAAGCGCGTGCCGCGCATGTGCGCGGCCGTGAAGCCGGTCGTGCGGAACATCGACTTCGTGATCACGGGGACGGGGCGGCCGCCGAACGCTCGCTCCTTCTGCACGTGCTCGGGATCGGGCGGGCGCGAGCCGTCGGCAAGCTGCCAGCGGATCGCGTTGAGCACACCGCGTTCGTGGCGGATGCGGAAACCGGTGATGCCGTGCCGTGACGGCGGGAGGCCGGTGGCGATCGAGGTCAACGCGGCCGGGGTGGTCGACGGCACCACCGTGCTGACCGGGCCTCCGGTGCACGCTCGGAGCTCGGGAAGCTGGTCGGGGAAGCCCTCGAAGGCGTTCCAGCCGAGCCCGTCGAGGACGAGCAGGACGGTGGCTCGCGCCCCCGCGACGGGGGACGGCATCCACTCCACCGGGCGCATTCCCAACAACGCAGGCACCACACCGGTGACGTTGGGACCCGAGTAATCGGGTCGTACGCACTCCACCGAGCCCAGGTTAGGAAGGTTCGGCACGCCGCCACGCGCGATCATGATGGGTGTGAAGGTGTCCACCCGGGGTGACTACGCGGCCCGCGCGCTGCTCTCGCTTGCCCTGCACGGCTCGGAGCAGCCGACCTCGGTCAAGGAGATCGCCGAGCGCACCGGCCTCCCCCAGCCCTACCTCGAGCAGATCCTGCTCGCGGTGAAGGGCGCCGGCCTCGTGCGTTCCAAGCGGGGGGTGGGCGGTGGCTACGTGCTGGCGCGCCCGCCAGTGGAGATCACCCTGGCCGACATCCTGGCCGCGGTCGACGGCCCGCTGACCACCCTCATGGGCGAGCACGACCACTGCGAGGGCCATTGCGTGCTCCAGGAGGTCTGGGTCGGCGTCTCCGACGAGACCCGCCAGATCCTCGAGCGCTTCACGCTCCAGGATCTCGTGGAGCGCACGCGCATCGGCCATCCCGACGTGGTCGAGACTCAGGTCGCGGAGGCGGTCGAGAGCTGAGGCTCCGGGTCGCGCTCGTGCTCGGCGGACTTCTGCTGACGCGGGACCTGTGCGGGCACCTCGCTGCGCCGCATGCGCACCACAACCTCGAGCCCACCCGCGGCTGACGGCTCGAGCGCGACGTCGCCGCCGTCGCCCATCACCAGCTCGCGGACGATCGACAGCCCGAGCCCGAAGTGGCCGTTGGGCCGGCCGTCGCGACGGGCCTCGCCCGACTGCCAGAATCGGTCGAAGGCGCGAGCGCGGTCGTCCGCCGACATGCCCGGTCCCCCGTCGCTCACGGTCAGCTCCACCCACTCGCCGCGATCGCGCGCCGCGACGCGCACCGCGCTTCCCGCGGGTGCCACCTCGAGCGCGTTGTTGAAGAGGTTGTCGACGACCTGTTCCAGCCGTCCAGGCGTGACCCACGCGGCCGGGGACCCCGCGACCTCGGCATCGATGTGCACCTGGCGCTCGGCCGCGAACGCATCCCAGGCGTCGCAGCGCACGTCGATCACGTCGGCGACCGCGGTCGGCACCGGTGCCGACGCGGCCTGCTCGGCCCGCGCCAGGAGCAGCAGACCGTCGACCAGCCGTGAGAGGCGCGCGACCTCGTCGAGCGCGCCCTTCAGATCTTCGGCGGCGGCACCTTGCACGTCGAGTTCGAGGTTCTCGAGCCGCAGGCGCAACGCGGCGAGTGGTGTGCGCAACTGGTGTGAGGCGTCGGCGATGAACGCGCGCTGGCCGCCGACGAGCTGCTCCAGGCGCGCGGCCGTGGCGTTGAACGACCGCGCCAGGACGGTGAGCTCGGCCGGACCCTTCGGCACCTCGGCACGCGCGGCGAGATCACCGCCCCCGAGCGACCCGGCCGCCTGTTCCAGGTCGAGGAGTGGCTTGGTGACCGAGCGAGCGAGCAGCTGGCTCACGAGGAGCACGATGCCGAGCACCACGCCGCCGGTCGCCGCGAGCAGGAGCCAGATGTGACGGATCTGGTCGTCGATCACCGACGCCGGGTACGTGATGCGCACTGCACCCTGGATCCCGTCCACCGAGCCGATCGGGAGCGACACGTAGAGCAGGTCGTGTCCGAGCGTGCGCGACGCCCGGACGCCGCTCACCTCGGCGCCTTGCAGCGCGCGCTGGATCTCCGGCCGCGTCGAGAAGTCGCGACCGGACGGGCTGCTGGGATCGGAGTCGGCCACGCTCAGCCCGTGCGAGTCGACGACGACGACGCGCCCGCCGGCACCGTTCGTGTAGCGGCTGGCCAGGTTCTGGAGTGCACGCGTCGATGCACCGCCCGCATCGTCGTCGAGTGCGTCCCGAGAATGGATCGCAAGCGAGAACGCGTCGTGCTGCAGGTCGCTCGTCAGACGCCGCTCGACGGAGTTCGCGTACGACACCCCGAGTGGGATCTCGAGCACCAGCAGGACGAACGCGGTGATCGACAAGTAGCTGAAGAGGAGCCGGCGCTTCACGCTGCTCCCGGCCGCGTCACTCGGCGAGCGCGCGCAGGCGGAAGCCGACGCCGCGCACGGTCTCGATCCACCCGGGATCGCCGAGCTTCTTGCGCAGGGACGCGACGTGCACGTCGAGCGTCTTCGTCGGCCCGTACCAGTGCGGATCCCACACGTTCTCGAGCAGTTCCTGGCGCGGTCGCACCGCACCCGCGTCGTCGGCGAGGAACGCGAGGAGGTCGAACTCCTTGGGCGTGAGCGCGACCGTCTCGCCTTCCACGGTGACGCGTCGGGTGCGCCGGTCGACCGAGAGCGTCCCGACCTCGACCAGCGACACCGGCCCGTCGTGACCGTTGGTCCGCCCGTTGCCGTTGTCGTTGCCGTTCACCGGATCGCCGGTGACCGGTGCCGGCGCGCGCCGACGGACGACGGCCCGGATGCGCGCGACCAGCTCGCGGAAGCCGAACGGCTTCACGATGTAGTCGTCGGCGCCCAGCTCGAGGCCCACCACGCGGTCCACCTCCTCGGAGCGCGCGGTCACGACGATGATCGGCACGTCGGAGCGCGCACGAAGCTCGCGGCACACGTCGAAGCCGTCACGGTCGGGCAACCCGAGGTCGAGGAGCACGACGTCGAACGGATGCGCGGCGCTGCGGTCCAGCGCGTCGCTGCCGGTCTCCACCCGATCGACCGACAGACCCTCACGCTCGAGACCCTTGGCGAGCGGAGTGGCGATGGCGTCGTCATCCTCGACGATCAGGACTCGCATCGTGGTGGCAGCTTTCGTACGTGACGGACGATCCGGCGGCATCCTGCGTGATGTGTCGACATCCCCGAGCCCTCCCTTGACCTCTTCGATGGTCGATTCCGCTGCGCCGTCCCGCCCGTCCGGGCACGGCTCCGCTGCATCTCGGCCTGCGGTCGTGCGTCACATCCCCTTCACCTGGGCCGTTCTCAGGCCGATAGGGCGGCGGAGGAGATCTGTGCCGGGGAGGCGAAGGCGGGATGCAACGACGCAGGCTGGTAGCGACGGCCGGAGCGGTCACCGCGACCGCGTTCGCGGCCACCCTCGCCGCCGGCGCGAGCTTCGGGCTGGCCGGCCGGGCCGCGCCCGACTCCCCGGTCGGTCGCCTCGACGACCACAACGCCGCGGTCACCGCGATCTCGCAGCCGGTACAGGCGGTACCGGTCACCACGCCCCGTCTCGGATCCAACGCGGACGACTGAGGACTCGCGCCGAGCGCGCTCAGCGCAACGTCAAGCTGGCGCGAGCTGGTCGAGGAGCGCCGAGAGCTCGGCGGGGAGCGGTTCCTCCACCGCGACACGGGTACCCGTCACCGGGTGCGAGAACACCAGCCCACCCGCGTGCAGGAACGGGCGACCGAGCGTGATCGCCGGTCGGTGCCCGCCGTACGCGGCGTCGCCGACGACGGGGTGGCCGATGGCCTGCAGATGCACGCGGATCTGGTGGGTACGGCCGGTCTCGAGGCGGCACTCCAGGCGAGCCACACCGGGGTCGGGATAGCGGGCGACGACCTCGTAGGCGGTGCGCGCGACCCGCCCTCCTTCGCGCACCGCCATCCGCGTCGGCCGTCGCACCGACCGGCCGATGGGCGCGTCGATCACGCCACGGGGCGCGTCGGGCACTCCCCAGACCAGCGCGTCGTAGACCCGCTCCACCTCGTGCGCGGCGAGCATCGCGACCAGGCTCTCGTAGCCCGCCGGTGTGCGCGCGACCAGGAGCAGCCCGCTCGTGTCACGGTCGAGGCGATGGACGATGCCCGGGCGCGCCGGATCGCCGACCCCGCCGACCTCCGGGTAGCGCGCGAGCAAGCCGTTGACCAGTGTGCCGTCGGCGTGGCCCGCCCCGGGATGCACCACCAGCCCGGCCGGCTTCGCCACCACGACGACGTCGTCGTCCTCGTAACGCACCACGACCGCGATCGACGGGTCGGGCTCGGGCAAGCCGGCCTGTCGATGAACCTCCTCGAGCAGCTCGACGACGCTGCCTGCCTCGAGCTTGCGGCTCTTCGGCACGCGCTCGCCGTCGACGAGCACCGCGCCTACCTCGACGAGTTGCTGGACCTCGCGGCGGGTCCACCCGGTGAGCAGCGCGACGGCGCGGTCGAGTCGCTCGCCCGCCAACGCGTCGGGAACGGTGAGCTGCTCAGCCATCGGGAGCCGCGTCCCGCTCGCGCCGCTGCTCGCGGACGTCGGCGCGGATCGCCCACACCACGATGACGATGGCACCGATCGTGATCGCGGAGTCGGCCATGTTGAAGGTCGGGAACTCGCCCACGCGCACGAAGTCGACCACCGCGCCCTTCAGGAACCCGGGCGTGCGGAACAGGCGGTCGACGAGGTTGCCGAGCGCGCCGCCGAGCACCAGCGAGAGCCCGACGATCAGGAGCGTGTCCCGCGTGCGCCGGACCGTCCGCACCAGCACGACCGCGACGACGATCGCGACGACGGCCAGCAGCGGCGTGAACGACTGGAACAGGCTGAACGCACTGCCGGTGTTGCGCACGAGCGCGAACCCGATGTCGTTGCCGATGAGATCGACCGGGGCGTCGCGCAGCTCGCGGACCGCCCACCACTTGGTCAGCTGGTCGAGGACGACGATGCCGAGGACGATCGCGGTCGCGAGCTGTGGGCGGCCGGCGCGCGGCAGGGTGGGCGGAAGACCCGGCCCTTGACTGTCGGTGTTCCTACCGGCGTCGCTCGGCACGAGCCTTGCAGTCGACGCAGGTCTCGGCGTAAGGCAGCGCCTCGAGGCGCTCCAGGCTGATGCGGCGACCGGCGGGCAGGCACAGGCCGTAGGTGCCGTTGGCGATCCGCTCGAGCGCGCGGTCGACCTCGTCGACGGTCTGCTGCGCCGACGCCGACAGCAGGAGATCACGCTCCCGCTCGATGTTGATGGTGTCGCCCTCGCCCGACTCCTCGTCGAACTGCGTGTCGCCACCCTCGCGCTCGACGGCAAGCTGCTCGGCCTCGGCCGCGAGGTCGGCCGCCTGTTGGAGGTGGCGGGCCCGCTCCTCGAGCAAGCTGGCGCGGAGCCGCTCGATCGTGCGGGGCGAGAGCCCCGGCTTCTCCGGCTTCACCTCGAAGCCCGAGAGGGGGCAGATCACCGTGGTGGGCTTGCGCGGCGCCTTCTTGACCGGTTCGGCCTTGGCGGTGGAGGCCTCCTTGGCGGTGGAGGCCTTCTTGGCCGGCGCCGCCTTCTTGGCGGGCGTCTTCTTGGCGGGCGTCTTCTTGACCGGCGCGGTCTTCTTGAGCGGCGCCGCCTTGTTGGCGGGCGTCTTCTTGACCGGTGCCTTCTTGGCCGGCGGGGCCTTCTTGGTCGACGGGGCCTTCTTGGCCGGCGCCGCCTTCTTCACCGGGGCCTTCTTGGCCGGCGCGGCCTTGCGCGCCGGTGCCTTGGCCGCGACCGTCTTCTTCGCGGCGACGGCCTTCGCAGCCGCGGGCGCGGCGTTCGAGGTGGTCCGCTTCTTCGGTGCTGCGGCCTTGGCCATGACGTCCCCCGGGGAGCGAGCGCCGGATTGTAGTGGTCGGTCATGCCCCGACTGCGCACCCGTCACCCCGCGCCGCGCGGCCCAATCCTCGGAAGGGTCCTGAGCCCTCGCCCGTAGAATCCCAGCGTGACCTTCGACCCCGTTGCGCCCGGTCTCGACCTCGTCGCCCTCGAGCACGCCGCGCTCGAGCGCTGGGACAGCGACGACGTGTTCGCCGAGAGCCTGCGCCGCCGGTCCGCGGCACCCGAGTGGGTGTTCTACGAGGGTCCCCCCACCGCCAACGGCCGGCCCGGCATCCACCACGTGTGGGCCCGGCTCTTCAAGGACCTCTACCCGCGGTTCCAGACCATGCGCGGCCACCACGTGGCACGAAAAGGTGGCTGGGACTGCCACGGCCTGCCGGTCGAGGTCCAGGTCGAGCACGAGCTCGGGATCCACAACAAGCACGAGATCGAGGCCTACGGCATCGCCGAGTTCAACCGGCTGTGCCGCGAGTCCGTCCTCCGGTACGTGTCCGACTTCGAGGCGTTGACCCGCCGCATCGGCATGTGGCTCGACACCGACGACGCCTACTGGACACTCGACAATTCGTACATCGAGACCGTCTGGTGGCTGCTCCGTCAGATGTGGGACAACGGCGACATCTACGAGGGCCACAAGGTGGTGCCCTACTGCGGCCGCTGCGGCACCGCGCTCTCGAGCCACGAGCTCGGCCAGCCCGGCGCATATCGCGACGTCACCGAACCGTCGGTGTACGTGCGCTTCCCCGTCGTCCGACGTGACTTCGACCTGCTCGTGTGGACGACCACACCGTGGACGCTCATCTCGAACGTGGGCGCGGCCGTTGGTCCCGACGTCGAGTACGTGCGCGTGAAGAGCGACGAAGGTCGCCGTGACCTGGTGATGGGTGCGGCGCGCGTCGCCGAGGTGCTGGGCGACGACGCCGAGGTCGTCGGCCCGGTCGCGGTCGACGAGCTGGTCGGCCTGCGCTACGAGCGACCATTCGACTTCCTCGACCTGCCCGACTCGGGGGCGCGCGTCGTCGCGGCCGACTTCGTCACCGTCGACGACGGCTCCGGCATCGTGCACCTCGCGCCCGCGTTCGGCGAGATCGACCGCGAGGTCGCCGACGTCGAAGGCCTGCCCGTGCTCAACCCGGTCGGTCCCGCGGCCACGTTCGTCGAGTCGACTTCGGGCACGACGCCGTGGACCGGCTCGTTCGTGAAGGACGCCGATCCGGCGATCGTCGACGCGCTCGCCGCAGCGGGGAAGCTCGAGCGAGTCGTCGACTACACGCACTCGTACCCGCACTGCTGGCGCTGCGGCACGCCGCTCGTCTACTGGGCGAAGCCCACGTGGTTCGCGCGCACGTCTGCGCACAAAGACGAGCTGCTGCGCGAGAACGAGACCATCGGGTGGCATCCCGACTACATCAAGCAGGGTCGCTTCGGCGACTGGTTGGAGAACAACGTCGACTGGGCGCTGTCGCGCGATCGCTTCTGGGGCACACCGATGCCGGTGTGGCGCTGCGACGACTGCGGCTCCGACACGTGCATCGGTTCGGTGGCCGAGCTCGCCGAACGCTCGGGTCGCGACCTCAGCGACCTCGACCTGCACCGTCCGGCGGTCGACGACGTCACCATCGACTGTCCCAAGTGCGAGCGCCCGGGCGCGCGCCGGGTCGAGCCCGTGCTCGACGCGTGGTTCGACTCCGGCGCGATGCCGGCCGCGCAGTTCCACCACCCGTTCGAGAACGACGGCCGGTTCGCGACGCGCTTCCCCGCCGACTTCATCTGCGAAGCCATCGACCAGACACGCGGTTGGTTCTATTCGTTGCTCGCGGTCAACACGTTGGTGTTCGGGCAGACGCCCTACCGCAACGTGGTGTGCCTGGCCCTGGTCGTCGACAAGGACGGCCAGAAGATGTCGAAGTCGAAGGGCAACGTCATCGACCCGTGGACGGTGCTCGACACCCGCGGCGCCGACGCGCTGCGCTGGAACTTCTTCTCGGCGGGCTCGCCGTGGACGCCGCGGCGCGTGTCGGTGGAAGCAGTCGACGAATCAGCCCGGTTCCTCGTGACGCTCTGGAACACGTATTCGTTCTTCGTGACCTACGCCAACCTCGACGGCTGGACGCCCGACGCCGCGGCCGGCGGTCCACCGTCACGCTCGCCGCACGTCTTGGACCGGTGGGTGCGCTCACGCCTGCACGGCACGGTGGCCGCGGTCACCGAGTCGCTGGAGGAATTCGACGCGCTGCGGGGCGCGCAGACGCTGGAGCGCTTCGTCGACGACCTCTCCAACTGGTACGTGCGCCGCTCGCGCGCCCGCTTCTGGCAGTCCGACGATGCGGCCGCCCACGCGACGCTGCACGAGTGCCTGTCCGTGCTCGCACTGCTGCTCGCGCCGTTCACCCCGTTCGTGGCCGACGAGCTCCACCGCAACCTGGCCGGCTCCGTGCCCGAACGGCATGGGGGTACGTCCGAGTCGGTGCACTTGCGCGACTGGCCGGTCGCCGACCCCGACGCGCGCGACGAGGCGCTCGAGGCGGAGATGGAGCGAGCCCGGGCCGTCGTCTCGCTCGGCCTGTCGGCGCGCAACGAGTCCAAGCTCAAGGTGCGGCAGCCGCTGCGGCGCGCGCTGGTGCTGGTGCCCGAAGCGCCTTCGCCGTTCGGGCACGGAGCCGGCGCGTTCTCCGACGCGGTCGCCGCCGAGGTGGCCGACGCCCTCAACGTGAAGCACCTCGAAGCGGTCACCGACCTCGAAGGCCTGCTCGAGTACTCGGTGGTGCCCAACTTCCGGGTGCTCGCGCCGAAGGTGCGCGACCAGATGCCGCAGGTGAAGGACGCGCTCGCTGCCGCCGACGGCGGCGCGGTACGGCGCGCGCTCGACGCCGACGGCGCGTTCGATCTCGCGCTCGCCGACGGTTCGACGGTGCGCCTCGCACCCGACGACGTCGAGGTGCGGGCGGACTCGCACGCCGAGCTCGCGCTGGCCCAGGAAGGTGGCTACGCGGTCGCAATCGACACCACCGTCGACGACGAGCTACGGGCCGAAGGCATCGCGCGCGACCTGATCCGCCTGCTCAACGATCAGCGCAAGGCGGCGGGGCTCGAGATCGCCGACCGGGTGGTGGTGCGCCTCTTCGTCGCCGGTCGGGTGGAAGCGGCGGCTCACGCCCACCGCGACTGGATCGCGGGCGAGGTGCTCGCGGTCGAGTTCACCGTGCTCCCGCTCGCCGACGCGTCGGAAAGCGCGACGCGCGTCGAGGTCGACGGCGACGAGGTCGCGGTCGAACTGGAGCGCGTCGAACGCAGGTAGCTACCGGCGACGACGGAAGCGTCGGCGATCTTGTTCGGCGTCTCCGTCGAAGAACGTCGACTGCTCGTCGTCGCGCGGACCGAGGGGTGCGTCGTCGCGCACGGCCTCGCGCAACGACGCGAAGAACGCGTCGTCGTCGAGCGAGTCGGTGTCGATCGGGTTGGCTTCCATCGGCACCTCGGCCGCGAACGTTTCGCCGGCCGGCGCGCCGTCACGCTCCCACGGCGCCGGTGCGTCCCACGCCGCGGTCGACGACGTCCAGTCGGATTCGGACGACAGCCACGACGACTCGGCGGCCGATGCCGACGCGGTCTCCGCGGCGGGCGCGGGCGGCGGCCATTCGGGTGCGGGCTCGGGTCGGGGCGGTGCCGCGACCGGCGACCGCGCCGCCGACGCCTCGGACGCGAACGGGCTCGGCGCGGGCGGGGCCGGGTCGAGGCCCTCGATGGCGCGCGTGGCGGGACCGGCGTCCATCGCGTGCTCGTCGGTCGACTGGCCGGGCGGGTCGGTCACGTCGATCAGGGGCTCGGGTTCGGCGACCACCACCGGTGCGGGCGCGGGCTCGCGCTCGACGGGGAGCTCGATGTCGTGCAGCGCGGGCCGCTCGGTCGGCGCCTCGATGTCGCCGCCGAGCTTCGCGAGGTCGCCCTCGATCGAGGCGCGGATGCGGTCGCGGTAGCCCGCGACGTACGCCTCGAGTGCATCGGCGTCGGCGCGCAGCTGCTCGCGACGCGCGGACAAGTCGAGCATCTCCGCCTCGAGCCGACGGCGTTCCCCTTCGGCGATGCGGCGCGCGGTGGCTTCGGCGTCGCTCACCAATGCCTGCGCCTTCGACTCCGACTCCTCGAGCAGCTGCTTGGCGCGCGCTTGCGCCTCGTTCACCGCGTCGTCGGCGGCGCGTTGCGCGAGCAGCAGCGTGCGCTGCAGCATCTCGGCGTCGTCGCGACTCGACGGCAGCGGCACCTCGGCGGGGGCCGCGGGCGCCGCCGCGGCCGCGGTGGGCACCGGGCGACTCTGCACCTCCTGCACCTGCTGGGTGAGGCTCTCGATGGTGACCGCAGCGCGCTCGAGCAGATCGTCGACCTCGTCGCGGTCGTAGCCGCGCCACGAATCCTTGATCTCGCTGCTTCGGAGTTCCTGGGGCGTCACATCCATGGGAGGCCATGGTAGCGAGAGGGCACTCGCCGCGGCTGAACCCCGAATCCGGCGCGGGCAACCGCTGGTCAGACGGTGTTCAGCGGACCGATCCGGCCGTGAAGGTCGGTCCGTCCGGTTCCGCGCGTCTCGGTCGAACCGCCCCGGTCAGGAAGTACGCAACGCCTGCTGCAGGAACATGAGCACGAAGAACACGACGATGAACGACGTGTCGAACATCCCGACCGGCGGGATGACCTTGCGCACCGGACGCAACACCGGTTCCGTGAGCTCGAACAGCAGCGTGTTGATCGACGCGAGGAACGTGCCGCCGCGAACCGGGAACCACGAGAGCAAGGCCCGACCGACGAGGATCAGCAGGTAGATCAGGAGGACGTTGGCGAGGATGTTGTTCACGGTGCGGGCGCCGGATCAGGGCTGGAAGAGACCTCTCGCCTGGAGCCGGTCCTTCTCCTCTTGCGAAACCTCGACGTTGCTCGGTGTGAGCAGGAAGACCTGGTTGGCCACGCGCTGCATGTTGCCGGCGACGGCATAGGCGAGGCCGCTGGAGAAGTCGATGAGGCGGCGCTGCAGCTCGCGCGGCAGACCCTGCAGGTTGAGGATGACCGGCTGGTTGGCCTTGAGGCGATCGCCGACCTCCTGCGCGTCGTTGAAGCCCTGGGGTTCCACGACGTGCACCCGGGCCGCGGTGGTGGGGCCGATGGTGCGCACGACGCTCGGGCGCGGCGCCGACATCCCCGACGGTTCCTCGCGGGGTGCGGCGCGCACCGGCGCGGGTGCAGGCGCCGGCTCCTGAGCTGCGCCGTAGTCGTTCCCGTATTCGCGCGTGTCGGGCCGGGTGCGCACGGTGCCCGTGTCGCGGCTCCGGGGGTCGGGCTCGGGGGCGGCGTCGCGGCGAGCGCGCGGCGGTTGCGGTTCGTCGGCGGTCTCGCCGTAGTCGCCGTAGGACTCGTATTCGCCGCCGTAGTCGAGCTCGTCGTCGTCCTGGAGTCCCAGGTAGACCATCGCCCGACGCCACATCGAAGCCATGCGCGTCTGCCTCCTCGACAGGCCAGCCAGCCTAGGAGATGGAGGGCAGACGCAGCCGGATGGCGTTGTGCGCGGGCCTCGTTCCGGGCGTCCACCCCGGCGCGACCGCGTACGACCACTTCGCTGCGTCGAAGCGGGGTCATGAACGGGGGCCGAAGAGGGCGCGGCCGACGCGGACGATGGTGGCGCCTTCCTCCACGGCGATCTCGAAGTCGTCGGTCATGCCCATCGACAGCTCGGGGAGCCCGAGCGCCCCGGCCTGCTCCCGGAGGCGGGCGAACCACCGGCGGGGCTCGTCGCCGTGCGGCGGCACTGCCATGAGGCCGGCGACGTCGAGGCCGTCGGCCCGCAGCGCGTCGACCAGGCCGCCGACCGCGGCGGGCGCGCAGCCGCCCTTCTGGGGCTCCTCTCCCACGTTCACCTCGACCAGCACGCGCGCGCCGGGCGCGCGGCGGGCGATCTCGGCGCCGAGCCCGGCCCGGTCGACCGACTGCCAGCACGTGACCCACGGCGCGAGCTGCCGCACCTTGTTGCGCTGGAGCTGACCGAGGAAGTGCCATCGCGCACCGCGCACCGCGCTCTTGGCGAGCAGCTCCTGGGCGCGGTTCTCGCCGACGTCGACCACACCCGCCTCGACGACCGCCTGAACGCGTTCGATGTCGACGGTCTTCGTCGCCGCGACCAGCGTGACCGCGGCCGGGTCGCGGCCGGCGCGTGCCGCGGCGGTGGCGATGCGGCCGCGCACGTCGGCGACGCGCTCGCCCACCGACGGCGGGCTCACGGGGTGCGCACGACCACGACGGCCTGGCGACCGGTGACCCCGTCGCGCCGGTGAGAGAAGTGGTCAGGTGATGCGGCCGTGCACACACCGACGTCGGCGAAGTGGTCGACACCCGCCGCGCGAGCGAGATGCGCACCGCGGTCGGGATGTCGAGCGCCGGCGTGCCGGTGCCGGTGCGGGCGGCGACCTCGGGGCCGAGGCGTTCGACCAGGCGAGCGAGGAGGTCGACCCCGAACTCGTAGCGAGCCGGGTGCACGCACGGGCCGAGCACCGCGTGGACGGGGCCGTCCGCACGTTCACGCAGCGCGTCGACCGCGGCGCCGAGCACGCCCTGCTCGAGCCCGGGCCATCCGGCGTGCACCACGGCCACCGCACCGGGGGCGGCGAGCGCGACGGGCGCGCAATCGGCGGTCAGCACCACCAGCGGGAGCCCCGGGGTGGTGGTCACCGCGGCGTCGGCCTCGGGCGGCTCGACCGGTGGGCTCTCGACGGTGACCACCTCGCACCCGTGGACCTGCCGCAGCCAGGCCCAGCCGGCGGGGTCGGCGGACACCGCCGTCAGCGCGCCGGCGGTTGCGCCCGCCGCGCGGCGGCGGTTCTCGGCCACCGCGGCCGGGTCGTCGTCGACGTGATCGCCGAGGTTGGCGGTGTCGTACGGCGCGCGGGAGACGCCGCCGTGGCGGTCGGTGAAGACGACCCTCGCGCCCGGCAGTGACCGTTCGATCAGCGCGGGCCTACCTCAACGAAGGAATTCGGGGACGTCGAACTGGTCGTCGCCGTCGCCGTCGTCGTCCCCCGTCGAACCGAAATCGATGCCGTCGCCGAGATCGTCGTCGTCGAGCCCGAGCGAGGTCAGACCACGCGAGGGGCGTTTCTCCCCCTCGTAGCGGTCGAAGCCGGCCGCGATCACGGTGATGCGCACCTCGTCGCCGAGGCTGTCGTCGATCACGGCCCCGAAGATGATGTTCGAGTCGGGGTGCGCGGCCTTGGCCACGATCTCCGCGGCCTCGTTCACCTCGAACAGGCCGAGGTCGGACGGACCCGACACGTTGAGCAGCATCCCGCGGGCACCTTCGACGCTCGCTTCGAGCATGGGGCTGGAGATGGCGGCGCGGGCCGCGTTGACGGCACGGCCGTCGCCCGACGCGTACCCGATGCCCATGAGCGCGCTGCCGGCGTTGCTCATGATCATGCGCACGTCGGCGAAGTCGGTGTTGATGAGGCCGGGCGTGGTGATGAGATCGGTGATGCCCTGCACACCCTGGAGCAAGACCTCGTCGCACGTCTTGAAGGCGTTGAGCATCGACGTGCGCTCATCCGCCACGCTCAGCAGCCGGTCGTTGGGGATGACGATGAGCGTGTCGACCTTCTCGCGCATCTTCTGGATGCCGTTCTCGGCCTGGACGCCACGGCGGCGTCCCTCGAAGCTGAACGGGCGCGTCGCGATGCCGATGGTCAGCGAGCCGGCGGCCTTCGCGACCTCGGCCACCACCGGGCCCGCGCCGGTGCCGGTGCCGCCACCCTCGCCGAGCGTGATGAACACCATGTCGGCGCCCTTGAGCACCTCTTCGATCTCGTCGCGGTGGTCCTCGGCGGCCTGACGGCCGATCTCCGGATCCGACCCGGCACCCAGCCCTCGCGTGATCTCGCGGCCGATGTCGAGCTTCACGTCGGCGTCGCTCATGAGCAGCGACTGCGCGTCGGTGTTCACCGAGATGAACTCCACACCCTTCAGCCCCGCGTCGATCATCCGGTTGACGGCGTTGCACCCGCCTCCGCCGACCCCGATGACCTTGATCACCGCCAGGTAGTTCTGCGGCTCGCCCAGCATGCTGTCGCGTCCTTTGCTCGATCCCGCGGACCCCGTCCACCCTCATTGTGGCGGCGGCGTCCCCTCTCCCCTGGTATTTCGGGGCTTCCCGCACCGTCCCGACCCAACCCTGAACCTCCAGTCGAGGTTGAGAGTTATGTCAAGCTGTACCTTCGGTCCAGACTTTACTCTCGCAACATTCAGTGGTCAACTCCCCACGTTCAACAACTCGGCAGGTCGTCAGCCCGCAACCGGGTTGGTCGGCACGCTGACGTCGACGTAGTTCACGGGTACACCGTCGGAGGCAGCCAGCACCGCGAGCGCGGCGCGGATCTTCACGCCGATGCGCGTGGCCTCCCCCATCCGGATCTCCGGACCGGACGCCAGCTTCATCACCACCCCGTGGTCGGTCGTCTCGACGGACGTGGTACCGGCGGCGGCGATGCCGGGGAGCGCGCCGGCCACCCGGGCCGCGCCGGTGGTGTCGATGGTCCCACCCGGCGGCGGCACCACCTTCGCCCCGAGGAGCTGCGGCATCCCGACGGGCGGCGACCCGACGGTCCCGAGCACGCGGCCCGTGTGGTCGACGAGCGCCTTCCCGGACGGTCCGTCGACCCAGGCCGACGGCGTGCGCTCGTGCACGGTGATGCGCACCGTGTGGGGCCACTCGCGCCGGAGCGACGCGTCGCGCACGTACGGCAGCGCCTCGATCCCCTGCACCGCGCCGCTCATGTCGATCCACGCCATCGCGTCGCCCGGATGCACGCCGCCCGCGGTCCGGATGTCTGCCGCCGTGAGGTGTTGCAGACCGCGGACGCGCACCTGGTCGACGGCGAGGAGGGGTGACACCGACACACCCCACGCCACGGCCAGGAGCACTCCGAGCACGAGGCCGACCGCCAGAAGCCGGCGCCGCCGGCGGCGCGACACGGCCTTCGCCGGGGTGCGTACCGCCGACGACGATGCCGACCGTGGGGCTCGCGAGACCGGGTCGCGAGGTTGGGCACGCGCGCTCATGCCATCACCATCGGGCGTGCGCGTCTCGCCGGGATACCGGCTCGCTCACGCTCACGCGGCACCGTCTGCGTCGCCCTCGAAGCCGACCATGCGCAGCTCGGGGACCAACGTCACGCCGGTCGCGTCGCGCACTTGCCGGCGCACCTCGAGCACGAGGCGGCGCACGTCGTCGGCGCGGGCGCCGGTCTCGGCCTGGAAGAAGTTGGCGTGCTTCGGCGACACCACCGCACCACCGACCCGCAGACCCTTGAGTCCGAGGGAGTCGATGAGACGTCCCGCGGAGTCACCCGGAGGGTTGGAGAACACCGAGCCGGCGTTGGCGCCACCGGGCTGGTGCTCCCGGCGCCAACGGACGATCGCCGCCACCTCTTCTTCGGCCGCGGCCGGATCGCCCGGGGCCACCCGGAACGAGGCGCCGGTCACCACCTCGGAGGGCCCGAGCGCCGAGCGGCGGTAGCCGAGGTCGAGGTCGTCGACGGCACGGGGTGCGGGCACCCCGCCGGCGGCGAGGTCGGCGACCTCGGCCTCCACCAGCACGGCCGCGGTCTCCCGGCCGTGGCCACCGGCGTTCATGCGCACCGCGCCGCCCACGCTGCCGGGGATGCCCACGTAGAACTCGAGCCCGGTGGCGCCGGCGGCCGCGGTCCGGCGGGCGAGCACCGGCAATGCCACCGCGGCGCCGGCCCGGATCGTGCCCGGCGCGGCGTCGAGATCGAGCACGTCGAAGGCGCCGTCGAGGGCGAGCCCCAGTCCGGCGAAGCCGGCGTCGGCCACCAGCAGGTTGGACCCGCGCCCCACGACGAGGAGCGGCGGGAGCGGATCGCCGGCGAGGGCCTCGGCCACCGCGCCGAGCTCGGCGGCCGAGCCGGCGCGGACGAGGACGGCGAGCGGGCCACCGACGTGGTAAGTGGTGAGGTCGGCGACGGGGACTTCGCGTTCGACCCGCGCGCCGGCCGCCGCCAGGCGCCCCGCGATCGCGTCGAGGTTCACGAGCGCGGTGCCAACCACTCGTCGGGGGCGGTGGTGAGGTCGCCGGCGCCGAGGGTGAGGACGACGTCGCCCGGACGGGCGAGGCGAGGCACGTGCGCGACGAGATCGGAGCGCCGGGGTAGGTAGGTGACGGCCTGCTCGGGGTGCGCGTCGAGGACGGCCCGCAGGACGAGCCGTCCCGACACGCCGGGCTGGGGCTGCTCGCCCGCCGGGTACACGTCGGTCAGCACGAGCGTGTCGGCACCGGTGAACGCGTCGGCGAAGTCGCGCCACAGCGCCGCGGTGCGCGTGTAGCGGTGGGGTTGGAACACCGCGACGACGCGCTCCCACCCACCTTCGCGAGCGGCGCGGATCATGGCGTCGACATCGCTCGGCAGGTGCGCGTAGTCGTCGACGTAGGTGACGCCGTCACGCTCGCCGCGGAACTGGAACCGGCGGGCCACCCCCGCGAAGCCGCCCAACGCGCGCGTCACCGCGTCGAACGGCACGCCGAGCTCGAGCGCGATCGCCGCCGCCCCGGCCGCGTTCACCGCGTTGTGGCGTCCGGGAACCGGGAGTTGCACGAGGCCGAGCGCCTCGCCGCCGCGCGCGAGGGAGAACTGCGTTCCGCCCCGCCCACCTTCGTAGGCATCCATGCGGTAGTCGGCCGACTCCGTGAAGCCGTACGTGACGACCCGCCCCTGGGCGCGCTCGGCGATGGCGTGCGCGACCTCGTCGTCGGCGCAGAGCGCGCAGACCCCTGGGATGCGCGCGACGAACCGCTCGAACGCGTCGACCAGGGCGTGGAAGTCGCCGTAGTGGTCGAGGTGGTCGGGGAGCACGGAAGTGACCACGGCGTCGTGTGGGGCGAGCTCGAGGAACGTGCCGTCGCTCTCGTCGGCCTCGACCACCAACCACTCCCCGGAGTCGAAGGCGGCGTTGGTGCCGACCTCGTTGAGGTCGCCGCCGATGAGGAAGCTCGGGTGCCAGCCGGCGGCGCGCAGGATGAGCGCGAGCATCGACGACGTGGTGGTCTTGCCGTGGCTGCCGGCCACCGCGATCGTGGTGCGAGTGGCCACGATGGCCCGCAGCGCATCGGCGCGTCGGAGCACGGCGACCCCGCGCTCGCGCGCCGCGACCACCTCCGGGTTGCTCTCGGGGATCGCGGTCGAGGTCACGACCGCATCGAGCGCGTCCGGAAGGTTGGCCGACGTGTGGCCGACATGGGTGGTCACGTCGAGGAGTCCGAGTCGTTCCAACGCGCGCGACTCGCGGAGGTCGGAACCGCTCACGGTGTGACCCATGCGGGCGAGGACGGTGGCGATGGCGCTCATCCCTGCCCCGCCGACGCCGACGATGTGGACTGCCCGTGGCTGCGTGAGGTCGAGGTCGAGGTCGAGGTCGAAGTCTTGGTCAGCGGGCACGGGCACCGCCGTTCGTCATGGCCGCCTCGACGAGGTCGGCGAAGCGCGCGGTCGCGTCCGGCCGGCCGAGCGCGCGCGCCGCGGTGGCCATGGCGGCGAGGCGCGCCGGATCGGCGAGCAGGGCGTCGAGATCACGCGCGAGGCGCGCGGCCGAGAGGTCCGAGTCGGCGAGCATCACCGCCGCACCGGCGGCGACCAGCGCGTCGGCGTTGGCGGTCTGGTGGTCGCCGGGCGCACCCGGGAGCGGGACCAGCACCGACGGCATCCCGACGGTGGTGAGCTCCGCGGTCATCCCGCCGGCGCGAGACACGACGAGCGTGGCCTCGGCGTACACGACCTCCATGTGCTCCTCGAACGCGACCAGCGAATACGACAACCGATCGCCCGCAGTGCGCCGCGCCGTGAGCATTCGGCTGCACTCTTCGTAGTCGCGGATGCCGGTCACGTGGTGGATCATGACGTCGGTGCGGTCGCGCCAGGTGTCGTAGAGGTCGAGAACGGCTCGGTTCAAGGACCGGGCGCCGAGGCTCCCGCCCACCACCGCGATCACGGGGGGGTCGACCGGTGCCCGTTCGACCGCGGCGATGGCAGGCCGGACCGGGTTGCCGGTGACGACCGCGCCGTGCAGGGGCGTGCCCGGCAACGTGACCGCCGCCCGGGCGCCCAGGCGCACGGCCACCCGGTTGGCCAAGCCCGGATGGGCGTCGGCCTCGTGCACGACCGCGGGGATGCGGCGGAGCCGCGCCGCGACCAGCGCCGGCAGCGACGCGTAACCCCCGACGCCGACGACGACGCGAGGTCGCAGCCGGCCGACGAGCGTCAACGCGCGTGTGAACGCGACCGCGGTGTCGTACGTGGTGCGGAAGTTGCGCCCGATCGCGGCGGGTGACGCGCTGCGCTCGAGCCCTCGTCCCGGGAGCAGATCGATCGCGAACCCTGCTGCCGGCACCGCGGTCGCCTCGAGACCACGCGCCGCACCGACGAAGCGGATGCGCTCGCGTGCGTAGCCCCGGGCCAGGAGCTCGTCGGCCAACGCCAACGCGGGGAACACGTGACCGCCGGTGCCGCCGCCGCTGATCAGGACGTCGGTCGGGGTCACCGGCGCGCGGTCACCGACGCGCCCGTCACCGACGCGCACTGGCCGCAGTGCGCGGCGCGCGCGCCGGCGCGACCCGTTCCTGGCGAGCCACGTTCACGAGGATGCCGGTGGCGAGCATCGTGGTGATGAGCGCGGAGCCACCGAACGACACGAACGGCAGCGGGATGCCCGTCACCGGGAGCAGCCCGACGACGGCGCCGATGTTGATGACCGCCTGGCCGACGACCCACACCGTGACGCCGGCCGCGAGCAGCGCGCCGAACCGGTCGGGTGCGCGCAGCGCTGCCCGCGCGCCGAGCACCGCGAACGCGAGGAACAGGCCCATCACGAGGAAGCAGCCGATCAGGCCGAGCTCCTCGCCGATGATGGCGAAGATGAAGTCGGTGTGCGCGTTGGGGAGGAAGTTCCACTTGGCGCGACCCGCACCGAGGCCCACGCCGGTGAGCCCGCCGCTCCCGAGGGCGATGAGCGACTGCGAGATCTGGTACCCCGCGTTGCTCGAGTCGGCGAACGGGTCGAGGAAGGTCAGCATGCGGGTGCGGCGGTACGGTTCGAGCAACGCCAACGCGGTGACCGCGGTGACGCCGAGCCCGAACACCACGGCCAAGTGGCGCTTCCGCACTCCCCCGGCGACCGCCACCGCGAGCACGACGATGGCCAGGACCATGGCCGAGCCCAGGTCGGGCTCCTTCATCACGAGCGCCGCGAACAGCCCGAGCACGAGGATCACGGGGCGGACGACGCGGCGCCAGTCGCCCAGCTCGCCCGACCGTCGGCTCACCAGGTCGGCGGCGTAGAGGAGGAGCGCGAGCTTGGCGATCTCGCTGGGCTGGAAGCGGAACATCCCCGCGCCGAGCCACCGGCGCGAGCCGGACACGTAGATCCCCACGCCCGGGACGAGCACCACGACGAGCAGGACCACGCTGGTGATCAGCAGCGGTCGCACCAGCGTGCGCCAGCGCCGGTAGTCGAAGCGCACTGCGAACACGAACGCGACGAGACCGAGCACGGTCCACATGATCTGGCGGAGGAAGAAGTACCAGGGCGACCCGTAGTCCGTGAGTGACGCGACGGACGACGCCGACAGGACCATCACGACGCCCACGACGTTGAGGACGACGACGGTCGCGACGAGCAGCACCGCGGTCGACGAGCGCGCACCCGCCCCGGTCCGAGCGGTCCCGCGATCGGCATGGTGGTGTCCACGCAACGGACTGGTCAGCGCGGTCATGCTTGGTGCCCCCCGTTCCGACATGGTTCCGGATCGTCGACCAACGACGCGACCTCACTCGCGAAGTCGTCACCCCGAGCTGCGTAGCTCTCGTACCAGTCGAACGACGCACACGCGGGTGACAGCAGCACCGCGTCGCCCGGTTGCGCGTGCACCGACGCGGCACGCACCGCGTCGTGCATCGAGTCGGCGCGCACGACGGGCACCGCGCCCGTGAACGCGGCCTCCACCTCGCCGGCGGACTCGCCGATGGCGACGACGGCCCGCAGCTGCGCGGCGTGGACCCGCAGGCTCGCCAGATCGAGACCCTTGTTGCGACCACCAGCGATGAGCACCGCGTGCTCGAAACCGGCCAGCGCGCCCGCGGTCGCGTGCGGGTTCGTGGCCTTGGAGTCGTCGTAGTAACGCACGCCCGCCCGTTCGCCGACCAGCTGCACGCGGTGGGCGAGGCCACCGAACCCGGCCAGCGCACGCGCCATCGCGTCCACATCGGCGCCGACCTCGAGCGCGGCCGCGGCCGCGGCGAGCGCGTTCGCGATGTCGTGCGGAGCCCCCGACGCCGGCACCGGTGCCAACACCCCGGGTGGTCCGACCAGGTCGTCGCCGACGACGCCGAAGTCACCCGGCCCGGGCGTGCCGGTGCCGAAGCGCACCACACGTCCCGGTGCGGTGGCCCCCAGGCGCGTCGTGACGACGTCGTCGCGGTTCACGACCAGGAGCGCCGACTCGCTCTGGTGGCGGAAGATCTCGGCCTTGGCCTGCACGTACGCCTCGGCCGAACCGTGCCAGTCGAGATGGTCCGCGGCCACGTTGAGGAGCACGCCCACGTCCGGCGCGAAGGCGTCGGTCGTGAACGCGAGCTGGAACGACGACACCTCGGCGACGACGACGTCGACGTCGTCGCCCGCGGCGTCGAGGAGGGGGCGACCGATGTTGCCGGCCGCCGCGCTCGTCACACCGGCCTCGCGCAGCATGACGTCGATCAGCGTGGTGACCGTGGTCTTCCCGTTGGTGCCCGTGACCGCGACGAGGCGCGGCGCGTCCGGTCGCGCGCGCAGGCGCGCCGCGGCGAGGTCGATCTCCGACCGCACCGGCACACCCGCGCCATGGGCTGAGACCAACGCTGGGTGATCGGGATGCACACCGGGGCTGGGCACGACGAGGTCGGCCGCGCGACCGAGGGCAGCAGCTTCACCCGCCGCCGGTCGCTCCAGCACCTCCGCGCCGGCGGCCCGGGCGCGCCCCGCTCGAGCCGCGTACGCGTCGCTCGATCCGGGCGCGTCGTCGACGACGGTGACGTCGTGACCCGCGGCGCGCGTGTACGACACCACCGACTCGCCGGTCGTCGCCAGGCCGACCACCAGGACCCGCATCAGTCGAGCACCCCGGGGATGCGGATGAAGTCGGCGTAGAAGAAGCCGAGCCCGAGTGCGACGAGCAGGCCGGCGAGAAGCCAGAACCGCACGATGACGGTGAACTCGGGCCAGCCGCCCACTTCGAAGTGATGGTGGATGGGCGCCATGCGCAACACGCGGCGGTGGAAGCACCGATACGAGACGACCTGCGCGATCACCGACAAGGTCTCGAACACGTAGAGGCCGCCCAGGATCGGCAGCAGCAGGATCGTGTTGGTGAGCAGCGCCAGACCGGCCATCGCCGCACCGAGCGCGAGCGAGCCGACGTCGCCCATGAACACCTGCGCCGGCGCCGCGTTCCACCACAGGAACCCGAGGCAGGCGCCCATCATCGCCGCCGCCACGATGGCGAGGTCGAGCGCACCGGCGGGGAGCACGTGGTACACGCCGGGATGACGGAACTGCCAGAACGCGATGATCACGAACGCGGCGAACACCATCGCGGCCGATCCCGCCGCGAGCCCATCGAGGCCGTCGGTGATGTTCACCGCGTTCGAGAAGCCGTACACCCAGAGCACGGCGACCACGAACCACAGACCCTGCGCCATGTCGAGATCGAGCATGCGCGTGAACGACCAGTGGGTCGAGACGTTCACCCACTGCAGCGCGAGGATCGCGAAGCCCATCGCCACCACGAGCTGGCCGCCGGTCTTGCCGCGCTTGCGCAGCCCGAGGTTGCGACCGCGGCGCACGCCGAGGTAGTCGTCGATGAATCCCACCGCGGCCATGGCGACGACGAGGGTCATCAGCGTGATCCCGGTGCGTGCGAACTTCGTCTGCTCGGTGCTCACGTGGGCGACCATGTAGCCGAACAGCGCGCTGACGACGATGGCGATGCCGCCCATCGTGGGCGTGCCGGCCTTCTTCGTGTGCGGGTGCGCGAACGGACCGTCGTCACGGATCTGCTGGCCGATGCCCTTCGCGCGCAGCACCCGGATGAGGGCGGGCGTGCTGAAGATGCACAGCACGAACGCGGCACCGGTGCCGACGAGCAGCGCGATCACGCGTCGACCTCACCGGACCGGGTGCCGCGCAGCGCGACGGCGACGAGCTCGAGGCCCACGGCACGGCTGGCCTTCACCAGCACCGCGTCGCCGTCGTGCACGAAGCCGGTGACGGCGTCGAGCGCGGCGTCGGCGTCGGCCACCTCGGTGACGGCGACCCCCGCCGCTCGGGCGCGCGCCGCGAGCGGCGCGGTTTCGGGGCCGACCGCGACCAGCGCGTCGACCGCCGACTCTCCCACCAGGTCACCCAGTGCCTCGTGCTCGGGCACGCTGAGCTCGCCGAGCTCCCGCATCTCGCCCAGCACCGCCAGCCGCCGGCCGGGCACGTCGATCCGGGTCAGCGCGTCGAGCGCGGCCGCCATCGACGATGGGTTGGCGTTGTAGGCGTCGTCGAGCACGACCAGACCGTCGGCGGTACGTGCCACCTCCATGCGCCACGGCGCGGGCTCCACCGCTGCCAGCGCGCTCGCGATTGCGGCGAACGGCACGCCGTGAGCGAGGGCGACGGCCGCCGCGAGTGACGCGTTCACCACCTGGTGCGCGCCCCGCAGGGCGAGTGCGACCTCTCCGCTCCCCCACGGCGACGAGAGCGTGAAGCGCGGGCGCAGCTCGGCGTCGAGCTCGACGTCGGTGGCACGGACGTCGGCGTCGACGGCTCGCGTCGCGGTGGGACCGGCCGACACCTGCACCACGCGGGCGCGCGTGCGCCGGGCGAGTCCGGGCGTCGCGGGGTCGCCCGCGTCCAGCACCGCGATGCCGCCGGCGTCGAGCGCCTCGAGGAGCTCCCCCTTCGCCTTCGCCACGCCCTCCCGCCCGCCGAGCGAGCCTGCGTGCGCGAGACCGATGTTGGTGATCACGCCGACGGTGGGCCGGGCCACGGCGCACAGGGCCGCGATGTCGCCATGCGCGCGGGCACCCATCTCGAGCACGACCGCGTCGGTCCCGACCGGCGCGCTCGAGGAGCGTGAGCGGGAGACCGGCCTCGTTGTTGTAGGAGCCCGGGCTCGCGTGCACGTCGTACCCACCGCTCAGTGCGGCCGCGGTGAGGTCCTTCGTGCTGGTCTTGCCCGCCGAGCCGGTGATGCCGACCACGACCACGTCGCCCAGCGCGGCGCGAGCCCACTGGCCGAGTCGAGCGAGCGCGCCGAAGGCGTCGTCCACGCGCACCACCGCGGCACCGGTCGGCGCGCCGTGGTCGCGGTCGTCGGTGACGAACGCGACCGTCGCACCGCGCGTGAAGGCGTCGGGCACGAAGTCGTGGCCGTCGCGTTCGGCGACCAGAGCCACGAAGCACGCGCCGGGGTCGAGCACACGCGAGTCGATCGCGAACGACGACACCCGCGCGTCGGGCGTCCCCGCGATGATCGTGCCGCGGGTGATGTCGGCGAGCTCCTTCGCGCTCACGTCCACCCGAGGGCTCCCAGCTCGTCGCGCGCGACGATCCGGTCGTCGAACGGCACCGTGCGGCCACCTGCGGTCTGGCCTGTTTCGTGACCCTTGCCCGCGACGACCACGACGTCGCCGGGTGCAGCTTCGGCCAGCGCGCCGGCGATGGCGGCGCGGCGATCGAGCACCACCCGCACCTCGGCGGCGCCGGCGAGTCCGGGCAGCACGGCGGCGGCGATCGCCTGCGGGTCCTCGGAGCGTGGGTTGTCGGAGGTGAGCACCGCGACGTCGGCGCCGGCGGCGACCGCCGCACCCATCAGCGGGCGCTTCGCCGGATCCCGGTCACCGCCGCAGCCGAACACGCAGAGCACGCGGCCGCCGTGGCCCGCGAGCGGCCGGGCCGCGGCGAGCACCCGGCCGAGCGCGTCGGGGGTGTGCGCGTAGTCGACCAGCACGGCGAACGGCTGGCCGGCGTCGACCCGCTCGAAGCGTCCCGGGACCACCACGGGGTCGCCGAGGCCGGCGGCGACCGTGGCCAACTGGTAGCCGGCGGCGAGGGCGGTCGCCCCGGCGGCCAGCGCGTTGGCGAGGTTGAAGCCACCGACGAGGGGCAGGTCGACCGCGACCCGGACGCCCTTGCGGCGATCGACGAGCGTCGCCCGCGTCGAGCTCGGTCCGAAGGTCACGTCGAGCGCACCGAGGTCGGCATCGCGGGCGTCGAGCGAGTAGGTCCACGTGTCGATCGACTGCACGCGCGCCCGTTCCGCGAGCTCGACACCGCGCGGATCGTCGACGTTCACCGCCGCCGCAGGTGTGCGCGCGCGGTCGAAGAGGCGCGCCTTGGCCTCGAAGTACTCGTCGAGGGTGCCGTGGTAGTCGAGGTGTTCGTGGCTCAAGTTGGTGAAGCACACCGCGGCGAACTCGACGCCGTCGACGCGGTGCTGGTGCAGCGCGTGCGACGACACCTCCATCGCCACGGTGGCGACACCCGCGTCGCGCATGCGCGCGAGCAAGGCCTGCAGGTCGTCGGCTTCCGGCGTGGTGTGCTCGGTGGTGATCGTCTCGCCGGCGACACGCGCGCCGACCGTGCCCAGGACGCCCACGCGATCGTCGGCGCGGCGGGCGATCGACTCGAGCAGGTAGGTCGTGGTCGTCTTGCCGTTGGTGCCGGTGACGCCGAGGACCCGCATGGCGGCCGACGGGTGGTCGAAGAAGGTGGCGGCCACGGGCCCGAGCGCGGCGCGCACGCTCGCCACCTCGGCCTGCGGCACCGCGATCGGCAGCGGCCGCTCGACGAGCAGCGCCACCGCGCCCCGCTCCACCGCTTCCGGAGCGTGGTCGTGCCCGTCGGTCACCGCGCCGGGGATGCAGGCGAAGCACGCACCAGGGACGGAACGGCGGCTGTCGTGGGTGATCGCCGCGATCTCGACGTTCGGGTCCCCTGCCCCAACGAACTGGTGCCGGGGGGCGTCGAGACCGGCGAGCAGGTCGTGCCAACGCACGCGCGGGCGTCCTCTCGGGTCGTTCACAAGACCGGCGTCAGGGTACCGGGCAGTCGTCCGGGTGCTCATGACGGCCCACTCACGAGGTCGGAACGCGTTCGTAGGTGAGCGCGAACTGCATGATCTGCTTGAACACGGGGGCGGCGGCGGCGGCGCCGTACTGGCTGCCCTGGGGCGCGTCCATCACGACGATGGCGGAGAGCCGCGGGTTGTCGGCGGGGGCAAAGCCCGCGAACGACGCGTTCGTCTCGTCGGTGTCGTAGGGCGCCTTGCGGGCGGTGCCGGTCTTGCCCGCCACCGGGTAGCCCGGGATCTGCGCATTTTTGCCGGTCCCCTCGGTCACCACCTTCTTCAGCATGCTGGTGACCGCGTCGGCCGTGGTCGCCGACACCACCTGACGGGGCGCGGCGAGCGGCTCGTCGTGCTGCTTGCCCGACGCGTCGACGGTCGCGTCGACGAGCCGCGGCGGACGCGCCATGCCGTGGTTGGCGATGGTCGTGTACACGTCGAGCATCTGCATCGGGGTGACCGCGATCCCGTAGCCGATCGGGACCGCACCCATGCTCGTGTCGGTGTACTGCGCTGCGTCGAAGGTCACCCCCGATGCCTCATCAGGCAGGTTCAACGCGGTGCGCTGGCCGAACCCGAAGGCGCGCAGGTAATCGGCGAGGCGGTCCTTGCCCAGCTCGTGCGCGATCTCGATCGTCCCCACGTTCGACGACTGGGCGAGGATGTCGGCGACGCTCATCGTCTCGGTCGGGTGTTCCTCGTCGTCCTCGAACGGCTTGTCGCCGACGGTGATCGAGGATGGCACGTCGAACGTGGTGTCAGGAGTGACGATCCCCTCCTGGATCGCGCCCGACATCGTGATGACCTTGTTGGTCGAGCCCGGCTCGTACACGTCGGTCACCGGTCGGTTGTGCTCGGTGGCGTCGGCAACGTGCGCAGGCTCGGTGTCGGTCGCGCCGTCGACGGTCGCCATCGCGAGCACGTCGCCGGTCTGCACATCGACGATCACCGCGGTCCCGCCCTTCGCGCTCATCGCGATGACCTGTTGCAGCAACGCCTGTTCGGTGCTCCACTGCAGCGACGAGTCGATGCTGAGCACGACGTCCTGCCCGCGACGCGACGGCGTGACCTGGTGCTCACCGCCAGGGATGTCGTTGCCCTGCGGATCGCGCTCCACCTGCACTTCGCCCGGCGTCCCGGTGAGCAGCTTGTCGTAGTGGTACTCCATGCCGCCGAGGCCGGTGTTGTCGGTGCCCACGAAGCCCACCACCGGACCCGCGACCGTGCCATTGGGAGAGAAGCGGCGCGACTCGTCCTGGTACGAGATGCCGACGAGGTCGAGCGCACGCACCTGCTTGGCGGTCGAATCGTCCACCTTGCGTGCCACGTAGGCGAAGGCCTTGCTGCGATCGGACAAGCGGGTCTCGAGATCCGCCTGATCGACGTGCACGATCGGCGCCAGCTTCGCCGCGTCGACGAGCGGATCCTTGATCACGCGCGGATCGGCGATGATCGTCGTCTGCGGCACCGACACCGCGAGCGGCTTGCCGGTGCGGTCGAAGATGTCGCCGCGCTCGGCGGGGATCGTCACGGTCCGGATTCGCTGGCCGAGGCCGAGCGACGCGAGATGCGAGCGATCGCGCGCCTGGAGGTCGAAGAGGCGCACGCCGATGGCCGCGAACGCGAGCACCGTGACGAGCACGATGGTGAGGACCCGACCGCGGATGGGCGGAAGGGGGCGGGCCGGCGCGCGCTTCGGTCGCGGCGTCGTGCGCGGGCGCGGGCGCGGCGGCGCCGGCCGGCCGACCGGGCGCCCGTGCCGGGCCGGGGTCGGGATCGCGCGGGTTACCGGCGCGCGCGCGGCACCGGGCGCCGGTCGGCGCGCGGGCGCGGACGCGGGAGTGCGGCGGGTGCCGCGCGGGTCACGGCTCGTCGGTGGCAAGGCTCGGCTTCGTCTTCGACCAGTCGGTGAGCGTGTCAGCGGTCGAGCCGTCGTCGGCCTTCGGCATCGGAGCGTCGGGGACCCAGAGGTACTGCGCAGGCTCGGTCGGCTGCACGAGACCCAAGCGCTCCGCCTCCTGGATCACCCGCTGTGGCGATGCGAGCACGGACGCCGCGAGCCGGCGCTGCTCGTAGGTGCGCTGTTCCTTGGCGATCTGCCCGTTGAGGTGGTCGAGCTCCATCTGGTTCTGCGCGAGGACCACATGGAACACGACCGCGCTGACGAGCGCGAACACGGTGACCACCGCGAGCAGACCACCGATACGACCGATGGCGAGCGGCCGCGCGCCGGCCTCGGCCGCGCGCTGCGTCGTACCGCGCGACGAGACACGCGCAGGAGCGCGCGTCGCCGTCGGCTTCGCGCGGGCGCGCGCGATGCGGAGGTGCCGCGATCGTGGTCACAAGCCCAGGCGCTCCACCGCGCGCAGGCGGGCGCTCTTCGCGCGGGTTGGCCTCGACCTCGGCGTCGGACGGCCGCCGCGGACGGCGTGTCAGGAGGCGGGTGAGCGGGTTGCGCGTGCGGCGGGGCAGCCCGGTGGGCACGTAGCCGGG
Organism: uncultured Actinomycetes bacterium; assembly: GCA_963841415.1. GTDB lineage: Bacteria > Actinomycetota > Acidimicrobiia > IMCC26256 > DASPTH01 > DASUAS01. The sequence continues at coordinate 711,084 of CAWJCN010000001.1, read as the reverse complement.
TTCCTCCGTGCGCGACCAGTCGGCGAACCGTTCCTTCACGATGCGGTCCTCGAGCGAGTGGTACGCGAGGACGACGATGCGACCCTCGGGCTTGAGGAGGTGCACTGACTCGTCGAGTCCCACCTCGAGGCTGGGCAGCTCGCGGTTGACCTCCATGCGGATGGCCTGGAAGGTGCGCCGCGCGGGGTGGCCACCGCGCCGGCGGGCCGGAGCGGGGATGCCCCGCTTCACCGCCTCCACCAATTCACCCGTCGTGCGCAGCGGACGCGCGGCGACGATCTCGGCCGCGATCCGGCGCCCGTAGCGCTCCTCACCATTGCGCGCGATCAGCGCCGCAAGGTCCGGCTCGGAGTACTCGTTGACGACCGTCTCCGCGGTCAGCGTCTGCACGCTGTCCATCCGCATGTCGAGCGGCGCCGCGTCGGCCCAGTACGAGAAGCCTCGGATCGGGCCGTCGAGCTGCGGGCTGCTGACGCCAAGGTCGAACAAGATCGCCACGATGTCCTCGTTTCCCACGATGTCGGCGACCCTCTCGAAGCCGCCCTGCACGATGCGGACCCGGTCCCCGAAGGGCTCGAGCGCCGCGCCCGCCGCTGCCACGGCGACGGGATCCCGGTCGATGCCGAGGAGTCGGAGGTCGGGGCGGGCGGTGAGCAGCGCGCCGGCGTGGCCCCCGCCACCCACCGTCGCGTCCACCGCCAGGCCCGTGGGGACCGCGGCCAGGAGCTCCGTGACCTCCGCCGCCATCACCGGGAGGTGTTCGAAGCCGTCAGCCATCGCTCCCGGCTCCTCCTCCTACCTGTCGTCTCCCCGAGACCGCCACCGGCCCCCCGGACGCGTCGACGAAAGCGAAGCGGGCGGAAGGGGCGCTTGCGCCGCGCCGCCCGGGGGGCTGGTGGCGGGCCCGCAGGCTCACCGTTGTCAATGTGTCGCCGTCTCGCGTGTCAGATTCCAAAATCAGGGAGGTCGTCCGACTCGGTGAGGGCTTCCGCACCCAACCGGTCGAGCTCGAGCCAGCGGTCGCGGTCCCAGATCTCGATCCGGGAGTAGAGGCCCACCACCATCACGTCGCGCTCGAGGTGGGCGAACTCCCGGAGGTTCCCGGGCAGCGCCACCCGCCCCTGCTTGTCGGGCTGGATCTCGCTGGTGCCGCCGAAGAAGACGCGAGCCGCGTTGAGCTCCTTGGGTCCCCGCTTCGACTGCTCCCGGATCTCGGTCGCCACCTGCTCGAACTCCTCCGGTGTGAACACGGAGAGGCAGCCGCCCTTGCCCTTCGTCACGAACGCGCCGTCGGCGAGCTGATCCCGGTACTTCGCCGGGAGGATGACCCTCCCCTTGGTGTCCAGGGAGTGCTGGAACTCTCCCAGGAACATCCGGAATCCCTCGCCTCTCGGTCCTCGTCCGCCCCCTCGGGGCCCTTGCCGGGCGGTGACCCTCCCGCTCACACCACTTGGTCACCACTTCACTCCATTTCGTGGCACCCTACACCCCTCTCCCCCACTGTTCAACCCACAACGCTCCCTTTTCCGCCCCCGACCACCCCGACGACGCCCGGACGTGCGGCACATCCACCCCACCCCACCTCGCGCTTCGCCGGTCGGCCCCGGATACTCCGTCGGGCAGCTGAGACAGTCCGACGACGAAGCGGCGACCAACGGCCGACGGCGGGACGAACGAGCTGCGCTTCGATGCACCCCGGCCGGGCAACTGGAACCGCGACCCGGTGCACTTCCCGCGGCCGGTCACCCGCTACTGGGGCGAGATGCACCCGGAGCCGTTCAAGCAGGGCGCGAACAAGTTCGCCCCTTACTCCGGCCTGTTGATCGACGGGCTCCAGTGCGCGTACATCAACGGCTGGGCGTACAACCAGGTGCGGCCCGCGCCGGAGGAGGAGATCCCGCAGCGCTTCGCTCGCCCCGACGAGGTGCTCGCGCTGCCGTGAGCACCACGGGGCGATGATCGTCCAGCACATGAGCTACACCGCCGGCGCGATGATCCCGACCGGCGACTTCCTCGCCCACGCCGGCGACTGGACCGGCCTCCCACATGCGGAGCTGCTGGGCCTGCTGCGCGGCGCGGCGCAGGTGTCGGCGGGCGGATCGGAAGAGTTGGAGCGGCCCAAGGCGATCACGGACGATCCCGCGGCGCGGCGGCTCCTCGACTCCGACGACGACCCCGCCAAGGTGCTGGCGAACCTGCACGCGCTGCCCGGTGAGGCGGGCGCGGCGGTGTCGGGGTACCTCGACCTCGTCGGGAACCGCCGCGGTTCGAGGCGGGCGAGACGGTGATCCGCGAGGGCTCCGGCGGCGCCGCGTCGCGCACCGCCAATCAGGCATCAGTTCGGGCGCGTGGCCGAGAGGCTTGTGGAGCTAGCTCCACAAACGCCGCATCGGGCACGGTGCTCTGAGGTGGTCCCGCGGGAGCCGTCCACAGGCGCGCGGTTCGCCGTGCCGCGTATGGTGGCGGAGATGCTTCGGCATGTGCTGCTGATCCGCTTGAAGCACGGGGTCACCATCGACCAGGTGGATGCGTTCGTTCGCGCGATCACCGAGGTGCCGTTCCCAGGTCGAAACAACGTCGTGATCGGCCGCGATCTCGGGATCAGGAAAGGCAACATGGACCTGGCCGTCAGCAACGACTTTCCCGACGAGGCGACATATCGCGTGGGGCGACGACCCCGACCATGTAAATGTCCGCGAGGAGTTCCTGGCTCCGATCGCCGATCGGATCGAGCGTTGTCTGTTCTCCGTTTGATCGAGGAGTGACCACGCGTTTGGAACGCGCCTGATGTTGTCGTCGTGCAACCGTCTGAAGTGTCACCAGCGTGCAGCGCCTGATCCGGTGCTCGTCTGCGAGTGCCGATCGGCATCAGATCTGTCGAGGCGCGGGGAAGGCGGTTCCGCGGAACCTTTCCACAGGAAAGCGGTCCCTGTCCCCGCCAGCCGCATGGGACCACCTACAACAAGCAGCATGAGTGTCCGCTCCGCTGGGGGAAGTTCAAAGAGAGGCTGATTTCGGGAGCGGTCAGCGCGGCGGTCGCGAGCCGAAGATGAGGCTGGTGAGGTCGCGTGTGAGAACGCGGGGGGCCCGGGCGGCCTGTGGGAACGGCCCGGGCGCTTTTTTGGCTTCTTGGGTGTTCGCGCAACAGAGTGGGGGTCTGCGGCATCTACTCGGTGTGGGGTCGTCGCGAAGCAGCGAGCGCTTGGCATTGGAGGGGGAAATCCCAGACGATGTAACTCGGTCGATGGGTGCGGTGTTTGCCGGAGAGCGCGAGCGGCTGGTGCGCGTCGCCTATCTGCTGACCGGCAGCAGTGCGGTGGCGGAGGATCTCGTTCAGGACGCGTTCGTTCGTTTGCATCGCCATTGGGACGGGGTCCGGCAGCCATCGGCGTACCTGCGCGTCACGGTCGTGAACGGGTGCAGCGCGCATCATCGGCGGAGCCGTCGTGAACGATCGCATTTTCCCGAGCTGGTCACTGACACGGTGGTGCCAGAGACGCCGGTCGTCTTGGACGCGCTTTCGGAGCTGCCCTATCGCCAACGGGCCGCGCTCGTCTTGCGCTTCTACGAGGACCGTCCAGACTCCGAGATCGCACAGGCACTGGGGTGTCGGCCCGCGACGGTGCGATCGCTTGTGCATCGCGGACTCGCGACGCTGAGAAAGGCGATCCCGCAGTGAACGGCAGGGACCAATCCATCGAATCTGCGTTGCGGACTGCGCTGCGCGAAGCTGCCGACCAGATCGAGGTCCGGCCGACTTCCTTGACGACGGCGCCCGAGCCCGCGCCCGAGCGGGTCGCGCGTCGTGCGCCGGTGACTGCCGTGATCGCAGCCTGTCTCCTCGTCGCGCTGGTAATAACAGGGGCGCTCCTCCTCTCTGGTGGCAACGATCCGTCCTCGGTGCAGACGCCCACGGTCCCGCCGGTCGCGGCTATCGGGGGGTGCGCGGGGAAGGCGTTTGTGAACAACAACATCGATGGCACGGTGTCGGTGATCACGACGGCGACGGGTGCGGTGTCGGCCCCCATCACCGTCGGCACCCGTCCAACCGGGGTGGCGATCACTCCTGACGGCACGCACGCTTACGTGGCCAACGTGATCGATGGCACGGTGTCAGTAATCACGACCGCGACGGGTGCGGTGTCTGCGCCTATCACCGTCGGCACCCGTCCGGTCGGGGTGGCGATCACCCCTGACGGCAAGCACGCCTACGTGACCAACAACGCCGGTAAGACGGTGTCAGTGATCACGACCGCCACGGGTTCGGTGTCGCCCCCCATCAGTGTCGGTATCGGTCCGGATGGGATAGCGGTCACTCCCGACGGCAAGCACGTCTACGTGGCCAACAATGGCGGCAAGGTGTCGGTGATCACGACCGCCACGGGTGCGGTGTCGGCGCCCATCACCGTCGGTAACGCTCCTCACGGAGTGGCGATCACTCCTGACGGCAAGCACGTGTACGTGGCCAACAACGCCGACGGCTCGGTATCGGTGATCACGACCGCCACTGGCGCGGTATCAGCCCCCATCACCGTCGGCAACGCTCCGGAGCAGGTGGCCATCACTCCTGACGGCAAGCACGCCTACGTGACCAACAACGCCGACGGCACGGTATCGGTAATCACGACCGCCACTGGCGCGGTGTCGGCCCCCATCACCGTCGGCAGCCGTCCGATCGGCGTGGCGATCACTCCTGACGGCAAGCAGGTCTACGTGACCAACTCGTCCGTCGACAACTTCGTCACCAACGACGTAGCCAGCAACGGCATAGGCACGGTGTCGGTGATCACGACGGCCACGGGTGCGGTGTCGGCCCCGATCACGGTCGGCAACGGACCGATCAACATGGCGATCTGCCCAGCGTGAAGCGTCGCCAAGCGCTGAATTTTGCCCTGCCCGCGGGCACCTGGAGAGGGAGTGACCTGTGAATGTTGTCCGTTTGCGCCGGAAGCTCGTCGCCGTGGTCGTCATTACGTTGTCGGGGTCGGGGCTGCTGGTCGCAACATCGGCTGCGCCCGCGCCCGCGGCTGCGGCCGCTGGGTGCGCTGGCAAGGCCTACGTGAACAACAACGTCGATGGCACGGTGTCGGTGATCACGACCGCGACGGGCGCGGTGTCTGCGCCTATCACCGTTGGCACCCGTCCGGTCGGGGTGGCGATCACCCCTGACGGCAAGCACGCCTATGTGGCCAACCTCGTCGCTGGCACGGTGTCGGTGATCACGACCGCGACGGGCGCGGTGTCAACCCCCATCACCGTCGGCAACGGTCCCGATAAGGTGGCGATCACCCCTGACGGCAAGCACGCCTACGTGACCAACAACTTCGCTGGCGCGGTGTCGGTGATCACGACCGCGACGGGCGCGGTGTCAACCCCCATCACCGTCGGCAACGGTCCCAATGGTTTGGCGATCACCCCTGACGGCAAGCACGCCTACGTGAACAACAACGTCGATGGCACGGTGTCGGTGATCACGACCGCGACGGGCGCGGTGTCAACCCCCATCACCGTCGGCAACGGTCCCGAAGAGGTGGCGATCACCCCTGACGGCAAGCACGCCTACGTGACCAACAAGGGTGGTGGCACGGTGTCGGTGATCACGACCGCGACGGGCGCGGTGTCAACCCCCATCACCGTCGGCAACGCTCCGACTGGGTTGGCGATCACCCCTGACGGCAAGCACGCCTACGTGACCAACAACGGTGATGGCACGGTGTCGGTGATCACGACCGCGACGGGCGCGGTGTCAACCCCCATCACCGTCGGCAGCCGCCCCGTCGGGGTGGCGAGCACACCTGACGGCAAGAGCGTCTACGTCGTCAACTCCTCCGTCGACAACTTCGCCACCAACAACGTGGTCAGCAACGGCGCTGGCACGGTGTCGGTCATCACGACCGCGACGGGTGCGGTGTCGCCCCCCATCGGCGTCGGCAACGGTCCTATCTTCATGGCGATCTGCCCGGCGCGGGGCACCCACAATCGCCGGTAAAGACTCCTCCCGTCGCGAGAGCCACGGGAAGGCTGGCAAGGCGCTGAGGTAGCGCAAACAAGTAGCCCTGATCGAGGACCTCGTGCCGACGCTGCGCGTTCGCTTGTAGCGTTTGAGGGCTTGCCACTGGTCGCGCGAGTTGCCCGCTCGGGCGCCATTACGCGGAGGGTGGCGCAACCTGATTTGCATCGGCAACGCGCGAGGTCAGGCGGGGAGGAACGGCTCCCAAGCCGGATCGATGGCGCCGCCGGTGGCGACGATCCACAAGTTCGCCTTGGGCTCTCGCGGAGGATGCGCGAGGCGGAGGCCGACCTCGGAGAGCAGGCGGTCCTCCTTGCGGGAGTTGCACGCCCGGCACGAGGCGACGACGTTGTCCCAGGCGTGGGGGCCGCCCCGCGAGCGCGGCACCACGTGGTCGATGTTCTCGGCCGCCCGGTTGCAGTACTGGCAACGGTGCCCGTCGCGCGCGAAGACCGCCCGGCGCGACAGCGGGACCCGGTTGCGGTACGGCACCCGGACGTAGTGGTTGAGCCGGATCACGGACGGCACCGGGAGCTGGGCGCGCTCGGAGTGCAGGACCGCGCCGTTGCGGGCGACGATCTCTGCCTTCTCCTTCAGCACGAGCACGACGGCCCGACGCATCGGCACGACGCAGAGCGGCTCGAAGCTGGCGTTGAGCAGCAGGGCTCTTCCCAAGCGTCGGCACCTCCCGGGTCGTGTGGTCGGGGTGAGTCTACCGGGGCCCCTGGCCGCGCCATCCGTGGTTCCGCACCGTCAATTCCGGCACCACTCGAGGTACTCCACCAGGTCGTGCGGGTCGGGGCGTCCGTCGGAGCCGTACTGCGTCTCGAAGCGGAAGCGCAGGTAGTCGGGGTCGGGCAACGGCAGGAACGGCGCCCGCGCCCACCACCGGCGACGGCCCAGGCGCGTGGCCTGGCGCAGTGCGATCCACCACAACGACGGGCGCACCAGCACGAGGAGCGTGGCGCGCCACCAGAACGACGGGCCGGGCAACGCGACCGGCCGCTCGTTCGTCATGCATGCGCACGGTACCCGTCGGTGGAAACCTGGGCGCGCCCACGCATCGGGTCGATTCCGCTGCGCCGTCCCGGCCATCCGGCCACGGTTCCGCTTCATCTCCTCTGACGCGGCCCGCGCGATGCCCTCTGGTACCTTCGGGTCGCCCGCTCTGGAGGTGTTCGTGGTTCAGCCCGCCACCGTGCCGAGCCGCGACTCGTCGTTCGGCCGCTTGTTCTCCGCTCTGATCACCAACGTCGAGCACGTCATCCAGGGCAAGCGCGAGCAGGTGCACCTCGCGCTCGTGTGCATGCTCGCCGAAGGTCATCTGCTCATCGAGGACGTCCCCGGTGTGGGCAAGACGTCGCTGGCCAAGGCGATCGCGGCGTCCATCGGCGGCACCTGTCACCGCATCCAGTTCACTCCCGACCTGCTGCCGTCCGACGTGACGGGCGTGTCGGTGTGGAACCGCGCCGCCAACGAGTTCCAGTTCCGCGCCGGCGGGGTCTTCGCCAACGTCCTCCTTGCCGACGAGATCAACCGCGTGTCGCCGAAGACGCAGTCGGCCTTGCTCGAGGCGATGGAAGAGCGCCAGGTGACGGTCGACGCGCGCACCTACCGCCTCCCGCGCCCGTTCATGGTGATCGCCACCCAGAACCCGATCGAGCTCGAGGGCACCTATCCCCTGCCCGAAGCGCAGCTCGACCGCTTCCTCATGCGGTTGCCCATGGGCTACCCCGCCCGCGAGGCCGAGGCCGCCATCCTCGAGTCACAGGGAGAGGCGGCGGCATCGGTCGACTCACTCGGCCCGGTGGTCACCGCGGCCGACGTCGCCGAGGCGGCGTCGATGGTGCCGACGGTGCACGTCGCGCCCGAGGTGCGCGACTACGTGCTCGATCTCGTCGCCGCGTCCCGCCGTCACCCCGACCTCGTGCTGGGCGCCAGCCCGCGCGGCTCGCTCTCGCTGCAGCGCGCGGCTCGCGCGCTCGCGGCCAGCTTCGGCCGCGACTACGTGCTGCCCGACGACGTGAAGCGCATCGTCCCGTCGGTCCTCGAGCATCGGCTGCTCGTCGCGCCCGACGCGCAGCTGCGTGGCGTCACCGCCGACGACGTCGTCGACGGCATCCTGGCGTCGGTCCCGGTGCCCGGCGCCACCGGTGGCTGACGGCGGCGCCATGGCCGCGTCGGGGACCGGACCCGACCCCACCGCGGACGACCGCACCACCACGCTCACGCGCCGGGGCTGGTCACTCACCGGGGCCGCCTTCGGACTGGTGATCGGCAGCTACCTGCTCGGCACGGTCGAGATGCTCGCGGTCGGCCTCGCCTCGCTGCTCCTCGTCGTCGGGGCGGCGGCCTGGCTCCGGTTCCAGGCGCCACCCACGCTGGCGGTGAGCCGGCGCGTGCACCCCGACCGCCTGCACGTCGGTTCCGAGGGCCGCATCGACCTCTTGGTCGAGAACCTCGGCACCCGGTCCACGCCGCTGCTCGCCGCCACGGACTGGTTCGACGAGGGTCGGCGCGCCGCTCGGTTCCTCGTGCCGCCCCTGGCCACCGGGGCCACCGCGCGCGCCGCGTACCGCATCCCCACCCGCCGCCGCGGGCGCTACCGCGTCGGCCCGCTGGCCGTCGCGGTGACCGACCCGTTCGGGGTGGCGCGGCGCGCCGAGCCGAGCGCGGGCGAGGCGGAGCTCGTCGTGCGGCCGCGTGTCCACGACATCGTCGCCCCCGTCGCAGTCGGCAGCCGCATCAGCGCCGAGTACGAAGCCACCGCCGCGCGCGCGGTGGTGAGCGACCTCGGCGACGAGTTCGCCACGTTGCGCGAGTACGAGCTCGGAGACGACCTCCGTCGCGTGCACTGGCGATCGACCGCCCGCACCGGCGAGCTCATGATCCGCCAAGACGAAGCGCGGTGGCGCTCGCGCGCCGCGGTCGTGCTCGACGTGCTGCCCGGCGCGCACGACGCGGCGTCGTTCGAGATCGCCGTGGAAGCGGCCGCGTCGGTCACCGCGCGCCTGGCGCGCCTGCGCCGACGGGTCGAGCTCGTCACCAGCGCGGGCGAGGTGCTCGGCACCGGCGGCGATCCGCGCCACGACGTGGTCGACGCGCTCGCCACCGTCGGGCCCGACGACCGCGACCGGCTGACAGTCGTGCTCGAGCAGTTGCGCACCCACCGCCGGGTCGACCTCGTCGTCGCGGTGCTCGGCCGCGTCGCCCCCGACACGCTGCGCGCGCTGGGCACCTTCGGCGGCATCGGCGTGATCGTCGTGCTCACCCAGCCCGCCGCGGTCGCCCCGCTGCCGTCGGTGGTCGTCGTCGACGCGTCGGCCACGCCGTTCCCCGCCGCCTGGAACGAGACGCTGGCCCGCCCGTCGTGGGGCCGGCGATCGTCCGCGGGCTTCCCGGCCTCGTCGGGAGCGCCGCGCCTGTGATGGTCCGACGCGCGCGCCTCGCCGCGCCCATGGCGCTCGCCGCGCTCAGCATCGTCGCCGCGCTCTCGCTCGGACGCGTGGTCGACTCCAGTCGCTTCGTGCTCCCGGTCGTGGGCGCGGCGCTCATCCCGCATGCGCTCGGCGCACTGCGCCGGTGGCGGGGGTGGCCGGTGTGGATCGGCATCGGGCTCGCGGTGGTGGGCTTCGCGATCTATGTGGTGTTGGCGCTCGAGCCGTCCACCACCACGGTCGGACTGCCGGGGGCCGACACCTGGCACGCGCTGGAACGACAGGTCTCCGGGGGTTGGCACCTGCTGCGCACCGCGCCGGCCCCGGCGCCGGCCACCGACGGAGCCATCCTGCTCGCCGTGTTCGCGGTGTGGTGCATGGCCGCGTTCGCCGACTGGCTTGCGTTCACGCGGCAGACCGCGCTGGCGGCGATCGCGCCCGCGCTCGTGTTCTTCGTGTGGACCTCCACGCTCGGCACCGACGACTTCCAGCTCGCGCTCACCGCGGGGTTCTGTGTGACCGCGGGCGCGTTCGTGCTCGCGCAGCACCTCGCGCTGCTGGACCAACGACGCAGCTGGCTGGTGTCGCAACGCGGCGCCCGCCCGCACTGGCTCGCCCCTGCCGCCGTCCTCGGGGGCACCGCGGTCGTGGTGGCGCTCCTGGTCGCGCCGATCGTGCCCGGCTCGGGCTCCGACCCGCTGCTCGACGTCGCCGGCAACGGCCGCGACGGCTCCGGCGGCCACAGCTACCGCCCGTCGGTGGCACCGTTCCTCGACATCGGCAAGAAGCTCGACGCGGCCGACGACGTCGAGCTGTTCACGGTGAAGTCGGAGAAGCCCGACTACTGGCGCATCGCCGCCCTCGACCAGTACTCGGCCGACAACGGGGGCGAATGGACGTTGAGCGCGGAGGGCGACGGCAGCGTGAGCGTCGGGCTCCCCGACACCGCGCCGGCCGGCGCGGTCCAGCAGGTGTTCCGCATCGGACCGCTCGGCGAGCGCTGGCTCCCGGCCGCCTACAAGCCGGTGGCGATCAACCTGCCCGACACCCTGTTCGTGCAGTCGTCGGGGACGATCGTCGCCGACGCCGACTCGGTCACCAACCTCCACTACACCGTGGCGTCGCGGCTGGCTCCGCTGGCCGGCACGATCTCCGCGAAGCAGATCGCCGCCACCGCCGCCCCGGTCCCCAAGGACCTGCAGCGGTACGTCCACGTGCCGCCGACGTCCGACATGCAGCAGATCGAGGATCGGGCGGCCGAGGTCACCGCCGGTGCGACGACGCCGTACGCGAGGGCGGAGGCGCTGCGCGACTACTTCCGCGACCCCGTCAACGGCTTCGTGTACGACACCGCGGTCGGGAGCAGCGACAGCGGCTCCGCCATCCTGCAGTTCCTGCAGGACCGGCACGGGTTCTGCGTGCAGTTCGCGAGCGTGTACGCGGTGATGGCCCGTTCGCTCGGCATCCCCGCGCGGGTGGCGGTGGGCTTCACGCCCGGGAAGCTGGTCAATGGCGAGTACCACGTGACCAGCCACGACGCGCACGCGTGGCCGGAGATCTACCTGAACGGCCTGGGCTGGACCCACCTGTTCGACCCCACGCCGAGCAGCCGGAGCACCCCGACCGGCGGCAGCAACCTCCCGAACGACACCGGTGCGGGGAGCACCACCGTGCCCACGCTCCCGCCCCAGACCACCACGCCGACCACCCCGAGTCAGACCACGCCCTCGGGCACCGGGCCTGCGGCCGGCCCGCCCACCGCGCCGCCTGCCGCGACGCTGGCGCCGGCGGCCACGACGTCGTCGAGCACGGGCGCGTGGTTGCCGGTGCTCGTCGTGCTGGCAGTGCTGCTGCTCGCGATCGGCGGCTACGTGGGCGCGGTGCTCGTGCTCAAGCACCGACGGCGCGCGCGGCGACGTCGCGCTGCCGACCCCGCAGTCGCAGTGACCGGCGCGTGGCAGGAAGCCCTCGACCGCCTCCACGAGGCCGATGTCGTCCCGCGCGCCGCGCAGACTCCGCTCGACCTCGCCGCGAGCGTGCCCGCGGGCACGAGCGCGGCCACCGCGCAACCCATGCGCGCGCTCGCGCGCACCTACGGCGCGGCGCGCTACGGCGACGGTGAGGTCGGCGCCGACGACGCGCAGTCGGCGTGGTCGTCATTCGACGATCTCGAGCGCGCGCTCGACGGCGGCGTTTCGTGGTCACGCCGGTGGCGTCGTCGACTCGACGCGTCGACGCTCGTGCGCCGCTGACACATCCCCGTCGCTCGCGTCCGCTCGCTCCGTCTGGTAGGAGGCAGTGGCCCCGCAGAGCCGGATCGTCGCCCGGGCGTGCGGACCCTCGCTGAGACCGGCGTCAGGCCTGGCTGGGGTGGCCGTCGCGCGCCTGGAGCTCGGCGACGAACGCGCGGCGGTCGGCGTCGAAGTCGCGCACCTCCGCCTCGACCGCGTCGGCGAAGCGGTCGACCGACACGAACAGGGCGAGCTGGCCGTGTGAAAGCGCGTCGAGGATCTGGCCGTCGTCGTGGCAGGCCCACACCGAGTCGCCGTCGGTCACCAGCCGGAGTCCGGTGATGTCGTCACCGGTGCGGACGAGCTCCGCGACCGCACGCTTGATGCGGGGCATCGACAACCCGGCCTCGAGCAGCGAGCTCACCATCCGGAGGGCCACCAGGTCGCGGAACGAATAGGGGCCGGCGGGGTCAGCGTCGTCGGGCACCACCAGCCCGATCCGCCGCCACGCGTCGAGCTGCGCGGTGCTGCAGCCGGAGAGGCGGGCCGCCTGGATCGCGCTGTAGCCCACTGTCGCGTCGCTCAGGACGGCGGATCTTCGCGGTTGAATCGCTCGCGCCACCGGCTGCCGGCGTTGCCGAGCATGTTCTTCAGCGCGCCGCTGCGCATCGATCCGGTGAGGCTCTCCATGCCCGCGCGCCCGAGCTTGCGCACGTTGTGCTCGATGGCGAGCGCGCAGCCGAGCATCACGAGGAACCCGACCACGCCGAGGATCAGCGTGGTGGTGAACGTGAACACCATCAGGAGCAGGCCGGCGATGAACCCCACCACCGCCCACTTGATGACGCGTGCGGAGTGACGGTAGAGCGTCGTGTCGGAGACCTGCTGCACCAACTTGGGGTCGGTGGCCGACAGGTTCTCCTCGATCTCCCTCAGGATCCGCTGTTCGTCCTCGGAAAGCGGCATCGCTCCCATTCCGTTCCAGGGCTCCGGAGCTGCGGGGCCCGTCCTGGTGCCGTTCCATTCTCGCGCACGGTCCCGATCCCCTCAACGCGCTGGGCGACCGGAACCTTCCTCCGGAAGGCTACGCGCCGTACCCTGCCCCACCGCACCACGGCCGAATCGGGCCCGCACCTCGTCGACGGAGCGCTCGAGGGCCGCCTGGCGGTCGTCGGGACCCGGCGCAGCGTCGGGACCCGGGTCAGGGTCGTCGTCGGGACCGGCGAAGAGCGTGCCCTGGTCGCCGGCCACGACCGTCCGGCGGACCAGTTGCTGACCCGAGACGCCGAGCAGGCGGACGCCGGGCCCGACGTCCAGGGTGCGGAGCAGCTCCCGGCCGATGCGGAGGACGTCGGCCGCGAGGTCGGTGGGCTCGGGCAGGGTGCGCGAGCGGGTGACGGTCGTGAAGTCGCCGAAGCGCACCTTGAGCTGGACGGTGCGGGCGGCGACGTGCGCGGCGCGAAGGCGCGACGCCACACCGTCGGCCAGCCCGACGAGCTTGTGCTCGAGCGCGACGTGGTCGTGGAGGTCGCTCGGAAACGTCTCCTCGTGACCGATCGACTTCACCTCCTGGTCGGCGACGACCGGCCGCTCGTCACGGTTCCACGCCAGTTCATGGAGGTGTTGCCCCGCGGCGCGGCCGAGGGCGTGCACCAGCGTCTCCTCCGGGAGGGCCGCGAGCTCGCCGACGGTGCGGACGCCCAGATCGGTGAGCTTGCGCTCGGTGGCGGGTCCGACGCCCCACAGGCGCCGCACGCCGAGGGGATGGAGGACGTCGAGCTCGGTGCCGGGTTCGACGACCAACAGGCCATCGGGCTTCGAGAGGTCGCTGGCCAGCTTCGCCAGCAGCTTGGTGGTCGCCACCCCCACCGACGCGGTGAGGCCGGTCTCGTCGCGCACCCGAGCGCGGATCGCAGCCGCGATCCCGGGACCGGTGCCGTGCAGCCGGAGCGCGCCCTCGACGTCGAGGAACGCCTCGTCGAGCGCGATGGGCTCGACGAGCGGCGTGTAGGAGCGGAGGATCGCCATGATCTCGGTGCTGACGTCGCGGTAGCGCTCGAAGCGGGGCGCGAGGAACACACCGTCGGGGCAGGCACGGCGGGCGCGGATCATCGGCGTCGCCGAGTAGACGCCGAAAGTGCGGGCCTCGTAGCTCGCGGCCGCCACCACGCCCCGGGGACCGAGGCCGCCCACGATCACCGGTCGTCCGGCGAGCGCGGGGTCGTCGTGTCGCTCCACCGACGCATAGAACGCGTCGAGGTCGACGTGGAGGATGCTGGCCTCGGCCCTCAGGCGCGGACCACCCGGAGGTCATCGCGCGACTCGCCGAACACGTCGTACGCGTACGCGCGCGCGTCGTCGGGCCCCCAACGCTGGTCGATCCAGTCGGCCAACGGTTCGCGCACCCAGGGCGCGCAGAGGGCGAGGAACTCCGTGCACGCGTCGGCGGCCGCGAACGTGGCCTCGACCACGATGCCGTCGGGATCGTCGACGACGAGGTCGCCCTCGAACTCCAGCGCGCGATGCACTTCGCATCGCATGACCCAACCCATCTCGACCGCGGTCGCCCGCACTTCGTACAGCGGACCCTCCCACGCCGTCACGCGCAGCCCCGTCTCCTCCTCCACCTCACGGGCGAGACCGGCGCGCAGCGTCGCGTCGGTGGCGTCGATCACGCCGCCGGGCGTGCTCCAGTCGGTCGCACCCCCACGACGTTGGTTGCGGACGAGCAGGAGACCCTCGGACGACTCCAGGAGCGCACCGGCGACGGTGAACTCCGAGAGGGCCATGCCGTCAGTGTCGCGCGCGGAGCACCTTCCGACGCCTTGCTGTAGACAGCCGGTCCCGCAGACCCCACCAGGTCACCAGCAGGAACGCTTCCACCACGATCCGGCTCGACATCTTCGAGCGGCCCAGGCTCCGGTCGCGGAAGGTGATCGGGACCTCGACGACGCGCCCGTGGTTGCGCTCGGTGAGGTAGGTCATCTCCACCTGGAAGCCGTAGCCGTCGGCCCGAACGCGGTCGAGGTCGATGCGCGACAGGTTGTCGCGGTGGTAGGCGCGAAACCCGGCGGTGGCGTCGTGCACGGACAGGCCCAACATGGTGCGCGCGTAAAGGCCGCCGCCCCGTGAGATGGCGCGCCGCAACCACTTCCAGTCGGGGATCGAGCCGCCGGGCACGTAGCGCGATCCGATGGCGAGATCGGCCCCCTGCTCGACGGCGGCGACGAGCTCGGGGAGCACGGCGGGGTCGTGCGAGAGGTCGGCGTCCATCTCGATCATGACGTCGTAGCCGCGCGCGAGGCCCACGCGGAATCCGGCCCGGTACGCGGAACCGAGCCCGGACTTCTGTGCGCGACGCAGCACGTCGACACCGCCGACGACCGCGCCGAGCTTCTCCGCCTGGTCGGCGGTGCCGTCCGGACTGCCGTCGTCGATGACGAGCATGTCGGCCTCCGGCAGTGCGGCCCGTGCACGTTCGAGGACGTCCTGGATGTTCTCGATCTCGTTGTAGGTCGGCAGCATCACGAGGACGCGCATCGCCGGCGAGCCTATCGGCCAGGTCGTGGCGAGCTCCTGCATGGCAATACCATCGGCCGATGGCCGAGGCACCTGAACCGGCAGGGGGAGGGCCGCTCGGACCGCCGCCTGCCGACGACACCACGCCGCCGATGCTGCCGTCGCGGTGGGCGTTCCTCCTCGCCTTCGGCGGCGTGGTCTTGGCCGGGATCCTCGGCGGCATCATCGGCTACGGCATCGCCGACGTGAGCTCGCCGTCCGACCTCTCGCGCCTCGTCGGCACGTTCGTCGGCGCGCTCATCGGCGCCGGCGGCGTTGGCATCGTCGCCGTCCTCGTGCTGCGCGCCATGGCCGAGTGGCGCCGCCAGAACCCCCCGTCCTGAGCCCTCTTTCACCAACCTGCGTCAAAGTTGCCGCGTCGTGCCGCGTCGTGGCGCAACTTCGACGCAGGAACGGGAAGGGTGGGGGTCAGGTGCCGAAAGTGAGGGCGCGGAACGGTTCGGCGTACTTGACGCCCGCGGCCGCGCCGGCTTCCTCGGCGCGCTCGCGCAGGAAGTCGCGGAACCACTCGCCGGTGTCGGGGAGCTGACTGGCGTGGCAGAAGAGCGCGTCGATCTTGCGCTCGAGCGTGTCGGAGATGTCGACCCAGGTGTTGGGCTCCAACGTGCCCGAGAGATAGACCGCGCGCACCTGGTGCACCGACAGTCCCTCGGCGATGTGCTCGGGGAAGTAGTGCGGGTTGCCCGCCGCGGGCGCAACGGCGTCGAGCGTCGCCCAGCCGGTGATGCGGTGGTCGCGGTGGTTGTAGTAGCCGTCGCCGAAGAACACCGCGGTGGGGTCGGGACAGAGCACGACGTCGGGTCGAACCTCGCGGATGACCCGCACGATCGACGCCCGCAGCGCCTGGTCGTCCTCCAGCTCGCCGTCGGGATGGCCGAGATGGCGGGTGCCGGCGAAGCCGAGCAGCTCCGCCGCCGCCGCGGTCTCGGCCACGCGGAGCGCGGCGAGCGCCTCGAGGTCGGCGTCGGGATCCTGGGTGCCCTTGTCGCCGCGGGTGGTGACGAGCACGTGGACCTCGGTGCCGGACTCGGCCCAGCAAGCCAGCGTGCCGCCGGCCGAGATCTCGGGGTCGTCGGGGTGGGCGTACACAGCCAGCGCGCGGGCGGGGAGGTCGTCGGACGCGGCCATCGTCGAAATGTAGTGGTCAGACGCGACGGTCAGGACGGTGTCCGATTCCGCGCAGCACGTCGATCGCATGATCGATCGCGGCGTCGTCGACATCTTTGTGGGTGACGAAGCGGACGGTGTCGAGGTCGACGGTGCCGGCCAGCACGCCGTCGGCGGCGAGGGCGTCGAGCAGGTCGACCGGCAGCGCCCCGGACGCCGCGCACACGATGTTGGTCGTCACCATCGCGGGATCGACACTCCCCGGGAACACCTCGGCCAGGGCATCGGCCAGCCGGCGAGCGCGCGCGTGGTCGTCGGCGAGACGCTCGACCATGGTCTCCAGCGCCACGATGCCCGCGGCCGCGATCACCCCGGCCTGGCGCATCTGCCCGCCCAACCGTGCACGGTGAGTGCGGGCTTCGTCGATGCGGACGCGATCGCCGCACACCACCGACCCCACCGGCGCACCGAGACCCTTCGACAGGCAGAACATCACCGTGTCGCATCCCGCCACCAGCTCCGACGGGGGCACGCGCAAGGCCACCGCCGCGTTCCAGATGCGGGCTCCGTCGCAGTGCACCGCGAGGCCATGCGCGTGCGCGGCGGCGACGACCGCACCCATCTCGTCGGCGTCGGCCGGCCGACCGCTCGCCGGCATGCACGTGTTCTCGAGGAACAGCGCACTGATGCTCGGCAGATGGTGGACGACCGACGCGACCGCGCGCTCGACGTCGCGCGCATGCAACCGTCCGTCACCGTCCGGCAGTGGTCGCAGCTGCACACCCGCGTTCACCGCCGATGCGGCACGCTCGTGGCGGTACACGTGCGCCCGCTCGCCGCAGAGCACCTCGGTCCCGGGGGTGCCCGAGCGTGCGCAGCGCGATCTGGTTGGCCATGGTGCCCGAGGGGACGTAGAGCGCAGCCTCCTTGCCGAGCAACGCAGCGGCGAGCGACTCCAGGCGGCGCACGGTCGGGTCCTCGCCGTAGGCGTCGTCACCGACGTCGGCCTCGGCCATCGCCCGGCGCATCTCGGGCGTGGGCGTCGTGACGGTGTCGGAGCGCAGGTCGACGTTCACTACCCGCTCCTCATCGAGAGGGTCGGACCGGTCGCACGAGCCCTTCCTGCGCGACGCTCACCGCGAGCGTGCCGTCCGCGCAGAACACCTGACCGGTCGCGAAGCCGCGCCCGGCCGCGGCCGACGGGCTGTGCGTGTGGTACAGCAGCCAGTCGTCGGCGCGGAGGAGACGGTGGAACCACATCACGTGGTCGAGGCTCGCGACCATGTAGCCGGGGTGGTCGTGCTCCATCGGATGCGGGAGCAGCGCGGTGCCGAGCAGCGTGAGGTCGGACGCGTACGCCACGATGCACGCGTGGAGGAACGGATCGTCGGGCAACGTTCCCCGGGTGCGGAACCACGTGTCCTGGTCGGGCTCACGCGCGTCACCGTGGTTGCCACCGGGCGGCGTGAACTCGCCGACGTGACGGATGTCGAACGCATCGACGACGTGCGGTGCGCCCTGGCGGTCGATCGGCGCCGACTCCCCTTCACCGGGCAACGGCCAGTCCGACGAGAGCGTGTCGGCCGCCGGCTCGTCCGGCATGGCGTCGTGGTGGTCGGGCCCCGGCTCGTCGACCTGGAAGGACGCCGCCAGGTTGAAGATGGCGGTGCCGTGCTGGATGGCGACGACGCGGCGCGTCGTGAAGCTGCCGCCGTCGCGGATGCGGTCGACCTCGTACACGACCGGCGTCTTCGGGTCACCGAGCTTGAGGAAGTACGCGTGCATGGAGTGGAGGCGTCGCTCGGTGTCGACGGTGCGCCCGGCGGCCACCAGCGACTGCGCCAGCACCTCGCCGCCGTAGAGACGGGGCCGTTCTCGATCGAGGCTCTCGCCGCGGAAGAGGTTGACCTCGAGCGACTCGAGGTCGAGCAATCCGACGAGATCGTCGAGCGCGCTCATGCTGGTCCGTTCACTTCGCTCATCCGAAGAACACCGCGGCGACGTCGAGCAGTTCGGCGTCGACCGTCTTGAGCTCGCGGACGGCGTTGGCGATGGGCACGCGTTCGATGTGTTGACCGCGCAGCGCGACCATGGTGCCGAACGCGCCGTCGTGCACCGCGTCGACGGCGGCGATGCCGAAGCGGGTGGCGAGGATGCGGTCGTACGCGGTGGGCGTGCCCCCCCGTAGGACGTGGCCGAGGATCGTCACCCGGGTCTCGAACCCGGTACGGCGTTCGATCGCCTCCTGCACCACGTTGCTGATGCCACCGAGACGCACGTGACCGAACTCGTCCGCCTCGCCGCTCTGCAGCGTCAGCGTGCCTTCGCGCGGCACGGCACCCTCGGCCACGACCACGATCGAGAAGTTGGCGCCGTGGCGGTGCCGGTGCTCGATGCGAGCGCACACCTCGTCGATGTCGAAGGGCACCTCGGGGACGAGCACGACGTCAGCCCCGCCGGCGATCCCGGAGTGGACCGCGATCCAGCCCGCATGCCGACCCATCACCTCCACCACCATGACCCGGTCGTGACTCTCGGCGGTGGTGTGCAGGCGGTCGATGGCGTCGGTGGCGATCTGGACCGCGGTCTGGAAGCCGAACGTGTAGTCGGTGGCGGCGAGGTCGTTGTCGATGGTCTTCGGCACACCCACCACGGCGACGCCCGACTCGTCGGCCAGGCGGCCGGCCACGCCGAGGGTGTCCTCACCACCGATGGCGATGAGGGCGTCGATGCGTTCGCGGGCGAGCGTGTCGAGCACGCGAGCCGCGCCGTCGTCGGACTGGAACGGGTTCGTGCGCGACGTTCCGAGGATCGTCCCGCCGCGGTGGATCAGACCGCGAGTGCCGCCGATGGTGAGCTCGACCGTCTCATCCTCGACCGCGCCGCGCCAGCCGTGGCGGAACCCCACGAGCTGGTCGCCGTGCACGCTCTCGCCCTTGCGCACGACGGCGCGGATCACCGCGTTGAGCCCCGGACAGTCGCCCCCGCCGGTCAACATCCCGATACGCATGGCCACCAGTGTGACGCATCAGAAGTAGCGTCCAAGCATGCGGCCCAGTGGCGTGTGGTACACGAGCGTGGCGCCGGGCGCGTCGCGCCTGTTCCGGGGCCGTCATTTCCGACAGGTCGCGGTCAACGACGGACGCGTCGTCGTGACCACGCGGCGCGGCGACGTCGTGCTCGACACCGCGGCCGAAGACCTCGAGCTCAGCGAAGTGCGCAACGGCATCCTGCTGCAAGTGCTCGCGACGGACACGTCGTCGCGCACGCACGTCTTCGAGTTCCGCCTGCAGCGCCACGCGTCCGGGCGCGCGTTCGCCGACGCGTTGCGCTGACGTGGCCGACGTCGTCCTCGCGATCGACGCCGGCACGACAGGGGTGCGGACGGTGGCGGTCGGCGCCGACGGCGCGAACCGCGGCTTCGCCTACCGCGAGTTCCCACAGCACTTCCCGCGCCCCGGCTGGGTCGAGCACGACGCCGGCGACATCTGGGGAGCGGTGCAGGACACGCTCGGCGAGATCGTGGCGGCACTGGACGGCGACACCGTCGCCGGCATTGGCATCACCAACCAACGTGAGACCGTCGTCGTGTGGGACCGCACGACCGGGCGTCCGCGTCACCGTGCGATCGTCTGGCAGGACCGCCGGACCGCGGGTCGCTGCGCCGAGCTGCGCGCGGCAGGCGTGGAGCCGATGGTCCGGGCGCGCACCGGCCTGGTGATCGACCCGTACTTCTCCGCCACCAAGCTCGAGTGGCTGCTCCGCGAGGGCGGGATCACGGCCGACGGCAAGCTCGCGTTCGGCACCGTCGACTCCTGGGTGCTGTGGAACCTCACCGGCGAGCACGCGACCGAACCGTCGAACGCCAGCCGCACGATGCTCTACGACATGGACGCCGCCGACTGGTCCGACGAGCTGCTCGACCTCTTCGGGGTGCCGCGCTCGTGCCTCCCGACGGTCCGTCCGAGTAGCGGGCGCTTCGGCATCACCGATCCCGCGCGCGCCGCGGGGCTCGCGGTGCCGGTGGCGGGCATCGCCGGCGACCAACAAGCGGCGCTGTTCGGCCAGGCGTGCTTCGCGCCGGGCATGACCAAGAACACCTACGGCACCGGTTCGTTCGTGCTCGTGAACCTGGGCGAATCGCGCCCGCCGCCCGTCGATGGCCTGCTCACGACGGTCGCGTGGCAGCTCGGCGACACCCTCACCTACGCGATGGAGGGCTCGATCTTCGTCACCGGCGCCGCGGTGCAGTGGTTGCGCGACGGTCTCGGCCTCATCGATGCGTCGTCCGAGGCGGGACCGCTCGCGGCCAGCATCGACGACACCTCCGGCGTCGTGTTCGTCCCCGCGTTCACCGGCCTGGGGTCGCCGTGGTTCGACCCGTACGCGCGGGGCGCCGTCTTCGGCATCACGCGCGGCACGACCCGCGCGCACCTGGTGCGCGCGGTGGTCGAGGCGATGGCCTGGCAGACCGCCGACGTCGTCGATGCGATCACCGCGGCGGCCGGCATCCCGATCACCGAGCTGCGCGTCGACGGTGGCGCGAGCGCGATGGACGTGCTCTGCCAGTTCCAGGCCGACGTGCTCGGCGTGACCGTCCGCCGTCCGGCCAACGCCGAGACCACCGTGTTGGGCGCCGCCTACCTCGCGGGCATCGCCGAGAGCGTGTGGCCGTCGCCCGCGGAGGCGGCCGCGGCGTGGCGGGAGGAGGCAGCGTTCCTGCCCCGACCGCTCGCCCGCGTCGAGCAACGACGCGCCGAGTGGCACCGAGCCGTCGACCGCACCCGCGCCTGGATCGACCCCGAGTCACTTCAGACGTAGAAAGGTAGCGATTCGTTTCAGAAATGGAACAGATCGCTACCTTTTTCGAGTGGGAGGGTGGTCAGCCGAGCTTCGTGAGGGCGCGCTTGATGCCGCGGACGGCCTGGTTGATGCGGTGCTCGTTCTCGACCAGCGCGAAGCGCACGAAGCCTTCGCCGCCCGGACCGAAGCCCACGCCGGGTGACACCGCCACCTTGGCCTCCCGCACGAGCAGCTTGGCGAACTCGAGGCTGCCGAGCTCCTCGTAGGGCGCGGGGATCGGCGCCCACACGAACATCGTGCCCTGCGGCCGCTCGATCTCCCACCCGACGCGACTGAGGCCGTCGATCAGCGCGTTGCGCCGGCCGCGGTAGATCGCGTTGGCTTCCTTCGGATAGTCGGGCGCGTCGTTCATCGTGACCGTCGCCGCGATCTGGATGGGCTGGAAGGTGCCGTAGTCGAGGTAGCTCTTCAACTTCGCGAGCGCGGCGACGACGTCGGCGTTGCCGAGCAGGAACCCGACTCGCCATCCCGCCATCGAGAACGACTTGGTCATCGTGTAGAGCTCGACGGCGACGTCGGTCGCTCCCGGCACCTGCAGGATCGACGGCGGGTCGTAGCCGTCGAAGCCGAGATCGGCATAGGCGAAGTCGTGCACGAGCAACACCTCGTGCTCACGCGCGAACTCGACCATGCGCTGCATGAACTCGAGGTCGACGCACGCGGTGGTGGGGTTGTGCGGGAACGACAGCACGATGACGCGCGGTCGCGGCCACGAGTCCTCCCACGCTTCGAGCAGGTTGTCGAAGAAGTTCTGCTCGGGCCCGAGCCGCACGTGGCGCACCTCGGCGCCGGCGAGGATCG
Source organism: uncultured Actinomycetes bacterium (assembly GCA_963841415.1). Classification (GTDB taxonomy): domain Bacteria; phylum Actinomycetota; class Acidimicrobiia; order IMCC26256; family DASPTH01; genus DASUAS01. Next base: position 689,056 of record CAWJCN010000001.1, on the reverse strand, counting down.
GGCCCCAGATGTGGATCGGATACGACGGGCTCGGCACCAGCGCGGCGTCACCCGGACCGAGCAACACCCACATGAGGTGCGAGAAGCCCTCCTTGGCGCCGATCGTGCTGCAGACCTGCGTGTCGGGGTCGAGCTCCACGCCGAACTTGCGCTGGTAGAGATCGGCGACGGCCATCCGCAGCTTCGGGATGCCCTTGCTGGCCGAGTAGCGGTGGTTGCGAGGGTTGCGAACGGCCTCGGCGAGCTTCTCGACGGCGACGTCGGGCGACGGTACGTCGGGGTTGCCGAAGCCGAGGTCGACGACGTCCTCGCCGGCTCGCCGGGCCTCGATCTTCAGGGCGTCCATGATCCCGAAGACGTACGGCGGCAGCGCGTTGATCCGGCGAAATTCCATCTCTCTGAGGGTAGCCAAGCGCCTCGACCTCGACTGGTCGATTCCGCTGCACCGTCCCGGCCTCCGGCCACGGCTGCGCTGCATCTCCTACCGGAGCCGGGGCAGAATCTCCTCGCCGAGGATCCGTGCGTTCTCGGGGTCGGACGAATCGACGGGGCCGATCATCAGCCACTCGGCACCCGCCTCCGCGTACGCGCGCAGAACAGCCGCCACCCGATCGGGACCACCCACGATGACGTGGTCGCCGGCGCCCAGGCCCGCCGCCTTGGTCGCCGCGGCCTCGTCGTCGGCGGCGAGCACGACCAACCCACCCCACGACACGGTGAACGGCGAGCGCGCCGCGGCGACCACGATGTTCGCCGCCTGCTCGCCGAAGCGGCCGAGCCCGCTCCCCCACCGGTTCCACCCGTCGGCATGCGCAGCGGCCACCTCGCGCACCGCGGGATCGCTCCCGCCGACCCACACCGGGTACCCGCGGTCGCGCGTCGCGTCGACCGCGTCGCGCAACGCGGCGACGCGCTCGGCGACGGTGCCGAAGTCGAGTCCGAACGTCTCGTTCTCCTCGCGACTCTCATCGTCGCCGGCACCGATCGCGACCAGCAGACGTTCAGGACCGAGGATGCGCGCCAGGGTGTCGAAGCCGTTGGCGAGGGTCGCCGGCGGGCGCAGCGTCGCGCGCGCGACGAGCGATCCGACGACGATGCGCGAGGTCGCGCCCGCGACCGCGCCCATCAACGCGAACATCTCGAGCGCGGGCCGTCGGTTGCCCGTCGCGTCGCGCCGGAACAAGTGGTCGTAGGCGAACACGCCGTGAAGACCGCTCGCTTCCGCGGCCGCCGTGACCGCCAGCGCGGGTCTGGCGTCGCGTCGGAACGAGGGCAGCGTGATGCCGACCCTGACCGTCACCCCAGCTCCCGTGCCAGCACCGCGGCACCGACGACACCGGCTTGGCCGCCGAGCTCGGCAGGCACGATCGGCACCGTCGGCCGGTGGGCGGCGCCTTCGATGCGGCCGTCGAACGCGTCCCGCATCGGCCCGAGCAACACCTCGCCCAACTCCACGAGGCCACCGGAGACGACGACTCGCTCGGGATCGAAGATGTTGACCAACCCGACCAGGCCGATCGCCACCTGCCGCGCGTACTCCTCGACGATCGCCACCGCGTCTTCCGCGCCCGCCTGGGCGACGTCGCCGACGAGCACGCCGGTGATGTCGTCGAGGACACCGCCGACGTGGGCGAGCACTGACGGCGCCGCACCCGCCGCCGCCCACTCGCGGCCGAGGGCACCGAGCGCCGTGCCGGACGCCAGCGCCTCCCAGTGACCCCGCTGCCCGCAGGCGCACCGCGGGCCGTGCGGATCGACCTGGAAGTGACCGACTTCGGTGCCGAACCCGTGCGCGCCGCGCAGGACCTCGCCGCGGGTGACGACGCCGCCCCCGACGCCCGTGCCCAGCGTGATCAGCAGCACCTCGGTGCAGCCGCGGGCCGCGCCGTGGACGAGCTCGGCCACGACCGCGACGTTGGCGTCGTTGTCGACGACCGTCGGCAGACCGACCGCGTCCTCGAGGCGCGCCTGCACCGGCGCATGGAGGAAGGCGGGCACGTTGGGCGAGTAGTGGATCGTGCCCTCGTGATCGACCATGCCCGCGGCACCGACGCCGAGGGCGCGTGCCTCGGGTCGTAGCGGCGCGAAGGCGCGCACCGCGCCGGTGATGCGGTCGACGATCTCGTCGAGCGTGGGCGGTGTGTCGACGCGCCGCTCGTCGACGACGTTCCCGTCGGGGTCGACGAGTGCCACACGCAGGTTGGTGCCGCCCAGGTCGACGCCGAACGTCGCGGTGTCGCCCACCTCTCACTCCTCGCCGCGTTGCTGACGCACGACGCGGTCAGCCGCGTCGATCAGCGCCTTTGCCGCGTCGAGCAGCGCATCCGCGGCCTCGAGGACGTGGTCGCGCACCTCGGGAACCGCGCCCAGGAGCTCGGTGATCACGCTCTCGACGACCGACGGTGGAGGGAGCGGGCGTGGTTCTGTCCCCGCGTCCTCGAACGGCACCGCGTCGGGGTGCGGTGACACCGGGGTGTCGGCCGCGAGCCCGGCCGCCTCAGCGGGCGGCGGGGATTCGGGGTTGCTCGTGGGTTCGTCGCTGCTCATGTCCTGCTCCACCGCCCGCTCGAGGTCGCGCAACGCGTTCTCCATGATCATGCCCGACGCCTTGCGCTTCACGAACCCCGGCATCGGCACCGCGAGATCGACCCGCAGCGAGTAGTCGATCCGCGTCCCGTCACCCACCGCCGAGAACGCGTAGCGGCCGTCGAGCGCGCGCAGCAGATCGCCCTCGACCAGCGACCACGCGAACGCATCCGGCGCGTCGGTGAAGTCGTAGTCGAGCACGTAGCGGACCTGGCGGCCGAGCCCGGCGATGTGGAACTCGACGCGCGTGCCGCGGCCCGCGGCATCACGTTCGAGCACCGAGACGCGCTTCACGTCACTCGTCCACGCGGGGTAGTCCTCGAACGCGGTGGTGACCGCGAAGCACCGGGCCGGCGAGGCCGCGACGTCGATCTGCTCGTGGGCGGCGTCGGCCATGGTGCGCAGTGCCGGTGGTCAGGCAGGTCGGCGCGGCTGCGCCACCGGCCGGGGCGGGAACACGCCGTAGCGTGCCGCCCACATCCCGGCGAGACCCACCGGCAGCATCGGCACCAACACGCCGAACGGCTCCCAGGCCGCGGTCCCGGCGCTGATGGCGAGGCAGGCGAGGAACATCAGGAGGAAGGTGCGCTTCACCGGCTTGGGCGCGGAGCCCTGCAGGAAGAACAGGTTGGCCACCGCGACGTTGTCACCGCGCGCGCTGCGCGCCAGGCCGACCGCGAACGCGTAGACGAACACGCCCACCGAGACGGCGAAGAGCAGCAACGCCACGCCGATCGCCACGCCGAGCAGGTCGTCGACACCCAGTGCGACCGGTATCGCCGTCACCGCGAACAACAGGTTCGCGATCCAACCGGTGGCGACGATGCCGCGACCCTGGCGCGCGAGCTGCGCGACGTCGATCTCCATCTCCACCGCTACGGTCGACTCCGCTTCGTCGTCCCGCTCATCCGAGCACGCCTCGGCTGCGTCTCCGTCACGGCGTCGAGCGTACCGGCGCTCACCGGAGTGGCCCGAGGCCGGCGAGATCGCCGGCGACGATCGGCGCGAGCCGCGCCGCGAGCCCGTCGTAGGAGAAGTCGGCAACCGCCCGAGCCCGGGCCGCGGCGCCCATGCGGGCACGGAGGGTGGCGTCGGCGAGCAGCGCTGCCAGGGCACCACGGACGTCGAGCACGCGCCCGTCGACCACGAGCCCGGTCTCGCCGTCGACCACCGCCTCGTGCGAGCCGCCGCTGCGACCGGCGACCGACGGCACGCCCGCCGCCGCCGCCTCGAGGAACACGATCCCGAAGCCTTCGGCCTCGAGCCCGCCCCAGCGGTCACGGCACGGCATCGCGAACACGTCGGCGCACGCGTAGAGGCGCGCGAACGAGGCGTCGTCGGGCACTCGCCCGAGGAAGCGCACTCGGCTCGCGACATCACGCCGCTCCGACCGCCACCCCAGCCGGTGCCGGTCGCGTCCTGCGCCCGCGATCGCGAGCTGCACCTCGGGCAGGCCGGCGACCGCGTCGATGAGCACGTCGAACCCCTTGCGGGGCACGAGGCGGCTCACACCGAGGATGAGCGGCCGGTCAGGATCGAGGCCGAACTCGCACCTTGCCAGGCGCCGCGCGTCCGCCGCGAGCGGACGGAACCGGTCGGTGTCGACGCCCGGCGGCACGACGATGCCGCGGAGCTGCTGCCCGGCCGCCCGCTCGGCCTCGCGTGCGGGGTACGTCCCCGCGGCGACGATGCCCGCTGCGCCCCGCAGCACGCGACCACCCAGTTGCCGCGTACCCGGGAATCGTCCCGGCACCGTCACCTCGGCGCCGTGCACCACGACCACGTACGGCGCAGCGGTGAGGCGCGGGCCGAGCTGCCCGAGGGGCAACCACGGGTCGAGCAGGACGACGGACGCACCGAGCTCACACGCCAGGTCGTCGATGCGCGTCGCGAGGGAACGCGTCGGAAAGAACTGTCGCTCGCGCGCACGCACGACGCGGAACGGCTGCTGCGCGTCCCACACCGCGTCACCGTCGTGGCGCGTCGTGAAGACGGTCGCGTGTTCCACGGGCAGACGTCGCCACATCTCGTGGAGGTAGGACTGGATCCCACCGATCTTCGGCGGGAAGTCGTTGGTGACGAGCAGCGCGGTCACGGGAGGGTGGTGGGCTCCGCCGTCGCCGGCGCGACCTCGGCCACCGTGGGTACGACGCCCTCGGTGTGACCGGCGAATCCGGACCGCAGCAAGACGAAGGCGAGCAGGGCAAGCCCGGCGGACACCCCGAACGCGCCCTGGTAGCTCGAGATCGCGGCGATGACACCGAGGATGATCCCCGAGGAACCGCTCGCGAAGTCGAAGAACGCGCTCAACGTGCCGACCACCGACGCGCGCTGGTGCTCCGGCACCCCGCGCAGCGTCAACAGGAGCGCAGCCGGATAGAGGAACGACGACCCCACCGCGATCACGAACGCGGCCACGAACACCCCGGCCGTCGAGTGCCACAGCGCGCCGATCGCCAGCCCCATCGCGGTCGAACCGATGGCGATGCTGCCGGCCACGACGGGCCCGAGCCGGTCAGGCAGGCGCGCGCCGAGGATGCGCACGGCGAGCACGACGACGCCGTACATGAGGAAGACGAGGCCGACGTCGTCGACCCCGACCTCGGGTCCGTACAGCGGGAGGAAGATGCTGAACCCGGTGATGCCGATGAGCGTGCAGGCGAGGATGATGCCCGGTCGCACGGCCGCCGGCGCGATCAACTTCCCGCGTTCGGCGTTCTCGTGCACGACGCGCGTCTCGGTGGTGGTCAGCGCGATCAACGCGGCGACGAGCGCGAACGCGCCCGCCACCCACCACACCAGGTCGTAGTGCGAGCCGCCGAGCAGCGCTTCACCCATGACGGGGCCGAATCCGAGCCCGGTCCACACCGCCACCGACCAGTAGCTGACCGCTTCGCCGCGCCGCGATTCGGGGGCGAGATCGGTGGCCATCGTGGTGCCACCGACGAAGAAGCACGCTTCGCCGAGGCCCATGAAGAAGCGCGTGGCGATGATCCACGCCAGTGACTCCACGACGCCCGCGCTCGCGGCCGTCACCGCCACCATGACCGCGCCACCCACCATGAGCACGCGGCGCCCGAACCGGTCACCGATGCGCCCCGCGAGCGGGCGCAGCAGGATCGCGCCCACCGCGAGCGCACCCACCGCAACGCCGACGGCGATGTCGTTGCCGCCGAGCTCCTTGTCGACGTAGCGCGGCACGACGGGCAGGAGCGAGCCGAGAGCCATGAAGTAGAAGATGCCCGAGGCCACCACGACCACGAAGCGGCGGGTCAGCAGCGGCGGGCGCGTGGCGTCGTTGCGCCTCACGACGCGCGTGCGCGTTCCAGCGCGTCAGCGAACGACGCGCGCTCCTCGATCATCTTCCGATACTGCATGACCTTCGCCGGCATGGAAAATCCGAGTGCGCCCACGAGGCGTGCGCGGCGGCCGAACACGGCGACGAAGCGGCGCTCCTCGAGCGTGCCGTGCACGACCTCCATGTCGTCGTCACCGCGGAAATGCCCGACGGTCTGGATCTTGCGGTCGTACTGGTCTGACCACACGAACGGCACCGGCGCGTACGGCTGCGCGACGCCGCCGTCGGGGACGAGCAGCCGGCGCGCGGCCGCGACCCCCTGCTCGGCCGCGTTCGTCCAGTGCTCGAGCCGCATGAGCTCGCCGTCGAACATCGGGTTCGGCCAGCGCGCCACGTCACCGGCGGCGACGATGCCCGGCGCCGCCAGCAGCGTCTCGTCGCACACGACCCCGTTGTCGAGCGTGAGTCCGGAACCTTCGAGCCAACCGGTCTCGGGGACCACGCCCACACCGACGACGACCACGTCGGCATCGACGGTGCTGCCGTCGTCGAGGCGCACGCGCTCGACCTTCCCGTCGCCTTCGATCGCGGCCACGCCGACACCGAGGCGCAGGTCGACGCCGTGGTCGCGGTGCAGCTCGCCACAGACCGTGCCGAGCACCGGACCGAGGCCACGCACGAGCGGCGCGGGCAACGCCTCGAGCACGGTGACCGACAAGCCGCGACCACGGCACGTGGCCGCAACCTCGGAGCCGATGAACCCCGCGCCCACAACCACCACGCGCGGGAGATCGGCCAGGCGGACACGCAGATCGAGCGCGTCGTCGACCGTGCGCAACACGAAGATGCCGTCGAGATCGGGGGTGTTCGGGAGCGTGCGCGGGGTGGCGCCGGTCGCGATCAGGGCGCCGTCGAACGCCAACTCCTCACCGCCCGCGAGCCTGACGACGTGCCGGTCGGCGTCGAGCGCGGTGGCGCGCACCCCGAGGCGCAGATCGAGGTCGAGCTCGTCATAGGAGGCGCGACGGAGCGCCAGCTCCTGGGGCTCCCACTCCCCCGCCAGCAGCTGCTTCGAGAGGGGTGGGCGGTCGTAGGGCAGGTGCGGCTCGGCTCCCACCAGGACGATCCGACCCACGTAGCCGTCGCGGCGCATCGCCTCCGTGGCCCGTAGCCCCGCCAGCGAGGCCCCCACCACCACCACGGTCTGCAACGCCTTCGTCCTCCCGGTCCGTCGTCAGCCCAGCCGCTGTCCGGCCGTCATCATCCTTGCCGCCACCGGTCACCGAACGCGCATCGACCCCTGTCCAGGGGGGGCGGACAAGGGTCGATGGTACGGCGCTCACCGGCTGCCCGGGCGCTCGTCCTGTGCCGAGGGTCCTGGTCGCCTCCACGTTCGGCGGAAGGACTCTCGACGTCTTGACTTCAGAGTATCTACTCCGGAGTAAGGTTGTCAAACACCGGGGATCGTCCCCGCACCCGCAGGTATGTCGACCACCATCCCCCCGCCCTTGAGGTCAACTCCGTGAGCGACTGGCGCATCGACGAGCTGGCCCAACGTGCCGACGTCCCGGTCGACACCATCCGCTACTACCAGCGCGAGGGCCTGCTGCCGAGCGGCGAACGCAACGGCCGCACCCGCCGCTTCGGCCCCGAGCACCTCGAGCGCCTCGAACGCATCCGGGCCCTCCAGGCGCGCCGGTTCTCCCTGGCCGCCATCCGGGCGCTCCTCGAGCGCGACGACCCGGGCTCGCTCGCCGGCCTGCTCGTCGGTTCGGAGGAGTCCACCTACGACCACGACGAACTGCTCGAGGCCGCCGACGTCGACGCCGGGTTCGTGCGCGCGCTCACGGACGCCGGACTCCTCCGCGACCCGGCCGAGCACGGTCGCGCCGCCTACGACGCCGACGACGTCAACGTGCTGCGCGCCTTCGCCGACCTCGGCCGTCTCGCCATCCCCGACCCGGCGCTGGTGGAGGTGGCGCGCATCTACGCCGACGGGCTCGACCAGATCCATCGGCGCCTGGTCGAGGTGTTCACGTTCGTCGACACGCACTGCTGGGACGCGGAGCACGCCGAGCGCTTCCGGGCGACCTTCACCGCCGAGATGCAGCGCTTCGCGAGAGACGTGCGCGTGATCGCCGACTACACCCAGCAGCGCAACCTGCAGCGCGCGGTGCTCGAGAAGATCGAGGAGCACGACGCGCCCGGCGGCGCGGCCGTCGGCTAGCGAGCGGCCGGCGAGCGGCTACTAAGACTTCAGCACGAGGTAGAAGAGCACGTAGTACACCGCCACGAGCACGAAGCCGGTGATGATGGCGGCCTTGTGCGTGTCGAACATCCAGTTCACGCCCCCGGGCTTCGTGCCACCGATCACCCCGAGCGCGCTGAGCTCGAGCGCGAGCCAGATGACGAGGGCGATGATCCAGTAGGTCGCGCGGTCGCCGCCGCTCGGGCTCTGGTTGAAAAGTCCGAGACTGAAGAAGTGGAACGTGCCCACCATGAACATCAGCATGGTGAACGAGAAGATCGTGTTCATGCGCGAGGCCAGCGCCGCTTTGCGCCCGGCAGCGGCGGCCGCGGGGTCGGCCTCGCCCCCGGCCTGCACGTTGCGGGCGTTGTTGATCACCTTCTTCTGCTTGGGCCAGATCACCAGCCAGACGTTCAAGAACATCGTGAGCGCGAGGAGAATGCCCGTCGCGATGCTCATGCCCGGGGTCGACTTCCAATAGTCCCCGTTGGTGAGCTGGATCTTGCCGTTGTCGCCACCCTGGAACAAAAGGATCATGATGCCCGTCGCGACCGTCGCGGCCGCCGCCCAGCGGAACCACCACAGCGCGCGGGATGCGAGCTTGTCCACCGCGTTGTTGCGCGCGGCCGCTTCCATCTCCGCGAAGGCGGGCACCTGTACGAAATTGAAGTAGTAGAGGAGACCGATCCAGGTGATGCCCACGATCACGTGCGCCCACCGGGACGCGAACGCTCCACCACTCCGGCTGACGATGTTGATGACGTCGGCGAGCACCATGCGACTACCCCTCTCCCTGTTGTGCGGGCGGAAGATAACACCCTTCTCCGGACCGGACGCGGACCTCGTTCCCACCCTTGCGAGATGGTCGATATCGGGCATATCCTGCATTCTGCATGAACACCCTGCAACGGACGGCACGTGTCATCGTCGCCGTGACCGCGGAAGCGGGCGCGGTGGCAGCCCTGATCCTCGCGGGACGCCGCCCGGAGCTCGCGGTGCCCCTCGCTCACGTCGGGCCGTGGCTGCACTCACGACCGCCCGCCGACGTGCTCGTCGCCGTCCTGCGCTGGGTCGCGCTGGCCGGCGCGGTGTGGCTGCTCGCCTCCACCGTGCTGTACGTCGCGGCGGCCGCAAGCCGGGTCCCGAGCGCGGTGCGTGCGGTGGGTTGGTCCACGCTGCCGATCGTCCGTCGTGCGGTCGACGCCGCGTTCGCGGTCACGGTCGTGACCGGCGCGGTGCTCGCGCCCGCGGCCGCCCGCGCCGCCACCGATCCCCCCGCGGTCAGCCTCGTGCGGGACGGTCGCGGCGCGGGCGGCATCGCGGAGCTCCCGCCCGACACCACGGTGCCGCCGACGACCGTGCTCCCGAGTCCGCCGCTGGTGCCCGCGGCGCCACCGGCGTCCGCACCCGCGTCACTCGCCACCGAGGTCGTCATCGCACCGGGCGACAACCTCTGGGAGCTGGCGGCGCGTCAGGTCGCAGCCGGCGCCGCGCGCGCTCGCGCCGAGGTCACCGACGACCAGATCGCGCCCTACTGGGTGCGGGTGTGCGACGCGAACCGCGCGCACCTGCTCTCGGGCGACCCCAACCTCGTGTACCCGGGCGAGCGGGTGGTGCTGCCGCCGGTGGGCTGATCGTCAGCTGAGCGCGAGGAACTCCTCGTACCGGGACGCGGTGGCCGCGGTCCACGGGGCCCGGGGTTCGACCTGCCGCCCGACCTTCGCCCAACGCCGACCCTCCGTCATCGCGTCGGGCTCCTCGAGCCCGGCCGCGATGCGCGCCAGCCACGCCGAGCCGAGCGCGCCCCCTCGGGTACGGCCACGCAGTCGACCGGCAGGTCGGTCACGTCGGCGATCGCCCGCACCCAGGCGTCGACGCGAGTGCCGCCTCCCGAGGCGACGACCCGCTGCGGTTGCACGCCCGCGTGCGCGACCGCGGCGTCGACTGCGCGTTTGACGACGAATGCGGACGCCTCGTCGGTCGCGCGCACGATCGCGGCCGCGTCGTGGGTGAGGTCCAGATGGTGCAACGACGCCCGTCGCGTGTGGTCGTTCAGCGGGACGCGCTCGCCGCGCGGGTAGGGCGCCCACACCGGCACCGCGCCCGGATCGAGCGCCCGATCCGACGACGGGCTCAGCAGTCGCGTCGCCCAGTCGCGGAACAGGCCACCCGCGTTGCTCGGCCCGCCGACGAGCCAGTTGCCCGACGCCGTGTGCGGGATCGTCACGTAGCCGGGCACGTCGGCGCCCTCGTGCGCGACGACCCACACGATGAGCGTGGTGCCGAGCAGCACCAGGACGTCTCCCGGACGGTCGGCGCCCGCGACCAGTTGTTCGGCCATCGCGTCGATGCAGCCCGACGCGAGCGCGGGGCCGTCGCCGTCGATCCGGCCGGCCTCCCAGCCGGTGGGCACGAGGCGCGGCAACTGGGCGGCGTCGATCCCGAGCTCGGCGCACACCGCCGGGTCCCACTGCACGAAGTCGAACAGCGGGTGCGCCAGCGACGCGGTCGTGGTGTCGAGCACCGCCTCGCCCGCCAGTGCGTGGTTGGCGACGGACTGCGCGGGCCAGAAGCCGTCGGCGTCGGGCACCTCGTCGCGCAGCCAACGCACGTAGCCGAGGAACCCGCCCGACGCGTCGTCGGCGCCCTGCCGCGACCGCGCCGGTGCGGCCGCGCTCGTCGCCGTAGAGGAGGCCGGGAGCGAGCGGCGCCCCGTTCCCGTCGACCGCAGTGAGCGAGGGCACCATCGCGGCCACGCTCACGCCCCGCACGTCGACGTCGCCGAGCTCGGCCAGCGCGCGGCGCGGCCCGTCGTGCCACGCGGCGGTGGCGTCGTGCTCGAACCGCTCGGGCGCGGGAACCACGACCGCGTGCGGCACGCGGGCGCGGGCGACGACGTGGCCGTCGCCGTCCGCCGCGATCGCCTTGACCGACGACGTCCCGATGTCGATGCCGACCGTCACCTCGGTGCTCACGCGCTTCTCTCCCGTCCTGTTCAGTCGCGCGCGAACGCCGCTACCACGTCGTCGTGCAACAAGCCGTTCGTCGAGATCAGATCGCCGGTGTCGATCCGCGCGTCGCCGCGCAAGTCGGTGCAGCGTCCGCCCGCCTCGTCGACCACCACCTTCACCGCGGCGATGTCCCACACCGCCAGCCCGCCGACCTCGACCGCGATGTCGATCGAGCCATCGGCGACGAGCATGTGCGCCCAGAAGTCGCCGAACCCGCGTACGCGCCAGCACCGTCGAGCCAGGGCAAGGAACTCGGCCTCGAGGCCGACCGACTCGAACGCGTCGACCGAGTCGTAGGCGAGATGCGCGTCGTCGAGACGTGCGACCTTCGACACCGACACCGCGTCACCGTCGCGCCGCGCGCCGAGGCCGCGCCCGGCCGACCAGCGCGAGCCGAGCGCCGGAGCCGAGACCACGCCGGCCACCAGGTCACCGTCGACCTCGAGCGCCACGAGCGTTGCCCACACCGGGATGCCCCGGGCGTAGCCCTTGGTGCCGTCGATGGGGTCGATGATCCAGCGCCGGGCAGCGTCGCCGCGGGTGCCGAACTCCTCGCCCAGCACCGCGTCGTCGGGCCGCACGTCGGCCAACTCCGCGACCAGGTGCGCCTCGACGGCCCGGTCGGCCTCGGTCACCGGGGTGAGATCGGGCTTGGTCTCCACGACCAGGTCGTGGGCCCGGAACCGGGACATGCTGATCCCGTCGGCCGCGTCCGCGAGGGCGTGGGCCAGTTCGAGGTCGGCGGCGAGGTCGGGTTGGTCGGTGATGCCCGGAATGTAGCCCGGGCTCGTCCGACCGCTCCGCGGTCACGGGCCGCTCGCCCGCGAGACTGGACCGATGGCGCGTCGGTGGATCATCAGTGCGGGCGTCGCCGCGGTGCTCGTCGTCGCCGCGGTGTTCGCGGCGCGCGCCGATCCGCGACGACGACACCGGCACGGCTGCGCCGCGACCACCACGTCGTCGACGTCGACCACGTCGAGCACGACGACCACCAGCACGCCTGCGACGACCGCGCCCGCGACCACGGCCGCTCCGACCAGCACCACCGGGCCACCGGGACCGTGTGGGTCCGACGCTGGTCCGATCGAGGTGGCCGTCGACGCAGCGGTGACCGGCGCGGCCGCGAACGCCGACTTGGCGTCGTGCCGCCTCGCCGCGTCCGACCCCTCGTGGGCCGCGGTCCAGCTCACGAACAAGCCCGGCGCGCAGTTCAACGGGCTCACCGTGATCCTGCACGGCGGAGCCGGTTCGTGGGCGGTGGTCGCGCAGGGCGGCAGCAACGCCGGCTGCGGTCAAGCACCGCAGCAGGTGATCGTCGACCTCGGGCAGTTCTGCGTGGGAACGGGCGGGAGCGCGCAGTGACCAGCTGGGCTCTGGCGTCGTCGGTCGACGCCCTGGTGGCCGGCGCGACGAGCCGCACGCCGGTGCAGTTCGACGACTCGAAGTCGGGCGCCCGCTTCGAGCGCGTCGTCATCGACGGCGAGCGCTACCTGCTGAAGCACCTCGACCCCCGCGACGACTGGATCATGCGACAGACCGGCGACATCGGCTGCATCCCGCTCCTCGTGTGGGAGTCGGGCGTCTACGAGCTCCTCCCCGACGGCATCGACCACGCCACCGTGGGGGCGGCACGGGAGGACGGTCACGGCGCGGTGCTCCTGCGCGACGTCGGCGCCTGGCTGGTGCCGCCGGGCGACGTCCCGATCTCCCCCGAGCAACACCTGCAGTTCGTCGACCGGCTCGCCGAACTGCACGCGGCCACGTGGGGCTGGCAGGACACCGTTGGGTTGCTCCCGGTCGCGAACCGGTACTCGTTCTTCGGACGCGAAGCACTCGCCTGCGAGGGCGCGCTCGGCTACCCGTCAGCCGTACCGCGGATCGCGGCGCAGGGCTGGATGCGTCTCGACGACGCGTCGCCCGAGCTGGCGGCCGCGCTGCGCCCGCTGCGCGTCGCACCGTGGCCGCTGTTCGACGCGCTCGCCGAGACGCCGTCGTCGTTCCTGCACGGCGACACCAAGCTGGGCAACCTCGGCACCGGTCCCGACGGCCGCACGATCATGATCGACTGGTCGCAGAGCGGCGCCGGTCCCCCACTGGCGGAGATCACCCACCAACTCGCGCTCAACCGGGCGCGCATCCCGCGCGAGCTGGCGCGCGACGCGACCGTCGACACCTACCGCGCCGCCCTCGAACGTCACGGCTTCGACACGGCATCCTGGTTCGAGCGTCAGCTCGCACTGTGCCTCGTCGGCGTCATGCTGCAGCTCGCGTGGGAGAAGGCCTACGACGAGACCGGCGAAGAGCTCACCTGGTGGCGCGACCGCACGATCGACACCGCCCGCGAGCTGTCACGCGCCTGACCTGTTTCGGCGTCAGTCGAACAGATCGGGTTGTTCGAGGGTGATCTTCTGGTACAGCGGGCTGAAGTTGGCGTAGCCGCTGACGGGCTCGCCGACCTGGCCCTTCGTGAGCTTCGCCATGTCGTGGTCGATCAGCACCGGCGTGCCGGCCGCCTCGGCCATGAGCTGCGCCTGGCAGGTGCGCTCCATGGTGACGAACCACCACACCGCTTCCTCGACCGAGTGACCGACGGTGAGCAGTCCGTGGTTGCGCAGGATGACGGCCTTCTGGCCCCCGAGCGCGTGCGCGATGCGCTTGCCCTCCTCGGTGTCCAGCACGACGCCGGTGTAGTCGTCGAACAGGGCGTGGTCTTCGTAGAACGCGCACGCATCCTGCGTGAGCGGATCCAGCAAGCGACCGAGCGACGACCACGACTTCCCGTACACCGAGTGAGAGTGCGCGGCGGCGATGACGTCGGGACGGGCCGCGTGGATCGTGGAGTGGATCGCGAACGCCGCCGTGTTCACGCCGCCCTCACCCTCGACCACCTTGCCGTCGGAATTGACGAGCACCAGGTCGGACACCTTGATGTGGCTGAAGCTCATGCCGAAGGGGTTCACCCAGAAGTGGTCGAGCTGCTCCGGGTCGCGGGCGGTGATGTGCCCGGCGACGCCCTCCTCGAAGCCGAACTTCCCGAACAGGCGGAACCCGGCGGCCAGGCGCTGCTTGCGGTGCTGGCGCTCCTCCTCGACCGTCTCGTACTTCGGCAGGTACCAGCGCTCGTCGCGGGTGGCGGTGTCGGCCATCGAAATCACCTCGTCCATGCGGATGCTCTTCCCCGAGGGTAGATCAGGGACGGAAACGAGCGAGACCGTGGAGCTCGATCACGTCGCCGCCGTCGGTGACGAGCAGGCCGGTCGCGCCGGCGTTCTCGATGAGCACGCGGCCGTCGTCGGCGCCGGCCACGAACGCGGCCTTGGCCAGCACCTCCGCCCGCCACGCAACGCCTGCGACCACGGTGACCGACGCCAGCCCCGATTCGGCCGGCGCCCCGGTGCGCGGGTCGATCAGGTGGTGCAGTGCCCGATCGCCGCGGGTCCAGGTCCGTCGCAGCTTGGTGCTGGTGGCGACGGCGCCTTCGGCCAGTGCGAGCAACCCGGTGCGACCGGTCGCGAGCGGGTCGTCGACGTCGATCACCCACCCGTGCGGGACGGGCGCCTCACCCCGGGCGCGCAAGTCGCCGCCGAGGTTCACCAGCACCCCGCGCACACCGGGCACCGCCGCCTCGACGAGCTCGGCCGACACCTCGTCGGCGGCCGCACCCTTGCCGATCCCGCCGAGGTCGAGCGCCACGCCGCGCGGCAGACGCACCGCCCGCACCAGCGGGTCGAGCTCGACGTCGCCGCAGCCCGGCACCGGGACGGCGACGGCCGCCTCGGCGTGGTCGTCGTCTGCGCGCGGCACCGCGTCGAAGTCGCGGTCGTACCCCGCCGCCTCGAGCGCGGCCAGCACGGTCGGGTCGTAACGCCCGCCCGTGTCGCGCCACGCGTCGACCGCGTGGGCGATCAGGTCGAACGTGCTGCCCGAGACCACGACGGGCGCGCCGGCCGCGTCGTTGAGTCGGCACAGCTCGCTCGTCGGTCGGAAGCGCGACCAGCGCGCCTCGCGCGCTTCGAGCGCGTCAGCGGCGCCCGCGCCGAGCACCGCCATCGCGGCAGCGTCGGCCCCGACCGCGAGCACTTCGACCTCGGTGCCCATCGCGCGGAAGCGGGCCGGCGGAGCGAGCGCGGTGTCCGACACACGACCACCGTACCGACGGAGCTCGATGACCCGGGTGGGTGCCGTAGCGTGGGTGGTGATGCGCGTCGCAGCGATGGACCTGGGGTCGAACTCGTTCCACCTCCTGGTCGCCGACGTGCACGCCGACGGGCACATCGACCCGCTGGTGCGGGAGAAGGAGATGCTGCGCCTCGGCGACGTGGTCAGCCGCCACGGCGCGATCCCGCCGACCGCCGCCGACCAGGCCGTCGCCACCGTGCGGCGCTTCCGGCTGCTGTCGGAGGCCGCGGGGGCCACCGAGATCCTGGCCAAGGCGACGGCCGCCATCCGGCGCGCCGAGAACGGCGGCGAGGTGGTCGACCGCATCAGGGCCGAGACCGGCGTGCACGTCGACGTGATCGGCGGCGTCGAGGAGGCGCGCCTGATCTTCGGTGCGGTGCGCGCGTCGGTGGTGCTCGACCCCGCGCCCGCGCTGTGCTTCGACCTCGGCGGCGGCAGCCTCGAAGTGATGGTCGGCGACGCCAGCAGCCTGATGTGGGCGACCAGCGTGCCGCTGGGCGTCGCTCGCCTCACCAACGAGCTCGTGCACTCGGACCCTATCTCGAAGCGCGATCGGCGCCAGCTGCGCGACCACATCGTCGAGGTGCTCGCACCCGTCGTCGGCGAGGTCGCGACCTTCGAGCCGAAGCTCGCGGTCGGGAGCAGCGGCACGCTGGAGTCGTTGGCGATGATGGTGGCGGCGCGGCGCGGCGAGGAACTGCCGGCCACGCTCAACCAGTTCACCATCGACCGCACCGAGTACCTCGCCCTGCACGACGACCTCATGGCGTCGAAGGCTTCCGACCGACTCCGCATGGACGGCCTCGACGCCCGGCGGGTCGACCTCATCGTTGCCGGATCGATGGTTCTCGCGACGACGATGGACGAGTTCGGGTTCGATCAGCTCACCGTCAGCGAGTGGGCGTTGCGTGAGGGCATCGTCCTCGACGCGGTGGGCCACCACGACCCCGCCGACTGGTCCGACGATCCGCACGCGATCCGGGGCCACGCCGTCGTCGGGCTGGCGCGACGCTGCAACTGGTCGGAATCCCACGCACGGCAGGTGGCGAAGCTGTCGCTCGAGCTCTTCGACGTGACCGGGTCGCTCCACGGCCTCGACGACACCGACCGCGAGCTACTCGAGTTCGCCGCCATGCTGCACGACATCGGGGAGCACGTCGCCAGCAGCGGGCACCACAAGCACGGTGCGTACCTCGTGCGCAACGGGCAGCTGCGAGGGTTCGCACCCGACGAGGTGGAGCTGCTCGCGGCGGTCGTGCGCTGGCACCGTCGAGGCGAGCCGCGCGTGTCGGACGAGTTCCCGTTGCTCGACGCGGCCGCCATCGACCGCGTGCGCGCGCTCGCGGCCATCCTGCGCGTCGCCGACGGCCTCGACCGGAGCCGCAACCAGAACGTCTCTGGCCTCGACGCGATGATCACACCCTCGCTCGTGCTCCTGCGCATCCGCGCCCTCGACGACGCCGAGCTCGAGATCTGGGGCGCGCGCCGCAAGCGCGCGCTGCTCGAGAAGGTGCTCGACCGCGAGCTCGAGCTCACGACCCATCCCTCCGCGGGCTGACGTCCGCGTGTCCTCGGAAAGGCGGTCCGCCATGCGCGAGCTCCCGATCGGCGACGAACGCGTCTCCGTCGCCACCAGCGGCGAGGAGATCGTCGTGCGCTCGCCCTACGACGGTCACGAGATCGACCGCGTCCCGGCGTGCGGAGCGGAGGAGGTGACCCGCGCCGTGGCGCTCGCGAGCGAGGTGCGGCGCGCGGCACCGTTGCCTCCGTGGCGGCGCGGCGAGATCCTCGACCGTGCCGCCGGGCTGCTCGCCGGGCGCAACGAGGAGTTCGCCCACACCATCGCCGAGGAGGCGGCCAAGCCGATCAAGACGGCCCGGGTCGAGGCGAAGCGCGCGGTGTCGACCTTCACGTTCGCGGCGGCCGAGGCGCGCCGGCTCGCGGGCGAGATGGTGCCGCTCGATGCTTCCGACGTCGGCGACGGCAAGCTCGGCTTCACGCTCCGGGTGCCGATCGGCGTGGTGGGCGCGATCAGCCCGTTCAACTTCCCACTCAACCTCGTCGCCCACAAGGTCGCACCCGCGATCGCCGCGGGCTGCCCGGTGGTGCTCAAGCCCGCGTCGCAGACGCCGCTCTCCGCGATCGCGTTGGCGGAGCTGCTCCTCGACGAGTGCGGCCTCCCCGTGGGGCACCTCAACGTGGTGACCGGCAGCGGTGGCACGGCCGGCAACGCCATCGTCGACGACCCCGACATCGCACTCATCACGTTCACCGGCTCACCCGAAGTGGGTTGGGGCATCAAGGCGCGAGCACCGCGCAAGAAGGTCGGGCTGGAGCTGGGCAACAACGCGCCGGTCATCATCGAACCCGACGGCGACGTGGTGACTGCCGCCGCCAAGATCTCGGTCGCCGGGTTCAGCCACGCGGGCCAGTCGTGCATCTCCACCCAGCGCGTGTACGTCCACGAATCGATCGCGACCCAGTTCCTCGACGAGCTGGTCCCGAAGGTCGACGCGCTGGTCGTCGGTGACCCGCTGGACGACGCGACCGACGTCTCGGCGCTGATCTCGGCCGGCGAGCGCGACCGGGTCGAGCGGTGGATCGCTGAGGCGCTCGACGCCGGCGCCAAGGTCGCGGCGGGCGGCGAGGAGCGCAACGGCGTCCTCGCCCCCACGGTGCTCACCGGCGTTGAGCCCGACATGAAGGTGTGCAGCCAGGAGGTGTTCGGTCCGGTCGTCGCGGTGCAGACCTACCGCGACGTCGAGGACGCGTTCCGGATGGCCAACGACACCCGGTACGGCCTGCAGGCGGCGATCTTCACGCGTGACCTGCCGCTCGCCTTGCGCGCCGCGCGCGAGCTCCACTTCGGCGGCGTACTCGTGAACGAGGTACCCACGTGGCGCGCCGACCAGATGCCCTACGGC
The DNA here is from genome assembly GCA_963841415.1 of uncultured Actinomycetes bacterium. Lineage (GTDB taxonomy): Bacteria > Actinomycetota > Acidimicrobiia > IMCC26256 > DASPTH01 > DASUAS01. The sequence goes on along the minus strand of CAWJCN010000001.1, from coordinate 670,810 downwards.
GGCGTGCGCGACAGCGGCAACACGCGAGAAGGCCCGCACTACGCCGTCCACGAGATGACCGAGCTCCGGCTCGTCGTCCTGAGTTGAGGCGGACCGGCGGTACGCTGATCGAGCGCGTGACGTCCGATCCGAACACGCCGGCTCCCGGAGCCTTGCCCCCGCGCCCACCCCGGTCACTTCTCGTGCACTTCGGGGTCGACAGCGCGGTCGCGTTCCTCGCCCTGGTGATGGTCGGGTGGATGGTCGGTGTGCCCTGGGGCATCACCGTGATCGTCGCCGTCGTCGTCGGCGCGATCGCGTGCCGCCCCACCCGGCGGGCCGAGATCCGGGCGCTGGCGGCGCGCGAGCACACGACGTGAGCACGGAGTCGGGCCAGCTCCAGCCGACAGTGGCGGTGCAGGCGCTGGCGACGCATCTCGTCAAGCCTCGCTACCGCGGCACGTCGCACCTCTACGCGCTGTTCGTCGCCGTCGTCGCCGCCATCGTGCTCGTCGCCACCGCACCGGCCGGACTCGCCACCTTCGCGGCCGCGGTGTACGCGGTGACGCTCGCCGGGATGTTCGGCGCCAGCGCGCTCTACCACCGGGGGAATTGGTCACCGCCCGCGGCGAGGCGTCTGCTCAAGCTGGACCACACCGCCATCTTCCTGCTCATCGCAGGCACGTACACGCCGATCGCGCTGCTGGCGATGGAGGGCACGACTCGGGCGGTGACCCTCTCCGCGGTCTGGCTGATCGCGTTCGCGGGAATCGTGTTCGAGTGGCTGCCGGTACCCGCGCCACGCGGCTACGTCACGACCGTGTACCTGGGTCTGGGCTGGATCGGCACCTTCTCCTTCGTGCCGCTCTACGACGCGACCGGATGGGGCGGCGTGCTCCTCGTGGCGGGCGGGGGGCTCCTCTACACGATCGGGGCGATCGTGCACGCGGCCCGCAAGCCGGATCCGTGGCCGGAGACGTTCGGCTACCACGAGATCTTCCATGTGCTCGTGATCCTCGCCGCGCTCCTGCACTACTGCGCGATCGCGTTCCTCGTGTTGCCACTCGACTGAGCGAGCTCGAGTGAGTGTGAGCGACCACGAGCGGCACAACCGTGAATTCTGGGACGCCGACGCCGACGACTACCAGGCGGCGCACACACCAGGGCTCGACGGGCCGACGTGGGGCGTGTGGGAGATCCCCGAGGCCGACCTCGGCGTGGTGGGCGACATGCGCGGGCTCGACGTGCTCGAGTTCGGCTGTGGTGACGCGCGCTGGTCGGTCCATCTGGCGCGCGCGGGCGCGCGGGTCGTGGGGCTCGACCAGTCCCGCGGGCAGCTCCGACACGCGCGCACGCTCCTCGCCACGACCGGGCAGTCGGTGCCGCTCGCGTGCGCGAGTGGCGAGGCCACGCCGTTTGCGGCGGGCGCGTTCCATCTCGTGCTCTGCGATCACGGCGCGATGTCCTTCTGCGATCCCGAGCGATCGGTGGCCGAGGCGGCGCGGCTGTTGCGGACCGGCGGCCGACTCGTGTTCTCGCACTCGACGCCATGGCCCTACCTCACGTGGAACTTCACGCGCGAGCGGGTCGGCCGGCGGTTGCGCCGCTCGTACTTCGGCATCCGCCGCTTCGACGACGGCGCGGGCGAGGGCACCATCGACTTCCAACTGCCCTACGGCGAGTGGATCCGGTGCTTCCGGCGTCACGGCCTGGTGGTCGACGATCTCGTCGAGCTGCGCGCCCCGAAGCACGCGACCACGACGTTCGACGACTTCGACGCGCGGTGGGCGCGCCGCTGGCCCGCCGAACAGATCTGGGTGACTCGCAAGGAGTGAGTCAGCAGCGAGTGCCCCGGGGCGGAACGCGCCGCGCGACGAGGTACCGCGTAACCGTGGCGTCGACGCACTCGTTGCCGTTGTCGAACGAGGTGTGCTGCTCCCCCGCCGCGATGAGAAGCCGACCGCGCGCCAATGTGGACGCGAGGGATCGCGCCTGCGGGAGCGGTGTCGCCGGATCCTCGGTGGTGCCGATGACGAGGATCGGCGGGGCACCCTTCGCCGTGAGTCGCGGTGCCGGCGGCAACGGCGACACCGGCCACACCGAGCACGGCAGGCTGTTGTTGACGATGAACGCGCCGAGGCGGGGCGCCACCGCCACCGCGGCGCGCTCCAGGTCGGCGGCCGCGTCGAGACCGGTGACGACCGGTCCGTCGAGGCAGGACACCGCCCAGAAGGCTTCGAGCACGTGGTCGTCGTGACCCTGGGCGTCCCGCCCGACGAAATTGTCGGCACCGGCGAGCAACGTCGAGGCGTCACCCGCGTCGGCCGCCGCCAGCGCTCCGGCGAGGCCCGGCCACGCGGCGCGGCCGAGGTAGAGCTGCTGGAGCACGGCGGCGTCGAACCGGGTCTGGTTGAGCGTCCGCACGTCGGGATCGTCGGCCGCGAGCGGCGTCCGTCCGGCCCGCGCCCGGAGGGCGTCGTACGCGGCCTCGGCGTGGCCGTCGTGGTGGAACGCGCACCCACGATGCGCGGAGCAGTCGGCGAGGAAGTCGTCGAGCGCGTGCTCGAACCCGCGCGCCTGCGCCAAGGTCGTGTCGCGCGCGGACAGCGACGGATCGACGGGACCGTCGAGGACGAACGCGCGGACGCGGTCTGGGTGGGCCTGCGCGTAGCTGGCACCGAGGAACGTGCCGTACGAGTAGCCGAGGTACGAGAGACGGTCGTCGCCGAGCGCCACGCGCAAGCGTTCGAGGTCGCGCACCGCGTCGGCAGTGCCGACATGGGCGAGGAGGTCGTCGTTGCGCGCCGCGCACTCCTGCGCTACCGCCGTTGCCGCGTCGTCCAGAGCCTGTCGGTCCGCGCTCGTCGCCGGCTCGAACGACTGGTCGAACAACGGGTCGAGGCTGGCGGCACACTCGATGGGGTTGCTGTCGCCCACACCGCGCGGGTCGAAGGCCACGAGGTCGAAGCGATCGCGCACCGCGCCGGGCAGCGACGCAGTGATGCTGCGGAGGAACGCCACCGCCGGGACGCCCGGTCCGCCGGGATTGAGCACGAGCGATCCGATGCGCGTCTTCGGACGGCGCGCCCGCGCGCGGATGACCGCGAGATCGATCGTGCGGTCCGGCGTCGCGTCGTCGAGGGGCACGGTGAGGGTGCCGCACTGGAACCCATCGCCACAGGCGCGCCACGCGATCCCGGGGGTCGTCGATACCGGAACCGCGGCGCCGGGACCGGCAGAGAGCAGCGTCACCACGAACGCGGCGACCACCGAGAGCACGGCCCACGCCGCGCCGCGATGTGCGGTGCGCGCGCGCCGAGCGGGTGCCATGGAGTCAGGATGCCTCAGGCGCGGACGCAGGATCAGCGCGGGGACGTCGTGCCGTCGGAACCGTTCACGACGCCGAGGGTCGCCGCCGGCGAGGAACCGTAGTCCTCGGCCGGTCGCGCCGGACCGAACAGGTGACCCTGGACCAACTCGCAGTCGAGCGCCCGCAACGACGCGAACTGCTCGAGCGTCTCGACACCTTCGCCGATCGCACACAAGCCCAGCGAGTGAGCGAGCTCGACGATCGCGCTGCAGATGGCATCGCTGTCACGATCGCGCCCGAGGTCGCCCACGAACGTCGATGCGATCTTGATGGCGTCGAGCGGAAAGTGCTTGAGCGACGCGAGCGACGACGCACCGGTCCCGAAGTCGTCGATCACCAAGCGCACCCCGAGATCGTGGAGCCGGGTCATGGTCTGCTCGCTCGCGACGCGGTCGTGGAGCAGCGTCGTCTCGGTGATCTCCAGCCAGACCGCGCCGGGCGCCAGGCCGGTGTCGCCGATGATGCGCTTCACCTGCGCGGGAAGCGCGGGGTCGGCGAACTGACGCTGCGAAAGGTTGAGGTTGAGCTTGAGCGTCGCGCCGGCACTCTCCTGCCAGGCCGCCATCTGCCGGCAGGCGTGCTCGATCGTCCACATGCCGAGCGGCACGATGCTGCCGTTGAGCTCGGCCTCGGGGAGGAACTCGCCCGCCATGAGCAGTCCGTGCTCGGGGTGCTCCCAACGCACGAGCGCTTCGAAGCCGGCAACGCGGCCAGTGGCACAGCTGACGATCGGCAGGTAGTGCAGCCGCAGCTCGTCGCGCGCGATGGCCGCCGTGAGCTCGCCCTCGGCGAAGGAGGTCGACAGCGCCGCCTCGCTGATCTCGATGCGCGCACCACCGAGTGCCTTGGCCTCGTTGCCAGCCCTGATGGCGCGCCGCAGCACGCTCTCGGGCCGCTCATCGAGGTGACCGGCGAGCGCGACGCCGATGCTCGCCGTCACCTCGGCGACCCCCGCGAGGACGACCGAAGGATGCGCGACGCCCATGGCGATGCGCTCGGCGAGACCTTGGGCGGCCCGGCGGTCGGGGACGTCGCGGCACACGAGGACGAATCGCTCTCGGTTGACGTGCGCGACGACGTCGCGGGGCCGCGTCACCGTGCGGAGGCGCTGGGTGATCGCTTCGAGGAGGTGGTCCCCGGCCGCGTAGCCGAGCCGCTCCTCGACGAACCCGAGGTTGTCGAGCTCGACCGACACGATGGCCAGGCGGCCGAGGTTGACGTCACCGAGCGTGAGCCACGAACGCAGCCGATCGAGGTCGAGCACCGGGATCCGGGCCGTTGCCGGGTCGGGGCCCGCTCCGCTGCTCGAGACGGGCGAGCGGCGGTCGTCCCGCGCCGGCGCGACCGGCAACGGGAGCGCAGGGACCGGCGCCGGCACATCGGCCGGCGCCTCCGCGACCGGGGCGACCTCCGCCTCCGCGACCGGGGCGTCACCGGGCGCCCCGTGCGGGTCGTGCGGATCGTGAGGGAGGACCCCCGGCACGGGTTCGGCGCTCGTCACCGGCTCGAGGACCGGCGGCTCCAGCAGCTGGGCGACCAGATCGGCGGCTCGCCGGGCCCGTCGCCCGGCCCTCCAGGCGACCATGGTGGCCGCGACGGCCACGATGGCCGCCAGCGCGGCCACGACGAGCAACGAACTGTCCACGCACCACTTGTCGGGTTGGCGGCAGTCCGGCTTGAGCGTCCGACGCCTCGGCCGATGAGTTGACGGTCCGTTGAGGACGGCCGGAACCCGAGCCAAAGCACCTCCGTCACGCTCTCCGGCATGCGTCCGGCCTCCCCTTTTCCGACGACCGCACCTGGCGCTCCCACCACGCCCGCACCGCCCGATCGCCGCCTGACGCACGGGTGGCGGATGGTGGCCCCGCTGGTGGCGGTGGCTGCGTTCGCCCTGGTCGCGGCGGCCTGCGCGCCTCCCGGGAGCCCCGGCAGCGGCGCCACCGGCGACGTCGTGTCAGCGGTGAACGCCGACCGCGGTGCGGCCGGCTTGGGCCCGGTCGGATGGGACGACCAGCTCGGAGCGCTGGCCCAGAGCCACGCCGACGAGATCGCGGCGAGTGGATCGCTGTGGCACTCGGACCTGGCGGGCTGGATCAACGTGCCGTGGATGAGCGGCTGGCGGTCACTGGGCGAGAACCTGGCCGGGGCGCCGCGCGGGACCACCGGCGCGCAGATCGAGGACCTCTGGATGGGCTCGGGACCCCACCGCGCCAACATCCTCAACGGCGGGTTCAACCGGATCGGTGTCGGCGTGAAGGTCGACGGATCCGGGCGAGTGTGGATGGTCGCGTTGTTCGGCACCAGGTAGCCGCCCCTACCCGGTGCTGCCGGGGGTGGGTCCCCGCCTTACCCCCGATGGCGACCGGGCCCGTCCTGCCCGCGGGCCCGGTCGCCACTTCCTTCCTTGCTTCCCACGCCGACGATGTGACCCACTGGTTGGTAGCGTCGCTCCGAGTCACCGGGCCCGGAGGACGCGTTGGCCGACGGCATCCCCCACGGCACCATTGACGGGCGCGCGGCCCGGGCGTTTCGCGGCGCGCTCACCGCGCTACCCGCGTTGCTGGTCGCTGTCGTCACGTTCGGCGTCGCCGCGTGGGGCTGGTGGCTGCACCCGGACGGCGTGGCGACCCCCGCGCTGGCCGCCGCCGCGGGCGTGGTGCTCGCGGCGCTGCTGCTCCTGACACCGCGGCACTGGATCGGACCGATCGTCGCCGGTGCGGTGGGAATCGGCGTCGCCGCTGCGCTCCACGACGCGACCGCCGCGCTCCTCGTCGGTGGTCCGGTCGCGGTGGTCGCCGCCGCGCTCGCGGCCGCGGTGCTGCTGCGCTGGTACGCGGCCGGGCGATTCCAACTGACGCGCGTCCGCGAGCTCTGCACCTTGGTGGCCGCGGCCGCCGTGGGCGGCGTGCTCGGCGGTGCGTTGCTCACCTTGGCCGCCGAGCTCCGACACGAACAAGGCGCGGCGAGCCTGTGGCGCGTCGCGTGGCCCCTCGCGGTCGCGATCGGCTCGGGCCTCGTGCTCGTGCCCACCGCGATCCTCACGCTGGCGTCGCCATCAGCCGCGTCACGCCCGCACGAGCGCGCGCTCGAGTCGATCGCGCTCGTCATCGCGGTGGCCGGCGTCGCGGTGTTGCTCGCGCGCGGCGACGATCCGCTCGTCTTCGCGGGAGTCGCGGTGCTCCTGTGGGCCGCCCTGCGCTTCGGCCCCGTCGCGGTCGCGTGGTCTGGCATCGTGCTGGTGGGCGCGGCCGACTGGTCGGCCGCCCGCCTCACCGGTCCCTTCAGCGACATGACCAGCCACCACGACGCCGTCGTGCTCCTGCAGGCCTATGCCGCAGTGACCCTCCTCGCCATGCTGGCGCTCGCGTTCGCCCTCGAGGAGCGTGACGCCGCCGACGCCGCCCGGGCCACCGCCGCCGAGCGGTTCCGCCGGACCTTCCACGACTCCCCCGTCGCCATGGCCGTCACCACCGCCGACGGTCGCATCGTCGAGACCAACCGCGCCCTGTGCCAGCTGCTCTCGATGCCCGACCACGCACTCGTGGGCACCGAGCTCCGGCACCTTCGCCCCGACGACACCGGCGAGCACGAGCTGCCCCGCGCCGGCAACGACGCGATGACGCCGCAGGAGACCCGGCTGGAGACGGCGAGGGGCGCGACCGTGTGGGTCGAGATCAGCGACGCACCGCTCCGCCGCAGCGACGTGTCCACCCCGCTCCAGGTCGTGGTGCTGCGCGACGTCACCGAGCGCACGAACCTCCGACAGCAACTCCTGCAAGCGCAGAAGATGGAATCAGTCGCTCGTCTCGCGGGCGGGATCGCCCACGACTTCAACAACGTGCTCTCGGTGATGCGGGGTCAGGTCGAGCTGCTGCAGGACGACCTCGACGTGCTCGACTCCGCCCGCGCCCGCATCGATTCGGTCCAGCGTGCCACCGACCGCGCCGCCGCTCTCACCGACGACCTGATGGCGTTCAGCCGTCAGCGGGTCGACGAACCCGAGGCGTTCGACGTGCACGCGCGGTTGCACGAGGTCTACGAGCTCTACCACCAGGTGCTCGGCTCGGCGGTGAACCTCGAACTGGATCTGGGCGCCTACCCGGCGACGATCGTCGCCGACCCGAACCGCATCGAGCAGGCGGTGCTCAACCTGGTGGTCAACGCGCGCGACGCGATGCCCGCCGGTGGCACCGTCACCATCGCGACCCGCACCGACCCGTCGACGCGCGCCCTGCTGCTGTCGGTGACCGACACCGGCGCGGGCATGGACCCGGTGACGCGCTCGCGCATCTTCGAACCGTTCTTCACCACGAAGCCACCTGGCTTCGGCACCGGGCTCGGCCTCTCGACCACCGACGACATCGTGCGGGCGGCCGGTGGCTCGATCGATGTCAACAGCCAGCGCGGTCGGGGGACGACGTTCACGATCACGTTCCCCGCGCTCGAGAGCTCCGGCGCGCACCAGGTCCTCGAGTTCGCCGACGACGACACGCCCACCGTGCTCGTCGTCGACGACGAGACCGAGGTGCGGTCGCTGATCGCGGAGATCCTGCGCGGATCGGGCTACCAGGTGGTCGTCGCGACCGACGGCGACGCGGCCATCGCGTTCCTCGAACGGTCGACGCGCCCGGTCGACCTCCTCGTCACCGACGTCGTCATGCCGGTGATGAGCGGAACCGACCTCGCGGCGCGCGTCACCAGCTCGTCGCCGAACACGCGCGTGCTGTTCGTGTCGGGGTTCGTGCCCGCGGGTTCACCGTCGCTGCACGGCGCACCGCTCGTCGCCAAGCCGCTCCACCGCGCCGAGTTGCTCGACGCGGTCCACCTCGCCCTCGACGGCGCCGCCTGACCTGGCGCCCACCGCGAGGTTGGTCAGGGGACGAAGCGGTAGCCGACGCCGCGCACAGTGACGATGCGCGCGGGACGGGCGGGGTCGACCTCGACCTTGGCCCGGAGCCGATGGACGTGCTCGCTGACGGTCCCGATCCCCTGCCACTCCGGTTCCGAGTCCCACACGTGGCGCAGCAGTTGCTCGCGCGTGAACACCTGGCGCGGCGACATGCACAGGAACGCGAGGAGGTCGAACTCGCGCCGGCGCAGCTCGATCGCTTCGTTGCGCACGCGCACCTCGCGTGTCGCGAGGTCGAGATCCAGGTCGGCGAACGAGACCGTCGACGGGTTGCGCGTCGTCCGCGAGCGACGCAGCACCGAGCGCACGCGCGCCACCAGCTCCCGCGGCGAGAACGGCTTCACGACGTAGTCGTCGGCGCCGAGCTCGAGCCCGATGATGCGGTCGGCTTCGTCGCTGCGACCGCTGAGCACGATCACCGGCACCGCGCTGTCGACGCGCACCTTGCGAAGCACGTCGAGCCCGCGCACCTTCGGCAACCCGAGGTCGAGCACGACGAGCTCGGGCACTTCACCCGCGATCTTGTCGAGCGCGGTCGCGCCGTCCGCCGCGTTGTCGACCGCGAACCCCTCCCGCTCGAGGGCGCTGCGGACGACGTCGACCAGGTCGAGATCGTCGTCGACGACGAGGATGGCCACGCCCGACGAGGCTAGGCGGCGACGGGCCCTTGAGCCGGGATCAGCACGGGCCGGGCCACCGTGCGCTTGAACCAGAACACCGAGATGGCCACGGCGACCACGGTGAGTGCTGCCTGGGTCAGCGACTTCGTCACCACGAAGGTGCCGACTGACTGGGTGAACTGGAGCCACACGGACACCGACGCGTTGACGAGGCACGTCACCGCCCACAGGAGCGAGATCCCGAGGAAGCAGCGGCGCACGTGCGCGTCGGCCATCACGTGCTGCGGGATCGGACAGAAGTCGGCGGCGATCCGCTGCGCCAACGGACGCCCGAGCGCCACCGAGAGGAGAAAGGCGCACGCGACCAGCGCGGTGCCGAGCGTCGGCTGCAGGAAGTAGAGGACCGAGCTGCCGGTGGCGAAGGCGAGCACGGAGCGGGCGGTCAGGGTCACCGTGCCGATGAGGAGGAGGCCGGGGATGCGCTGGCGCGTCACAACCCGCCGGAGGATCGCCGCGTAGGACCAACCGAGGCCGGCGACGATCGCCCCCCACAGCCCGAAGAGGTGCAACACCCCGGCGAAGAGCACCACAGGTATGACCGTGGTCTCGAGCAACTTCGGGAGCGCATGCCGCGCCAGCGTGCGCAGCCGCGGGATCTCGAACGCAGCGGACATCGGGCCCTTCTCGGCACTGGGGACGACCTGGTTGAGCGAGATCATGCGGAACGTGACCTGAGACCTTCCCAAGCGCGACCGAAGACCTGAGGGTGCCGGGCGAGCGGCCGCCTTCGCCGGTGCACTGACGCCTCCAAGACGGAGAGCGAGCGGGAGCGAGCGACGGGGACAAGGCACGGCATCGCGCGATGATCCGCCGATGCACGCGCGGGCCGTGGTACTGGACTTCTTCGGCACCCTGGCGCGCGCCACCCTCTCGGTCGGGCTCGACGAGATCCTGGCCCGTCACGGCCACACCATCCCCGAGCACCTGCAGGAGATGTGGTGGAGCGGCGACATCGACGGCTCCGAGCACGTCGAGCAGTCGCGCTCGCGCGAGCACTACCTCGCGTGGCAGCGGGAGCGGCTGGTCACCATGCTCCACGAGGCCGACGTGCACCCGGGCGAGCATGACGCCATCCTCGCCGACCTGCAGGCCGGGCGGGCCCTGCGCATCCTCGAGGCCTACGACGAGGTGCCGGACGTGCTGCGCGAGCTCCGAGCCCGGGACCTGACCCTCGCCGTCTGCTCCAACTGGGACTGGGACCTGGAGCCCGCCATCGCCGAGACCGGCCTCGACGGCTGGTTCGACACGCTCGTGTCGTCGGCCTGGGCGGGTGCGCGCAAGCCGCACCCGCGGATCTACCGCTACCTGCTCGAGCAGACCGGCCTCGACCCGGCGGGGATCCTGTTCGTCGGCGACACGTGGGGACCCGACGTCCTCGGGCCCCTGGCCGCGGGCATGACCCCGGCGTACCTCGAGCGCGCCGGGCACTGGCCCGACCCGACGCGACCGTCGGACGCGTCGAGCGTCGACGTCGCACGCGTGCGCGACCTCAGCGGCGTGCTCCCGCTGGTGGGAGCCGACTGACCGATTGACCGAACCGAACGACCTGAACGAGATGCGTCAGACGACGCGGACGTTCTGGGCTTCCTCGCCCTTGCGCCCGGGGCCGACGTCGAACTCGACGCGCTGGCCCTCCTCGAGGGTGCGGTAGCCCGTCCCCTGGATGGCCGAGAAGTGGACGAACACGTCAGGCCCGTCCTCACGGGAGATGAAGCCGTAGCCCTTCTCCGCGTTGAACCATTTCACACTGCCAGTCGCCAACGCCTTGCTCCCTCGAACTTGCGCGATCTCGCGATCTTGCTGCCTTGCAGTTCGGGGAACGGTAGCAGCAGCCCGGGCGGCTTGCTACCGGCTCACCGCCTCGCCGCACCACGCGCGACCATCGTGGGATGACCGCGACGATCGTGTCCTTCCACGCCCATCCCGACGACGAGGCGATCCTCGTCGGTGGCACCCTCGCCCTCGCCGCCGAGGCGGGCCACCGCGTCGTGCTCGTGTTCGCGACGCGCGGCGACCTCGGCGAGGTGGCCGACGGCGTGCTCGCCCCCGACGAGCAACTCGCCGAACGCCGCGAACAGGAGGCGCGCGACGCGGCCGAGGTTCTGGGCGCGGCGCGGGTGGAGTTCCTCCCCTATCACGACTCCGGGATGGCCGGGGAGCCCACCAACGTCGAGCCGGACGCGTTCGCGGCCGCCGACGTCGAGGAGGCCGCTTCGCACCTCGCCGACCTGTTGCGTGACGAGCGCGCCGACGTGCTGACGGTCTACGACGAGCGCGGCGGCTACGGCCATCCCGACCACGTCCAGGTGCACGTCGTCGGCCGCCGGGCGGCGGCGCTGGCGGGTACCTCGCGCGTCTACGCGGCGACCGTGAGCCGGGAGCACTTCCTGAGCATGCAGGATCGTCTGGCCGACCAGGTGCCCGACGGCGTCGAGCAACCCGATCCCGAGGAGCTCGACCTCGGCGTGCCCGAAGCGCGCATCACGACCACGATCGACGTGACCGGGGCGCTCGACCGCAAGCAGGCGGCCATGGCGGCCCACCCGTCGCAGATCGGCGAGGACTCCTTCTTCCTCGCGTTGCCCCCCGACCTCTTCGCGTCCGTGTTCGGCACCGAGTGGTTCATCCGCCTCGACGAGACCCCCACCGAGCCCGAGACCTGGTTGCTCGATGAGGCACTCCCCTCGCCCGAGTAGGCGCCGGCTAGCGGCGCCGGCCGGCGCGCATGCGCGCCCGCCGGTACCGGAACGACCGGTCCGACGACCACGGCGCGTACGGCGCCATCACGAAGCCGGCGAGCGCCAGCAGCGCGACGTCGTAGTTGACGCGCCAGCCGGTGAAGTCGAACCACGCCGCCTCGCGGTCAGCCCGTACCGGGATGCCGGCTGCCACCAGCTCCTCGCACGCGTCGAGGAACTCGTCCTTGCTGATGCTGATGGGATCGCCCGGGTGCGGGTCGGGGTCGAACGTGAAACCGAAGTAGTCCGCCACCGCACGTAGGGCGAAGAACCCTGCTCGCACGCAGATCCCGGCCTCGGGATCGAAGGGCAGGTCGACCGCGGCCAGGCGCAGCGACGCGGCGTCGAGCACCGCGCCGCTCGCCGTCAGCCACGACCGGTGCCCGACCGGTGAGCGGAAGAAGCTGAGCGCGCCGAGCGAGGTGTGGGTCTCCTCGAGCTCGGTGAACCAGAGCTGCCAGGCCAGCCAGACGTCGTCGAGCAGGTGGAACCGCTCCATGCGCTGCGCCTGCACGAGCAGGTGCACGCCCGACGGCGGGTTGCCGGCTCGCACCTCGAGCTGCGCCACCTGCACCTCGCGTCGAGAGAAGGCGCTGTACATCGTCGGCAGGTACGCGATCAACAACCCGAGGAGGGTGAGCCCGGTGGCCGCCTCGAGGAACGCGGCGATGTTGGTGGCGAGGTCGGGCGGACGGACGAACCCGAGCGTGAACAGCGACGACCCGCTCATCTCGAACGCGCGCTCGAAGCCCTGCACCCCGAGGGCGTGGAAGATGGCCGTGAACGCCCCCAGCACCATCAGCATCCACGCCGCCGGCAACGAGAGCAGCGCGATCGGCCCGTAGAGCGCCATCACCGAGTCGCGCCCGTTGTAGGTCCGCGCCGCCCTGGCCATGAGGTTGAACACAGAGCGCACACCGATGAACACGGCGCGGCTGACGATCGGCGTGGCGCCGCGCGGCAGCACGAACGTGCGGATGGCCGAGTCCATCACGAGGAGCAGGAGCGTGACCCCGAGCGCGAACCACAGGACCTGCGACAGGACGTGCACCGGTGCAGCTTCGCAGACACATCACCGTCGCTCGCCTCCGCTCGCTCGTCCCAGCGACCGGGACGGGCGAAGCCCGATCCCGGCCGGGCGTGCGGACCTGCGGCGAACATGGGTGCTCAGTCGTCGGACGCGGGGCGACGCCGGTCCTGCTTGCGCGCCGACTGGCGGCGCTTCGCGTCGAGGCGGGCCTCGGTCGCCGACTTCTTGGGTTTGGTGGTGCGGCGCGGCGGGTCGACGCGTAGCGCGGTTTCGAGGCGCGACCGCAACCGCTCCAACGCCAACTCGCGGTTGCGGGCCTGGGACCGCGAGTCCGACGCGGTGGCCCGCGCCACGGGCCCGAGGCGTTCGAGGAGCTGCTGCTTCTGGCCCGGCGCCAGCGACCGCGACTCCGCGATCGGGAGCCGCACCTCGACGCGCGTGTCGGAGGTGTTCGCGTGTTGACCCCCTGGCCCGCCCGAGCCCGTCGTACGCCACTCGAGCTCGTCGAGGCGGATCACACACGTCGCGTTCACGCGCAGGACACCACGTTCCGTGGCCGAGCCACCCGTGTCGCGCGCGCCCGAATCCGCCACGTTGGGTTAGGGTACCGGTCAGTAACTTTCGGATGGGCGAAGCCCGGGGGGTCCGAACGCATGAGCTCGGCTGGTTGCTCCACTCGTCTGCGCACCCGACTCGGTGCCGCGGCCCTGGCGCTGGCCAGCGCCACCGCGGCCCTGGTGGCCGCCGCACCCGCGGCCTCGGCCGCGAGCGCTCCCAAGCCCGGCGGGTCGGTCACCTACGGCCTCGAGTCCGAGACCGGCGGCGGGTGGTGCCCCACCAGCGCCCGGCTCGCCATCTCGGGCATCGAGGTCGGTGCCGCCATCTACGACACGTTGATGGTGCCGAACACCAAGAACGAGATGGTCCCCTACCTGGCCAAGTCGGTCACCCCCAACGCGACCTACGACTCGTGGGTGATCACACTCCGTGACGGCATCAAGTTCCAGGACGGCACGCCGCTCGACAGCGCCGCGCTCGTGCGCAACTTCGAGGAATACCGCAAGAGCTCGCTCATCGGTGCGGCACTCAAGGACATCAACACGGTCACCGCCACCGGCCCGCTCGAGGTCACCGTCACCACCACCCGGCCGTGGCCCGAATTCCCCTGGTTCCTCTACCTCGACGGCCGCTTCCTCATCGAGGCGCCCGCCCAGCTCGACTCCCCCGACTGCGCGAGCAAGCTGATCGGCACCGGTCCGTTCAAGCTCGACCACTGGACCGTCAACCAGGAGCTGGTCGTCAACAAGAACCCCGACTACTGGCAGAAGGACTCCAAGGGCCGTCAGCTGCCCTACCTCGACACGATCACCTTCAAGCCCGTGGCCGAGGCGGTCCAGCGGTTGAACTCACTGCAGGGCGGCCAGCTCGACCTGATGCACACGTCCGACGGCCAGCAGGTGGACGCGCTCGAGAACCAACTCACCGGGCAGTTCAACGTGCTGAAGGAACCGGTGGGCCGAGCCGAGGTGCGCTACTACCTCCTCAACGCGGCCAAGCCGCCGCTCGACGACCTCACCGCCCGCAAGGCCGTCGCCATGGCGATCGACCGCAACCAGATCAACCAGATCCGCAACAACGGCGTCTACCGCATCGCCGACGGGCCGTTCGACACCAAGGTCATCGGCTACACGAAGAACCCCGGCTTCCCGAAGTACGACCTCAAGCAGGCGAAGAAGCTGGCGTCGCAGTACAAGGCCGCCCACGGCGGGCAGTTCAGCGTCGTGCTCGAGCACACCAACGACCCCGCCAACACGCAGGAGGCCGAGCTCATCAAGGAGCAGCTCACCAAGGCGGGCATCGACTCCACGCTCAAGCAGGACGACCAGACCGCGTTCATCGCCGCCGCGGTCGGCGGCAACTTCAGCGTCCTGCTCTGGCGCAACCACCCCGGTGACGATCCCGACGTGAACTACCAGTGGTGGACAGACGGATCGATCCTGAACTTCGGCAAGTTCAAGGACCCGACGCTGCAGGGCCTGCTCGACCAGGGTCGCACGGAGACCGATCCCGCGAAGCGCAAGCAGATCTACACCGACGTCAACAAGCGCTTCGCGTCGCAGGTCTACAACGTGTGGGCCTACTACGCCGACTGGGTGGTGGGCGCGAAGAAGAGCGTGCAGGGCATGGAAGGCCCGCCGTTGCCCGACGGTGGCGGCAAGCCCGCGGTGCTGCTGTACGGGCGTCAACCCTTGCTCGGTCTGTACGTGACCAAGTAGACCTCCACGGATGGGGACGATCGCGCGGCGGTTGGTCCAGCTCGTCGTCGTCGTCATCCTCTCGACCCTGTTCGCCTTCGCGCTGCTGCGCCTGTTCCCGGGCGACGCAGCCGACGCGGTCCTCCCGTACGGCACCGCGGCGCAGAAGGCCAAGTTCCGGGCCGAGAACGGCCTCGACAAGCCGTTCTTCGAGCAGTACGCGACGTGGCTCGGGAACATCGCGCAGGGCGACTTCGGCAAGGACTACCAGTCGAACGTTCCCGTCGCCGACAAGCTGCAGACCGCGCTCCCGGTGTCGCTCCAGCTGATGCTGTACGCGCAGCTCCTGGCGCTCGTCGTCGCCATCCCGCTCGGCGTGTTCACGGCCTACCGCGCCGGCACCAAGTCGGACCGCTCGATCAACGCGGGCGCGTTCGCGCTGCTCGCGCTCCCGAGCTTCGTGCTCGCACTCGCGCTCGCCTACTGGGTGGGGGTGAAGTGGCAACCCGACATACCCGGGCTCGGCCAGATCCCGGTCAGCGGCTACGAGCCGGGCTGGCTGGAGGCGGTGTTCGGCGCGCCCACCGGTGACCTCGGGAAGCACTTCGCGTCGATGCTGCTCCCGTCGATCGCGCTGGCAGCAGGGCTGGTCGCGATCTACATGCGCCTGCTGCGCAGCGACATGATCGCGACGCTGCAGGAGAACTACATCACGATGGCCCGGTCGAAGGGCCTCTCCGACCAGCGCATCCTCTGGCGCCACGCACTCCGCCCGTCGAGCCTCACGTTGTTGACCGTCGCCGGACTCAACTTCGGCACGCTGATCGGTGGGGCGGTCGCGGTCGAGGTGATCTTCCAGATCCCGGGCATCGGCACGCTCATCTACCAAGCGATCAACGCGCGCCAGATCGTGGAGCTGCAGAGCTACATCGCGCTCATCGCCATCGGCTACGTACTCATCAACTTCACCATCGACGCGCTCTACGTGGTGCTCGACCCGAGGATCCGTCGTGCCCACGCCTGACCCCCCGACCGACGACCCGATGCTCGGTCTCGTCGGCGAGGCCGTGCACGGCACACCCATCGACCCGGGGACGATCGAGTTCGCCGCGGTCGAGACCGGACCCGAGGTCCGGCGGCGCAAGAAGAAGGGACTGGGCGTCACGGCCTGGCTGTCGATCGGCTGGCTCGCGCTCGTCGTGGGCCTGGCGATCCTGGCGCCGATCCTGCCCATCGACGACCCGAGGGCGATCACCACCGACATCGCGCGCCGGGGGCCGTTCGCAGAAGCCGGCACCGCGCCCGGGCACCTCCTGGGCGGCGACTTCAACGGCCGCGACATGCTCTCCCGCCTCATCTGGGGCGGGCGCACGACGCTCCTGATCGCCACCCTCGCGGTGGTGATCGGCTTCGTGCTCGGCGGGATCCTTGGCCTGCTCGGCGGGTACTTCCGCGGGAGGGTCGACACCGTCGTCAGCCTGGTGCTCGACGTGCTGCTCGCCATCCCCGCGGTGATCCTCGCCCTCGCGCTGGTCACGATCCTGCGCACGCAACCAGGTACGAAGGGCGGTGGCCTCGATCCCGAGGTGGCGCTGATCCTCGCGTTGGGCCTCGTGTCGATTCCGGTGCTCGGGCGCATCACGCGCGCGAGCACGCTCTCGTGGTCGGAGCGGGAGTTCGTGCTCGCGGCGCGCGCCCAGGGCGCCAAGCACCGGCGCATCATCTGGCGCGAGGTGCTGCCCAACGTGCTCCCCGCCATGTTGTCGATCGCGCTGCTCGGCATCGCGGTGGCGATCGTCGCCGAGGGCACGCTCGCGATCCTCGGCGCGAGCGTCGAGACCGACACGCCCACCTGGGGCAACATGATCGCCATCGGCCGGAACGTGATGCAGCGAGCACCGCACGTGGTGTTCGAACCCGCGCTCATGATCTTCTTCAGCGTGCTCGCGCTCAACATGCTCGGCGACGTCGTGCGCAGCCACTTCGACGTGCGGGAGGGAGGCCTGTGAGCGCTCAACGTGGAGCAGAGCGGCCCGGCGAAGCCGAGAGCGGAGAACAGGTGAGCGAGGACGGGTTGCTCGAGGTCACCGACGTCGCCACGTGGTTCGACACCGACCGCGGCCTCGTGCACGCGGTCGACGGCGTGTCGTTCACGCTCGAGCGCGGTCGCACGCTCGGGATCGTCGGCGAGTCGGGCTCGGGCAAGACGGTGCTGGCACGGTCGATCATGGGCCTGCTGCCGAAGAGCGGCGTCGTGCGCCGGGGTTCGATCAAGTTCGACGGCGTCGAGATCGGCGACGCCACGCCGAAGCAGATGCGCAAGTACTGGGGCGCGAGCATGGCGATGGTCTTCCAGGACCCGATGACCGCGCTCAACCCGGTGATGAAGATCGGCAACCAGATCACCGAGTCGATCCACACCCACCTCGACGTCACCAGCTCGTTCGCCGACGAGCTCGCGGTCTCGCTGCTCGAGTCGGTGCGCGTCCCCGACCCGGAACGGCGGATGGGCGAGTATCCGCACCAGCTCTCCGGTGGCCTGCGTCAGCGCGTCTGCATCGCGGTGGCGCTGGCGTGCGGTCCGCAACTCCTGCTGGCCGACGAGCCCACCACCGCGCTCGACGTCACCGTGCAGGCGCAGGTGCTCGACGTGCTCGAGGCACAGCAACGCGAGCGGTTCATGGCGCTCCTGCTCGTCACCCACGACCTCGGCGTGGTGGCGGGGCGCGCCGACGAGGTGGTCGTCATGTACGCGGGACAGGTCGTCGAGAAGGCGTCGACGGGGACGCTCTTCGCGCACATGAAGATGCCCTACACCGAGGCGCTGCTGCATTCGATCCCGAAGATCGCGGAGCCCAGTCACACCCGTCTCACGGCGATCCCGGGGCGACCCCCCGATCTGGTGGATCTCCCGACGGGGTGCCGGTTCGCGGCCCGGTGCGCGTACGCGCAGGACCGCTGCCGCGACGAGCAGCCGCCGCTGACGCCCGGCACGACGCCCGGCCACGAGTTCCGGTGCTGGTTCCCGGTGGGCACCTCCGAGGGCGCCGAAGCGCTGGCCCGCAACCAGCAGGCGAGCGCGGGCGCGGGCGCCTGACCGCTGATGGCCGGGACCGGTACCGCGCACCTGCGACCCGACGACGACGTGCTGCTGCACGTCGAGGATCTCGTGGTGGAGTTCCACGCCGAGGGCGGCAAGGTGAAGGCGGTGTCGGGCATCAGCCTCGACCTCGTGGCCGGTGAGACCCTGGGTCTGGTCGGTGAGTCGGGGTGCGGCAAGTCGACCACCGGGCGGGCAGTGATGCAGCTCCCGCGCCCCACATCGGGGAGCGTCCGCTTCGGCGGCGTCGAGCTCACCGACCTCAAGGGCGACGCGTTGCGGCGCACACGACCGCAGCTGCAGATGATCTTCCAGGACCCGATCTCGTCGCTGAACCCGCGCCGCAAAGTCGGCGACATCGTCGCCGAGGGGCTCGAGATCTGGGGGATCGGCGACGCGGTGTCGCGCACGGCCAAGGTCGACGAGACGTTGACCGCGGTGGGGCTCGACCCCGCCACCGCGCGCAACCGCCGGCCGCACGAGTTCTCGGGCGGCCAGTGCCAGCGCATCTCGATCGCACGCGCGGTCGTCACCGATCCGAAGCTGATCATCTGCGACGAGCCTGTCTCGGCGCTCGACGTGTCGGTCCAGGCGCAGATCCTCAACCTCCTCGAGGAGATGAAGCAGCGCTACGACCTCACCATGCTCTTCATCGCCCACGACCTCGCGGTGGTGAAGAACGTCAGCGACCGCGTGGCGGTCATGTACCTCGGCAAGCTGTGCGAGGTCGGGGCGCCCGACCTGCTCTACGAACGGCCCGCACACCCCTACACCGCGGCGTTGCTCGCGGCGATCCCGGTGCCCGATCCCGGGTCGCCCCCTGACGACGCGCGCGTGCTGGGTGGCGAGATCCCGTCGAACCTCGACCCACCGAGCGGATGCCGCTTCCGCACGCGCTGCCCGAAGGCGCAGGAGCGGTGCGTGGAGGAAGAACCGCAGATCCGGGAAGTGGGCCCCGACCAGTTCGTGGCCTGCCACTTCCCGCTCTCCCCCGGCGAGCAGCTCGAGTTCGGCACCCGGTGAACGGCGGCAGGCTCGTCGCGATCTACGTCGCCGCGGCGCGCGGTGCGCCGATGGAGGTTCGCGAGCGGATCGACGCAGTGGCGGGCCAGGGCCTGCGCGGCGACCGGTACGCGAACCAGAGCGGCACCTACTCGGGCACGGGGAGAGACGCGCGCGACGTCACCCTCATCGAGCGGGAAGCGGTCGACGCAGTGCGCGCCGAGGACGGCGGCATCGACGTGCACGAAGGACTGACGCGACGCAACCTCGTCACCGAGGGCGTCGCGCTGAACCATCTGGTCGGGCGGACGTTCAGTGTCGGCGACGTGCGGATGCGCGGGGTGCGACTCGCCGAACCGTGCGCGTATCTCGAGCAGCTGACCGGACTCGCCGGTGTGCGCGCGGCGCTCGTACACCGCGCCGGCCTACGAGCCGAGATCCTCGACGACGGCCAGCTGCACGTCGGCGACGCCATCGAGGTGAGCTGAGCCGGACCGGAAGAAATCGTCACCGCTGCAGGTTCCGGTGGCGGCGAGAATCTCCGCATGTCGCTCATCGTGATCACCGGGCCGCCGGGCGCAGGCAAGTCGACCGTTGCCGCCCTCGTCGCGGAACTGAGCACTCCGAGCGTGCTCGTCGAGGGAGATGCGTTCTTCGCGTTCCTCCACCAGGGTGCGATCGCACCGTGGCTCCCTGAGTCACACGCGCAGAACGACGTCGTGACCCGAGCCGCCGCGGCCGCGACCGGTCACTTCGCTTCGACCTACGCGACCGTCTACGACGGTGTCATCGGGCCGTGGTTCCTGCCCACCTTCGCGGCGGAGACCGGGCTCGAGACCCTGAACTACGTCATCCTGCTGCCACCGGTCGAGGCGTGCGTCACGCGTGTGCTGACTCGCACGGATCACGGCTTCGGCGATGAGTCCGCAACACGGAAGATGCACGACGAGTTCAGTCGTGCCCGCATCGACGAGCGTCACGTCGTCCGCGATCCGTTCGGTGCTCCCGATGCGACGGCTCGCGAGGTGCTGACGCGCGCCGACGCCGGATCCCTCACCTACTATCGGCGACCTGACGATCCGACCGAGTGAGCGCGCTCCCGTTGCGGAGCTTCGTCCGCCCGCCGAACCCGAGGGGGCCGATCTTCAGGGACGCCGGCGACCTCGCGGGTGTTGGCCATCGCGCGTACTCGCGTCGGCTCAGGGCGCGGGATTCACGTGGCGCGGTGTGCGGCGCATGGCTTCGCGCGTGTCCTCGAGCACCGTGCGGAGCTTCGTCAAGACGGGTGCGGCGTCAGAACCCGCGACCAGGTTGGCGCGCTCCTCCGGGTCCACGCTCAGGTTGTGGAGCTCCCACTCCGATTCGACCCCGGAAGTCCCGTCGAGACGGTCGTAGTAGTGGTTGCACTTCCAGAGCTCGGGCATGCCGTTGGCGCCGGTCGGCAGTCGAGTGATGACCGACTCCACCTTGCCCGGATCCCCCACCGGCTCGAACGGGTCGCCGGTGAACAGGTTCGTCATGCGCAGCCCGCTCGTCACCTGGTCTTCGGTCATGAAGTAGACGGGGGCGTCGACGGCTTCCTCATCGTCCGAGCCCGCAAGCAGGCCGGACAGGTCGCGCCCGACGAACGGCTGCGTCTCGACGTGGTGGCGCGCGACCTCCGCCGCGGCCGCCTCGATGTCGGCGCCGACGAGGCCGAGCAGCGTCGGCACGAGATCGACATGGCTGGTCGCGATCTCCACGTCGGGCGAGTTGGTGTCGACGCCGGGACCCGAGACGAGGAACGGGACACGGATCGCCTCGTCGAACGCGTTGTGCCACTTCTGCAGGAGACCGCCGTGCGCGCCGAGCAGGTCGCCGTGATCGGACGTGAACACGACGATGGTGTCGTCGGCGAGGCCCCGCACGGCGAGCTCGTCGAGGATGCGCATGATCGCGGCGTCCACCAGCACTTGGAGGAAGTGATAGAGGCGGCGATACTCGCCGTCGGTGTCCTGCGGATACAGGACCTTCGGCCACACCTCCTTGAATTGCCGCTGGCAGTCCGGCCGTCCCGAGAAGGAATCCGACTGCGAGGGCGCCTCCGGGATGTCGGGGATCGAGTCGGCGATGGGCGGGAAACCGAGCATGCTCCACGCCGCGCCCGTGAAGGCGATGTCGTGCGGGTTCACGAACGACGCGACCGCGAGCCACGGCGCGTCGTCGTCGGCGGCTGCGATCTGTCCGAAGAGATCGACGACCTCCTCGCGCGAACATGCCATCGCGTACGACGCCGGTGTCGGCCTTGTTGGCGCCGTGCGGCTCGCGCCCGATCCACCCCGAGAAGCCGAAGGGATCGAGGCGATCGGCACGCCGATAAGCGTCGACCGCGACGGGGTCGAGCACACCGAACGCATCGTTGACGGCGAGGCTCTCGTGCGTGCCCGGGATGATGAGATCGGGATGCGAGATGTGCCACTTGCCGCGGTAGTGGGTGCGGTAGCCGGCGGCGCGGAACCAGTCGCCCACGGTCGGCACGGTGTCGGGGTCGAGGAAGTGCATGGCCGGGTCGGTGGCCTGCTTGGCCAGGCCGTCGGTGTCGGCCACGCCGTGCAACGACGCGTACTGCCCGGTGAACAGCGTCGTGCGACTGGGCGTGCACGCGGTCGCGCCCGCGTAGTGGCGGTGCAGCTCGCGGCTCTGCGCGCGCAGTCGCTCACGGGCCGGCAGCTGGGTGCGTCGGAACTCGGCCAACGCCTCCGCCTCGTACGGCGGCGGGTACCGCTCTTCGTCGGTCATGATGAAGAGCACGTTCGGCCGATCAGTCACAGGGCGGGACGTTACCCGTCCGTTCTGGCGTCCCCACGCCGTGACATCGACGGCGCAGGGACGCCAAAGCGGTTTTACGCCGCCTGGGCGACGGGCGCGTCTTCGAGGGCAAGCTCGAGGACATCGCGCACGTCGTCGACCAGGTGGAAGGTCATGACCTCGCGCACCGCCTCGGGCACGTCGTCCAGATCGGGTCCGTTGCGCTGAGGCAGGATCACCGTGTCGAGACCCGCCCGCTGCGCCGCGAGCACCTTCTGCTTGACGCCACCGATCGGCAGCACCCGACCCTGCAGCGTGACCTCACCGGTCATGCCGACGCCGGCCTTGACCGTGCGGCCGGTGAGCATGCTCACCAGCGCGGTGGTCATGGTGATGCCGGCCGACGGGCCGTCCTTGGGGATGCCGCCGGCAGGCACGTGCAGGTGCACCCGCCGCTGCACCGCAGCCGGGTCGATGCCCAGCTCGGTCGCGTGGGCCTGCACGTACGACAGCGCGATCTGCGCCGACTCCTTCATCACGTCGCCGAGTTGGCCGGTGAGGGTGAGGCCCTCGCCGTCCATCGTCGTCGCCTCGATGAAGAGCACGTCACCACCGACGCCCGTCACCGCCAGACCGGTCGCGACACCGGGCACGCCGGTGCGCTCGGCCGTCTCGGCGTGGAACTTGGCGCGACCCAGTGCGGGTTGCACTTCGTCCACGTCGATCGTGACGGGCGGGATCGCGTCGCCACCGGCGCTTCTCTCCGAAACCAGCCGCGCCGCGGTCTTGCGCAGCAACTTGCCGAGCTCGCGCTCGAGGTTGCGGACGCCCGCCTCACGCGTGTAGTCGGTGACGACGGCACGCAGCGCGTCGTCGGTGACCGAAACGTCGTCGGCAGTCAATCCGTTGCGCTCCAGCTGGCGAGCCAGCAGGTGGTCACGGGCGATGGCGACCTTCTCGTCCTCGGTGTAACCGTCGAGCCGGATGATCTCCAGCCGGTCCAGCAGCGGCCCGGGGATGGTGTCGAACACGTTGGCCGTGGCAAGGAACAACACATCCGACAGGTCGAGGTCGACCTCCAGGTAGTGGTCGCGGAAGGTGTGGTTCTGCGCCGGGTCGAGCACCTCGAGCAGCGCCGACGAGGGATCGCCGCGCCAGTCGTTGCCCAGCTTGTCGACCTCGTCGAGGACGATGACGGGGTTCATGGTGCCGGCCTCGGTCAGCGCCCGCACGATGCGGCCCGGTCGCGACCCGACGTAGGTGCGTCGGTGTCCGCGCAGCTCGGCCTCGTCGTGCACGCCACCCAGGGCGACGCGCACGAACTCACGTCCGAGGGCGCGGGCCACCGATTCGCCCAGCGACGTCTTGCCGACGCCGGGAGGACCGACGAGGGCCAGGATCGCACCCGCGCCGCGCCGGCTTCTCGAGGATTGGCCCTTGCTGGGCTGGTCACTGTCACTCATGCCGCGTTCGGCGCGCAGCTTGCGCACCGCGAGGTACTCGACGATGCGGTCCTTCACGTCGTCGAGACCGGTGTGGTCGGCGTCCAGGATCGCGCGCGCGTCACTGACGTCGAGCGATTCCTCGGAGCGCTTGCCCCACGGGATGTCGAACACGGTGTCGAGCCACGTGCGGATCCACCCGTGCTCCGGGCTCTGCTCGCTCGTGCGCTCGAACTTGTCGATCTCGCGCTCGATCGTGGTGCGCACTTCGTCGGCCAGCACCAGCTCTGCGAGCTTGGCGCGGTACTCGGCGACCGCGTCGTCGGCGTCACCGTTCTCGCCCAGCTCCTCGCGGATCGCCTGCATCTGCTGCCGCAGCAGGAACTCGCGTTGGGTCTTGTCCATGCCTTCGGTCACGCGGTTGCGGATCTGCTCCGACACGTCGAGCTCGGCCAGGGTCTCGCGCACCCAGGTCAACGCCTTCTCGAGGCGCGCCTCGGGGTCGAGCTCCTCCAGCAGCTCCACCTTGCGCTCGACCGACAGGTCGGGCGCCCAGCCCGCGGTGTCGGCCAGCGCGCCGGGGTCGTCCACACCGGCGAGCGCGTCGGCGATGCGGGGGTTGCCCAGCTTCTCGGCGATGCCGCGCACGACGGCCCGGTACTCGCGCACCATCTCGCGGGCGCGGCCGCTGATCGCCGCGGGCTCGGCCACGGGATCGGCCTCGACCCACAGCCCGGGCGCGTCGCTCGGGACGGTACGGCCGACGACGGCCCGCGACAGGCCGCGCAGCACCAGGGCGCGCTGCCCACCGGGCAGCTCGCCTTCGTTCTCGATGCGGGCAACGGTGCCGATGCGCGTGTAGCCGCTGCCCACCCGCGGGACGAGGAGGACGCGGCGGTCACCGGCGATGGCGCCGTCGGCCGCGTCACGGCCCTCGGCGCTCTCGAGCGCGAGGGTCACGACCATCTGCGGCAGCACGACCCCGGTGTTCAGGGGCAACAGGGGCAGGCGCAGGGCGTCCACCTCTGAGGTGGCCTCGGGCGTGGTCTCGGTCATCGGGGGTCTCCAGTGGATCTCAGGGTCTTGTGATTACACCATTACGTGAGGTCCACAACCGGTTCCCGGCCGCCTGCATTCCCGACGCATCCCGTCGGATTTCACCCACCCTCAACCCCGACCTCGACCCTCCTCACTCACCCGCAAAAGGTAGCGATCTGTTTCAGATCTGAAACGAATCGCTACCTTTTGGCGGGTTTGCGGGGTGTTCCTGGTCCGAGTCAGAGGAGGCCGTGGTCGCGCATCCAGGGAATGGTGCGCTCGAGGCCTTCGTGGAGGGTGAGCGGCTGGTAGCCGAGGCGCTCGACGGTCTGGTCGTTCACGAAGAACGGGCTCGGGAAGTGCTTGCGGGCGAGGGCGACCAGGCTCGGCCCGAAGCGGGCCGCGACCTCGGGATCCTCGAGCTCGCCGACACCGACCTCGCTGACTCGCCGGTCCGACCCCGCCACCTCGAGCGCGGCGTTGCAGAACCAGGGGACGCCCCCGACGTCGCCCGGCCGCCCGAACGCCAGGTACCGCTCCCCCGCGACCCCCTTGCGGGTGGCAACCACCGAAGCACGGGCGACGTCGCCTGCGTACACCCAGGGGATCGGGAACCCGACGTACTCGTTGATCTCGCCCGCCAGCGCGAGCGCGATCCGAGCGTTGTAGCTGGGCGCCACCATGGACCGTTCCGGCAGGGGCGACACACCGTAGGCGCCGCCCGAGATCACGATGCAGATGTCCTGGCCGTCGTCTTCCACCCGGCGCATCGCGTCGAGGTACGCGCCCCGCTTGGTGACGGTGTACGGGTCGTCGCTCGGATTGGGGTCGAGCGGCGAGTGCTCCGTGAGCGGCGACGTCTTGGCATCGAAGAACGTGGTGGTGCTGAGCTGCACCACCCGCGTCGCGCCCACCTTCACCGCCGCGTCGAGGACGTGTCCGGTCCCGACCACGTTCACCGCCTCGTGCTCGCCGGCGATCTGCGTCTGCCCGCCGAGCACCGCCGCCGAGTGGATCACGTACTCGCAGCCGTCGGCGGCCCGCAGCACGTGACCGGCGTCGGTGATGTCGCCTCGCACGATGTCGACGCCCATCGCCTCGAGCGGCGCGGCGTCGCTGCCCTCGCGCACGAGCGCGCGTACGTCGTCGCCGCGCTCGACGAGATGCTCGGCGATGTTCGAGCCGATCATCCCCGTCGCGCCGGTGAGGAAGACCCGGCTCATCCTTGTCCGCTCTTGGCGCTGCGCGCCGGGGCGCTCAGCCCCCGCTCCGCTGCTCGCCGGGGTACCCGGCTCGCGGGCGCTGCGCTCATGGTTTGCCTCCGGTGAGCGTCAGCTGGGGAGCTGGGCCTCGATGGCCGCCACCAGCGCGGGGTCGTCGGGCGTCACCTGCGGCCGGAAACGACCCACCACCTTGCCGTCCGGCGACACGAGGAACTTCTCGAAGTTCCACTTCACGTCGCCGGCTTCGCCGTCGACGTCGGCCTGCTCCTCGAGCTCGGCGAAGATCGGGTGCTGCTGCGCACCGTTGACGTCGATCTTCTCGAACAGCGGGAACTCCACGTGGTAGCTGGTGTCGCAGAAGTCGCGGATCTCCTCGGCCGTGCCGGGCTCCTGGCCCATGAACTGGTTGCACGGGAAGCCGAGCACCTCGAACCCACGCGAGCCGTACTGCTCGTGCAGCTTCTCGAGGCCTTCGTACTGGGGTGTGAGGCCACACTTCGACGCCACGTTGACCATGAGCAGCGCCTTCCCCTGGTACTGCGAGAGGTCGGCGGGCTCACCTTCGAGGGTGTTGATCTTCTGGTCGTAAATCGTCATGACGGGCACCCTACCCCCGCGGCACGAAGATCAGCCCGGGCGCGTCATCTTCTCGGGGTCGACGTTCCGGTCGAACTCCTCCGGGGTCTGGTGCCCGAGCTCGACCGCCGCCTCCTTCAGGGTGGTCTTGTTCTTGTGGGCGTGCTTGGCGATGGCGGCGGCGTTGTCGTAGCCGATGTGCTGGTTGAGCGCGGTCACCAGCATGAGCGAGTTGCCGACGTGCTCGGCGATCTGCTCCTCGTCGGCCGTCACGCCGTCGATCGCGAACTCGCGGAACGAATCGCAGGCGTCGGTGAGGATGTCGACCGAGTGCAGGAAGTTGAAGATCATCACCGGTTTGAACACGTTCAGCTCGAAGTTGCCCTGCGAGCCGGCGATCCCGATGGTCGTGTCGTTGCCGATGACCTGCACGCAGACCATGGTCATGGCCTCGCTCTGCGTCGGGTTCACCTTGCCCGGCATGATCGACGAGCCGGGCTCGTTCTCGGGGAGGATGAGCTCGCCCAACCCCGCGCGCGGGCCCGACGCCAACCACCGGATGTCGTTGGCGATCTTCATCAGCGACACCGCCAGCGTCTTGAGTGCGCCGCTCGCCATCACCAGCGCGTCGTGCGCGGCGAGCGCGGCGAACTTGTTGGGCGCCGACACGAACGGCAGCCCCGTGATCTCGGCGATCTTCGCCGCGGCGCGGTCGGCGAACTCGACGTGCGTGTTGAGCCCGGTGCCGACGGCGGTGCCACCGACGGCCAGCTCGTAGAGGCCGGGCAGCACGAGCTGGATGCGTTCGAGATCGGCGTCCAGCTGCGCGACGTACCCACCGAACTCCTGACCGAGCGTGAGGGGTACCGCGTCCTGCAGGTGGGTGCGTCCGATCTTGACGATGTCGGCGAACTCCTCCGACTTCGCCGCCAGCGCGTCACGCAGGCGCGTCACCGAGGGGACGAGCTCGTGCACGACCTCCTCGGCGGCGGCGATGTGCATCGCAGTCGGGAACGTGTCGTTGGAGCTCTGCGACATGTTGACGTCGTCGTTGGGGTGGACGGGCTTCTTGGAGCCCCGCTCGCCGCCGGCCAGTTCGATGGCGCGGTTCGAGATCACCTCGTTGACGTTCATGTTGGTCTGGGTACCGCTGCCGGTCTGCCAGACGAAGAGCGGGAACTCTGCCGCGTGCTGGCCCGCGACCACCTCGTCGGCGGCCTGCACGAGCAGCGCGGCCTTGTCGGACGACAGCTTGCCGAGCTCCTCGTTGACCTGCGCGGCCGCCTTCTTGAGGATGGCCATGCCCCGGATGACCGCGGTGGGCATGTGGTCCTCGCCGATGGAGAAGTGGTGCAGCGACCGCTGCGTCTGGGCGCCCCAGTAACGGTCGGCCGGGACCTCGATGGGACCCATGCTGTCGGTCTCGGTCCGAGTGCTGCCAGCGACTTCGCTCATGCGGCGAAGGTACCGCGACGCACGCGTTCAGCTCCGCTCGCGGCGCGCCTTGCCGACCTGACGGACTCGGCGGACATGGCGGTCCATGCTCCAGCGCACGTACGGACCGAGGAGCCCGGCGGCGCGGGCGAGGGCGGCGGTCTGCGCGTCGGCGGTGATCACGAGCCGGTCCTTCTCGATCCCGCGCACGATGGCGCGCGCGACGTCGGCCGCTTCGCGCGGCTTGATCGCGGCGGAGATGCGCTCGGTCTCGGGCGGCTTCAGCAGGTTCTCGGCGTCGAAGCCCGGCGTCCGGGTGTCGGGCGGGTACGCGCAGGCGACGACGACGCCGTGCGGCGCCAGCTCGGAACGCAACGTCTCGGTGAGCCCCCGTACCGCGTACTTCGCGGGTGCGTAGGCCGTGTAGCCGAACACTCCGATGAGGCCCGCGGTCGACGAGATGGTCACGAGATGTCCGCGACCCCGTTCGATCATCGAGGGGACGACCGCCCGCACGGCGTGCAGCGTGCCGAAGTAGTCGACCTCCATCTGGTCGCGGAACACCGAGTCGTCGAGCTGCTCGAAGTATCCGGGGTGCGACGAGCCCGCCGCCGTGACCAGCACGTCGCACGGTCCTTCCTGGTCCACGAGCGTGTCGATCGCCTCGCGAAGGCCCTCCGCATCGGCGACGTCGGCCGACGCGGTCGCGGCCGCACCGACCGCCGTCGCGGCGGTCGCGAGGCGCGCCGCGTCGCGGGCGATCAGCGAGACGCGTGCCCCGCGGCCGACGGCCTGCCGCGCGGTCTCGAGACCGATGCCGCTCGAACCCCCGGTGACGATCACGTGTGCGCGCGCGATGTTGGTCATGGGCCGATCCTCCCACGGCGAGACCGACGGGTACCGTCCAAGAGTGCGCCGACGCCTGCTGCTCGCCGCCGGGTGCGCGGTGCTGGCAGTGGCCACGCTGGTCCCGCGGCCGGCGAGCGCAGTCGGCTCCGGCTCCCCCGCGTTCACGGTCCAGCCGAGCGTGAACCAGCTCGCGGTCACCGGCGCGCGGCCGGGCGCCACCGCCGTCCTCGAGTTCTCCGACGGTCACCGCGTCGCGACCCAGCACGTCGATGCGCTGGGGAGCACGCTGTTCCGCGGCCTCCCCGCGGACCGCGACTACACCGTCACCATCAGCGACCGGAGGTCGGCGCCCGCCACCGTCGTCGACCCCAGCGACGTCCCAGCCGAGTCGTTCTACGACGGGCAGACCCTGCAGCCGGGCTACGGCTACCTGAAGACGCGTGACGGCACGCTCCTGTCGGTCGACGTGAAGCTGCCGGGTCCGGTCGACCAGGGCCCCTACCCCACCGTCGTCGAGTACTCGGGCTACGACCCGTCGAACCCCGAGGATCCGCAACCGGCATCGCGCGTCGCGCAGCTCCTCGGCTTCGCCACCGTGGGCGTGAACCTGCGCGGCACCGGTTGCTCCGGCGGCGCGTACAACTACTTCGAGGAGTTGGAGTCGCTCGACGGCTACGACGCGGTCGAGACCGTCGCCGCGCAGCCGTGGGTGAAGAACGGCACCGTCGGCATGGTCGGCATCTCGTTCCCCGGGATCACGCAACTGTTCGTCGCGCGCACGCGCCCGGCTCATCTCGCCGCGATCACGCCGCTCTCGGTGCTCGACGACACCTACGACACGCTCTACCCCGGTGGGATCTTCAACAACGGCTTCGCGCTCGGGTGGGCGCGGGACCGCAGGGACGACGCGCAACCGGCGACACGCGCCGGCCAGGGACAGGAGTGGGCACGGAAGCGCATCGCCGACGGTGACGCGACGTGCCGCCGCAACCAGGCGCTGCGCCTGCAGTCGGCCGACGTCATGCAGGAGATCAGGGCCAACGCGTACCGGCGCGGCGCGGCGTCCGACGCGCTCGCGCCCGAGAGCTTCGTGCACGACATCGACGTGCCCGTGTTCCTGGCCGGTGCCTGGCAGGACCAGGAGACGGGCAGCCACTTCGCGAACATGCTCGGCAACTTCTCGCCCGTCATCCCGATGAAGGTCACGCTGATGAACGGGCTGCACCAGGACTCGCTCGGGCCCGCGGTCCTGTCGCAGTGGATCGAGTTCCTCGACTTCTACGTGGCGAAGAAGATCCCGTCGATCTCCCCGGCGACACGCGCGCTCGCGTCGGCCGTCCTCGCACGCGTCTTCGGGAAGGGCGCAACGCTCGCGCCCGACCGCTTCACCGACCAGCCCGACTACGCGTCCGCCCTGCGCGCCTACGAGAGCGAGCCCAAGGTCCGCGTGCTCTTCGACGTGGGCGCGGGCGGATCTCCGATGCCGGCCTTCTCCACAAACGCGCCGTCGTTCCCTCTGCCCGACACCCGGGCCACCACCTGGTATCTCGGTGGCCACGGCACGCTGACGTCCGCGCCACCGACGGGCACCGCGTCCGATCGCTACCAGTACGACCCCACGGCCCTTCCGCGCACGATGGGGACGTCCGGTGACGCGCTCACCCCCACGTACCAGTGGAAGCCGCTGCCCGACGGCAAGGCACTCGGCTACGTCACCGAGCCGCTCACGACCGACACCGTGCTCGCGGGGACCGGCAGCGTGGACCTGTGGGTGCACGCGTCGAAGCCCGACGTCGACCTCGAGGTGACGATCAGCGAGGTGCGTCCCGACGGCAAGGAGACCTACGTGCAGAGCGGCTGGCTCCGCGCCAGCCAGCGCGCCCTCGACCCCGCGACCTCGAGCGCGCTGCTGCCGGTGCAGACGCACGCACGCGCCGACGCGGCGCCCCTTTCGACCACTCGCGCGCAACTCGTGCGGGTACCTCTCTATCCGTTCGCGCACGCGTTCCGCGCCGGCTCGCAGATCCGCATCGTCGTGCAGCCACCCGGCGGCAACCGGCCCGCGTGGGCGTTCGCGGCGCTGCCGGGGCCGCGTACGGTGACCGTGGCGCGGTCCGCCGCGCAGCCGTCCAAGGTGGTGCTGCCGGTCGTGCCGGGTATCGCGGTCTCGACGGGACTCCCTGCGTGCGGCACGCTGCGGGGCCAACCGTGCCGCACCTATGTGCCCCTCGACAACAGGAGTGCGAGCTCATGAGCGAAGTGACCGCGAGCCGGCCTACCTCATCGAGGATGGCCCGGCGAGCAGCGCAGTGGAGGTCGAGCGCCCCGGCGCACGCGAGCGAGCGACCGCAGCTCGGGTGTCCCGAGCTGCAGCAAGGGAGCCGTCGTGGCCGCGCCGAGAGCGGGAACGCATGAGCTCCCCCGTCTACGACCTCGCCGACCGATATGTCGAACGGTTCGCGGCGCTCGATCCGCTCGCTGCGACCGGCGAGGGCATCGCCGGTCACGACCACGAGATGACCGACTACTCACCCGACGGCGCGTCCGAGCGGGCCGAGCTCGACCGGGCGACGCTGCGCGCGCTCGACGAGGTCGACGCGAAGACCGATGCCGATCGGATCGCGGCGGAGGTCATGCGCGAGCGGCTCGAGCTCGCGCTCACCGAGCACGACGCCGGGGAACGGCTGCGCGACCTGCGCGTGCTCGGGAGTCCCGTCCAGACGGTGCGCATGGCGTTCGACCTCATGCCGCGCGACACCGCCGACGACTGGCACGTGATCGCCGAGCGCATGGCGCTCGTGCCGCAGGGTCTCTCGAGCATCGAAGCCGCGTTCGCAGAAGGAGCCTCGGAAGGGACCGTGGCCGCCCGCCGCCAGGCGGTCGCGTGCACCAAGCAGGCCGACACGTGGGGAGGCCTCGAGGCCACGACCCGGCCGTTCTTCCACGCGCTCGTCGACGAGTTCGACGCAGCCGACCTCGGAGACGACGCGCTCGGCGCCCGCCTCGAGACTCTGGCGACACGCGCCACCGAGGCGTACGCGTCGCTCGGCCGGTTCCTGGTGGAGGAGTACGCACCGCACGCCGACGAGCGTGATGCAGTGGGAAGAGATCGCTACTCGCTGTACGCCCAGGACTTCAACGGGATCGCGCTCGATCTCGACGAGACCTACGCGTGGGGATGGGACGAGCTCCACCGCATCGAACACGCGATGGGTCAAGTGGCGGAACGGATCATCCCCGGCGCGGACGTCGACACCGTCATCGAGCACCTCGAGACCGACCCCGAGCGCGCCATCGAGAGCGTCGACGCGTTCCAGCGCTGGAACCAGGAGTTGCTCGACACCACCGTCGCCGAGCTCAACGGCACGCACTTCGACATTCCGGCGCCGGTGCAGCGGGTGGAGGCGATGATCGCGCCGCCCGGCGGCGCGGCGGCGATGTACTACACGGGCCCGGCGGAGGACTTCAGCCGGCCCGGTCGCACCTGGTACCCGACGCTCGGCAAGACGCGCTTCCCACTCTGGGGTGAGGTGTCGATCTGCTACCACGAGGGCGTCCCCGGTCATC
This sequence comes from uncultured Actinomycetes bacterium, assembly GCA_963841415.1. Taxonomy (GTDB): domain Bacteria; phylum Actinomycetota; class Acidimicrobiia; order IMCC26256; family DASPTH01; genus DASUAS01. The sequence continues at coordinate 638,831 of CAWJCN010000001.1, read as the reverse complement.
ACCTGCAGATCGGGCAGGTGCGCTACCTCGCCGATTCGCTGACCCGGTTCCAGCGCACGCTCGCCGGGACGTCCGGACACGCCGAGGGATGGGCGCTGTACGCCGAACGGCTCATGGGAGAGTTGGGGTACCTCGACGACCCCGCCTACGAGCTCGGCATGCTGCGCGCGCAGGCGATGCGCGCGGTGCGCGTGGTCGTCGACATCGGCATGCACCTCGAGCTCGCCATCCCCGCGCACGAGCGCTACCACCCGGGCGAGACGTGGACACCGGAGCTGGCGCTGCCGTTCGTCATCGAACGCTCGAAGTTCCCGGCCGACTTCATGGCCAGCGAGGTCGACCGCTACCTCGGCCTCCCCGGCCAGGCGATCTCCTACAAGGTCGGCGAGCGCGTGTGGCTCGGAGCACGCGACGCAGCGCGCGCACGTGCCGGCGCGTCGTTCGACCTCAAGGAGTTCCACCGCGCCGCGCTCGACCTCGGCCCCATGGGTCTCGCCCAGCTCGACCGCGAGCTCGCCCGCCTCTGACGACCGGCGACACCTGAGCGTTCTTCTGGTCGTGGGTACCGCTGACGAGCACTGACGGCCAAAAGGTCAGACGTTCACGGGGTGCTGTCCGGTTCGGGTCGCTCTGTGATAGGCCTGGGTGCTCACATCCTGAACCAAGTCAACAACAGCAGGGGGGACCTGTGAAGCGACTCAGCCTGGTGGTCACCGCGTTCGTTCTCGTGGCCGCGGCCGCCCTCGCCGGCGTCGGCACGGTCAGTGCCGGTGCGCAGAGCGCCCAGAACAAAGCCACCGACATCGGCGTGACCCCGACGACCATCCGCATCGCGGTGGTGGCCGACGTCGACAACCCGTTCGCACCCGGTCTGTTCCAGTCGGCGGTGGACTCCGTGCGCGGCGCGGCCAAGTACATCAACGCCAACGGCGGCATCGGCGGTCGCAAGGTGCAGGTCGACTTCATCGACTCGAAGCTCAGCCCGAACGACTCGCGCAACGCGATGATCACCGCGTGCTCGCAGGACTTCGCGGTGGTCGGCACCGCGGCACTCTTCCTCACCAACATGGACGACGCGATCAACTGCAAGGACATGAGCGGCCAGGCCACCGGCTTGCCCGATCTGCCGGGCATCGTGACCGGCATCCCGGAGACGTGCGCGCCCGTCACCTACTCGCCCACGGGGCCGCAGCTGCTCTGCGACACCAAGGACCAGCACCCGCAGACCTACCAGGGGAACCAGGGCGACACGACGTACTACAAGAAGAAGTACGGCAAGGACATCCACGGTGCCTTCATCCTGCCCAACGACACGCAGGACGCCAACCGCGGCGACGCGGTGCAGGAAGCCATCGCGGTCCAGAACGGGCTCAAGGCCGACCAGTCGCCGACGAAGTCGGGCAAGGACCCGCAGAGCGCGTACACCCCGATCGTCCAGCAGATGAAGACCGACAGCTCGAACTGGGGCTGGAGCGGCCTCGCCGACAGCAACGTGATCGAGTTCCGGAACGAGGCGCAGCTGCAGGGCCTCACCGACCCGAAGATCATCTGGGGCTGTACGACCGCGTGCTACGACCCGTCGTACATCAAGGACGGAGGAGACGCCGTCAACAACACCTACATCCCGATGGCGTTCCTGCCCTTCGACGAGACGAAGTACAACCAGGGCCTCGCCGACTACGTGAAGTACACGGGCAAGGACAAGACCGCGGGGCTCGGCGTGTACTCGTGGGCCGCGGGCATCGAGTTCCAGCAGGCGCTCACCAGCGTGGTGAAGGCCAAGGGCAACAACGGGATCACCCGGGCCAACCTGCTCGACGCGCTGAAGAACATGACCAGCTTCGACGCCAACGGCTTCATCGGGAAGGCCAACGTCGGCGGCAAGGTCACCACGAACTGCTTCGTGCTCGAGCAGGTGCAGAACGGCAAGTTCGTGCGGGTGTGGCCCAAGAAGAAGGGCACCTTCGACTGCACGCCGTCGAACCACGTGACCGTGAAGGCGGATCTGATCAAGTAAGTAAGGCGGTGTCGCTGAGCGTGGGGGCCGTCGCCCGGCGGCGGCTCCCAAGCTCGCGTTTCCTGCTTCGCGCGCGGGTACGCGTCTCTGACTGTCTCGACGGCAAAGGAGACCGCGCATGAAGCTCACGACGCGCCGCATGCTCCCCGCACTCACCATCGCTGCCGGCGCGGCCGCGCTGGCGATTCGACGTCGAGTCCGCCACCAAGCCGAACAAACCGAACGGCAGCAACATGCGGCGGATCCGGCATTCATGTACGCAATGCACGAAGCGTTCCGACGCGACCTCGATCGGCTCGTGTCCCGGGCCGACGCGCCCACTCAGCACACCATCGACGGGTGGGACGTCCTCGAGCGCCAACTCGACAACCACCACCACGCAGAGGACGAAGACCTCTGGCCCGTCCTGCGTGAGCACGTCGACTCGCCGGCCATCGACGCGATGGAGCTCGAACACGCGGCGATCACGCCCGCGCTCGACGCGGTCCAGCGCGCCGTCGACCGCGGGCGGCCCTTCGGGCCCGAGGCGCGTGCGCTGCAGCGGCTCGTGATCGAGCACCTCGATCACGAGGAGCGCGACGTCCTGCCGCTGATCGTGCGGCATCTCGACGCGCAGGAATGGCACGACTGGCTGACCACCGAGCGGGTGAAGCGCCAGCCACGCGAGCGGGTCGAATTCCTGACCTGGGTCCTCGACGACGCCGACCCGACGACCACCGACGCCGTGTTGGGCGAGCTTCCGGCGCCCGGCCGGGTGGTCTACCGCCGCGTCCTCGCACCTCGTTACCGCAAGCGTCACCTCTGGGCTGCGTGATCACCGACTGACGTAGGGTCGGTCGGTGGCCGACCTCGAGCTGTGGAGCTACACGTACCGGAAGGCGACCCTCCCCGACCTGGCGGCCGCCGCCGCACGCGCCGGGTTCGCGTGCGTCACGCTGACGCCGGCGCTCTTCGGGCGGAGCGGCGGCGATGCGGCCAACCTGCGGGCGCGCGTCGAAGACGTCGGCATGCGGGTGACGTTCGTCGACGGCCTGTGCACCGCACTGCCCGGCACCAACCTCCCGCCGGGTGAACCCACCATCGATGATTGCGTGCACATCGCGCACGCCACCGGCGCGACCGGCATCAACCTCGTGCACGCGACCGGTGGGCCCACGCCGATCAGCGCGCTGGCCGACGCGTTCGCGATCGCCTGTGCGCGCGCCGCCGACGCGGACCTCCGGCTGGTCATCGAGCTCCTCCCCGAGACCGGCATCCCCGACTTCGCGACGGCGGCCGCGGTGGTGCGCGAGGCGGCCATGCCCAACGGATCCGTGCTGCTCGACACGTGGCACTTCGCACGCGGCGGGGGCGATCTCACGAAGCTCACCGACGACGACCTCGCGCTCGTCGGCGCGCTCCAGCTCAGCGACCGCTCACCGGAGCAGGACGCCGAGCCCTACGTGCCCCGCCGGGGCCGCAAGATCCCCGGCGACGGCGCGCTGCCCCTCACCGACGTGACGGCGCGGATCCGCCACGCTCACCCTGAGCTTCCGGTCGGGATCGAGGTGCTCAGCGACGAGGTCGACGCGCTCGGCCTCGACGACGGCACCCGTCGCCTCGCGGCATCACTCCACGGGCTCCTGCGCGACTGACAAAAGCGTCGCCCTACGCGGCGACCGGTGAGGTGCTGCCCGCGGTGACACGCGCGAGACGGCGGTGGTGCGGCGCGAAGTCGAACGGCCCCATGTGCGCGGTGAGGTGCTCGTCCCACATCACGACGTCGGAGTCCGTCCAGCGGTGTCGATAGTGGAAGGCAGGGTTGTTCAGGTGATCGAACAGCATGCGGAGCAGACCGGTGCTCTCGCTCCGGCTCAGCTCGTTGATCGCGACCGTGTAACCGGGGTTCACGAACAACAGCTTCCGGCCGGTCACCGGGTGGGCGCAGACCACGGGGTGGCTGTTGCCCTGGAAGTGCTCACGCGCCCGCTCGCTGGGCTCCTCACCCAAGGTGCGGCGCATCTCCCACCAGAACTTGTCGCCGGCGTCGTGCCGGGCGGTGAGTTCGTCGAGGAAGCCGCGCATGCGGGAGGAGAGCGCGTCGTACGCCGCGCCCGCGTTGGCCCACATGGTGTCGCCGCCGTTGGGCGGGATGACCTCGGCGTGCAGCACCGCGAGGTCGGGGATCTCGCTGCTGAACGAGTAGTCGACGTGGAACTGCTGGTCCTCCTGAGGGAGCTTCTCGCCGTCGTTCTCGACCAGCGCCACCGGGTCGGCCGCGCCGAACAGGAACTCGGGCACCGGATGACCGTGCACCGCACCGAACCGGGCAGTGCACTCCACCTGCTGCTCGCGGGTGAGGTCCTGCCGCGGGAACACGAGGACGCCGTGCTCGCTGAGGGCGGCGCGGATCACCGAGGCCTCGGCGTCGCCGATCGTCGCGAGCTGGACGTCGTCGACCACCGCCCCGATCGAGCTGGTCAGAGGCTCGGCGTTCACGGCCATGGCATCCTCACTTATCATTGTTCAATGACCTGGACAGGATCGCCCACGCTCGCCGACCCGTCAAGCCCGCCCCGCCGCCGTCCCGGCGGGAAGGGCGCCGGGCTCAGCCGCGACCACATCGTCGAACAGGCGATCGCGCTCATGGACGCCGAGGGCACGCCGGCGCTCACGATCCGCCGGCTCGCCCGGGAGCTGGGCGTCGAGGCACCCGCCCTCTACTGGCACTTCGCCGACAAGAACGAGCTGTGCCGGGAGATCGTGCGGACCGTCGGCGAGCAGCTCGAAGTCACCAGCTCCACGCGCGGCACGCCCCGTCGACGCCTCGAGCACCACTTCCACGCGGTGCGCGACCACTGGCGCAAGCACCCCGGCGTCCTCGAGCTGTCACGGCAGTTCCCGCCGTCGGCCGGGGGCGCCGTGGCGCGCCACGGCCTGCAGATGGTCGAGCAGCTCGGCGTCGCGCCGGCCGACGCGCTCGAGTGCTACCGGTCGTTGTCGTGGACGGTGACCGGGTTCGTCATCCTCGAACAGACGCTGGAGCAGTCGGTCCACCACCGCCGCCTCGGTCCGACCCGATGGGAGCTCGCCATCGACGACGAACCGTCGCCGTCGTCGTTCGACACCGACGAGCTGTTCACCACCACGCTCGGTCTCGCGCTCGACGGGCTCGAGCGACGGGCGCAGTGATGCCCTACTCGTCGATGGTCGCCGTGTCGCGCAACGCGTCGTCGATCCAGGCGTCGTGACGGCCGTACGACGCGTCCTGCGCGATCGACGCCGCGACCAAGGCCCGGCGGGCCAGCTGGCGCATCTCGCCGGCCTCGTCCCGCGCTTCCTCGACGTCTGCGATCAACTCATGTTCGACGTCACTCATCACACGGAACTACCTGACCGACGGGCCCGAGATTCCCTCGGGTGACGAGGGCGTGGCCGACGTCACTCACAGGGATCAGAGGCGACCGGTGGCCTTGGCGGCGGCCTCGGCGGCTTCGAGCTGCTCGGCGACGATGGCGAGCCCGCCGCTCCAGAACCCGGGATCGGCGAGATCGAGACCCACCATCTGCCCCAGCTCCTCGGGCGAGCGCGACCCGCCCGCGGCGAGCAGCTCGAGGTACCGCGGCACGAACTCGTCGCCGCGCTGCTCGTAGGCGCGGTAGACGGAGAGCGCGAGCAGCTGCCCGTATGCGTACGCGTACACGTAGCCGGGCGTGCCCATGAAGTGCGGGATGTACGACCACCACGTGCGGTAGCCCTCGGTGATCTCGACCGCGTCGCCGAGCATGACCGCCTGGGTCTCCTCCCACGCGACGTTGAACTGCTCGACCGACAGCTCGCCGTCGTCGCGCCGCTGCGTGTGCACCCGGTCTTCGAAGCGATTCATCGCCACCTGCCGGAACACGGTTGCGATCTGGCCTTCGAGGCTCTCGGCGAGGAGCGCGAGACGCGCCGCGGGATCGTCGGTGGCATCGAGCAGACGGCCGAAGGTGACGGTCTCGCCGAACACCGATGCGGTCTCGGCCAGGGTGAGCGGCGTGGTCTGGTGGAAGATCCCCTGCTCGCGCGCGAGGTACGCGTGCAGACCGTGCCCCATCTCGTGCGCGAGCGTCAGCACGTCGCGCCGGCGGGCCGTCCAGTTGAGCAGCAGGTACGGGTGGTGGCTGGGGACCGTGTACGCGCAGAACGCGCCCGGTCGCTTTCCCGGTCGCATCGGTGCGTCGATCCACGACTCGGCGAAGAAGCGCTCGGCGGCGGAGGCCAACTCGGGTGAGAACGACGAGTACGCGTCCAGCACGAGCGCGCGCGCCTCGTCCCAGCCGAACTCCTCGTCGGAGCTCGCCACGGACGCCATGCGGTCGTAGTCGGCGATGCGCTCGAGCCCGAGCAGCTGCGCCTTGAGCGCGTACCACCGCTGCGGGATGTCGGAGCGGGCCTGCACCGCGTCGACGAGTGCCTGCACCGACTCGTCGCTCGCTTCGTTGGCGAGGTTGCGGCTGGCGATCCACGACGGGTAGCTGCGCAACCGGTCGTCGATCGACTTGTCGACCAGCAACGTGTTGAACACGAAGGCGCGCGTGCGCAGCCCGGGCTCGAGGCCCACCGTCACGGCCTCGGCGGCGATGCGGCGCACGTCGCGCTCGGGCGACATGAGCTGCGACAGCCCCTGCTCGAGGCTCACCGTGGTGCCGTCGAGATCGACGGTGATCGCCGAGGTCAGCTCCGAGAACAACCGCACCCACGCGTTCGTGGCGGTGAGCGACTTGTCGGAGAGGATCCGCTCCTCGGGCTCGCTCAGCAGGTGCGGTCGGTAGCGACGAGCCGACTCGAGGTAGTGACGGCAGAACGCGAGGTCGTCGTGCGCGAGCAGCGTCTCCGCGCGCACGTCGGGCACCGCCGCCCACTCGAGCTCGATGAAGATCAGCTCGTTGTTGATCGCCGTGCCGCGCTCCTCGGCGCGCGCCATCAGGGCCCCCGCGGCCGGATCAGCGGTGTTCTCGGAGAACTTCAGCCCTGCGTACGACCCAGCCCTGCCTGCGAGGTCGGTGATGGTCGCGAGCTCGCGCATGAGCTCGACCAGCTCGTCGACCTCCAACTCGCCGATGCGGCCCCGGTACGACGCCAGCGTGTGGGCCCGGCCCTCGGCGTCGTCGAACAGCGCGTCGACGCCCTCGGGGCCCTGACCCTCCACGAGAGGTTCGAGATCCCAGGCGACGTCGGCGGCGGTGCGGTCGGACTCGGAGGTGGGGGCAGTCGAAGCGCTCATGCCGAGACGCTACGCGGTGCGAGCTCGAGCGCCTCGGGCAGGGGCTCGGCGTGCACGACCACCAGGCGGCGGGTGGCGCGGGTGAGCACCACGTAGAGGAGGCGCAGGCCCGACCGGTCGGGTGCGACGAGCCGGGCGGGTTCCACGACGATCACGTGGTCGAACTCGAGGCCCTTCGAGTCGAGACCGGTGAGCACCGCGATCGGCGCGTCGATCGCCTCGACGTCGTCGGCCACCGCGCCGCGGTCGGCGAGCGCGGCCGCGAGGGCGGCGTGCAGCTCGACGGGTGCGATGACCGCGACCGTGCCCCCACGCGTCGACGAGTCGCGTGCCGCTCGGGATGCGGCGCGCACCAGCTCGTCGGGCGCGACCGCGAGCACCTCTGGGTGCGCGCCGGTGCTGCGCACCGGCCGTGCCGGCTCGACTCCGGGCGCGGCCGCTGGGAGCAGCCGGTTGGCGACGTCCATGATCTCGGCCGGGGTGCGGTAGTTGACCGTGAGCATGACCCGGTGCGGGGGCACCCGGACCGGCAAGTTGGCGAGCACGTCGTCCCAACTCGACAGCGCGCCGGGCCGACTGGCCTGGCCGAAGTCGCCGACGAGCGTCATCGATCCCGACGGGCAACGGCGCGCGAGCATCCGCCACTGCATCGCGCTGAGGTCTTGCGCCTCGTCGACGAGCACGTGCCCGAACGTGCGCGGCTCGCCGTCGTCGTCGGCCGGGACACTCGACGCTTCGCTCCCGTAGCGCGCGAGCACGTCGGCCGCGTTGGTGAATGCACCCACGCCGAGCTCGTCAACCGTGCGCTGTGCCTGCGCGAGATCGGAGTCGCGACGCGCGCGCCGACGCGAACGAGGACGGGCCAGGCTCGGAGCCCCGAGGATGGCGTCGGCCTCGTCGATCAGCGCGAGATCGGCTTCCGTCCAGGCCACCGCGGCGAGGTCGGGTCCACGCTCGCGGAACAGCAGCGACTGCTCGTCGTCGGTGAGCACGCCGCCCGCGGCCGAGCGGATCAGCGCCGCGAAACCCAGGAGGTCGCGCACCAGCTCGGCGCCGCTGAGCACCGGCCACATGCGGTCGAGCGCGGCGCGCACGTCGGGGAGGCGTCGCACGCGTGCCGCGAGCTCGTCTTCCCATTCGGGCGGCGCGGCTTCGCCCCGCGCCAGCGTGGCAGCCACCGTGGGATCGGCGACGGTCGCGGCCGAACGATCGGCCGAGAGCTCGAGCTGCTGCACGCCGGCGTCGAGCCGTCCGCGGTCGGTGCGATACGCGCGCATGAGCGCGCGCCGGTACTCGCGCTTGAAGTGGTCGAACACGAGGCTGGCGACGTAAGGACGCCGCTCGTTGTGAGTACCCCGACGCGCGTGCGCGCGCTCGATGATGCGCGCCGAATCGCGGCGGCGCATCCGCAACACGTAGCCGTCGAGCGTCACGACGACGTCGCGCGGCATCGGCCGTTCGCGGTCGCCGGCGGCGGTGGCGATCACCTTCGCCATGCGCGCGTCGCCCTTCACCGTGGCGATCGCCTTCGACTCCGTGCCCCGGACCTTGAAGCGTGGCTTCAGCGCGGCCGGCGTGGCCAGGCTCACTTCGTCTTCACCGAGTGACGGCAGCACTTCGTCGATGTAGCGCAGGAAGATCGGGCTCGGCCCGACCAGCAGCACACCCTGCGACGCCAGGCGCTTGCGGTGCGTGTAGAGGAGGTACGCGGCGCGGTGGAGCGCGACCGCGGTCTTGCCGGTGCCGGGACCGCCGGCGACGATCAGGATGCCGGCGATGTCGGCGCGGATCGCTTCGTCCTGCTCGGACTGGATGGTCGCGACGATGTCGCGCATGCGGCCGGTGCGCTCCTGGTCGAGCGCGGCGAGCAGCGCCCCCTCCCCCACCACCGTGAAGCCCGAGGCCTCCGCCGCCGCGGCGTCGAACACCTCGTCATCGATGCCGAGCAGCCTCCGGCCCTGGGTCTGGAAGTGACGGCGACGGGCGACGCCCATGGGTTCCACCGCGGTCGCCCGGTAGAAGGGCTCGGCGACCGGCGCGCGCCAGTCGACCACGAGCGGTGTGAGGTCGTCGTCGGTCACCGAGATGCGGCCGATGTAGAACGGCACCGATTCCGCCGCCACGAGATCGAGACGGCCGAAGCACAGGGGCGCCTCACCGATGTCGAGGTTGGCCAGACGGCGCCGCGTATAGGCCTCGGCGGCCTCCCGCTCGAGGCGGGCCTGGTGCGTCCCGCCCCGGGTGACCTCCGTGTATCCCTCGGCCACCCGCTCAGCCGCCCGCCTCATCACGTCGAGACGGGCGTAGGCGGTGTCGAGGTGCCGTTGCTCCGAGTCCAGCTCGGAGTGGGGCGGTTCGGAGTCGAGGTCGGTGCCGTCGGCCGACGCCGGCGGTCCCGGTACGGGGTCGCTCAACAGACGATGCTCCGGTTTCAGGGAACCAGGCAGTTTACGCCCTCGCACACGAGGTTGGTACCGATCGCACATCACGGTCCGCACGCTCAGGCGAGCGGAGGCGAGCGACGGGGGATGTCAGAGCTGTTGGGGCCTCGTGACCTGCGATTCGTCGAGCAGGACGACCCGGTCGCCTAGTCGGATGCCCGGCGCGCCGTGTTCGAGCCACCGGCCGCCGAGGTTGGGGATCAGCCCGTCGGCCTCACCACCGAGGTGGCGTTCGACCACCCGGACGACGCCACCGTGGGTGATGACGAGCACGTCACCGTCGTGGGCGGCGGCGATGGCGTCGAGGGCGGCGAGGACGCGCTCGAGCACGGAATCGTCGGCCTCGTAGCCGGCCGGGCGGCGTCCGGTCTCGAGGTAGCCGGGCCAGCCTTCGTCGATCTCGGCGCGGGTGCGCCCTTCCCAGTCGCCCGCGTGCCGCTCCCGCAGGCGAGGATCGACGGCGACGTCGGTGCCCAACTGGGCCGCGACGAGCTCGGCGGTGTGGCGCGCGCGCGTGAGGTCGGACGCGTAGACGGCATCGACCAGGCCGACGGCGCGGGCGGCGGCGACGGCCTGCTGCTCGCCCAGCTCGCTCAACGGCGGGTCGGCCTGCCCCTGCCACCGACCGTCGGCGTTCCACACCGACTGCCCGTGACGGACGAGCAGGATGCGGGCCATCAGGGGAAGGTAGCGCGGGTAGCTTCGGCACGACCGCACGCACCGACCACCTCAGGGGGAACCATGAAGGCTGCGTTGTGCCTCGAACAGAACCAGCCGCTGTCGGTCGAGGAGGTCACACCCATCGACCCCGGCCCGCGCGACGTGATCGTCCGCATCACGGCCAGCGGCGTGTGCCACTCCGACCTCTCGGTGATCAACGGCACGCTGCCGGCCGGGCGCGTCGTGCTCGGCCACGAGGGCACCGGCGTGATCGAGATGGTCGGCGACGACGTGACCGGCCTGGCCGTCGGCGACCGCGTGATCGGCTCGTTCATCCCCGCGTGCGGGGTGTGCTGGTACTGCCTGCACGACCAGTCGAACCTCTGCGCCGAGACGTACCCAGTCATGTTCGTGCCCCGGGTGCGCCGCGCCGACGGCGAGGAGATGATGACGATGACCGGCCTCGGCACCTTCGCCGAGATGATGACCGTGTCGCAGATGTCGGTCGTGAAGGTCGACTCCGATCTCCCCGACGAGCAGCTCGCCCTGATCGGCTGCGGCGTCACCACCGGCGTGGGCGCCGCGCTCAACACCGCGCGTGTGCAGCCGGGTTCGATCGTCGCGGTGATCGGGTGCGGCGGCGTCGGACAGGCGGTCATCCAGGGCGCGCGCATCGCCGGCGCGGCGCGCATCATCGCCGTCGACCCGGTCGAACTGAAGCGCGAGGCGGCCTTGCAGAACGGTGCCACCCACGTCGTCGACCCCTTCGACTCCGACCCGGTCGAGGCGGTGCGGGCGCTGAGCGGCGGTCGCGGCGCCGACTACGCGTTCGAGGTGATCGGCGACCCCGCCGTCGTGCGCCAGACCGTCGACAGCACGCGACCCGGTGGCACCGCGGTGATGGTGGGCGTGCCACGCCTCGACAGCGAGGTGTCGATCCCGGCGATGACGGTGCTCGAGGAGAAGAAGATCGTCGGCTGCGTGTACGGGAGCGCGCAGGTGCGGCGCGACTTCCCCCGCCTCATCAGCCTCATCGAGCATGGCAAGCTCGACGTCGGCCACATGGTGACGCGCACCATGCACCTGCACGAGGTGAACGACGCCATCCGCGCCATGCAGGACGGCGAGGTCATCCGCTCGGTGCTGGTCAACAAGTGACCCCATCCGACCAGCGCTGATCTCGTCGAGGCACGAGGTGCCGGTCGACGTCGCTGCGCCGACGCGCGAACGTGTGCAGGACAAGCACGCGCCGTCGTGGAAGGAACCCGCTCGATGGACGACAAGCCCCTCGCCGGACAGGCCGCGTTGATCACCGGAGGCGGCGGCGGGATCGGCGAGGCGTCCGCCGCCTGGCTCGCACGCGACGGCGCGGCCGTGGTGATCATGGGGCGTACCGAGACCACGCTGCTCGACGCGAAACGTGCGATCCACTCATTCGCCGGCGACGACGCGACCGTGGAGGTCGTCATCGGCGACGCACTCGACGAGACCCAGGTACGTCACGCGCTCCGGCGGGCGGCCGCGCTGACGGACCGGCTCGCGATCGCGGTGAGTGTCGTAGGCGGCGGCACGATGAAGCCGCTCCTGATGTTCGAGCCGCAGGACGTGATGGACGACTTGCAGCGCAACATCCTCTCGGCGTTCCTCCTGATCCGCAACGCCACTCCGTTGATGGCGGACGGCGGCGGCGGCTCCATCGTCTGCATCTCTTCTGACGCCGCGACGATCCCGTGGCCGTTCCTCACGCTGTACAACACAGCAAAGGCAGGTGTGGAGGGACTCGTACGCGGCGCGGCACTCGAACTGGCACCCCTCGGGATACGCGTGAATGCAGTACGCCCCGGTCTCGTGAAGACGGAAGCGACGAAGGACGGCCTGTTCGCGAACGAGTCGGTGATGCGGAGGTTCCTCGCCGAGAAACCGCTCGGGCGCGCCGGCGTCCCCGACGACATCGCCGCCGGCGTGCGCTACCTCGCCGGCCCGGAGGCGGCCTGGGTGACAGGCCAGAGCATCGGCATCGAGGGCGGTAACGAGCTCACCAAGGCGCCGTACCTCGAGGAGCTCGTCCGCAAGCGCTTCGGCGACGCCGCGATCGACGCCGCACTCTCAGGACGCGTCGCCGCGCCCTGAGAACGAGGACAGGCTGAGGCGTCGATCGGAATGCGACGCGACGAGCACCGAGCAGTGCGAACCAGAACCCGCCCATCCTCGCTGGCAGACATGGCGTCGCTCTCGCCGCCACTGGGCGTAGATGACGGCGGGCTCGTGTCGGCAACGCAGGGCCCAGGCACCGGTCGCGTCGTCGAGGCCCAGTGAGGCGGAGCGAGCCGATCGGCATCTGTCATGGCGTGGAAGATGTACCGCTCGCACTGTCGGGCTGGAGGGCAAAGGTCGTCACGGGGCAACCTTCGAGATCGCGCTCAGGCACAACGCTGATGACGACCGAGTACGGCCGACACGCTTCCGAGGCAGCCTCCGCGAAGCCTGGCGGAACGGCCGATGCGCTCACGAAGACGCGACGACGCCACATACTCGTCCAGATGCGACCACGACCGAGCTCGCAGCGGTGAAACTCGTCCAGGGCGCGCATCTCGATGTCGGTCCGCTGGCTATCGCGCAGCCGTTTCATGCTTCAAGCATGGCACCCGAGCAGCGTCAGGCAGTACGGCAGATAGGGCGCGACCGAGAGGCCAATCGCCCCATGGGAGTGAGCGACAGATCGCCGGTTCGGTGCTCTCTCGCGTCATGTCGGCGACACTCGTTCTGTGCGGGTCGCTGACAGGTGACGATTCTCCGGGTCGCCTGGTTTACTTGGCCGGCGCGCCGCGCTGGGGAAGGGGGTCCGGGTGGCGGAGTTGCCGTCGGGGACGGTCACCTTCTTGTTCACCGATCTTGAGGGTTCAACGCGCCTGTGGGAGGAACATCCCGAAGCGATGCGGGACGCGCTGGCGCGCCACGATGAGATCTTGCGCGGCGCGGTGGAGTCGCACGGTGGGTACGTGGTCAAGACCACTGGGGATGGCTTGCATGCAGTGTTCGCCACTGCGTCCGCGGCTACAGCGGCAGCCGTCGACGGTCAACAGCAGCTGCTGGCCGAAGTATGGCCGCTCCCAGAAACGCTCAGGGTGCGGATGGGTCTCCACACTGGTCACGCGGAGATTCGAGATGGTGACTACTACGGCCCCGCGGTAAATCGGGCGGCGCGGGTTGCCGCCGCACCGCACGGGGGCCAGATCGTGGTATCGCACGCGACAGAGCAGCTCGTGCGCGACACACTGCCTGCGGGGTGCGCGCTCGTCGAGTTGGGCGAACATCAGTTGCGCGACTTGGGTCGGGCCGAGGTGCTGTTTCAGGTGGTGCATCCAAATCTTCCCCACGAGTTCGCGCCCTTGCGCACCATCAGTGCGCGGAAGCGACGATCACGGTCGGTCGTCCGATGGGTCGCGGTTGGTGTCGTACTTGGCGTGGCAGCAGCCGGCACCGCCATCGTTGTCGCGTCACGGGGAGGAGACCAGAGCGGCGCACCTGCGGTTCCCAGACCACATGGCTACCTGCCCCTCCTGTCCGGCCGACCGTGTACGTCAGACGAGTCTGCCGGCGACCCGACCGTTCGCTGCCAGACGCTCACCGTGCCAGAAGACCGCAACAACCCGAAGGGACGGAAAGTACGCCTCGCGGTTGTACAAGCGCCGGCGAGCGGAACCGACGCGGTTTCGACGCCGACGGTCGTGGTCGGAGAAAACATCGGCTCGACTGCTGGCGACCCGCTGCGGTCCATCTCGGCTCAGATTCGCCTTGCAATGCGCGGAAGAGAGGGATCCGATCCCCGTCTCGGGTGTCACGAAGTTGAACAGTCGCTGCCCGCGCGTTTCAGCGAAGGATGGCGCCAGGCGCGCGAAGTTGGCGCGCAGATGCTCGACGCGTGCCTGACTCGCCTCCACGCTTCCGGCATCAAATTGCGTCGATACAGTGAGGCGGACGTAGCCGACGATGTACGCGATCTGGCCTTCGCGCTCGGAGACCGACAAGTCAACTTGCAGGCATTCTCCGATACTGCACGTGTGGCCGTCGCCGCGCTTCGTCGCTATCCCGGGCTGCTGCGCGCGGTGCTTCTCACCGACCCGCTCGTTCCACCCACGAGCGCGGTCAACAACCAGCCATCGCTCGCCGAAGGAACGCTTTCCCTGCTGGCGCAACGCTGCCGTGCCGATGCTGGATGCGCGGCACTGACACCCAATCTCGTTGATTCGGTTGAGCGCCTACGCCAACGGCTTGTCGGGCAACCCGTGACGACCACGGTTCCCGGCCAGAATGGTCAGGCGGTCCAGGTGGTCGTGGACGATGGGCGACTGATGCAGGCGATCTATCTTGCGCTCGACAACGCGCCGAGCGTCTTCGGGCTGCTTCCGTCAGTCGTGGAGAGCAGCGACGTGCGCGGTCCGGCAGCACTCCTCGTGGCGGTCGCGCCATTTGCCGATCCACGCGCGGAGATCACCGTGGAGCGGTGCGCAGAGGATGCGGGCACGATCACGGCTACCCAGCTTCAGGGAGAGGCCGACGCCCTGCCCAGGTGGCAGAGCCTCGTGGATCCCTCAGCGCTCGCGCGCTGCAATCGCTTCGGGCTCAAGCGAGTGGCCGACGTGTCGACAGCTCCGACGTCGGGCACACCCGTGTTCGTGGTGAACGGTGCCCTGAATCCCTATGCGCCGGAAAGTGCTGTCTCGTCGTTCGGAGCGGGGCTCTCGCACTTCCAACTACTCACGCTACCCAACACGTCCGTAGGGTTCGAAGGATGGCCAACCTGCGCACACAAACTCCGCGCCGAGTTCCTCCACAATCCAAACGCACGCCTCGACATCAAGACATGCGCGGCGGCCGACCCGCCCGTGCCATTCGTGACGTCCTAACAAGATCACGCACGAAGCCAACCGACGACGCTCAAGCCCAGGAAGGACGCTGCCTGAAGAGAGCACCTGTTCCAACTAGGGCTTTCGCGCGCCTGCGCGGCACCTGACGCGACCAGAAAGGCAACGTGTGTGCCGACCTCCGCGGGCGCCGCGCTCGAGGCGATCGGCGATCGCTGACAGTTCCGTCCACCGAAGCTCAGAGCATCGATCAACGACGCCGCTCCCGCCGTGACGAAGAAGCTCGTGGCACGATTCATCGAGGCGGTGAAGGTGGAGGACAACCCGACGTTCCGAGGTCTGAGACGTAGCGCATTGAAGAAGCTGGACGCGCCCAGCGGACGGCCGTTCACCCACGACATGGCACGAGCCCCGTGATCACGCGACGCGATTGACTACTCCCACTGTGTCGACGACCTCAGCAACGAGGCCCTACGCACTGCACAATGCCATCAGGCTACTTGGGGGCGAAGTGCTGACCGCCGTCGAGGCGGATGGTGCCGCCGTTGAGCATCGGGTTCTCGATGATGGCGACGGCGAGGCGCGCGTACTCGTCGGGTCGTCCCATCCGCTTCGGGAACGCGGCGTCGGCGGTGAGCTTGTCCTCGAACTCCTGGGGGATGCCGGCGGTGAGGCCGGTGGCGAAGAGGCTCGGCGCGATCGTGTTGACGCGGATGCCGAGCGATCCGAGGTCGCGGGCCATGGTCAGCGACATGCCCGCGATGCCCGCCTTCGCCGCGGTGTACGACACCTGACCGATCTGGCCCTCGAACGCGGCGATGGACGCGGTGTTGATGATGACGCCGCGCTCGCCGTCGTCGTTGGGCTCGTTCGTGCTCATCGACCACGCCGCCAGGCGCGCCACGTTGAACGTCGCGATCAGGTTCAGGTTGATCACCTTCTGGAAGGTCTCGAGCGGGAGCGGGCCGTCCTTGCTGATCGTGCGGGCCGAGACGCCGCCGCCGGCGGTGTTGACGACCGCGTCGACCCCGCCGAGCGCCGCGATGCCCTCCGCGAGCACGGCTTCGGTGGCCTCGAACTCGGTGACGTCGCACTCGTGGAACGTCCCGCCGAGCTCGGTCGCCACCGCGGCGCCGTCACTCCCCGGACGGTCGAGGATCGCGACCCGGCCGCCGCCGGCCACGACGCGTGCCGCGGTGGCCCGCGCCATGCCCGATGCTCCCCCCACCGCGATCAGACGCAGTCCACCGAGATCCATGACGATCCTCCACTCGAGCGGCACCGTGTCGCGCCGAGCCGTGAGCATCGCGCGCCGCGCCCGCAGAACACCTACTGCGTGTCGACGAGGAGGTACGACTCGGCCAGGCGACCCGCGGGCAGGCCCCCCAGTTCGCCGTTGATGGCGTTCCAGCCGCGGATGCGCTCATCGAGGCCGTCGGGGTCGGGATGCTGGCTCACGTGGCAGCGGAGGGCGTCGAGCTTCCGTTCGAACGTGTCGGTGATGTCGACGAACACGTCGGGCGCTCCCGCCACCGCCACGTACATCTCACCGACCGCCCACGGCTCGAAACCTTCATCGAGCAACTCGGGGTGGGCGAACTGGTTGCGCGCATCCGGGTAGACCGCGGCCATCGTCGCCTCGCCCGCCGCGAGGTGGTCGGGATGACTGGCGTAGATGCGCTGGAAGCTGCGCTCGGGCGACGGAGCGACGACGCGCTGAGGCCGCACGCGGCGGATCTGACGACTGATGTCGCGTCGGAGTGCGATGGTCGACTCGAGGCGACCGTCGGGATGGTGCAGGAACGCGACGTCACTGACACCGACGACCTTCGCCGCGGCGCGCTGCTCGGCCTCCCGGATCTCCACCATCGTGGCGCGGGGCACCGAGGCGTCGAAGCCGCCCGCTTCGCCGCTGGTGCAGATGCAGTACGCCACGTCGATGCCGGCGTCGGTCCACTGCGCGACCGAACCGGCGCTTCCGAAGTCGACGTCGTCGGGGTGCGCGGTGACGACCAGGATGCGTTCGATGTCGGCGTCGGAGTCGGGCATCGCACGACGTTACCGAGTCAGTTGTCGGTGGGCCCACCACCGAGGGGGTAGTTCGCCGACACCGCGGCCTCGCCACCGTGGCGGCGCAGGACGACGCGCCAGAGTCCGCTCGGGTCGGAGGTGAGCAGGTCGTCGGGGTGCGCGTCGACGACGAACCACCCACCCGCCGCGAGCTCACCGTCGAGCTGACCCGGGCCCCAGCCGGAGTAGCCCGCGAACACGCGGACCGCCTCGAGGTCGGGATGCGTGTCGATGGGATGGCGGGCGAGGTCGACGGTGCCGACGCTCCCGAGCAAGGGCTGCCACGCGTCGCTGGCGTCGATGCCTCGCACCCGCGCCAGACCGATCACTGCTTCGTGCTGTTGCACCGGTCCTCCGACGAAGGCGACCGCGGGCGGCGCGGCGTACGGTCCCCACGCCTCGAGGACGGTGTCGACGCCTGTCTCGGTGGGCTGGTTGAGCACGACGCCGAGCGCGCCGTCGTCGGTGTGTTCGATCATGAACACCACGGTGCGGAAGAAGTTGGGGTCGGCGAGCGTCGGCACCGACACCAGCAGACGGCGCGCGGTCGAGGTCATGCCGATGTCAGAGGGCTGCCCGCAGTGGGACCACACCGAAGCGAGCCCGCACCTCGTCGAGCGGCTCGTCCTTGTGCTCGAACAACCTCACGCTGCCCATGACGTCGCTGGTGCACAAGTTGCCGCGGCGGAACGCCTCGACCCAGCGCGCGACCGCATCGTCGTCGCTCAGCGTGTCGGAGCGTGCGTTCTTGATCCGCTTGCCCGCGACGTGGCGGATGCTGCCGTTCTGGAACAGACCGAGCGTGATCGCGAGCAACACCAGGCCGCGCTCGTCGGTCATCGACGCGGCGATGAAGGCGAACACGTCGAGCTCTCCATCGGGCGTGGTCTCGTAGCCCGCCAACACATGGATCCAATCGTGGCGAGCCCCGAGCTCGTAGATCCCGAAGCGCTCACCGGGGAACGGGAACCCGTGCCGGTCGTAGAAGTCCGCCACCGTCTTGCCCCAGCTGCCTCCGGGGCAGTCGCGCAGCGCCCGCCACTTCTCCTCGATGACCTTGTCGGCGACCACGCCGGTGTAGGCGAGCTTGGAGCGGACGAGCTCCTCCCACCGCCCGCGCAGCGACTCCTTGATGGTCTCCTCCTCGTACCAGCTGTGCCGTTGCAGGTCGAGGTACATCCACGCGAAGTGCCCGCGCGCGAGCTCGCGGGCGTCTCGCAGCAACGTGAGCGAGACACCCAGACGGTGCGCGTAGTGCTCGACCGACGGCGCGACACGCGTATCCAGCGGATGCTCGACGAGCTCGAGCACGACCATCAGGTGCACCGCGTGGACACGTTCGGCCTCGGTGGCACTCGACGCCACGTCGTCGGTGGCCACCGCGACATCAGCCAGATCGAGCCCGTACAGCGACGACGCGATCCCGCCGAGCACCGACTCCTGGAGCTCGTCGAGGCCACCGACGGGCGCGAACGCTGCCTGCACGATTCCCAACACTCGCGCCGCGTCGGTCTCGGTGGGAAGGAGCACGCGGCGAGGCTACCGTTGCTCGGCACTCACGACGTGCGCCCGCCGGGCCAGCCACCACCCCGCGCCGGTGACGCCCGCGCCGACGATCAGCGCGACGCGCAGGCCCCACGAGCTCCCGGGCCAGGTGGTGTCGATCGTGGTCATCAGCGACGTCGAGATCGCCACCGCGAGGGCGAGTCCGAGCACGCGCAGCGCGCTGAGCGCGGCCGACGCCTCCGCCGCGTCGTCGGGCTCGACGTCGATCAGTGCGTACGACGTGGCTGCGCTGTAGACGACCCCGTTGCCCAGCCCGATGAGTGCGAGCGTGATGACCACCGAGCCGAGCGCGCCGTCGGGGCCGACGATCGCCAGCGCGACCATGCCGACGACCATCGCCGCCGACCCGAGGGCGAGCGTCACCGGCGCGGTGCGCGACCGGATCATGAACCCCGACATCGCGCCACCGAGCGCGAACGGCACCGAGAAACCGAGGAAGATGATCCCCGCTTCGAGCACGCTCACGCCGCGCACGACTTCGAGCGCGGTGGGGACGAGCACCATCACCACGCCCGAGCCCCAGTTGGAGAGGGTGGCCGTCTCCGTGCCGAGCCGGAACGGCTCCTTCGACGTCACGCGCTCGGCGACGAGCGGCTCGCGCCCCTTCTGCCGCCGCATGACCCACGCCAGGAACGCGAGGCCGACGACCACGCCCCCGATCGTGGAGACGTTGATCCAACCCCCCGACGCCGCGTGCTGGATCCCCGCGCAGCCGAAGCCGATGCCGAACATCAGCAGCACCAGCGTGAACACCGGCACCGATCGGGTGCAGTCCGTCGGGACATGAGGCACCAACCACACGAGGAGCACGAAGGCGATTGACAACAGGCCGACGTTGACCGCGAAGAACGCGCGCCACGACCACACGTCGGCCAACACGCTCGCGACCAGCGGCCCGCACGCGCCGCCGATGCCACCGAGCGCACCCCAGATCCCGATGGCCAAGGGCTGCGAGTCGTCACCCTCGAACAAGGCGTCGATCGCGGCGAGGGAAGTGGTGAAGCAACACGCCGACGCGACACCCTGCAACGACCGCCCGAGCATCATCACACCGAACGTCTCGCTCACCGCGCAGATCGCCGAGGCGACCGCGAAACCCACCACGCCGACGAGCAGCACCGGGCGGGCACCGATCCGGTCGGAGACGCGGCCGATCAACAGCAACGGCGCTGCGAACGCCAGGCTGGCGGCGGTGACGATTGCCCCCGCGGTCTCTGGGGACACGTGGAGATCACCCGCGATCGTCGGGATGAGGACCACGACGCCGTTCATGTCGACCGACAGGGCCACGACCGGGAGGCTCAACGCGACGAGCGCGAGCCACCGTCGTGTGTTCACGCCGCAGTCTCATCGTCATCGAGGAGTCCGAGCGCGACGGCGACCCGCCACTGCGCGGCAAGGTCGAGCGCACCGCGCATCCCCCGCGCCGACCACCACTCGCCGAGCGCGTCGTCGTAGCGCAACGGCGACGGCGGCGGCGCATCGGTGATGCGTTGCAGCACCGTGGCGAGCAGCGGGGTCGCGTCGGCCGCCATCGGAGGACCGCCCACGAACGGGATGCTCCAGAAGTCGGGCGTCTGCATGCTCGGCGCACCACCGGGGATCGTGCCCGGACCGTCGGGTGCGCGCACGGCGAGTTCGGCACTGCCGGGATAGCGCGAGTTCAGCAATGTGATCGCGAGCGAGTTCTGCCGGCGGGCGAGCTCGGTACCCGCGGCGCGAGCCCGGGGGCACGCGCCACGAGCTGGAGGTGCACAACTGCGACGAGCGCGTGCAGCGTGGCCTCTTCGTATTGGCCCGCGGCGGACCCGCTCCACAGGAGGTCGTGCGCCAACGAGCCGGCCAGCAGGGTCGGTTCCTCGGCGCGGTACCGCTCGTTGACCAGCCGCTCGCCGGGCCCACCATCCGCGGCCGGCCCGACGATGCGACCGGGTGAGGCAGTGACTCCGATGCCCACCGTGTCGACCGCGCTGGTACCGGCGAGGAAGGCGTCGAGCACCGGCGCGGCAACGGTGAGCGAAAGCGCGAGGAGGCCGGCACGGGGGCCGGCGTCAGGGACGCGGGCGACGAGCTCCGGATCGGCGAGGCGCGCCGCAGCCCCGTCGAGGCCGACGGCGACGAGCGCGGCGACCGCTCGGTCGGTCGTGACTGGGGGCCCGGTGGCGGGCGTCATGGGGGTGCCCTGCGGGTAGATGCCGGGCTCGCCGAAGAGCGTGTTCGACGAGAAGAGGTCGACATCACGAGGCGGGCGGGGCGGCGCAGCGAGGCGTGCGCGCAGGTCGTCGTCGGTCGCCACGGTCACGACACGCTAATTCCGACCGTACGATCGGAGGGTGACCAGGAGGGTGGAGGACGGACATGGCTGAGCCCGTTGGCTGGCTGCGGGCGGTCGTGGTCGACGCGGCCGATCCCCCGCGGCTGGCCGAGTTCTGGCAGGCCGTGCTCGGCGTCGGGATCGTCGAGACGGCCTCCGACTGGATCCAGCTCGAGCCCGACCGGGGCGGCGCGTTCATCGCGTTCGAACCCGCGCCCGCCGGCCAGACGCCGACGGGGTTCCGCACCCGGCCCGACATCGAGGTCGACGACATGGAGGTCGCCCGCGCCCGCATCGAGGCACTCGGCGGTCGCCTGGTCGAGGTGATCCACGCCCGCCCGGGCGAGTCGCACTACCGCATGGCCGATCCGGAGGGCAACGAGTTCACCGTGGTGCTCCCGTTGCCGCCCGACGTGGCGCGCACGGCCTACGGACCGAAGGGCGCGCCGGGGTGACGCAAGCCACCCACACGCACACGCACGCGACCGGCGCGCCGTCGCGCCGTCGGATCGTGATGAGGGTGCTGATGCTCCTCGTCACCGGCGTCGCCTTCTACCTGGTGCTGCCGGGCCTCATCGCGATGTTCGGCTCGCTCCCCCAGCTCGAAACCGTGTTCCCGGCGTGGTTCGTGCCGATCCTCGTGCTCGAAGCCGCCGCGTTCTGGTGCATGTGGGCGCTGATGCGCATCGCGCTCCACACCGACGCGTGGTTCGACGTCGCGTGCTCGCAGCTCACGGGCAACGCGCTCAGCCGCGCGCTGCCCGGTGGCGCCGCGACGGGTGGCACGACGATGTATCAGATGCTCACCCGGTCGGGCTTCGACGGCGCGACCACGAGCACTGCGCTCACCGCCGTCGGCTTGCTCTCGACCGCCACGCTCTTCGTGCTCCCGATCCTCGCGCTCCCGGCGATCCTGTTCGGTCTCGCAGTGAGCTCGGAGCTCCTGCAGGGTGCCATCCTCGGCGGCGTCCTCGGGATCTTCCTGCTCACGGGCGCGTCGATCCTCCTGGTCTCCGACCGCGTCGTGCGCACCCTCGGCCGCATCCTCGACTGGCTCGTGCGACACGTGCTGCGACGACCGCAGCCCGACCCCAGCCTGGCGCAGCGTCTGGTGGAGTCACGCGACTTCGTGCGCGCCGCGCTGGCCGAGTCGTGGAAGCGCGCCATCCCCGCCGCGCTCGGCAACCAGCTGTTCGACTTCCTCGCGCTCTACGTGAGCCTCCTCGCGGTCGGGTCCCACGTCGACCCGGTGCTCGTGCTCCTCGCGTTCGTGGCCGGCAGCGCGCTGGCGATGATCCCGATCACGCCGGGCGGTCTCGGGTTCGTGGAGGCGGGGCTCACCGGTGTGCTCACGCTGGCCGGCGTCACCGCCGAGCACGCGGTGCTCGCCGTCCTGCTCTACCGCCTCTTCTCGTACTGGCTCCCACTCCCCGCCGGTCTGGTGGCGTCGATCCTGTTCCGCCGCCGCCACCGCGAGCGCACCGGCACCGCGGCCGCGTAATCCCGTCGCCGATGTCGAGAACGGCCGGACCGCTCCGACGAAGGGGCTACCGGCCATCCCCGGCCGGCCCGGAACCCGAACCAGGAGTGAACCGATGAAGCTCGTGCTGTTGGCGCCGTTGGACGACGACGCCCGCGTCGCCGCGCACCACCGCACCTACGCGGTGCGCGCGTACCTCCTCGAACGCCGCGGCGATCTCGCCGACGTCCGGGCCGCCTACCTCGAAGCTGCCCGTCGCACGACGTCACGTCCCGAGCGCCGCCACCTCGAGTTCCGCGCCGCCCGCATCACCTGACGCCCGCTCTCCCGTCTTCTCACCGCTCTGCATCACGACGCCGCACTACTGGCGCCACAACGGATGAGGCGGTCAGTTGGTCCACTGGGCGAGCTCGATGACGGTGTTGGCGGGACCGACGAGGAACACGAGGTCGCGATCGTGGAAGTCCATCGGCTGGTTGCGCGTCGGGAAGCCCGCAGCATCGAACGCCTTGACCGTCGCCTCGAGGTCGTCGACGCGGAAGCACAAGTGGTTGAAGCCGGTCCCCGCGAGCTCGCCGGAATTCCGGTCGACGAGCTGCGCCGGCTTGTGGAAGTGCAGGAGCTGCACCTCCTGGTGCGGATCGGCGTCGGGGACCGCCAGCGTCACATGGTCGGCGTCCATCCCCGGGATGCCCATGTAGGCATCCATCGTGGCGCCCGAGATCCGCACCGTCTTGATGATCTCGAACCCGAGCACGCCGAAGAACCGGATCGCCTCGTCGAGGTCGAACACCGCGACGGTGACGTGGTCGAAGGTTGCACTGCTGCCCATGAGGTCACGCTCGCTGGTCGAGTTGGACGTAGTTGCCTTCCGGGTCGCGCAGGAACGCGCTGCGCACGAACCCACCCGGCGGTTCGCCGTACATCGTGGTGTCGGCGCCGGGACCGTCGCCGCCGCCGAGCACGACCGCGACGTCGGCCTCGCGCACCCGCGCCAGCATGGCGTCGAGGTCGTCGACCCAGAAGGCGAAGTGGTGCACGCCCATCTGGAAGAGCTGCGCGGGCTCGCCCTTGATGTCGTTGGTGATCTGCTGGTCGAGCACGATGAAGCTCGCGTGCGGACCATCGATCCAACGCAGGTAGACCGCGCGCCGCTTCGCCGGCGGCTGGCCCGCGCCCTGTGAGAACTCCTCGATCTTGTCCGCCGTCACGCGCAGGCCGAGGACGTCGCGGTAGAAGCTGAGCGCGACGTCCATGTCGCGCACGCCGACCGCGATGTGGGACACCGCTTCGATCGTCATCGCCGCGGACACTACCGCTGAGTGCGCTCCCGGTCGTCCAGGTAGGCGAGGAGCCGCTGCGCCAGCTCGTGCGGGTGCGCCAGCGCGGGGAGGTGGCCCCCCTCCATCTCGTCGGGCACGATGCCGAGTCGTTCCCGCACCACGCGCCGTTGGAACTCGGCCGGGAAGAATCGGTCATCTCGGCACAACAGGAAGCGAGTGGGGACGTCGGGCCAGCGCGCGAGGGGGTACGGACGACCGAACGGCCCGGCCGACTGAGGGAAGACATGATGCTCCGACTCGGCGGCGACATCGGCCGGTACGTCGTGCAGGAACACTTCGACCGGATCGTCCGACGCGCCCGGTACGCGTGCCTCGGTGTGTCCGGTGTTCGACCACCAGTCGCCTGCGGTCTCCCCCGGGCTCGGCACCATCGCCGCGACGAGCACGATGAGGTCGACGGGCACGCGTCGGGCGATCAAGGGGGCAGTGAACCCGGCCAGTGACTGCGCGACCACGACGAGATCACGCCGGACCCCGATGGCGGCCAGTGCGGCGTCGCGGTACTCCTCGAAGCCCGCCGAATCGTCGGTCACCGGGAAGTCGACCGCGACCACGTCGTGACCGGCCGCCTCCAGCTCGGGCGCGACGAGATGCCAGTACCACGAGTCGCTGCCCGCGCCCGGGAGGAGCACGAACGTCGCCACGGTTCAGGCCGACGGCTGGTGGAGACGGAACACCGCGCCGGTGGGATCGGCCACCGTAGCCAGCCGTCCGTAAGGCGTGTCCTCGGGCGCCATGACGACCTCGCCGCCGAGCGACACGATCTCCGAGACGCTGAGGTCGCAGTCGGCGACACCGAAGTAGACGGTCCACCCTCCGCACACACCCTCGGGGAGGAACCCGCTCGCGTCCATGACGCCGGCGCACTGCTCGTCGTCGACGTCGACGGTGGAGTATCGGAACTCCGGCGAGTCGCTCTCGACGCGCGTCGTCCATCCGAACACCGCGCGGTAGAACGCAAGCGACTTCTCGTACTCACGGGTGTGCAACTCGAACCAGCTCGCCGCACCGGGTTCGCCGACGTACCCGAAGCCGCGGTGCTCGCCCGGCTGCCACATGCCGATCACCGCACCGCCGGCGTCGACGACGACGGCCATGCGTCCGAGCGCCATCACGTCCATCACCGGCACCATCACCTGTCCGCCCTGCTCCGTGGCGCGCGCCACGGTGGCCTCGGCGTCGTCGGTGGCGAGGTACACCGACCAGAGGTCGGGCACGCCCGCGTCGCCGTCGTTGCGCATGCAGCCCGCGACCCGAACGTCGTACAGGAGGAAGTTCTTGTACCCGCCGTACTCGGCACCCGGGTCGTCGATCTTCCACCCGAACAAGCGGCCGTAGAATTCCTGGCTGCGCTCGGGATCCGACGTGAGCAGGTCGACCCAACATGGAGTCCCCAGCGGTGAGTCGTCTCGCTTGGCCACGATGGCTCCTTCGATCCGGTTCCCAGGCGCGGGAACGCTCAACGGGTTCGACCGTTCACCGGGTCCGAATTCATCGCGCTTCGGGTCGGCGTACCCTGACCTCCGCCATCAGACCTTGACGGACGAGGAGGGGCGCCGTGACGGAAGGGAGACTGGCCGGGAAGGTTGCGGTCGTGACCGGCGGCGGCAACGGGCTCGGACGAGCCACGTCACTGCGGTTCGCCGAGGAGGGCGCCGCGGTCGTCGTCGCCGACCTGCTCGACGGGCCGGGCGAGGAGACGGTCGGGGAGATCGAGAAGCTCGGCGGGCGGGCGGCGTTCGTGTCGGTCGACGTGACGAGCCCCGCCGACAACGAGGCCATGGCGCGCACCGCGATCGACCGCTTCGACGGATTGCACATCGTCGTGACTGCGGCCGGCATCGCGATGGCGAGCTACGTCTCGGGCGATCTCGAGCTCGCCGAGAAGGCGATGCGGGCGCGCGCGCAGTCCGACACGGCACGCGCGTTCGCCGAGCTCGACGTCGACGAGTGGCAGACCGTGCTCGACGTGAACCTCACCGGCACGCTCAAGTCACTCCAAGCGTGCGTCGCGGCGATGGTCGACCACGGGTGCGCGCGGGACGCGAGCTTGATCACGATCGCGTCCATCGCCGCCAAACATCCGGACGCCGGGTCGGTGCCCTACGGGGTGTCGAAGGCCGGCGTGTGGTACCTCACCAAGAAGCTCGCACGCGATCTCGCGCCCGCGGGGATCCGGGTCAACAGCATCGGGCCCGGGTTCATCGAGACGAACATGACCGCGATCATGCAGTTCATGCCGGACGCCGCGAGACAGCACATCGAGCGGCAGATCCCCATGGGTCGCATGGGAGCACCACGTGAGATCGCGAACACGGCGCTCTTCCTCGCGTCCGACGAAGCGAGCTACTTCACCGGCGAGATCCTCCACCCCGACGGCGGCTTCTACACCGAGTAGGCGGCCCGCGCGCCGGGTCAGCCCGCGGGTTCGAGGATGACGACCGGGATCGTGCGGTCGGTCTTCGACTCGTAGTCGGCGAAGGTGTCGTAGTCCTGCTTGTTCCACTCCCAGAGCTCGTCACGCTCCTTCTTGTCGGCGACGCGCGCCCGCACCGAGCGGGTCTCGGCGCCGATCTCGATCGTGACGTCCGGGTGGGCGACCAGGTTGTGGAACCAGGCCGGGTTGACCTGAGCCCCCGCGTACGACGCGAAGATCACGAAGTCGTCGCCACGCTCGCGGTAGAGCAGCGGCGACAATCGCTCCTGCCCGCTCTTCGCGCCGATGGTGTGGAGGATCAACAACGGGGCCCCGCCCATGCTCGGCGCGTTGCCGCCGTTCGCACGGAGCTCCTCGATCACCTTGTCGTTCCAGTCGCTCATGTCGCTAGTAGGCCTCCGCAGTGCGCTTGATCGCGGCCAGCGTCTCGGGGATGCCGCTGACCGCCTTCTCGTGACGATCCGTGATCTGTGCTTCGGCGTCGTCACCGAAGCGCTGTTCGAAGACGGCCTGGCCCTCGGGCAGGAACTCCCACGACTCGGTGACCTCGGTACCGCCTTCCACCGCGGCGAAGGTGTAGCCCCACCGCGCGACGCGCGGTCCGACCACCCAAGCGAACTCGCGACCCGTGTCGGCCGCCACCACCTCGGACTTCGTCTCCCACGTGCGTTCGGGCAGCACGTTGCGTCCGGTGAAGTGCGCGCCGACCCGCGGCCCATCGCCCTCGTCCCACCAGCACGCGACGCAGATCGGGCTGTACTCCCCCATCCGGGTGATGTCGGCGACCAGCTCGTAGACCTCGTCGGGCGGGCGCGCGATGACGATGGAGTCGGAGTGCGTACGTGGTGTCATGGGAGCAGTCTGCCAGGAGGACGCGCCCATGAGCCCGAGCATCGCCAGCGCCCGCACCGTCGACCGCGCCGAGCTGGTCGCGTTCCTCCGCCCCCGGCACCGCGGCCTCCTGGCGACGACCCGCCGCGACGGCCGTCCGCAGCTGTCGCCGGTGACGTGCGGGGTCGACGGTGACGACCGCATCGTCGTGTCGACGTACCCCCGCCGCGCCAAGGCCGAGAACGCCCGGCGCGACCCGCGCGTCTCCATCTGCGTGCAGTCCGACGAGTGGAGCGGCGAGTCCGTGCAGGTCGACGGTCAGGCCGAGGTGCTCGACATGCCCCAAGCCCTCGACGGGCTGGTCGAGTACTTCCGCTGCATCTCGGGTGAGCACCCCGACTGGGACGAGTACCGGGCCGCGATGCGCCTGCAGGACAAGTCGCTGGTGCGCATCACCATCGAGCGCTGGGGTCCGATCGCGACCGGCGGGTTTCCCGCCGGGGTAGCCGCGCGCCTCGACGCGGACCGTCAGCGCACCAACTCGACCTCGAAGCCGTCGCGGTCTTCGAGGTAGACGACGTCCGCGCCGCCCGTGATCGCGTGCACACCGTCGATCGGCATCGCCGACCAGCCGTGACCCGGAGCTTCGGCGACGAGGTCGGCGAGGGCGACCTCGCCGTCGACCCGGAAGGCGAGGTGGTTGAGGCCGGGCCGGAAGCGGCTGTACAGCATGCCCGGCACCATGTCGGTCGACTCCTCGAGCGCCACGCTGAAGCCTTCGGGATGGCGATAGAGCGCCACCGCGGCCACCGCGTCGTCGCGGGCGTAGCCGAGTCGACCCAGCAGCCAGCTCCACGACTCCTCGGCGCGACCCAGGTCCGGGACCCACAACGTGAGGTGGTGCAGCATCAGACCGACGTTAGGCGAGCGCTCGTTTCGGCCCCTGGGAGATCGAGCCCGTCGGCGACTCGTGCCGCCTCACGCTGGTCCACGACCGGATGCGGGAGGGCGTGAACGACCAGATCTACGGTGGGTGGTCCATGGTGCTCTCGGGCCTCGAGACTGGCTCGGGACCGGCGAGCTGCTCACCACCCCCGGCTCGCTCTTGTGCACGTAGCGACGCGAGGCGAGCGAAACAGGAGGGCGACCGATGGCCGAAGACGACGGCGCGACCCCGCACTACCAGGCGCCCGGGTGGTTCACCCGCAACGTCTTCAACCGTGCGGTGGCCATCCTCACCCGCCTGGGCGTCAGCGTGTGGGGTTCGCGGGAGCTACGCGTGCGCGGCCGTTCGAGTGGCGAGTGGCGCACGACGCCCGTCAACCTGCTCACGCACCACGGCGAGCAATTCCTCGTCGCGCCCCGCGGCATCACGCAGTGGGTGCGCAACCTGCGCGTGGCCGGGACCGGCGAGTTGCGTGTCGGGCGCCGCACGGAGACGTTCCGGGCCACCGAGCTGCCCGACGCCGACAAGGTGCCCATCCTGCGTGCCTACCTGAAGCGGTGGAAGGCCGAAGTCGGCGTCTTCTTCGACGGCGTCAGCGCCGACTCCCCAGAAGCCGACGTCGTGCGCATCGCGCCGGACCATCCGGTGTTCCGGATCGAGAGCACACCTGCATGACGCCGGTGCGGCATCATGGTGCACCGCACCGGCGGCCGCGGCCGGTCACGACGAGCATGAGGACACGATGAGCTCAGAGGTCGCCGTTCACGAGGGCACGCTCACGTCTCACTTCGAGGCGTCGTTGGAGGCCGAGCACGACGCGGAGCGCGACCTGCTCAAGTCACTCGTCAAGTCGATCATCGTCGCGTTGCCGATCATGATCGGGATCTTCGTGCTGATGACCGCGATCGCGATCAGCGACAAGACCGAGTGGTACGTGTGGCTCGGCCTCGGTGTGGGTCTCGGCGTGATCGGCGCCTTCTTGCTCGGGTCGCTCGCGGGCGCGACGCTCAACGCTCACAAGCTCGACGACGTCGACCGCATCACCGCCGGCCTCGAGCCCGATTCGCCCTGATTCGCCCTGACCCCGCCGCTCAGCGGGGCGCGAGGAGAAGGTGGGTGACACGCTCGCCGGGTGTGACCTCGACGCACTCGTAGCGTTCCACCGCGTCACCGATGTCGTCGAAGAGCCGTTCTCCCGCGCCAGGAGCACAGGCACCAACGGGACGTGCATCTCGTCGACGAGTCCGGCGCGCAGGCGCTCGCCACCCGTGCCGAGCGGGTGGTCAAGGCCCTGGTTCGATCCCGCGACGTAACCGTCGAGCGACATGGCGAGCGCGTGGACACGGAGCTTCGACATGACTGCCTCCTGGATCGTGGCTGGTGACACCCCGCTGTCGGAGCCGCGCTCACGTTCTCGACCTGGATCAGTCGATCCCTGTGCGCTCGGCGAGGCCGCGCACGTAGGCGGCCTGTCCGGCGTGCTCGAGGTTGTCTCCGATCACGCTGACCAGTCGGACCCCGAGCGAGACGGGTGGATCCCAGCGCTCGTCGACGATGCGGTCGAGGTCGGCGGTCGTGAGGGTGGCGAGGTAGCGCACCGTGGTGGCATGCACCGCGTCGTGGTACCCGAGCAACAGGGTGGCCGACGCGCCCGCCAGTGCGGCGACCTGCTCGGTGGTGTGGCCGTAACCGTGATCTGCCGGATCGAACGGGAGCCCGAAGCGTGCGACCCAACCCGCGCTGGTCCACACCTGTTCGTTGCCGGCGACGTCGGCGACGTGGTCGTCCTGGATCCGAGTGAGGTGCCACACCAACCACGCGATCGAGTTCGCGTCGGCGTCGGGGCGGTACGCGACCGTCGCCGGCGTGCAGCCGTCCACCGCGCCGTGCACTGCGTCGTGGATCCGGCCGAAGGCGTCGATGAGGAGGTCGTTGAAGTCCATCGGCGTCACCTTTCGAGTCGTCGGCGGATCGCCAGCTTGTCGGGTTTGGCCGACCCCAACCACGGCACCTCGGCTTCGTCCCACACCTCGATGCGGGTCGGCACCTTGTAGGAGGAGATCTGCTCGCGGGCGCGGCGGGCGATGTCGGCGGGGTCGATGGTGCGACCACGCGTGGGAACGAGCACCCCGACGACCTCCTCCCCGAGCGTCGCGTGCGGCAGGCCGAGCACGAACGCGTACAGCACCTCGTCGAAGTGCTCTTCGAGGAAGAGCTCCACCTCGCGCGGCGCGACGTTGGCGCCGCGCAACTTGACCATCTCCGTGGTGCGACCGACGAAGAAGGCCCGCCCGTCCGCGACGAACACCCGGTCGCCGGTGTGGAACCAACCGTCGGGGTCGAAGACCTCCCAGCGCTCCTTCTTGTAGTAGCCGTGCATGAGCCCGTAGCCGCGCACCCACAGCTCGCCCTCGTCGCCGTCGGGCACGTCGACGCCGGTCGCGGGATCGACGACCCGGTACCCGACCGACCCGATGTTGCCGACGGTCTCGCTCATGCCGCGGTGCGCGGGGATACCGGGCACCGGGCCGCCGACGAGCGCGAGGTCGGCGGGCCCGACCGTGAGGCCGGGGATGTCGGGCAGCGTGCGGTCGGCGAACGACGGGTGGTTGCGCATCGCCTGGAGGAGCGTGGGCCAGCCCAACACGTGCGTGGCCTGCGCTGCCTCGATGAGATCGAGCGCGGCTCCGGGATCGAACCGCTCCGTGACAAGGACGGTCGCACCCGTTTGCAGCGCGGCACCGAGGACGAGGGTGCCGCCGATCCAGAAGAACGGGAACGCGCAGAAGAACCGGGCGGGCCCGCCGTCGGCCGTCTGCAAGGCCGCGAGCCCGCTCGTCGCGCGCACGACGGTGCCGTGCGTGTGCACGACGCCCTTCGGATCGGCCGACGATCCCGACGTGTACGTGACCTGCGCAAGGTCCGCGGGGACCACTTCGGACTCGATCGCGGCGAGCAACTCGTCGGAGACGGTGTCGTCGGGCGCGGCGGCGTCGAGGTCGAGCGCGGTGGCCCAGGCGCGGTCGGCGCCACCGGTCATCCACACCGCGCGCAGCGAGGGTGCGTCGGGGAGGAACAGGCGCGGGCTCGTCGCGCCGGCGAGATCGGGCACGCTCGCCTCGAGCATGTCCTGCATGTCGTGACCGAGCACGGTGCGCGCGGTCAGGAGCGCGTGGATGTCACCGATGCGCAGGACCTTGCGGATCTCGGCCGGACGATAGGTGGTGGCGAGCGGCATCACGAGCGCGCCGATGCGGCTGGCCGCGAGCCAGGCGATCACCCACTCCTGGCCGTACGGGAAGTACAGGCCGATGCGGGTGCCCTTCCCCATCCCGGCTCCGAGCATGCGGCGGGCGAGGTGGCGCGACTCCACTTCTGTCTGCGCGTAGGTGAGGTGACGCTGCGGGGTCACGATGAAGTCGTGGTCGGGCCAGTGCGCGACCGCGTGGTGCAGCGCGTCCCCCACGGTGGCGCGGAACGGCACGTCGGGCGCGGTTGGCTCCGTCATCGGGCGAGCTCGGCCGCCAGCGCGGCGGCCTCGACGTCGAGGCGGCGTTCGAGGCCTGGTACGATCACGCGTTCGGCCTTGCCGCCGATCACCGGGATCTTGATGCGGAAGTCGCCGCTGATCCGCCGTCGGCACGAGGTGTCACCGGTCGCGGCGATCGCGACGGTCGCGGTGCCGTCGGCGCGGCCGCCGACGCCGTCCGCCGAGAACGACAGCGTGCCCGTGCCCTGCTCCACGTCGAGACGGAGGTCCTGCACCCACGTCAGCTTTCGTCCCCGCACGACCTTCTGCGCGATCGGGTCGAGCCGGCCGACGTACTCGTATCGCAAGGTGAGCCGGTGCTGCGCGCTGTCGACGTCGTGCGCGACAACCGTCGGACGGCTCAGGTCGGGCAGGTCGAGACCGGTCTGGAACGCCGGGTCGCTCATCAAGTTGGCAACTTGCTCGACGCTCGCCGCGAAGTCGTGTTCGCGTTCGAAGTGCACGCCGGGAGTCTGCCCCACCCTCCCGAACCGGCGTCGTCTCGGGGAACTCTTGCCCTCAAGTGACGCCGGAACGGCTTGGTGGGAGTTATCGGTACGTGTGGGGGTCGGGTTGCGGGCCGTTGCCTGCGGCGGCGCAGTCGTCGAGGTAGCGCCACACCTGAGGTTGGGAGCCGTCGACGTCGGTGAACCCGTACGCCGCGGCGAGATCGCCCGACGAGACCGACTGCTGGTTCCAACGCGTCCGCTCGGGATCGGCGGCGAGGGCGGCGACCGCGCGCCCGACGTAGCGGGGCGACTCCGACAACAGGTAGTCGGGCGGGCCCGTGAACTCGCGCCAGTTCTCCTCGCGCACCCCGAACGCCTCGAGCATCATCTCCGAGCGCAGGAAGCCCGGTGTGACCGCGACCGCGGCGCCGCCGACGCGCGTGAGCTCGTGCCCCTGCGAGAACGCGAGCCGGTTCACCGACACCTTGGCCAGGTCGTAGTACACCGAGATCCGGTACTCGTCGGCGTTGTACTCCGTGGTGCCGTCGGTGACCTCGACGACGAGACCACCGGGACGCTCGACGAGCAGCGGCAGCAGATGGTGCGACGTGACGAGGTGCGTGTCGACCGCCAGGCGCAGGATCCGCAGTCCGGCGTCGAGGTCGAGCTCCCAGATCGGGGTGTCCCACTGCGGCGGACCGCCCTTGAGCACCTCGCCGCCCCAGATGTCGTTGACGAGAACGTGGAGACGACCCTCGTCGCGGCGCACCCGTTCGGCGAGCGCGCGCACCTGATCGGGGTCGAGGTGGTCGACGGCCACCGCGATGCCCCGCCCGCCGAGCGAATCGACCAGCTCGGCGGTCTCCTCGATCGTTTCGGGGCGGTCGTAGTCGGACGGGAGAGGCGTCTCACGGCTGCTGCGGCCGGTGCAATAGACGGTGGCGCCCGCTTCGCCGAGGGCGGCCGCGATGCCGCGTCCCGCACCCCGCGTCGCACCGGCGACGACGGCCACGCGTTCCCGCAACGCGTCGGGATCGGGCGACCACGCCATCGTCCGAGTCTGGCACGGTCGGTGCGCGCCGGCCCCCGATCGAACAGGATCACCCGATGGCTCTGGGCGTCGACGGCATGCACGCTCGCCGCGTGGTCGTGAAGTCGGCGCTCTTCCTCGCCCTCGGATGGAACGTCCTCGACGCGCGCACAACACCGGAGTGGTCGCCACAACCGACGCCCGTGGCCGCTGCGACCGCGCCCGAGCCCCGCCCACACGCGAACCCGGAGGTGACGTCGTCGGACAGCTCGCCACCCTGGCCGACCTCCGCCAGCGCGGCATGCTCGACGACGAGTACGAACGCGCCAAGGCCGCGGTCCTCCGCACGGAGACACCGACATGACCGCTCGGGTGCGCGTCGTGCTCCTGCTCCAGCAGGTCGCCGCGATCGCAGTCGGGACCTGGCTCGGCGTCGCCATCTGGAACGCCGTGTCCTGAGTGCTAGACCCGAGGGCATGCGCTTCGGTCTCGACATCGCCCAGCAACGCGTCCCGTGGTCGGAGGTCGCGACCCGGGCGCGCTTCGCCGACGAGCTCGGCTTCGACGGCGTGTGGGGCTTCGACCACTTCCAGCCCATGTACGGCGAGGGCCCCGGCGAGTGCTTCGAGGGCAACACGACGCTCGCTGCGCTGACCGGCATCACCGAGCACGTGCGACTCGGGTTGCTGGTGACCGGGATGACCTACCGACACCCAGCGGTGTTCGCGGCCGAGGCGATGACGATCGACCACGCATCGGGCGGCCGGCTCGAGCTCTCGTACGGCGCAGCCTGGTTCGAAGGTGAGCACCAGCAGCTCGGCATCCCGTTCCCCGAGCTCAAAGTCCGCGTCGACGCGTTCGAAGAGGCGGTGCACATCGTCCGGGGCCTGCTCACCACCGACGACTTCACGTTCGAGGGTCGTCACTTCTCGCTGGAGCACGCGACGCTGAATCCGAAGCCGGTGCAACAGCCCCACCCGCCCATCTGGATCGGCGCGTCGGGCGAGCGGCGGATGATGCCCATCGCGGCGCGCTACGCCGACGTCTGGCACTGCTTCGGGGGCACCCGCGAGCTCTCGGAGAAGTCGGCGAAGCTGAGCGCGATGGCTGAAGCCGCGGGGCGCGATCCGGCCGAGATCACGCGGGCGGCATCACTCTCGCTGGAGGACGACGCCGAGACCATCGACCGCCGCGTCGCGCGGTGGGGCGACGCCGGGTTCGAATACCTCGTCTGCGGCTGGCCTGCCGGCGGCCGCGCGCAGATCGAGGAGTTCGCCGCGCGCCACCTCCGCTGACCAGCGCCTCCTGACTCACTCGGTCAGGCGCGACACCCAACGCGAGAGCGGATCCAGCGCGTAGTAGACGGCCAGCGCGCCATGCAGCGCCAAGCACGCGTACGCGTTGATCAGCGCGACGACGATCGTCAGGAAGTAGAAGACCGGACCGATGTTGAACAGCACGGTGGCGCTGCGCCGTTGGTCCTCGGGAAAGTCGTCGCCGAGCACTCGCCTTCGCGTCGATCCGTACAGCCAGAGCGCGGCCCACGCGAACGCGTTGATCGTCATCACGACGCTGTAGAAGACGGCGGCAACCCGCTCGCCGTGACCCCGTTGCAACGCCTCGCCGAACACTCCGGTCGGATAGGGAACGAAGACGACCGTGGCGAGCAGGGCGAGGTTCAGGTAGACGAGGTTGCGATCGACGCGCTCGAAGTGGCCGAACACCGTGTGGTGGTTGAGCCACATGATGCCGATGACGGCGAAGCTCACGAGATAGGCCGCGTACGCCGGCCACTGGTCGGTGAGCGCGCTCCCGAGGTGGCGATAGTCGGTCGGATTCGGGATGGTCAGGACGAGCAGCGTGATGGCGATGGCGAAGACGCCGTCGCTGAACGCCTCGATGCGTCCCTTCCCCATCGCGCCGAGCGTACGGGACGCTCGCCAGCGGCCGCCGCCGCTTCAGATGCCCGGGAACGGATCCTCCAGGGACCCGAGCACATGCAGCGCACCCGCGGCGGCGAGCTCGTCCCGGTTGTACTTGCCGGTCGCGACTCCGACCGACAGCGCGCCCGCCGCGTGCGCCGCGGCGATGTCGAGTGGGGTGTCTCCGACGACGAACACGTCATCGGGCGACAGATCGACGTGCAGAAGCGCTGCCTTCTCGATCGCGATGCGAGTGAGCTCGGGTCGGTCGGGCGAGTCCGAGCCGTACGCACCGAACAGGAAGAACCGGTTCAGGTTCGCCGGCAGCAACTTGGTCCGCGCCGCGCCCTCCATCGCACCGGAGACGATCCCGAGGATCACGCCCGCGTCGACGAGACGCTCGAGCAGCTGATCCGCCCCTGGCAGCATGCGGTACTGCGCGCTGCCGATGTCGTCGCTCAGGTGCAGGAGGTACTGCGCGTAGAGCGGATCGAGCTCGTCGCCCACGGGCTCGCGCCCGAGCACACCCCGAAAGGTCTCCCGCGCGACCTGCGGATCGGTTTCGCCGGCCGAGGTGTGCTGCCCGATGTCGGCCGGCACCCCGTAGACCTTCTCGAACGCAGCATTCCACCCACGCGCCCCGGCGCCGCCGGTGTGCACCAAGGTCTCGTCGACGTCGAACAGCACCACAATCGGCTTGGTGATCACAGTGCGGAGATGATGTCAGAGGAGAACCTCGGTGCGGACCACTCTCGAATTCCCATCAAGCATGCTTGATACATCGCGCTTGTTCGATGTAGTGTCCGCGCGCCACGACCGACGTTCGGACGCCGCGAAGGGGAGGAGCTCCCGATGCCGGCACTCTTGCTTCACCACCGCTGCTCCCGCTGCCGTCACCGGGGCCAGCGCCAGGCCGAACGCGCCGCACCAGGCGCCGCGGGCACTGCCGCGACGACGCCGGCGGGACCGGCGGCGGCGACCGAAGCGTTCGCCTGGGTGAACCGCCAGCTCAGCTGGCAGTCGCACCTCGCCGATCTCGAGGCCCAGGCCGGGTTCGCGTCGTCCGCAGGTCAGCGCACGACCGCATGACGACGCAGGCTCACTCAGCGTCGAGCTTCATCTTCAACTGGTCGACGCTGGCGGCGCCGTCGACCGCGATCACCTGACCGGAGACGAAGCGCGCCGCGGGGCTGCAGAAGTACATGACCATGTGCGCGATGTCGGCGCCGTGGCCCATGATGCCGACCGGGTTGCCGGCGCTGCGACCCTCGCGGCGCGGCACCGCCTCCGCGAACCGGCGCACACCTTCGGTGTTGGCGATGGCGCCAGGTGCGACGCCGTTGACCCGGATCCCGTAGGGACCCCACTCCACCGCCGCGGTACGAGTGAACGAGTCGACACCCGCCTTGGCCGCCGCCACGTGGGCCTGCATCGCCGCGCCCTTCATCTCGAACGGCGCGGTGATGTTGACGATGTTGCCGCCGTGGTCCCGGAGCCACGCGTCGAACGTCGCCTTCGACACGTTGTAGGTGCCGAGCAGGTCGATGTCGACGACAGCCTTGAAGCCGTTCGGTGAGATCGAGGTGATCGGCGCGGGGAAGTTGCCCGCGGCGTTGTTCACGACGACGTCGAGCTGCCCGTAGTGCGCGATCAGACCGTCGACGACGCGCTGCACCGCGCCGGCGTCGCGCACGTCGCAGGTGTCGAACCACACGTCGAGGCCCTCGGCCTCGAGCTCGGCCCGCGCCGCCTCGAGCACCTCCTGCTTCCGGCTGGCGATGGCGATCCGGGCGCCGTGGTGACCGAAGCTCCGGCAGATCTCCTTGCCGATGCCGGTGGCGCCGCCGGTGACGAACACCACGTGGCCGGCGAAGAGGTCCGGTTGGAACGGGGATGCGGGTGCGTCGCTCATGCGGCGCATCCTCGCGGAGCCAGAGCTCCGGCGCTACTGCCGGGAGCGCCCGCTACCGGTCGCGGACGACCGGCACCACGTTGTACTCGGCCCGGATGTCGGCGAGCGGACGGTCGGCCATGGCGAGGTGGTCGATGGCGGTGAAGTCGCCGGCGCACTGCTGGCCGCGGACGAATGCCTCGGTCAGGGTGTCGACCGCGCCGGGGCGCGTCAGCGTGCTCTCCTTCCCGACGAAGCCGTTCTCGTTGAAGTAGCCGGCCTCGTGGATCGCGATGCTGCCGAGGAACGCGATCCAGTGAACCGCATGGAGTCGGCCAGTGCCGTTGTCGCGCCGTCGCGGATGAGCTCGCGCGCCAGGGTGAGGCCCGGCCCGTCGATCCCGCCCAGGTGGAAGGCGTAGGTCTCGACCAGCGTGACCTGGTGCTCGGTGAACGGATGCCGGCACGACTCGAGCAGCACCATCATCTCCCGGACCCGTCGCTGCGCGCTCGGATCGGGAACGGCGGCCGCAGCTTCCTCCGGGGTGATCGGCGCCAACGCTTCGACGTCGAGGTCGGGGCGGCCGAAGAGTCCGGTGACGATGGCACGGAGCACAGCGTGCTGCGCTTCGGTGCCGTTGTCCCCCGCGTTGATGGAGCTGCGGAGGATGCGGGCGATGGGCTCGACGAGATCGTCACCCAGAGTGCGCGGCATTCGGGAACGATGCTCCGAATTGACAAGCCATCAGCCACGCTGCGCGCGAGCGCGGCGCTTGCCTTCGTGCATGGCCTGCACGCGCCCGACGGGGATCTCGTGACCCTCAGCGACGAGGTCGGCGTCGAGGTGCTGCGGCGCGGGCATGTGCTCCGCCCACGGGTCGCGGTCACCCAACACCTCGAGCGCGGTGTGGATCGTGAAGTCGGAGGGGTGCACCCCGTCGAGCTCGTCCCACGCGAGGGGGAACGACACCGGTACGCCAGGACGCACCCGCGGGCTGTAGGCCGCGACCACCGTCGCGCCGCCGACTCGCGTCGAGTCGACGAACACCTTCCCTTCCCGCTCGTCCTTGACGAACGCGGTCGTCGCGATCGACGGATCGAGCCGCTCGGTGCGCGCCGCGATCGCGCGCACCGCGGCGGCCGAGTCTTCCGGCGGCGCCTGGTCGTCGATGGGCACGAAGATGTGCACGCCTTTGGCGCCGCTCGTCTTCAGCGCGCCGGTGAGTCCGACGTCGTCGAGGGCACGGCGCACGAGATGCGCGACGTCAACCGCGCGCGGGAACCCGTCGCCTTCCGGCGGGTCGAGGTCGAGGACGAGATGCGTGATGCGGTCAGGCCGGTCGACCGTCACCAGTGCAGGGTGGTACTCGATAGCGCGCTGGTTCGCGAACCAGAGGAGCGTGCGTCGATCGTT
Organism: uncultured Actinomycetes bacterium; assembly: GCA_963841415.1. Lineage (GTDB taxonomy): Bacteria > Actinomycetota > Acidimicrobiia > IMCC26256 > DASPTH01 > DASUAS01. Next base: position 600,382 of record CAWJCN010000001.1, on the reverse strand, counting down.
GCCCAGTGCGTAGCGCACATCGCGCTTCGACGTCTCCGCCCACCAGGTGACCGTCTCGACCCAGCCGGGCGTGTACTTCGGCAGGTTCTTCTGCATGAACGCGTCCTGCCCACGCATGACGCGGATCACCGAGAGCGGACGATCGCGCAGCACGGGGATGATGCGGTCGCTCACCGCGTCGACGTAGTCGACGAGGTCACGCTTCGTTGCGCCGGCGTCAGCGAACAACTCGGCGTCGAGGTTCGTCAGCTTCACGCCGTCGCGCGACTCGTCGGCCGCCTTCGGGCTCACCGTCACCACCGTAGCGAGGTCAGGCGCTGGGTAGCGTGACCGTATGCCGACCTTCGCTGACGTGGAACGCATCATCGCCGCCCTTCCGGACGTCACCGAAGGGCTGCGGTTCCGGAACCGCACCTGGTTCGTGCACGGCAAGTCGTTCGCGTGGGAGCGGCCGTTCAGCAAGGCCGATCTGAGGCGCTTCGGCGACGCGACACCGCCCGACGGTCTCATCCTCGCGGTGTCGGTCGAGGACCTCGAGGAGAAGGAAGCGGTGCTCGCCGCGGGCAAACGCGGCATCTTCACCATCGAGCACTTCAACGGCTTCCCCGCAGTGCTGATCCAGTTGCGGACGGTCGGTCCTCGTGTGCTGCGCGACGCGATCGTCGACGGCTGGCTCGCGGCCGCGCCTCAGGCAGTCGCCGACGAGTTCGTCGCGAACGGCGGTCTGCGTCGACGCTGAGCTGACGGTGTGCGCGCGGTGCCCGTCGCGCACCACAATGCGCCGATCCGTCGATGGGAGCGCAGCTCGTGAAGCACTGGACCACCTATCCGCTGATCGCCCACCCCTACAACCCGGAGTTCGTGTCCGGTGAGGGACTCGCCCGCTTCGCCCGGGCGGCGGAGGCAGCCGGCTTCGACGGCATCGCCTTCACCGACCACCCCGCGCCGTCGGACAAGTGGCTCAACGCCGGCGGCCACGACGCACTCGACCCGTTCGCCGCGCTCCCCTACGTCGCCGCGGTGACCGAGCGGATCCGCCTCATCCCCAACATCGTGGTGCTCCCCTACCGCAACCCGTTCCTCGTCGCGAAGTCGGCCGCGACGATCGACGTGCTGTCCGGTGGTCGCTTCACGCTGTCGGTCGCGACCGGCTACCTGCGCAGCGAGTACCGCGCGCTCGGCGTGGACTTCGAGCGGCGCAACGTGCTCTTCGACGAAGCACTCGAGGCGATGCGCGGCGTCTGGACCACCGACCAGTACAGCTTCGAGGGCACCGGCTACACCGCCGGCGCGATCAGCGTGAACCCGAAGCCGGGCCACGTGCCGATCTGGATCGGCGGCAACAGCGCGCTCACCCGTCGCCGCGTCGCTGAGCACGGCGACGGGTGGAATCCGTTCCCCGCGCCCGCGTGGCTGGCCAAGACGGCGCGCACCATCGAGCTCGAGGGACTCGACGACCTCGCACCGATGATCGACCACCTCCGCCGTCACACGGAGGCAGCAGGCCGCGATCCCGCGTCGATCGACATCACCTTCACCACCGGTCAGCCCGGGCCCGCCGACGACGGCTACTCGGCGGCGGCGCATCTCGACGGGCTGGAGGCGATGGCCGCGCTCGGCGTGACCTGGAACAGCGTCAGTACGCCTGGCGACGGCCTCGACCACGCCATCGAATGCCTCGAGCAGTACGGCGCCGAGGTCATCTCCCAGCACACGCCCCGCGCATAGCGGACACCAGCCGCGAGCAAGGCGCAAAGACTCGCGATTTCGCCCGTATCCGAGTAAGATCGCGCCTCGTTGGCAAAGTTCAGGGCCGATCAGCGCCCTGGTGCGGGCACACCCCGCGACGTTGCTATCGTTCCACGGTCAGTCGGAGCGCGCTCTGACGAGTTGTCCAGACCCTGCCATTCGGACGTCGCGCTTTTCCCCGGTCACCGGTCGAAAGCAGCGCGTGCATGAGCATTGTTCTGGACCGCCCGGTCGACGCGGTGAATCGCGCCGACCTCGAGCACTACGCACGCCCGGATCTCGCTCGCAGCCTCCGCAGCCTCTCGACATCGGTGCTGCCCTTCCTCGTGCTGTGGGCGGCGATGTTCGCGGTGTACTCGACCTCGTACTGGCTGGTGCTGCTGCTCGCGATCCCAGCGGCCGGCTTCCTGGTGCGCACCTACATCATGTTCCACGACTGCGTGCACGGCTCCCTGATGTCGAGTCGCCGTGCGAACGTGTGGCTCGGCACGGCGCTCGGGCTCCTCGTGTTCACACCGTTCGCGCGGTGGCGCTACGAGCATCTCGTCCATCACGCCACCGCAGGCGACCTCGACCGTCGCTTCATCGGCGACGTGCCGATGTTGACCGTGGCCGAGTACCAGGCGAAGCCCTGGCCGTTCCGCCTCGGGTACCGCCTCTACCGCAACCCCTTCGTGATGTTCGGCCTCGGCTCGATCTACTCGACCCTCATCATGCAGCGGATCCCGACGACCGGCGCTCGCAACCGCATGCACCGCAGCGTGTGGCTCACGAACCTCGCCGTGGTCGTCCTCGTCGCAGCACTGTGCTTCGCGTTCGGCTGGCAGGCAGTGCTCTTCGTCGAGCTCCCGTTGGTCGTCCTCGCCGGCAGCTGCGGCATCTGGCTGTTCTACGTGCAGCACCAGTTCGACGACACCTACTGGGAGCGCACGGATGAATGGAGCTACAACGACGCCGCGCTGCGCGGCAGCTCGCACCTGGCGTTGCCGATGGTGTTGCAGTTCTTCTCCGGGAACATCGGTTTCCACCACGTGCACCACCTCAACCCGAAGATCCCCAATTACAACCTCCAGCGCGCGCACGAGGAGCAGTCGATGTTCCGGCCCGTGCCGAGCGTGTCGTTCACCGACGGCCTGCGCGCGATCCAGCTCAAGCTCTGGGACGAACCGTCGCAGCGGATGATGACCTGGAAGCAGGCGCGCGCCGTCGTCTGACCGACCAGCACGATCGGGGACAACGCGACGGAGGGCGGTTCCGGGGGACCGCCCTTCTTCGCGTCAGAGAGGGTTGACACGTTAGATTTTCCTTACGTATAATGCGGGCATGTCCCCGGCCGGTGCGCCCCCCATCACCGACGCGTTCGGCGCCATCGCCCATCCCGTGCGTCGCTCCCTCGTCACCGCACTGGCCAGCGGCGACAAGCCCGTGAACGAGCTCGCCGCCGTCGTGCCCGTCAGCCGGCCCGCCGTCTCGCAACATCTCGCGGTGCTGCGCGGGGTAGGACTCGTCAGCGAGCAGCGCCATGGGCGGGAGCGCCGCTACCACCTCCACCCCGAACGTCTCGACGAAGTGAGGAAGTGGATGCACACGCTCGACCGGTTCTGGGACGACCGTCTGGATCGTCTTCGTCGCCACCTGGAGGAGAACCCGTGAGCCACCCCCTCGCGATCGAACACGAAGCGGTCTACCCGCACTCCCCCGAGCGGGTGTGGCGCGCGCTGGTCGAGCCGACGGAGCTGGCCGCGTGGCTGATGCCCACCGACTTCGCGCCCGAGGTGGGCAAGGTGTTCAAGCTCGAGACCGGCGACGCGCAGGTCGGCACGATCCAGGGCGAGGTGCTCGAGATCGACGAGCCCCGGTTGCTGCGCTGCCGGTGGACCGGCGTGTTCGGCGACACGCAGGTGACGTACGAGCTCACCCCCGAGGGCGACGGCACGCGCCTACGCGTGCGTCACGACGGTTGGAGCGAGGCAACCGCCGACCGCGGTGGGTTCGACGACGGCTGGAAGCAGAAGCTCGATCAGGACCTCCCCCGGGTCCTCGGCGCGACGAACTGAGAGGACATCCCATGGACTTCCCCACTCCCCCGATCGTCTCGGTCCAGGAATGGGACGCGGCACTCGCCGAGATGTTGGTGAAGGAGAAAGAAGTGACGCGGGCGCGCGACACGCTGGCGGCCGAACGGCGGCGGATGCCGTGGCTCGCGGTCGAGAAGGAGTACTCGTTCGACACGCCGACCGGCCCGGCCGACCTGCTCGAGCTGTTCCAGGGTCGTCGCCAGTTGATCGTCTACCGAGCGTTCCTCGAGCCCGGTGTGCACGGCTGGCCCGAGCACGCGTGCGTCGGCTGTTCGATGGTGGCCGACCAGGTCGCGCACGTCGCGCACCTCAACGCGCGTGACACCACGCTCGTGTTCGCGTCGCGCGCCCCGCTGGCCGACATCGAGCGAGTCAAGCAGCGCATGGGCTGGGAGCACATCCCGTGGGTCACGATGCTCGACGACTTCGACAAGGACCACGGCGTCGACGAGTGGCACGGCACCAACGCGTTCATCCGCGACGACGACGGCCGCGTGTTCCGCACCTACTTCGTCAACAACCGCGGCGACGAGCAGATGGGCGGCACCTGGAACTACCTCGACATCACCGCGCTCGGCCGTCAGGAGAACTGGGAAGATTCGCCCGGGGGCTACCCCCAGAGCGCGCCGTACGAGTGGTGGACCTGGCACGACGAAGCGCCGACCGAGGGCCAGCGCCCCGGTGCCGAGCAGCTCGAGATCGCCAGGGCGGCCGGCCACCGGGAAGAGGCGTCGTGATCGTCGCGCACATCGGCGGTGTACCGGTCGAGGAGACGCTGCAGCCGCTGCTGATCGCGTTGATGTTGTCCGCCGCGTGGCTCACCGCGCGCCTGCGCCCAGGAGGTCGTCGTGCACGTCGAATCAGCACCGCTCCCCGCGACCGTCGACCGTGCGACGTTCGAGGCCGAGATGGAGAAGCTGCGAGTCCGCGAGAAGGCGCACACGCGTGAAGGCGACGCCATCGCCGCCGCGCGACGGCGCCTCCCGATGGTCGAGGTCGACGCCACGACGGAGCTGATCGGCCCGGACGGGCCGCTCACGCTGCTCGACGCGTTCGAAGGTCGACGTCAGCTCCTCGCGTACTACTTCATGTGGTGGAACGGTCATCCGGCACCGGAGCAGTGCGAAGGGTGCACGTGGGTGACGACCCAGATGTCGGAGCTGTCGTACTTGCATTCGCGTGACATCACCTTCGCCGTGCTCGCCCAGGGTCCATACGACGAGAGCAGCCGCTACCGCGACTTCATGGACTGGCACATGCCGTGGTATTCGTCGGCGGCGTCGCTCGACACGCTGCTCGGCGACCGCCAGATCGGACTGTTCCACCTGATCGCCTACGTGCGCGACGGCGCCCGCGTGTTCGAGACCTACTGGACCAAGCGTCGCGGCGCGGAGGCCATGGACAACAACTACGCGCTCATGGACCTCACCGTCTACGGACGCCAGGAGCCGTGGGAGGACTCGCCCGATGGCTGGCCACAGGAGTGGGTCGTCGACGGCCACAACACGCGGATCGACGGACGGCCCATCGCCCAGTGGTCGCGCCTGGAAGCCGGCCGCCCCGACGACCTCACGTCGGCGCCGGGCTGACCGTCGCCGGGGTCTGCCAGACTCCGCCGATGACCACTCGGACTGGCGGCTTCTCCACTCCCGGGAACTGTCACCGCATCGCGCTCGCAGTCGGAGATCTCGCCGGAGCGATGGAGCAGTGGCGGCGCGTGTTCGGTGCCGGCGTGATGTTCGACGCCACCCATGACGAGCTCGACGGCAGCGACATGGGGATGGTCTGGATGGGCACCCAGCCGTTCCTCGCGCTCGCGCCGGCCGACCCCGACGGCCTCGTCGGTCGCTGGATCGCGAAGCACGGCCCTGGCGTGCACTCGCTGGCGTGGGAGGTGCCCGACATGTGGTCGTCCCAGAACCGGCTCGAGCAGGCCGGGTTCGGCATCACCGGCGTGCACATCGAGGGCCGCCACTTCTTCATGCATCCCCGCGACACGTTCGGCCTCCTGCTCGAGCTCACCGACGACCGCCTCGCCGGCGACCCCCGCAACGGCCTCTCGCCCACCGGAGGCGGCGACGGCCTCGTGCAGGTGTTCGGAGTCGCGTACGTCACCGCGGTCGTCGTCGAGATGGAGCCGGTCGCCGCACTCCTGCGCACCGTGTTCGGCGCCGAGCGCCGGCCCGTCGTCGACGACGGCCCGGAGACCATCGCCGACTTCGACATCGGCGACCTCGTGTTGCGCGTGATCGCGCCGCACGACGAGTCGAGTGAGTGGCACGGCGTCGTCGCCACCGGCCGCGGCACGCTCCACTCGGTCACCCTCGCCGTCGACCTCGACACCGCGCCCGCCCATCTCGAAACGGCGGCGATCCGCATCGCGCGCGAAGACCACGGGTCGCTCTGGCTCGACCCCTCCGACACCTTTGGTCTCCGCCTGGAGCTGGTCGCGGCCGCGGCATCCTGACGGACGGGCACGCCGTGTCGAACTCGGTCACCGGACAGATCACGGACTTCGGCACGAGCGATCCGACGCGGCGAGCAACCTGAGTCGCGCTCGACGTTCCTCCTTCAACCTTCGTGCACACCGACGACGAGTGGCTCGTGGAGCCCGATCGAGCACCCTGGGACACACTCGGGATATGGTCGACGAGTGAACATCTCGTGCATTGCGGTGGGTATCGACGGGTCCGATGGTTCGCTGCATGCATTGAGCTGGGCAGCCGAGCTGGCGCAGTCGGTCGGGGCGCGGATCCTTGCGGTGCACGTCGTGCCCGAGAGCTGGCTGCTCGAGCTCAGCGCGTTCCAGCTCAAGACCGACGGCCTCGTCGAGGAGCGGCGCACCAAGCTCGGTGGCGAGTGGACCGAGGGTCTGCGGAGCCACCGCATCGACTATTCGACCGCCTTCGCGCACGGGAACCCGGCGACGGAACTTCTTCGCCTTGCCGAGCAATACCACGCCGAGCTCGTCGTGGTCGGCGGGAGCCGTCACGGCGGTCCGCGGCGCGGCTCGATGCTCGGTCACACTTCCCACCGCGTCGCGAACTACTCGACGCTGCCGGTCGTCGTCGTCCCCGCGCCCGACGACGGAACGAAGCGTACGGTGCCCATACCCGGGTGAGCGCCGCACGAATGCGGCGGGAGGCTCGGCCAGGCCGACTTGACGCACGACCTCGAGCCCTTCGACCTCGCGACGCTCGTGATCCACGACGACCGACCGCGACGCACCAGGACCAGGTCAACCGCGACCTGCTCGCCCAGCAAATCGGCATGTCGGATGTGCACCACCGCCTTTCGTCACTTGACCCTTTCACGTAAGATCCGGGGGCCGTGACGGCGGATCGGAGGCAGGAGCATGCGAACGTTTCGGGTGTTGGCGATCTTCCTGCTCGTCGCAGGCGGGCTGGCGGTTCTCCTGCCGGACGCGAGCGCGTCGGTCCCAACTCTGTCGAAGACCTGCAAGTCACTGAATTCGCTGGACAAGAGCCTTCGCACCGCGCTGGCCGCCGGCGACGCAGGCAACGTCAACACGAGCGCGGTCAGCGCGCTGTCGAAGTCGTTGCGCAAGGCCGAGAAGTCCGGTCCGAAGAGCCTCAGATCGGCGATGAAGACCATGGGCGACGTCGCCGCGAACGTGGCCCACACCAGCAGCCCCGCCGCGGCCGCCCTCGCGTTGAAGAAGGGCGGCCAGAAGCTCGCCGCCGCGCTGGTGACGTGGGGGACGTACATCGCGAACCACTGCACCGGGTCGAATCCTGCGACCACGTAGCTCGCCAGATGTCACACGGGCACGCTCACAGCCACCGGGACTTGCTCGACGCCTCCTGGGCCGCGTCGAGCCGGTCGGGCAGGACGGCGAGACCCGCCCTCCAGCACCGAGCATCGAGGAGGTCCGACCTTCCGTGAGACGAATACTTGCTGCTCTCGCCATCGTCGCGATCGGAGCGATCGGAATCCCGATCGCCACCGCCGCGACCGCATCCGCTGCGGGAAAGGTGTGCCCGAGTTTTCGGGCTTCGGGCGTGAAGTATCAGTGGGAGACCGCTGGAACCGGTTTCACGTGCGCGAGCGCGAAGCATTGGCTGGTGAAGTTGATCAAGGATCGGGCCGACACCAGCAACGGGGAAGTCGCGCTCAAGAACGGGCCCAAGGGCTACCACTGCTTCGCCACGCTCGACCAGAAGGGCTACGCGTCCGGAGGGTTGTGCTACAAGGGCACGGTCGCTTTCCCCAAATCGGGATTCACCTGGAACGGCACCTGAGTACCGGGCCGACCCATCGATCGGCGCGGCGGAGCTACGAGAATCGCGGTCAGGAGCAGCCGCTGGTGGCGCCGCAGCTGGGACAGGCATGACACGAGCCGGCGCGCTGCATGATGTCGCCGCAGATGTGGCAGAGCACCGTCTCCGAGGCGCGCATCACGTGCGTGCCCGGGGTCAGCGGCGGCTCCGACGGCGTGGTGATCGCGGCTGACGGTGCCTGATCGTCGAGCGGGAGCTCGGTGTAGGTGACCGTCTCGTTGGCGATCGCCGCCTCCTCGACGCCCGGCAGCGTGGGCTGCGTGCGCTCCCCCACCGTGAGCACGCCCATGTCGCGACGCGTCTCGTAGGGCACGTACTCCACCACCAGGCGACGGAAGATGTAGTCGACCAGGCTCGTGGCGATGCGCAGGTCGGGGTCGTCGGTCATGCCGGCGGGCTCGAAGCGCATGTTGGTGAACTTCTGGGCGAACGCCTCGAGCGGCACGCCGTACTGCAGGCCCAGGCTGAGCGAGATCGCGAACGCGTCCATGATCCCGGCCAGCGTCGAACCCTGCTTGGCGACCTTGAGGAAGACCTCGCCGGGCCGGCCGTCCTCGAACTCGCCGACCGTCGCGTACCCGTGACAGTCGGCCACCCGGAACGAGAACGTCTTCGAGTTGCGCATGCGCGGCAGCTTCTGACGCACCGGCTCCTGCACGATGACGTGCTCGACGATGCGCTCGATGACTTGCACCGGCCCGTCGATGGAGGCCGCGTTGGCCAGCGCCTCCGGTGAACCGGTCTCGCCGCCCTTCTTCTGCGTGGCCAGCGGCTGCCCGACCTTGCAGTTGTCGCGGTAGATGGCGACGGCCTTGAGCCCAAGGCGCCACGCCTCGAGGTGCAGCTCCTCCACGTCTTCGACGGTCACGTCCTCAGGCATGTTCGCGGTCTTGCTGATGCTCCCGCTCGTGAACGGTTGCACCGCTCCCATCATGCGGATGTGGCCCATGTAGTGGATCGTGTTGTCGCCCATCGAGCACGCGAACACGGGCAGATGCTCGGCCTTGAAGTGAGGCGCACCGAGAATCGTCTTGTGCTCGTTGATGTGAGCGACGATCGCCTCGGCCTGCTCCGTCGAGTAGCCGAGGTTCGCGAGCGCACGCGGAATCGTCTGGTTGACGATCATCATCGTGCCGCCACCGACGAGCTTCTTCGCCTTGGTAAGCGCGAGGTCGGGCTCGATGCCCGTCGTGTCACAGTCCATCATCAAGGAAATCGTGCCGGTCGGAGCGATGACGCTGGCCTGCGAGTTGCGCACGCCGAACGTCTCGCCGAGCTCGGCGGCTTCGTCCCACGCCTGTTGCGCGGCGCCGAGCAGCTCGGGCGGAACGAGGTCTTCGTCGATGTTCGCCGCCTCGGCGCGGTGCATGCGCAGCACGTTGTTCATGGCGTCGGCGTTCTCGGCGTAGCCGGCGAACGGACCCATGCGCCCGGCGGTGCGCGCGCTCGTGGCGTAGGCGTGACCGGTCATGAGCGCAGTGAGTGCACCTGCCCACGCCCGACCACCGTCGGAGTCGTAGGGCATGCCTTGCGCCATGAGCAGCGCGCCGAGGTTGGCGTAGCCCAGACCGAGCTGGCGGAACCGGCGCGTGTTCTCGGCGATCTTCTCGGTCGGGTAGTCGGCGTTGCCGACCAAGATCTCCTGCGCGGTGAACATCACCTCGACCGTCTGCTTGTAACCCTCGACGTCGAAGGCGCCGTCGTCGCTCAGGTACTTCAGCAGGTTGATGCTGGCGAGGTTGCACGCCGAGTTGTCCAGGTGAACATATTCCGCGCATGGGTTGCTGGCGTTGATTCGCCCGGTGTTCGGCGCGGTGTGCCAGCGGTTGATCGTGGTGTCGAACTGCACGCCGGGATCGGCGCACTCCCACGCGGCTTGCGAGATCTGACGGAACAGGTCGCGCGCCTTCAGCGTGCGGATCACCTCGCCGGTCGTGACCGAGACCAGGTTCCAGTCTCCGTCGACCTCAACCGCTTGCATGAACTCGTCGGTGACGCGCACCGAGTTGTTGGCGTTCTGGTACTGGATCGAGTGCGAGTCCTTACCGTCGAGGTCCATGTCGAAGCCGGCGTCGCGCAGCGCACGCGCCTTCTTCTCCTCGCCCGACTTGCACCAGATGAACTCCTCGACGTCGGGGTGATCTGCGTTGAGGATGACCATCTTGGCGGCGCGGCGCGTCTTGCCGCCGCTCTTGATCGTGCCGGCGGACGCGTCGGCGCCGCGCATGAAGCTCACCGGTCCGCTCGCGGTGCCGCCACCCTTCAGGTGCTCCTTCGACGAACGGATGTTGGAGAGGTTGATTCCCGAGCCGGAGCCACCCTTGAAGATGATTCCCTCTTCGCGGTACCAGTTGAGGATCCCGTCCATCGTGTCCTCGACGGCGAGGATGAAACACGCGCTCGCTTGCCTGGGCACCCCGGGCACGCCGATGTTGAACCAGACGGGAGAGTTGAACGCGGCGCGCTGGGTGACGAGCAGGTACTTGAGCTCGTTGCGGAAGGCGGCGCCCTCGGCCTCGTCGGCGAAGTAGCCGTCCTTCACACCCCACGACGTGATCGTGTCGGCGACGCGGTCGATCACCTGGCGCAGCGACGTCTCGCGCTCGTCGGTGCCGAGCGTGCCGCGGAAGTACTTCTGGGCGACGATGTTGGTGGCGTTCTGCGACCAGGTGACTGGGAACTCCACGTCGTCCTGGCGGAAGGCGTCGGTGCCGTCTTTCCAGTTCGGGATGTGCGCGTCACGACGTTCCCACTCGAGGGTGTCGTAGGGGTGAACGCCGGGTTCCGTGAAATGCCGACGGATTCCGATCCCGACCTGCTCCGGCGCCAGTGCCATGCGTGTGCTCCCTCTCCTGGAGTTTCCGCGTCCTGTGTGCAACGTCGAGGAGACCCTCGACAATCCCGGCGGGGACGCGCAAAACCACAACATCTTGTGGTGCGGATCCCCGCCGACCCCACTCAGTGGTGGGATGACAAAGGTAGAACTACAGGCGTGTCATTGCAAGGCTTTCCGACGAGAACCCGCGAAAAACGTCGCTGATCAGGCCGGACGGCCCTTGGGCTCCGTCGACTTCTGGAGCTCCACCAGCTCCCGCTCGAAGTCGCCGACATCCTCGAAGCCCTTGTAGACCGAGGCGAAGCGCATGTACGACACCAGGTCGAGCTGCCGCAGCCCCTCGAGCACGGCCAGGCCGATGATGTCGCTGCGGACCTCGGGACCGGCCGCCCGGGCCTTCTCCTCCACCTCGTGCGCGAGCGCATCGATCGCCGCCTCGTCGATCGCGCTGCCGGCGGCCGCATGCTCGATCCCGGCCCGCAGCTTCTGCGGGTCGAAGGGCACCGTCGCCCCCGAGCGCTTCACCACCACCAACGGCAGCTCCTCCACTCGCTCGTAGGTGGTGAAGCGGCGACCGCACGCCAGGCACTCGCGCCGGCGTCGCACCGCGGCCGCATCGTCGGCCGAGCGCGAGTCGACGACCTTGTCGTCGTCGGCCGAGCAGAACGGGCAGCGCACCGCGCCACCGTATCCCCGTCATGCCCTCACCCGATGGCCACCGGGTTGATCGGGCTGCCGGCGGCGCCGGTGACGGGCAGCGCGCCGACGCTGAACAGGAACTCGTGGCAGCCGTCGGCGGCGAGCTCGGACAGCTTGAGGTGCTCCATGAGCGTGACCCCGCGCTTCACCAGCAGCTCGATGTGCACGGCAAGGAACACGTTGTCGTCGAACGGGATCACTTCGATCGCCGCGTTGTCGGCGCCCACCGCGGCGATGTCGTGGTCGTCGACGAACGACACGGCGTCGACCCCGAGGCCCGGCTGCGCGAACTCCGCGCCGCCCGTCGAGAAGAAGTCGAGCCATCCCGTGCGCACGAGGACGATGTCGCCGGCGCGCACCTCGGTGCGTTGGGCGTTTGCGCAGGCCTCGAGCTCGGCGCTGGTGATCACGTGTCCCGGCTCGAGCCAGTCGACGCCCTGGTGTCCGCGCGAGGTCGAGGAGGATGCCGCGCCCGGCGAAGGTGCCGTTGGTGCGGATGTCGCAGTGCGGCGCGCCACCACTGGTGCTGAACTCGTCGCGCGGGAAGCCGTTGTAGATGCCCTCGTGCGTGAACACGTGCGAGAGCGCGTCCATGTGGGTGATGCTGTGCGACGCGAACACGAGCATGTCTTCGTTCGAGCCCACGCCGGGTGCGGCGCCGAAGTCGACGTACGGGTCCTTGTCGCTCGCGCTGGTGAGCGAGTAACGACGGGGCGCGCCGCGGTAGTCGAAGATCGGCACGCCCTGCTGTTGGATCGGCAGCGACAGGCTGTAGACCTTGCCGGTCGTGCACACCTGCGTGGCCGCGAGCACGCGCTCGTCGGTGATCAGGTTGAGGGTGCCGCGCTCGTCCTCGGCGCCCCAACGTCCCCAGTTGTCTCGTCTCGTGTCGGTCATGGTCGGAGTCTTCCGCGAACGCGGGGTCGAGCGCAGCCACGGCGGCCCGGCCCGTCCCGAGAGCGGGCACGCGAGCCGCCGTGGGCGGTCTGTTCGAGGACGGCGATCAGCCGTCCCAGCGAATGGTCTCTCCGGGAGTCAGCACGGTGCCGTGACGTGCTTCGGACAGCGCGTCGACCACCGGGCGGGGGTCGTCGCCCGGCGCCAGGCGCTCGGCGACGGTCCACAGCGAGTCGCCGGGGCGCACGACGGTGCTCGCTGCGTGATCGACGACGGGCCCGGCTGGGTGGCGCTCGGGGGCAGCGGGGGTGGACCCCCCGAGCGCGGCACCCGCCTGGGCCATCACGACCACCAACACCACCACGAAGAGGGCGACGAGGGCACGCCGGCGCCAGTAGGTGGCGCGGCTGACGACCCGGGCCGGGCCGGCGGCAACGGCGCGGCGAGGCAACGTCGTGGGTCGCGGCCTCGCCGTGGCCCGGGTCGTGATCGTGATGACTCCTGCGTGCTGCATGGCTTCGGAACTCCTCTGGTGGGCCCGCACCGAGAGCGAACCACGGGGGTGTGACAGTTATCTTCGGAAGGTGGTTCCGGGGGCCGCCCGCAGCAAGCCCCTTCACCCCGGCGCGACGTCCAGCGAACGCCTGTTCGCAGCGTCGCACGAACGCCCGTTCGAGTCAAGAGGAATTCCGAACGGGTGTTTGCCCCGAACACACGATCGTGGTACGGTCGATCGATGACCGATCTGACCCCCCGCCAGCACCAGGTGCTCGAGTTCATCGACGCCGAGGTCCGCCACCGCGGCTACCCCCCGAGCGTCCGGGAGATCGGCGAGGCCGTCGGCCTCTCCTCGAGCTCCACCGTCCACGCGCACCTGGCAGCGCTGCAGGACAAGGGCTACCTCACCCGCGATCCCACCAAGCCCCGCGCGCTCGAGGTCCACCTCGACCTCGAGTCGGGCGCGCCGATCGAGCGTCGTCCGGTGCGCCACGTCCCGCTGGTCGGCGACGTCGCCGCCGGCACCGGTGTGCTCGCGGCCGAGAACATCGAGGAGACGCTCCCCGTCCCGGAAGACTTCACCGGCGACGGCACGCTCTTCATGCTCCGGGTGCGCGGCGACTCGATGATCGAGGCCGGGATCTTCGACGGAGACTTCGTCGTCGTGCGCCAACAGCCCGACGCCGACCCCGGCGACACGGTCATCGCGGGCATCCCGGGCGAAGAGGCGACGGTCAAGACGTTCCTGCGCCGGCGCAACAAGATCGTGCTCCGGCCCGAGAACCCGACCATGGACGAGATGGTGTTCGACCCGTCGGACGTCACCATCTACGGCAAGGTCGTCTCGCTGCTGCGTCGCTTGTAGACGGTGACGGTCACACCCGACGAGGCGCGGGTGCGCGACATCCTGGAGCATCCCGCCAACCACCCCTGGAGGATGCAGAACGTCGGCCTGCTCGGGCTGTGGCTCGACGAGCGGCGCGAGTACCGCCTCCATCTCTGGGACCCCGCCCGCTGCGTCGGTGCTCCGCCCGTACACGACCACCCCTTCGACTTCACGTCCACAGTGATCGTGGGCGAGCTCGTCAACACCCGATACTTCGAGGACCCGATCGGCATCGAGTACTCGCGGCATCGGTACCGGTCGGGCCGCGAGGACGACCGCAGCACCGACACGGTTCGTCTGGTGCCCCACGAGACCATGCTCTCGTCCGGTGACCGGTACCGACAGTCGTCCACCGAGCTCCACAGCAGCCGCCAGGCTCCCGGAACGGTGACGCTGATCCAGTTCGGCCCGCTTGCGGAACGCGAGCTCACGGTGTGCCTCGAGCCGGGCGCGCCGTGGGTGTCGGTCGGAGCCCGGCCGGCCAGCGCAGGTGAGGTCAAGCGCATTGCGGGCGCGGCCCTGGACCTGTTCTCCGCGTTCCCGAAGAGGTAATGGCGTTGGTCCGCCCGGGAACGACGACGCAGGCCATCAGCCTGCACCGGCGATTGACCGGTGCGCCGCTCTTGGAAGCGAAGATGATCGTCGAACGTCTCTGATGCACCGCGCCCGTCAGCCGAGGCAGAACTCGTTCCCTTCCGGGTCGCGCATCACCACCCACCGAGTCCCGTTGCCTTCCCGCCACTGTGGAGGATCCGCACCGTCGACCAGCGTGGCACCGAGCGCGCGGAGCCGTTCGATCTCTGCTTCCGGCTCGCGGGTCGCAAGGTCGACGTGCATCCGGTTCTTGGTGGTCTTCGGCTCCGGAACTCGGAAGAACAGGATGTGGCGCACGCCGCGCCGGTCGGGCGCCTGCAACCGAGCGAAGTCGTCGCCTTCCTCGACGAGCGGGTAGCCCGTCACCTCAGCCCAGAACCGCGCGAGGGATCTCGGCTCCGCGCAGTCGAACGTCACGTTGAAGATGAAGGACGACACGGTCGTCAGCATCGCACGCCGCGTCGGGTGCGCGGCGCCTGTCAGGATCAGCGGATGCATGTCTCGGGCGTCGAATGGCTGGTGATCGCGATGACGGTCGTCGTTGCGTCGACGGTGCAGGGCGTCGTCGGATTCGGCTCGAACCTGCTCGCCGTTCCGATCGTGGCGTTGATCGTTCCCGCCGCGCTGCCCGGCGCGATGGTCATCCCCGGCATCCCCATGGCGGTGACGATGGCGGTCACGGAACGCGACCACATCGACTGGCGCGGGAGCCGGTTCCTCCTCCTCGGTCGGGTCCCCGGAACCGCACTCGGCGTGGCCGTCGTGGCGGCGGTCTCGACCAACACGCTCGCTGTGATCATCGGCGCAGTCGTGATCCTCGCGGTCGTCATGAGCGTCGCCGCGTCCCACCTGCACCCAGGCATCACGCCGACGTCGGCCAGCGTGACCGGCGTTGCCACCGGAGTGACAGGGACGGCCGCCGCGATCGACGGACCGCCGCTCGCGCTGCTGTACCAGCACGATCCTGCGCCCGTGTTCCGATCGACGCTCGCGACGCAGTTCGCGATCGGCACCGTCTTCACCATCACCGGGCTGCTCCTCGGTGGGGCGCTCCACGGTTGGCAGCTCCTCCTCGGCGTCTCGCTCATGCCGAGCTACTTCGCCGGGCTCGCGCTCAGTCTGGTGGTCCGGCCTCGACTCGCCGGCCGAAACCTGCGACCTGCGGTGTTGCTCATCGCCGCGCTCACCGGCGTCGCGGCCATCCTCCGGGCGGCGACCTGATCATCTGTGGCTGCGGCGAGTTGCCTACCAGTACAGGACCTACCAGTACAGGTGGTGCCCGTCGTCCGGACGTGCCGGCGCCTCGACGCCGAAGCGGGCTCGTACCTCGTCGAGCGGAACCGGCGCGAGCTCGAGGTGGTCGACCCACGCGAAATCAGCCGTCGTGCGAGACCCACGCGCCATCTCGCTGCCGAGGAGCTCGGCTGCGTACGGTCGGGCGAGGGTGGAACCCTTGGCCACGATGTCATCGATCGCCGTGATGCCGGTCTCGTGCAACACGAGCGGCGAGAAGAACGCAAACGTGCTGGCCGGATTGTCGTCCATGCACATCTGGAAGCCGCCCAGGGCGATCTCACCCGCGCCGGTCGGCGCGATGCCCGAGATCACATGGATGTTGTCGTGATCGAAGTAGAGGTACGTGTTCGGCGTGATCTCCGACCCCGGGACCGCGAAGCCGTGCGTCGCATAGAAGTCGGCGAGGCACCAGCCGAGGGTCCCCTCCGGGAGCCGGTGGAACCGGCTCACCGTCTCCACGAGCTCGGGGTCGAGATGCGGCGGTTCCAGGTTGCGGGAACGGAAGCGGGGCTCGGACCGAGGGGCGACCATGCCCGAGAAGTAGCGGTCGAAGTCGGCCGCGGCGCGGGCGACCCCGTCGTCGATCGCCTCACGCAACACCCGGACTTGTTCCGGTGAGGATCCCAACGCCGCGGCGTACCTCTCGCACGAGCTGACCTGTGAATCAGTGAGTGGGTGGCGACAGGTCTCCAGCGTGAACATCAGCTCACCGAACCGACGACGCGCGTCCGGGCTGGTGAGCAGCGCGGCGGTCTGCTCCGGCCCGAGCGGGACGATGGTCGTCAGGTCGAGGTCGTGGAGCTCGAACAGGTGAACGACGATGGCGCGCAGCACGATGAGCTGCTCGTCGGACGGGCCGTCGTCGACGTCGACGACGCCGATCAACCCACGCACGACGGTGTCGACGTCTTCCGCGGCGATCAACCTCGGCACGACACAGCACCCTACCCGTGCAGCAACGCCGATTCGCGGGGTCAGTGCGCGAATCGGGGTGCGACCTCCTCGGCGAAGAGGTGCATCGAACGCAGCACGTGCTCCTGCGCGACGCCGCCCACGCCCATCCAGCACACGACGTTGCGCACGCCCGCGTCGCGCAGCAGGTCGAGCTTCTCGATGCAGCCGGTCGGATCGTCGAACACGAGGTTGGTGTCGGTCTGACGGGCCCAGTCGTCGTCGGCGATCTCGGGCGGAGGACCGTCGGCGCTGAGCGACTCCCACTCGTCGGGACGCGGTGGTGCGCTCAGCGCCGCGAGCCGCGACATGTGCCACTCGTACGGCTGCTTGGCGAGGTCGTGAGCCTCCGACGTCGACGGTGCGACGAGCATGTAGAGGAGCACGATCGCCCGATCGAGGATCCCGTTGGTGTCGAGGTCGGACTCCTCGACCAGCGCGGCGTAGCGCCGGATCATCTCGGCGGTCGCGCTCACCGGCGCGAACGGCGACGCCAGCGCCAGCGGCAGGCCTCGTTCGATCGTCTCTTCGATCGGTGTCGTCCCGCCGACGCTCATCAGCAGCACCTCCGCGGGACGACGCACCGGCGCGGGCCAGGTGCGGACGGGCGGGAAGCGGAAGAAGTGGCCGTCGTAGCCGTGCCGCTCCCCGGTCCACACGTCCAGGATGATGTCGATCGATTCGGTGAACCGCGCCTTGGTCGTGGCTTCCTCGATCTCGAACACCACGTTCTGGGGCCACTGGTAGCCACGCCCGATGCACAGGTCGACGCGCCCGCCGCCGACATGGTCGAGCAACGCGGCACGCTCGGCGAAGCGGAGCGGATGCGTGAGCGACTGGTTCACCACCGCGGCGCCGACCCGCACACGCGACGTGCGCCCGAGCAGGTAGGTGCACATGTCGAGCGCGTCCGGGCACGCGCAGTAGTCGAAGAAGTGCTGCTCGGGCACCCAGACGCTGTCGTACCCGAGCGCTTCGGCGGCGTCGACGCGCGCGAGCTCCTCGGCGTACACCTGCCCGGTCGTCGTCCAGGGCGGAACCTGGAACGTGTGGTACGTCCCGAACCTCATGGCGCGGAGCCTATTGACCGACCGGCGACCCCGGCCCAGTTCGAAGAAGCGTGCTCGCACCGGCGCTAGCACGGGCGCAAGCGCCGACGCTTGCACATGCGCGAGCAGCGACTTTGAAGAAGCAACCCCTGCGGCACCGTCAGTCGGCGGCCAGGAACTCCATGACGTCGGGCACGGCCTGCGGGTCCTGCAGGAAGAAGATGTGCCCACCCTCGTAGAGACGCAGTTCTGCGTCGGGGATGTGTTCGGCGATGACCTCGGCGTTGGTCGGCGGGGCGATGTGGTCGTAGCGACCGGCCTGCACGAGCGTGGGGCACGTGATGCTGCCGAGCCGATCGATCACGTCGAGGCGGCTGCGGGCGTCGAGCTGCGCGATCTCGCCGCGGCGCACCTCGTCGCTCGCCGGCGCATCCTGCATCCCCGCGATCATGTCGACGAGCGCACGGTCACCCTCGTGCTCGGCGAGCCACTCGGGCGTGAAGCGACTGTCGAGGAGGGTCGCACCCAACGCCTTCGCATCGTCAGGTGGGAGGTCGGCGAGCGTGTGGAGCGGATACGACGCGAAGTCGCCACCCGGTGAGGTGCACACGAGGCCCAGGCGCTCGACTCGCTCGGGCCAGGTGACCGCGAACTCCTGCGCGACCATGCCGCCGAAGCTGGTGCCGACGACCCGGCACGAGTCCCATCCGACCGCGTCGAGCAACGCCGCCGCGTCGGCTGCGTAGTCGGCCATCTCGTACGGACCCGGCGGGATCTGGGTCTGTCCGAGGCCGCGTTGGTCGTGCGCGACGACGTCGAACTCCTTCGCGAACCCGTCGATCATGACGCCCGACTTCGCGAGGGTCTGGCCACTCCCCTGGAAGTAGAGGAGCCGGGGTCCGCTCCCCCGCTGCTCGTAGTAGACGTCGATGCCGTTGGCGTGGATCGTGGGCACGCCGCAGTATGGCAGGACTCAGCGCAGCGGTCCCGGGAGGTCGACCGGCTGTCCGTTCTCGTCGTGGCCGACGGTGCAGTTCACTCGGTCCGAACCGGCGGCCCAGCTCTCTGGGCCGAGTGGGATCGTCGTGGGCCCGGATTTCGCGGGTGCCGCGTCGCCGACAGCGAGCAGCGTCACCGGCACCGCGAACGCCGTGACTGCGAACCTGCGCATCGCTCAGACGACGCCCACGAAGCGGCCGAGGACGGAGTAGCACTGCTCGATCGACGCGCGGGTGACGAACTCGCCCTGCGTGTGCGCGATCTCGGGGTCGCCGGGGCCGAAGTTCACCGCCGGCACGCCACGTGCGGCGAAGCGGGCGACGTCGGTCCAACCCAGCTTCGGACGCACCGGCAGCGCCAAATCGCTCACGAACTCGTCGACCAGCGGGTCGGTGAGGTTCGGCGGCGCCGCCACCTGGGCCTGGAGGATCTCGATGTCGTCGGCGCCCTCGAGCAACTCGCGCACCTGCGCTTCGGCCTCGTCCGGCGTGTACTTCGGCGCGAACCGCCGGTTCACCGTGATGGTGCAGCGGTCGGGCACCACGTTGTGCTTGCCCTGCACGCCCCCCTCGATGCCGACCACCTGGAACGACTCCCGGAACGCGAGACCGTCGACGTCGACGACATCGGTCTCGTGCCCGGCAAGCCGCGCCAGCACCTCCGACGCGGTGTGGATGGCATTGCTCCCCATCCACGGCCGCGCCGCGTGGGCGCGCGCACCGTCGAACCCGGCCTTGGCGACGAGCACGCCCTGGCACCCGGCCTCGACCCAGCCGTCGGTGGGCTCGAGCAGGACCGCGAAGTCGCCGGCCAGCAACTCGGGCCGCGCGGCAAACACGGTGCCGAGACCGTTGAACTCGTCGCGCACCTCTTCGCACTCGTAGAACGCGAGGGTGACGTCGTGGTGAGCGCGCGCCTCCTTGCCGAGGAGCGTGTCAGCGTGCAACTCCTCGGCCAGTCGAAGCAGCACCGCCAGGCCGCTCTTCATGTCCGCCGAGCCAAGACCGTGCAGCACGTCGCCCTCGACACGCGGGACCTCGTTGCCACCGTTGGCGGGCACGGTGTCGAGGTGACCACCGAGCACGACGCGCCGGTCGCGGCCGAGTTCGGTGCGCACGATGACGTTGGCGTCGATGCGATCGATGGCAAGCGACGGCGCGCGGTCGCGCAGCCGTGCCTCCACGAGATCGGCGAGCTCGGCCTCGTAGTGACTCTCCGACGGCACCGCGACCAACGCGGTGGTGAGCCCGAACAGGTCGGCGGCGTCGACGTCGAGGACGCCGACGGTCGACGAACTGGTCACGTCGCGGCGCCGTGGTCGCGCAGGATGTCGTTGAGCTTGGACTTGTCGTGGCGCTCGCCCTCCGAGAGTCGCTTCACGACCAGCACACACGGCAGGCCGAAGTCGCCGCCGGGGTAGCTGCGCGGACGCGTCGCGGAGACGGCGACGCACCAGTCGGGCACGATGCCGCGGGACAGCTCTTCACCAGTCTCGGCGTCGATCACCGGAATGGAGCTCGTCAGGATGCAACCGGCACCGAGCACCACGCCGTCGCCGACGCGCGCGCCGTCGGCCACGATGCAGCGCGAGCCGATCATCGAGTCGTCACCCACCATCACCGGCACCGCCTGCGGCGGTTCCAGCACTCCACCGATCCCCACGCCGCCCGAGAGGTGCACCCGCTCGCCGATCTGCGCGCACGACCCGACCGTGGCCCACGTGTCGACCATCGAGTCGGCGCCGACCCGGGCGCCGATGTTGACGTAGCTCGGCATCATCACCGCGCCGGGCGCGAGATAGGAGCCCCACCGGGCCGACGCCCCCGGCACCACCCGCACCCCCTGGCGCTGGAAGTGGCGCTTCAGCGGGATCTTGTCGGCGTACTCGAACGGGCCGAGCTCGATCGTCTCCATGTGCGACAGGCGGAACAGCAGGAGCACTGCGTACTTGAGCCACTCGTGCACCACGACGGCGCCGTCGACGAGCTCGGCCACGCGTGCTTCGCCGGTGTCGAGGAGCTCGACCGCCTCGAGGACGGCGTTGCGGGCCTCCGACTCGGGCAGCACCGCGGCGAGGTTGTCGCGGCCCTCCCAGAGCACGGTGATGGTCTTCTCGAGCGCTTCCGGTGACTCGGTCATGGGTTCAGGCTATTTGGTAGCTCTCTCGCAGAGGAGTTCGATCTGCTCGTCCGCGAGCGTGAGCGCCACCCGCGCGTGATCGGCGCTGGCGTCGCCGTAGAAGTCGCCCGGCGCGACCACCAGCCCGATCGTGGCGAGGTCCTCGGCGATGGCCCACCCGTCGCGCGCGCGGTCGGAGTCGCGCAGCCACAAGTAGAAGGTCGACGAGCCGCCGTCGTGCACCAGACCGCGGGTCTCCAGCGCGGGCAGCACGAGCGCGCGGCGGCGCGCGTACCGCGCCCGCTGCTCGTGCACGTGCTCGTCGTCACCCAGTGCCGCGGCGGCGGCTGCTTGCACCGGCGCCGGCATCATGAGCCCACCGTGCTTGCGGACCTCCCCCAGGTAGCGGATGAGCTCGTGGTCGCCGGCCACGAAGCCGGCCCGCAGCCCGGCCATGTTCGAGCGCTTCGAGAGCGAGTGCACCGCGAGCACGCCGCCGGCCCCGGCGCTCAGCGCGGTGACCGGATCGGCGGGCCGACCCCCGGCGTCGTAGGTGAACTCGGCGTAGCACTCGTCGCTGGCGACGACGATCCCGCGGGTGCGCGCCCACTCGACCGCACCGAGCATGCCTTGCGGCGACGCGACCGCACCGGTGGGATTGCTCGGCTCGTTGAGCCACACGAGCAACGCGCGATCGGCGTCGGCGGGGTCGACGCGGCTGAGATCGAGATGCCAGTCGGCGTCGACGGGCACGGGCACGGGGCGGAGACCGGCCAGGAGCGCGCCCATCTCATACGTGGGATACGCGACGGCCGGGTGGAGCACGGTGTCGCGCGACGGGTCGCGCAGCGACAGCGCGCGCGGCAACGACGCCACCAGCTCCTTGGTGCCGATGCAGGCGACGACCTCTTCCGGGGTGACTGAGCAACCGAAGCGGCGCGCGATCCACCCCGCGGCGGCGTCGCGAAGTCCGGGGCTGCCGATCGTCGCTGGATAGCCGGTGGCACCGGGCGCGGCCGCGGCGAGCGCGTCGAGCACCACCGCGGGCATCGGATCGACCGGCGTGCCGACCGAAGCATCGATCATCCCGCCCGCCACCGCGCCAGCAGTGGCGCGGATCGGCCCGAGTCGGTCGTGTGGGTAGGGCGGTGGGACGAAGGCCATCGCGCGCAGGCTAACGGTCTGCTGTGCCGCCGGGGTCGTGAGAACTGTACGTCTCGATGCGGCTGCGGCCGCGGTCCTTGGCCAGGTACATCGCGAAGTCGGCGCGCCGGAGCAGCTCGCCCGCGCCGGTCTGCGAGTCGGCCGATGTCGCGCCCGCCACACCGATGCTCACGGTCGTGATCACCGGTCCGTCGCCGAGATCGACGGCCTCTGCGACCACCGCGAGGAGCCGATCGGCGACCAACACCGCATCACTCTCGTCATCCAGATCGGGCAGCACCGCGGCGAACTCGTCACCACCAAGGCGTGCGACGCTGTCCGACGGACGAAGTGTCTCCTGGAGTCGTCGGCCGACCACCTGCAGGAGCCGATCACCCACCTCGTGTCCGAGGTTGTCGTTGACGGTCTTGAAGCGGTCGAGGTCGAGATAGAGCACCGCGAGGTACGACTCGTGGCGCTGGAGACGCGCCAGCGCAGAGTCGAGCCGGTCGAGCAAGAGCACGCGGTTGGGAAGACCGGTGAGCGGGTCGTGCAGCGCCTGGTGGCTGAGGTACGCCTCCTTGACCTTCAGCGCGGTGATGTCGCGCGCGATCCCGGCGACGCCGTTGACCCGACCGTCGGAACTGCGCAGCGGCACCAAACGATGCTCGGTCCAGATCATCGTGCCGTCGCGTTTGCGCATGCGCAGTTGCACCAGCTCGGAGTCTTCGACACCACCGATTCCCAGCTCCTGCACTCGGGGCACGTCGTCGTCGAGCGTCACCTTCACGATCAACGCGGGGTCGTCGTAGAACTCCTGGGGCGTGTAGCCGAGCACGGTCTCGACCGCGGGGTTCATGTAGTCGAAGCGCGGTGACTCGCCGATGCTGAAGCGGTAGACGACGTCGGCTGCACTCTCGGCGAGCGTGCGGAAGCGTTGCTCCGACGCGCGCAACGCGGCCTGTGCGCGACGCTGCTCGGTGATGTCGAAGAAGCTGCAGATCACGCCCCAGACTTCGCCGTCATCATCCGCCAACGGCCGGCTGGCGACCGTGATCCAGATCGTGCCGGGCTCCTTGGGAGAGCGCACCCCCATCACGACGCCCTCGAGCACCTCGCCGTTGCGCAACGTGCGCACTGACGGTATGGCGGAGGGCGCGAGCCGTCGGCCGTGCTCGTCGAGCAACTCGAAGTCGTGGGTGAAGATGCCACCTTCACCGCCGAGCGGCTCACCGAGGATGGCGAGGTCGTCGCGCGCGCGACGGTTCGCGATCAGGATCTTGCCGTCACGGTCGAACACGACCACCGCGACCTCGAGCGCGTCCAGCAGCTGGTCGCTCGGGAGCGCGGCGTTGTACCTGCTCACGCGCCCCGGTCGACGACGAACTCGCCGAAACGTGTCACGGCTGGAGCAGGCAGGCGCGCCCGCATGCGGCTCCCGCCCTCCGCATGTACCTCCACGAGCACCTCGCCCTCCCGGTGGAGCGCGGCGACGACGTCACCCCGCTCGTATGGCACCAGCAGCTCAACGATAGGAGCGAGTGCGCGCAAGCGGGCCGCCAGGGTGTCCGAGAACACAGTCACCCCCTCCCCTGTGACGGCGGACACGATGACTGCTTGCGGGTGCACGGCGAGGAGCGTCTTCAAGTTGTCGTCAGGTGCGACGTCGGCCTTGTTGAGGGCGAGCAACTCGGGCACGTGGCCGGCGCCGATCTCGCGGAGCACCGAACGGACCGCTTCGATCTGGTGGGCGGCGTCGGTCGACCCGGCGTCGACGACGTGCACGAGGAGATCGGCGTCGACCACTTCCTCGAGCGTGGAGCGGAACGACTCGACCAGCTGGTGCGGCAGTCGCTGCACGAAGCCGACGGTGTCGGAGACGAGCACGGTCTCACCACCGCCGAGGCGCAGGCGCCGGGTGGTGGGATCGAGCGTGGAGAAAAGGCGGTCCTCGACCAGCACGTCGGCCTCGGTGAGGCGGTTGAGCAGGGTGGACTTCCCGGCGTTCGTGTAGCCGACCAGCGCCACGGTCGAGCGCGCGCTACGGCGACGGCCTTTCCGTTGCGTCGCGCGGTTCTTGGCCAGCCGTTCGAGCTCGCGCTCCAGCTTCGCGACGCGGGAGAGGATGCGACGACGGTCGACCTCGAGCTGGGTCTCGCCCGGACCACGCGTGCCGATGCCCGCGCCCTGCTGGCTGAGCTGGTTGCCGCGACCGCGCAGGCGCGGCAGCCGGTAGCGGAGCTGCGCGAGCTCCACCTGCACCATGCCCTCCTGGCTCCGTGCGTGTTGAGCGAAGATGTCCAGGATCAGCGCGACGCGGTCGACGACGTCGACGCTGAACAAGCGCTCGAGGTTGCGCTGCTGCGCGGGTGTGAGCTCGTCGTCGAACACGACCAGGTCGATGTCGAGGGCCTCGGCGAGCTCTTGCATCTCCTTGGCCTTGCCCGAACCGATGTAGGTCGCGGGGTCGGGAGTGTCGCGCCGTTGCAAGACGGTCTCGACGGGATCCGCGCCCGCCGTGTCGGCGAGCAGCGCGAGCTCCTCGAGCGACGCCTCCGCAGCCTCGACGTCGCGCGTGCCGATGCCCGTCCCGATGAGCAGCGCACGCTGGCGCAGGACGTCGAGGTCGATCTCGGTCGCGGTGAGGCGCCGGCGGCTCATTCGAGCTCCAGATCGAGGTCGACATCGAAGACGTGCACCACAGGACCGCCGAGGCGGATGGTGGCGCCGAGCTCGACGGTGAGGTCGCCGCCAGGGACGTGCACGGTGACGTGCTCGCCGACCAGCCCGCGGCGATGGGCGACGGCGGCCGTCGCGCACGCGCCGGTGCCGCAGCTCAGGGTCTCCCCCACCCCGCGCTCCCACACCCGCATGTCGATCTCGTCGGTGGCGGCCGGCGTGAGGCGTACGAACTCGACGTTGGTGCGCATCGGGAACCGCTCGTCGCGCTCGAGGTGCGGACCGTGCTGCGTGACCCGGGCGGTGGCGGGGTCCTCGACGAAGAGCACGAGATGCGGGTTGCCCATCCCGGCGGCGTCACCCTCGTAGTGCGTGCCGTGGAAGTCGGCGGTGACACCGAACGGCGAGTCGGCCTTGACGGGGATCAGCGCGGGGTCGAACGTGACCGGGCCCATGTCGACGGTGGCCGCGACGACTTCGCCCGTCGCGTCGCGGGTGAGCTCGACGTGACGAAGGCCGGCCCCCGTATCGACCACAAGCGCGCCATCAGCACCGAGGCCGTCGCGTGCCGCGACCCACGCGAGCGTGCGCATGCCGTTGCCGCTCATCTCGGCCATGCCACCGTCGGCGTTGAAGAGCAGCATCTCGGCATCGGCGTCATCCCGGCTGTGCTTCACCACGATCAGGCCGTCGGCCCCGATGCCGGTGTGTCGGTCGCAGAGACGTGCAGCAAGCGTGTTGTTCACACGCCTCTCTCCGTTGGCCGCGTCGAGCCGCGACCACACGAGGAAGTCGTTGCCGGTGGCGTGCAGCTTGGACAGCCGGACGGCAGTCATGCGCCCCAGCTTGTCAGGAGCGCAGAGAGCACCGAGCACGGATTCTCGGGCGCCCCGTACCAGGTGACGCGCGGGTCGCGCCGGAACCACATCCGTTGCCGGCGGGCGAACTGGCGCGTGCGCACGACCGTCGCTTCGAGCGCGGCGGCGAGCGAGGGTTCGCGTCCTTCCACGTGGTCGAGCACCTCTCGGTAGCCGATGGCCTGGGCGGCCGTGCGCGAGAGCGCGCCGCGTGCGCGGAGCGTGCGCACCTCGTCGACGAGGCCCGCGTCGCGCATCTGCGTGACCCGCGCCTCGATGCGCGCGTTGAGCACGTCGCGCGGCAGCCAGACACCGGCCAGGCGGACCGGGAACACCGTCGGCCCGTAGGTCTGGAGACCGGCGCCGAACGACGAGAAGGGTCTGCCGGTGATCTCGATCACCTCCAGCGCGCGGGCGATGCGGCGGGTGTTGCTTGGCTCGATGCGAGCCGCCGCCTGCGGGTCGAGGCGGACCAGCTCCGCGTACCTGTCGGCTCGTCCCTCCCGCGTGGCGGTGCGCGCGAGCACGGCCTCTCGCACGGTGCGGTCCTCGGGCGGGAAGGTGAGCGGATCGATGACCGCCTGCACGTAGAGACCCGTCCCGCCGACGAGCAGGGCGCGTTTGCCGCGCGACCCGATGTCGTCGACCGCGGCGCGCGCCTCCCGCTGGAACCGGGCAACCGACCACTCGTCGTCCGGGTCGGCGACGTCGATCACGTGGTGCGGGACCACGGCCCGCTCTGCCGCGCTCGGCTTGGCCGTCCCGATGTCGAGCCCGCGGTACACCTGCATCGAGTCGATCGACACCAATTCGACGTCGCCCAGCGCACGCGCCACCTCCAGCGCCAGCGCCGACTTGCCGGAAGCGGTGGGGCCGACGATCGCGAGGTGCGCGTGGGTCACGAAGACAGGTACGCAGGCGCGGTCGCGACGGGGATGCGAATGCGCGCCGGGCGCGGCGCGGCGTGCGTGCCGAGCAGATCGCCGCGGAGCCAGTGGGGCGCGGCGTAGGTGACGACGACGTCGGCACTGCCGCCGACGGAAACGGCCGTCTCGCCGGGTGAACCCGTCGTCGGAGAGAAGTGGACGAGCTTGTTCTGGCGGGTGCGGCCCGACCACATGGTGTCGTCGTTCTTCGAGGGGCCCTCGAGCAACAGCGACTCGGTGCAGCCGACGCGCGCCTGATGCTTGGCGAGCGCGTGCCGCTCCACCACCTCCGTGAGCCGAGTCATCCGCTCGTGCGCGACCTCGGGGGCGACGAAGTCGTCGACCAGCTCGGCCGCCGGCGTGCCGGGCCGGGGTGAGAACACGAACGTGTACGCCGCATCGTACGCGGCTTCGTCGACCACTTCGAGCGTGCGCGCGAAGTCGTCGTCGGTCTCGCCGGGGAAGCCGACGATCAGGTCAGTGGTGACGGCGAGGTCGGGGACAGCGGCACGCGCGTCGGCCAGCCGCTCGAGGTAGCGCTCCGCGGTGTAGCCGCGGTGCATGCGCGCCAGCGTGCGGTCGCTCCCGGACTGCAGCGGCAGGTGCAGGTGCTCGCACACCGCGTCGCATTCGGCCATGGCGGCGACGGTCTCCGGCCGCAGGTCTTTCGGATGCGGTGACGTGAAGCGGATGCGGTCGATGCCGTCGACCGCGTCGAGCGCACGCAGCAGGTCGGCGAACTGCGGCCGGTACTGGCCCGCCCCGAGATCGCGGCCGTACGAGTTGACGTTCTGACCGAGCACCGTGATCTCGCGCACGCCGTCGGCGGCGAGCTGCTCGACCTCGTGCACGATGTCGCCCATGCGGCGGCTGATCTCGGGACCGCGCACGATCGGCACGATGCAGAAGGTGCACGAGTTGTCGCACCCGATCTGGATGGTGACCCACGCCGAGTGCCGGTGATCCCTTCGGGCCGGCAACGCCGAGGGATACGCCTCGTGCTCCTCCAGGATCTCGACCACCGGGCCCCCGAAGCGCGCTCGCTCGAGCAGCGCCGCCGCGTGGGCCAGGTTGTGGGTGCCGAACACGACGTCGACGTGGCCGGCCCGCTCGACGATCAGGTCGCGGTCCTTCTGGGCCAGGCACCCGCCCACCGCGATCTGGAGGCCGGGCCGCTCCTGCTTGAGCGCCTTGAGGCGCCCGAGCTGCCCGTAGAGCTTGTTGTCGGCGTTCTCGCGGATGCAGCACGTGTTGAGCACGACGACGTCGGCCGACTCGACGTCGTCGGTCGCCTCCATGCCCTCGGACGCCAGCAAGCCGGCGATGCGCTCCGAGTCGTGCTCGTTCATCTGACAGCCGTACGTGCGCACGTAGAAGCGGCGCGGTGACGGCGGTGGTGCGGGCTGGGACACGACCGAACAGTCTACGGACCGTTCGACGTGAACACGACTACTGACCGCCGGGCGGCCCGGCAAGGGTGGGTCGCCCGGCGATCGTCTTCCGCCGTCTCAGCTCTCGATCTCGACCGGCTCGTCGTCGGTGACGTCGAGAGCGGCCTCGGCGTCGACGTCGACCGGCTCGATGCCGACCTCCTGGCGGATCTTCTCGCTGATCTCCAGCATCATGTCGATGTTCTCGGTGAGGAAGGTCTTGGCGTTCTCGCGACCCTGGCCGAGCTGCTCACCCTCGTAGGTGAACCAGGCGCCCGACTTCTTCACGATGCCGAGCTCCACACCGACGTCGAGCAGCGAGCCCTCGCGGCTGATGCCCTTGCCGTACATGATGTCGAACTCGGCCTGCTTGAACGGCGGTGCCACCTTGTTCTTGACCACCTTCACCCGGGTGCGGTTGCCGGTGATCTCGGCGCCGTCCTTGATGGACTCGATGCGACGGATGTCGAGGCGGACCGACGAGTAGAACTTCAGCGCCCGCCCGCCCGGCGTGGTCTCGGGCGATCCGAACATGACGCCGATCTTCTCCCGCAGCTGGTTGATGAAGAGGCAGATGGTGTTGGACCGGTTGAGGTTGGCGGTGAGCTTGCGCAACGCCTGGCTCATGAGCCGCGCTTGGAGGCCGACGTGGGTGTCGCCCATCTCGCCCTCGATCTCGGCCCGGGGCACCAGTGCGGCCACCGAGTCGATGACCACGACGTCGAGCGCGCCCGAGCGGATCAGCATGTCGGTGATCTCGAGCGCCTGCTCCCCCGTGTCGGGCTGGGAGATCAGCAGCTCGTCGACGTTGACGCCGATGGCCGACGCGTAGACCGGATCCATCGCGTGCTCGGCGTCGATGTAGGCGCAGGTGCCGCCGTTGCGCTGAGCCTCGGCCACCACGTGCATGGCGAGGGTGGACTTCCCCGACGACTCCGGCCCGTAGACCTCGACCACGCGCCCGCGGGGCAGGCCCCCGATGCCGAGCGCGATGTCGAGCGCGAGCGCGCCGGTGGGGATGGCGGCGACGCCGACGTTGCCGTGCTCGCCGAGGCGCATGATGGCGCCCTTGCCGTACTGCTTCTCGATCTGGCCGAGAGCCATCTCGAGGGCCTGGTCTCGTTCCACGGTGGAACCCTCCTGTGGGTTGCGCTGTCGCTGCGATCTGGTGGGGGAAGTCGTCGTGGTGACCGTACGACTGGGGTGTGACAGTTATCGGGACCCGTTCCCGGCTCCCGGCTTTCCCGGCGACGCCGGAATCACACCAGTGCAACTTAGCCGAACACCCGTTCGGGGGTCAAGCATTCACGGCTCGCGGACCGTTCTTCTGGCACTGAGTACTCCTCAGCGGTACTGACGGCCACAAGAACGCGGGCGCTACTTCGTGACGGTGAGGGTGGCGGTCATGCCCAACGCGGCGTGGTCGTCGATCGTGCAGTAGAGGGTGTACTTCCCGGGCGGGAGTTCGACCTTCCCAGCACTGGGACCACTCGCGTCGGTCTTCAGCAAGAAGCCGTCGAACTTCGGGTCGCGGATCGCGAGCGTGTGCCCGGCCGGCCCGGAGTACTCGATCTGCACGATGCCAGCGGCCGCCGTGTACTCCTTCGCATCGAACGTGAGGTTCTGTCGCGCCTCGACGCTGACCGTCGCCTTCGCCGCACCGTGCGGCGCGTGCCACCCTGTCGCGGCGGAGCCGTCGTCGAGGCTCGCGCCGAGCGACACCAGGCCGCCCAGCGACACCACGAGGAACACGCCACCGAGGATCATCGCGATCGTCGCCGAGCGCATCCGCGGCGCAGCAGCGATGAGCGTCGCTCCCAACAGGATCGCGACGGTCAACCCGAAGCCCATCACCAGCGCGGCGTCCTCGTCGCCGGCGAGGAACACCCGCGAGATGTCGAGCACGAGCACTGCGACCACGGCCAACGAGACCAGCGGAAGAAGAACCGGTAACAGCAGACGCGAGCTCAGAGGCGTCTGCTCGGCCGTTCCGCCGGCGCGGGAACTACGAGGCTCGCGCGCTCGAGTCGGCTCGACGGCGACGTCAACCGACGCAGGAGCGCGGTCGTCGTCGAGAACGGAGGATTCGCCACCACCTTGAACGGTCGGCATGGGAGCCGCAGGTCGGTGGCGTCGGCGCGCACGACCGTCACCCGGCACCCGTCGAACCGCTCGCGGAGGAAGGTGAGCCGTTGCTCGTGCAGCTCGATCGCGACGACGTGCGCGCCGGTACGCAGCAACGCCGCGGTGATCGCGCCGCGGCCTGCGCCCACGTCGAGCACCAGATCGCCCCGACCCACACCGGCGAGCGCGACGAGGCGCGCCGACCAGCGGCTATCGAGCTGGTGCCACCCCCAGCGCCCGGAGTGCCCGGGCACGGAACACCATCACCATCGTCATGCCGGCAGTCTCGACGGATCGACGCGCGCCGCGCCATCGAGTTTCGTCGAGCGACGCCGCGTCGCGGTTCAGCCGGTGAGCCGGGGCAGGGTCGACACGGGGGTCGGGACGACCGTCAGGGTCGCGCTGACACCGAGGTTGCCACCCCCGCAACGGCCGCTGACCTCGTAGCTCCCCGGGCCGACGCTGGGCGACAAGGTGACCGTCGTGGTGAAGTTGCCGCTCGAGTCCGCAGTCGCGGTCGTGGCACCGGTCCCCGCGAACTCACCGAGACCGGTGAACGCCGGTGAGATCAGCGTGACGTCGCCCGGGACCGTGCACCCGGGCGTGCCGTCGTTCAGGACGTCCCCGCTGATCGTCACCTGACCGCCGGTCTCCACGGTGGCCGGTGTGACGTTGATGGTCGCCGCGACCGCGGCGCCGGCGCCGAGCACGATCGTGGCGACGACGGCCGCGGCAACAGCAGCGAGCCTCGAAGGATGGGGCATCGTGGACCTCCGTTGGTGGGTCCCGCCCCACGGAGGAAGGTAACGGAGCACGACGCGACCCGCAACGTTCACGCGACCGTGCGGCGGGTACGGCGACGCGGGCAGACTGCGGTTCCGACGATCGAGGGGGACGGATGCTGCAGGAGCTCGACGGCAAGGTCGCGGTGATCACCGGCGGTGGCAGTGGGATCGGCGCGTCGCTGGCGCGCGCGTGCGCGGCCGAAGGGATGCGGGTCGTCGTCGCCGACATCAGCGCCGAACGCGCCGACGCCGTCGCCGCCGAGCTCCCCGTTGGCACTGTGGCCGCGCGAGCTGTCGACGTCTCCGACGCCACCGCGGTGCAGGCACTCGCCGATTTCGCCTTCGACGCGTTCGGCGCGGTGCACCTGCTCTGCAACAACGCGGGCGTCTCCCCCGCCGGGCGCATCTGGGACTTCACCGACGACGACTGGCGCTGGCTGCTCGGCGTGAACATCCACGGCGTCGCCAACGGCATCCGCAGCTTCGTCCCGCGCATGATCGAGCAGGGCGAAGGCCACATCGTCAACACCGGTTCGGGCGCGAGCTTCGTCGCCACGCCCCGTCTCGGTCCGTACTGCGCGACCAAGCACGCGATCGTCGGGCTGTCGGAGGCCTTGCGCTACGAGCTCGACGGCACCGGGATCGGCGTGAGCGTGCTCGTGCCGGCGGGAGTGAACACCAACATCGGCGACTCGATGGCCCGCCGGTCGATGACCGACAACGACGCCTTCATCGACGACGTGACCGTCCTCACCAACTCGCTCGACTCCACCTCGCTCGACATGATCGAGCCCGACGTCGTCGCCGACGTCACGATCGTCGGCGTGAAGGAGGGCTGGGACTACATCGTGATGGGCCCGGGTCAGGAGACGGGGGTGACCCGTCGCTACGGCGAGGTGCTCGACGCGCACCGGCAGGCGAAGGAGCGCTTCCCGTTCCTGCCCTGACCGCCGGCTCGTGAGACACAAGCATCAGCGCGGGACAACGGCGGTGAGCTTCACCTCGACGTGGCAGCGCGGATCCAGCAGCTTCGCGACGGCGACGCTCGTGCTGGCGGGCGGGTGTCCCTCGAACACCTCCTTGCGCACCTCTTCGAACGTCGGGTAGATCGCTTCGAAGGCGCCCGCGAAGAAGTTGGTGCTGTCGACGACGTGGTCGAGCGAGTGCCCATCGCCTCGAGCACGCCGGCGAGGTTCTCGAAGACCTGGCGGAACTCGGTCGCGGGGTCGTCGGACACGTTGATCTCTGCGTCGATGCCGATCATCCCCGACGTGTACACGAGATCGCCGACCCGGGTTGCCAGCGAGAACCCGAGTCCGCCCTCGAACGGGTCGTACCGCTCGATGCCGGACGATTCGCTTCCAGCCATTCGTGCATGATCGCCGCGTCGCTGCGCCTGTCCACCGGGCCCGCACCAGTGGCCGTCAGTCGGGCCGTCAGTCGACCGTGCGCGCCTTGAGCCGTGCGCGCGCGACGGGGATGCACACCGCGAGGATCACCGCGCTCCACAGGATCGCCATGAGCACGGGGTTCTGCGAGGGGAAGTTGTCCCGCAACGCCGCCGGGTTCGGGTTGCCGAACAGCTCGCGCAGCGAGCCGGCCACCGCCGACACCGGGTTCCACTCGGCGATCGGTTGCATCCAGCCGGGCAGCCCCTGCGTCGGGACCATCGCGCTGGAGACGAACGCGATCGGGAACAGCACGAGGAGACCGATGCCCTGCGCCGACTCCGGGTCGCCGACGGACAGGCCGACGCACGCCATGAGCCAGCTCATCGCGTAGGCGAACAGCACCGCGACCGCGAGACCGGCGATCACGCCGGCGAGGCCGTTGTCGGGTCGCCATCCGATCACGAAGCCGGTGATCAGGACGATGGTCGCGCAGAGGATGCTCGCGAGCAGGTCGGAGAACGTGCGCCCGGCGAGGATCGAGCTGCGTGCCATCGGCAACGTGCGGAAGCGGTCGATCACGCCGCTCTTCAGGTCGCTGCTCACGCCGACGGCGGTGCCCATGGTCGATGTGGTGATGTTGAACACCACGAGGCCGGCGATCGCGAACTGCTTGTACGTCCCGCCGGGGATCACCATGGCCGCGCCGAAGATGTAGACGAACAGCACGGTGAAGAGGACCGGCTGCACCGTCGCGTCGGACAGCTGCGCGGGTTCGCGGCGCACGTGCACGAGGTTGCGGCGCGTGAGCGCGGCGACGTGTCGCCACCAGGAACCCAGGCGGCCCTGCGTGGGCGCCGGGGAATGGGATCGCACGGTTGCGGCCACCTCACACCTCCATCAGCTCGTGGTCGGCCGTCTCGTAGACCGGTTCGGCCACGGGTACCTCCGCGGCGTGCCCGGTGAGGGCGAAGAACACGTCGTCGAGTGACGGGTGGTGCATCTCGACGTCGTCGACGGAGATGCCGGCGTCGTCGAGCGCGCGAACGACCGCGGTGACGAGCCCGCGCTTCGGTACGACCGGTGCTCGCAACCGCCTCCCACCGTCCAACACCTGCACGGCACCCGACGCCAGCGGCGCAAACGCCCCGGCCGCGCGCTCGTCGGGCTCTTCGAGCGTGACCTCGAGGTGGTCACCGCCGATGCTCGCCTTGAGGTCGCGTGCGGTGCCCTCGGCGATGACCAGTCCGTGGTCGATCACCGAGATGGTGTCGGCCAGCGTGTCGGCCTCGTCGAGGTACTGGGTGGTGAGCAGCACCGTGGTGCCGTCGGCGACGAGCGTGCGGATGACGTCCCACATGCGCAACCGGCTCGTGGGGTCCAGCCCGGTGGTGGGCTCGTCGAGGAACAGCACCGGCGGACGCGCCATGAGGCTGGCGGCGAGATCGAGTCGCCGGCGCAGGCCCCCGGAGTACGTCTTCACCATGCGATCGGCGGCGAAGGTGAGCTCGAACTCCTCCAACAGCTCGGCCGCTCGCGCACGACCTTCCCGACGGGGCAGGTCGGAGAGCGTTCCGACCAACTCGAGGTTCTGCGTCCCCGTGAGGAGCTCGTCGAGGGTGGCGTCCTGGCCGGTGACGCCGATGACCCGCCGCACCGCCTGGGGATCGGCGATGACGTCGTGGCCGGCCACCCACGCCGCGCCGGCATCGGGGCGGGTCATCGTCGTGACCATGCGCACAGTCGTGGACTTCCCGGCACCGTTGGGGCCGAGCACGCCGAGGATGCGCCCGGCGTGCACCTCCAGCGACACGTCGGCCACGGCCAGCTGCTCGCCGTAGGCCTTGCGGAGTCCCTCGGCCCGGATCACGGGGACGTCGGTCACGGAGTTCTTCCTTCCACGAGGAGCCTTCGTTGCGTTACGATCTGACTTGTCGTACGGTAAGCGCTCTGCTTACCGGTCGTCAAGTAATATTCGGAGGAGCATGAGCGGCGACACCCGCGAGCGGATCCTCACCGTGGCCAACGAGCTGTTCATCGAACAGGGCTACGAGGGCACGTCGCTGCGCGAGATCGCCGACCGCCTCGACATCACCAAGGCCGCGCTCTACTACCACTTCCGCAGCAAGGATGAGATCCTCGGGACGCTGCTCGAGCCGTTCGACACGCTCCTCGACGAGCTCCTCGGCCGGCTCGAGGACGCGCGAGACGTCGAGGCGTGGGCCGAGGCGCTCACCTGGGTCGTCGCGCAGATCTTCGACTACATCGACTTCTTCCGCCTCGTCGATCGCAACCGCCACACCGTGGAGCTCATGCTGGAGCAAGCGAAGCGCAACCACGCGGAGATGCACGCTCGTGTCGAGGCGGCCGCGCATGCCGCCGCATCTTCCGTGGCCGAAGAGGTGCGCCTGGTCGCGGCACTCGGTGCGGTCACCGGCTTCGACGACTGGGCTCCCACCCTCCTCAAGGACGCCGATCCCGAGATGCTGCAGCGCGAGCTCTCTGCCGCGGTACGCGACGTCCTCGGTCTGCCGCGCGCGCGTCGGACCCGGCGCACACCCGCGCGCGTCGCCGCGCCGGTCTAAGCGCGCATCGTGTCGAGATCGGGCGGCCGGCCTCGGCACCAGGCGTCGCGCGATCGCCACGGCATCGGCGCCGCCTGCGGCGGTGAGCACCTGGTAGCCGGCGCGCGCGAGGATCCGCCGGTGGCGCGGTCTGGCCGCTGCAGGGAGCGGTCGCGGGGTTGGCTGGCTGACCCCCGGGGGGCCGGTCGCTCTTCCGTGGGGCGGGCGAGTCGGGTCAGCCAGCCAGCCTGAACCTCGCCTGCTCGGTGTGGACCGCGCCGTCGGCACGAGTGTCACTGTCGAACAGCACCACGTCGACGACCGACCACGCCGGACTCTCGCCGCCGTCGTCGAGCGCGTGCACCGTCGTGCGCAGGTCACGGGCGCGGCTGCTGCGCGCCAGCGTGACGTGTGGCCGCAAGGGCCGCTCGTCGGCAACGAACCCGAGCCGCGCCGTCGCGTCGCTGACCGCGGTCGCCAATGACGCGAGCTCTTCGGCACCCTCCTGCACGCCGAGCCAGAGCACGGATGCTCGACGCGGGTTCGGGAACGCGCCCGCGCCGCCAAGTGCGAGGGAGAAGGGCGCTCTCTGTCGGACCGACGCGGCGACCGATTCGGCAAGTGAGGTGGAGTCGGGCACCGAGCCGAGGAACTGGAGGGTGAGGTGGCGCTGGTCGGCGCGGGTCCAGC
Source organism: uncultured Actinomycetes bacterium (assembly GCA_963841415.1). GTDB lineage: Bacteria > Actinomycetota > Acidimicrobiia > IMCC26256 > DASPTH01 > DASUAS01. Next base: position 564,845 of record CAWJCN010000001.1, on the reverse strand, counting down.
GCAAGCCGTCGTCGCCACGACGCGCCGAATCGGTCGCCGATTCGGTCCAACGGAGCACGGCCGGCGGTGGCACCACCGCGACGAACGCGCGCCGCAGCGCGGTCATCCGAGCGAGAGCAACCGCATCCGCAGGAGGTTGAGCACGGTGATGGTGGAGAACTGGCGGATGCGCTCACGGTCGAACGGCAGCCGCGCCGTCACCGATTCCGGCTCGTGCCCGGGGATGGCGATGCCGTACCAGACGGTGCCGACCGGCTGCCCTTCCATCTCGTCGGGGCCGGCAACCCCGCTCACCGAGATCGCGACGTCGGCGCCGAGCACCCGCTGGGCGCCCTCGGCCATCTCCTTCACCGCTTCCTCGGTGACGACCTGCTCGGCCGTGACGCCGAGGACCGACCGCTTCACGTCGGTGGCGTACGACGCGATCGAGCCGCGGAAGGTGCGGCTGGCGCCGGGCACGCTCGCCAGCCGCGCGCCGATGAAGCCACCGGTCAGCGACTCGGCCACGCCGAGCGACCAGCCGCGTTCCTCGCAGAGCCGCAGCACCTCGGACTCCATCGTGTCGTCGTCGACCGCGAACACGAGCTCGCCGAGCACCTTGCGCAGTTCGACGTCCTCGGCGTCGAGGAGCGCGCGGGCTTCGTCCTCGGTGGGCGCCTTCGCCGTCATGCGCACGTAGATGCCCTCGATGCCGCGCGCGAGGAACGCGATCGTGGGGTTGGTCTGCTGGTCGACGCGCGCCGCGATCATCTCGGCGAGACCGGACTCCGACGTGCCCCACGTCTTGAGCGAGCGCGACACGATCACCGCCCGCTCCCCCGACCGCTCGAGCAGGTCGGGCAGCACGTGCTTGGTGATCATCTCGGTCATCTCGTACGGGACACCCGGGACCGCGTAGACCACCTTGGTGCCACCATTCGCGGCGACGTCGCACCGGAGCCCGGGCGCAGTGCCGAGCGGGTTGGGGATCACCTCGCCGCCCTTCGGCACGTCGGCTTGCCGCAGGTTGTTCTCGGGGAACGGACGGCCCCGCCCCCCGAAGATGGCGCGGATGTGCTCGATCAGCTCTTCGCGACGTTCGAGATCGACGCCCATGACGTCGGCGATCGCTTCGCGCGTGACGTCGTCGGGCGTGGGCCCGAGGCCGCCGCACACGATGACCGCGTCGGCCCGGTCGAGGAGCTCGCGCAGGCACTGCACCATCCGCTCGAGGTTGTCACCCACCTTGCGGTGCTCGCAGGTGTCGATGCCGACCGCCGCGAGCTGCTCACCGATCCACGAGCTGTTGGTGTCGACGATCTGCCCGAGGAGCAATTCGGTGCCGATGGCGAGGACGTCACAGCGCATGCAGATCCTTCTGGTCGTTCTTCGTCTGCTTCGAGACCCGGTACCCGCTGATGACGATGTCGAGGCCCGACACCACCGACAAGGCAACTGCGAACCAGAGGAGGACGTCGTGGAACGTCGCCCACTGGTACGTCGGGGGCAGCAGCACGACGCCCACGGCGAGGAACTGGAAGAACGCCTTCCACTTGCCGAGGCGGCGCGCGGGGAGCGAGATGCCACGGCGGGCGGCGTAGGAGCGGTACATCGAGACGCCGACCTCGCGCACGGTGACGATGAGCACCGCGGCCCACGAGAAGTCCCCGTTGATGCCGAGCGCGAAGAACCCGCCGAGCACGAGGAACTTGTCGGCCAGCGGGTCGAGGAACGCACCCGAGCGGGTGGTGCCGTCCCGGCGGGCCAGCCAGCCGTCGAGACCGTCGGTGGTGGTGAGCACGAACCACAACGACACCGTGAGCCAGCTCGAGCCCTGGTCGACGATGAGCAGCAGCGTGGGCACCGCCAGGATCAGCCGGGCGATGGTCACCAGGTTGGCGGGCGTGGCGATGGCTTCGTCGCCGTAACGCCGCACGCGTGCGGCCGGCGTGGTCACCGTGGCGCTGCCTTCGCGCCTGCCGCCGTCGCGCCTGCTGCTTTCGCCACGAGATCGGGACCGATGGCTTCGGTCACGTGGGCGCGGACGACCGCGCCGGGGCGGGCCCAGTCGGCGTGGAGCCGGACGATGCCGTCGATCTCGGGTGCTTCGCGGTGCGTGCGACCGATCAGACCGTGCTCGTCGCGCGCGTCGACGAGGACGTCGACCTCGCAGCCGACGAGCGCATCGCGCACGGCACGCGTGATCGGCTCCTGCACCGACTCGCACTCGCGCAACCACTCGAGGGCGAGATCGCGATCGACCGCGTCGGGCAACGACGCGGCGGGCGTGCCGTCCTCGGCCGAGAACGGGAAGAAGCCGGCCCAGTCGAGCGACGCCGCGGCGAGGAAGTCGAGCAGCTCGTCGTGCTCCCGCTCGCGCTCGCCGGGGAAGCCGACGATGAACGACGAGCGGAACGCCGCCTCGGGCTCCTGCGCCCGGATGGCGTCGATGGTGGTGAGGAAGCGGTCGCCGCTCCCCCATCGCTTCATGCGCCGGAGCAGGCGAGCGTCGGCGTGCTGGAGTGACAGGTCGAAGTAGGGCGCCACCGTGGGAAGCTCCAGCATCGTGGCGACGAGCGGGTCGCGCACCTCGCTCGGGTAGAGGTAGAGGAGCCGGATCCGGGCCAGGCCGTCGACGGCCAGCGCGTCGAGCCGACGCAGCAGCGGTGCCAGCGAGCCGGGTTCGCCGGCGTCGCGCCCGTACCAGGCGAGGTCCTGCGCGACGAGCACCAGTTCGGCGACGCCGCCGTCGACCAGGCTGCGGGCCTCGGCCGCGATCGAGTCGGGCGTGCGGGAGCGCTGCTTGCCGCGGAACGAAGGGATGGCGCAGAAGGCGCACGCGCGATCGCAGCCTTCCGCCACCTTGAGGTAGGCCCACGGAACGGTCGGCGCGGCGCGTGGGAGCTCGAGGAGGTCACGCACGCCGGTGGGCTTCACCTTGGGAAGATCGAGCATCACCGACGCCGCGAGCGAACCCTCGCCGCCGAAGCCGACGACCGCGTCGGCCTCGGGGAGCGCCGCGGCCAGTTCGTCGCCGTAGCGCTCGGCCATGCAGCCGGTCACGACCAGGCGGGCGCCGTCCTTGCGGGCACCTCCCTTCTGGAGTTCGGCGAGCGCGAGGACGGTGTCGATCGATTCCTGCCGGGCCGCCTCCACGAACGCGCACGTGTTGACCACGACGAGATCGGCCCCATCGGGGTCGCCGGCCGGCACCAGGCCGTCGGCGAGCAGGCTCGCGACCACCTTGTCGGAGTCGACCGCGTTCTTCGGACACCCCAGCGTCTCGACCCAGAAGGACTGTGCACTCACCGTGAGACAGGGTACCGGCGGGTGCCAGAGTGCTCGGCCTCCCGTCAGACCGGAATCACGTCCACGAAGAGCTCGTCCACGACTGCGCTGTCCGTCGCGTCGGGCGAATGAATCAGCTCGCCGACCACGCGTACGCGATCGAGCGTGTCGCAACCCCGGGCGGTCCCGCGGAACCGCATGAGGGCTTGCAGGAGAACGGGTGCGAGCATAGGATGCGAACACCAGTTCGATCACTTCCCCACCGATCGAGTCCGAGGAGGCTCCGATGTCGCGAGGGGAAGCGTCGACCATGGAGGCCATGCCGCTGGGGCGGCTGGAAGCCGAGATCACCGAGTTGGCCGGCCAGTTGGCCGCCGGCGAGTGCCGATGGCTGGAACTCATCGCGGACTACGACCGGCGCGCGGGCCACGAGACGTGGGGGTGCCGAACCGTCGCCCACTGGCTCAGCTGGCACTGCGGGCTCGACATGCGCTCGGCCCGCGAGAAGGTGCGGGTGGCGCACGCGCTCGCCGACCTGCCGCTGGTCGCCGAGGAGTTCGCGGCCGGGCGCCTGAGCTACTCCAAGGTGCGAGCGATCACCCGGGTCGCCACGCCCGCCGACGAGGAAGAGCTCGTCATGTACGCCCAGCACGCCACCGCGGCCCAGGTCGAACGGATCGTGCGCACGTACCGCGGCATGCGCTCCGCCGACGACGAGACCGAGCACGCCGACCAACTCCACGACGAGCAGTACCTGCAGGTCGAAGACGACGACGACGGCGCGGGAGTCCTCGGCGGTCGGGTGCCGCCCGAGATCGCTGCGGCACTCCTGAAGGCGCTCGAGCTCGCACGCAAGCGGATGCCGGCCGACCAGCGGGGCGAAGGCGGTCCCGCGGGACCGCCCCGCTCCCAAGGGGCGATCAACATCGACGCGTTGGCGATGATCGTCGAGACGTTTCTCGAACACGACGAGGTCATCGCCATCACACCGGAGGGGAATGTCATCTCGAGTGTGATCGAGCCCCGCGAACGGGTGCGGACGACGATCGGAGAACGCAACCGTGCCGACGGGTTGACGATCGACGCCACAACGATCACGCCGACCTGGTGGAACGACCCACTCAACCTCGGCGACATCGTCGCCGGCCTCGAATGGCACGACGAACGCGGCGACCAGGGCGCCGCCGCGTAGCTCGTCGGCCGCCGAAGTCGGTGCTCGAGCTCGATCAGGTCTCGCTGCACCCGGCGAGGTCACCGGCGGGTGGCGCTTCGTCGCGAACGCCACCGTAGGCTCCCGGCGTGACGGGGCCCAGCACAACCGGCGGTGCGAACGGCGAGCCCGAGGTCGTGCGAGCCGAGCGTCTGGTCGCCGGCGGCGCGGCGTTGAGCCGACGCGACAGCGGGCAGATCGTGCTGGTCGACGAGGCCCTCCCCGGTGAGCTGGTCGAGGTCACGGTCGGTCGACGCCACGGCGCCGACCGCGGCACGGTCGTGCGCATCGTCGAGCCGTCGCCCGATCGCGTCGCACCCCGGTGCCCCCACGTCGCCGACGGCTGCGGTGGGTGCGACCTCGCCGCGCTCGGGCACGACGCCCAGGTGGAGGCCAAGGTCGAGCTCGTGGCGGACTCGCTCCGGCGCCTCGGGCGGTGGCGCAACCCGGTGGTGCACGCGGGACCCGCGCTCGATCCGTGGGGGTTCCGCACCACGCTGCGGCTCGCGGTGACCGACGGGCGCGCCGGACTGCGGCGGTCGGCGAGCAACGACGTGGTCGCACTGGACCACTGTCTCGTCGCACACCCGCGGCTCGACGAGCTGATCGTCGACGGCCGGTTCGGGGACGCGAGCGAGGTGACGCTCCGGGTCGGCGCCGCGACCGGCGAGCGACTCGCACTCATCGCGCCAGGGCGCGCCGGCGTGTCCCTCCCCGACGACGTGCGCGTGGTCGGGGTCGACGAGCTCGCCGCGGGCAGGAACGCCTGGATCCACGACGACGTCGCCGGCCGACGGTGGCGGATCTCGGCCGGGTCGTTCTTCCAGACCCGCACCGACGGCGCCGCTGCGCTGGTCGGCGTCGTGCGCGCGATGGCCGCGGACGTGCTCGGCCAGGAGAGCGGCGTGCTGGTGGACGCGTACAGCGGCGTCGGCCTCTTCGCGGGGGCGTTGCTCGACCGGCGCACCGGCTGGCGCGCGGTCACCGCTGAGAACGAACGCTCCTCGGTGGCCGACGCGGCGCGTGAACCTCGCCGGCCTCGACGTGCGCGTGATCGCGACCACGGTCGAGCGACTGCGCGCACCGCGCGCCGACCTCGTCGTCGCCGATCCGTCGCGCGCGGGTCTCGGGCGCGCCGCGGCCACGGTGCTCGCGTCGACACGCGCCGAGCGGATCGTGCTCGTGAGCTGCGACCCCGCGGCCGGGGGTCGCGACCTCGGACTGCTTCGCGACCTCGGCTACCGGCCGGTGGAAGCGATGATCGTCGACCTGTTCCCGCACACGCACCACACCGAAGTGGTGACGCGCTTCGACCGCGACCCGTAGCTACAGCGCGTCGGCCATCTGCGCCCGGCGGAGGGCGCCTTCAACCAGCAGCACGAGCGTCTCCTTCACGTGCAGGCGGTTGCGGGCGTCGCAGAGGACGACCGGCACGTTGGCCGGCACCGACAACGCCTCGCGCACCTCGCGCGGGTGGTGGCGGTACACGCCGTTGAACAGGTTCACGGCCACGACGAACGGGATGCCGAGATGCTCGAAGTAGTCGACCGCAGGGAAGCAGTCCTCGATGCGGCGGGTGTCGACGAGCACGATGCCGCCGACCGAGCCGCGCACCAGCTCGTCCCAGAGGAACAGGAAGCGATCCTGGCCGGGCGTGCCGAAGAGGTAGAGCACCATGTCGGGACCGAGCGTGAGGCGACCGAAGTCCATCGCCACCGTGGTGCCGGTCTTCTGGCTGCCGTCGCCGGCGAAGTCGATGCCGAGGCTCTCGACGGTGATGTCGGCCTCGGTCATGAGCGGTTCGATCTCGGAGATCGTGCCGACGAAGGTGGTCTTGCCGACCGCGTAGCCGCCGGCCACGACGACCTTCATCGAGACCGGCAGACCGGTTGCGGCCGACGTCGCGCCGTGGGGGCCCGGCACCGTCGCCTGCAGCGGCGGGACGAAGTCAGATCGCACGGATCCCCTCCAGCAAGCGCTCGAGCAGTCGGACGTCGCGGTGCTCCGCGTGGTCCTCGCTCTGGCGCACGTGCAGCATGCGCGCGACGACGAGGTCACCCACGAGCACTCGCAGCACGCCGACGGGCATGCCGAGGCGCGCCGACAGCTCGGCCACCGACATCGGCGTCTGGCACAGCTCGATGATGCGGCGATCCTCCGGCGTCGCGCCCCGCTCGAGCTGGTCGGGGGTGACCAGCGCCAGCGCCGGCGCGTGCAGCTCGAACACGCCGAGCGAGGAGCTCGTACGCCCACGCGTGAGCATGTAGGGGCGCACGAGTGCGTGCTGCGCGTGCTCGGCGCCGTTGGCGCGCGGATCGTTCCCGGGCCGAGTCATCGGATCGCCGACCTGGGAAGCGCGGTCTGCAGCTCGGACACGAGCCCCGGCGTCAACGCGCCGGCACACTTCTCCACCAGCACCGCCATCTCGTACCCGACGAGGCCGACGTCGCACGGACGCGTCGTCGTGGCTGCGAGCACCGACGTGTCGCTCACACGCATGACGAAGAGCATCGCGTTGTCCATCTCGACGATCACCTCGTGCACGCGGCCGCCACCGATCGGCGCCGAACCACCCTTGGCGATGCTGAGGAGACCGGCGGACACCGCCGCGAGCCGGTCGCCCGAGCTGCGGTCGAGGCCGTCGGAGATCGCGATGAGCAGACCGTCCGACGACACGACGGTCGCCTCGCGCACGCCCGGCACTCGCTCGACGAAGTTCGAGACCAGCCAGTTGAGGTTGCGCGCTTCCGCGCTGAGCTGTTGCATCATCTCCCGTCCTCCTGGACACCACCGGGAGCACCCGGCACCGGCGCGCTGGATGAGACGGCGCCGGATGAAGGGTCGGTCGTCTCGCCGGCCGGGAAGTCCTCACCGGCTTGACCGCGCCGCTTGCCCTGTGTGTGCCGGGTGAGCAGCTCGTGCACGCGGTAGGCACGCATCGGGTCGTCGGCGATAGCCGCGGTGTCGCTGGCGAGCAGCGGGTGGTGGCTGAGGTGCTGGCCCGGGATGCGGGTGGGCAGCGGGCCGGGCTCGGCGTAGTCGGTGTCGTCGAACCCGGGGCCCGGAGCCTGCGGTCCCGACGGCGGCGGTGGCGACGGGGCGTCGGCAGGCCTGGCGTAGCTCGGCGGCACGTCGGAGGTCGACGGCACGTCGGAGGCCGGCGGTACGTCGGCGGGCGTGGCGTAGCTCGACGGCACGTCGGACGCCGGAGGCACGCCGTACGCGGGCGAGGCGTCGAACGGCGGCGCCGACTCGACGGGCGGCTGGTAGGACGGAGCGGGGGCGCTCGGGGCAGGCGGCTCGACCGGGGCGGTCGGAGCCGACGAGGTGGTCTCGGCCAGCCCTTCCCAGCGCCACTCCTCGACCGGCGGCTCGTCGGGCGGCCGCGAGACCATCCGGCGCACCGCGATGGGCTCGGCCTCGCCGGCGTCGTCGAGAGTGGGTGCGTAGACGCCATTGGTGCTGGGCGGCGCCGACGGTGCGCTGACCGGTCGGGGCTCGAGCACCGCCGTCGGCAACGCGACCAGCGCCACGAGACCGGTCGGCGCGCCCGGGCGCAGCTCGACGCTGATGCCGTGGCGAGCCGCGAGCGACCCGACCACGTGGAGACCGAGGGCCCGCGAGAGGGCGAGGCCCACGACCGGCGGGTCGGCGAGGAGCTTGTTGGCCTCGACGATGCGCTCGGGCGGCATGCCGATGCCCTGGTCGGACACGGCGAGCACGAAGCCCGCCGCCGAGACCGCGCCCGACACCACGACCGCGGTGTCGGGCGGCGAGAACGAGGTCGCGTTCTCGAGCAACTCGGCGAGCAGGTGCGCGACGTCGGAGACGGCGCGGCCCGACACCGCGAGGTCGTCGTCGATGCCGACGAGCTCGACTCGGGGGAAGTCGGCGATCTCGGCGGCCGCGGCGCGCACGACGTCGATGAGCGCGATCGGCTGCTGCCACTGCCGCGGCTGCTCCGCACCCGAGAGCACGAGGAGGCTCTCCGCGTTGCGACGCATGCGCGTCGCCATGTGGTCGAGCTTGAACAGTGCGTCGAGCGCCGCGGGGTCGTGCTCGTTGCGCTCGAGGTCGTCGAGCAGCTCGAGCTGACGCTGCACGAGGCTCTGGTTGCGTCGCGCCAGGTTCACGAACAGGTCGCCCATGCCCTTGCGCAACAGCTGCGACTGCTCCTGCGCGACCTGCAGGGTGACCGCTTCGACGTCGTTGAACGCCTGGGCGAGCTCACCGATCTCGTCTTCCGACTGCACCTCGATGTGCACGGGCCGGATCGCGCTCACGTCACCGCCGGTGCGCAGCGACTCGACCAACGCGGGAAGCTGGCGCTGCGACATCTCGCGCGCCGCCGCGGTCAGGCGCCGTACCGGCCCGACGACGGCCCGCGACACGAACCAGATCAGCAGGAGCGTCAGCAGCATCGCGAACACGGCCGCACCGCCGTAGAGGCGCACGTCACGCAGGGCCGCACTGGCGTGGGAGTTCGCGGTGCGGTTGATGACGTCCTCGACCGACGCGATGGCGCGGTCGAGGGTGCGGCTCTCACGCTGGTAGTCGACGTAGTACTCGCCCGGTGTCTGCGTGGCCGCCGGGAACGCGGCGGGCAGGTCGGCGGTCTTGCGAGTGCCCATGACGCTCGAGTAGGCCGCGAGCTCCTCAGGGGTGGCGGTGTTCCCGAACGTGGCGAAGTGCTGCGCCTGCGCCGCTTGCGCGCCGACCCACTCGCTGAAGTCCTGCACGGTCCCGCTGGCAAGGACCGCGATGTACACACTGGATTCGCGGGCGAGCTCGTGCTGGGCCCGCTCGAGTGAGTACACGCGGGTCAGGCTGGCCGCGACGTCGTCGCTGGCGAGATCGCGCCCGACGCGTTCGCCGAAGTCGAGGAGGTGGTCGTCGACTCCGAGGAAGAAGTCGCGCGTCGACGCCGCGGTGGCGGTCGTCCCGTCGATCTTGGCGCGCTCGCTCGGGATGTCGTCAAAGCCCCGGTTGGCCGCGTCGAGCGAGAGCGCGGCCGCGGGGCTGATCCCGGCGTCACCGAAGGCTTGCTCGTTGTCACGGAACTCGCGCACCGCAGCGTTGGTGCGGGTGCGGGCCTTGTCGAGCTCGGCCGCCGGCGCGCCGTTGCCGGCGACGTACCACGACGACACGACACTCTCGTTCTGGAGCGCGCGGCTCGCGTCGTCGAGGGTGCGCAACGGACCGGAGAGGTCGCCGTACTGCTCTTGCGCGTGCAGCGCGGTGAAGCGGTCGCTGAGGCCGGCCGCCGCGACCACGACGAGGGCGAGGAACGGCACGAAGAGGACGAGCAGGAGCTTGGCGCGGAAGCTCAGGCGCGACATGAGCGACTGACCTCCCTGCAAGCGTGACAGCTCGAGCTTCACCGCGTCCTCCGTGGGGCTGGTCGGTGAGCCCTCTCCACTGGGCTGCGGGCCACACCTCAATGGGCGTAACGGCAGGCGGGGGGTCCGGCTTGAGGAACGCTTGGGGAACGCTTGGGGAAGGGTTCGGGAAAGACCGGCGCGGTCGTCGGGTCAGGCCGCGTCGCCGCGTGCTTCGAACTCCTCGACCGTCATCAGGACGGCCCGCGCCTTCGAGCCCTCGGAGGGCCCCACGATGCCTCGCTGCTCGAGCAGGTCCATGAGCCGACCGGCTCGGGCGAAGCCGACCCGCAGCTTGCGCTGCAGCATGGACGTGGACCCGAGGCCGCTGCGGACCACCAGCTCCATCGCCTCTGCCAGCAACTCGTCGCCATCGCCGTCGGCCGCACCAGCACCAGCAGCGCCGGCGGGCAACCCGTCGTCCTCGGCGATGCCGTCCACGTAGCTCGACGCCTTCGACTGGCGCCGCCAGTGGGCGACGACCTTGCGCACGCACTCCTCGTCGACCCAGGAACCCTGGATGCGCTGGGCGCGGCCGGAACCGGCGGCGAGCAGGAGCATGTCACCCTGGCCGATGAGCTTCTCCGCCCCGGCCTGGTCGAGGATCACGCGCGAGTCGGCGAGGCTGCTCACCGAGAACGCCATGCGGCTCGGCACGTTCGCCTTGATGACGCCGGTGATCACGTCGACCGACGGGCGCTGGGTGGCGATGATGAGGTGGATACCGACGGCGCGGGCCATCTGCGCGATGCGGCAGATGCTCGCCTCGACGTCGCGCGCCGCCACCATCATGAGGTCGTTGAGCTCGTCGACGACGATCACGATGAACGGCAGCCGCTCGTAGCCCTTCCCGGTCGTCGGGTCGGGGTCGTCGTTCGTCGGGAGCTCGCCGCGGTCGAACATGCCGTTGTATCCGGTGATGTCGCGCACGCCGACCTCGGCGAGGAGCTCGTAGCGCATGTCCATCTCGCGCACAGCCCAGTCGAGCGCGTTGGCCGCCTTCTTGGGGTTGGTGACGACCTCGGTGAGGAGGTGCGGCAGGTTGTTGTAGGCGCCGAGCTCGACACGCTTGGGGTCGACGAGGATCAGGCGCACCTGATCCGGCGTGTAGCGCATCAGCAGCGACGTGACGATCGAGTTGATGCAACTGCTCTTGCCCGCGCCGGTCGCGCCCGCGATGAGCACGTGCGGCAGCGTCGTGACGTCGAGCATCACCGACTTGCCGGCGATGTCGCGACCGAGACCGACGCCGAGAGCGGTCGAGCTCTTGCTGGCCTCCGGCGCGGCGAGGACGTCGCCGAGCGTGACGATGATCCGCTCCTGGTTGGGCACCTCGACACCCACCGCACTGCGTCCGGGGATCGGGGCGAGGATGCGCACGTCGAGCGACGCCATCGCGTACTGGATGTCGTGGCTCAGGCCGGTGACGCGGTTGACCTTGACGCCGTAGCCGAGCTCGAGCTCGTAGCGGGTGACGGTCGGACCCACAGTGGTGCCGACGAGGCGCGCTTCGACACCGTGGTGGGCGAGCGTGGCCTCGAGCGTGCGTCCGCCTTCGTCGATGAGACGGCGGTCGGCCTCCTTGCCCGTGCCCCGCTTCAGCACGTTGGCCGGTGGCAGCTTCCACGGACCTTGGTGCGGTGCGCCGTCGCCGCCGAGATCGATGGCGAGCTGGCCGCTCGGATCCTCGTGCACCGGGATGTCCTCGACCGCGACGATGGTGGCGGGCATCGGTACGGGCTCGGGGTCGGGCGCGGGCTCCGGCTCGTCGTCTTCGTACTGCGCGTAGTCGAACGGCGCCGGTCCACTCACGACCGGCGGCGCGTCGAGGTCGACGCCTTCGCCGATGGGCGGCAACCTGATCGACGTGATCGAGCGGCGCGCCTTCGCGGCCGTCGCTCGCGACCCGCGCACCACCGCGCTCACGACGAGAACGATGGAGAGCCCGAGCACGAGCAAGAGTCCGACCAGCGCGAGGCCGCCGAGGATGATCGATGCACCGACCACGCCGGTCGCGGTGACGAGCGGCCCGGCGACCATCGCGCCGAGCGCACCACCCGCGCCGCGCAGGTTGTCGAGGTCGCCGCCCAGTGGCGGTCGGCCGTAGGCCAGGTGCAGGATGCCGACGTCGGCGACGAAGAGGAGCAGCGCGCCGATCGCGATGCGCACGGTCGGGATCTCGACCGGCCCGTCATCGGCGTCCTCGCCGGTGTCGTCGCCGGAGTCGATGAACTCCGAGCGTCGCGGCCACAGGAGCACGACGCCGAAGGCGAAGCAGACCACCGGCAGCGCGACCCGGGCCCGGCCCAGGACCGCGCCGGTGCCATCGGCCACCGCCGAGCCCACCGGCCCGGCGAGGTCGGTCCAGAGGCCGAGGGCGATGATCGCCCCCACCACGAACAGGCAGACGGCGAGCACGTCGGCGTGGTGGCCCGCGAGCTGGCGCCCGGCCGCCTCCCGCGACCGCGCGACGATCCCCCGCCCGGCCCGGGTCACCTTCTTCTTCTGCGGTGCCGCCTTGCGCGCCCGCCCGGCGCTACGGCGACGGCCGGTGCTCTTGGAACGCGACGACCCCCGCCGCGTCTTGGTCGCGGGCATCCTGAGAAGCTAACACCACCACCACACGCCACAGAGGCATCCTCGGGCATCCCGAAGTTGCGCACTTTTCACCGGATACGGCGAATTGAGCGTTGTTTCGAGTGGGTCAGATCCGTCACCTCCCGAGGAAGGCGAGATTCGCCCGAGCACGAAAGAATCGCGATGCAGTGCCCCGATCGCTCCCGGGCACCCCACGCCGCGACCGTGCTCGGCTCGTCGCGATGACGCCCCGCCCGTGGCGACGGCGGTGACCGCCACGCCGGCCTTCACCGGCTGAGGTCAGACCTCCATCACGACCGGGATGATCGCCGGGCGTCGCTTGGTGCGTTCGTTGATGAACTTGCCGAGCGAGCGCCGCGCGTGGCGCCGGAGGGTGTCGAAGTCGGTGGCGCCCTCGTCGGCGGCCTCCCGCAGCGACTCCAGCACCGCAGCCTTCGCCTCTTCGAGCAACTCCTCGGCCTCGGGCGCGTAGACCCAACCGCGGGTGACGATCTCGGGCCCGGTGATCACCTCGCCCGTCGTCGAGTCGATGGTGACGATGACGACGACCAACCCCTCCTCGGCCAGGTTGCGACGGTCGCGCAGGACCCCCTGGCCGACGTCGCCGACGATGCCGTCGACGTAGAGGAAGCCGGCCGGGACGGCGCGCCGCTCGACCTCGAGCACCATCCGCGACTCCCCGGCGCCCACGTCGACGCGTTCCATCACCAGCATGTCGCCGTCTTCGCAGATGACGACGTGGTCTTTGGCCACCCCGACCGACTCGGCCAGTCGCGCGTGGTGAACCATGTGGGTGTACTCGCCGTGCACGGGCACGAACCACTCGGGCTGCACGATGTTGAGGAGCATCTTGAGCTCCTCCTGCGACGCGTGACCCGACACGTGCACCGGCGAGCTGCCGCCGTGCAGCACCTCGGCGCCGGCGCGGTGCAGCGAGTCGATGATGCGGCTGACGTTGGTCTCGTTGCCGGGGATGGCGTGCGCCGAGATGACGACAACATCGTCGCTGCTGATCTTCACGTGCTTGTGCTCGTGCGCAGCCATGAGCGACAGCGCGCTCATCGGCTCACCCTGCGATCCGGTGCAGATGATGCACACCTCGCCCGGCGCGTAGCGCGGCACCTCTTCGATGTCGATGACGCGTTCGCTGGGGATGTCGAGCATGCCCATCTCGCGGCCGAGCGCGACGTTGTTGACCATCGAGCGGCCCAGGAACGCGATCCGCCGGCCGGCGGCGACCGCCTGCTCGGCAACCTGCCGAACGCGGTGCAGGTGCGACGCGAAGCTGGCCACGATCATCCGCTGGTCGGGATAGTCGCGGAACACCGACCGCAACGTGTCGCCCACGGTCGACTCCGACGGCGTGAACCCCGGCCGGCACGCGTTGGTGGAGTCGGAGAGCAGCAGCTTGACGCCACCCGAGCGCTCGGCGATCGCACCCATCAGCGCGAGGTCGGTCTTGCGCCCGTCGACCGGTGTGGGGTCGAGCTTGAAGTCGCCGCTGTGGAGGATCGTGCCCGCGGGCGTGTGGTACGCGGTCGCGAAGGCGTGGGGCACCGAGTGCGTGACGGGGATGAACTCGCAGTCGAACGGCCCGATCATCTGCCGTTCGCCGTCGTGCACGGGGATCAGCTCGGTGCGGCCGAGCAGCCCCGCCTCCTCGATGCGGTTGCGGGCGAGCCCGAGCGACAGCGGTGAGCCGTAGATCGGCATCGACACGTCGCGCAGCAGGAACGCGAGCCCGCCCGCGTGGTCCTCGTGCGCATGGGTGAGGAAGGCGGCCTCGACCCGGTCGGCGTTCTCCCGCAGGTACGTGAAGTCGGGAAGGACGAGGTCGATGCCGGGCATCTCGGCCTCGGGGAACATGATCCCGCAGTCGACGACGAGGATGCGGTCGTCGACCTCGAGGCAGAAGCAGTTGCGACCGATCTCACCGAGCCCGCCGAGGAAGACGATCCTGACCGGCGGGCTGCTCATCTGCTCAGGCTACCGGCGCCTTGAACATGAACTCCTCCATCATGGGTTTCATGGTCACATCGACGAGCTCGATGCGCACGCCGAGCGGATCGCGGTGATAGGCGAACTGCTGCAGTGCGCCGGTCGCATCGCGGCCACACAGCTGCAACGGGCAGCGCAGCTCGGAGTAGCGGGCCGAGTCGGGCGGGAGGGCGTCGGTCCACACGCCGATGTGATGGAGGTTGGAGTGCTCGTTGCACTCCCAGACCGATCCCGGCACCTCGAGCACGAGCTCGAGGTGCGGAGGATCGAGGGAGTAGCAGAGCGTGTTGGGGAGCACGAGGTCGTTGCCGTCACCGCTGCCCTCATCGAAGGACCGCACGTCGTAGGCGTCGATGTGGAGGACGGGTCCCCAGGTGATGCCGAGCAGGTCGGTCAGGTGCGCCTTGGCGGCCTCGATGTCGGGGACGACGATGCCGACGTGGTACAGCTGACCGAGGATGGCCATGGGGCGGAGCCTACGCAGTGGGGTGGTAGCGCGTGTGGCTGAACGTCCCTTTGCCGAAGGCCAGCACCTTGGTCGGCCGGACGGCGAAGACCAGCGCCGCGTTGCCGTCGTCGTTGCCGGCAGTCGTCGAAGAGCTCACGAAGGCGGCGTCACGCACCTCGAAGGTCCACTGACCGTTCCACTTGTCGGCCCACTCGCGGGCCAGGCGTTGGAGCCGTGCCTCGTCGGTGACGCGCAAGGCGTCGCCCTCGACCATCACGTCGAGCCCACGGTCCCACGTGTTGCAGCCGGTGGTGAGGACGACGTGTGGATTGAAGGCCAGGTTGTGTCCCTTCTGCTCGTCGGCGCCGGTGCAGAAGTGGAGCGCGTCGTCGAGCCAGACGGCGACGAGTGGCGTGACGTGCGGCCGGCCGTCGGCCCGCACCGTCGTGACCCACGACAGCTGCGCCTCCTCGAGAACGCCGCGGGCGCTGGCCCACGGAATCGCGTTCGCGTCCGGATCGCTGAAGCGTCGGTCGAGCTCGGGCGTCATCGTGTCCACGGTGCCTCCTCGAGGTTCGTCGTTCTCCAGATTCGACCGCGTGCGCGCCGCGAACTCATCGGAAGTCCCTCTCGTGAGTTGCGCGGAACCACCCTTCGTGCAGTTCAGGCACGCGACGCCCTCGCGTGACTCACGCATCCGTCGAGGCGAAGTGCTCCAACAACTCGCGGTTCGTCGTGTCGGGCTGCTCGACGAAGAACACGTGGCCGCCGCCCTCGACGAGCACGAGACGGGCGCCGGGGATTCGTTCGGCGAGACGACGGGAGTTCTCGTGCGGCAGGAGACGGTCGTCCTCGCCGGTGATGACGAGCGTCGGCACCGACAGCGCGCCGAGCTCGTCCCACACCGAGAACGGTGCGGTCATCGCGGCGCTGCGGTGCGCGAGCTCCGCGGTGGAGTGCGGCTCCGACGCTCGGATCTCCCGGAACGAGCGCATGACCTCGGGTCGGTGCGCGGGCGTGTCACGGTGGAACACCGCCGCTTCCGCCTCCGCGCGCTGCTCCGGCGTCGCGTCAGGATTCGACCCGGCGGCCACGGCACCGGCGATCGCGGGATCGCCGGCGACCGCATGCGCATCACCCGGCGACGAGCAGAGCAACGCCAACGAGAACAAGCGGTCGGGCCAGCGACACGCGAAGGCCGACACGATGCGGCCGCCCATCGAGCAACCCGCGAGGTGGACGCGCTCCAACTCGAGCGCGTCGAGCAACGCAAGCAGGTCCTCGGCCCAGCCCCACACCGACCGCCCGCCGTCGTCGGGTCCGACGACCCGGGTTCGTCCACTCCCCCGGTTCTCCGGAGCGACCACGCGGTGGTGCACGGCCAACGCCGGCACTTGGTGGCGCCACGTCGCCGCAGTGCTGGTGAACCCACCGATCAGGACCACCGGCGCGCCGGTCCCCGATTCCTCGTAGTAGACGTCGAGCGCGCGCTCGGGGAGGGCGACACGAGGCACAGCGGGCGATGCTCGGCAAGAAGTTCGAGCTACACCGCGGCCGCGGCCTCGCGGTCCTTGGCCACCTGGTCGAGCTCGCCGTACTCCTCGCCGGTGTCGACCCAGTCCTCGAACTGGATGACGCCCAGCTCGGTGAAGCGGTCGCGCAGCCAGCCGTCGCCGGCGTCGAGGAGCCCGAGCTTCTTGCAGTTGGGCACGATCTTCGAGAACAGCAGCGCCTGGAAGATCGGGCGGTCGGGCGCGTTCTGCATCGCCTTCACCGCCTCCTTCACGTCGACGCCGAGGCGCTCCCACGTCTCCTGCTGGAGGAAGCGGTCACGCATGCGCACCGCGGCCTCGAACGCGAACTCCTGGCGCTCTCGGATCTCCGCCCCGCCGAGTCCTGCGTAGTACTCCTGCAGCGACAACACGCCGAACGCGACGTGGCGCGCTTCGTCGCTCATCACGTAGCGCAGCAGCTTCTTCAGCAGCGGCTCGGTCGTCATCTGGTGCAGGAAGCCGAACGCCGCGAGGGCGAGGCCCTCGACCATGATCTGCATGCCGAGGTACGTCATGTCCCAGCGGCTGTCGGCGACGATGTCGTCGAGCAGCATCTTCAGGTGCGCGTTGATCGGGTAGTGGCCCGACAGCTTCGTGTTGAGGTAGCGCGCGAACACCTCGACGTGGCGCGCCTCGTCCATCACCTGGGTGGCGGCGTAGTACTTGGCGTCGATCCACGGCACCGTCTCGACGATCTGCGCGGTGCAGATCAGCGCGCCCTGCTCGCCGTGCATGAACTGCGAGAGCGTCCAGTTCTGCGACTCGACGCCGAATCGGGTCCACTCCTTGTCGCCCCACTTCTCGAACGGCGTGCCGGCCATGTCCATGTTCTGGCCGATGCCGTTCTGGTTCTGGTTGTTGCGCGCGACCTCTTCCTGGTCGACGTCGATGTCCCACGGAAGGTCGTTCGCGTTCCACTGCGACGTCTTCGCCTTCTCGTAGAGCTTGACCAGCGCCGGACGGCTGCGCTCGTAGTTCCACGTGAAGATGGCGTCGGCCTCGGCGCGGATCGCGTGCTGCACCTCGGCAACATCCGTGTTCGTGACCGCGAGGATCGCGTCGTAGTCGTTGATGTCGTCGCGGCCGATGATCTCGGCGTGGCTGGACGAGGAGGTGGTGGTCATGACGGCGTCCTGCTTTCTGCGAGGCCCGGCGCTCGTAGGCCCGGAAGTACGAGTTGTTCGAGGAAGGCGCGGGCGGCGATCGGGTCGGTGAAGTCGACGGGGGGATGGGGCATGAGCACGTACGAACGGACGAGGCGCGCCAACCAGTCGCCGGCGCGGGTCGCGGCGTCGGGCGACAGGAACCGGTCGAACGCGGGCGCGACGGCGGCGGCCGTCGCGATCAGGAGGCGATCGCCGGGTCCGAACGCGAGGTAACCGAGCACCGCCTCGGGCTCGTGTGCAAAGAGGAACTGCAGCGCGTCGTGGGTGCGCAGCTCTCGTGCGCTGGTGACGACGACCTCGACCACCGCGTCGGCGAAGGTCGGCGCGGCACGGCCGGCGTCGACCACCGCCGCGACCACGCGGTCGCGCTCGGCGAGCACCGCGGCGCGCACGATCGCGGGCTTGCTGTCGAAGTAGCGGTAGAGCGTCGCACGCGAGCAATGGGCTTCGCGCGCGATGTCGTCGACGGTCGTCTTGGCCAACCCGAAGCGACCGATGCAGATCAGCGCGGCGTCGCGGATCCGCACCTCGGTGGGAAGGGCAGTGCCGGGGACCGGGGCGGCGGTCAGGGTCATCGTCTGAGACGATACACCAATTTCTGTCTCATCGGGTCAGGCGTCATTCCAGGAGCAGTCCGCCCAGGAGCTCGCCCCGCACCAGGCGTCGCACCTCGGCCGGATCGCCGAGATCGTGACCGCCCGGCGACGCGATCAACGAGAGCGAGAGGCGGGCGACGTACTCGGCGACCGGCGCCAGGTCGACGCCGGTGGTCACCAGGCCCGCGTCGCGATCACGTTCGAGCAACGGCAGGAAGTAGGCGGCGATGGCGACGATCACCCGATGCTGCTGGACCGTGATCAGGGCGGTGAGGCGGTCGGGCTCGGTCTCGAGCACCTTCTGGAGCACCGCGTGCCCGAGCAGCTCCCGTCGGGCCAGCGGCAACGCCCGCTCCAGGAACTCGGCGAAATCGGGCGCGTCACCCAGCTCCTCGCCGAGGCGGAGGAAGAAGCGGTCCATCTCCCAGCCGACCGTCTCCCGCAGCAGCTCGTCCTTCCCGCCCGGGAAGATCCGGTAGATGCTGGCGCGCGACACCCCCGATGCCGCTGCGACGTCGTCGACAGTGGTCTTGGCCATGCCGTCGCGCGCGATGCAGTCGTACGCGCCGCGCAGGACGCGCTGCCGGGCGTCGTCCCCGGCCCCCATCACCGGTCCATGGGCTCAGAGCTGGAGCAGCGGATCGAGCCCAACGGTGAGGCCGGGACGGTCGCGCACCGACTTCACGGCCAGGACGACGCCGGGCATGAAGGAGGTGCGGTCGTAGGAATCGTGACGGATCGACAACGACTGTCCCGCGGTGCCGAGCAGCACCTCTTCGTGGGCGACGAGGCCGCGCAGCCGCACCGAGTGCACGTGGATGCCGGCCGCGCCCACTCCCCCACGCGCGCCCTCGACCACGGTCTTCGTGGTGGGATCGGGGGCCCACTCGGGCGACGCCGCCGCCATCCGCTCGACCGTGTGCAAGGCGGTGCCCGACGGCGCGTCGATCTTCTGGTCGTGGTGGAGCTCGATCACCTCGGCGGTCTCGAACCACGGTGCGGCGAGCTCGGCGAAGCGCACCATCAGGACCGCGCCGATGGCGAAGTTGGGCGCGATCACCGCGTTGGCGTTCGACGCCTCGAACTGGGTCCGGAAGCCGTCGAGATCGGTCGCGGAGAAGCCGGTGGTGCCGACCACCGCGTGCACACCGTTGTCGGCGCACCACGCGAGGTTCTGGCGTGCGGCGTCGACCACGGTGAAGTCGACTGCCACTTCGGCGCCGGCGTCGAGCAACGCCCCCGCGTGCCGTGCCATCTGAAGGCTGGCGTCGATCCCGCACTGCCGGAGGTCGAGCCCTGCATGCATCGGGTCGACGGCCGCAACCAGCTCGAGCTGGGGATCGTCGAGCACCGCGCGACAGACGGTGGCGCCCATGCGTCCGGCCGCGCCGAACACACCGACTCTGATCATGACTCGCCCCGGATCATGCGGGCCTCCCTCTTCAGGGCAGAGTATCGGCAGGACCCACCAGCGCGAGCGTGCGTTCGCCCGCATCGAGCACGCGGTCGATCACTCGGGCGACGTCGTCGGCGGTGACCGCTTCGACCTGTTCGACGACCCAGTCGAGGCTCGGAACCTCGCCCATGGTGAGCTCGGAACGGCCGATTCGGTGCATCCGGCTCGACGAGCTCTCCAGCGACAGCGCCAGCGACCCGGTGAGATGACCCTTGGCGCCGACCAGCTCCCGCTCGGTGACACCACCCTCGGTGACCATGCGGTCGAGCTCGGCGCGCACGACGGCCAGCGTCTCCTCCACCCGCTCGGGCGCGGTGGCGCAGTAGACGGCGAGTGAACCCGTCTCCTCGAACGCGCTGCGGTAGGAGAACACCGAGTAGGCGAGACCGCGCTTCTCACGCACCTCCTGGAAGAGGCGCGAGCTCATGCCGCCACCGAGCACCTGGTCGACGACCGCGAGCGCGAACCGGTCGGGGTCGTCGCGTCGCAGTGCACGCGCGCCGAGCACGACGTGGGACTGCTCGAGCGGACGGTCGACGCGCGCGAACGGGTCCGGTGTTCCCCCGTCGGCGTCGTGGACACGTTCAGGCCGCGCGCCGCTCGTGGGTGGCAACGCATCCCGCACGCTCTGCACGACGTCGTCGTGATCGACGTTGCCGGCCACCGCGACGACGACGTTCGACGGCCGGTAGTGATCGGCGTGGTACTCGGCGATCTGGTCGCGGGTGACGGCGGTGATCGTCTCCTGCGAGCCCGACACCTCCCGTCCGAGCGGGTGGTGCGGGAACAGCGCGCCCGAGAACACGTCGTGGACGAGGTCGTCGGGCGTGTCGTCGCGCATCCGGATCTCTTCGAGGATCACCTGGCGCTCCGACTCGACCTCGTCGGGACGCAGCGCCGGTGACCACACGATGTCGGAGAGGATGTCGAGCGCGAGATCGAGGTGCCGGTCGGGGACGCGCACGTAGTACGCCGTGACCTCCTGCCCCGTGAACGTGTTCATGTCGCCACCGCACGACTCGACCGCCTCGGCGATGTCGGCCGCGTGGCGGGTGGCGCTGCCCTTGAAGAGGAGGTGCTCGAGGAAGTGGCTGGCGCCCGCGATCGACTCCGGTTCGTCGCGCGAGCCCGTGCCCACCCAGAACCCGACCGCCGCCGAGCGGAGGCCGGGAAGATGCTCACTGACGACGCGCAACCCGGAGTCGAGCCGGGAACGGCGGATGCCGTGCGCGTCGTCGACGGCTTCCTTCGGAAAGGACTCACTGCTCATGATGGAGTCGGTCATCGACGTGTCACCGGCACGCCTTGACCCAAGGTCACGGTGCGGATCCCGACCCCGCTAGCGGCGCCGACGGCGACCGCCGCCGCCCCCCCCGCGCCGTTCGCCACGATCGCCACCCGCGCGACCGACCTCGGCCGGGCCGAGCTCGCCGAACTCCGCGGCGCCTGCGAGTCCCACTCGTCGTCGAACGACGCGACGTCCACATCGCCTCCGTTGCCGCGCGCTGCATCGTCACGAGGAGCACGGCTCTCGGCGCGCTCACCACCGTTGGACGACGCGGTCGTGCCGGACGAATCACCTTGCTCGGCTTCCTCTCCCGCAAGTGAGAGACTGAGCTTGCCGGAGTTGTCGATGTCGTCGACGCGGACCGTGACCTCGTCGCCGAGGTTGAGGACGTCTTCCACCCGGTCGATGCGCTTGCCGCGCCCGAGCTTGGAGATGTGGAGCAGGCCGTCGCGACCGGGGAGGATGTTGACGAAGGCCCCGAACTTGGTGACGTTCACGACCTTGCCGGTGTACTCGGCTCCGAGCTCGGCGGTCGGCGGGTCGAGGATCAGCTCGATGCGACGCCGGGCTTCCTCGACCGCGGCACCGTCGGTGGACCCGATGCTCACGGTGCCGACGACGCCGTCGTCGCCGACCGACACGTCGGCGCCCGTCTCCTGCGTGATCGTGTTGATGACCTTGCCCTTGGGCCCGATCACCTCGCCGATCTTGTCCATCGGGATCTCGAAGCTGACGATCTTCGGCGCGCTGGGCTTGACGTCGCCCCGGTGCGTCGAGATCTGGGCGTCCATCACGTCGAGGATCTTCAAGCGAGCGTCGCGAGCCTGCAGCAGCGCCTGGCGCAGGACGTCGGCAGGGAGCCCGTCGATCTTGGTGTCGAGCTGGAGCGCGGTGACGAAGTCGCGGGTACCGGCGACCTTGAAGTCCATGTCGCCGAACGCGTCCTCGGTGCCGAGGATGTCGGTGAGGGTCGTGTACTTGCCCTCGGCGTACACGAGGCCCATTGCGATGCCCGCAACCGACGCCTTGAGCGGCACGCCGCCGTCGAGCATCGAGAGGGTCGAGCCACACACCGACGCCATCGAGGTGGAGCCGTTGGAGCTGAGCACGTCGGAGACGATGCGCAGCACGTAGGGCCACTCCTCCATCGACGGGACGACGGGCACGAGCGCCCGTTCGGCCAGCGCGCCGTGGCCGATCTCGCGGCGCTTCGGCGACCCCACCCGACCGGTCTCACCGGTGGAGTACGGCGGGAAGTTGTAGTGGTGGATGTAGCGCTTCTTCGTGCCGCGCAGCTCGTCGAGCCCGATGAACTGCTCCATCCGGGGCATGCCCAGCGTGAGCACGCTCAGCACCTGGGTCTCGCCCCGCTGGAAGAGCCCGGTGCCGTGGGCCGTCGGCAGGAGATCCACCTCGGCCGACAGCGGCCGGATGTCGGTGGTGCCGCGGCCGTCGATGCGCAGGCCCTCGTTGACGATGCGGCTGCGGACGACCTTCTTCTGGAGCGAGCGGAACGCGGGCTTGATCTGCTTCGCGCGCGCCGCGTACTGCTGCGGCTCGTCGGGAGTGCCGCACAACGCGAGCAGCAGACCTTCGAGGATCTCTTCGAGACGCTCGTTGCGGGTCGACTTGTCGGCGATGGCCATCGCCTCCGACGTGCTGGCGGTGGCCTGCTCGGCGACCGCGTCGAACACGTCGTCGTCGTAGTCGGTGTGGATCTCGTACGCGATCGCGGCGATCGGACCACGCGCCGAGATGACCTCGGTGCGGAGCTGCTTCTGGAGCTCGATCGACGCCTTGATCCACTGCTTGGCCTCTTCGAGACCGTCGGCGATGACCTCTTCGGTCACCTTCGGCGCGCCTGCTTCGTAGAGGCGCCACGTGGCTTCGGTGCCACCCGCCTCGACCATCATGATGGCGATGTCGCCACCGTCGATCATGCGACCGGCGACGACGAGCTCGAAGGTGGATTCGGTGCTCTCCTCGAACGTCGGGTGGGCGATCCAGTCGCTCCCCTGACGCGAGAGGCGCACCGCGCCGATCGGGCCGTCGAACGGGATGCCGGAGACGGTGAGCGCAGCCGATGCGCCGTTGATCGAGAGCACGTCGTGGGGGTTCACGAGGTCGGCGCCCATGATGGTGGCGACGACCTGCACCTCGTTGCGGAAGCCCGCGGGGAAGCTCGGGCGCAGCGGGCGGTCGGTGAGGCGACAGGTCAGGATGGCCGGCTCACCCGGACGACCTTCGCGACGGAAGACGCCGCCGGGGATCTTGCCGGCGGCGTACATGCGCTCCTCGACATCGACCGTGAGGGGGAAGAAGTCGATGCCCTCCCGTGGCTTGGACGTGACGACGGTGCTCAGGATGGTCGTGTCGCCGACGCGCACGACCACCGCGCCGTCGGCCTGGGGAGCGAGCTTGCCCGTCTCCAGGGTCATCACGAGACCGGCCGCATTGATCGGGCCGCTGACGCGGATGGCGCCTCTACCCTCAGAATTGGGCATGGGAACGCTTCCTCTCTCGCCCGCTGAGGGCGATCGGCGAGGCGGGGCGATTCCCAGTTGTCGCCGTCCGAGTGGACCCACCCGGGCGGTGGCGACTGACAACCGTCGTCGCGCTCGCGGGTTGTTGTCGGTGGTGCGGGGGTTACCGGCGCAGGCCGAGCTTGGCGATCAGCGCGCGGTATCGCTCGACGTCGTTGCGCCGGAGGTAGTCGAGCAGCCGGCGTCGCCGGCCCACGAGCATGAGCAGGCCGCGGCGAGAGTGATGATCCTTCTTGTGGACCTTCAGATGCTCGGTCAGGTGGTTGATGCGCTCGGTGAGCAGGGCCACCTGGACCTCCGTCGAGCCCGTGTCGGACTCGTGGAGGCGGTGCTCGGCGATCGTGGCGGTGGTGTCGGGCATGCGCTGAAGATGACTTTCTTGCTTGCGGACCAGCGGGAGATGCTACCAGAGCCCGGCGCCGGGGAGGGAGACGGGTCTACGAGGAAGCAGGCAGGTCGAACCAGGGGGTGTGCCGGGCGAGCGGGTACTTGCGCTCGAGATCGTCGCGGTACTCCTCGGCGACGACGAACGGGTCGGGGTGCTCCCCCTCCGGGAGGGCCGGGGCGTGGATCGCCTCGTCGGCCGGACAGCCCGAGCTGTAGGGGCCGATCACGATGTCGTGGAGATCGAAGCCGAGCTCGGGATCGGCAGGGTCGCCCCCAAGGCGGCACCCGCGTTGTTGGCGTTGCGGTCGCGGACGGTGAGGCTCCAGTTGGGATCGCCGCCGGGGCCTTCTGGAGGTGCGCCCAGGAAGCGCCACTCCAAGAACCGCAGGGTCGACGTGTGGTCGTACACACGGTGGTCGACGTAGTTCTGCCGCGCGTAGGGCGACGCCACGATCGTGGGCACCCGGAAGCCGGCGAGCCCGAAGCTCAGGTCGAGGTCGGCATCGGCGCGCTGGTCGGCGAGGATCGGCGGCTTCACGTGGTCGAAGAAGCCGCCCCACTCGTCGTAGGTGAGGATGAACGCGCCGCGCTCCCACTGCGGTGATTCCACGAACGCGCTGAAGACCTCCCGGATGAACCGCTGGCCGAGGCGCACGTCGCCCTGCGAGTGGTCGTCGGTGCGGAGGTCACCGACGAACCCGGGGCTGACGAAGACGACGTTGGTGAGGGTCCCGCGGGCGCACGCCTCGAAGTAGTCGTCGGCGGGGCGGATCGCCTGGTCGTCCTGGCCCTCCCACAGCGCGAGCAGTGGGAGATCGGTGTAGTACGCGGTGAAGGGCACCTGGCCGGCGAGCAGCTTGTCGAAGATCGTCGTCGTCCGGTACATCCCGGGGATGAGCGGGACCGGATCCTCCATCTCGCCACCCGACTGCGCCGTGTACGCGTACTGCCGGTTCGGGAACGTGCCCGCCAACAGCGATGCGAACGAGTGGTCGTGCAGGGTGAAGCGCCGGGCCATGGGCGCGATGACCGGCAGGTCGTCGGCGAGGTAGTAGCCGATCGCATAGGGATCGTTGCCGGTGCCGGCGGCGAGGAAGCCGTCGGCGAGCTCGACGCGGCCCGCATACCAACCATGACCCGGGATCGGGTGGCCGCAGCCGCGGAACGGGTGCGGTTCGGCGCCACCCCGGGTGAGGTGGTGGGTGCGGTGGCGCTTCCCGTCGCCGTCGACGTACACGAAGCCGTTCTCGGCGTCGACGCGGAACTTGGATCCCCACCGCCGGCGCCCCTCGTCGAGATACTCGTCGTCGGCTCCCATCCACCCGAGGTAGTGGTCGAACGAGCGGTTCTCCATCATGAGCACGACGACGGTCTCGATCGGGCAGTCCGACGGTTGGGTGTCGAGGAGGTGACCCTGCGGTCCCGGTGCGCGCTTGCGTCTCGGCGGCGACAGCGCACGGAGCGCACTCCTGCCGCCGACCGCGACGCCGCCGGCGACCGCACCTGCCGCGCGCAGGAAGTCGCGCCGAGGCACACCGGACGTCGAGTCGTTCCTTCCCTGCACGCCTTCATTCTTCCCGACCGGCCCGCCGGTTCGCTTCGGTCCGGTCAGTCGGAGAGCGCGGTGCGCGTCGCGGCGACGTCACGCTCGATCTGCGCGACCAGCGCGTCCACGGAGTCGAACCGCTGCTCCCCACGCAGGTGGTGCTCGAACCGCACGCGGACCTCTTGCCCGTAGAGGTCGCCGGCGAAGTCGAGGACGTAGGCCTCGAGCAGGGACGCATCGGCCGATTCGTAGAACGTCGGACGCCGGCCCAGCGAGATGGCCGTCATCCGCTCGATCCCGTCGGCACCGACGAAGTGGCCGGCGTAGATGCCGTCGGCGGGGAGGCAGCAGCGACTCGGCACCGCGACGTTCGCGGTGGGGAAACCGAGCTCCCGGCCGCGGCGATCGCCTTCGACGACCACCCCGCGCGCTTCGTGCGGTCGCCCCAGGAGCGCCGCCGCGCCCTCGACATCGCCCCCGGCGAGGAGCTCGCGGATGCGGGTCGAGGAGTAGATGGTGCCGCCCTGGGCGCCGTCGACGGGCGCGGCTTCGAGACCGACGCCGAGCACCTCGAACCCGAGCGCTGCACCCATGCGCTGCAGCAGCCCGACGTCGCCACCACGGCCCTTCCCGAAGTGGAAGTCGGCGCCCACCACCACGAGGCGGGCGTGCCCGCCACGGACGAGCACCTCGCGGACGAAGTCGTCGGCCGGTTCCTGGCTGCGCGCCTCGTCGAAGTGCAGGACGAACGCGAGGTCGAGGTAGCCGGTCGCGTCGAGGAGCTCGAGCTTCTGCTCGGGCGCGGTGAGCAGCCGCGGTGCCGACTCCGGTCGCACGACCTCCGCCGGATGGCGATCGAACGTGATGCACACCGCCGCGAGGCCGCGCGCGTCGGCGAGCTCGCGCACAAGTCGCAGCACCGCGTGGTGACCGAGATGCACGCCGTCGTACACGCCGATGGTGACGACGGCGCCCGGCCCCGGCTCGAGCGCGGCGGACAGGCTGGCGAGGTCGTCGACGATGCGCATGTCCGTCATGCCTCCGCCATCACTGGCCGTTCGCTACTCGCCGGGCCGCCCTTCTCGAGGACGCCCGGCTCGCTCACGGTCACGGCGCTGCCACGACCACCGCGGGGCGCAAGGCGGCGCCACGGGTGTCGTAGACCGCCAGCAGTGCACCGTCGGGACCCACCAGCGCATACGGACCGGGTCCGCGCACGTCGAGCGTGCCCGATGCGAACGACACGCCGTGCGAGATCGCCTGCGCCTCCTCGTCGTCCACGTCGACCCGTTCGAGATCGCGCATCGCGGTGGAGAGCGACAGGACCGCGCTCGCAGGGTCGGCTTCGATGTCGCCGAGCGGGCGCGCTTCGTCGAGCGTGAACGATCCGACCCGTGTGCGCCGGAGCGCGCTCAGGTGCGCGCACCCTCCGAGGGCCCCGCCCAGGTCGGCGGCCAGCGTGCGCACGTACGTGCCGCTGCCACACTCCACTTCCACGTCAGCCGTGGGATACGGGCCGGCCTCGAACGCGACCAGGTCGAG
Organism: uncultured Actinomycetes bacterium; assembly: GCA_963841415.1. Classification (GTDB taxonomy): domain Bacteria; phylum Actinomycetota; class Acidimicrobiia; order IMCC26256; family DASPTH01; genus DASUAS01. Next base: position 537,869 of record CAWJCN010000001.1, on the reverse strand, counting down.
GCGGTCGACACGCACGGACCGGGGTGCGCGCTCGACCTCCTTCCCGGCTCTCGCCAGCTCGTGCAGGCGCCGTCCGCCCACCTTCACCGCCGAAACCATCGGCGGGAGCTGCTCGATGTCGCCGACGAAGCGCGGGAGCGCGCGCTCGACGTCGCGGCGCGTGATCGGCATCGGCCGCTGGTCGACGATCTCACCGGCGGCGTCGAGGGTGCTGGTGGCGATTCCGAACACGATCCGGCCTTCGTACGCCTTGCCCGACTCCGACAGGTAGCGCAGCAGACGCGTGGCGCGGCCGAGCCCGACCAGGAGCACACCGGTGGCGTCGGGGTCGAGCGTGCCCGCGTGGCCGACCCGGCGTTGGCCGTAGAACTTGCGCAGCCTCGCGACCACGTCGTGCGAGGTGAACCCGGCCGGCTTGTCGACCACGACGAGGCCGTCACGCATCACGATGGTCGATTCCGCTCCGGCGTCCCGGCCTCCGCCACGATGGCTCGCTCACGACGAGTCGGGATACCCGGCTCGTTGCCGTTCGCTGGCGCCCCCGCCTCCGCTGCAGCTCCGCCGGACGACCACCCATGGGACGTCCCGGTTCAGAGCGCGCCGCGGATGTTCGCGACGACCTGCGGGATGCCGAGGGTCGACTCGAACCCGGCTGCGAAGCGATGACCGCCGCCGCCCTGGTTGGCGGCGATCAGCCGGACGTCGACGTCGCCCAGCGATCGCAGGCTCACCCGCACCGAACCGTCGGCCTCTTCCTTGAGCACGCACGTGACTTCGGCCTCGGTGGCGCGCCGCACGATGTCGATGAGGCCTTCGACCTCCTCCAACGTGACCCCGTGGCGGGTGAGCATGTCCTGCGTGACCGCCGTCCACACGAACTTGTGCTCTTCGTCGAGCTCGGCGTTGGCGAGCGCCTCCCCCAGCAGCTTGAGGTACGCGAAGCGGTGTTCCTCGAACAGCTGGCGCGAGAGTCGCGAGACGGGGACGTCGAAGCTCACGAGCTCGCAGGCGAGTTGGAACACGCTGGGCGTCGTGGTCTCGTACTGGAAGCGTCCGGTGTCGCACACGATCGCGGCGTAGAGCGCGACCGCGGCGTCGTTGGTGAGGGGAAGACCGAGCTCGTCGACGAGTCGGCGCACGACCACGCCGCTCGCCGCGGCCGCCGGATCGATCACGTTGATGGTGCCGAAGCGCGTGTTCGAAACGTGATGGTCGAGGACGATCAGCTCGCGTGCGCTCTTGGCCAACGGCTCGAGGTCGCCGAGGCGACCCAACGAGCCGCAGTCGAAGGTGACCATGACGTCGGGCTCGGTCGGGAAGTCGGCCGGATCGGTGAGGAGGTGCAGGCCGGGCAGCTCGCGATAGTGCGGCGCCACCGTGAAGGGCTTCGGGAACGACGCCACGACCGGGCGTCCCGCGGCGCGCAGCACGTGGAAGAGACCGAGCATGGAGCCGAGGGCGTCGCCGTCGGGGTTCACGTGGCAGGCCAGCGCGACGTGCTCGGCACCGGCGACGGCGGCCGCCGCGTGGGCGAGCGACGACTCGACCTCGTTCACGCGTCCCCTTCCCCGGGTGTGGTGCCGGTGGTCCGGTCGTCGCGGTGCAGGTCGCGGATGATGGCCTCGATGCGATCGCCCGCCGCGATCGACGGGTCTTCGCGGAAGGTGAGCTCCGGCGTGTACTTCAGTCTCACCTGGCGGCCCAGCGAGGCGCGCAGGTGCGGCGCCGCAGCCGTGAGCGCGGCCTGCGTGGCTTCCCGTTGCTCCGGCTCGAGTTGCGGCACGACCCCCGTACCCCGCTTGTCAGCCCGCCCGAGCGCCGAATAGTAGACGGTGGCCTGGCGCAGATCGGCGCTGACGTCCACGCCGGTGACGGTCACCAGCCCGAGGCGGGGGTCGCTGAGCCGCTCGAGCTCGTCGCCGATCGCCTCGCGCACGACCTCGTTCACGCGGGCCATCCGCGGGTAGCGGCGCGGAGGCCGGCGGGCCGTCACGGCTCCTCCAGCCAGGCGGTCTGGGTGCCGAGGAGCTCGACCGCCGGTGCGGCCGCCACGAACCGCTCGATCCCTTCGAGCACGGTCCGCACCCGGCCGTCGCTCTCGGCGACGACCGCCACCGCGATCTCGGCCCGTTGCCACTGGTCGTGGTGCCCGACCTCGGCCACCGAGACCCGGTACCGGTGGCGCAGGCCGTCGACGATGGGGCGGATCGCGCCCCGCTTGGCCTTGAGCGAGCGGCTCTCGGGGACGTGGAGGTCGAAGCTCATCACCGCCGCGTGCACCATCACATTGTCGCGGATCCACATTGTCGCGGATCCACATTGTCGCGGACAGGGAAACCGGCAGCGTGGGGTGACGCGCACACCAACACTCCACATTGTCGCGGATCCACATTGTCGCGGATCGCGCGCTCGTGGTCAGAGCCGCGACCTCGCCGGTCACGACTCCCGCCTGCCGGCGAACAGGCTCGGCGCGGCGTACCACGCCGCGCCCACGACCGCGACCACCACCGTCGCGAGGGCCATCGCCCATCGCCACTCCCCAGGCGGTGCCGCGCCGATCGCGGCACCAGCGACGTAGGCCGCGACGATGCCCAGGAGCACCGTCACCGGGCGCTCGTCCCGGAGGCGGCTCGCGCCGGACAGGACGCGGCTCACCGCCCCACCCACGCGGTCGACGGCGCCCGTCACGTACGTCGACGAGACCGTGGTGCCGGCGACGTGTCGGATCACCGTGGTCTGCACGCCCATCGCCATGCTCGTGAGCACGATCAGCACGTAACCCTCGGCACCGCCGATCAGTTGTGTGCCCTCGATCGGACCCGCGATCGCGACCACCGCCGCCAACAGCACCACCTCGAAGCCGAGCAGGATCGCGCCGGTCCGGCGGACTGGCGTCCACTGGCGCAGGAGCTCGCCGACGATGACCCCGAGCGCGAACGCGGCGATGGACGTACCCGACTGCCAGCCCGTCGAGTTCGTGGTGCCGCCGATCGACGTGCCGAGGAACACCGCGTTGCCGCTCTGGTTGGCGGGGAACACCCCGAGGAACCGGTCGTACGCGACCGCGTCGACGTAGCCGGTGATGCCCGAGAGCAGCAGCGCCACTGTGAGCGCCGGCCACAGCAGCGGCCGCGCCTCCCCGTTCGTCCGTTCCGGCTCCAGAGGGGCGTAATACTCGCGCTGCGCCGATGATGGATCGGAGATAGGTCCGAGCGACGACGTTCATGCGGCGTTGGGTCCGGCTCGGCGTGGGGGCAGCCCCACCTGCTTCGCTTCGTCGAGGGTGAGGTCGTCGATGTGCACCATGCGCAACCCGTCGGGGAGGTTCGGGTTGCCGACGAGCGCGTAGGGCCCGTTCGGGATGAGGATCGGATGGTGCACGCTGGCCACCGCGGCCGGATTCGAGATCTCGTCGCTGCCGCCCCAGCTCTTCGGCCGGAGGTGATGCACGTGCAACCCGTACTTCAGATCGCAGTTGCCGCACCGGCAATGACCGTCGCGCAGCAGCACTGCACGGGCAAGCTTCGGAGACAGGCTGCTCGAGCGCCTCCCGACCGCGACCGGGAGGCCAGCGCCATCGAGCAGCAGCGGCTCGACGGAAGCCGACGCCCGCAGTTGCTCGACCATCGCGTCCGGCGGCGGGATCCCGGCGATCGTCGCGGGCCCGTCGGGGGGAACGTCGACCGAGAACAGTGGCTTCGGCGCGGCCATCGGGGTCTCGATGCGCTCCGCCACTTCGACCGCGTCACACATCACCGCCAACGCGTCGGCGGCGCGGCGTTCCCACGGTTCCCACGCCTGACCCTTCGCCGGACGCATCCTCTCGGTGAGCTTCTTGATCGTGGCCTCGAACTTCGCGCCCATCACGTCGGGAAGCTCGCCGCGGACGTGCAGCATCCCGCGGTCCTTGTCGAGCCATGTCCGCAGATACCGCGCCGCGTGGCGCGCCTGACCCTCCTGCACCGTCGGCTGCGTCTTCTTCCGCGCCATGCGGGCGAGATCGCCAGGGGTCACGTTCGGCGCCCTCGCCGCCCACTCCATCGGACTCCTCGTCGGCGAGCCTCACCACCGCGGCCAACTGTTCGTCGCTGAAGCAGCCCTCATGCGCAGCCGCGGCGATGGCAGGAAGGGACTCGAGCGCCCGAGCCGTTTCGACCTTCTCCTGCACCGCCCGCGCCGACTCACCGTCGAGGCCGACAGACGTGTCGATCCGCCCGCGTTCATCGAGCACCCGCACGATCGCGAGCTCCTCCGACTGCAGGCGCCGAATCTCCGCCACCACATCGCGACGACGCGTCTCCAACCACTCGGTGGAGCGGGAGCGCAGGGTGTCGAGGCGATCGGTGACGTCGAACACTCGATGATCAAATCATGGGGGTGTGACAGTTATCGGCCCGATTGGGAAGATGTTGCATCTCGACGTCGTGCGTGTCTTGTCTCTGTGCTCCGGAATCGGCGACGAGGTGGTGGGCGTCGCGAGACCGCGATGGACCACCGAGGGCCGACGGCTCCTGTACGTGCGCGACGATGCGCTCTGGACGCTCGACCTCGCCCGCGGCACGCCGAAGCAGATGCTCCGACCGATCGCGCCGATCCCCACGTACGTGGCCGGGACCGGGTGCCGGAGCAACCCGGCACCACCGGACGCGCCCTACGAAGCGGGCGCGGGCAACGGCCTCCCGTCGTGGGAGTCGCTCGTGACGTGGATCAGTAGGCGTTGAGGATGTCGACGACGAAGACGAGGGTGTCGGTGCCCTTGATGGTGCCGTCGCTGCTGCCCGTGGTGCCGTAGCCCTTGTCGGGCGGGATGACGAGGAGGACCTGCGAGCCGACGGTCTGGCCGACAAGGCCCTCGTCCCACCCCGGGATCACCTGGCCGGTGCCGATCACCGTCTCGAGCGGCTCCGAACGGTCCCACGACGAGTCGAACTGCTTGCCGGTGTCCCAGATGACGCCCGTGTAGTGCACGCTGATCGTCTGGCCCGACTGCACCGCGGGCCCGCTGCCCTTGATGAGCGGCTGCACCACCAGCGTCGTCGGCGCGGTCACGCCGCTCGGAACGGTGATCGTGGGCTTGCCGTTGTCGGCCAGCGTCACGGTGGGCAGGCCGTCGACCGGCGGCACCGCCTCACCCGTCGCCCGCGTCAGCGGCACGCTCGTGCTCTTCACGTCGATCACGAAGAGCAGCGTGTCGTCCTTCTTCACCTTCTTGCTGTTGAGCTTCTTCGCCAGACCGTCCTTGCCGGCGATCGCGAGCAGCACGCGGCTGCCGACCTGCTGGCCGGTGAGCGCGGTCACGAGTTGCTTGTTGGTCTTCTTGGTGTCGAGCACCAGCGCCGCCTGCGTCTTGCCGTACGACGTCTGGACCGTCTTCCCGGTACGGCCGTCGACCAACACGTAGTCGAACTTCACCCCCGCGCCGTCGACGAGCGCGTCACCGGTTCCCGCGGTGACCACCGAGTCGGCGGTCTTCTTCACCGCGAACGGGGCGTCGAATTTCACCGTCGGCTTCCTGGTGACGTCGGTGCTCACCGTCACCGCGGCCAAGGGGTCGGCGGCGGCGCCGCCCGGCGCGGCGAGCACGGTGAGCGCACCGACCGCGATCGCGACGGTGACGAGGAGGGCAGCGGGACGGCGCAAGCGGACTGCTTTCGGTGGACCGACGGGGCTGCGCAGGCTACCGGCCGGCATGCCCGGACGGACCGCGGCCGCCTCAGGCACAGCACAGGGAGGGCTCAGCCGCGTGCGATCTCCTTGAGGTCGTACGTCTCGATGACGTCGCCACCCTTGAGGTCTTGGTAGTTCTCGAGGCCGATACCGCACTCGAAGCCCGATTGGACCTCGCGCACGTCGTCCTTGAACCGCTTGAGCGACGAGATGGCACCGTTCCAGATGACCACGCCCTCGCGGAGGAAGCGGACCTTCGACCCTCGCGTGATCGTGCCATTGCGCACATAACACCCGGCGACCTTGCCGACGCGCGGCACCGAGAACACCTCTCGCACCTCGGCCTCGCCCGTGACCACTTCCTCGAACTCGGGCTTGAGCATGCCGATCAGCGCCGACTGCACGTCTTCGAGCACCTGGTAGATGACCTCGTAGAGGCGCATCTCGACGCCCTCGACCTGCGCCAACTCGCGCGCCTTGCGGTCGGGTCGCACGTTGAAGCCGATGACGGTCGCGTTCGACACCGATGCCAGGTTCACATCGGACTCGTTGATCCCGCCGACCGCGCGGTGCACGAACGACAGCCGCACCTCTTCGTGCTCCTGGTCGAGCTTGCGCAGCGAGTCGGTCAGCGCCTCGAGCGATCCCTGCACGTCGGCCTTCACCACGACGTTGAGCGTGGCGACCTCGCCGCGCTGCACCATCGCGAAGATGTCCTCGAGCCGGGCGCCGCCGGCGAGGCTCATCGGGTGCTTCTGGCTCGCGGCGCGACGCCGGAAGGAGCGGGCCTCCGCGACCGTGCGAGCCGTCTTCTCGTCGGGCGCGGCCCGCAGCTCGTCGCCGGCGAGCGGGACGTCGTCGAGACCGAGCACCTCCACCGGGGTGGACGGACCGGCCTCCTGCACCTGCTGACCGTTCTCGTCGAACATGGCGCGCACCTTGCCCCAGGCTCCACCGGCGACGATGGGGTCGCCGACCCGGAGCGTGCCCTGCTCGACCAACGCGGTGACGACCGGGCCACGACCCTGGTCGAGGTTCGACTCGAGCACCAGTGCGCGCGCCGGGGTCTTCGGGTTGGCCGCCAGCTCCTCGACTTCGGCGAGAAGCAGGATCGACTCGAGGAGCTCGTCGACACCGATACCGGCTGGAGGCGCGACGTCGATGACCATCACGTCGCCACCCCACGCCTCGGGCACCAGTTCGCGCTCGACGAGCTGTTGGCGGACGCGCGTGGGGTCGGAGTCCTCACGGTCGACCTTGGTGATCGCAACCAGGATCGGTACCTCGGCCACGCGCGCGTGGTTGATCGCCTCGATGGTCTGAGGCATCACGCCGTCGTCGGCCGCGACCACGAGGATCGCGATGTCGGTGGCGTTCGCACCTCGCTTCCGCATGGCCGTGAAGGCCTCATGGCCGGGGGTGTCGATGAACGTGATCGGGTGCCCGTTGTGCACCGTCTTGTAGGCACCGATGTGCTGGGTGATGCCGCCCGCTTCGCTCGCGACGACGTTCGCGTTGCGGATGGTGTCGAGCAGCGTGGTCTTGCCGTGGTCGACGTGGCCGAGCACGGTCACGATCGGGGCGCGCGGCTCGAGGTTGGCGTCGTCTTCGTCGTCGTCGTCACCGAGCAGCGCCTGCAGTTCGAGCTCGGCCTCCTGGCCCGGCTCGACCAGCAGCACTTCGGCGCCGAGCGCCTCCGCGATGAGCTCGACCATCTCGTCGGCCAACGACTGCGTGCCGGTGACCATCTCGCCCGCGTCGAACAGCAGCCGCACGAGGTCGGCGGTGGTGCGGTTCAGCTTGGGTGCGAGCTCCTGGATGGTGCTGCCGCGCTCGACGACGATCTCGCCCTCGGGCACCGGTGTATCGGCCGGCGTGAGCTGCGGCATCGACGCGGGCCCGAGGTCCTCGAAGTCGCGACGACGACGCTTCTTGCGTCGCGGTCGCTGACCCTGCGGGCCGGGCCGCCCGCGACCGGGGGGACCGCCGCCGGGTCCGCCACCGGGACCACCGCGACCGCCGCCAGGACCACCACCGGGACGCTGGAACCCGCCACCGGGGCCGCCACCGCCGCCGGGACGCTGGAAGCCACCACCACCACCGCCACCGCCACCGGGACGTTGGAAGCCGCCACCGCCACCACGCGGACCCCCAGGGCCACCCGAACCGGGTACGACCCGGGGGCCCGGAGGGGGCGGGATGCGGCGACCGCCACCGGGCGGCGGCGGGATCGGGCGGCCGGTCACACTGCGCGGCGGGGCGGCGGGCGCAGGCGGTGCAGGTGGCGTCGCGGGTGCCGGCGGAGCCGTGGGCGCGGCGGACGCGGAAGGCGCCTCGGTCGCCGGGGGCGCGGCCGGTGCTTCGGTCGACGCGGCCGCGGCCGGTGCGACGGCCGCCGCCGCCGGGCGCTCGGCCGGCGCGGCGGGTGCCGGTGCGGGTGCTGGCGCCGGGGTCGGACGCGCAGGCGGCGCGCCGCCCACGTCGGCGATCACGCCGGTCGACCGCACGACTCGATGGGCCGCGGGTGCGGGCTCGGGCTCGGGCGCCGGTGCCTCCTCCGCCACCGGAGCGGGCGCGGGAGCCGGCGCCTCCGGCTCGGTCGCCGGCCGCTCCTCCACCACGGGCTCCGCCTTGGCCTTGGCGCCGCGCTTGGGCTCGGGCTCGGGTTCGTCGACGACGGGCTCGCGACGGAGCCCCTCGGAGTCGGCCAGACGGCGGACGCGGTCGGCAGAGGGGTCGTCGATGCTCGACGAGTGGCTCTTCACGCCGATCTTGAGCCGCTCGGCGAGATCGAGCACCACCTGGTTCTCGACACCGAGCTCTCTTGCCAGCTCGTAGACGCGGATCTTCTTCGTTGCCAAGCTCGCTGCCTCTGCTTCCTCTACTTCGAGTGACGCGCGCTCCCCGGATCACTGCTCACCGGGACATCACCGTCGTCCAGTCTCGCGCGTAGGCGCTCGATCTCGTCATTCCGTACCGGAGTGCGCAGTGCCCGCTCCACCGCCCGCCGGCGCTGCGCCTCCTCGAGGCACGCAGCCGGGTGGGCCCGGCAGAGCCAGGCGCCCCGCCCCGGTCCCGCCCCGAGCTCCAGCCCGGTGGCGGTGGCGCGGATGCGCACCAACTCCTCGACGCCCGCCACCCGTCGGCACCCGATGCAGGTGCGGGCGGGCCCGGCCGTCGGCGCGCTAGCCGTCCGCCCCCTCCGTCGCGGCGGATGCGTCGGCGCCGGCACCCGCGCCTGAAGCCTCCGCGGGCTCGTCGTCCGCGGGCGCCTCGGTCTGAGTCGACTCCGACTCGGGCGCGGCGGCCTCCGCCGGCTCCGCGGACTCGGTCGCCTCGGCGGGTGCCTCCGCCGCGGGTGCGGTCTCGGTCGCCGGCGCGGCGTACCCCGCTTCGGCGGCCGAGATGGTCTCGCCGCCCTCGGCCGGCTGCCACACCAGCTCGCCGCTGTCGTTGGTGACCCACTCGCCCTCGGCGTACTCCACGCCGCCGCCCGACTCCTCTTCCTGGAGCTGCGTCTCGCTCTTGATGTCGACCCGCCAACCGGTGAGGCGCGCCGCGAGCCGCGCGTTCTGGCCCTCCTTGCCGATGGCGAGCGACAGCTGGAAGTCGGGGACGATGACCTCGGCAGTGCCGGTGTCGGGATGGATGCGCACCTCGCGCACGCGTGCGGGCGCGAGCGCCTTCATCACGAACTCGGAGGGGTCGTCGTTGTAGGGAACGATGTCGACCTTCTCGCCGCGCAGCTCGTTGACGACCATGCGCACACGCGAACCCCGCGCGCCGACGCACGCGCCGACCGGGTCGACGTTGTTGTCATTGGACGCGACCGCGAGCTTCGTGCGGTGTCCCGGCTCGCGCGCGATGGCCTTGAGCTCCACCACGCCGTCGACGATCTCGGGAACTTCGAGCTCGAACAGACGCTTCACCAGGCCCGGGTGCGTGCGCGACACGACGATCTGCGGGCCCTTGGCCGTCTTGCGGACCTCGACGATGTAGGCCTTGAGCCGGCTGCCGTGGTCGTAGTGCTCGTTCTGCACCTGCTCCGCCTGCGGCAGCAGCGCTTCGACCTTGCCGAGATCGAGGAGCGTGTAGCGGGCGTCGGTCTGCTGGATGATGCCGGTGACGATGTCACCTTCGCGGCCGGCGTACTCCTCGTACTTCATCTCGCGCTCCGCCTCGCGGATGCGCTGGAAGATGACCTGCTTGGCAGTCTGCGCGGCGATGCGACCGAAGTCGCTGGGCGTGTCGTCCCACTCACGGGTGACGTTGCCGTCTTCGTCGAGCTCCTGCGCGATCACCTTGATGGCGCCGGTCTCCATGTCGATCTCGACGAGCGCCTCCTCGGCGGCGTCCGGCATCCGCTTGTAGGCGGTGAGGAGCGCGTTGGCCAGCGCCTCGAGCATGATCTCGATGGAGATGCCCTTCTCGCGCTCGATGTTCTCGAGCGCCTCCATCATCTCTGAGTTCATCGACGTACCGCTGCTTTCTTCGCCGCGCTCTTCTTCGCGTGCTTGTTCGAACTGGCGCGCTTGGGTTCGGAGCCCCACTCGAACACCGTGCGCGCCTGTGTGACCTCGCCGTACGGGAGCCGCTCGTTGGTGGCGTCGTCGAGGGTGAGCTCGAAACCGGTGTCGTCGGCCGCGGTGAGCACGCCGCGCACTCGCCGCGCGCCGTGGTCCTCGCCGGCGCGGCCCTTCGTTGAACGGAGCTTCACCGAGATCGTCTGACCGACCGCCTGCGCGTAGTGCGCCCGCGTGCGCAACGGACGCTCGAGCCCCGGACTGCTCACCTCCAGCGCGTACGGCCCCGCGACGACCGCGTCGAGCGGGGGTTCGTCGAGCAGTGGCGAGATCGACTGGGTGGCGTCGGCGATGGCCTCGAGGTCGATGCCGCCCTCGCGGTCGACCAGGACCCGCACCACGCGCGCTCGTCCCGATCCGCTCACCTCGACGTCGTAGAGGTCGAGGGCCAGGCCGGCCACGGCGGGCGCCAAGATCTGCACGATCGTGTCGATGTCGATCATCTGATGCACCCGCCTTTCGACGTGTCGGGGTCTTTCGTGGCAAGAAAAAACGTGGGCTTGCGCCCACGTCTCCGCTGGACCGATGGGGACCGGTGGGTCTGGCTACCGACCGAACCTCGTGAGTATACCTGAAATCGCTGTCGACTTCCGATGTACGAACTGCGCGAAACGGACCGTCAGACGAGCGCGCCGGAGACGAAGCGTCGGTCCCCGGCGGCAAGCCGCGTGCGCGCCTGGTCGGGTGTGAGCGGCGCGCCGATCGACGCTCCTCCGGGATGCGGTCGGGACGCTATTCCTCACGGTCGGCGCGGAAGACGACCTGTTGACGAGCCTGCTCCACCTCGACCGCACCGATGCGGTCGTGGAACTCGGCGAGATGCGAGTGCACCTCCGCGTCGCTCCGGTTGGGATACGTCGCGATCGCCCGCGCCCACCGGTCCTCCTCGTTGAGGCGCGCGACGAGCTGCGCGAGCGGGGCGTCACGCAGCTCGGGGTGGTCTTCGAACATGTACCCCAGCTGGCCGGCGAGTCGGGAGACGGACGGCGCGTCGTCGCTCATGCTTCTCCGCTCTCGTGCTCCGGGCCGCTCATGTGCTCATTGTGCCGCGCTCAGACACCGAAGATCTCCTGCAGCTCCATCGGGACCGGCGCGTCGAGCTGCTCGTAGGTGCACGAGTCGGGCGTGCGGTCGGGACGCCAGCGCTGGAAGCGCGCGGTGTGGCGGAAGCGGTCACCCTGCAAGTGCTCGTAGGCGACCTCGGCGACGAGCTCGAGGCGCAGCGGCTCCCAGCTCAGGTCCTTGCCCGCGTTCCATCGGCTCTGCGCGCCGGGCCGCCGTTGGCCGGTCGCGGCGGACTCTCCCGATGCAGTTGCGTCGGCCTCCGCCCACCCGCGCCAGGGGTGGTCGTCGAGGGCGCCGTCGCGGTAGGGCTCGACGTCGGCGAGCAGTTCGGTGCGCGCCGTCGTGGAGAAGCTGCTGGCGACGCCGACGTGGTGCAGCACGCCGTCGTGGTCGTACAGGCCCAACAGGAGCGAGCCGACACCGACACCGTCCTTGTGGAACCGGAACCCACCCACGACGCAGTCGGCGGTGCGCAGGTGCTTGACCTTCTGCATCGTCCGCTTGCCCTCTTCGTACACACCGTCGAGCGGCTTCGCGACGACGCCGTCGAGCCCCGCCCCTTCGAAGCGCTCGAACCACTCGGCCGCGGTGTCTCGGTCGGTGGTGGCCGGCGTGAGGAACACCGGTGCGCGGGACTTCTCCAGCGCGGCCTCGAGTCGAGCCCGCCGCTCGCGGAACGGTTGCGCGCGCAGATCGGTGTCGCCCTCCGCGAGCAGATCGAACGCGACGAACGACGCCGGCGTCTCCTCGGCGAGCATCGCGACCCGCGAGGCCGCGGGGTGGATGCGAAGGGACAGGCGATCGAAGTCGAGACCGCGCTCGGTCGCGATCACCACCTCACCGTCGATGACGCACCGCTCCGGCAGATTGGTGCGCAGCGGCTCGAGCAGGTCCGGGAAGTAACGCGTGAGCGGCTTCTCGTTGCGGCTCCCGATCTCGACGTCGTCGCCGGCGCGGAACACGATCGCGCGGAAGCCGTCCCACTTGGGCTCGTACAGCAGGTCGCCGAGCTTGCCGCCGCTCGTGGGGAGTTCGCGCGCCAGCTTGGCGAGCATCGGCGACACGGGAGGAGCGATGGGAAACGCCATCAGTCGTCAGTAGGAGCGCGCGACGACCGCGATCAGGTCGCGCTCGTGGTCGGAGTCGGGCAACGAGCCGTCGGCGCGATGGAGGCATCGCACCGAGACGCCGGCCTGCGCGAGCTGGGCCTCGCCCTCGGTGCCCACCGTGTCCCACGGGATGCGTGCCCACCCGGCCGCGGCGGCCTCGCGCGCGTCGTCGAGGGTGGTGACGTCGACGGTGTGCGCCTCGCGCCGCGCGGTGGCTTCGTCGAGCAGCGCGGCCTGTTGCCGGTCGAGCTCCTCGGCCACGGCCTTCGCGGCCGCGTCGAGGGGCACCGGGCCCTTGCGCTCCTCCCCCGCGGTGATGCGACGCACCAAGGTCGCGACACCGTCGGCGAGGTCGCGCGGCCCGACCTCGAGCCGCACCGGCACGCCCTTGAGCTCCCAGTCGGTGGCGCGCCGACCCATCGACACGTCGGCCTTGGCGTCGAGCTGCACGCGAATGCCGGCGGCGCGCAGCTCGTCGGTGAGCGCGCCGCAGCGCGCGACGACGTCGCCTTCGTCGCGCACCGCGAGCACCACCACCTGGATGGGCGCGAGCCGCGGCGCGATGCGCAAGCCGTCGTCGTCGCCGTGGGCCATGATCAGCCCGCCGACCATGCGCGTCGAGGACCCCCACGACGTGGTCCACGCGGTCTGCTGCGCGCCGGCGTCGTCGAGGAACTCGATGCCGAACGCGCGAGCGAAGTTCTGACCCAGCTCGTGGCTCGTGGCCATCTGCAATGCCTTGCCGTCGCCCATCATCGCTTCGAGGGTGAGGGTGTTGTCGGCGCCGGCGAAGCGCTCACGCGCCGTCTTCATGCCGACGACCACCGGGATCGCGAGCACGTTCGCCATGAAGTCTTCGTAGACCTCGCGGTGGATGCGGACCGCGTAGGCGCGCGCGTCGGCCTGCGTGGCGTGCGCGGTGTGACCTTCCTGCCAGAGGAATTCGCTGGTGCGGAGGAACAGCCGCGGGCGCAGTTCCCAGCGCACGACGTTGGCCCACTGGTTGAGCAGCAGCGGCAGGTCGCGGTAGCTCTGCACCCACTTGGCCATGAACTCGCCGATGACCGTCTCGCTGGTGGGGCGGACGACCACCGCCTCCTCGAGCTCCTTGCCGCCGGCCACGGTGACCACGGCCAGCTCGGGGCTGAACCCGTCGACGTGCTCGGCCTCCCGCTGGAAGTACGACTCGGGGATGAAGAGCGGGAAGTAGGCGTTCTCGGCGCCGCACGCCTTGATGCGCTCGTCGACCTCGGCCTGCATGCGCTCCCAGATCGCGTAGCCGTAGGGCCGGATGACCATCGTCCCGCGGACCGGGCCGTTCTCGGCCAGCTGCGCCTTCTGCAGGATGTCCTGGTACCAGCGCGGGAAGTCGTCGGCGCGCGGGGTCAGGACGGGCTGCTTTCCCATAGCGGCAGGGTACTCAGGGGCCGTCGACGACGGGCTCCTCAATCCGGCGCCTCAACCCGGCGCTCGGCGGCGATATTTCCGACCTGCTCGCTGGTATTTGAATCGAAAACCCGATAGCTTGGTCATCTATGGCGATCGACGTGCAAGAGCTCCGCGCCCAGACGCTCGACCCCGAGATCGAGGAGGAGATCCAGTCCTTCGAAGACGGTGTCGAGCGCTACGTGGCGGGCGAGATCGACGACGACGTGTTCCGGGTGTTCCGCCTCAACCAGGGGATCTACGGCCAGCGCCAGGGCGGCCACAACCAGATGGTGCGGGTCAAGATCCCCTACGGCAAGATCGAGCCCGACCAGCTCGAGATGCTCGGCTACATCTCCGAGACGTACTCGCGCGGCTGGGGTCACCTCACCACCCGGCAGAACGTGCAGTTCCACTTCGTGCAGCTCGAGCAGACGCCCGAAGTGCTCCGCCTCCTGGCCTCCGTCGGGCTCACCAGCCGGGAGGCGTGCGGCGACACCGTCCGCAACGTCAGCGGCTGCCACCTCGCCGGCGCGTGCCCCTACGAGGTGCTCGACATCAGCCCGTGGGCCGAGGCCGCCAAGGACCTCTTCCTGCGCAACCCGATCGCGCAGCGCCTCCCGCGCAAGTTCAAGATCAACTTCTCCGGCTGCGCCACCGACTGCGGCCAGGCGATGTTCAACGACGTCGGCATCATCGCGGTGAACCGCCCGCGGCCCGACGGCACCGTCGAGCCCGGCTTCCGCGTGTTCATGGCCGGCGGTCTCGGCGCCAACCCGCACCCGGCACAGGCGCTCGAGGAGTTCACGTCGCGCCAGGACCTCCTCCCCACCATCGAGGCGATCCTGCGGGTCCAGGACCACCACGGCAACCGCGACAACAAGCTCCGCGCCCGGTTGAAGTGGCTGGTCGACACCATGGGCATCGACGAACTCCGCGAGCGGATCATCAAGGAGCGCAAGTTCCTCCCCGCGTCGGCCACCTACCCGGGCGGCATCCCCGCGGTCGTCGAGGAGCAGGGCGACGCGCCCGCCGGGATGGGCACCGAGGTCAGCGCCGACGGCGGGCTCATCGGATCGGGCGCCACGCCGGTGCAGTTCCAGGGCCTCACGCCGTTCCAGCAGTGGGACACCGCCAACGTCGTGCGCGGGCGTGCCAACGGCACGGTGAGCGCCTACGCGTGGTGCCGCCTCGGCGACATCACCATCGAGCAGTTCCGTGGCCTCGCGCAGGTGCAGCGCGACTTCTCCTCCTCCGGCCAGCCGCTCGAGATCCGCATCACCAACCGGCAGAACTTCGCGCTGCGCGGCCTCACCGAGGAGCAGCTCCCCGAGCTGCACGCCCGGCTGGCCGAGCTCGGCATGGCCGAGGCCGGTGCCGAGCTGTCGCGCGACGTGGTGTCGTGCCCCGGCGCCGACACGTGCAACCTCGCGGTCACGCAGTCGCGCGGTCTCGCGGCCGACATCGGCGACGCACTCGAGAAGGCCGGCCTGGCCGAGGTGGGTGGCGTGCGCATCAACATCTCGGGCTGCACCAACTCGTGCGGCCAGCACCACATCGCCGACATCGGCTTCCTCGGTCTCGAGCGGCGCGCGCACGGTCAGGCCGCGCCCGGCTACCAGATGGAGCTCGGCGGCCACGTCACCAACATGTCGATCGCGTTCGGCAAGAAGGCCACCAAGCTGCCCGCCAAGCGCGCATCGGAAGCGGTGGTACGGGTGGTCGAGCAGTTCGCGGGCGAGCGCGACGCGGGCGAGACGTTCTCGTCCTGGCTCGAACGCGCCGGCGGCGCGGCGACCGTGGGCAAGACGCTCACCGACCTCGACGAGTTCCCCTCGCCCGAGGAAGCGCCCGACTACTACATCGACTTCGACGAGACCGGGCCCTACGTGGCCGAGGTCGGCGACTCGGAGTGCGCGACGTGACCGCCACCCAGACCGAGGCGGAGGTACCGGACCTCGCAGATCTGGCCCGGGTCTCCGCGGAGCTCGAGCAGGAGCCGGCTTCGTCGGCGATCAAGTGGGCGTGGGAGGCGTTCGGCGATGGCGCGGTGCTGGCGGCGTCGTTCCAGGACTGCGTGCTCATCGACATCGCCACGCAGGTCGTCCCGGAGATGGAAGTGGTGTTCCTCGACACGCAGTACCACTTCGCCGAGACGCTCTGGTACGTCGAGCAGGTACGCGAGCGCTACGACCTCAACCTCCGGGTGATCAGCCCGCAGATCGCGCCCGACAACCTCTGGCAGATCGACCCCGACGAGTGCTGCGCGATGCGCAAGGTCGAACCCCTGGCGCGCGCGCTCGAGGGCAGGTCGGCGTGGCTCACCGGGTTGCGGCGCGACGAGGCGCCGACGCGCGCCAACGCGCCGATCGTCGGCTTCGACGTCGGCCGCGGGATCGTGAAGGTCAACCCGATCGCGTCGTGGACCCACGACGAGATCGACGGCTACATCGCCGACCGCGGTCTCCCCATGCATCCGCTGCGCGACAAGGGCTACCCGTCGATCGGCTGCTGGCCGTGCACCAACCCGGTCAAGGACGGCGACGATCCCCGCGCCGGTCGCTGGTCGAGCAGCGGCAAGCTCGAGTGCGGGCTCCACGGCTGGACGCCGTCCGCCACTCCTGCTGCACCTGCTTGAGCGTCCACGACGTCGCGGCATCAGGCTTCGGCGCCGAGGCCGCGGCCTACGAACGGTCGCGCCCGTCGTACCCGCCTGACGCGGTCGCGTGGGTCGTCGACGCGTTCGCGGTGCCCGATGGCGGGCGCGTCTGCGACCTGGCCGCCGGCACCGGCAAGTTCACGCGGCTCCTCGCCGAGGCGCGGCCCAGGGTGGAGCTCGTGGCCGTCGAGCCGGTCCGGGGGATGCGGACTCTCCTGGCGGCATCGCTGCCGGGGGTTCCGGTGGTCGCGGGGACGGCCGAGGCGATGCCGTTCGCCGCGGAGTCGTTCGACGGCATCGTGGTGGCGCAGGCGTTCCACTGGTTCGACGCACCGGTCGCACTCGAGCAGCTCCACCGCGTGCTGCGACCCGGCCGTCGGCTCGCACTGCTCTGGAACGCGCGCGACCGCTCCGTCCCGTGGGTCGATCGCGTATGGAGCATCATTGACCGCGTGGAGAAGCGTGCGCCGTGGCGAGCCCACGACGAATGGCGTGAGACCGCGTTCATCGACACGCCGTGGTTCGGTCCCCTGCACGAGGCGACCTTCCACCACGAGCAGCTGCTCGCCCCCGACGAGGTCGTCGACCGCGTCCGCAGCGTGAGCCATGTCGCGGTGCTGCCCGCTGAGCAACAGGCGGCCGTGCTCGACGAAGTTCGCGCGGTGCTGCGCGACGAACCATCCACGGCAGGACGGGCGTCGGTCGCGCTCCCCTACCGAGTCGACGTGTTCTGGACGGAGCGGACCTGATGGCCTTGTCGACCTACGAGTTCACGGTCACGTCCGCGGCGTCGCCCGAGGTCGTCTTCGAGGTGCTGGCCGACGCCACGCGCTGGCACGAGTGGGCCGGGTTCAGCGTGGGCGTCTCAGAGTGGGAGCGCGAGGGTGAGCCGGCGCCCGGCGGGGTCGGGGCGGTGCGCAAGCTCGGTCGGTGGCCGGTGTTCGGGCGCGAGCAGATCACCGAGTACGACCCGCCGCGTCACCTCGGCTACACGATCCTCTCGGGTCCGCCGGTCCGCGGCTACCACGCCGACATCGACCTGCTGCCCGCCGACGGCGGAGGCACGACCATCCGCTGGGCGGGCGCGTTCGAGCCGAAGGTTCCCGGGACCGGCACGGCGTTGGAGGCGACGCTCCGGCGGATCGTCCTCGGCTACGGGCGCGCCGCGGCAAGGGAAGCGGAACGGCGCGCGGGACTGCCTCGCTAACACACGCAACCTGGTTCCCGCGGTCGCGTGACGACGCGATCGGAGGAGAATGGCGCGCCGAGCTCGGGGTGCGCAGGAGGAGGTCGTCATGGACCTCGTGCGACGAGTGCTGGTCCTGATGTTCGTGATCGTCGCGACGGCATCCGTCACCGCTGACCATGTCCGCGCCGCGTCCTGCGAGCTGCCGACCTTCGGTCCTGGCGCGGAGTACCACCCGGTCATCGATCCCACGATGTTCACCGCGAACGTCGACAATCAGTGGTTCCCGCTGCCCGTCGGCACGACGTGGGTCTACGTGGGCACCAAGGACGCCAAGGCCGCGGTCGATCTCGTTGTGGTGTCCGACCGGACCCGCACCATCGACGGCGTCGAGACCCGTGTCGTCGAGGATCGGCTGCTGCTCGACGGCCGCCTCGAGGAGCGCACCAGCGACTACTACGCGCAGGATGCGTGCGGGAACGTCTGGTACTTCGGCGAGGACACCGCCGCGCTCGATCGGCGGGGCCGGGTGGTCGAGACGTCGGGTTCGTTCCACGCCGGCGTCGACGGCGCGGAGCCGGGACTGTTCATGGAGGCGACGCCGGAGGTCGGGCTCCGGTTCCGGCAGGAGTGGTATCGGGGTCAAGCGGAGGACGCCTTCCGCGCCGTCGACCTCGCGACGAAGGTGACGGTCCCAAGCGGCTCATACACCGACGCACTGTTGACCGAGGAGCGAACGGCACTCGAGCCGGGCGTGCTCGACCAGAAGTACTACGCCGCGGGCGTCGGTGAGGTGGTCGAGCGATCGGTGCGCGGACCGCGGGAGGCACTCCGGCTCGTGACGCTCATCGCTCCGTGACGTGGCAACCTTGATGCGTGGCCGCGAAGGAGTGGCGAAGGCTCACGATGGTCGCGGTCGCACTCATCGCCGCGGCGCTGGTCGTTGTTCCAGCGCCGAACCCACGGCCAAAAGGTAGCGAGATGTTCCAGATCTGAAACAGATCGCTACCTTTTGGTGGGAACGGGGCGGAACCGCTGAGGGGTGATCGATGACGGGACTGGATGAGCTGGCGGGCCGCAGCGCGGTCGTCACCGGCGCGGCGAGCGGGATCGGGCTCGCGACCACCGAGGCGTTCGTCGCGGCGGGCATGCGCGTGCTGATGACCGACCGCGACGAGACGAGCCTGGCCGGGCACGCCCAGCGACTCTCGGACGGCAGCGCCGAGGTGCACTCGCTCGTCACCGACGTGACCGATCCCGAGGCGATGGAGCGCGCCGCCGACGTCGCGGTGGAGCACTTCGGCGCGCTGCACGTGTGCATGAACAACGCCGGCATCGTCGCGGGCGGGAACTCGTGGGAGCTGCCGCTGTCGGAGTGGCACCGCGTGATCGACGTCGACCTCTGGGGAGTGATCCACGGCATCCATGCGTTCGTGCCTCGTATCCTCGCGTCCGGTGAACCCGGTTGGGTGGTGAACACCGCGTCGATGGCGGCCGTCACCGCGATCGCGGGGATCGGTCCGTACACCGCGTCGAAGCACGCGGTGCTCGGCATCTCCGACGGCCTGCGCGCCGAGCTCGCGGCGATCGGCGCACCCGTCGGCGTCAGCGTGGTGATGCCGGGGATGATCAAGACCGGCATGAACCCGGTCGGAACAATCGGCGCCGAGCAGGTCGCAGCCAACGTGGTCGACGCGGTGCGGCAGGGCCGCAGCTACGTGTTCACCGACGACCACCACATCCCCGAGGTGGAGACCCGGCTCACCGCCATCATGGCGTCGCGCGCCGACGTCGTGTCGTGAGACGAGGCGGTTGGCCGAGGCGCGCGATCGCGATCCTGCTGATCCTCGTCGGCGTCGTGTGGTTCTTCCAGGGCGTCGGCGTGATCGGCGGTTCGTTCATGAGCGGCGAGGCTCTCTGGTCCGTGATCGGCGCGGTGTGCGTCGTCGCGGGCGTCGCACTGCTCGTCGTGCGCCCGACCCGGGTCTGAGCAGCTATTCGTCGGCGATGTCGCGGATCTTCTCGATCTTCTCGTCGCTGTGGTTGGCGTCGAGGCCCTGGATCTGCAGGAGCTCCTCGCGCGTCGCGGCCGCGATCGCTTCCGCGTTCTCGTCGGCGGCGGCGAGGCGGGCCTCGATGCCTTCGGCGACGATCGCCTCGGCCTCGGCGACCAGCGCGTCGACCATGTCGGCCTCGGGAACGACGCGCACGACGTGTCCACGCACGAAGAGATGGCCCTTGCCGCGACCGGCGGCGATGCCGAGGTCGGCGTCGCGCGCCTCGCCCGGGCCGTTCACCACGCACCCCATCACCGCCACCTGCAGCGGGATGTTGCGTTCCTCGAGCGCGTCCTGCGCGTCGCGCGCGACCTTGATGACGTCGACCTCGGCGCGACCGCATGACGGGCACGCGATGAGGTCGAGGCCCTTGCGCTCGCGCAGCCCCATGGCTTCGAGCAGCTGCCTGCCGGCCTTCGCCTCCTCCACGGGGTCGGCGGTGAGCGAGAAGCGGATGGTGTCGCCGATGCCCTCGGCCAGGAGCGTGGCGATGCCGGCGGTCGACTTCACCAGGCCACCGGGCAACGGGCCCGCCTCGGTGACGCCGAGGTGCAGGGGGTAGTCGACCGTCTCCGACAGCAACCGGTAGGCGTCGATCATCGTCGGGACGTTCGACGACTTCACCGAGATCTTCACGTCGTCGAAGCCGACCTCGCCGAAGTAGTGGAGCTCGCGTTGCGCCGACGCGACCAACGCCTCCGGCGTGGCGCCGCCGTACCGCTCGGCGATGTCGGGATCGAGCGAGCCGGCGTTGACGCCGATGCGGATGGGCAGGCCGTGGTCCTTCGCCTCGCGCGCGACCACCTTGACGTGCTCCGGCTTGCGGATGTTGCCGGGGTTGAGCCGGAGCCCGGCGACGCCCGCTTCGATGGCGGCGAGGGCGAGCTTGTGCTGGAAGTGGATGTCGGCGATGAGCGGCACCGGCGAGCGGGGCACGATCTGTGCCAGCCCCTCGGCCGCCGGCTCCTCGTTGCACGTGCAGCGCACGATGTCGGCCCCGGCCGCAGCGAGTGAGTAGATCTGCGCCAGCGTGCCCTCGACGTCGGCGGTCTTGGTGGTGGTCATCGACTGCACGGTGACCGGCGCGCCGGCCCCGATCGGGACACCACCGACCGTGACGGAGCGGGTGATCCGGCGGGACGTCGACACGCTGGTCAGGCTAGTTACTGACCGAGCTGGCGGATGTCGAGCACCATCGACGACAGTCCCAGGAACAGGATCGGGATCAGCAGCACGACGCTCACGGGGATGAGCTTGCGGTAGTCGACGAAGACCCGGCGGTGCTTCACCTTCGAGGCGATCCACTCGTAGAGGACGACGACCGCATGTCCGCCGTCGAAGGGCAGGATCGGCAGCAGGTTGAAGATCGCGAGGATGAAGCTGATCTGCGCGAGCAGGAGGGCCAAGAGCCAGAGGTTGTTGCCGACGAGCTCGCTGCCGATGTCGACGATGCCGATGAGTGACCGGGGACGGTTGAGGTCCTCGGTCGACCCGGCCGCCGGCGTGGCGGACGTGAAGCTCTGCTTCGCCGAGGTGCTCACGCCGGAGGGCGAGAGCTTGTCGCCGATGACGTCGGTGAAGCCGGTGAGCACGCTGCCCATCGTCTTGAACGACTCGGGCACCGCCTCGAGCACCCCGACGTCGCGCACGATCGTGCCGGGTGAGACGCCGAGGAAGCCCTGACCGCTCTTGACCTTGGGTGTCACCGGAATCGTGACGTCGTCGCCGTTGCGCACGACGACGACGTCGATCTGGTGGCCACCGTTGGCCTCGATGGCAGATTTCAGGTCGTCCCAACTGGTGACGGACTTTCCGTTCACCGCGACGATCTTGTCGCCGGTCTCGATCCCGGCCTGGTGGGCAGCGCTGCCGGCGACGATGCCGTCGACGGTGGTGTTGGGTCCGTCGTAGACGCGGCCCTGCCCCGCGATCACGACGAAGAGCAACAGGAAGGCGATGAAGAAGTTGACGGTGACGCCGGCGAGGATGACGGCGAGGCGCTTGCCGGGCGGGCCCTGTCGGAAGGTGCGGGGCTCGTCGGCCGGATCGACCTCCTCCATGTTGGTCATCCCGATGATGCGCACGTAGCCGCCGGCGGGGATCGCCTTCACGCCGTACTCGGTCTCACCCCGGGTGAACGACCAGAGCCGGGGCCCGAAGCCCAAGAAGAACTCGGTGACCTTCATGCCCGACCGCTTGGCCACCAGGTAGTGGCCGAGCTCGTGGAGCATCACCAGCAGGATGATGCCGAGGATCAGCAGCAGCGGGATGCGGCTGCCGGGCACGAAGATCGCCAGCGCCACCATGGCGGTGAGGAAGGTGATCAGGATGCCGGTGGCGGCTCGGCTGTTGACGGCGACGCCCGCTTCCTCGAGCGGATCCTTCACGCTCGGCTCACTCGCTGCGACGCGGGATCGCCGCCTCGCGGGCGCTCGTTCGCGTTCATGAGGTGCTCACGCGGCTCGGTCCAGACGCTCGACGGCGACGGTGGCGCGCTCGACGCGCCACCCGGTCAGCTTCGAGAACGTCGGAGACATCGTGGACGTTCCCGGTTCCCCCATCGAGGGCCTCGGAGTTGACGGCGGCGATCGCGGTCCATGGGATCCGGCCATCGAGGAACGCGGCGACGGCAACCTCGTTGGCGCCGCTCAGCACCGCGGGCGCGCCACCCCCGGCCCGGCCGGCTTCGTACGCGAGGCGCAGGCACGGGAACGCGTCGAGATCGGGGGTCTCGAACGTGAGCTGCGACACCGCGGTCCAGTCGATCGCACCGAACGGCTCCGGCAACCGGGCGGGGGCGCCGAGGGCGAGGCCGATCGGGAGGCGCATGTCGGGCATCGACAACTGGGCGATGGTGGCACCGTCGACGAACTCCACCATCGAGTGGATCACCGACTGCGGGTGCACGACCACGTCGACGTGGTCGAACGGCGTGCCGAACAGCTCGTGGGCCTCGATCACCTCGAGGCCCTTGTTCATGAGCGTCGACGAATCGATGGTGATCTTGGCGCCCATGTCCCACGTGGGGTGCTTGAGTGCGTCGCTCACGGTGACGGTCGCCAGTTGCTCGCGGGAGTAGCCGCGGAACGGCCCGCCGCTGGCGGTGAGCACCAGGCGACGAACCTCGCCGCGCTCCCCTGCCCGGAGGCACTGGTACAGCGCCGAGTGCTCGCTGTCGACGGGCACGATCTCCCCGTCACCCCGTTCCCGCACCGCCGCGACCACCGGGCCGCCCGCGATCAGGCTCTCCTTGTTGGCGAGGGCGAGGCGCCTGCCGTGCTCCAATGCCGCAAGCGTGGCGGGCAGGCCGGCGAAGCCGACCACCGCATTGAGGACCACGTCGACCTCGGGGAGCGAGGCCAGTTCGGTGAGCACCTCTGGGGTATCGGCACACAGCCGCGCGAAGTCGAGCGGCACGCCGAACTCCTCGGCTTGAGCATGCAACAGCTCGCCGTTGCGCGCCGCCGCCAGGGCGACCACGTCGTACTCGTCGCGATGGTTGCGGACGACGTCGAGTGCCTGGGTGCCGATCGAGCCGGTCGACCCGAGGACGGCGATGCGACGCATCAGACGAGACCGCGCGCGACCACCAGGTAGTAGACCGCAGGCAAGCAGAAGAGCATGGCGTCGAAGCGGTCGAGCACGCCGCCGTGTCCCGGCAGGATGGTGCCGAAGTCCTTCAGCCCGAGATCGCGCTTGAGCATCGACTCGACGAGGTCGCCGAGCGGCGCGAACACCGCCACCACGATGCCGAGGAGCAGGCCGTTGCTCAGGTCGTTCCATGGGTGCAGGCCGATGATCGCGATGAAGATGCCCATGACCACGGACGCGGCCATCCCGCCGGCGAGCCCTTCGAGCGTCTTGTTGGGCGACACGTCGGGCATGAGCGGGCGATGGCCCATGCGCGAACCGACGAGGTAACCGGCGACGTCGTAGCTCACCGCGCACAGTACGAGCCCGACGATCATGCCGACGCCGTCGGGGAACACGAGCAGGAGTCCGGCGAAGCCACCGAGGATGCCGATGTAGCCGAAGCCGAAGACCGTGACCGCGGCGTTGACCATGGGACGCGCGTGCACGACCTTGGCGAGGTACCAGAACAGCGTGAACGCGATCACCACCGCGCTGACCAGCGGGAACGCGCGCTCGCCGTGGTTGTAGGCGATCCCGACCATGGAGAGCGACCCGAGCAGCGCGATCAGCGTTGCCGGCTGGAAGCCGGCCCGGCGGAAGCCTTCGAACAGCTCGAACGCGGCGGCGGCGACGATGACGGTGACGAGCACCGCCGTGCCGGCGCGACCGATGAAGAACGCGAGGATCGCGACCGCGGCCAGCACCGCGCCGGTGATGACGCGCGTGGTGAGGTCGTCGGACGGTGTGACCCGCGGTCCGGCGGTGACGTGCGGCGCCTCGGTCTCGTCCTCGATGCGCGGGTACTGCGACGCGGCCGCCCCCCGGCTGCGCGCGCGCGGCGGCCTCGTGCGCGAGCGACGTGCGGGCGCGCGACGTGCAGCGACCTGCGCCGCGAACTCCTCGTCGTCGTCGACTTCGGGCTCGTCGACCAGCGCACCCATCGCGGTGGTCTCGTCGTGCAGACCTTCGTCACCGAGCGCGAAATCGGAGTCGCCCCAGTCGGCGACGTCGGAACGGAAGCGGGGCTGGTTGGACGCGGCCGCCCAAACCTCTTCGTCCCCCGGCTCGTCGGCGATCATGGGCACCTCTCCGGTGGGCGGCTCGGTCCAGTGCTGCAACGGCATCGGGCCCGATCCCTCGCCGACGGGCGGCGCGGGCGCGGGTCGCACGTCGGGGCTCGGCCCCTCGCCGGGCAGGCGGTCGGCGGGCAGCGGGAAACGGGCCGCGGGTTGGACGTCCTCGGGCGGGGCACTGCGGCGCCGCCGGCGCGGCGGCTCCTCGGGACGAGCGCGGTCGGGACCACCTTCCACCGCCGCCTGGGCCTCTTCCGCCCCCAGGATCCGCACACCCTCGGCGGGCGGCGCCTCCGGGCGGTCGTCATCGAATTCGGGCACGCGATCCTCCGAAATTCTGCGCGCCACCAGGCTAGACCCGCCGCGCACGCCCGTGACGGCCCGGCTGGATCCGCGCTCAGCCGGCCGCTGCGGCCCGGTCCCCGCCTCACACGGTGAGCAGTTCGTTCTCTTTGTGCTTGAGCAGCTCGTCGACCTCGGCGACGACCTCGTGGGTCCGCTTCTCGAGGTCTTTCTCCGCCCGATCGAGGTCGTCCTCGCTGATCTCGCCGTCCTTCTGGAGCTGCTCCAACTCGTGACGGGCGTGCCGCCGAGCATTGCGGACCGCCACCCGCCCCTCTTCCGCCCGTTTGTGGGCCAGCTTCACCATGTTCTTGCGGGTTTCCTCGGTGAGCTCGGGGAAGACGAGCCGGATGACCTGACCGTCGTTCGACGGGTTCACGCCCAGGTCGCTCTGCTGGATGGCCTTCTCGATGGCCTTGAGCGTGGTCTTGTCGTAGGGGGAGATCGTGAGCACCCGCGGTTCCGGGACACCGAAGCCCGCGATCTGCTGCAACGGGACGTCGCTGCCGTACACCTCGACCCGCAGCTTCTCGACGAGCCCGGGCGACGCGCGACCGGTGCGCACCGCCGCGAACTCCGACTGCAGGTGGGCGACGGCCTTCTTCATCTTGTCATTGCACTCGTCGAGGACGAGTGCCTTCATCTCGTCGCCGTCGGCACTCATACTTTCTCCACTTGTCGCTCGCCACTCGCCGGGATACCCGGCTCGCTCACGCTCACGACACCCCGCTCTCGACGCTCGCGGTCGCGTCGCTCATGGTGTGACTCCTGAGCTGACCAGCGTGCCGATGCGCTCGCCGACCAACGCGCGACGGATGTTGCCCGGCGCGGTGACGTCGAACACGACGATGGGCAGCTCGTTGTCCATGCAGAACGTGATCGCCGTGGAGTCCATCACCTTGAGGCCCTTGTTGAGGATCTCGAAGTGGCTCACCTCGGCGAGCTTCACCGCGGCCGGATCGAGGCGCGGGTCGGCGCTGTAGACGCCGTCGACGCCCGAGTGGGTGCCCTTCAGGATCGCCTGCGCGCCGATCTCCGCTGCACGCAGGGCCGCGGTGGTGTCAGTGGTGAAGTACGGGTTGCCGGTGCCCGCTGCGAACACGACCACCCGGCCCTTCTCGAGGTGGCGGATGGCGCGGCGCGGGATGAACGGCTCCGCCACCTGGGCCATCGTGATCGCCGTCTGGACGCGCGTGGCCTGCCCGACCGCTTCCAGCGAGTCCTGCAGCGCCAACGCGTTGATCACGGTGGCCAGCATGCCCATGTAGTCGGCGCGGGCGCGGTCCATGCCGCGGGTCGCACCGGACATGCCTCGCCAGATGTTGCCCCCGCCGACGACGACGGCGATCTCGACGCCGAGCTCCGCGCGCGCCTCGGCCACCTCTTCGGCGATGCGCTGCACCACGACGGCGTCGATGCCGAAATTCGTGGTGGAGTCGGCAAACGCCTCGCCCGACAGCTTGAGGACGACCCGGGAGTATTGGCTCTCGTCGGCCGACATGAACGGGACGCTAGTCCTCGCCCACCTTCACGCGGGCGAACCGCGTGAGCTCGGCCTCGCCGCCGAGGCCCTCGACCAACTTGGCGATGCTCACCTTGGGGTCCTTCACCGACGGCTGCTCGAGGAGCACGACGTCCTTGTAGAACGCGTTGAGCCGACCCTTCACCACGCCCTCGAGCTTGGCCTCGGGCACGCCCTCGTTGCGACTCTTCTCCTCGATGACCGCCTGCTCGCGCTCGAGCACGTCGGCCGGCACCTCGTCGCGCTTCAGGTAGCCGGGCGCGGCGAACGAGATGTGCAGCGCGATCTCGTGCGCGACCTCGCGAGCCGCCTCGTTCGACGGGTCGACGCCGCTGATCTCGACCAGCACCGCGATGGTGCCGCGGTCGTTCTGGTTGTGGCGGTAGCCGTCGAGGAGGCCCACCGACTCGAAGCGCAAGACGCGACCGAGCACGACGTTCTCGCCGAGCTTGCCCGCGAGGTGCTGCAAGGTCTCACCGACCGTCGAACCCTCGTACGGGAGCGCGGCGACGTCTCCGTCGTCGTTGGCCGCCACCAACTTGGTGATGTCGGCGAGCAGGCTCGTGAAGTCGCTGCCCTTGGCCACGAAGTCGGTGTTGCAGTCGAGCTCGACGATGGCGCCGACGTTGCCGTCGACGATCACGTCGACCGCCCCTTCGGTGGCGTCGCGGTCCTGGAGCTTGGTGGCCTTGCTCAACCCCTTGGCGCGCAGCCAGTCCATGGCGTCGTCCAAGTTGCCTCCCGACTCCTCGAGGGCGTTCTTGCAGTCCATCATCCCGGCGCCGGTCGTTTTGCGCAGCGCCGCGATGTCCTTGGCCGAGTACTCAGCCATTCGTGTCGCTCTCCTGAACTTCGGTGATGCCCGGCTCTGATGTGGAAGCGGGGGTGGGATCGGGCTCGGGGGCCGCGGCCTTGGCCTCGGCCAACTTCGCCTCACGTTCACGCTGCGCCGCGGCCGCCGCGTCGCGCGCCTTCTGCTGCTCGGCTGCCTTGGCGGCCTGCTCCTCGGGGGTCAAGGCCTTCGGCGCGGGGGCCGCCGGCTTCGCCGGTGTGTCAGCCTTTACGCCGGCCTTGGCCTGCTTGCGCGACCGCAGCCACTGGCCCTCGATGACCGCGTCGGCGACGATGCGGCACATCAGGTTGGCGGAGCGGATTGCGTCGTCGTTGCCGGGGATCACGAAGTCGATGACGTCGGGATCGCAGTTGGTGTCGACGACCGCGATCACGGGGATGCCGAGGCGGTTGGCCTCGGTGACCGCGATGTGCTCCTTCTTCGTGTCGATCACGAAGATGGCGTCGGGCGCCTTCTCGAGCGTGCGGATGCCACCGAGGTTGCGCTCGAGCTTCGCGACCTCACGCTTGACCTTGAGGCCTTCCTTCTTGATCATCTGCTCGGTCTCGCCGGTGGCGACCAGCCGTTCGAGCTCGTGCATCTTGGACACGCGCCCGTGGACGGTCTGGAAGTTGGTGAGCATGCCGCCCAGCCAGCGGTAGTTCACGTAGGGCGAGTTGGCTCGCTCGGCCTGCTTCTGGATCGGCTCCTGGGCCTGCTTCTTCGTGCCGACGAAGAGGACCGTGCCGCCGTTCTCGACGGTGTGGCGCACGAACCGGTAGGCGGTGTCGATGCGCTCCAGCGTCTGTTGCAGGTCGATGATGTAGATCCCGTTGCGCTCCCCGAAGATGAACCGCTTCATCTTGGGGTTCCAGCGCCGGGTCTGGTGACCGAAGTGGACTCCGGCCTCGAGCAGCTGCTTCATGGTGACGACGGCCGAAGCTTGGGCCACGGGACGTCCTTTCTTCCACGCAGTCGCCCGTTCCGACTGGTGACCGCAAGCGGTCGCCGGGCCCGGTGCGAGCTGCTCCTCGGTTGTTCCTCCGCCCGCTGGCGACCGGGTTGCCCCGGACGACCTCGGAACGCGGGCGTGTGTGATCCCGGGTCAGGTGACTCGGGTCGGCGACGAGTGTAGCGGGCGGCCCTGGGGCCCTTCCCGGAGCAAGGCTCACCTCAGCTTCCGGAGCTCGACGCCCCACTCGCGCAGGCGCAGGGCGACCAACATGCGGCCGGGGGCTCGGCCCGGCGCCAAGACGGTGGCCACCGGGAGGCCGCCGAGCTGGTCGGGCGAGACGTGCTCGACGAGGTGGCCGTCGCGACGGTCGAGGACGTAGAGGACGCCGGCATAGGAGGTGAACGCCACCCGTCGACCGGTGAGCGCGACGCGCGTTGCGATCAGCACGTCGGCGACGTCGTGCTGCCACCGGAGGCGTCCCGTCGCCACGTCGAGCACCGACACCACGCCGAAGTGGTCGACCACCGCCACCGTGTCGCCGCGCATCGAGGGTTCGATGGCCTCCTCGAACGACGCCGGCACCGGCGTCTGCCACTGCACCGCGCCGCTCGTGAGGTCGCGCGCCTCGACGCGCGCGTGCCGATCACCATCACCGATGGCGAGCACCACCCGCCCCGCGCCGACCGCCGGTGCTGCCGTGTAGCGAGCGGTCGGCGCCTCCCACCGGAGCGCGCCGGTGGCGAGGTCGAACACGCGCACCGCCGGCGAGTCGGACTGGTGCCACGTCGCGACGACGGCGCCGCGGGCCGGATCGACGCGCGCGCCCGACCAGAGCGCGCCCGGATACTGGACCGCCCAGCGTGGCGCGCCGGTGGCGAGGTCGAACGCGGCGAGCGTGCCCGAGTCGTCGCCGACGAGTGCGGTGTCGCCGGTCACCGCCAGCGAGTTCGCCGGCACTCGGTCAAGGAGGTGCCACCGCAGCGACCCGTCGGAGCGATCGAGTGCGGTCACCGATGTGGTGCCGCCCAGGAGCACGACGTCGGGACCCAGAGCGGGTTGGCCGAGGCCGACGTCGTCGACCCCCACCCGCCAGCGCAGCTGCCCGTCGGGAGTGAACGCGTAGACGGATTGGGCGCTGGTGGTGACGACCACACCGTCGGTGTCGGCCGCGAGGTCGAAGGGACCGTCGCTCACCGCGGCGCGCCACCGCACCGCGTCGGCGCGATCGCCGAACGCGGGACGAGCGACGAACCACGTGCTCGCGACTGCAATCATGAGGATCACGGTCGTACGAATCGGTCGGAGGTTCATGGCGTCCCTCGCAATCCTCCGCGCAGGACGAACTCGGCGTCGTCGCCCGCGGTGTGCTCGAAGCGGCTGATGACCACCGGCGCCACCGCGCTGCGCAGCGCGGTGAGGAGACCGACGCACGGCGGCGGACGGCCCTCGAGCGCGGCGCGCACCGCCTTCAAGGCGTCGGGCGCACGCACGATCGCGCTGTGCTCGTTGACGTCGTTCACCGCGGCGACGGTCTCGGTGGCACCGCGGAGCGAGATGTTGGTGGCCGGCACCACGAGGTCTTCGGTGGCACCGATCGTCGTGTAGTCGAAGTGGTCGGGAACGCCGCGGGCTTGCACCTCGCCGATCACCGACGATCCCTCGACGAGGTCGCGCACCGCGGCGCTGCTCGGCGGTGGGAGCGAGGAGACGTCGTCGAGAACGTCGAGTGCGGCGCGCCCCATCGGTGTGGCACGCACCTGTTGGCCGACGGTGGCCAGGGGAGCGCCTTCGTGCGGCGACGACAGCGTGACGACGTTGCCGAGTGGCGGGAACGACCGGTCGCCGGCGTGGTAGAAGCGGGCGAGGAAGACGTCGACCACCACGCCGCCCTGCGAGTGCGCGATCAGGTCGACCTCGCGACCAGGTTGTTCGCGCTGCATCTGGCGCAGCTGCACGGCGAGCAGCGCGGCGGACTCGACGATGGGCCGTTGGGTGTCGTCGGCGTGGTAGCGACCGCCGTCGCCCGCGTAGGAGAAGTAGCGGACCTCGCCCTCGGCAGGGTGGTAGCCGAGGGCCTCGACGTCGAGGTCGACCGTGGGCCCTCGGTCCCATGCGGCGCCGGAGCTGTTGATGCCGGCGACGACCATCACCCGATGGGCGGAGCCGCCGGTGCCGTCGGCGGCGGGCGCGTCGCTGCAGTCGGCGGACACGGTGTCGGCGAAACGACGCCCGATGGCGACGAGATCGAGGGCGACCTGCCCCGCCGGTGTGTGCGCGAGCGCGCTGGCCGCAGCGGTGGCGAGGGATCGCATCGCGGAGACGGTGGCCTTCGCGGCGGTGCGCAGGTCGTCGAGCGCGTCGGATGCGACGTCGGTGGTGGCGTCCAGGAAGCCGATGCCGGCATCGATGGCGGTGCCCGCGTGGTCGCCCAGCCAGGACCCGACGTCGCACACCGCGTCGACGGCGTCGCCGATGAACGGCAGGTCGGTGTCGCAGCCGTCGCCGTCGGTGGCTCCGTTCGGGACGCCTCCCGCAGGTCCCGGCGTCGGCAGGCGCAACGACGACTCGAGGTCGTGCCGCTCGCGCGCGGCCGACCACGGTGTCTCGTCCGGATCGTCGGCCGGGACCAGGTGCACCAACTTGGTGAGATCGTCGGGCCGGAACAGCTGCATTGGGTCGACGTAGCGGTCGCCCACGCGCAGGCCGAAGTGGAGCACCGACCCGTCGTGCTCCGGACCGACGCCACCCGTGGTGCCGACGACGTCGCCACGGGCCACGGTCTGGCCGGTGCGCACGGACACCGTCGACAGGAACGAGTAGGACGTTCGCAGACCACCGGCGTGGGCGACGGTGACGTGGAGGGTCCCGGCGACCGTGCCCGCGAAGCTGACGACGCCGTCGTTGGCGGCCCGCACCGGCGTGCCGGGCGCGGCGCCGAGGTCGGCACCGCGGTGCCCGGCGGCATAGACCGACGCGGGTTGCTCGAACGGATGGACGACCGGGCCGTCGACCGGGCGGAGCCATCCGACGGACACCTCGTCGTCCTCGGCGGCGTGGGCGGCTCGTCCGGGGGCGAGCGCGGCGATGACGACGACCGCGACGGTGGCGAGCAGGACGATGACGCACGCGCGTGCACGTGGCCGCGCGCGCGGCGAGGAACGAGAGGCTGGCATGGCCCTCCCCGTGGTCGGATCGACACGACGGCGGGGAAGCGCCGGGGAAGGTTCGGTCGACGATACCGGTGGCGCCCGCGCGCGCCAAGGGGCAATTCAGGCGTTCGCGGCGCCCGGAGACGAGCGGAGCGAGCGAAGGGTGCTCGCCAGCGAGCGAACGTCTGCGAGCCCGGTAACCCGGCTCGCAGGGAGCGAGCGAATGATCAGGTTCGCTCGCGCTCCGGTTCGGAGAGGCGACCGCGCAGCTGCAGGATCGACTTGGTGTGGATCTGGCAGACGCGGCTCTCGGTGACCCCGAGCAGGTTGCCGATCTCGGCCAGCGTGAGGCCCTCGTAGTAGTAGAGCGTGAGCACGAGGCGCTCGCGGTCGGGCATGCGATTGATGGCGTCGGCGAGGAGGTGCTTCATCTCGTCGACCTCGTAGGCCTCGACCGGGTCGTGCTTGCCGTCGGTGATGGTGTCGCTGACCGTGGCAGAACCCTGGCGGTCGGACGATCCGGCCGCCAGCAGGTCGTCGAGCGCGACCAGCCCGGTGAACGAGATCTGCGAGAGCGTCTGGGTGAGCTCGACTTCGCTCCAGTCGAGCTCCGCGGCCACCTCGCCGTCTTCGGGCGTGCGGCGCAGCTCGTTCTCGAGCTTCGAGATGGCACGCTCGATGGCGCGCGCCTTCGCGCGCACCGAGCGGGGCACCCAGTCGATCGAGCGCAGCTCGTCGATGATGGCACCCTTGATTCGGGAGATGGCGTAGGTCTCGAACTTGAAGCCGCGTCCGGGGTCGAACTTGTCGATGGCGTCGATCAGACCGAAGATGCCGTAGCTCACGAGGTCGGCCTGCTCGATGTTCTGCGGCAGACCGGCGGCGACGCGCCCGGCGACGAACTTCACCAGCGGTGAGTAGTGGAGGATGAGGCGCTCGCGCGCCGTCGACGTGCCCTGCGACTTGTAGTCGTTCCAGAGCTCGTCGATTGCTTCTGTGGGTGTGTCAGGCACGAGGGTGGGTCGCTTCGTAGACGGCGCGGAGTCGGTCGCGGGTGACGTGGGTGTAGATCTGGGTGGTCGCGAGGTCGGCGTGCCCGAGGAGCTCCTGGACCGCCCGGAGGTCGGCGCCGCCTTCGAGCAGGTGCGTAGCGTACGCGTGGCGCAGTGCGTGAGGGTGGACAGCCCGACCGTCGGGCAGTGGGTGGCGCTCGAGGATCCGCCGGGCGTCGCGCGGCGTGAGCACGCGGCCCCGGAGGTTGAGGAACACCGCGTCGGACGGCGAGTCGGTCGTGGCCAGCGCCGGGCGTCCGGCGGCGAGCCAGGCCGTGAGCGCGTCGACCGCCGGCGCACCGATCGGCACCCGGCGGACCTTCGATCCCTTGCCCAGCACGGTGACGAGGCCCCGGTCGAGGTCGCAGTCGGACACCCGCAGCCCGCAGCACTCGGCCACGCGCAGCCCCGCCCCGTAGAGGACCTCGAGCACCGCGAGGTCGCGCAGGATCACCGCCACCGCGGCCGGGTCGTCGCCCTCCTCCGCGGTGACGAGGTCGACCGCGCCGGCCACATCGTCGAGCAGGTCGTTGGCCTCGTCGGTGCGTATCACCCGGGGAAGGCGGCTCGCGCCCTTCGGCGCCCGGAGCAGCGCGCCCAGGTCGGCGTCGATCACGCCCTGGCGGCGGAGGAAGCGGAGATAGGAGCGCAGCGCGGCGGCCTTGCGGGCGATGGTGGAACGGGCGAACCCCCGGGTGTCGAGGTAGGCGAGGAAGCGGCGGAGCGTGCGGTGGTCGAGCGCGGCCGGGCCGGCTGGGCACCCGCCGCGTTCGGCCCACGCGGCGAATTCGGCGACGTCGCGCTCGTAGGCCGCGCGGGTGTGCGGGCTGCGACCGGTGAGCGACTCCGCGAAGGCCTCGGGACGCCAAACCGTCCCCTCCGACGTGGTCGCCGACATGCTCGATGCCTTTCGCGTTCGGGCCCGCCCCCCGCTCGCACCAACCTACCCGGCCGCCGGCGCGCTCCCGACAACCTCGGTAGGGTGCGAGCGTGGGTGACGGCTGGTACGACGAGCTCGACGGACTCGGTCTCGGGGCCGCCATTCGCAAGGGCGACGTCACCGCGGTCGAGGCGGTCGAGGCCGCGATCGCGCGGATCGACGCGCTCGACCCGCGGCTGAACGCGGTGGTCGCGCAGCGCTTCGACGAGGCTCGGGCCGAGGCCGCGGGTCCTTTCGCACATGGCCCGTTCGCGGGAGTGCCCTACCTCGTGAAGGCGCTCGGCGCGCAGGTCACCGGGTTGCCGACCTCGCGAGGGTCGCGCCTGTGGGCCGACGACGTCGCGCCGGCCGACAGCCTGGCGGTGGCGCGGGCGAGGGCGGCGGGGGTGATCGTGCTCGGGATGACCAACACGCCCGAGCTCGGCAAGAACGGGTCGACGGAGCCGCTCTACCACGGCCCCACCCGCAATCCGCACGACCTGCGGCGTTCGGCCGGCGGGTCGAGCGGCGGATCGGCGGCGGCGGTCGCGTCGGGGATGGTGCCGATCGCGCACGGCAACGACGGCGGCGGCTCGATCCGCATCCCGTCGGCCGCGTGCGGCCTGTTCGGGCTCAAGCCGTCACGCGGCCGGGTGCCCAACACGCCGTTCCTCGAGGCGTTCTCGTACCCCGTCGGGTGCACGCACTCGTTGACGCGCACCGTGCGCGACAGCGCTGCGCTCCTCGACGTGGTCGCGGGACCGGCGCCGGGTGACGCGGTGGCGGTGGCAGCACCCGCGCGGCCGTTCCTCGACGAGGTGGGCGCTGACCCGGGGCGGCTGCGCATCGGGTTCACCAACGTGACCGCGCGCGGCGTCACGGCCGACGACGACCTCGTCGACGCCGTGAGTCGCACCGCGTCATCGTGCGAGTCGCTCGGACACTCAGTCGAAGAAGCCGCGTTCATCTACGACGCGGAAGCCGCGAACGGTGCACTGGCGGCGGTGATGTCGGTGAACGTGGCGTTTGCGGTCGACGCGCGGCTGGCGGCCCTCGGGCGCGGATTGCAAGCCGACGACCTCGAACCCTTCACGCGCGTGCTCTACGACGGCGGACGCGCCATGCCCGGCACGACCGTGATCGGCGCGCTGCAGCAGTTGGAGCGCACCGGACGCGAAGTGGCGCCGTTCTTCGAGCAGTACGACCTGCTGCTCACGCCGACCATGGCGATCCGCGTCCCCGAGCTCGGATGGGTCGACACGCGCCGACCGGAGACGATGGTGAACGCGAGTGCGTTCGCCGCGTTCACCGGCGTGTTCAACACCACCGGCCATCCGGCCATGAGCGTGCCCGCGGGCGTCGACGG
This sequence comes from uncultured Actinomycetes bacterium, assembly GCA_963841415.1. Lineage (GTDB taxonomy): Bacteria > Actinomycetota > Acidimicrobiia > IMCC26256 > DASPTH01 > DASUAS01. Next base: position 503,275 of record CAWJCN010000001.1, on the reverse strand, counting down.
CAACGGCATGCCGATCGGCGTGCAGTTCGTGGCGCGGCTGGGGCACGAGGCGACGCTGCTGCGCTTGGCGTCGGCGCTCGAAGCCGCCGCGCCGTGGCCAACGGGACCGGTCGTTCCCGCACCAGCCGCGTAACTGTCACACCCCGGCGCGAGAGTCGCGGCACCGTCGAGGTCGCCGCGGTCCGGCCCTCCCCCGCTCTCAGCATCAGGGAGGTCGCCGTGCTCGCCGCGGTCCGCAGTGCCACGCTCATCGGGGTCGACGGGCAACCCGTCACCGTCGAGGTCCACGTCTCGTCCGGTCTGCCCGCGTACCAGGTCGTCGGCCTGCCCGACGCCGCGGTGCGCGAGTCACGCGAGCGCGTCCGCGCCGCGGTGCTCTCATCCGGCCTCGAGTGGCCGCAACGCCGCATCACGGTCAACCTCGCGCCCGGCGGCGTGCGCAAGACCGGCGCCGGGCTGGAGCTCGCCGTCGCCCTGGGTGTGCTCGGGGCGAGCGAAGCGCTTCCCGCCGGTGTGCTCGACGGCGTCGCCGTGCTCGGCGAGCTCGGCCTCGACGGCTCGGTGCGACCCGTGCCGGGCACGCTGGCGCTGGTCGATGCGCTCGGGCGCTCGGGCGTGGGCGCAGTGGTCGTGCCACACGCCAACGCCTCCGAGGCCGAGCTGGTGGGCGACGTCCGGGTGCGGGCAGCCCGCACGCTCGGCGAGCTGCGTGCGTGTCTCAAGGGCGAGGAGCCCTGGCCCGACTGGGATCCGCCGGTCCCACCGGCCGACGACGATGGCGGCGCGGGCATGCTCGACGACGAGGTGGTCGACCTCGGCGACGTACGCGGCCTGCCGTTCGCGCGCCGGGCGTTGGAGGTGGCAGCGGCCGGCGGGCACCACCTCCTGTTCTGCGGACCCCCCGGCACCGGCAAGACCATGCTCGCCCGGCGGCTCGGCACCATCCTCCCGCCGCTGTCGCACACCGAGGCGCTCGAGGTCACCCGCATCCACTCCGCCGCGGGTGAGCCTCTGGCCGGGCACCTCGCGCGGCGACGACCGTTCCGCGCACCCCATCACACTGCATCCACGGCTGCGCTGGTCGGCGGCGGCAGCGGCCGTGCGCGGCCCGGAGAGATCACGATGGCGCACCGCGGTGTGCTCTTCCTCGACGAGCTCGGCGAGTTCGCGCCCTCTGCACTCGACGCGCTGCGCCAGCCGCTCGAGGAGCGCGCGGTGCGCATCTCCCGGCAAGGCGTGTCGCTGACGTTCCCGGCCGCGTTCCAGCTGGTCGCCTGCTCCAACCCGTGCCCGTGCGGGTCCGGCGGCAATGAGTGCCGGTGCACCGACATACAGCGCGAGCGGTACCGGCGTCGGCTGAGCGCACCGCTCCTCGACCGCTTCGACCTGCGCGTGCGCGTGGACGCCCCCGAATCGGGCGACAGGGCGGGCGAGTCGTCGGCCGACGTCGTCCCGCGTGTCGCCGCCGCGTACGAACGCCAACGCGCGCGTTACGCCGACTGGCCGTGGTCACAGAACGCGCACGTCGCGCCGGGTGCGGTGACGCGACTGCTCGCGTTGAGCGCCGACGCCGATGTCGTATGGCGCGAGCTCATCGGCGACCGGCAGCTCACCGGACGCGGGGCCACGCGCATCCGCCGGGTGGCGCGCACGCTGGCCGACCTCGACGACCGCGCGGGCATCGGCGCCGACCATCTGGCCGACGCGGCGATGATGCGCGGAGACGTGCCGTGAACGCGGGGGATCGTCCTCGACGTGCGGCGCTCGACCCGGTCGAGGTCGCGGCGGCGACGCTGGCGTCGTTGCCCGACATGAACCACCGGCGGCTGCGGGCACTCGTCGAGCGCGGCGGTGGTGTGGTCGGTGCGTTGGCGGCGCTCGATCGCGGGCTGGCGGCGGCGGTGTTGTGCGACGGCGCGCCCACCGCGGAGCTGCCGGCCCGTCAGGCGCTCGCGCGCAGCTGGCAGGCCGCGGCCGCGAGCGACCGCACCGCGCGCACCTTGTTGCAGCGCGGGACAGCGCGTGTTCGTGGCGGGCCGTCCCGGGTACCCGCTCGACGGCGAGCTCCCCGAACGTCCCGAGGTGCTCCTCGCCGAGGGCGACGATCCGAGTGCGCTCGACCGGCCGCGGGTCGCGGTGGTGGGCACGCGGGCGGCGACTCCGAACGGGCTCGAGGACGCCCGAGAGCTCGGTGCGACGCTGGCCCGAGCGGGTGTCACCGTGGTCAGCGGACTGGCCATCGGGATCGACGCCGCCGTCCACGAGGGCGCGCTCGCAGCCGGCGGTGCGGTGGTCGGAGTGGTGGCGACCGGCCTCGATGTCGTCTATCCGCGCCGACACCGGACGCTGTTCGACCGGGTGCGCGCCTCGGGCCTCATCATGAGCGAGCTGGCGTACGGCGCGCAGCCGAGCCGCTACGCGTTCCCGGTGCGCAACCGCATCATCGCCGGGCTCGCGCAGGTGACGGTCGTCGTGGAGGCCACGTTGAAGGGTGGCGCCCGCATCACCGCCGACTGCGCGCTGCAGTACGGGCGCACGGTGATGGCGTATCCCGGCTCCCGTCGGAATCCGGCGTCGGCGGGCACCAACCAGCTCATCTACGACGGCGCGACGGTCATCCTCGATCCGACCGACGTGCTCCTGCAGCTCGGCTTCGACAGTGTGGGGCCGCGCCCCGATCAGCGCTCCCTTCCTCTCGGTGACCAAGCCGCGGTGCTCGTGGCGTGTCACGGCGAGCCGGCGACCCTCGATCAGCTCGCGAGCCGGACGCGCCTCACGCCGTCGCGCGTGGTCGCCGCGCTGCGGGCGTTGGAGCGCGACGGCTGGATGGAGCGGTCGCGCGGATTGTGCTGGCCGCGGTGATCACCACGTGGACGAGCGCGCTGCTCGCCGGCGCCCTACTCCCCAGTGAACCGGGCCGGGCGCTTCTCGGTGAATGCGCGCACCGCTTCGGTCACGTCCGACGTGTGCAGGTTCACGACCTGCGCGGTGGCTTCGGCATCGACGGCTTCGTCGAACGTGGCGGAGAAGGCCTGGTCGAGAAGGTGTTTGGTCTGCGACAGCGCGACCGGGGCCATCTTCAGCAGCCGCTGCACCACCTCGTCGACCGCGGCGTCGAGCTCGTCGGCAGGCACCACCCGGTTCACGATGCCGATGCACTCGGCGTCGACGGCCGAGATCACCTCGGCGAGCAGCGCCAGCTCCTTCGCCTTGTGGATGCCGATCAGGCGCGGGAGCAACCACGAGCCGCCGTAGTCGATGCTCAGGCCCCGCTGGACGAAGATCTCCGAGAACCGGGCTCGGTCGGAGGCGATCACGAGATCGCAGCCGATGGCGAGGTTGAGGCCCGCACCCGCGGCCACGCCGTTGACCTTGGCGACCGTCGGGATGGTGAGCGCGCGCAGCGCGGCCGCGCTCCGCCCGACTCCACGCATGTGCGCGAGCCGCCCACCGGCCGAGCGGGGCATTCCGGCTTCGATCAGATCGGCGCCGGCGCAGAACGCGTCACCCGCGCCGGTGACCACGAGCACGCGGTCGTCGCGATGGTCGGCGACGTCCTCGAACGCCTCGCGCAGCCCGCCCCACATGTCGCCGGTGATGGCGTTCTTCTTGTCGGGACGGTTGAGGGTGAGCGTCGCCACACCGTCGCGACGTTCGAGGAGCAGATCGGGCACGGCGCTACCGTAGCGGTGTGGGCCTCAACCCCTTCCGCTCCCAGACCAAGCGCGGCAGCGACATCGTCATCGTCGTCGCCGCGCTGGTGGTGGTGGTGGCACTGGTCGCCTGGGCCGTCTTCGGCTGAGGCGACGAGGCGACGGTGGCGCACCGCGCCGAAGTACCCGACGGCCCGGTCGAGGTCCGGCACATGCACCCCTACCAAGCGGTGAAGCCGTACCGATGTCCGGGGTGCGACCACGAGATCCCGCCCGGGCTGGGTCATGAGGTCGTGGTGCCGAGCGACGCGCCCGAGGCGCGGCGGCACTGGCACACGTCGTGCTGGCGGCGCGTCGGGTCGCGGCGCGTCGACTAGAACGCGGCCTCGATCACGTCGATCACCGGCGATCGGTTGCGCTCGGCGAGCACCGAGGCGACGTCGAAGCGCAGCGACTGCGCGCGGGCTTCCGGGTGCGCGTCCAGCCAGCGCACCGCCAACGTGCGGATGCGGCGTTGCTTGGCGGTGGTGACCGCCTCCGCGGGTACGCCGAACGCGGTGGACCGCCGCGTCTTCACCTCGCAGAACACCAACACCGGCCCGCGGGCGACGACCACGTCGAGCTCCCCTTCGCGGCAACGCCAGTTCCGGTCGAGAAGCCGGTAGCCGTGGTCGACGTACCAGCGCGCCACCGCGTCCTCCCCCGCGTCGCCGAGCGCGCGGCGCGGATCAGGCCGCGGATGGGCCGCCACGCTCAGGCGTCCCGGGCCAGTTCCTCGATGTTGACGTCCTTGAACGTCACGACGCGGACGTTGGCCACGAAGCGCGCGGGTCGGTACATGTCCCAGACCCACGCGTCCTGGAGCTCGAGCTCGAAGTAGGTCTGTCCGTTCTCCGTGCGGGCGTCGAGGTTCACCTGGTTGGTGAGGTAGAAGCGCCGCTCCGTCTCCACGACGTAGGAGAACATCGGCAGGACGTCCCGATACTCCTTGTAGAGCTGGAGCTCGATCTCCGTCTCGTACCGCTCGAGATCCTCAGCGCTCACGCCGTCTCCACTGGGCGCTCACTTCCCAACCGTTGTCCGTACTGTAACGACGGCCCGGCGTGGTGCGCGTCACCTCAGTCGCGCTTCTCCTTGACCTTCGCGGCCTTCCCGACCCGGTCGCGCAGGTAGTAGAGCTTGGCTCGCCGGACATCGCCCCGGGTGATCCGCTCGATCTTTGCCACGATGGGCGAGTGGACAGGGAAGGTCCGCTCGACGCCCACGCCGAAGCTCACCTTGCGCACCGTGAAGGTCTCGCGGCTGCCGCTGCCCTTGCGCCGGATGACGATGCCCTGGAACAACTGGACCCGCTCGCGGTTGCCCTCGACCACGCGCACGTGCACCTTCAGGGTGTCGCCGGGAGCGAAGTCGGGGATGTCGTCGCGCAGCTGCGTCCGGTCGACGAGGTCGGTGGCGTTCATCGGGATCTCCGGGGATAGAGGAACCCGCGATGTTACCGGCCCGACCCGGCGTCCGGGAATTCGCGCAGCAGCGCCTCGTCGTCGGGCGTGAGTCCGTCGGGCAGCAGATCGGGGCGACGGGCCCGCGTGCGACGCAGCGCGGCCGCCCGCCGCCACCGCGCCACCCGGGCGTGATCGCCGCTCAGCAGGACGTCGGGGACGGCGCGCCCGCGGAACTCGGCCGGGCGCGTGTACTGCGGGTACTCGAGCAGTCCGGTGGCGAACGACTCGTCCGCGCCCGACGCCTCGTTGCCCATGACCCCCGGCACGAGCCGCGCGACGGCGTCGACGACCACCGCCGCGGCAGCCTCGCCGCCCGCGAGCACGAAGTCGCCCACCGACAGCTCAGCGTCGCACAGGTGGTCGGCGATCCGCTGGTCGACGCCTTCGTAGCGGCCGCACAGCAGCGAGAACCCGGCCCCGGCCGCGAGCTCGGTGGCCATCTCGTGGTCGAAGCGTCGGCCCGCCGCCGACAGGAGCAGCAGCGGACGGGGCGGGGACGCGGCTTCGACCGCGGCGAAGATCGGCTCCGGCGCCATCACCATGCCCGCGCCCCCACCGAAGGGGGTGTCGTCCACCGAACGGTGACGGTCGGCGGTGTGCTCGCGCAGGTCGTGCACCCGCAGGTCGAGCCGACCGGCAGCCCGCGCCTTGCCGAGCAGCGACGCGTCGAACGGCCCGGCGAACCACTCGGGGAAGATGGTGAAGACGTCGATGCGCACTACAGATCGAGCAGTCCGTCGGGAGGATCGATCACCACGGCACCCTCGCGCTGGTCGACCACGAACACCATGGGGACCAGCGCACCGCCGTCGAGCACGAGGAGGTCGTGCGCCGGGTTCGCTTCCACCGCGACGACCGTGCCCACGACCGTGCCGTCGCGATCGCGCACCTCGGCGCCGATCACCTCGTGCACCCAGATCTCGTCGTCGTCGATCTCGGCGTCGTCGCCCCGGTGCCGATCGCCGGTGAGCTCGAGGCCCTGCAGCGCCTCGGCCGCGGTGCGATCCTCGACGCCGTCGAAGCGCACCAGCATCCGATCCTGGTGCGGCCGAGCGGCGACGATCACGAGCTCGCGGTCGCCCGCGTAGAGCACCGAACCAGCCTCGGCACGTTCGGGGCGATTGCTGCTGAAGCGCACGGCCACCTCGCCGCGCAACCCGTGGGCTCGACCAACCCGCCCGACCACCAGGCGATCGCCCGCCGCGGGCGTCATGACCTACTCGACGATGTCGACGTTGGCCTTCACGCCGTCGGCGGTGCCGGCGGCCCGCACGAGCTGACGCAGGGCCTGGATGACGCGGCCACGCTTGCCGATGAGACGGCCCATGTCGGAAGGGTTCGCGTGCACCATCAGCGCGACCTCTCCGCCGCGCTCCTCGACGTCGACCTCGATCGCGTCTGAATCGTCGGCGAGGTTGCGGGTGACGTACTCGGTGACCGCCACCGCTCGGGCACTCCCCACGACGTCTTCATCGATGCGGTTGCCCTCGGCGCCGATCTCGTCTTCGAAGTCGTCGTCGTAGCCGTCGCTCATTCTGCGCCCTCGTCGGCAGAGGCGTCGTCCGCCGGCGTCTCGTCGGCGGGCGCGTCGTCAGCGGCCGCTTCCGCCGCGGGCGCTTCCGCCGCGGGCGCTTCCGCCGCGGGCGGTTCCGCCGCAGGAGCCTGCGCAGGAGGAGCCTCGGCCGCCGGTGCCGCCTTGGACTTCTTCTCGCCCGGGGCAACCTTGCCGGTGACGTAGCCGCGGCGGGAGAGCTTGGTGACCGCAGGCTTGGCGCGTTCCGACTGGTACTGCGCCCACACGCCCTGCTCGGTCAGCAGCTTCTGCACCTGCTCGGTGGGCTGGGCGCCTTTGCGCAGCCACGAGAGCGCCGACTCGGCGTCGATCCGACAGAACGACGGGTCCTGGCGGGGCGCGTACTGCCCGATGATCTCGATGAAGCGCCCGTCGCGCGGCTTGCGGCCGTCGGCCACCACGACGCGGTACGTCGGCTGCTTCTTCTTCCCTACCCGCATCAGGCGGATCTTCACGGCCACAGAGGGGGATCCTTCTCGTTTTCGGGAGCCGGGCGCGAGCGGCGCAGCCCGGCGAAGTGCGAACGAGGAGCCTACCCGACCGGTCATCGGCTCGGCGAGCGCTGGCCTCGGCGAGACCGGCGCAGGGAGACTGGCCCGATGGAACGCCACGATCTCGGGACCCTCACCTACGAAGTGGACGGGCCGGTGGCCCGCATCGTGCTCGACGACCCCCGCCGGGCCAACAGCCAGACCTCGGTGATGGTGCACGCCTTCGACGACGCGTTGACGCTCGCCGGCCGCGACGACTAGAGACCCTGCAGCTCGCTCAGGTCCATGCCGGGGGGCAGCTTCGGCATCCGCCCCCTGCCCATTCCCTTCATCATCTGCTGCACCGTCTTGAACTGCTTGAGCAGCCCGTTGACGTCGGCCGGCGTCACTCCGCTCCCCTGCGCGATGCGCACGCGGCGAGACCCGTTGATGATCGAGGGGTTCTCTCGTTCGGCCGGGGTCATCGAGTAGATGATCGCCTCGATGCGGTTGATCTCGCGGTCGTCGATCTCCGCGTTCTTGATCTCCTTGGGGACGCCGGGGAGCATGCCGAGCACGTTCTGCAGCGGTCCCATCTTCCTGACCTGGCGCATCTGGTCGAGGAAGTCCTGCAGCGTGAGCTGGCCCTTGCGCAGCTTCGCCTCGGCCTTCTCCATCTCGTCCTGGTCGAAGGTGGCCTCGGCCTTCTCGATGAGCGTGAGCACGTCACCCATGCCGAGGATGCGGCTCGCCATGCGGTCGGGGTGGAAGGGCTCGAATTCGTCGAGCTTCTCCCCGGTACCGGCGAAGAGGATCGGCTTGCCCACGACTTCCTTCACCGACAGCGCGGCACCGCCGCGCGCGTCGCCGTCGATCTTGGTGAGCACCACACCCGTGAGTCCAATGGTCTGGTCGAACTCGGTGGCGACGTTCACTGCCTCCTGACCGGTCATCGCGTCGACCACGAGCAGCGTGTCGTTCGGTCGCACGATGTCGCGCACCTGGACGAGCTCGTCCATGAGCTCGGCGTCGATCTGCAGGCGGCCCGCGGTGTCGACGATCACGACGTCGAGCCCGAGGCGCGCGGCCTCCTCGCGTGCGCCGCGCGCAACCGAGATCGGATCGGTCGACTCCGAGTAGACCGGGACGCCGACACGCTCGCCGAGCACCCGCAGCTGCTCGACCGCGGCGGGGCGCTGGAGGTCGGCGCCCACGAGCAGCGGTCGCCGGTTCTGCTGCTTGAGGAGCCGGGCGAGCTTGGCCGACGCGGTCGTCTTCCCGGAGCCCTGGAGCCCCGCCATCATCACCACGCTGGGCGGCTTCGACGACGTGGTGAGCTTGCCGGTCGTCCCGCCGAGGGTCTCGACGAGCTCCTCGTTGACGATCTTGATGACCTGCTGCGCGGGCGAGAGGCTCTTGGCCACGTCGGCACCCTGCGCGCGCTCCTTCACCCGGCGGATGAAGTTGCGGGCGACGAGGACGTTGACGTCGGCCTCGAGCAGCGCCACCCGCAGCTCGCGACAGACCTCGTCGATCTCCCTGTCGGTCAGCTTCCCGCGGCTGCGGAGCTTGGTGAAGATGCCGTCGAAACGGTCAGCGAGCGTGTCGAACATGGGTGACTCAGGCTAGCGACCACCCACCTCCGGCTTTTGGCGTACCTGCGCCGTGACATGCACCGCACAGGTGCGCAAGAACGGTGAGCTAGGTGTCGAGGAGGGCGGCGACGAAGGCTTCGGGTTCGAACCCGACGAGGTCGGCGGCGCGCTCGCCCACACCGATGAGCTTCACCGGGATGCCGAGCTCAGCCTCGATGGCCAGGACGATCCCGCCCTTGGCGGTGCCGTCGAGCTTGGTGAGCACGACCCCGGTGACGTCGACGGCCTCGGCGAACTGCCGGGCCTGCGTGAGACCGTTCTGCCCGGTCGTGGCGTCGAGCACGAGGAGCACCTCCTTGAGCGCGCCGGGAGTGCGGTCGACGATGCGCTTCAGCTTCTCGAGCTCGGCCATCAGGTTGGTCTTCGTGTGCAGACGGCCCGCGGTGTCGACCAGCACGAGGTCGGCGTCTCGGCTGGCGGCCGAGCTCATCGCGTCGTACACGACCGATCCCGGATCGGCGCCTTCCTGACCGCGCACGATGCCCGCGCCGGTGACGTCGGCCCAGTGGGTGAGCTGCTCGGCGGCGGCGGCGCGGAAGGTGTCGGCGGCGGCGAGCACGACCGTGCGGCCGTCGTCGGTCTCGCGCTGCGCGACCTTGGCGATCGACGTGGTCTTGCCCACGCCGTTCACCCCCACGAACATCCACACGTTGGGCTCTCCCGCCACGTGGGTGAGCGTCCGCGGCTTGTCACCGTCGTCGAGCAGCGCGACCAACTCGGTGTGCAGCAGACCCATGAGCGCGTCGGAGTCGGACGCGCGCTCGGAACGAGCCCGCTCGCGCACGTCGACGAGGATCCGCTCGGTGACCGCCATGCCGACGTCGGCCAGCAGCAGCGTGTCCTCGAGGTCGTCCCACGTCTCGTCGTCGATGCGGTTGCGACCGCGCAGGCGGGCGAAGGCGGCGCGCGTCTTGGCCAGTCGGTCCTTGAGCTCCGGCGCGGGTTCGACCTCGACCGCAGCCTCGACCTCGGGGAGCTCGACGACGGGTGGTGGCGTGGTCTTCGGCGGCGCCGTCGGAGTGGGCCTGGTGCCCACCTCGCCCGGGGCCTGCTCCTCGCGCTTGGCCCGCCGTGCCAACCCGAGACCGAGGGCGATCAGCGCGACCGCGAGCACGAGGATGAGGACGACGACGAGGGTGGCCATCGTTCAGAGGCTAGAGGCGAGCGCCCGCGGCGCAGGTACCCTGCGCCGCAGCGAGCCGTGGCCCGAGCGGCCCAGTGACGCAGTCACGTCGGAGAGCGGAGATCAGGCGGAGGGTAACGCGATGCCGGCTTCGTCGAGCGCGGCCTTGATGCGCTTGCGCAACTCGCGCTCCACCCGCCACTGCTCCTGCGGGCGGGTGCGCACGACGACCCGGATCACGACGCGCCCCGGCTCGAGCGACTCGACCCCGAGCACGCTCGGCTCCGCGATGATCGTCGACGAGTAGTCAGGGTCGTGCCACACCTGCTCCGCCACACCGCGGATCACCTCGGTGGCGGCGCCGGTGTCGGCCTGGAACGTCACCGGGACGTCGACCACCGCACGCGACCACTGCTGCGACTTGTTGCCGACCCGCGCGATGGTGCCGTTCGGGACGTGCCAGACCACCCCGTCGACGTCACGCAGTCGCGTCGTGCGCAGGCTCACCCCTTCGACGGTGCCGGTGGCGACGCCCACGTCGATGACGTCACCGACCCCGTACTGGTCTTCCATGAGCATGAACATGCCGGTGAGGAAGTCCTTCACCAGTGACTGCGCGCCGAAGCCGAGCGCCACGCCGGCGATGCCCGCGCCCGCGATCAGCGGCCCGAGGTTCACGCCGAGGATCTCCAGCACGGTCAGGACCGCGATCGACCAGATCGTGATGCTCACGATGCTGCGCACCACCGCGCCGATGGTCTCCGCCCGCTGCGTGCGGCGCGCCTGTGGCATCGGGCCGGTGTCGACGAACGACACCGCGCGCATCGACGCCAACTTCTCCACCCCGCCGCTCATGTGCTTGACCAGCCGACGAGTAAGGACGCGCGTGACGCGCACGAGGATCCACGCCGACACCAACACCACGACGATGCGGATCGGCTTCGACAACGCGTCGGCGACGTCGGCCGCGTTGGAGTCGCCGGTGATCCGGTAGACGCTCGAACACAGCCACGACTGGTCGCCCTTCGGGCCGCACGCGTTGACGAGTCCCGGGTCGGATGCCGACGCCGCGAGCACGAACGCCGGGATCATCGCCACAGCATGGTTCCGGTCAGGCCACCGGCAGGTCGTCGTTCACGCGCTGGCTCACGACGCGGCTCGAACCGCCGGGTGGCATCGAGACGCCGTAGAGGCTGTCCGCCGCCTCCATCGTGCGTTTCTGGTGGGACACCACGAGCAGTTGCGCCTCGTCCCGGAACTCGTGGATGAGGTCGAGGAACCGGTGGAGGTTCACGTCGTCGAGCGCGGCCTCGACCTCGTCCATCAGGTAGAAGGGCGACGGCCGGGCGCGGAACACGCTGAACAGGAAGGCCAGCGCACTCAGCGAACGCTCACCACCCGAGAGCAGCGAGAGGCGGCGCACGTTCTTGCCCGACGGACGCGCTTCCATCTCGATGCCGGTGTTGAGCAGGTCGTCGGGGTCGGTGAGGAACAGCTTGCCGCCACCACCCGGGAACAACGTCGAGAAGAGATCGGTGAAGTTGCGGCTCACGTCGTCGAACGCGTCGGCGAAGATCGAGACGATCTCGTGGTCGACGGCGCGGATGACACGGTTGAGCTCGCGCCGGCTCGCCTTCACGTCTTCGAGTTGTCCCTGGAGGAACTCGTGGCGTTCGAGCAGCGCATCGTGCTCTTCGAGCGCGAGCGGGTTGATCGGCCCCATGAGCCGCAGCTCGCGGTCGAGGTCGCGTGCGCGGCCGGCAAGCGTGGTGCCGGCAGGCACCTCGGGAGCCGGCGCGTCGAGCGCGACCGCGGGTTCGACGTCGTAGTCGGCGCGCAAGCGCTCGACCGCGGTCTCGAGCCGCAGGCGGGTCTCGGCTTCGTCGACGTCGCGCCGTTGCCGGAGCTCGCGCACCTCGAGCAGCTGCTGTTCGGCCTGGCCGCGCGTCCTGCGCAGCTGCTGGAGCTGATCGCTGGCCGCGGCGGCTCGTTCGGCCTCCGCGCGCCGGGCGGTGCGCCAGCGGTCGAGTAGCGAGTCGATGCGGGCGGTGAGCTCGTGCAGGCGCGCGCCCACCTCGCGGTAGCCGAGGCCTCGCAGCTCGAGGGCGACCCGGTGGCGCTCGGCCTCGGCCCGACGGTCGGGGTCGCGGGCGAGACGGTCGTCGACCTCGGTGAGTCGGTGCTCGAGCACCCGGCGCCGTTCCGCGAGCTGCGCGTCGCGGACGTCGACGTCGCGCCGCTGGGCACCGACGGTGGTTGCGCGTTCGTCGAGGTCGAGCTGCACCAGCGAACGGGCCTCGAACAGCGACTGGGCTTCGGCGACTTCGCCCTCGAGCCCGGGGATGCGCACCTCGAGCGCCGCGATGCCGTCGACGTCGGTGGCCCGCTGGGTCTGAAGGGCCTGCTGCTCGGCCGTCACCGCCGCGAGCTCGACTTCTCGCTGGGCGCGCTCAGCGTGCACTCGCGCTCGCGCCTGCTCGGTGCGGTCGAGCTCGTGGACGGCCCGGCGTTCCGCCTCGGCGGCGGCGGCTTCGTCGCGGCGCCGGGCGTCGAGCTCGGTGCGCGCCGCGTCGAGGTTCTCGCTGACAGCCGCCCGCGCCTCTTCGGCTTCGTCCGCGCGTGCACGCGCGTCATCGAGCGCGGCGCGAGTGGCGGCGAGCGTGTCGCCTCCGAGGCGCCAGGACCCGCGCCCACCGAATCGGTCGCCGTCGGTGGTGACGAAGGCGATCGACGGCTCGCGCACCACGAGATCCAGCGCACGCGACCAGCCGCCCTCGACGAGCACCGCGCCGTCGAGGAGACGCGCCACGGCTGCGGTCAGGCCGGGCACCGAGCTGCGCACGCAGTGGGCGAGCGGACGGGTTCCGGCCACGCTCGGGGTGTCGACTGGAGGCGCGCCCGACAGTCCGGCCGCGTCGGCGACCACGAGCACCGCGCCGGTGTCGCCGGCCGCGAGCCTCGTGAGTGCTCGGCGGGCGGAGTCGGGCCCGTCGACGACGAGACCCCGCAACGCGTCGCCGAGGACCGCGTGGACCGCCGCCTCCACGGCCCCGTCGATCTCGAGATGGTCGACGAGCGGTCCGACAACTCCGGGAACGCCGTCGAGCGCGGCGGCGGCCGACGCGTCGCGGGCGGCGTCGAGCGCGGTCGCCAACGTCTCTGCGCGTGCGTGCCAACGCGCGACGTCGGCGTCGGCGGCTCGCAGCGCGTCGTCGGCGATCCCGCGCGCCTCGGTGGTTCGCGCGACCGCGTCGCGGGCGGCTGCCGCTGCGGCCCGCAGCGCGGGCAACGACTCGCGGACCTGTTCCTCGATCGCGCTGAGCTCGTCGTGCTCGGCGTTCAGCGCTCCGAGCCGGGCGGTGCCCGAGTCCAGTCGCGCCGCCGCCCGTGTGAGCTCGGCGTCGATGCGCGCCAACGCCTGCCGGCGCGTCTCGAGGTCACGTTGCACGGTGCGGAGGTCGTCGGCGTTGGTCTCGGGCTGCGGTGTGTCGGCGAACGCGCGCTGCGCGGCCGAGAGGTCGTACTCGGCGCGCTCGATCGCGGCGCGCTCCTCGCCGAGTCCGGCGCCCAACGCGCCGAGCTCGTCGAGCTGACGACGCAACTCGGCGGCGTCGGCGACGAGCGTCTCGAACACGCCCTCGTCGGCCACCGAGGCGAGCTCCCGCAGGAGCCCACGCTGCTTCTCGTCGACCAGGGCCGCGAACCCCGACACGCGAGCGCGCAGCGCCTCGATGCGGGTGAGGGCGTCGGCCAGATCGCCGTGGCCGGCGGCAGTGAGGGCGTGCTCGGCGTCGAGCACGCCAACGTCGAGGTCGCGCAGGCGCGCCCGTACCGCGTCTTCGCGCCCGGAGAGGTCGACGCCCTGGTCGCGCAGGCGTTCGCCCTTGGCCTGGAGCCCGGCGATCTCGTGGCCGGCGAGGTGGATGCGGATGGCGTGCAGCTCCTCGACCAACCCACCGTGGCGGCGCGCCGCGTCGGCCTGACGCTGCAGCGGCGTGAGCTGGCGGCGCACCTCACGCAGGAGGTCGTTCAGCCGGATCAGGTTGCCTTCGGTGGCTTCGAGGCGGCGCTCGGCACGCTCGCGCCGCTTGCGGAACTTGAGGATGCCGGCCGCTTCTTCGACGACCGCGCGACGGTCTTCGGGCCGGGAGTTGAGCACCGCGTCGAGCTGACCCTGCCCCACGATCACGTGTTGCTGCCGGCCGATGCCGGAGTCCGAGAGCAGCTCCTGGATGTCGAGGAGCCGGCAGGGAGCCCCGTTGATCTGGTACTCGGAATCGCCGGCGCGGAACAGCGTGCGGGTGATCGTCACCTCGCTGAACTCGATCGGCAACAACCCGGCGCTGTTGTCGATGCAGAGCGACACCTCCGCGCGTCCGAGCGCGGGTCGGTCGGGCGTGCCGGCGAAGATGACGTCGTCCATCTTCCCGCCGCGCAAGGTGCGCGGCCCCTGGGCGCCCAGCACCCACGCGACGGCGTCGACGAGGTTCGACTTCCCCGAACCGTTGGGCCCGACCACCACCGTCACGCCCGGTTCGAACTCCAGGACCGTCTTGTCGGCAAACGACTTGAAGCCCCGGAGCGTCAGTGACTTGAGGAACACGTGGGCGGCTCCGACAGGACTCGGCGACTGGGCGCGGATGGGTGGTGGTCTCGCGGGATCGTAGCGAGCGCTCCGCACGCTCTCGCGGCAACCGGACTCCGCACGTTCGACCCGTCCACCGAGCCGCGGCGGGTGCGTCGACCTCTGCGGTCAGACCTGACACGCGGAGCAGTAGAAGGTCGAACGCCCGGAGACGCGCTCCCGCACGACCGGGTGCCGGCACCGGGGACAGGACTCCCCCTCGCGCGCGTACACGTTGTGGAAGTGCTGGAACTCGCCCGGGCGCCCGAACAGGTCGACGTATTGCTCGTCGGCGAGCGAGGACCCGCGGTGCTTCACGGCCTCCTGGAGCGTCTCCATCATCGACCGGTAGAGCCGCCGGACCTCCTCCGACGTGAGCGAATCGCTCATGCGGTCCCACCGGAGGCCGGCGCCCCAGAGGATCTCGTCGCTGTAGATGTTGCCGATGCCGGCGATGAACTTCTGGTCCATCAGCAGCGGCTTCAGCTTCGCGTGGCGCTGCGCGAGCATCTGCCCGAAGTACTCCCACGACAGCGCGGTTTCGAGTGGATCGAGCCCGAGGTGCGCGAGCTCGGTGACGTCCTTCTCGACGGTGTCGGCCTCGGTCACGAACATCTCGCCGAACGTGCGCGGATCGACGAAGCGCAGCTGTCCGCCCTGCGTGAACGTGATGACGACGTGCGTGTGCTTCGCCGTCGCCTCCCGAGAGCTCTTGGCCCGGATCAGCTGACCCGACATCCCGAGGTGCACGACCAGCACGTCGTCGCCGTCGAGCCGGAGGAGCAGGTACTTGCCGCGCCGCTCGACGCCGGTGATCTTGTGATCGACGAGTCGACTGGTGAACTGCTTGCGGTTGTGGTGACGGCGCACGGACCGCATGCCGTCGACGTCCACCGCCTTGATCTTCTTGCCAACGACCTCACGGTCGAGGTCACGTCGTACGACCTCCACCTCCGGCAGCTCAGGCATCTCCCACCCCGATACGGTCCCCCCGGTCGGGGGAGGCGCCGATCGCCTCGCCCTGCAACCGCTCCCACGCGATCCGCGCCGCCGCCTGCTCGGCCGCCTTCTTCGAGCGTCCCTCACCGGCGCCGTACTCCTCGTCGCGGAGGTACACCGCGGCGAAGAAGCGCTTCGAGTGGTCGGGACCCTCGTGACGGACCTGGTAGCGGGGCAACTGGTCGCACCGTCGGGCCGCGAGCTCCTGCAGCCGCGTCTTGTAGTCCTGGCCTCCCGGGCCGGCCGCCTGCTCCCGGATGCGGCCCTCGAGCAACGAGAGCACCAGCCGCGTGGCGGGATCGAGCCCGCCGTCGAGGTAGACCGCGGCGATGACCGCTTCCATCGCGTCGGCGAGGATCGACGGCTTGGCGCGTCCACCGGACGCGTCCTCGCCCTTGCCGAGGCGCAGCGACGGGCCGAGGTCGAGCTCCTGCGCGACCTCGCAGAGCGTGCCGGCGCTCACCACCGACGCGCGCAGCTTCGCCAGCTCGCCCTCGGGGAGCTGCGGATACTCCTCGTAGGCGAAGCGGGTGACGATCAGACCGAGCACAGAGTCGCCGAGAAATTCGAGCCGCTCGTTCGACTCCTCGATCCCCTGCTCCGCGCAGTACGAGCGGTGCGTGAGTGCGCGGTCGAGGAGCTCGTGGTCGACGAACGTCCGGCCCAGCGCGAGCTGCAGCCGAGCATCGAGTGCCGGGTCCACGGCACCGCCCCCCCGAGCGGCCATCAGATTGGTCGACTTCGTTGCGACGTCCCGGCCATCCGGCCACGCCTCCACTGCGTCTCCATCTACTGGTTGGTCCCCGTGCTCAAGCGGTGGACGACGTAGTCGACCGCGTCGCGCACCGTCTTCAGGTCGCCGAGGTCTTCGTCGTCGATGCTGAAGCCCACCGTGCGCTCCCCCAGCTCCTCCTCGAGCGCCTCGACCAGCTCGATGAGCGCGAGCGAATCGGCGTCGAGGTCGGCGGCGAAGTCGGAGTCCATCGTGATGCGATCCTCGTCGATCTCGAGGATCTCGGCGAGGCGCTCGCGGATCACGCGGAACACGTCGTCAGGACCGATCGGGCTCTGCTCGACGTGAGTCTCAGCCGGCATCGGCGATGGCTCCCTTCATGCGATCGACGACCTTCGCCTCGACACATTCCTTCGCCCGCCGCACGGAGTTGCGCATGGCGCGCGCATTCGACGACCCGTGCGCAATCACGCAGATGCCGTTGACGCCGAGCAAGACGCATCCGCCCTCGGTATCGGGGTTGAGCGTGTCGGCTTGCTCGAGCAGCGCCGGCATCACGACCTCGGACGCCTGCTGCAGCTCGGGGGTGGACATCAGCGTGTCGAACACGAGGCGGGCCGTCCCACGAATCGCGCCTTCGACCGTCTTCAGCGCGATGTTGCCGGTGAAGCCGTCGGTGACGATCACGTCGACGGTGTCGTGCATGAAGTCGCGGCCCTCGACGTTGCCCACGAAGCCGGGCAGGGACGCGAGCATCGGGTAGACCTGCTTGCGCAGGTCGTCGCCCTTCCCGGGCTCCTCGCCGTTCGACAGCAGCCCGACGCGGGGCTCGTCGACGCCGAGGTGGATGCGGGCGTACTCGCGCCCCATCACCGCGAACTGTCGGAGCCACTCGGCGGTGCAGTCGACGGTGGCACCGCCGTCGACGAGGATCTGCGGAGCGCGGCCCGGCACCGGGATCGGCACCGCGATCGCCGGGCGCGCCGCGCCCTTGATGCGACCCATCCGCAGCAGCGCGGCCGCCATCGCCGCGCCGGTGTTGCCGGCGCTCGTCATCGCGTCGGCTTTGCCGTCGCGCACGAGCTCGGCGGCGACGACGATCGATGCGTCCTTGCGCGTGCGCACCGCGGCCGGCGGGTCGTGCATCGCCACCACCTCGGACGCGTGCACCACCTCGACGGCGCTCACACCCGCAGGCAGCAGCGGTGCGATCGCGTCCTCGATGCCGACGAGCAGGACCCGCGCCCCGAGCTCTTCGGCAGCCAGCACCGCGCCCGCGACGATCTCCGCGGGGGCGAGGTCGCCCCCCATCGCGTCGACGGCCACGGTGATGGGCACCGGCGTGCTACTCGACGTCGATGACTTGGCGGCCGCCGTACCAGCCGCAATTGCCGCACACGATGTGGGGCTGCTTCACGGCACCGCAGTTGGGGCAGGTGGAACGGGCGGGCGCGGCCAACTTCCAGTTGGAGGCGCGTCGCTGACGCGTCTTCGCCCGGGGGGTCTTGCGCTTCGGGACTGCCATCGGGATGCTCCTGCTTGCTGTCGGTCAGAGGTCGAGCTCGGAGAGGACTGCCCACCGCGGGTCGGCGGGGTGCTCTTCCGCGGAACGTTCGTCGGCACCGACGAGCACGCCGCGCGCCTCCGCCGGGGTGCAGTCGTCGCGCTCGCAGGCCGGTGCGAGCGGCAGCTCCAGCACCAGCGCGTCGCGCACGAGCTGCTCGAGGTCGAGCACGTGGCCCTCGATCGGGTAGGTGTCGCCCTCGAGCGGGTGCGGCTCGTAGAGCTCGGCGACGCCGACGGCGAGGTCGGCGGCGACCTCCCGCAGGCACGTGCTGCACTCGCCCTCCCAGTGCGCGTGGAGCTCGCCGCGGGCGACGATGCCATCGGGCACGCGCTCGAGGACGAGGTCGAGACGCACGGGCTCCACGATGCGGGCCACCGGGGTACCGAGGTCGGCGAGCGCCGCCTCCAGGTGCAGCGGACGGCGCGCGCCGGGGTGAGTCAGGAGGTCGGCGACGTCGATGGTGAGTGCACTCATGGTTCGGCCTGGAAGCACGGGATCCGGGGCTTGAAACCCCTGGTGGAGAGGGTCGTCGGCCGCGTCCGGCCGGTGCGCCAGGATAGCAGTCGGCCAATTCGGCCGGACGGACGTCGCCTTCTGCGCGAATGGATGAAAACCGAGCGTTACTGCTCGCCGTCCTGGTCGAACACCGCGGACTCGTCGTCGTACATCGACTCCAGCCCGGTGTGGTCGTCCGGAAGCTCGCTCGGCAGGGGCTCGACCACGGCCTGCAGTTGCTCGCGCCCCTTCATCACCGTCGCCATGGTGCGCTCGAGCACCACCTCGAACGCGGCGAGCTTCTGGTCGATGTAGTCCTCCGCCTCGTGGCGCAGCCGGCGGCTGTCGGCCTCGGCCTGCGCGATCACCTGCTGCGCGACCCGTCGGGCCTCACGCGCCACCTCGGTGCGCTCCACCATGCGCTCCGCCTGGACCCGACCGGCCTCGACGATGTCCTCGGCGTCGCGGCGGGCCTGCACGAGGTATTCCTCGCGCTCCTTGATGAGCCAGCGGGCGTGGCGCAGCTCCTCGGGCATCGACCCGAGCGCCTCGTCGATGAGCTCGAGGGTCTCCTCCCGGTTCACGAGCACCGACGCCGACATCGGCATGGTGCGCGCGGTGTCGATGATGTCGCGCAGCTCGCGCAGGATCGTCTCGAGGTCGTACGCCTGCTGATCGCTCATCTCTCCCGCTCCTGGCGCCTACGGCGGCTGCTCCAAGTGCGGCGAGCTGGGCCCCGCTCGCTGCTCGGCGGGATACGCGCCTCACGACGCTCCCTCACGATCGGTCGGCTTCTGCGGCCGAGATCTCGGCCCAGCGTTCCGTGAGCCGCTTCGCGACCTTCGGCGGAACCATGCTCGAGACGTCACCGCCGAACCGTGCCACCTCTCGTACGAGGCTCGACGAGAGGAAGGAGTACTGCGGGCTGGTGGAGATGAAGAACGTGTCGATGCCCGAGAGCTGCTGGTTCATCTGCGCCATCTGCAGCTCGTAGTCGAAGTCGGAGACGGCGCGCAGGCCCTTCACGATGGCCTCGGCGCCGTGCTGCTTCGCGAACTCCACCAGCAACCCCTTGAAGAACAGGATGCGCACGTTCCCGAGGTGGCTGATCTCCTCGGCCAGCATCTCCTGCCGCTCCTCGAGCGTGAACAGCGACGCCGTCTTCTGCGGGTTGCGGATGACCGCCACGATGACGTCGTCGAAGTGGCGCGCGGTCCGCTCGATGATGTCGAGGTGTCCGTGGGTGACGGGATCGAACGAGCCCGGGCAGAGAGCGGTGGCCACTCGGTTGCTCCTGTTGCTCCTGAGGGACAGCGGGGCGCGGTTCAGCCGGCGTGCGCGACGACCAGGAGCGTATCGCCGTAGGCCCGCTCCTTCTCGATCCCCCACGTCTCGGGCACGGCGATCGACTCCCCCGCCTTCGGCCGCTCCACCACGACCGTCCCTCCGGGCGCCACCAACCCGCCGGCGTGCAACGCCGCCAGCACCGCGGTGATCTCGACCGCCGGCGTGTCGTAGGGCGGGTCGAGGAGCACCAGGTCGAACGGCGCTTCCGGAACGGCGGCGGCGAGGAAGCTGGCGACGGCCGACCGCTGGAACCGGGCCACGGCCTCGAACCCGGTGGTCTCGAGGTTGGCGCGGACCGCGGCCTCCGCCGCCGCATCGCGGTCGACGAGCACCGCCCGCGCCGCGCCGCGGGAAAGCGCCTCGACGGCGAGTGCGCCACTACCCGTGTAGAGGTCGAGCACGGTGGCGTCGAGGACGCGCGGCGGGCCCAGCATCGAGAACAGCGCCTCCTTCAGCCGGTCGGTCGTCGGCCGCGCGCCACCCTTCGGCGCGACGAGCTTGCGCCCGCCTGCCGATCCCGCGATGACGCGTAGGACCATCAGCTCTTGAACAGGAAGTCGACGGCGTCGCCGAGCAGGTCCTGCACCTCTTCGCGCAGCTGGGCGTGCTGCTCGAGGTCGGGGTCGGCGTCGAGGATCTGCTCGGCCACACCGCGCGCCTCGAACACGATCGGCTCGTCCTGCGGGAGCCGCCCGAGCTTCAGGTCGGTCCACCCCGCCTGACGCTCGCCGAACACCTCGCCCGCGCCGCGGATCGCGAGGTCGCGCTCGGCCAGATCGAAGCCGTCTCCCGACTCGGTCATCGCCTGCATGCGCGCCTCGCCCTGGGGCGTCGTCGGCTCCGCGAGCAGGTAGCAGTAGGAGCGGTGCTTGCCGCGACCGATGCGGCCGCGGAGCTGGTGGAGCTGCAAGAGGCCGAAGCGGTCGGCGTCCTCCACGACCATGACGGTCGCGTTGGGCACGTCGACGCCCACCTCGATCACGGTTGTGGCCACGAGCACGTCTGTTTCGTGCTCGCGGAACGCGCGCATCGCAGCCTCCTTCTCGGCCGCCGGCATCTGCCCGTGCAACAGACCCAAGCGCAGACCGGCGAGCTCCTCGGCGCGCAGGCGCTCGAACTCCTCGGTCGCGGCGCGCGCCTCGAGCTTGTCGGACCCCTCGACCAGCGGACACACCACGTAGGCCTGACGCCCCTCGGCGACCTGCGACCGCACCTGCTCGTACACACCGACCCGTTCGAGCGGCCCGCCGCCGACCACCATCGTCTCGATCGGCGAGCGCCCCGCAGGCAGGTGGCGCAGCTCGGTCTTGTCGAGGTCGCCGTAGATGAGCATCGCCGCGGTGCGAGGAATCGGCGTCGCCGTCATCACGAGCACGTCGGGCGAGTCGCCCTTGGCGCGCAGCAGGTCGCGCTGCTCCACTCCGAAGCGATGCTGCTCGTCGACGACGGCGACGCCCAGGTTGGCGAACTCCACCCCGCCGTAGATGAGCGCGTGCGTCCCCACCAGGATGTCGACGGTGCCGGCGAGCAGGCCGTCGGCGATGCGCCGCCGCTCGGCCGCGGGCGTGCGGTTGGTCAGCAGCGCCACACCGACGGGCCGTTCCCCGAGCAAGGACCCCTCCTCGACCACCGACAGCTCACCGAGCAGTGCGCGCATGGTGAGCTCGTGCTGCTCGGCGAGCACCTCGGTGGGCGCCATGAACGCGCCCTGGTACCCGCCCTGCACCGCCGTGAGGAGCGCGGTGAGCGCGACGACGGTCTTGCCGGAACCGACCTCGCCCTGCAGCAAGCGGTGCATCGGCGTGGGCTTGGCCATGTCGTCGGCGATCTGCGCGATCGCGGCGGACTGGTCGTCGGTCAGCGGGAACGGGAGCGCGGCGTGGAACGCGCGCACGAGCGCGCCGTCGATCACGTGCGCGATGCCGGTGGCCTCCGCGGCCAGGGCGCGCTTGCGGGCGACGAGCGCGAGCTGCATGCGCAGGAACTCGTCGAACTTCAGGCGCTGCGCCGCCGCGTTCTTGTCGGCGATCGTCGCCGGACGGTGGATGTCGTTGTACGCGCGACCGCGATCCACGAGGTCGTGCTGCGTGCGCAACCCCGCGTCGAGCGGATCCGCGAAGCCGCGCGCTTCAGTGCGCTGCAGGGACGTCGCGACCGCACGTCGGAGCTGCCACGTGTGCACCTCGGCCTTCCCCGACTGCGGATAGACGGGGACGATGGTGCCGGTCACGTCGGACGTCGCCTCGGGGTCCGCGAGCACGTCGACGACGGGGTTGGTCATCTGCCGCTTCCCGCGATAGCTCTCGACCTTCCCGAACACCGAGACCTGCGTTCCGACCTTCAACTGGCGCTCGCGCCACGCCTGGTTGAAGAACACGATCTCGAGCAGCCCGGTCCCGTCGTAGATCCTCCCGTTCACGATGGTGCGCTTGCCGTCGCGCGTGCGGTGACCGTGCATGCTCTGCACCTGGCCGTCGATCGTCGCCTCCTGCCCAAGTTCGAGCTCGTGGATCTCGGCCCGCTCGGTACGGTCGAGGTAGCGACGGGGGTAGTGCTCGAGGAGGTCGAGCACCGTCTCGATGCCCATGTCGTCGAGTCCGGCACGGAGCTTGTCGCCGACCGCGCGCAGCTCGGTGACGCGATGGGAGTCGAGCTCGCGCAGCGTGAGGCCGGCCACCTCTCCTCGGACTACTCGACGCCGATGAGGTACGGGTAGAGGGGCTGGTCGCCGCGGTGCACCTCGACCTCGACGTCGGGGTGCATCTCCGCCAGATGCTCCGCGAGACGCGCGGTGTCGTCGGCGTCGGCGTCCTCGCCCACGATGACGGTGACCAGTTCGGCGTCGTCGTCGACGAGCACGTCGACCAGCGCGACCGCGGCGTCGACCGCCGACTTCACCGCGACGTGGATGCCGTCGCGCGTGATGGCGATCCAGTCGCCGTTGGCGATCGGACCACACTCGGCGACGCTGTCGCGCACCGCTTGGGTGACCTCGCCGGCGCGCACCCGCGCCGAGGCTTCCGCCATGGCGGCCTGGTTGTCGTCGAGCGGCGCGGCCGGGTCGTAGGCGACCAGCGCCCCGAGCGCCTCGACCACCGCCGCGGTCGGCACCACCGCCACCGGCAAGTCGGTGAGGTCCGGGACCTGCTGGGCGACCGGCACGATGTTCTTGTTGTTCGGCAACACGATGACGCCGTCGGCGAGGCAGGCGTCGACCGCCTCGAGGATCTGCGCGGTCGACGGGTTCATCGACTGCCCGCCGGCGACGACCTGCTGCACACCGAGGCTCCGGAGCAGCTCGCGCAGCCCGTCGCCCACGGCCACCGCGACGACCGCGGTGGTGACCGGCGTGATCGGCACTCCGCCCGCCGTGTGGTCCGCCACCTGCTCGCGGACCCAGGTCTCCTCCTCGCGGTCGGCCACCTGCTCGAGCAGGTCGGTGACGCGGATGTCGCGCGGCCGCCCCACCGAAATGCCGGCCTCGATGGCACCGCCGATGTCATCGGTGTGGACGTGGCAGTTCCAGAGGCCGTCGCCGCCGACGACCACGATCGAGTCGCCGAGGTCGCCCCACGCGGCCTTG
Organism: uncultured Actinomycetes bacterium; assembly: GCA_963841415.1. Taxonomy (GTDB): domain Bacteria; phylum Actinomycetota; class Acidimicrobiia; order IMCC26256; family DASPTH01; genus DASUAS01. The sequence continues at coordinate 479,948 of CAWJCN010000001.1, read as the reverse complement.
AAGCCGTCGATCCGCGCGTCGGGAGCGTCGAGGAAGAACATCACCTCGTAGCGGAGATCTCCGACTCCCCCGTCGTCTCCGGCGGCGCGGTGACCGACGTGCTCGCCGACCGCCACGTTGCTGTGCACCTCTTCCGCCGCCGGGAGCGGACGACCGGCGACGACGTGGAGACACGCGGCGAGCAGGAGCTCGAAGCCGCGGCCGCCGGCGTCGACCACGCCCGCCTCGCGCAGCACCGGCAGCAGGTCGGGCGTGCCGGCGACGGCCTCGCGCGCCGCGGCGGCGGCGCGTTCGAGCACGCCGCTCAGCGTGGTCTCGCCCTCGCTCACGGCCCGCTCCATCGACTCGGCCGCGCTCCGCACGACGGTGAGGATCGTGCCCTCGACCGGCCGCAGCACCGCCTCGTAGGCGGCGTCGGTGGCGCGCCGGAGCCCGGCGGTGACGTCGGCTCCCGACACCACCTCGAGCGGCGAGAAGGTGTCGGCCAGGCCGCGCAGGATCTGCGAGAGGATGACCCCGGAATTGCCACGTGCGCCCATCAGCGACCCGTGGCGGATCGCCTCGCACACGTCCTCCATGGCCGGCTCCAGTGCCGGCGAACCGCCGGCATCCACGCTGGCATCCAGTTCGCCGACGACGGACTCCAGGGTGAGGGCCATGTTGGTGCCGGTGTCGCCGTCGGGCACCGGGTAGACGTTGAGCGCGTTCAGCTCTTCCTGGTGCGCACGCAGCGCGTCGCGGTAGGTGGACACGATCCGCCGCAGGTCGCCCGGCGCCAGCTGCTCCAGGACGGTCACGGCTGGGATGGTACCTGGCCCGCTGCTATCCTTGACCGTTCGATCCGTTCCGCAAGCACGTTCCACACGAGGTTCCCGTCATGGCGTCGGTCTGCGAGGTGTGCGGCAAGAAGCCGCAGTTCGGCATGCGCATCAGCCACTCGCACCGGCGCACGAAGCGCCGCTGGAACCCCAACGTGCAGAAGGTCCGAGCGGTCGTGAACGGCGCCCCCAAGCGGCTCCACGTGTGCACCTCCTGCCTCAAGGCGGGCAAGGTGCAGAAGCCGTAGGCAGGTCTGCTCGTGCAGGGCGTCGTCCGCATGTTCGACCCGATCTCGGGCGAAGGCGTGGTGGTGAGCGAGGCCGACCGCGCCGAGATCACGATCGCGTCCGACGCGCTCGTGGGCTCGCTCTTCCACATGCTGCGCCAGGGCCAACGGGTCAACTTCGACCTCGACGCCGACGGTCGCGCCACCCGGGTGCGGTTCGGCTCCGAGGTCGACATGGGCCTCCCCACCGCCCAGATCTGACCCGCCCGGGCGGGGTCGCCCATTTCGGGGTGCCGCGAGGCGCGCCAGTAGAGTGTTCGGCACCCCTTTTTCCCTGGAGGAGCTCGACGTGGCGCTCGTGCAGGCCCCTACCCAGAACGCCCGGCTGCTCGCGTGGGTCGACGAGCTCGTCGAGCTGTGCCAGCCGGACGACGTCCACTGGTTCGACGGGTCCAACGAAGAGCACGAGCTCCTGTGCAAGCAGCTGATCGAATCGGGGACGTTCACCGAGCTCGACCCGGCCAAGCGCCCGGGCTCCTACTGGGCGCACTCCGACCCGAGCGACGTCGCCCGGGTCGAGGACCGCACGTTCATCTGCTCGGCCGCCGAAGCCGACGCCGGTCCCACCAACAACTGGAAGGCCCCGGCCGAGATGCGGGCCAAGCTCGACGAGCTGTACCGCGGCTGCATGCGCGGGCGCACCATGTACGTGGTGCCCTTCAGCATGGGCCCGCTCGGCTCGCCCCTCTCCTACATCGGCGTCGAGGTCACGGACTCGCCCTACGTCGCGGTGAGCATGCGCACGATGACCCGCGCCGGTCAGGCCGCGCTCGACGTGCTCGGCGCCGACGGCGACTTCGTGCCTTGCGTCCACTCGGTCGGCGCGCCGCTCGAGCCGGGCCAGGCCGACGTGGCGTGGCCGTGCAACGCGGACGAGAAGTGGATCGTGCACTTCCCCGAGACGCGCGAGATCTGGTCGTTCGGCTCCGGGTACGGCGGCAACGCGCTGCTCGGCAAGAAGTGCTTCGCGCTGCGCATCGCGTCGGTGATCGCGCGCGACGAGGGCTGGCTCGCCGAGCACATGCTCATCCTCAAGATCACGAGCCCCGAAGGCCGCGTGAAGTACATCGCCGCCGCCTTCCCGTCGGCCTGCGGCAAGACCAACCTCGCCATGCTCATCCCGACCGTGCCCGGGTGGACGGTCGAGACCGTCGGCGACGACATCGCGTGGATGAAGTTCGGTGACGAGGGCCGCCTGCACGCGATCAACCCCGAGTTCGGGTTCTTCGGCGTGGCGCCGGGCACCAACGAGAAGTCGAACCCGAACGCGCTGCACACGATGGACACCAACACCGTGTTCACCAACACCGCGCTCACCGACGACGGCGACGTGTGGTGGGAGGACCTCACCGACGACCCTCCCGCGCACCTCACGGACTGGAAGGGCCAGTCGTGGACGCCCGCGTCGGACAGCCCGGCCGCGCATCCCAACTCGCGCTTCTGCGTGCCCGCGTCGCAGTGCCCGTCGATCGCGCCAGAGTGGGAAGACCCGAAAGGTGTGCCCATCTCCGCCTTCCTCTTCGGTGGCCGGCGCGCCACCACCGTGCCGCTGGTGTTCGAGTCGCACTCCTGGCAGCACGGCGTGCTCGTCGCCGCCACCATGGGCTCGGAGAAGACGGCCGCCGCCACCGGTGCGCTCGGCGAGCTGCGCCGCGACCCGTTCGCGATGCTGCCGTTCTGCGGCTACAACATGGCCGACTACTTCGGCCACTGGCTGAGCATGGCCCAGCGCACCGACGAGGCGTCGCTGCCGGCGATCTACGGCGTCAACTGGTTCCGCAAGGACGCCGACGGCCGCTTCCTGTGGCCCGGCTTCGGTGAGAACTCGCGCGTGCTCGAGTGGATCTGCCGTCGCCTCGACGGCGAGGCGTCCGGCGCCGACACCGCCATCGGCGTGGTGCCCACACCCGCCGACCTCGAGCTCCAGGGCCTCGACGTGAGCGCCGACGACGTCGCCGCCGCACTCGCGGTCGACGACGACGCCTGGCGCGCCGAGCTCCCCGGCATCCGTGAGTACTTCGCCGGCTTCGGTGAGCGTCTCCCGCGCGAGCTGCTCGAGCAGCTCGACGCGCTCGAAGCGCGCCTCGCCTGAAGGCGGCGCCGCCCCAGCGTCACAGCCCCCCTTCGGAGACGCTGCTCGCGCGTGGGCGCTCGCTTCCGCGCTTGCGCGGGTGCGAGCACGAGCTTCTCGATGACCCACCCTCCTCGGCGACGACCGAGACGAAGCGGCGCGAACGGCGTTACGCTCCAATCCTGGACGTCGAGTCAGGGGGTTCGCCCATGAGCGTCACCGCGTACGTGCTGATCCAGACCGAGGTCGGGCGAGCCGAGAAGGTCGCGCGGGCAGCACGTGACATCTCTGGCGTGGTGGCGGCCGACAACGTGGCGGGACCCTACGACGTGATCGTGAAGGCGGAGTCGTCGTCGCTCGACGAGCTCGGCCAGCTGGTGGTGTCGGCCATCCAGAAGGTCGACGGCATCACCCGCACCTTCACCTGCCCCATCGTCAACCTCTAACGCTGCTTGCCGGCCCTCGCGGCACGGCGGGCATGGCGGGCGAGGGCGAGCTCGATGAGGCGGTCGAGCAGCTCCGGGTAGGGCACGCCGGTCGCTTCCCACAGGCGTGGGTACATCGAGATCGGGGTGAACCCGGGGATCGTGTTCACCTCGTTGACGAGGAACGTGTTGTCCTCGCGCAGGAAAAGGTCGACGCGCGCCATGGCCTCGCACCGGCACGCCTCGAACGCGCGGCACGCCAGCAGCTGCGCGTCGGCGAGCTGCTCGTCCGTGAGCGATGCGGGGACGAGCAGCTGCGCGTCGTCGGCCTCGTACTTGTCGGCGTAGGAGTAGAACTCGGCGCCGGGCACGATCTCACCCGCGACCGACACCGTCGGCGGATCGTCGCCGAGCACCGCGAGCTCGATCTCGCGCCCGACGATCGCCTCCTCCACCACGATCCACTCGTCGTACGAGAGCGCGAGATCGCACGCCGCGTCGAACTCGGCGCGGTCGTGCGCCTTGGAGACTCCCACCGAGGACCCGAGGTTGGCCGGCTTCACGAAGCACGCGTACCCGAGCTCGGCCTCGACCTGCGCGACGAGCGCGGCGCGATCGTGCCCGTCGCGGAAGACGACCGTGCGCGCGTGCGGGAGTCCGGCGGCGGTGAACATGCGCTTCATCGCCACCTTGTCCATGGCCACCGCGGAGCCGACGACGCCGGAGCCCACGTAGGGCAGGTCGGCCAGCTCGAGCAGCCCCTGCACGGTGCCGTCCTCGCCGTAGGGACCGTGGAGGAGCGGGAACACCACGTCGACGGCGAGCGCGCCGACCGCGGGCGCGACCGCGCCGTCGACGTCGAACGCGCTCGGCAGCGCGGCCGACCCCGCCGCGATGGCGCGCTGGGCCGAGTCGGCGAGCAACCAGCGGCCCTCGGTGGTGATGCCGACGGGCACCACGTCGTAGTGCTCGCGGTCGAGCGCCCGGGCGACGGCCACCGCGGTCACGCGCGACACGTCGTGCTCGGCCGACCGACCCCCGAACAGAAGAAGCACCCGGGTGCGCGGCGCGGCCACGTCAGCCCGCCTGCAGCACGGCGCGGATGCCGAGCCCCATGAGGAACAGGCCGACCAACCCGTAGAACATCTCGCGGCGACCGCGCATCTGGCGACGGTACTGGTACGCGATGCCGACGGTGAGGAACGCGACGAACCCGTAGAACATGTGGAACCGCGGCGCCACGTAGTCCTTGCTCGCGACCAGGATCGTGCCCACGAGGACCTGCAGCATCAGCGCCGACTCGGCGACGATCGTGCAGATCCAGACGTACTTGCCGCGCAGCTGCTTCCACCGCCAGGCCGCCAGTGCGACCAGACCCGCGATCGCGTTCATGACGATCGCGACGTAACCCCAGATCTGGTGGAAGTGGAAGAGCGACGACACGGAGGGTGACGCTAGGAGCTGGGCGCTTCCTCGTGCTGCACGACGTCGAACTGCCACAGGTCGCTGTGCGTGCTCACCGGACCCTGCGTGTTGTGGGCCTGGTGCCCGTGCTGGAAGGCAGCACTGCTCATCCAGCTCTGGAAGTCGTCCTCCGACGCCCAGCGCGTGTACACGAGGAACGTGTCGCGGTCGTCGGTGGGCTGCAGCAGCTCGAAGGCCTCGAAGCCCGGCGACTTCGACACCTCACCGGCGCGGGCCGCGAACCGGGCGACGAGCTCGCCGGCGCGTTCCTTCGGCACCGTGATCGCGTTGATCTTGACCACACTCATCGGGTCTCCCAAGTGTTCTAGCTCTGGTCGCGGAGGAAGCGCTCGATCTCGGACGCGAGCTCGTCGCCGCTCGGGAGCTCCGACTCCTCGACCTCGATGTCGTCCTCGCCCGCCTCGATCGCGCTGATGATCTCGACGACGTCGGGCCGATCGGCGAGCCCCTCCTCCACGCGCTCCGAGTACGCGTCGGCCTGCTGGTCGAGGCCGTCGAGGTCGACGGCGAAACCGCCGAGGTCGCGCAACCGCTCGAGCACGGCGAGGATCGCCGGAGGCGACGCGCCGCCCGCGAGGTAGTGCGGCACCTGCGCCCACAGCGCAACGGTGGGGATGCCGGCCTCGCCGAGCATCACCTGCATCACGCTCTGCGCGCCGGTGGGGCCGGTGTAGTCCTGGCGCCACGCACCGGCGCGGGCCACGAGGTCGTCGTCGGTGCCGGTGGCGAGCACGCTCATGGGACGGCGGTGCGACACCATCGCCGGGATGCCCCCCACCGTGAACGCGGCGGTCACGCCGAGGCGCTGCGCGAGGTCGACGAGCTCGCCGAGGACGGTGCGCCAACGCAACGAGGGTTCGGGCCCGACGCACAGGACGACGTCGCGGTCGAGCCGTCCTGCGCTGAGCGTGATCTCGGGCCACGTGATCTCGCGCGACACGCCGTCGACCAGGTGGACCGTGGGCCGGGTCTGCTGGAGATCCATGAGATCGCTGAGGTCGAGCCGGGCGAACGTGCGCGCCGCTTCCAGCTGCTCCTGCAGGAACGCCACGGTGCCGCTCCCGGCCAGCCCGGCGTCGACCCACCCCGCGAGCGCGACGACCATCACCGGGTCGCGCAACTGCGGGAGCATCTCGATCTCGATCACCGCGCCACCTTATGGCGCACGTTGGTGCACGTAATTGTTCGAGGGACCCCCGAAGAAACCACCGCGGTTGCCGCGATCACCGCGATGCCGGAACGCCTGGCCGAAGTCGATGCCGGAGAACTCGCCCGGCACCTGCCCGTTCGCGGCGTAGTGGTAGAGCGCGGTGCGGTAGATGCCGCTCAGCGCCGAGACGACCACTGCCGACGCGATCAGCCAGGCGACGCCGAGGGTGCCCAGCACGACGATGCCGACGGTACCGGCCGCGACGCCCACGCCGATCAGGAGCAGGCCGGGGAGCATGGCGAGGAAGCCGACCGCGCCGAGACCGAACTGCCCGATCACGTTCTCGCCCCACGTCTTCTTGAACAGATCCTTCGAGCGCTTCAGCGCGTCGCCCACGCCGAGGTCCTCGAGCACGAGGATCGGGACCACCAGGAAGGTCACGAGGTTCCACGCCAGGCCCACGAGCCGGGCGACGATGGTGCCGATGAGGCCGAAGCGCTCCTCGATCGCCTGGAGGATCATGGTGACGGTCGCCGTGACGATGGCCCACGGCAGCAGCCGGTGCAGCCGCGAGTTGGCGACGTCGAGCGCGCCTTTCAGCGTGGTGCTCTGACCGCGCAGACTCTGGTCGGCGCCGGCGACCAGGCCGGCGAGGAAGTACGTCTGCACCATCGCCAGCGCCAGGTAGGCGACGACGATCAGCACGTAGCCGATCGGCTGGAGCGAGTTGCCGTTGGAGGAGCTGTCGATGCCGGCGGCCCAGAACAGGCCGCCGAGCACTCCGATCACGAGCAGTGACCCGAGCGCCGACAGCACGGGGAACCAGGCGAGGGTCTTGTCGGAGCGAAGGACCGCCCACGAACGCTTGGCGATCTCCCACGAGGTCTGGAATCGACTCATGCCACCAGTATCGACGCTCCGCGGCCGACAGTGAAGTCAGAGTCGTCTCCGTTCAGCGGGCGCTCAGGCATATCGTCGTCGTCCGTGAGCTCGACCCGCACCCGCACCTACGTCGCCCCCGGGCGGGTGAACCTGATGGGCGACCACACCGACTACAACGAGGGCTTCGTCCTGCCCCTCGCCATCGACCGCGCCTGCACGGTGCGGGTCACGCCAACCGGCGGCACATCGGTCAGCGCCACCTCCCGTCAACTCGCGGGCGACGTCGTCGTGGCCGTCGACGGCACGACCGAGCCCGGAACGGTCGAGCCGTCGTGGGGGCGGTTCGTCGCCGGCGCGATCCGCGGGCTGAGCGAGCATGGCGGCCGCGTCGCTCCCGCGCACCTCGAGATCGACACCACGGTGCCGGTGGGATCAGGGCTCTCGTCGAGCTCCGCGCTCGCGGTGGCGCTCACGCTCGCGCTCGGGGGCGAGCGCCTCGACCGGGTCGACGCCGCCCGCGCCGCATCGGCCGCCGAGACCCTGGCCAGCGGCGTGCCCGGGGGTCTCATGGACCAGTTGGCGTCGTTGTTCGGCCGGGCCGGCCATGCCCTCCTCATCGACTGCCGCACCACCGAGATCACGCCGGTAGCGATCCCGTCGTCGATCGCGGTGCTGGTGGTGCACTGCGGCATGCCCCGCACCCTGGTCGGCTCCGAGTACGCGACCCGCCGGGCCGAATGCGAGGCGGTCGCCGAGGCGCTCGGCCTGCGCGCGCTACGCGACGCCACTGCCGAGCAGGTGCGCGACTCGCCCCGGGCCCGGCACGTCGTCGCCGAGGACGCCCGCGTGTTGGCAACGGCCGACGCGCTGAACAGGCGGTGACCTCTCGGTGCTGGGGCCACTCCTGCTCGAGAGCCACGCCAGCCTGCGCGACGACTTCGGCGTCTCGACGCCGCAGCTCGACACCCTCGTCGACGTGCTGGTCGACAGCGGCGCCGCGGGCGCCCGGCTCACCGGCGCCGGGTTCGGCGGCTGCGTCGTCGGCCTCGTGCAGCGCAACCACGCCGACGACGTCCTCGCGAAGACCACCGTGCGCTACCGCGCCGCCACCGGCATCGAACCGATGGGTTTCGTCGCCCGCGCCGTCGACGGCGCGCACCGCGTCTAGCTGTTCGAGCCCCCGGACCCGAATTACATGCGGCCGAGGAGCTCCGCCTTCTTGGCTTCGTACTCGGCCTCGGTGATGTGACCCTGGTCGCGCAGACGGGCGAGCTGCTCGATCTGGTCGGGCACCGCCGCGCCGGGCGCCGGCGCGGGCGCGGCGGCGGGTGCCGCGGCGGGCGCCTGCTGCACCATCGCCACTGGCATGTTGCGGGTCTCCATCTGGCGGTAGACCTCGTGCTGCACCCCGTCGGGGTGGCGGATGAAGTCGAAGTGCGACTGACCGTCACGGCCGGCCGACTCGATGTCGAGGTCGCCGGCCCCGATGATGCGGTCGATGAGGCGCTGGTGGAAGTTGATGTTGTTGATGCGCTCGAGCGGGATCTCGACCCCCCGCTTGGAGATGACCCCGCTCCGGTAGATCACCCGGCGGCTGGTCACCACGAAGTACGTCATCCGCCACTGCAGGTACTTGAGGCCCAGCCACACCGCCCACGCGATGGCCACGATGCCGACGACCAGGCCGCCGTACTTCGAGATCCAGTCGGTGTCGCTGCTCAGCACGACGGCGAGGATGATCGCCAGCGGGATCCCGGTCAGGATGTTGCGGGAGAAGTACCACCAGTGCGGGCGCAGGTCGAGCGCGACCGTTTCGCCCTCCTGGACCAGGTTGTCGGGGTACGGCATGCCCGCGACTTTAGGCCCACCCGAGCTCACGGAGGCGCGCATCGTCCATGCCGAAGTAGTGGCCGACCTCGTGCAGGACGGTCACCCGGACGCGCGCCTTGAGGTCGTCGACGTCACGTGAGATGCGCTGCAGCGAGCCCCGGAAGATCGTGATGCGATCGGGCGCGACGCCCGAGTAGCTGAGCGGGCCCCGCGCCGTGAGCGGTACCCCTTCGTAGAGCCCGAGCAGCATCCCGCCACTGCCGACACGCGCGAGCTGCGCGCGACTCGGCCATTCCTCCACGACCACCGCGACGTTCGCGACCTCGGTCGAGAGCGCGGGCGGAATCTCGTCGAGCGCGTCGGCGACCATGTCCTCGAACTCCGCGTGTGAGACCTCGACCACGTGACGGAACGTATCGCGCAGGCGCGGAATTTCCTCTTGCAATCGTGCGCGCCCATCTCTACGATGCGGAGGCCGGTGAACACCGGTCTGGTGCCGGAAGCGAACGGCCGGAAGCGCGAGCCAGCGGACGCAAGTCAGCGGGTTCGGGTGGACCGGTAGGGAGCATCCGGAAGACGGACCGGAGCGGGATCCGGTGCGGTGACCGAACCGAACGGGACCACCCCCGGGAGGAGCGGTGACCGGAGGCCGACACCGAGGCCGAGCCCCTGGGGCAACCCTGGGGTGAGGAATCGGGGAAGGTCGGCAGGAACGGCCCCGAGGAGATCCGAGCTGCGACGCAGCGGAGACTACTCGGGGCCTTCTGCTGTTCCGGAGCCGCCTTTCCGGATGGCTGTCGTACCCGAGCGGTACCGTGCCGAGGTGGACGCGCTCCTCGACGGTCTCGACGCGACGCAACGCGACGCGGTCACCAGTCCGGCCGCGCCGCTCGCGATCCTCGCGGGCGCTGGCTCCGGCAAGACCCGCGTGCTCACGTGCCGCATCGCCTGGCAGTCGCGCGAGGGCGCGATCGATCCCGCGCACGTCCTCGCGGTCACGTTCACCCGGAAGGCGGCGGGTGAGCTGCGGACGCGCCTCGGCCGATTGGGCGTGCGAGAGTCGGTCACCGCCGGCACCTTCCACTCCATCGCTCTCGCGCAGCTGCGGCGCCGGGCCGACGAGCAGGGCCGCGCCATGCCGGGGCTGCTCGACCGCAAGGTGCGGGTGCTCATGCGCCTCCTCCCGTCGCGCGGAAGAGACGCCGCGCTCCTCGCCGCCGAGCTCGCCTCCGAGATCGAGTGGGCCAAGGCCCGCCTGGTCAAGCCCGACGGCTACGAGCGCGCGGTGGCCGCCGCCGGTCGCGCCACCCCCCGACCGCCGGGCGAGGTCGCGTCCGTCTTCCGCGCCTACGAGATCGAGAAGCGCAGGCGCGGCCTGGTCGACTTCGACGACCTCATCGTGGGGTGCGGCGACGTGCTCGAACGCGAACCCGAGTTCGCCGCCGCGCAACGGTGGCGCTTCCGTCACCTCTTCGTCGACGAGTTCCAAGACGCCAGCGCCGCGCAGTTCCGCCTCGTCGGCGCGTGGCTCGGCGAGCGCTCCGACCTCTGCGTCGTCGGCGATCCCGACCAGGCCATCTACGGCTTCGCCGGTGCCGACGCCTCGTACCTCGCGGGCTTCCGGCGCCAGTTCCCCGCTGAGCGCCATCCCGACGTCGGCGTGGTGCAGCTCGGGAGCAATTACCGCTCGACTCCGCAAGTGGTCGCCGCGGCCGGTGCGGTGCTCGGGCCGCCCGGGCGGCGCCGCGCGCGCGTGCAGGCGGCGCGACCCGACGGCCCGGAACCGACGTTCACCGAGTACGCCACCGCCCACGACGAAGCGCGCGGCATCGCCCGTGCGCTGCGCACCACCGAGAGCGCGGAGCTGCGATGGTCGCGCATGGCCGTGCTCTACCGGGTGAACGCGCAGTCGGCGCTCTTCGAGGAGGCGCTCACGCGTGCCGGCATCCCGTTCCGGGTCCGCGGCGGCGAGCGGTTCCTCGACCGCCGGGAGGTCCAGGTCGCGCTCGACGACCTGCGCACCGCCGCGGCCGAAGGGCCGCCGCGCCCCTTCGTCGAGCACCTCACCGACCTCGCGGCCCACGCGGAGACCCTCGCCGAGGAGCGGCGCGAGCACGTCGACGCGCTGGTGCGGCTCGGGCACGAGTACCTCGAAGCCGACGGCGGGAGGGGCAGCGTCGACGGCTTCCTCGAGTTCCTGCAGACGTCGCTGCGCGGCGACGACGCGGGCGGTGGCAGCGGGAGCAACGCGGTCGAGCTCCTCACATTCCACCGGGCGAAGGGGCTCGAGTTCGACTCCGTGTTCGTCACCGGGCTCGAGCGCGGCCTGGTGCCGATCTCCCACGCCAAGACACCCGAAGCGATGGACGAGGAGCAACGCCTGCTCTACGTCGCCCTCAGCCGCGCCGAGCGCGGGTTGCATCTCAGCTGGGCGCGCGAGCGCACCGTCGGCGGCCGCGTCGCGTGGCGGTCGCGCAGCAGTTGGATCACCCGCGTGGAAGACGCCGTGCACCCGCCGCCGCCCGGCGCGTCCAACGGATCCGACGGCGCGCGGCGACAGCATCGCCGCCGCGCGCGACCGCGTCGCCCGCGGCAAGGGCAGCAGCACACGCACCAAGAACCCGGTCGACGTCGGCGAGTCCGATGCGCCGCTCTACGAAGCGCTGGTCGACTGGCGCCTGCGGCAGTCGCGCGCGGCCAGCGCGCCCGTGTACGTGATCTTCCCCAACACGACGTTGGCCGCCATCGCCACTGCTCGGCCGCGCACGACGCGCGCGCTGCTCGACGTGCCCGGCGTGGGCCCGGTGAAGGCCGAACGCTACGGCGAGGCCGTCCTTTTGCTGGTGGCCGAGCACGCCCCCCAGCCCGCCCATTGACGGGCCCGGGGCGCGCGGCCACGATGGAGGAGATGACGAGCCTGCCGCTCTACCCCACCGACGACGGCTGGCCGTATCCCGACGGCCCCGTCACCGCGCACGGCATCTTCGAACCCCTCGCCGACGACCCCGTCGATCTCGACGTCCTCGAGCTGCGCGCCGACCCGCACGCCTACGCCGACCTCACCGAGCTCGAGTACTTCGCGGTGTCGTGGCGCTACGGCCTCGGCGGCACTCCGCACAGCATGAAGGATCTCGCGTGCGAGCTCGGGTGCAACCATGCCGAGGCGCGCGAGGTACTGGGCAGCGCGCTCGACAAGCTGCGCCAACGCCTGCTCACGGACTGAGCGGCAGGATCTTCCCCGCCTCGCGCAGCACACCGAGGGAACATTCCCATCCGGCCCGCTCGTCGTCGTTCATCATCGGCCACAGCGGATCGCTGGCTCCCTCGGGGCCGAGGATGCACGGCAGGCTCGCGCACGCCGTGTTCGCCGATCACCCACGCGTGGATGCTGCGCGGGTGCACGCCACACTCCTTGGCCAGCTTCTCCTCGAAGCGCAGGCGTGTCGAGCGACGTGCCCGATCCCATCACGCTCACCGACCGCGCGTGCCATCGCCGCACGAGGTACTCGGTGAGCACGTCGAGCGGGTTGGTGACGACGATGTCCACGCGGGGCAGGCCACCGGCCTCCATCGCCGCCGCGGTGTGCTCGAGGATCTCGATGTTGGCCTCGAGCACGTCGAGGCGGGTCCCGCCCGGCTGCACGTGCGCACCGACGGTGATGATGGTGACGTCCTCGGGCTCGAACTCCTCGTAGCTGCGGCCCCGGATCTCCGCACTCGGGAGCAGCGGCAGCGCGTGCAGGTAGTCGAGCGCCTCGCCTCGAGCGCGGATGCCGGTGCGGTCGTAGAGGGTGATGCATCCGGCGAGGCCCTGCATGATGAGCGCGCCCGCAGTGGCGATGCCCACTCCCCCCGCGCCGACGATGCCGACTCGTAGCCCCGCCATAGGCCGGTGAGCCTACGTACACTCCCCGGCGCGGGCACGCATCGGGATGCGGACACGGGGGCCCGTCTCGACCCCGGGCTGGGCGCCCACGCTCGTCCGACCAACCGCCGGAATCGCCGTACACTCCGCGCATGGCGCGCATCGAGATCCCCGACGGCCCCGGCGCACCCGGACGCCGGGTGTTCGGGCTTCGACCCGAGATGGCCGGCACCGTGACCGACATGATCGACGCGGTGTACCACCGCAGCATGCTGCCGGCCGCGGAACGCGAGGTGGCGCGCTTGCGCGTCGCGCAGCTCAACGACTGCTCCGCGTGCTCGACCGCGCGTGCGCAGTCGATGCTCGACGCCGGCGTGACCGACGACGACTACGGACACCTCGACGAGTGGCGCACGTGGGAGGGCTACACCGAACGGCAGCGGCTTGCGATCGAATACGCCGAGCGGTTCACGATCGATCACGAGGCGCTCGACGACGAGTTCTACGACCGACTGCATGCGCAGTTCGCCGACGACGAGATCCTCGACCTCACCCTCTGCCTCGCCATCTGGCTCGGCCTCGGGCGGGTGCTCGCGGTGTTGCGGGTGGAGCAGCGCACCGGCGTGATGGCCGACCTGTAGGCCCCCGCTCCAGACCGATGGCCAACCCATTCGACGTCTACCGCATGGACGACCGCGTCGTGATCGTCACCGGCGCCGCCAGCGGCATCGGGGCCGAGACCTGCGCTGTGCTCGGCGCCGCCGGCGCCACAGTGGTGTGCGCCGACGTCAACGCCGACGGGTTGGGCGCGACGGTCGCCGCGGTCGAGGACGCGGGCGGCAAGGCGCGGGCGGTGACCACCGACGTCACCCGGCGAACCGACGTCGAAGCGGTCGTCGCCCGCACCGTGGACGACCTCGGTCGCCTCGACGGCATGTGCAACATCGCCGGCGCCATGTTCCCGGGCCTGATCGAGGACCTCGACGACGACGTGATCGACGGTGGCATCGCGCTCAACCTCAAGGGCGTGCTCTACGGCACGCAGTACGCGATCCGGGCGATGAAGGCTGCCGGCCACGGATCGATCGTGAACGTGTCGTCGGCGGCCATCGACTCACCCGCCGCCGGCATCGGTGTGTACGCTTTCACGAAGGCCGCGGTGGCGATGCTCACCATGACCGCCGCGCTCGAAGCGGGAGAGCACGGGATCCGGGTGAACGTGATCGCCCCCGGCCTCGTCATCACGCCGTTCACCACCTGGCGCCTGCGCGGTCCTGACGGCACCATCGACCAACACGCGTACGACGAGTTCATCGAGATGGCGACCGAGAAGTCGGCGCTCCACGTCGTCGGCGAGCCGATGGACCAGGCGCTCCTGATCCACTACCTCCTCTGCGACGCGTCGAAGTACGCCACCGGCAACATCTTCCGCGTCAACGGCGGCCAGGCGATGCCGTGGTGACGAACCGTCAGCCGATGCCGCCGGCCGAACGCGCCCAGTCCGCCCCGGCGGCGAGGCTCCCCACGCTGTCACCGATGTCGACGACCGGGACCACGTCGTAGTCGAGCCACGGCAGGTACTGCGCCACCGCAGCGTCGATGCTGGCCAGGTCGTCGGTCACCACGACGAGGAGGCCACCGCGCCCGTCGACCCGGGCGACGAACTCGCTGATCGTCCACGCCGCGGGTGGGGTCCAGCTCCCGAAGGCCCGCAACAGGCTCTCGGTGCTCCGCAGGTTGCGCTCGGGGTTGCTCCCCGGCCGCGCCGTCCACTGCACGATGAACTTCACATCGGCTCCCCTCGTTCAGACGCCCTCGTGCAAGCTTGACTCACACCGATCAGGCTGTCGACCGCGCTGCTCAGTCGTCCGAGCGTCGATCGAGCCAGGTCGTCGTCACCCGCATGTGGGCACCGCGATACGCGAGGTAGTCGTCGACGATCGAGAGCGCCTCGCACTCCTCGCCTCGTGCGCACACACCGACACCCGGTCGTTCCTCGACCAACGGACCGGGGCAAGTCAGTCGTTGGTTCGTCACCGACACGGTCAGCAGCCTAGAGATCGGCGCCGCCGCTCGCTCGCGTCAGCAGTCGGTGCGGTACAGCTCGTCGTAGTGGTGGTACTCGGGCTCGCCGTTCACGAGCTTCCGCATGCGCGCCGCAGTGGCTTGCGTCTCGGGTCGCTCGTTGTTGCGCTGGGCCTCGCTGGCTGCGGAGACCGCGGGATCCACGACGCCGAAGTCGGCGATGATCACGTAGCGACCGGGCTCCTCCCGATCGGCGAGGACGCGGAGACCCATGTAGCCCATGATGTCGGCCGCGGCCTGTTCTTGGTCCCACTCCTGGAGGAGCTCGATGATCGGGCCGGGGTCGTCGCAGTGCACGGTGATGGTCTGGCTGAAGTTCACGTTCACGCGCGAATTCCTAGCGCACGGCGCTCACGATCTGGGCGCTCATCCGTCCCTGCGGTGCCGCACCGAAGCGCCGGGCGACCGCCTCGGTCGCGGCGCCCAGCGCGCCATCGAGCGCACCCGAGCCTCGACTCTCGACCTGGTCGCGCAGCGGGGTGCCGCCGCAGAAGCCTGCCGCCACCGCGATGGCAGTGTCAGCCCGGCTGGCCATCGCCACGCGATCGACCGCCGGCGACGCTGCGAACCCACCGGCGCGCGGGTCACTCCGTGTCGCCGCACGCACCCCACAACCCGACCCGGCGGGCGCGGGCGTCGAGCTCGTCGTCGAGCATGTCGCGTGCGTGGGCGTGGTTGGGTTCGATGACGAGCAGTCGCGCGTAGCCCTTCTGCAGGAGCTCACGCTCGAAGTTCCTCCCGTGGAGGTAGACGTACGCAAGCCGGCGCCCGTAGATGTCGTGACGCTCGACGTCGTCTTCCAGCCGCACGACCTGACCGAACAAGCGTGACGCGGTGTACGCCGACGCCTCCGGGACATAGCACTGCACCGGCTTGGTGGGATGGTGCGTTTCCGGCGTGTCGAAGATGCACCAACATCACCTAGCGTGAACGACCGAAGACCGCGTGTGCCGAGACGGTGCGCTCTGACGAGCTGCCACGACGCCAGCGCAAATGATCACGCGTCGTTCGGCTCGGCCAGCAATCGCTCGAGTTGTTCCAGGGTGTACCCGACGACCTCGTCGAACGTCATGGCGGCACCGACCCCTGCGGTCCGTTCGTACCCCTCGGCACCGAGCGAGTCCCGGAGCACACGAAGCGCGTGGTCCCGATCCTGCAGCTCGACCGGTACCCCATCGAAGAGATTCCAGGGCACGAGCGGGCCGTCAGCCTCGGCTCCGGCGAGCACGGCGGCGGGTTCCATGTCTCCGAGCTCGACGAACGCGAACTTGGTCCGGTTCAGAGCGCCCGCGAGATTCGTTCGGTTGCCCGATCGAAGATCATGGCGGAGGGCGTCCCGCGCCGCTCGCAGCGCGCCGGGCCGGTCACCTGCGCCGCGCCTTGAGCCAGCTCACGTCGCCGAGCGACCACCCGAGGTTGGAGCTCCTGCCACCGCTGCGGGCGAGCGCGACGTACCCCTCGAAGGCAGCGAGCGACGCGGAGGGATCGGCGCGGACCAGCGCCCTCCCAGCCGCCCACAGCGCGCTTGCCGAAGCGGAAGGATTGCCGACCTGCCGCGCGAGCCGCAGCGCCTCCTCAGCCTCCGCGCGAGCGGTCGTGATGTCACCGCAGTACGTCGAGAACACCGCAAGAATGGAATGGAAGTTGCTGAGCGTGTACGTGTCGAATCCGCCGGCTTCCACGTCATGGAGCCCGCGTCGGATGATGCGCAGCGCCTCGTCCGGCCGACTGCACTTCAACTCGTAGCTCCCCAGGGCGGAGTAGGCGGGGACGGGGACCGGGCAGTCGGGCGGGAGGCCGTCGCGCAACGCGTCCAGTGCGAGGGTCCGCGCCAGTTCGTGGTCGCCGACGAAGATCGCCTGGATCGCCGCGGTGCCCAGGATCGCCGTACGCTGTCCGGGCGTTGCTTCGTGGACGCGCGCGATGGCACGCTCGGTCCAGGTGCTGACCCCTGAGATCATGTCGCTGACGGCCTCGTACGCGAGCGCGGCAACGATGCGGAGACCGAGTTGTGCATCCGTAGTGAGCGAGGACTCGAGTGCCCACACGATCGCACCCCTGAGGTTGTCGAGCTCGGCCCGCACACGCGCTCGCCATGCGAACTCGTCGTGGCCTGCCAGACCCTTGCGGGCCTGCTCGGCGAACCGCGCGTAGTGCTCGGCGTGACGGCGGCGCCAGCGGTCCGAGTCGCCGGTCTCGTCGAGACGCTCGCGTGAGTAGGCCCGCAGCGTCTCGAGCATCGAGTACCTCGTGCTGCCGTCGGCGGCGCGGTCTCCGACCACCATCGATTTCGCAACCAGGCTCGCGAGGGCTTCGATGAGATCCCACCGCTCGACACCCTCACCGGTCCCCACCGCCTCGGCGCCAGATGCATCGAAGGACCCTGCGAAGACGCCGAGCCGAACGAACACGCGCTGATCGGTGGGCGAACACAGCGAGAACGACCAGTCGACGGTGGCGCGAAGGGTCTGGTGCCGCTCGACTGCAGCGCGCCGGCCACCGGTGAGGAGTCGGAAGCGTTCGTCGAGACGGGTCGCGATCTCGGCCGGGCTCATCGCCACGATCCGCGCCGCAGCGAGCTCGATCGCGAGGGGGACCCCGTCGAGCCGTCGGCACAGCTCCCCGACCGCCTCTCCGGAAGATGCATCGAGCACGAAGGAGGAGTCCACTGCCTGAGCGCGATCGACGAACAGTCGCACGGCCTCGTTCCGGACCAACATCTCGATGTCCGCGAAGGGATCCGGCAAGGAGAGAGAGCGCAGCGCTCTGATGTGCTCCCCATCGATCGCCAGACCCTCGCGGCTCGTCGCGAGCAAGCAGACCTGTGGCGCGCTCCGCAGCACCGTGTTCGCGAATCGCGCCGCAGGATCCAAGAGGTGCTCGCAGTTGTCCAAGATGACGAGAAGCCGCTTGTTGCGCAGGAACTCGGCGATGCACTCTTGGATCGAGAGGCCCGGGCGTGCCTGCACGCCCAGCGCCGCGGCGATCACCTGGAGCATCGATTCCGCGTCAGTCGCAGCCGCGAGCTCGCAGAGCCATGCCCCATCCGCGAAATGTGGAAGGACCTCTGCCGCAACCTGGATCGCAAGGCGCGTCTTGCCTACACCACCGACACCGGTGAGCGTGACGAGTGGAGATTCGGTCAGCGTGCGCGCGATGGCTGCGACATCATCGTCACGGCCGACGAACGAGGTCACTTGTGCCGAGAGATTGGACGAGAACGCGTCCATCGAGTTCAGTCTGGGGAACTCGCTGACCAGCTCCGGATGCACGAGCTGGAAGATGCGCTCAGGGCGCGCCAGGTCGCGTAATCCGTGCTCGCCGAGGTCCATCAGGGTGACGTCCGCGGGGAGCGAATCGCGGAGGAGCTCCTCAGTCGCCAACGACACGACGACCTGCCCGCCATGGGCGGTGGCCATCACCCGAGCGGCCCGGTTCACGGCAGTGCCGAAGTAATCGCCATCGCGGTAGCCGGCCGAACCGGTGTGCACGCCCATGCGAACCTGCAAACCGCCCGGTACGGCCCACTGCTCGGCGACGAGAGCCCGCTGTGCCTCGAGTGCGGCCCGGAGCGCATCGGGGGCGGTCCGGAAGGCTGCGTGCAGACCATCGCCAGTGGTCTTCACGACGAACCCTGCGTGGACCTCCACCGCGGTGCGCAGCATCTCGTCGTGGCGAGCCAGCGCCGACGTCATGGCGTCCGCATGCTCTTCCCAGAGTCGCGTCGAACCCTCCAGATCCGTGAAGAGGAAGGTCACGGTCCCGGATGGCGGAACCGCCGGATCGACAGCGACCTTTGGAGCCGACGGGGGGCCGCGCGCGCCCGGAGGTGTCCAGTCGAGCTCCGTCTTCTGCAACAGCATCGCTTCGTCCAGCTCCCGCAACGCCGCGCAAGGTTCGATCCCGAGCTCTTCTGCCAACACGGCGCGCACTCGCGCGTACGTGCGCAGGGCTTCGGCTTGGCGACCCGAGCGATATAAGGCCAGCATCAGCTCCCCCCACAAGCGCTCGCGGAACGCCGACTCGCGCACCAAGGCCTCGAGCTCACCCACGAGCTCCTCGTGCGCGCCGAGGGTCAACCGCGCATCGACCCGCTCCTCGATTGCCGTCCACCGCAGCTCATCGAGACGTGCCGCCTCGGCGCGAGCGAAGTCGGCGAACGCGAACTCGCCGAGCGCCGGCCCGCGCCACAGCCGCAGCGCCTCGTCGAGCACCCTGACGGTGCCCGGCGCGTCACCCCGGTGCCTCAGCGCCTGCGCCTCGACCAGCAGGCTTTCGAACCGAGCCACGTCAAAGGTCGCCGCATCGGCACGCAGGACATAGCCAGGTGCCCGGGTCATGATCACGTCGTCGGACCCGGTGCCGAGGAGAGCACGCAACCGGTAGACGAGCTTCTGCACCGAGGAGGAGGCGCTCGGTGGCGGCTGGTCGGCCCACAGCAGTTCGATCAGGCGATCCACGGAGACCACGACGTTCGCATCGACCAGGAGCGCGGCCACCACCAAGCGGAGCTGCGGGCTCCCCAACTCGAGCTCGTGCCCGTTCGCGGTGACGTCCAACGGACCCAACACCCCGAACGTGACATCCGCTCTGCGGCTCGCCATCGCGCGAGTGTCCCACGCTCGATCCGCGCTCGCATCGGTACCGCGAGGAGTGGGCTCACCGGACAGGAGTCCGGAGAGCCCACTCGTCTATCGGGGTCAAGTCCGCTAACGGCACGATCCATCAGCGGTTGCGGGCAGCGTGGCCCGCGTCTCCGCCGGGAGAGCGCTCATCACCGCGTCGGAGTCCGCTGGTCCGAGGCGGGACAGTGCCGCTGCCAAGTTCGCGGGGTCAGGGAATCCAGGCCGGGTCCGGGTGATCGCACTCTGCTCGATGGCGCTGTGCAACAGGGCCCGAGTCGCCGGGGACAGTCGATCGGCGACGTCGTTCGCGACGGCGGGCGGCATCGACATGACCGTCACCAGCAGGGCTCCGCCGTCCCCGGGACACGAGCGGACGTCGGCGCTCGAGGGCAGAGCTGCCTGTTGCACCCTTGCTCCTCCTGTCTCGGAACTCCCGGTCGACGCCAGCGCAACGACCCCCACGCCGACGCCAGCGCCGACGATCAGCGCCAGCACCACGAGCAGCGCGGTGCCAGGGCGGCGGCGCGAATGGGACTGCCTCGGAATGACCTCAGTAGCCATGGTTGCTCCTCCTCGGTCTTCGAGCCCCGGGTCGGGCTCTCGTCGACCTTGGCGGGAGCGGGTCGCGGCCCGATCGCAGCTGGATCGCAGCCCGTTCGCAGGCCTGGCGTGCGCACCTCGTGCTCGAACCGTCAGCTCGGCTCGCACGCCCCCCACAACCCGACTCGACGCGCACGCGCGTTCAGCTCGTCGTCGAGCATGTCGCGAGCGTGGGCGTGGTTGGGCTCGATCACCAACAGGCGCGCGTATCCCTTCTGCAAGAGCTCGCGCTCGAAGTTGTGACGGTCGAGGAACACGTAGGCCAGACGACGACCGTAGATGTCGTGGCGTTCGACGTCGTCCTCGAGCTGCACGACCTGTCCGAACAACCGTGACGTGGTGTACGCGGCTGCCTCCGGTCCGTAGCACTGCACCGGCTTGCGCGGATGGTGCGTCTCCGGAGTGTCGACGCCCAACAGGCGAATCGTCTGGTCGGGCGCGCCGGCGCGACGCACGACGATGGTGTCGCCGTCGAACACCTGCACGACCCGGTAGGGCGTGTCGGCCGCGCGCCGTTGGTCGCCGCACCACCACCCCAGCACCGAGGTGGCGGCCAAGACGGTGACCACGACCACGGCCCGGGAACGGACCATGCCGGCACCGTAGGCCAGACGGTACGACGCCGAACAGGGTCAGTTCGCAGGGCCGTCGGCGCGCTCGTGCTGGTCGTCGTGGTGGCGGGGTCGGGCTGTGAGCTGCACTCGGCCGGCACGTCGACGGTGCCCGCGCCCCTGCCGGAAGGTTGAACTCGGCGAGCTTGTACGGGCCGATGCGCGAGCAGGGTCGACGTTCGATGCCTAGCCACGTGTAGGTGAGGGTGTACAGCGCGCCGTCGGCGATCGCGCGCCGCCGTTCGCCTGGGTGAGGTGCCGCGGCGAGGCGCGCCGGTATCGTGTCGCAGCCATGTCGCGCCGCACCCGGTGGATCCTCCTCGCGCTGATCGTCGTGCTGGTGGGAGCGGCGGCGGCACTGGTGCTCACCCAGCAGCCGAAGCTCGACGACGCCCGCGGCGCAGTCGACACGGCGTGGAGGCCGCTGCGCGCCGACGGCCAGTTGCCGCTGCGCTACCAGAACCTCACCGGTGCGCTCAGCGCGTTCGACGTCGCCGGCGGCAAGGACCGCGGGGTGTCGAGGGACCTGCACGCGGCGCTCGACCGGTGGAGCGCGGCGCTGCGCGGCGACGACGCGGGAACGCAGGCGACGGCCGCCAACGCGGTCGAGGCCCAGGGCAGCCGCCTGGTCGCGAACGTGCTCGGCTCCGAACGCATCAAGGCCGACCGGGCGGTGACCGACGCGCTCACGAAGTTCGCGACCACCACCCCGAAGCCGGAGTTCGTCGACGCCTACAACCGGGCCGTGCGCGACTACGAGGACACCCGCACCGACGCGCTCGCGCAACCGGTGGCGCGCGTCTTCGGGTTCGATGCCCGCCCCGTCCTCGTCCTCGGCTCCGGCGCCACCACCCCCTGACCGCAACGTGGGGCTCAGGGAGCCATCGCGACGACGCGACCTGCTCGCCGCGTCGGCGGGCCGCTCACCAGGGCTCCGACTGCGGCGGCCAGCGCCGGGCGGAGCTCAGCGCTCACGGCCTCCGCCGCGGCTTCGTCGACGTAGGCGGTGAACATCGTGATCTCGTCGGGCCCGCTGTCCACGACGCAGGTGGTGACGAGGTCGGGGAGCGTCGCCGCGGTGCGAACGAGCCGCGCAAGCTGGTCGAGCGCTTCCTCCCTTGCCGCCGCCGTCGGGAACTGCAACGTGGTGATGGTGGCATGCATCAGCTCGCCTCTGCCGCGGCCGACGGGGCGACGTGGATGGTGACTGACATGCCGAACAGCTTGTGCTCGGAGATCGTGCACCAGGCATCGACGCTGCGAGTCGGTGTGCCGATGTCGAGCCGGGCCGACGCCCCCGGATCGAGGACCGGGGTGCGCACGGTGCCACCGGACACGGCGAGGTCGTGGCGTTCGTCGCTGCGGTTGACGACGTCGAGCACGAGGTGGGTCCCTGCGTCGATGGTGACGACGTCGGGCGTGACGTCGAAGCCGAGCGTCGAGTCGACGAGCGCGACGCGGACCACCCTCGTGCCTCCTCCGTGCACGACCTTGTTGGTAATGGGGTCGAACGCGCCCGCGAACGCCAACGCCACGACGACCACCAGCCCGATCACGATCGTCGCGGGGACGCCGAGGAGGAGCCATCGATGTGCCCGTCTCATGACGCGACCTGCGAGGTGTGCGAGATGTGCGGATCGTGCGACGGTTCGTCACCCCATTGCAGCTTGGTTCCTCCACCGTTGCGTTCGACCACCTGGATCCCGCGCCCTTC
This sequence comes from uncultured Actinomycetes bacterium, assembly GCA_963841415.1. GTDB lineage: Bacteria > Actinomycetota > Acidimicrobiia > IMCC26256 > DASPTH01 > DASUAS01. The sequence continues at coordinate 457,500 of CAWJCN010000001.1, read as the reverse complement.
CAGGACGGGAACCAGCTCATGCAGCGACAGCACCGCTTCGGGGCTGAAGACACCCGGGCGCGTCCGGTTCGACCCGATCAGCACGCCGGCCATCGCGACGGTGACCGACGCGGCCGCGGCGTAGTCGCCGCGGGTCTCGATGGTCCGAACGGCCAACCGCTCGCCGTGGTCGAGCACGGCGACCCAGTGGGCCACCCGCTCTGCGCTCGGTTCGTGACCATCGCGAAGAGGTGAAGGACGGAACGCCGAGCGCGGCACGACCCGGATCGCAGCGATCGCGTTCAACGACAGCAGCGCCCGCTGCACCACGGGCTCCGCGATGCAGACGAACGTGTGCACGGGTCGCGCCAGGTCCGGCTGCAGCCAGCCGCGGTCGGCTTCGGCGAACCCGAGCGCGCGCCGACGGCCGTAGGGTGCAGGCAAGGGCACGACTCGCGTCCGATGGTGCGCGAGACCCGTGAGGTTGCGGTGTGCGAACGCACCGCCCGCCGGGCCGTTCGTGCTCTTCGTCGAGACCGTGAAGACGATCTCGATCTCGTCGGCGTCGGGGTAGCGGTTCGTGAGATCGGCGGCGACCAGATTCGTGAGACCGGGCGCGATCCCAGCGTTCATGACGACCATCCCCCGTGGGCTCGTCGCCGTGTCGCGGAGCGCCAGCCCGGATGCGGCCGGCAGTGCCGACACATTGAGCAGCGTGCCGCCGGTCTCCAGCACGGCTCGTTCCGCGACGAGCCCGACGTCGGGCACGGTGTTGACCACGACGTCGACGCCCCGAACGGCCCGGCAAACCGTGTCCGGCTGATCGAGGTCGACCGGAACCAGGTCAGGCTCGGCACCGCGTCGGCGGCTCCCGCGTCGAGCGTTCCAGCCCCCCGCCTCGAACTCGGTGACCAGCAGGGTTCCCAACGCGCCCTGCGAACCGATGACCAGGACGCTCGGGCTCCGGCGCTTCTCGTTCACCATGGCGGTCTCCTTCCGCGCTCGCTTCGTCGGTTTCCAATACGACTGTATGGTACCCATACAGTCGTATGCTGTCAACCATGACGCCGACCGCGACACCACGACCACGCGAAGCCGAGCTCACCGGCGTCGTCCTCCGGATCGTCGCCGAGCGGGGCTTGGACGCGGTCAGCGTGCGGGAGGTGGCGACGGCCGGCGGGGTGTCGATCGGTGCGGTCCAGCACTACTTCCCGAGCAAGGACGACATGCTGATCGCGGCGTTCCAGGAGGTCGTTCGACGCGTCCGCGTCCGACTGACGTCCGTGGTCCAGAGCACGAACGTCCGTCGCAACCTGTCGGCCGTGCTCCGCCAGCTGCTCCCGCTCGACGAGACCCGCACCGAAGAGGCGCGCATCTACGTCGCGTTCGCGGTGCGGGCAATGCACTCGCCCTCGCTCGCCGCGATCCACCAGGCGGTGCTCGACGAGGTTCGCGAAGCGCTGACCGAAGCGATCACGAGCGTCGGCGACCACGACCGTCCGGCCGCGCGCCTCGTCGCGCAAGCGCTCGTCGCCGCGACCGACGGCCTCGCGCTCCATGCCGTCAGCACCGCGGACTGGCTGACGCCGGCGCGCGCGATCAAGGTGCTCGACCTGCTCGTCGACGTCCTCGTCCCCGAGTGACCGGCCCTGGGCGACGTCGTTGTCGCACCGAGGGCCGGACAGCGTGACGGCAGCTAGAGGAGCTGCCGGGTCGAGGGCGTGATCGGCGCGGGGAGGAGCGTCTCCCCCATCAGCCAGATGTCGACCCCGGCCGCGCACGCACGTCCTTCGGCGATCGCCCACACGATGAGGCTCTGCCCGCGGCCCATGTCGCCGCAGGCGAACACGCCCGGTTGATTGGTCATGAACCCCGGGTCGCGCGCCACGTTGCTGCGCGGGTCGACCTCCACGCCGAGCTGCTCGAGCAGGCCCTCCTGCTGCGGACCGAGGAAGCCCATGGCCAGCAGCACCAGCTCGCAGGGCAGCTCGAAGTCGGTGCCCTCGATCTTCTCGAACTTGCCGTCGACCAACTCGACCTCGTGGGCGCGCAGCGCGCGCACGTTGCCGACGTCGTCGCCGAGGAAGCACTCCGTGTTGACGCTGTAGACCCGCTCGCCGCCCTCTTCGTGCGCCGATGACACGCGGAAGATGTTCGACCACGTGGGCCACGGGTTGGTGGGTGCGCGGTCGTCGGGCGGCCGGGGCAGGATCTCGAACTGGTGGATGGACGCCGCACCCTGGCGGTGCGACGTGCCCAGGCAGTCGGCGCCGGTGTCACCCCCGCCGATGATGACGACGTGCTTGCCCGCGGCCGTGATGGGCGGCTCGTCGAGGTCGCCGAGCTGCACCCGGTTGCCCCAAGGCAGGAATTCCATCGCCTGGTGGATGCCGGCGAACTCGCGACCGGGGATCGGCAGGTCGCGCCACGCGGTGGCGCCACCGGCCAGGACGATGGCGTCGAACTCCTCGCGCAACTGCTCGGCCGCCACATCGACGCCCACGTTCACGTTGACGCGGAACCGGGTGCCCTCAGCCTCCATCTGCGCGATGCGCCGGTCGAGGATGCGCTTCTCCATCTTGAACTCGGGGATGCCGTAGCGCAGCAGACCGCCGATGCGGTCGGCCCGCTCGAACACCACCACCGAGTGGCCGGCGCGCGTCAGCTGCTGCGCGGCCGCGAGCCCCGCGGGACCGGATCCGACGACCGCGACCTTGCGGCCCGTCCGCACCGACGGCACGACGGGCTCGATCCAGCCCTCGTTCCACGCCCGCTCGACGATCTCGACCTCGACCTGCTTGATGGTCACGGGGTCCTGGCTGATGCCGAGGACGCACGCGGCCTCGCACGGCGCCGGGCACAGGCGGCCGGTGAACTCGGGGAAGTTGTTGGTGGCGTGCAGCCGCTCGATCGCGTCGCGCCAGTGGTCCCGGTAGACGAGGTCGTTCCAGTCGGGGATCAGGTTGCCGAGCGGGCAGCCGTTGTTGCAGAACGGGATGCCGCAGTCCATGCAGCGGCCCGCCTGCAGCTTCAGCGTCTCCTCGGGGAACGGCTCGTAGACCTCGTGCCAGTCGCGCAGGCGCACCGGCACCGGCCGCCGCGTGGGCGTCTCACGACCCCACTTCAGGAACCCGGTCGTCTCACCCATGCGCGGACGCCATCACCTTCACGTCGGTCTCGTCCTGCGAGAGACCGAGCCGTTCCGCCTCCGCCAGCACCGCGAGCACACGGCGATAGTCCTTCGGCATCACCTTGCAGAACGCCTCGACCTCGCTCTCCCACTGGTCGAGCAGGCGCGCCGCCAGCTTCGAGCCGGTCGCTTCCTTGTGCCGCTCGACGGTGGTGCGCAGCCAGTCGCGGTCGGCGTCGTCGAGCGGCTCGAGCTCGACCAGCTCGTAGTTGACCAGCGACGGGAACACGTCGGTGGGGTCGTACACGAAGGCGATGCCACCCGACATGCCCGCGCCGAAGTTGCGGCCGGTCGGGCCGAGCACGACGACCCGGCCACCGGTCATGTACTCGCAGCCGTGGTCGCCGACACCCTCGACGACCGCGGTGGCACCGGAGTTGCGCACGCAGAACCGCTCGCCCACCACGCCGCGGAGGTAGGCCTCGCCGCCGGTGGCACCGTAGAGCGCGACGTTGCCGGCGATGATGTTGTCCTCGGCCACGAACTGCGCGGCACGATCGGGGAAGACGGCGAGCTTGCCGCCCGAGAGGCCCTTGCCGGTGTAGTCGTTGGCGTCGCCCTCAAGCCGCAGCGTGATCCCCCGTGGCACGAAGGCGCCGAAGCTCTGACCCGCGGAACCGCGCAGGTGCACCGTGATGGTGTCGTCGGGGAGGCCCTCGCCGCCCCACCGCTTCGTGAGCTCGGAGCCGAGCATGGTGCCGACGGTGCGGTTGACGTTGCGTACCGGCACCTCGATCTCGACTCGTTCGCCGCGCTCGAGCGCGGGCGCCGCCCGGGCGATCAGCTCCTGGTCGAGCGCCTTGTCGAGGCCGTGGTCCTGCGCCTTGGTGCGCAAGAGGTCCTGACCCTCGTAGGGGTTCTCGGCGACGGTGAGGATGGGCGTGAGGTCGAGGCCGTGTGCCTTCCAGTGGTCGATCGCCTTGCGGGTGTCGAGCACCTCGGCGTGGCCGACCGCCTCCGCGATCGAGCGGAAGCCGAGCCGGGCCAAGTACTCGCGCACCTCTTCGGCGATGTACTCGAAGAAGTTGACGACGAACTCGGGCTTGCCGGTGAACCGCTTGCGCAGCTCGGGGTTCTGCGTGGCGATGCCCACCGGGCACGTGTCGAGATGGCAGACGCGCATCATCACGCACCCGCTCACGACGAGCGGTGCGGTGGCGAAGCCGAACTCTTCGGCGCCGAGCAGCGCCGCGATCACGACGTCGCGCCCGGTCTTCAGCTGGCCGTCACACTGCACCACGATGCGGTCGCGCAGGCCGTTGCGCACCAACGTCTGCTGCGTCTCGGAGATGCCCAACTCCCACGGCGCGCCCGCGTGCTTCAGCGACGTGAGCGGCGCCGCGCCGGTGCCGCCGTCGTGACCGGAGATGAGCACGACGTCGGAGTGCGCCTTGGCCACGCCCGCCGCGACCGTCCCCACACCCACCTGCGCGACCAGCTTCACGTGCACGCGCGCCGACGGGTTGGAGTTCTTCAGGTCGTGGATGAGCTGCTTGATGTCCTCGATGGAGTAGATGTCGTGGTGCGGTGGCGGGCTGATGAGTCCCACACCGGGAGTGGAGTTCCGGGTCTTGGCGATCCACGGGTAGACCTTCGACCCCGGCAGCTGACCGCCCTCGCCGGGCTTCGCGCCCTGGGCCATCTTGATCTGCAGGTCGTCGGCGTTCACCAGGTACTCCGACGTGACGCCGAAGCGACCCGACGCCACCTGCTTGATCGCCGAACGACGCAGGTCGCCGTTCCCGTCGGCGGTGAAGCGGTCGGCGTCTTCGCCGCCCTCGCCGGTGTTGGACTTGCCGCCGATGCGGTTCATCGCGATGGCGAGCGTCTCGTGCGCCTCCTTGGAGATGGAGCCGTACGACATCGCACCGGTCGCGAAGCGCTTCACGATCTCGCCGACCGGCTCGACCTCGTCGATCGGCACCGGCTCGCGCACGCCCTCGCGGAACTCGAACAGGCCGCGCAGCGTCGCCAGCTTCGTCGACTGCGAGTCGACCAGCGCGGTGTACTCCTTGTAGACGTCGTAGCGCTTGGCGCGCGTCGCGTGCTGGAGCTTGAACACCGTCTCCGGGTTGAAGAGGTGGTACTCGCCCTCGCGCCGCCACTGGTACTCGCCACCGAGGTCGAGATCGCGGTGGGCGCGCTCGTCGGGACGGTCGGCGTAGGCGAGCTGGTGACGCTTGGCCACCTCCATCGCGAGCTCGTCGAGGCCGACGCCACCGAGTCGCGAGACGGTGCCGGTGAAGTACTCGTCGACCAGCTCCTGGCTCAGGCCGATGGCCTCGAACACCTGCGCGCCGCAATACGAGGCGACGGTGGAGATGCCCATCTTCGACATCACCTTGAGCACGCCCTTGCCCGCGGCCTTGATGTAGTTCTTGACCGCGGCCTTGGCGTCCATGTCGGAGAGACCGTGCAGGTCGGACGCGATCAGGTCCTCGATCGACTCGAACGCGAGGTACGGGTTGATGGCGCCGGCGCCGTAGCCCACGAGCAGGGCCATGTGGTGCACCTCGCGGGCGTCGCCCGACTCGACGACGAGGCCCACCCGCGTGCGCGTGCGCTCGCGGATCAAGTGGTGGTGGACGGCCGAGGTCAGCAAGAGCGACGGGATGGGCGCGAGCTCGGCGTTGGAGTCGCGGTCGGAGAGCACGAGGATGCGCTTGCCGTCGGCGATGGCCGCCGATGCCTCTTCGCGGACGCGGTCGAGCGCCTCGCGCAGCGCGCGCCCGCCGCCGGCCACGCGGTAGAGGCCCGACAGCACTGCCGCCGCGAACTCGGGGCGGTCGCCGTCGTCGTCGATGTGGATGAGCTTCGCGAGGTCGTCGTTGTCGATGATCGGGAACGGCAGCTCGACCTGCACGCACGACTGCGGGCCGGGGTCGAGCAGGTTGGCTTCGGAGCCGATGGTGGCCGACAGCGAGGTGACGAGCTCCTCGCGGATGGCGTCGAGCGGCGGGTTGGTGACCTGGGCGAAGAGCTGCGCGAAGTAGTCGAACAACATCCGCGAGCGGTCCGACAGCACCGCGATCGGCGTGTCGGTCCCCATCGAACCGAGGGCCTCACCGCCGGTGAGGGCCATCGGCGCGACGAGCAGCTTCAGCTCCTCGTGCGTGTAGCCGAAGGTCTGTTGCGCCCGCAGCACCGATTCGTGGCTCGGGACCACGTGGACGCGGTCGGGGAGGTCGTGCAGGTGCACGAGACCCTGCTCGAGCCACTCCGCGTACGGCTGCGCGCCCGCCAGCTCCTCCTTGATCTCGCGGTCACCGACGATGCGACCCTTCGCGGTGTCGACGAGGAACATGCGGCCCGGCTGGAGGCGACCCTTCTCGACGACGCGCGCCGGATCGACGTCGACCACGCCGGCCTCGCTGGCCATGATCACGCGGTCGTCGTCGGTGACCCAGTAGCGGCTCGGCCGCAGCCCGTTGCGGTCGAGCACCGCACCGACGACCGTGCCGTCGGTGAAGGTGATCGACGCGGGGCCGTCCCACGGCTCCATCAGCGACGCGTGGAACCGGTAGTAGGCGCGCTCGTCGGCGGCCATGGTCGCGTGGTTCTCCCACGCACCCGGGATCATCATCAGCGCCGCGTGCCAGATCGGGCGGCCTGCGAGGTGCAGGAGCTCGAGGCACTCGTCGAAGCTCGCGGTGTCGGATGCGCCAGGCGTGACGATCGGGAAGGCGCGCTCGAGGCCCGGGATGAGCGGCGTCCCCATGAGCGCCTCTCGGGCGCGCATCCAGTTGCGATTGCCCTGCACGGTGTTGATCTCGCCGTTGTGCGCGAGGTACCGGTACGGGTGCGCGAGCGGCCACGACGGGAACGTGTTGGTGGAGAAGCGGCTGTGCACCAGCGCCAGCGCGCTCTCGACGCGCTCGTCGGCGAGGTCGGGGAAGAACTCCGACAGCTGGGGCGTGGTGAGCATGCCCTTGTAGACGAGCGTGCGGCTCGAGAGCGACGGGAAGTAGACCGGCTCGGCCGCCCCGTCGACGCCGGAACCATCGATGCCCGCGAGCTCATGCTCGCAGCGCTTGCGCACCACGAACAGCTTGCGGTCGAGCTCGACGCCGGCCGCGCCCGCGGGATCGCGCGACGAACACCTGGCGGAAGCTCGGGATGACGCTGAGCGCGGTTGGCCCGATCATCGACGAGTCGACCGGGACCTCACGCCAGCCGACGACCTGGAGGCCCTCGTCTTCGACGATGGCGTCGATGCGGGCAGCGGTCTTGTCGGCCGCCTCCGCCTCGAACGGCAGGAAGGCGAGGCCGACGCCGTAGGTGCCCGCGGGCGGTAGCTCGAATTCGACGACCTCGCGCAGGAAGCGGTCGGGAACCTGGAGGAGGATGCCGGCGCCGTCGCCGGTGTTCACCTCGGCGCCCGACGCGCCGCGGTGGTCGAGGTTGCAGAGCGCGTCGAGGGCGTCGGTGACGATCGAACGGCTCGGGATGCCCTTGATCTGGCAGATGAACGAGACCCCGCACGCGTCGTGCTCGAAGCGCGGGTCGTAGAGCCCGAACGCCTCGGGCACCGCGCTGAACGGAGCAGGTCGATAGGGCTGTGTCATCTCACATCCACGCACGCGCGCGTCGCCGCGCCGAAGAACAAGCCGGTGCGCAGAGGGACAGCGTTGGCCCTTGCTGCGGAACGGACATGGTAGCTGATCCGGTGCGCTAGACAGGGTTCGATGGGCGAGGGGGCCGACCATGTGGTCGCAGTGCTCGGGGGCGGCCAGCTCGGGCGCATGCTCGGGCTCGCGGGCATCCCGCTCGGTGTGCGCTTCCGCTTCCTCGACCCGGTCGCCGGCGCGCCCGTGGCCGCGGTGGGTGACCTGGTGGTCGGTCCACTCGGCGACGAGGGCACGCTGGCGGCGGTGGCGCAGGGCGCGACGGTGGTGACCTACGAGTGGGAAGGCGTGCCCGCCGACGCCGCCCGGTTCCTGGCGACCGACCGGCCGGTACGACCGGGGGCCCGGTCGCTCGAGGTCGCGCAGGACCGGCTCACCGAGAAGGAGACGTTCCGGCGGCTCGGCATCGCCACGCCCGCGTTCGCGGCGGTCGACGACCGCGGCGACCTCGACGCCGCCATCGCCGCCGTCGGCGGCTTGCCCGCCGTGCTCAAGACCCGGCGCGGCGGCTACGACGGCAAGGGCCAGACCATCCTCCGTGCTGCGCCGGATCTCGAACGCGCGTGGGCAGAACTGGGGACAGCGCCCTTGATCCTGGAGACGCTGGTGCCGTTCGACCGCGAGCTGTCGGTGCTGGCGGTGCGCGGGCTGGACAGCACGGTCGCGTGCTGGCCGCTGGTGGAGAACCAGCACGAGCGAGGAATTCTGCGGGTCAGCCGAGTCCCCGCGCCCGCGCTCGAGCGCGTCGCTCCACGAAGAGGGACGGGCGCTCGCGGCTCGCCTGCTCGACGACCTCGACCACGTCGGTGTGCTCGCGGTTGAGCTGTTCGACGTCGGCGGCGAGTTGCTGGCCAACGAGATCGCTCCTCGCGTGCACAACTCGGGCCACTGGACCATCGAAGGCGCGGTCACCAGCCAGTTCGAGAACCATCTGCGCGCGGTGCTCGGTTGGCCGCTCGGCTCGACGTCTGCTCGCGGTTCCAGCGCAATGGTGAACTGCATCGGCGTGATGCCATCGCCGGACGCCGTGCTCGCGGTGCCGGGTGCGCACCTGCACGACTACGGCAAGTCACCGCGGCGCGGCCGCAAGCTCGGGCACGTCACGGTGGTGGCCGCCGATGACGACGAGCTCACCGCGCGGCTCGAAGGGCTGCTGCCCTCCATCCCTGCGGACGGGTGACGTCACCTCCGACGGGTGACCGCTCCCGCCTCCAGCAAGGCCGCGATCTCGTCGGCGGTGAAGCCGTAGTCGGCGAGCACCGCCTCGGAGTCCTGACCCGGAAGCGGCGCGGGACCTTGGATCGCCGGCGCCGTGCGCGAGAAGCGCGGGGCCGGCGCGGGCTGATCCATGCCGTCGTGCTCGACGATCACTCGGCGCGCGACGACGTGCGGATGTGCCTTCGCCTCCGACATGGGGAGCACCGCCGCGAAGCACACGTCGGTGCCCTCGAGGATCTCGACCCACTCGGCGCGCGTCTTCGCTTTGATCGCCGCAGTCAGGCGCTCGCGTAGGAGCGGCCAGCCGCTGCGGTCCATCTGCGGCGGCAGGTCGTCGTGCTCGATGCCGGTGAGCTCGAGCAGCTCGGCGAAGAACTGCGGTTCGATCGACCCGATCGACACCCACTCGCCGTCGGCCGTCTCGTACACGTCGTAGAACGGCGCGCCGGTGTCGAGCAGGTTGGTGCCGCGCTCCTCGTTCCAGATGCCCATCCCCCGCGTGCCCCAGATCGGGCCCATGAGGTACGCCACGCCGTCGACCATCGCGGCGTCCACCACCTGCCCCTCGCTCGAGCCGCGCGCCTCGAGGATCCCGCACACCACGCCGAAGGCGAGGAACATGCCGCCCCCGCCGTAGTCGCCCACCATGTTGAGCGGCGGAGTCGGCGGCGCGCCCACGCGCCCGAAGTGCGCGAGCGCACCCGCGAGCGCGATGTAGTTGATGTCGTGCCCGGCCGCCTGCGCCAGCGGACCGTCTTGTCCCCAGCCCGTCATCCGTCCGTAGACGAGTCGCGGGTTGCGAGCCAGACACACGTCGGGCCCGAGCCCGAGCCGCTCGGTCACACCGGGACGGAAGCCCTCGATGAGCGCATCGGCCTGCTCGACCATCCGCAGCACCGTCTCGACACCTTCGGCGTGCTTCAGGTCGAGGGTGATGGCACGCCGCCCACGTCCGTCGAAGATGAACCCGCTCGGTCGTTGCGCCGACGCGGCGAGCTCGGCGCGCTCGACGCGCACCACCTCGGCGCCCATGTCGGAGAGCAACGTGGCCGCGAACGGGCCCGGGCCGATGCCCGCGAGCTCGATGATCTTCACCCCGTGCAACGGACCCACGCGCGTTCCCTCCACGTCTCGCGTCGTTCAGTCGTCGCCGCACACTGCCATCCGCGCGCGCCTGTCGCGAACTACCGAGTCGTAGGTAGGCCGAGCGCTCCGCTGGCCCGGTTGCGCTCGGAAGTCGGCAGGTGACAGAGAAACCCCGTTCGGATAGATTCTGCCCTCGCACAACGTCGTGGTGGTGTCGAACCCGTGCCTCACATGGCACCGGTGGGGCCACGACTGTGCGGGGGGACATCGTGACGAAGCTCCGTGTGGGTGGGTTCTCTTCGCATTCTCAAGTGGCGCTGGCAGCTCCCAAGGCGATGTCACCGCCGAACACGAAGACGGTCAGCGTCGTGGTGCCGGCGTTCAACGAAGCCGAGCGCCTTCCCCGGACGCTCGACGCGCTCACCAGCGTCTCCTGGAGCCGAGACATCGAGCTCATCGTGGTGGACGACGGGAGCACCGACGGCACCGCTGAGGTCGCGGAGAAGCATCTCGTCCCCCATGAGAATTCCGGCGTCGTCCGACTCGCCCGGAACGTCGGGAAGGGACACGCCGTTCGCGTCGGGATCGCGCGAGCCCGAGGCAGTGCGGTCGTGTTCATGGACGCCGACCTCGCGACTGATCTCTCGTCGCTCTCCAAGCTCGTCGAGGCGCTCGACGACGCTGAGGTTGCGATCGGGTCGAGGTCGGCCGCCGACGCGGTGGTGATCGGCGCGAGCATGAAGCGGGCGGTCATGGGTCGCGCGTTCAATCTCTTCGTCCGCGCGGTGACCGGTGTGACCTGGCGTGACACGCAGTGCGGATTCAAGGCATTCCGACCCGCGCCCGGTCGGCTGTTGTTCGAGCTGTCTCACGTCGACCGCTTCGCATTCGACGTCGAGCTGCTCCTGCTCAGCCGACTCCTCGGATATCGCGTGCAAGAAGTTCCGGTCATGTGGACCGACCGAGCGGGCAGCAAGGTCACGACGTTGCCCGATTCGCTCGCAGCCGCGCGCGATGTGTTGCGCGCGCACACACGCCGGTCGATGCTCGACCACAGGATCGTCTCGGTGTCAGTGCGGCATTCCGGGGGACCTTCGCCAAGTGGAGGGCTGCTCGAGAACGTCCGTCAACTGGTTCGAGACTCCGACACGCTGATCGATGCCGCAGTCTCAGTGACCGCGCTGCTGCCGCTGTGCTCGGACAGAGTTGGCCACACCGTCGCCAGTCGTCTCCGGCGAAAGTTCCCGGATCTGTCGGTGACCGTCGGCAGCACGCCAGTCCGCGCGCTCGCGAGAACGATGGCCGCCGCTCCGGAGACAGGCTTCGTTCCTTCCGGTCTCCATTGAGAGTGCAATGGCGCCGTCGCTCGCACCCGTGATGAGGCCGCGCGGCCCCGAGCCGAGATCGACGACAGCGCCGTCGACGCTGTCGTCGAAATTCGACACGTTCCGACTGTTCCTCGACGAGCGCGAAGACCCGGTGCCCTTCCACCGGCGGCTCGCGCAACAGGCCGTCGACCAGATCGGTCGCGACCCCGCGGACAGCCTCGTGATCGACCTGGGGTGCGGTCCGGGCCACTACACGCGGGCGCTCCGCAGCCGCGGCGCGTTCGTCGTGCCGATCGATCTCGATCTCGACGAGTTCGACCTCCCCGGCGGACCGCCGGGTGGTCAGGTCGTGGCGAACGGCATGCGGTTGCCGTTCCCGGACGCGGCCGCCGACGGCATCTTGTGCTCGAACATGATCGAGCACACACCGGATCCGGCGGCCGTGGTGCAAGAGATGGAACGTGTCGTGAAGCCGGGCGGTTGGGTGTGGTTGAGCTTCACCAACTGGTACTCACCATGGGGAGGGCACGACATCAGCCCGTTCCACTATCTCGGCCCGCGGCGGGGACTGGACGCGTACCGTCGCTTCTCAGGACGCGAGCCCAAGAACGTGCCGCTCGAGTCGTTGTTCCCGTTCCACATCGGAACGGCGCTTCGTCTCTTCAACTCTCGTCGCGGGCTCCGAGTCCTGTACGCGGCCCCGCGGTACTACCCGTCGCAGCGTTGGGTCCTGAAGGTCCCGGGATTTCGCGAGCTCGCGACCTGGAACCTCCTGGTGCTGATGGAGCGAGTGCAGGATTGAACCCACGCCGCGACGTGGACGTCGTCGAGCTCCGGATCGAATCGTCGCCCGAAACCGACGGCACGTCACGCGCCTGGCGCGTGTCGCCGCGGTGGCGATCAGCCCTCCCGTGGCTGGGGGGTCTCCTCACCGCGTGCGTCCTGCTCGGCCCGGCCCTGGGCCCGGGCAGCCTGCTCAGCCTGGACCTCGTGCTCACGCCTCGGATCCCGGTCCCGAATGGCCTCTGGGGACTGGGCCCCGAGCTCCCGAGACGCATGCCACTCGGCGTTCCGCTCGCGTGGGCATCCGAGATCGTTGGCGGAGCGACGGCCGGAAAGGCGCTGCTGATCGGGTGCATCGCGGTTGCCTTCGTGGGCGCCTACCGCCTCGCGGTCGGCGCTCCCGTCATCTGCCGCGTTGGCGCGGCGGTGCTGTATGCCGGGGGTCCGTTCGCGACGACGCGCCTCGCGGCAGGGCATTGGACCGTCCTCGCGGCGATGGCCCTCCTCCCCTGGGCCGTTCCCACCCTGCTCGTCCCCGGCGAGCGTCCACGACACACCTTCCTGTGGGCCGCGGCACTCGGATTGTGCGGGTTTGTGGGCGGGATGTTCGCGGCCGTCGCCGTGATCGTGGGATTGGTGGCGGATCACGGCCGGCGTGCGGCGCGGCGTCGTTCTGCTCGTCGCCATCGCGCAGCTGCCGTGGGCTGTGCCCGCGGTCGTGGTCGCCCTCACCGGACCGAGCATCGTGGCCGCAGGTGGATTCGCGACTCGGGCCGAGGGTCCGCTCGGAATCGTTGGCGCGCTCGCATCCGGACACGGGTTCTGGCGCCCGAGCAGCCAAGTTGGAGGGCCGGCCGGTCTCGGTACCAGTCTGATCGGTCTCGGCGTGGCTGCGCTCGCGGTGCTCGGCGCGCGCGATCTCGATCGTCGATGGGCGCGCGCGCGGCGGCGCTCGCCGTCATCGGGTTCGGCGTCGCCGTCGCATCGGGTGTGCCCGGCCTGCGCGACGTCTACGACTCGGTCTCGCAGACGCCCCTCCTCCTCGGATTGCGCGAGAGTCAACGCGCGCTTGCCCTGTATCTCGTGTGGGCAGCCCCGGCCGCCGCGCACGGCGCCCGCCGACTCGCGCGCGGCGCGCTCGACGGGTTCCCGAACCTTGCGCGTGCGCTGCCGCTCGCGGCCGCACTCGGGTTGATGCTGCCGGGCGCGCTCGGAGCCGAGGGTCGGCTCGACCCTGTCCAGTTTCCGCACAGCTGGGAGCAAGCGCGCGCGCGGATCGAACAGCAGCCGGGCACCGTGCTCGCTTTGCCCTGGCACGAGTACCTCTCGCTGAGCTTTGCGGCGAACCGGCGGGTGCTCAATCCGCTTCCGGACTACTTCGGCGGTGACGTGCTCAGCTCGTCCGATCCCGAGCTGTCTCAGAGCGCGCGGGAGCAAGCGGACCCTCGCGAGCCGGCCGTCCCCCCGTTGCTCGCAGCGATCCGTTCCGGCGCGCCCATCGGCGCCCGGCTCGCGCGCCTCGGCGTACGTTGGATCGTCCTCCTGCACGAGGTCGATTGGCGGACGGCGGACAACCTGCGCCGCGACCACTCGGTCAGCACCGTGCTGCGGACGCGCGCGCTCACGTTGTTCGAGGTCCGGGCTTGGCGCGGCCCGGTGGTGCCCGACGCCGGGCGCGCGCTGTCGGCGCACCGCGTCGTGCCTCCAGTCATCGACATCCCCGCGTCGGGCGCCGCCACTTGGAGTCATCCGGGCGCGACCGGATGGATGCGCGGCTTCGAGTCCGCGGGCGTCACCAACGCGGGACTCGTCCGACTGCCGGCAGGGCGCGGCCTGGTCTGGTTCTGGCCTGCCCTCGTCGTCGCGGCGGCCGATCTGCTCTTCCTGGCTGCATTCTGCGTCTGCGCGGCCACGCTACGTCGCGATCCCTGAGCGCGCGCGCCGCGCTCCCTGCGTCGGGTGCATTGCGCGGCGAACTCTGATACCGTCATACGCGGCGGGTTTGCGGCTTAGGGGGTTTCTCGATGCGGAGCTTCGGTGCCCGACAGGCGGTCCTGTTCGTAGTTCTGGTAGCCGCATTGGGTCTCTTCGCGCTCGCCGGTACGGCCTCGGCGCAGGAGACGTCGGGCTGCGGCTACTTCGACACCTCCGGGTGTCAGGTGAGCGTGTCTCCCGAGAACGTCAGCCGTGCAGCGGCGCCCGCCGCGCCGAGCTCGTCGGGTCCGCTCGCCTTCACCGGCGGCGACACCCTCACCCTGGCCGGGACCGGGTTCGCGCTCGTCTTGGTCGGCGCCGCGCTGTTCGTGTCGTCGAAGCGGCGCACGAAGCCATTGGTCGACAAGACCTCGTAGACCCGCCGACGCGCTGACCACGACCAGACGGTCGACGGTCGCTTGCTCGTGAACTCGACATCGCCGCGACGGCGTTGATCCGACGGAGACCTCAGTGGCGGGGACCGGCCAAGCGTTCAGCGCGATTCGCGCCCGCGTCGCGGCACGAATCCCGGACGCCGTGTTCTACCGCCTCGTCTCGTACTTGCACTACGCGGGCGAGGTGGAGCTTCGTATGCTTCGATCGTTCGTTCCCGCCGACAAGGTCGCCGTCGACGTTGGCGGCTGGTACGGACCATGGACCTATTGGCTCGCGCGGGTGGCGCGGACCGTCGAGACGTTCGAGCCGGTCCCGGACGTCGCCGAGTTCGTCCGTCGGGTCGCCTCGGCGAACGTGCACGTCTCCAACGTGGCGCTCTCCGACCACGTCGGCGAAGGCACGCTGTTCGTGCCGACCGGTGGGCGCGGCACCGAAGGTGTGTCGTCGCTGCTTCCTCCGTCGGACGATGTGTCGGATCGCGAGGCGATCACGGTGCCCTTGCAGCGCCTCGACGACTTCGGATTCGAGGACGTGGGCTTCGTGAAGATCGATGTCGAGGGTCACGAGCTCGCGGTCCTGTCGGGAGCACTCGAGCTGCTCGACCGGCAACATCCGACGATCCTCGTGGAGATCGAGCAGCGGTTTCACGACCAGCCGATCACGCAGATCTTCGACGTGCTCACGAGCCGCGGGTACGAGGGCTTCTTCTACTCGGGTCGTTCGTGGAACCGGATCGCAGAATTCGATGTCAACGAGCACCAACTCGAGCGTCTTCCGAGCCTCGGCGAGGGTTTCATCTCACACTCGCTCCTGGGCCACCGCGGTTACGTCAACAACTTCCTGTTCACGATGGATGGCACTCCCGCGTCGCGACGGCCGAGCTCACGTCCGGGGTGAGACCAGGAACAGCGTCCGGTGCGCACTCGGGAGCGGGAACCGCTGCTCGATCGTGAACGCCTCGCCGAGCAGTTGCTCAAAGCGGTCGATGCCGTAGTCGGGGAAGGTTCCCGGCGGCTTGTTGCCGAGCAGGACCTTGGCCATCGGGTCCTCGCGCGCGACGAACTCGACCACGCACGTCCCACCGAACGACCGGAGCCAGTCGACGATCTGCGGGAGTGGAACGTTCGCTGAAAGCGCAAGGTGGTGGACGAGCGCGAGCGCGAGGACGACGTCCGGTGTGCCTCGTTGGTCGAACGCCTTGCGCTCCAGGCCTCGCCAGCCCCGCGCGGGCGAGGGATCGACGAGCTCGATGACCAGCGGCAGGATGTTCGCGGGTCCGGATCGGCGAAGCGTGTTGTAGAGCTGGTCGACGACGACGTCGTCCGAATCGACGGCGACGACGTACTCGGCGGTCTCGGCGGCCACTCGGGCGAAATGGCCGTCGTTGCAGCCAAGGTCCCACACCACGGTTCCCGGCCGACCCTCGAGCGCCGAGCGCACGAAGTGCTCCTTCTCTTGCCGATCCTCATCCGAATAGGAACACGTCTCCCGATACCTCGTCCAGCTCGAAGAGGCTCGCTTCGTACGCAGCCGCCGAACGGTCTTGAGCAATTTCTCCGCAGTGGCCTTGGTGAGCTTCGTGTTGGCGCCCGCGGCCGAGAGCTCGCGCTTGGTCTCCTGGGTGCCTTGTGCCGCATGTCCGGCGAGAACGCTGTGCAGGTAGACGTTCCGGAACACTCCGCGCTTGAACCGCTTGGTGCCGCGGAGGAGGTTTCGCATGTCGACCGGATCGAAGCCCTCGAGCTGACCGCGCAGGTAGTGCTGGAACGGGACGCCGAGGTGCGATTCGAGGAGCAACGGATACAGGAAGGTCTGGCAGAACTGGCGGTAGCCGGCCCACGGCCCGTCGCTCAAGGGCTCGAACGAGCCGATGTCGATGAACACTGGTGCGGTGCCGAACCACTGCACGTTGAACGCCGTGCCGTCCTTCATCCCGATTCCGTCGGCGAGCACCGCGAGCAGGATGTCCAGATGCGTGGTCGCCGCGTCGCGCAGCATGGAGAACGACCATTCATAGGGATACGACACGAACGGGATCCGATCGTGCTCGAGGATGGTGTCCCACTCACCGGCGGGCACGAGCGATCGTGCCGGCTCCGAGTCGGCCGTCGTCGTCTTCACCAGCTTGCCCGCGGCGACGAGGTTCTGGAACGACGGACTGGTGCTCAGCTGCTTCCACGTCGCTGCCGCGTCGGCATCCAGAGCGCGCAACACGCGGCCATCGACGTAGAAGACCGTCGTCGCGGGATCACGGAACGACCCCGGTTCGACGCTGCGCCCGCTCACGGGTCGCTCCCGGTCCCTGCCCCCACGGCTGAGAGAGATGTCGACCGCTCAGGCGTCGCTCTCGGGGTCGACGGCTGCATCCGTCTCCTGGCGGCGCTTGGACGAGAACACGCGCGTGGCTCGATGCCACCCCAGCTTGAACCACACCGCGACGCCGGCGGCGCCGGCGACGACGACCGACGCGATCAAACTTCCGGAGTTCGCATCGATGTACCCGATGATCGGCACTGATCGCCCCCTTTTCCAGCGGTGCCGGAGAGCCTACGCCAAAGGCGATCAGCCTGCCCGGGCGTCGCCGCCGGTGCGTTCACTATTGGTGCGTTCGCTATTGGTGCGACACCGGTTCGAGGGCCCAGCCCGCCCCGTTGGTTCGGAGTACGTAGATGCCCAGTTCGTTGGCACCCTTCTTGAAGTAGGTGTCGGGGACGAGCGCGGCGAAGCTGTTCGCGACACCACGGTCGTCGAACGTCGTCGACACACCGGCGATCTTGCCGTTCGCAGCAACGACGACGAGCGGATGATCGTTTGCGCGCACGCCCTCCAGACTCCCCGCGACGTAGGCGGGAACCGACGTGGTCGGGTCTTTGACGTTCGCGAACGCTCCGCGGTCGCGCAGCACCGCCGAGAGGCCGAACGACTGCGTCACACGCGCGACCGGCTGACCGATGAGCTGCGGCTCTGGACCGCCATGGATCAGCCACGAGCCCGGCGGATCGTTGGGATCGAGCGGTGCGAAGGCTTCGGACCGGATCTGCGCGAGCCCCTGAGCGGTGTCGATGCGGAAGGTGCGGGTCGGCTTCGGCTGGAACGGCGGGTTCGCATAGATCTTGACGCTCTTCTCAGGACCACGACGCGGGTCCCCCAGCACCGAGCTCCCGTCGGTGTGCCACGGGATCTTGACGTGGAGCATCGCAGCCATGGTGGGCAGCAGATCGACCTGTTGAGTATTGATGTCGTCGACCTTCCCGACCTGTTGGCCAGGTGCCTTGATGAACAGCGGTGTCCACATGACGTCGGCGAGGTTCTGCTGGCTGACACCACGGATCAGCTGACCAGGCTGGAAGTTCACCTCGCCTGCGTCGCCGGTGACGACGACGAGCGACTTGTCGTACTCGCCGATCCGCTTGAGCTTGCTGATGACCTCCCCGAGCAGCCGGTCGACGTACTGCACCTGCATGAGGTGGCGACGACGCGTGAGCTCGATGGGCGACGGGTCCGAACGCCATTGCCAGAAGTTGTCGGCGCCGGACGGTGGATCCTCGCCCTCCGCGGCGTACTGGACACCGTCGGGGAAGAAGCGCCAGGGTTGATGCGGCAGCAGGAGATGGAGGAAGGAGAGCGTCGGCCGGTTGCTTCGGTGCAGACCGGAGAGGAACGTCTGGAGTCGCTTCGGTTGGTTGGACGGATCCCGCCGCCGATTGTGGAACACCTGCGCGTCCGTGAACTTGCTCGCCGATTCGGATTCGCTCGTCTCCTCGGTGAAGGTCGCGGCGATGTTCGTCTGCTTGTCGTTCGGCGACACGATCGTGCGCCAGGTGCTCGAGGCGTCGTCGAGCAACGCCGAGAAGCCACCTTCGGATGCGCCCCCTGTCGTCGGGCACAGCGATGGCGCACACAGTTGGCTCACCGCTTCCTCGACGTGCATCTCGTGACTCGAGCCCAGGAGCGAGAACAGGTTGTTGGGGAAGTCCTTCCATTGAGGCACCTTCTGCCGGTCGGTCACGAAGTCGCCAGTGACGGACGCGGGGAGCGCCTGCTCGGTGAAGAGCTCGTCGGCCGTGAAATTCCGATACCAGGTGGACGAGTCGGCGAGCGCGGCGAAGTTCGGAAACAACTTCCGGTTGATCGCACCGGTGCGATCGATGAGCGACCCGGTCGGCAACTCGTCGAGATACACAACGACCACTGGTGCGGTGCTCGTCCCGATGCTCGCTGCACCACTCGAGCCGCCTGCACCGAGGAGATGTGAGACCGGTGAGCTGAACAGGAAGAGGCCCACGAACACGACGGGGGCGATCGCCGCGAACTCCAGGAACGTACGAAACACTTCCGTGCGGCCGTACAGAAGGGCGGCGAGCACACCGACCACAACTGCGAACACGACGAGCGGCACCCCGTGGATGCCGACGGCCTTCTTCCCGACGTTCATCGCGATCAGCGCGACCAATCCGCCCACGATGATCGCCACCACGACGGACTGGACATGCGACCCGAAGAAACGACTCAGCAGGGCGACACCCCACAACGCGAGCGGGGGGACGAGGGCGACGACCAGCGCGAACGCGATGATCTCGGTGTTGTCGGCGCCCCGGAAGAGGAACGTCTCGGGACTCTTTCCGAACACATCGAGAATTGGTTGCGCGACCGCGAAGGCGCAGAGCGCGACCAGCTGCAAGAGCAGGAGCAAGGCACGCCTGGTCGGATGCGCTTCCTGGAGCGCTTCCTGGTCTTCGTCCTGGCCCTTGTCCTGGTCTTGTTCCTCGTCGGTGTTGCGCCGCGCTGTGTCGTCCAACCGTCGGTCCCCCGTGCTCCGTCCCCACCGAGCTGGCGCTCGCCCCCGCGAGCGGGAATGATCGCACAACCCGGCTCGGGCACGGGGTCGCGCCTTCGGGGCTGACTTTACGGCACCGCCAGGTCTCTCTAGCCTGTCCCACACGCAAGGCCGCGAGATTGGGGACGGGGGCTTGAGTCGAGGGTCTGTGGGGTTCGCACCCGACGGCACGCCTCGGGTGCGAACCTCGGGCGACGCGTCGCACGCGCTCCGGATCGCTGTCCTCGCGTGGCGCGAGCTCGCGAATCGCAACGCGGGCGGTTCCGAGGTGCTCGTCGACCGCCTCATCCGCGGACTCTCCGAGCGCGGTCACGAAGTGACGTTGTTCTGCGGGAGTCCGATCGGCGAGCGTGCGTACCGGATCGTCGAACTCGGAGGCGCGTACGCCCAGTACTTCCGCGCGCCGCTGCGCTTCCATCGCGACTCGACGTCGTTCGACGTGGTGATCGATGTCGAGAACGGGATCCCGTTCTTCGCGCCGATGTGGTGCCGCGCTCCGGTGGTGTGTCTCGTGCACCATGTGCACACCGACCAGTGGAAGCTTCGCTTCTCCCCAGCGATCGCGAACGTGGGCGCGTTCCTCGAGCAACGGATCATGCCGTTGGTCTACCGACGGAGCTCGTTCGTCGCCGACTCGTCGTCCACCGCGGACCAACTGCGCGTACTGGGGATCGACGACGAGCAGATCACGACCTTGGTCCCCGGCATCGACCTGCCCGACAACTTGATTCCGAAGGCGTTCGAGCCGCAGTTCCTCGCGCTCGGACGGCTGGTGCCGCACAAGCGGATCGATCTGCTCTTGCAACTGTGGGAGCGCGTCCGACCCGTCACCGGTGGCCGCTTGTTGATCGTCGGTGACGGTCCGGAGCTGGCACGGCTGCGCAGCCTCGCGGGCGCGGGCGTCGAGTTCACCGGCCAGGTCTCGGACGAGACGAAGCGGCTCCTGCTCGGTTCGTCCTGGCTCTTGATCCATACCGCATTGCACGAGGGTTGGGGCTTGGTGCTCGTGGAGGCGGCGGCGGCCGGAACCCCGGCCGTGGCGCTCGACGCGCCCGGCGTGCGCGACGCGGTCGCACACGGTCGAAGCGGCGTGCTCGCCCCGAACCCCGATGCATTGGTCGACTCCTGGATCTCGCTCGCTCGTGATGCACCGCGTCGCCGCGAGCTCTCGAGCAGTGCCCGCGAGCATGCGCGCACGTTCTCGTGGGACACCTACGCCGAACGGTTCTCGGCTCGCGTCGATGCGATGACCACGCGCGTGGGCGGACACACATGACGACGACGGAGGCGCCCGCGCTCCCGGTCACCGGAGACGATGTGAGCGCGCCGCCGCCACCGCCTTCGTCGCACCGGAACATCGCGGAGTGGTGCATCTCGGCCGGGCTCGCGGTGATCATGTTCCTCCAGTCGCCGGGACGCATCGTTCCTGACACCAAGCTCGACGTCGTGCTCGATCCCGTCGATCTGCTCGAGCGCGCCAGCCATGCCTGGGACGCGCGGGCCGCATTCGGCTTCGTCCCCGACCAGCACGTCGGCTACCTGTTCCCGATGGGGCCGTTCTTCGCCATCGGCGAGGGCTTGGCGATACCCGGATGGGTCGTGCAGCGGATGTGGATGGCGGCGATCCTCATCGTCGCCTTCTGGGGCATGCTCCGGTTCCTCCGGGCGATGGCCATCGGGAGCCGCTGGAGTCAGATCTTCGGCGCCACCGCATACGCGCTCGCACCGTCGATGATCGCGCTCGTCGGAAGCGCGTCGGCGGGGCAGCTTCCCGCCGCGCTGCTGCCGTGGGTGATGTTGCCGCTGCTCCCGCGAGATGCCGAGTGGTCGGCGCGACGGAGCGCGGCGTGCTCGGCGCTCTTCATCCTGCCGATGGGGGCGGTCAACGCCACCGCGACACTCAGCGTCCTCGTCGTTCCGGTGTTCTGGATCCTCACCGTCGAAACCGGACGGCGACGACGAGCACTGATGGCGTGGTGGCCGGTGTGCGCGATCCTGGCTTCGCTGTGGTGGCTCGTGCCGCTCGCGCTGGAGAGTCGCTACGGTCTGCGATTCACCAAGTACACCGAAGGTGCGGCGCTCACCACTGGGCGCGACTCGCCGTTCGAAGTGCTCCGCGGGAGCGCGTACTGGGTGAATTCCTACGTCCTCAACGGCCCGTGGTTGCGAGCAGGTTGGGCGCTGGTCAGTTCGCCGATCGTCATCCTCGGCACGGCGAGCATCGTGGCGATCGCGCTGTACGGGCTCACCCAGATCGATCTCCCCTACCGGCGCTTCTTCGTGCTCAGCGCAGTCGTCGGTCTCGTCGCCATGGCGATCGCCTACACCGGACCACTCTCGGGAAGCGCGCAGTCGTTGCTCGACGGACCGCTTGCCGCGCTGCGCAACGTGCACAAATTCGACCCCTTGATCCGCCTGCCCGTTGCCGTCGGCCTGGCGCACGCGCTCGACGCGACTCCGCTGGCCGACCCTGCACTGGCTCACGTTCCGGGTCAAGGTCGCGCTGGTCGCCGTGATCGCGGTGGTGCTGCTCGGGAGCGTGCTGCCGGCGTTGGAGGGACACCTCGCGGTGGACGGCGGCTTCTCGGCCGTCCCCGCGTACTGGAGCAACCTGGCGCAGTTCTTGGATCACAACTCGAACGGCTCGCGCTCGCTGCTCGTGCCGGCGGCGCCGTTCGGGCAGTACCAGTGGGGTCGGCCGCTGGACGAGCCGCTGCAGTCGCTCGCACGGCAGCCGTGGGCGGTGCGCGACCTGATCCCGCTCGGCTCGGATGGCGCGTTCCGGCTGCTCGATGCAGTGGAGTCCACGCTCGAGGAGGGCACGGGATCACCCGGGTTGGCGTCGTATCTCGGTCGTGCCGGCGTGAAGTACCTCGTCGTTCGCAACGATCTCGATCTCCAGCGGGCACGCGCGTTGCAGCCGATCTTCCTGCGTCACACGCTGCAGCACTCGCCGGGACTCCGCCTGGCCGCGACGTTCGGACCGACCGTCCGCCCCGGCTACACGAAGGACCGAGTCGTGCCGTCGACCGAGGTCGACGCGCGGCGGCCGTTCCGCGCGATCGAGGTCTACGAGGTGGAGCGGCCCAGTCAGCTCGTGCGGAGCTACCCGGTTGCCGGGACGAAGGTCGTGAGCGGCGGTCCGGAGTCGCTCCTCCAGCTGGCCGATCGCGGCGCGCTCGGCAGTCAGGCCGTCGTCCTCGCCGCCGACGCGCACGACGCGGGTGTGCCGCATGCGGCGGAGACGGTGTTGACCGATCAACCACGGCGGGTCGACGTAGACTTCGGTCTGACCACCAGCAACCAGTCGTACACGCTGGGCAAGCACGGGCGCGCGGTCGGGTCCAAAGGGGATCCGCTCGATCGCCTTCCGTTCCCGCCGCAGAACCACGTCAGCGTCGAAAGCATCACCGGCGTGGGCAGCGTGACCGCATCGTCGTACTCGTCGGTGCTGCGGAGGGAACCGGAGTACCGACCGTTTGCCGCGATCGATGGCGATTCGAACACGGCCTGGGTCACCGGCTCGAAGTCCGGCGCGGTCGGCCAGTGGATCCAGGTCGACCTGCTCCGACCGACGTCGGCGAAGTCGATCGGGGTCGAGCTGCTCAGGGAGTTCCGTTGGCGACCACGCATCGCGAAGGTCAACGTCACCACCGCCGCCGGAACCCTGACGCAGACGATGCGCCGCACCGAGCGCGAGCAACGGGTCCGGTTGCCGAAGGGTCGCACCTCATGGGTCCGGCTCACGGTCGCCGAAGCGCGCGGCGACACACCGGCCCAGCTCGGGGCCGGGATCCGCGAGATCCACATCCCGCACGTCCACGCCCGGAGCACGGTCGTGATGCAGCATGACCTTCCTGACCGGCGACAGGCGCCCCAGATGATCCTGCTCGACCGCCGCCGCGCCGACCCGTACGACCCGAGCCGTCGTGACGACGAGCCCTCGCTCAACCGGCAGTTCACCACGACCGGGACCGCTACCTACACGGTCAGCGGCACAGCAGTGGCGCGTCCGGAGGGCCTGCAGGCGCTGTGGTCGTTCGTCAGGAGCGTCGCCCCGGGGGTGCGCGTCTCGGCGAGCTCGACGTGGGCCGACCTCCCCCAGTACGACCCCGCCAACGCGTTCGACAACGACCCGAACACGTCCTGGCTCGCAGGCTTCGACGATCGGGGCCCGGCGATCGACTTCGTGTGGGACTCCCCTCGCGCGATCGACGAGATCACGATCAAGCCGGCGGCCGAGCCGTCGCGTCGTCCGACTGAGCTTCGCATCGGCAGTCCCGGTGGGACCGTCCGCACCGTGGATCTCGGGCGCGACGGCACGGCGCGCTTCCCGACGCTCATCACGAACGCGATCCGCATCAGGGTGCTGCACAGCAAGCCGAACGCGGCCGGACGACAGGCAACGGGGCTGGTGACCCCGTTGACCATCGGCACGAGCGAGATCCGCATCCCCGCGTTGTCCGATCTCGAACACCCCCACCCGAACTTCGCGACTCCGATCAAGACCGCGTGTGGGGGCGGCCCGACGTACGACATCGATGGTCGCTCGGTCACGACGAGGCTGGAAGGCACCTTGCAGGACCTTGAGTACATCCGGCCGATGAAGGTGACGGCGTGTGCAGCGCCGGTCTCCCTGCGGCCGGGCACGCACGTCGTGAACGTCAAACCCTCCGGGATGTTCAGCGGCGCGCAGGTGAGCTTGACCAACACGGCCGAGCCGAGTGCGGCGCGCGGAGCCGTCGCGACGCGGTCCACCCGCGTGACGAAGCGTGAGCAGACCAGCGGCGTGATCCGCGTCGGACCAGGCCCGAAGTCGTACGTCGCGCTGGGTCAGAGCTACAACCACGGCTGGGAGGCGACGCTCCACGGCCGGCGCCTGACCCCGGTGCGCCTCGACGGCTGGCAGCAGTCCTGGATCGTGCCCGCGGGCGCGGGTGGAGACATCGCGTACACCTTTGCGCCTGACCACGCGTTCCGCGCTGCGCTGTTCGGCGGCGTCTTGCTCATCGGCCTGCTGATCGGGTTGGCGATCTACGGCGGTCGGCGCAGGGCGTCGTCACCCGTCGACGAGCGTGCTCCCGGTGTCGGTCTTCCGATGTGGGGTGCCGTCGCCTCCGCAGTCGCGGTGGGCTGGCTGCTCGGGGGCTGGTTGGGAGCGATGATCCCGGCGGTGTTGTTCCTCCTCGATGTCCGACGAATGCTGCCGTGGATCGCCGGTGGCGCGTTTGCACTCGCGGGAGTCATCGCCGCGGTGCTTCCCGATCGATTGAACCAACAAAGCGTCGGGGCGACGAGCGCGGCGGCGCAGCTGCTCGCCATCACGGCCATCAGCGCCGTGATCTTGGCGCTCGCGTCGTCGCCGGATCAGGCCCCCCTCGACTTCGTCAGGTGGCGACGGGCGGAGAGCGACGAAATGCCGTGACCCCTTCGTCGGCGCGCTTCGATGCGCGCGCCCCTCACGACGTCGGCATCCATGATCTTCACCCGAGCGCGCTCTCTCGCCCCGTCAGGCCACGTTCGGACTCGCTCGTGGGGGGTGGCAGGCCGACCCGTGCGGCTTGTTCGGCTGGGAGGTCGTCGATGTGCCCCATCTGCAGCTCGCGCCAAGCGTGGTCCCACCGACCGGCCGCGGCCCAGCCGACCGCGATCGGGCTCGAGTCCCAACACCACTGGTACCGGTAGACGCCGTCCGCGGGCAGCGTGTCACCCGCTCGGTGATTGGTCTCGAGCACGTCGAGCGCCCGGGCGCGCAGCTCCGTCAGTCACCCGGTCACCCGGTCACCAGGAACCGCCGCCGCCCCCACCGCCTCCGCCACCGGAGAACCCACCGCCGCTGAACCCGCTCGAGCCCGTCGACGCCGGCGACGACGTGAGCGTGCCCGCGCTCGTCGTCGCGAATCCGTCGATCGCGCTGGAGAACACCGCGTAGTCGAACGCGTGCCGCGACACGTACCACGACGAGGTGTCGGGTTGCTCGCCCAGATCGGCGAACGCCTTCGCCCACTTGTCGGTCGCACCGAACACCACTGCGTACGGCAGATACTCGGAGAAGATGTTGGCGCGCTCGGCGAACTGCGCGCGGTGCTTCTCGGACTCGTCGATGAAGCGCTTGAAGCCGAGCGTGTGCCGCAGCACGGCGTAGCCCTTCGCCGTCCGCTTCGGCATCCAACGCGACGCGATCAGCAGCAGGATGCCGGCGACGATCACGGGCACACCGAGCAACCCCGCGTGCGTCTCGCCCGCGAGCACGATGGTGAGCGCGACGCCGACCGCGAGCACCAAGAAGCCGAGCAGCCCCCACAGCACTTTGACCGTGCCCGGCTTGCGGTTGAACCAGCCCTTCGACATGGCGTCGTCCATGAGCTGGCCGCGCACCTTGGACATGCGTTCGGCGAATCTGTTCTTCAGCTCCGACAGCTTGACCTCGTCGCCGTCCTTGAACAGCCCGCTGGAGAGCGAGCGCTCGTATTGGCGCAGCTCATCCTCCTTGGGCAGTTTGGTGAGCTTCCAGTCGTGCTTGAACTGGTACCACTCCTTGTCGACCTCTTCGATCTTCAGATATCCGCGCACCGCGAGGTCGATGATCGTCGCGGTCACGTCGAGCGCGCCAGCGTCGAAGTCGATGAGCGTGCCGAGCTCTCCGGGGCGCAGGTGCTCGGGCGGTTCGAACTCCACCGGGGTCTCCGCCTCGTGCAGCGGCGCCGTGGTCTCGGGACCGCCGTCCTTCCCGTACGCGGCTTCGACCGCGGATCCCGCGTAGCGACGGTCGCGCCCGAACTTCCACACCAGGAAGATCACGATGGCCGCGAGCAGCGCGAGCATCCCGCCGCTGATGCCACCGGTTGCCGGCGTCACTCGGAACGCGGACGCGAGGTCGAATCGCTCCTCGAAGATCGGCTTGGGCGAGGGCACGACCGCGCCCTTCGGCAGCGCGACCGTGAAGGTGATCGCCTCGTACGGGCCCAGCCGCGCCTTCGCGAACACGGCCGTCGGCCCCATGCTCGCGGCGGTGTCGCACGGGAACGTCGCGCCGTACGGGCCGGTGTTGCAGCCGACCTGCGTGATGTCCGCTGGTGCGTGCACCACCGCCGACGCCTTCTCGATCGCCACGGACCACTCGGGACCCACCGCGTTCCACACCAACTCGTCGTGGTCGGCGAACGCGTTCATCTCGCCGCGCACGCGGTAGACGATGTCGTAGGTGTGCTCGCCGGTGATCGTCTGGTCGGGATCGCCGATCTTGATCTGTTGGTTGTCGCCGTCGTCGTCGACGGTGTACTGCGCCGGCGTACCGGCCGACGCGCTGACCGACACGACCGTCAACGGGAAGACGCGATCGTAGCCGTCCTTGCCGGACTGCGACGTGCGCACCGGTATGGTGCGGAAGATCCCGTGATGCGGCACGACGCCGAAGTCGTACGTGATCGTCTCGTGCACCTCGATGGTGCCGTTGCGCGCGATCGTGACGTCGGTGTGGTAGTCAGCGATGCGTTCGGTCAGCCCGGCCGACGCGGGCCCGGCGTTGAGGACGGTCGTGACGCACGCGACCAGCACCATCACGGCGAGAGCGACTGCCCGGCGCACACGCATCGGACGGGGAGGCTACTGACTTTCCCCGGTGAGGACCCGCTCGTCGGATCTACCTACCGGTAGCCTCCGGGCCATGCCCATCCGGGTCGTCGTCGCAGAGGACAACTATCTCGTGCGCGAGGCCGTCACCCGTCTGCTCGACGCCGACCCCGACATCGAGGTCGCCGGCGTGTGCGAAGACTTCGACGGCCTGCTCGCCGCGGTCGAGATCGACGCGCCCGATGTCGTCCTCACCGACATCCGCATGCCGCCCACCGGCACCGACGAGGGTGTGCGGGCGGCGGCGCAGCTCCGCCAGTCGCACCCGCAGCTCGGCGTCGTGGTGCTCAGCCAGTACGTCGAGCCCGGCTACGCGCTCGAGCTCCTCGACGGCGGCTCGGAACGGCGCGCCTACCTCCTGAAGGAGCGCGTCTCCGATGTCGACCAACTCGTGCGAGCCGTGCGCGAGGTCGCCGGGGGCGGTTCGGTGATCGACCCGAAGGTGGTCGAGGCGCTGGTCGAGGCGCGGTCACGTCGCGCCGACTCCCCGTTGCAGTACCTCACGCCGCGAGAGAGCGAGGTGCTCGCGGAGATGGCCCAGGGCCGCAACAACGCGTCGGTGGCGGCCGCGCTCGGGCTGTCGGAACGCGCGGTCGAGAAGCACATCAATTCGGTCTTCTCCAAGTTGGGCCTGTCCGCGGAGCCCGACGTCCACCGCCGGGTCAAGGCGGTCCTGCTCTACCTCGCCGACCGTTGACCATCGAGGGAGGACTCCCCTCCCTGGTGGGGTGGTGGCCGCACCCTGCCGGGTGACCGCGGCGGATGCGACAATGACGCACGTGGCCGATCCCGTTGCCGTCCTGATCGTGGACGACCAAGCACCCTTCCGCCGCGCGGCCCGCGCAGTGGTGACGGCGACCCCCGGGTTCGAGGTCGTGGGCGAGGCCGAGAGCGGCGAGGAGGCGGTCGAGCTCGCCGACTCCCTCTCCCCCGGGCTCGTCCTCATGGACATCAACCTGCCCGGCATCAACGGCATCGAGGCCACCCGCCGCATCACCGCCGCCCATCCCCACGCCGTGGTGATGCTCCTCTCCACGTACCAGTCCGGCGACCTGCCCGCCGACGCAGGATCGTCGGGCGCGGCGGAGTACGTGCACAAGGAGGAGTTCGGCCCGGCGGTCGTGCTCGACATCTGGAAGCGCTTCGGCGCCGACGGTGACGGTGACGGCGCCACCAGTTGCTAAGTCAAGTCAGGCTGCGTCGGCGAGGGGGATCCGACCCCGGATCGCGGTGCCCTGGCCGGGCGCCGACTCCACCGAGATCGTCCCGCCGATGGCGCCGACACGGTCTCCCATGTTGACGAACCCGTGGCCCTCGTGCGCACGCGACGCGAGGTCGAACCCGGCGCCGTCGTCGCGCACCTCGAAGAGCAGCGCGCCTTCGTCCTCCCAGATCGTGATCATCGCCTGGGCGCCGTCGCCCGCGTGCTTCGCGGCGTTCTGCAACGCCTCCAGGCAGCAGAAGTACACCGCCGCCTCCACCTGCTGCGGGTAGCGCCCGATCCCTTCGGCCGACGTGCCGGTGGGAAGCGCGGCGCGACCTGCGGCCGCCGACAGCGCCTCGGCGAGCCCGCGGTCCATCAGCAACGGCGGGTAGATGCCGTGCGCGAGGTTGCGCAGCTCCTGCACGGCTTCCTGGAGATCACTGCCGATCTGCTCGAGCATCTGCTTCGCGGTGTCGGGATCGGAGTCGGCGATCTGCCGCGCCAGGTTCACGCTCACCGCGAGCGCAACGAGGTGCTGCTGCGCGCCATCGTGCAGGTCGCGCTCGATGCGTCGGCGTTGCGCGTCGCCGGCTTCGACGATGCGGGCGCGCGACGCCCGGAGCTCGTCGGCCTGACGGCGCACCTCGTCGAGCGACTCCTGCAACGCGGAGTCGAGGTTCACGTTGTGCAGCGCGAGTCCGACCTGGCGCGCCAGCTCGGTGAGCGCCTGGTCCTCGTTCTCGTCGAAGAGGAGCGATCCCTGCGGGCGGCGCACGATGATGAGGCCGAGCAGTTCGCCGCTGTTGGTGATGGGCGCGACGCGCAGCACCTCGTCGTCGGACGTGATCGCCTTCGGCATCCAGATCCTCGTCCACGCTGCACCCGACACGCCGGCGCGCGCGACGACAGCTTCTTCCTCCGCGCCCAGCGTCATCGTCTCCGGACCGCGATCGGGCACCGACACCGTGCGCTCGAGCTTGCCGCTCGCGGCACGCGTCCACACCTCGGCCACGCTCAACGACATCGTCTTCTTCAGCGATTCGGCGAGTTGGAGCAGCAGCTCGTCGAGCGGCAGCGCGCGCGTGAGCCGACTGCCGAAGGTGCGGATCACCTCGTCGGGCGCGTGCCGTTCGCCATAGACGCGGCGGGTGGCGAACTCGGTGAGACGTTCGCGCACCGGGATCCAGAGCAGTGCCGCGATCGCAGCCGCGAGCATCGACAGTCCGAGCAGCGTCTTCTCGTCGCCCGACGGCGCGCGCCCGAGGCCGAGCACGATGAGGAGGTACGACGCGGCGACCATCGCCGCCAGCCCGGCCATCGTGATCGTGTGCACGAGCAGGCGGTCGATGCGCACCGCCAGCCGCTCCGACGCACCGAGCGCGAGCGACAGCGGGACGAGCACCGTCGTGGAAAGCACGACCGTGCGGACGTCGTCGGGCCAGGAGAGCAACTGGTTCAGCACCCACGCGCCGAGCGAGATCGCGCCGGCGACGACGACACCCCATGCGGGCCACTGGAGCCGCGCGCGTTCTTGCACGCTCCGCGCGTTGCGGCACCGCGCCACGTAGCCCACGAGCCCGACGCAGGCGTCGACGGCGACGAGCACGACGATGGGTGCGACGGCGATGTCGGGACGATCGCTCACATACACGATCGCGAGCACCGCGCTCGCCGCATAACCGGCGAGCGTCCAGAGGCGTCGCGCCCGGGTCGCGAGCGCGCCGTCGGGAAGTCCGAGCACGAGGTGCAGACCGACCGCGGGAAGCAGCGCGAACGCGACGCCCCGCATACCCGCGCCGAAGTCGCGCACGGTGGCGGTGGCGACGTCGCGCCCGGCGAGCGCGGCTCCCAGCAGCACCGCCGCGCCCATGAACGCAGCGAATGCCATCACCGCCGCGAGCGGCTCACGCGGTCGGTGGACTGCGACGAACACTGACGCGAACGCCCACCCGGCGACGAGCACGATCGAGAGCGCGCGACCGGGACCGAGCGGTGTGCGATCGCCGATCAACGCCGCGATGACGACGACCACGACCGCGGCGACGGCGAGCAGCAACGACGCGGTCGCGCGTGACGTCCACGATGGACGCTCGGGCACGTCGTCGCGGATGCTCCCGAGGTCCAGAGGTTGGATGTCGTCGAGCCTGGTGGCCACGGTCACTCCGATCGTAGGACGACGGAAGGGCGAGTACGAGCTGCGCGGCGAGCAGGGAACGCCGCGATGAGGTTGACGAGGAGCAGGGCGACGGGGACGAGCACGACGATCGCAAGCACCGGCCACGTCGCGCTGGCGGCGACGCCCAGCTCGTTGGCGAGCAGCCGCCAGACCACGCGACCGAAAGCCAACCCGAGCGGGATCCCGAGGAGCAGGCCGATGGCGGCGACCGTCGTCGCGTGCCACGCGACGGTCATGCGGATCTGACGACGATCGAAGCCGAGCGTCTTCAGCACCGCGAGATCACGCCGCCGCCGACGCACCGCGGTGACGAGCGCGAAGCCGACCGCGACCAGCGCGACCACGGCGACGAAGAGCGCGAGCACGATCGGCAGGCCGTCGATCCGTTGCACCCGATCCACTTCGATCGGCACCGTCGGCGCCAGCGGCTTGCCATCCGGACCTCCGATCGCGCGGAGCCGCCGCACGGCGCTGGCGCGGTCGACCCCGGGCGCGAACCTGACGACGAAGTTCCAGCCGCCGTTCGCGCCACCGAGACGCGCGAGACCGGCCGCGGTGAAGACCGCCGCGTCGGCGAGCGGCGTCGGATCCGAGACGCCGGGCATCACGACCTTGCCGACGATGCGATAGGTCCCCGCCCGATCGGGACCGGTGATGCGCACGCGATCGCCCACCGACCGACCGGCCGCGGTGAGCGTGTCTGCACCGAGCGCGACCTCCGACGTCGTCGACGGCGGACGGCCCTCGGCCACGCGCGGCTCGATGCGGCCGCGCAGCTGTCCGAACCCCCACCCGGGAACCGGGCGCCCGTCGATCTGGACGCTGCTGCTGCACACCGAGGCCACCGCCGACACCGCCGGCTCACGCGTGAGGCGGGTCGTGATGGGCCCGCAGTCGTTGTTCCCGTGCTGCTTGGCCTCGAGATCACCCGCGGTCGTGTCCCACGTCCAGCCGTACGCCGACGGCGTCGACACGAGATGGTCGAGGCTCGCCGCGAACACGAGCACCGCGACCACCACCAGGATCCCGAAGGTCGCGCCGACGAGCGACGAGCGGACGGGCAGCGCGGGTCGGACTCGGCCTTGATCGAGGGCGAAGCGCATGCCCGCGGCGACGGGCGGCGGCGCGCCGAGCTCCGACACGGTTCGCGTCGCGAGCCCGGGCCGGGTCGGTTCGCGCGCGGCACGGGCGATGCGGGCGGTGCGGGCGGCGGCGACGGCCGCGATCGCCAACACCGCGACGAGCACCGCGACCGCGCCGATCGCGATCGCCAGACCGTCGACGTGGAGGCCGGGATCGGGCTCGGCGTCGGCCGCGACCCCGATCGGGAACAACGGCGACGCCACGATCGCGCCACCCACCGCGAGCGCGGTGCCGGCGACGGCCACCGGCACGCCGATCGCGGCGGCGGCGAGCATGCGCGCGCGGGGGCGCACGCCGAGGGCGCTCAGCGTGCGCTGGTCGCCGTCGACGACCGAGATCTCCCGTGACAACGCGATGCCGACACCGACGAGACCGGTGAGGGCAGCAACCCCCGCCGCGAGGTACAACCCGACCGTGGCCACGTCGATCGCGTCCTGCGCACCCTTCCCCTCGACGCCCAGGTTCTGGAACGAGAACACGTTGGACGTGCCGAACATGCGCTTCGCGGCGCGGGTCACGCGCCCCACGTCGGCATCGCCATGATCGGTGCGCACCCGGAGGATCGAGCCGGCGAACGAACCGATCTGATCGCGGTACGTGTGGGTGAACGCCTTCGTCATGACGACGACGCCGCCGGCCGTCCCACGTCCGCCGAGGTCGAGTGGGCGGCGCACGATCCCGACAACCCGCAACGAGACGGGCGGCCCGTGCGGGGACGGCGTCGCCGCGTTGCTCGCGCGTGCCAGGTCGATGTCGGCAGGCGAGTACGACCGGAACTCGAGGCGATCGCCCACGTCGAGGTGCAGCTCGTCGGCGAGCGATTCACCGATCGTGACCTCGTCGGGCCGAGACTGGTCAGCCAGGCGCCCTTCGATGACACGGGCGCGATCGACGACTTCCCCGAAACGGTCGTCCACTTGACCGGCCACCGCGATGAACCGCTGGGAACCGCTGACCATGGTCAGCTGGCGCAACTCGGCCGCGCCCGCGACCCCTGGTAACCGTCGGAACCGCTCGATCTGCTCGGGCGTCGCCTCACCGACGTCGATCTCGAGCGTCGCAGCGCGACTCTGCCGCTCGAAACGTTCGAGTGACGTGTCGGTGCGGCGCGCGCCGGCGACGAGCGCGACCACGACCGCGCCGACGAAGCCGACGAGCAAGGTCAGCACCACGGCGCTCCGCCACCGATGGCGCAGCTCTGCGCGCGCGAGCATCCGGATCGTACCCATCACTCGCTCCGCAACACCGCGGTCGGACGCAGGTGCGCGGCGATCCGCCCCGGCACGTACGCGACGAGGTTGGCGATCAGGAGCACGACCGGAACGCCCAGGACGAACGCGAGCACCGGCACGATGGGCTCGGCGACGGTTCCGAGATCGTCGGCGAGCGCGGTCCAGGCCCAGCGGCCCACGACGATGCCAATCGGCACCCCGATGCAGAGCGCGACGACGCCGAACGTCGTGGCCTGCGACGCCACCGATCCCGAGACCTGGCGGCGCGTGAACCCGAGGGTCTTGAGCAGCGCGAGATCGCGACGCCGACGCCGCACCGCGGTCACGAGTGCGTGTGCCACGGTCGCGATGGCCAACAGCGCGAGCACACCCGCGAGCACCAGCGGCGTGGTGCGCACCCGCTCGTAGCTCACGACGTCGGACGGCCGCTCGAGCCCGGCCACGGTCACATCGGACGATCTTCCCGGCGGCACGACGGCCTGCCCGAGCTGCCGACGCGTCGCGTGGGGTGCGAGCCGCACCAGATACGGTCCGACGCCGAAGTCCGGGCCCAACCGCTTCAGCTCGCTCCGGGTCAGCAGCGCGCCCTCCCCGAGGGTGGTCTTGTCGGATCCGGGGTAGGTGCCGAGACCGGGCAACACCACGCGCCCGACCACATGCAACGGAACCGGCGCGCCGCCGGCGTCCGGCTGCACCCGCACGGTGTCACCGATCGATGCACCGATCTGGTCGAGGGTCTTCGCACCGAGTGCGACCTCGTCGTTGGCCCGTGGTGTTCGGCCATCGACGATGGTCGGGACGACGTCGCCTCGCTCCGGATGGACACCGAGCGCAGTGACGGTGACCCCGTCGACGTCGAGCCGGCTGATCCTGGACGCCGAGAAGCCGGCGACGAGTGAGGAGCGCTGCAACTCCCGGTCGACCTGCGCGCCGAGCGCGGCGGAGTCCTGCTCGTTGCTCCCGCCGGTGTCGACGCTCACGTCCCACGACCACCCGTAGAGGCGCGGGGTGGAGACGAGGTGGTCGAGGCTGGCGGCGAACGTCACGGCGGCGGCGACGCTGGCGATGGCGAGCGCGGCGCCGACGACCGTCGTGCGCACCGGCACGTCGCTGCCGAAGTCGGGGTTCACGAGGACGTCGGCTGCGCGCGTCTCGCGCAGCATGCGCGCGAACGCGGTGTCGGTCCGCCGCGCGCCCGCGATGGCGGCCAGCGTGACCGCGCCCGCGACGCCGGCGAGCAACGCCAGCGCGATCACCGAGCGCCATCTGGCGCGCAGCTCGGCGCGGAAGCGGTACCCGACCGCAGTCACTGCGTTCCCCGCTCCCCTCCCGGCGCGGCTCAGAACGTGACCGACGCAGCCGAGGCGGCGGCTTCCTCGGCCTCGGTCTCGATGCGACCGTCGCGCATCCGCACAATCCGGTCGGCGGCGGCGGCCACGTCGTCGTCGTGCGTGACCATGAGGATGGTCTGACCCCCTGCATGCAGGCGACGGAAGAGCTCGAGCACCTCGTGGCCGCCCTCGGAGTCGAGGGCGCCGGTGGGTTCGTCGGCGAGCACGAGCGTCGGCTCGTTGGCGAGTGCGCGCGCGATTGCCAAGCGCTGCCGCTGCCCACCGGACAGCACCCCGGGCGCGTCCTTCGCCTTGTCGGCCAGGCCGAGCAGGTCGAGCAGGTCACGCGCGCGCGTCTCGGCGCGCTTGCGAGGTGCGCCCGCGATCACCGCCGGCAGGGTGACGTTCTCCAGCACGCTCATGCCCTCGAGCAGGTTGAAGAACTGGAAGACGATGCCGATGTGACGGCGACGCATGATCGCGAGCTCGTCCTCGGTCTTGCCGACGAGGGCTTCGCCCGCGAGCGCGACGTCGCCGTCGGTGGGCGTGTCGAGCCCGGCGATGATGTTGAGCAGGGTCGACTTGCCGCACCCCGACGGTCCCATCACCGCCACGAACTCGCCCTGCGTCACCTTGAAGTCGACGCCCCGCAGCGCGCGCACCGGTGCGCCCTCCGACTCGAACGTCTTGCGCAGCCCGTGCGTCTCGACCACGAACTCAGCCATCAGCCAATCCCCGTTCCATGTTGTCGAACACGTCGATCCGGTACGCCCGCACCGGCGTGTTCCGCCCTTTCACGGTCGTCTCGTCGAGCGGCACCATCTCGAACTCGGAGTGCAGCGCGGAATAGGTGCTCTCGTTGATCACGATCCGGCCCGACGGTCGCGCGAGGTCCTGTAGCCGCTGCGCGAGGTTCACCGTGTCGCCGACGAGCGTGTACTCGACCCGCTCCTCCGAACCCAGCAGCGCCGCCGCCACCGGTCCGGTCGAGATCCCGATCCCGATGCCGAACGGCGCCCGGCCCGCCGTCAGCCACCGCTCGTTGAGCGCGCGCTGCCGTTCCAACATCGCCCGGGCCGCGCACACCGCGCGGTCGGCGTGGTCGTCGAGCGGGACCGGCGCGCCGAAGCACGCCATCACCGCGTCGCCGACGAACTGCATGACCGTGCCACCCTCGTCGAGGATGGCCTTGTTCATCTCAGCCCGATGGTCGCTCAGCTGCCCCGCGAGCTGGGTGGGGTCGCTGCGCTCGGCGATGCCCGAGTAGCCGCGGATGTCGCCCATGAGCACGGTGACCTCGAGCTCCTCGGTCTCGCCGATGGCGCGACCCTCGTTGCGCACCTTGTCGGCCAGCCCGCCGGGAAGGAGCCGGCTCAGCTTCTCGCCCTGCTCTTCGCGGTCGACGATCGCGGTGTGCAGCATGCGGAGGCGCTTGAGCGCGCCGGCGGTACCCGTGCTCGCCCCCTCCGACAACTTGAGGAACA
The DNA here is from genome assembly GCA_963841415.1 of uncultured Actinomycetes bacterium. Taxonomy (GTDB): domain Bacteria; phylum Actinomycetota; class Acidimicrobiia; order IMCC26256; family DASPTH01; genus DASUAS01. The sequence continues at coordinate 421,882 of CAWJCN010000001.1, read as the reverse complement.
GCGCCTCCACCGCGTCGGCGACCGCGGCCGCGGTGGTACCGCGCGCGTTGGCGATCGCCTTGATCGGGCGTCCCTCCGCGACCTCGTGCAGGAGCTGCTCGTCGGCCTCGGTGAGCCCGGCGTCGTCGGTGACCGGCTGGACCAGCGCCTCCACGATCTTGGGGTCGAGCACCGAGCCGCCGGTGGCGACCTCGCGCACGGCCCGTGCCAGCTGGTTGCCCTCGCCCACCCGGTCCTTGAGCAGGTACGCGTAACCCGCAGCGCCGTCGCCGAGCAGGGCGATGGCGTAGTCGGGGTCGTCGTACTGCGACAGCACCACCACGCCGGTGCCGGGGTGGAGTTTGCGCAGGGCCTTCGCGGCGTCGATCCCCTCGCTCTGGAACGTCGGCGGCATGCGGATGTCGGTGACGAGCACCTGAGGCGCGGCGGCACCGGCCCCCTCGATCAGGCTCGGGTAGTCGTCGGCCGTCCCCACCACGTCGAGATCGGACTCGAGCGCGAGCAGCGCCCGCACACCCTCGCGGACGATCACGTTGTCGTCGGCGAGAAACACGGTGATCCGGCCGTCCCCCATGAGCCTCCATTCCAGATGGTCGAGGTCACTCCGACAAGGTGGTTGGTCACCCGCCTCCAGGGGTGCAGGCCCCCTCGCCCATGGTCGGCCTGCCCCCTCGCCCCGGGCGGGGTCTGGACGTACTCTCCCACGGGAACGATCGCGGGGAGGCGGAACATGCGCGTCGAGTCTTCGGTCACCAGCGTCTCGTGGATCCCGTCGGAGGCGGTCACCGGACCGGTGCTCAAGGGCACCTTCGACTCTGGGTTCACGAGCTACGACGATCCACCGTCCGACGTCATCGACGACCTCGACACGTGGCGGGCGCAGGGACGGTTCCGCTTCGCCAACCGGCTCGAGGCGTGGGCGGTGATCGAGCACGGCCGGATCGCCGATGCAGGCTGCTCGGGTGGCGGGCTCATGGGGTCGACCACCGTGCGCTTGGCCAAGCTGCGCGCCACGTTCCAGCCCGTCGCGCTGCCCGACCTGCGCCCGGCGCCGACGCGCACCGGCGACGCCGTCACGTTCGTCCAGACCACCGGCGGCCGCACCGGGCTCCCCGCGCCACGACGGGTCAAACATCCGCCGTTCGTGCAGTTCCGCGCGCCGACCGTCTGGACGACGCTGGCGCTCACCATCCGCGCCGACGGCACCTCCAGCTTCGAAGTGCTCGGGGCCAGCAAGTTCCCGCGTCACTGGGTGTACGACGCCGACGGGCAGATCACGGCCAAGGTGGGGCTGGCCAACTTCAAGGAGTGGTACCGAGACGCGTTCGGCAAGCACACGCCCTGGGGCGACCAGGACTCCGAGGCGCTGGTCACCGCGGTGGAGACCGCACTCGAACGCCAGCTCTCGGTCACCATCATGTCGGGCGGCGAGCGACCCGAGATCCGCACGATCAGGCAGGGCGACTACCTCGTCCACCAGGGTGACCCCGGCGATTCCCTGTTCCTCCTCCTCGACGGCGTGCTCGCCGTGACGATGGACGGCGAGCTCATCGCCGAGGTGGGCCCCGGGGTCGTGCTGGGCGAGCGCGCGGTGCTCGAGGGCGGCATCCGCACCGCCAGCTTGCAGGCCACCACCCCGGTGCGGGTGGCGGTGGCATCCGCCGACCGGATCGACCGCGAAGCCCTGCTCGCGCTCCGAGAGCACCACCGGGTCGAAGACCACTGACCGGAGGGACCACTGGGTAACGTCCCCCGGGTGCGGATCGCGACCTGGAACGTCAACTCGCTGAAGGCGCGCCAGGAGCGCGTCGAGGAGTGGCTCGCCTACGCCGGGCCCGACGTGGTGTGCCTGCAGGAGACCAAGCTCTCCGACGACGCGTTCCCGAGCCTGAGCTTCTCGGCCCTCGGCTACGACTCGGTGCACTACGGGCAAGGGCAGTGGAACGGCGTCGCCATCCTCTCGCGGGTCGGCATCGCCGACGTCACCACGGGCTTCGACGACGACCATGTCGATCCGTACGAAGGTGACGCGCGGATCATCGCGGCGACGTGTGACGGCGTGCGCGTCGTGAGCGTGTACGTCCCGAACGGGCGCGAGGTCGGCACCGAGTTCTACGACCGCAAGCTGGTGTGGCTCGAGGCGCTGCGCCACTGGCTGGCGGCGACGCAGTCGCCGAACGACGACCTCGTGGTGCTCGGTGACTTCAACGTGGCTCCGGAGGATCGCGACCTCTGGTCGGTGGAGGCGTTCAAGGGCGCCACCCACGTGACGCCACCGGAGCGGGCGGCGGTCGCTCACCTGCGCGACTGGGGCCTGGTCGACGTGTTCCGGGCCTGCTACGACGACGACCAGCTGTTCAGCTACTGGGACTATCGCCGCGGCGACTTCCACGAGCACCGCGGCATGCGCATCGACCTGCTCCTCGCCACGGCGCCACTCGCGACCCGGGCTCGCTGGGCGGTGGTCGACCGAAACGCCCGCAAGGGCAAGCAGCCGTCGGACCATGCACCGGTGATCGCCGATTTCGACGAACGGAGCTGACCATGGCAGGTGGCGAGGGACGACTGAAGACCTGGCTCTGGGTGCTGGGCGCGGTGATCGCGGCGCTGGTGATCGCGCTGGTCGTCATGCTCGTCACCCGCGACGACAGCGACGACACGCCACCCGCGACGACCACGACGACGCGAGAGGCGACCACCACGACGAGCGCGTCGACGAGCACCACCTCCACGACCGTGCCGGCCACGACCACCACCGTCGCGCTCCCGGTGATCACCGACGACCCGCAGACGTACGCGGAGTACCTCTTCGCCGCGTGGCAGAACAACAACCAGACCGCGGCCGCGAACGTGGCCAGCGCCGAGGCCGTCACGCAGATGTTCTCGAAGGCGTACCCGGCGCAGGGTCCCTACACGTTCTCCAACTGCAACCCCGCGGCCGGTTCGCTGTACTGCACCTGGAACGGCCAGAACGGCGCCACCATCCAGATGCAGGTGCGCACCCTCACTGGTGGACTCCCGATCCAGGTGCAGATGGTGATGTTCTCGCCCTGACCGCTCTTCTCATCCGCATCCTCCGGTCGTATCGTGAGGTTCACGCTCCGACCATCACGGGTAGGAGGCGGACATGGCGACGGTCACTCCCACACCGTTCGCGATCGCGTTGGTGCTCGGCATCGCGTTGTTCGCCGCGCTCACCTGGTTCCTCATCCGGGAGGAGCGCAGCCATCCGGTGCAGTTCCGGACCACCGCGATCGACACCCGGCCGCACCTCTCGCACTCGCGCGTGGCTGCGATCTGCCTGGTGTTCGCGCTGTGGTCGCTCTGGGCGACGGCTCGGCCGGTCAGCGGGTGGCGCTGAGCGCGAAGGTGTCGGCGAGGCGGGTGTACGAGGCCACCCGGTCGTCGTGGGTGGGTGCCATGGTCGACACCATGAGCTCGTCGGCGCCCGTACGCTCGACCAGCGATTCGAGGCCCGCTCGCACCGTCCCCGCGTCGCCGATCACGTGCGACCGCGTCCAGTCCTCGACGAACTGGCGCTCGTGGGACGTGAAGCTGTACTCCGCCGCTTCGTCGGGACTCGGGTAGACGTCGGGACGACCCTGGCGGAGCCGCAGGAACGCGAGCTGTCCGGGCTTCGCGAGCCAGTGCGCCTGATCGTCGCTCTCGCCGCAGATCGTGCTCACGCCGAGCATCACGTACGGCGCGTCGAGATCGGGTGACGGGCGGAACGCGCGCCGGTAGGCGGCGAGCGCGTCGTCGAGCATCGCAGGGGCGAAGTGGTACGCGAACGAGTACGGCAGGCCGAGCACCGCGGCCGCCTGCGCGCCGTAGGTGCTCGAACCGAGCATCCACAGTGCCGGCTTGTAGCCGCGTGCCGGCACCGCGGTGATGCGCTCGAACCGGTGCCCGGCGGGAAGTGAACCCTCGAAGAACCCGATGAGCTCGGTCATCTGCTCCGGGAAGTCGTCGGCACCGAGCAGCTCCGGACCGCGGCGCAGCGCGGTCGCGGTGAGCGGATCGGTGCCCGGCGCGCGTCCGATGCCGAGGTCGATGCGACCCGGATGGAGCGCTTCGAGCATGCCGAACTGCTCGGCCACCGTCAGCGCGGCGTGGTTGGGCAGCATCACGCCGCCGGATCCGACGCGGATGGTCGACGTGACCGATGCGAGGTGGGCGAGCAGGACCGGAGGTGACGAGCTCGCGATGCCCGGCATGTTGTGGTGCTCGGCGACCCAGTGGCGTCGGTATCCGAGCCGCTCCGTCTCCTGCACGAGGGCGATCGAGTTGCGGAGCGCGTCGGCCGGGGTGGAACCCCGCCCGACGGGGGCGAGGTCGAGGACGGAGAGGGGGATCTCGGGCTCAGGCATCCCCGGCTGCAACCGCCAGGAAGCGCCAACTCTTCCGGGCGCCGTTCCCGTCGCTCACCAGCTGACCGCTGCACGGCGGTGCGAAGTGCGTGCCGATCACCAGCACGTCGCTGTCGCCGTGCTCGGCGAGCAGGCGCCGGCGGGTCGCTTCCGACTGGGCCGGATCGGTGTCCGGGTCGGAGCACCAGTCAGGTTCGGCGAACTGGACCGGATGGTGGGCGAGATCGCCGGTGATGAGCGCGTGCTGCCCACCCGACTCGACGTGCACCGCGACGTGACCGGGGGTGTGGCCCGGTGTCGCCTCGAGACGGATCTCGTCGCTCACCTTGTGATCGGACGGCACCAGGTCCGCGAGGCCCGCGTCGATGACCGGGCGCACCGCGTCGTCGATGGTCATCGCGTAGCCACCACTGCCCTCGGCGTTCCAGTGCTCCCACTCGTCGCGGCACAGCACGTAGCGCGCGTTCGGGAACGTGGGCACCCATCTGCCGTCGACCAGCATCGTGTTCCACCCCACGTGGTCGAAGTGGAGGTGAGTGCAGATCACGGTGTCGACCTCCTCGCGCGGGAACCCGGCGGCGGCGAGGTCGTCGAGGAACGGCGTGTCGAGGGTGAGCGCCTCCATCCCGGGGATCTTGCGGTCGTTGCCGATGCAGGTGTCGACGATGATCCTGCGGTCGCCGACGGCCATGCCGAAGGCGTGGATCGACAACACGAGGTTCCCGTCGTCGTCGACGAAGTGAGGGCGCAGCCACGACGCGTGCGACGCGAGCACGTCGTCGGTCGCCTTCGGCATGAGCCCGGTGGCGGGGATGTTGGCGATGCTCTCGGCGACCCGCGTGATGGTCACTTCGCCGATGGTCCACTGCAGGTTCTCGGCCACTGTGTTCTCCCCCTCAGTCGCTGTGAAGTGAATCTCAGTAGATGGTGCGGCCCTCGGCGAGCATGGTGACGAACTGCTCGATCCGCCGGGCCCGCGTCTCGGAACGCTTGGCGTCGTGGATCCGGTACAAGACCGCGTAGCGGTTGCGCCTGTCAAGCGCCTCGAACGCGCGGCGTGCCGCGGCGTTGCGCCGCAACGCGCGAGCGAGGTCGTCGGGGACCTCGATCGAGCGCGAACCGGCGTAGGCCGCGTCCCATCGACCGTCGGCCTTGGCCGCGTCGACCTCGGCCTGCCCGGCCGGCTGCATGCGCCCCGCCGCGGTCAGCGCATCGACCTTGTCGCGGTTGATCTTGGACCACCTGCTGCGTGGCGTGCGCGGGGTGAAGCGCTGGCGGAAGTACACGTCGTCGTGCTTGTGGCGCAGACCGTCGATCCAGCCGTAGCACAGCGCGACCTCGAGTGCCTCGGCGTGCGACACCGTCGCGACCCCTCTTCCCTGCTTCGCGATCCGCACCCAGACGCCGGGTGACTTGGCGTGGTGACGCGCCAACCAGCGCTCCCACTGGCGCGCCGAGGCGAACTCCTCGACGGGGAGATCGGGCACCTGCTCGGCCATGCGTGCATTCTCCCGCGTTCCGCTGCGCGCGGTGCGAGGTCGCCAGCATGAGTACCCTGGCTCTACATGCCGCGTCAGGCGAAGACCTCAACGGGCACTTGCCCGTGCTGCCACCGTGAGGACATCAGCCACCGCGTCGTGATCGGCGCCTACGAGCGCATGGCCTGCCGTGTCTGTGCCGACGGCTACAAGCGAACGCCCGGCGTCGTGATCGAGGTCTTGACTAGTCGTCAGCTCCGGAACGCTGCCTCGCGCGCTCCCTAGCGGCTGCGTCCACTTCCCGCTGGGGGATCGTGCGCACCTTCTTCTTGGTGGGTGCCGACGACTCGACCTCGCTCGACTCGGAGCTGCGCGGCTTCGCCTTCACTGCGGACGCCCGCGGTTTGGTCATGACGGAAAGCTACTCCTGTGGTCGGTCAACGCTCTGGTCCAGCAGTTCTCAGGGCATGACGGGAGGGGCGAACTAGCGACCCTTCTGCGCGTGCTTCTTCCGCACCTTGCTCCGCTGCTTCTTACCCGGCGGGCCCTCGGGACTCCCCCGTGGAGTCGTGCTGTCTCCGGGCTTCTTCTGCTTGGCCATGGTCGGAGCCTAAGCGCTCGCGGCGCGCCCGAGACGGTTCCGGTGCGGAGGCGGCTCCGGGGTGCCGATCACCGCGACGACGAATGCCCCGTCGGCCCACCGTCGACGTACTCACGACCGCTCCGTCCCACCGTGCAGCACGTGTCGCGCCATCCCCGATCCGGCGCGACGAGTGCGCGATCGCGACGCGGCGTGAAGGAGAGTGTCGAACGCAAACACGACTAGAGGCTAAGCCCGGCGCTGACCGAAGACGTGCTGCAGCAGGACGAGTGTGCTGCTCCACGAGAGGTCGTTCGACAGCGGGTCGTAGAACACGCCGTCGAGCCCGAGGTTCCCGGCTTCGGGGTCGGTGAACCCATGGCCAGCTCCACCGAAGAGCGTGATCTGGTGGTTCCGCACTCCCGCGTCCATCATCTCCTGACGGAGGCTGTCGACGTCCTCGAGGGGCGCGTACGGATCGCCGGCTCCGCAGAAGGCGACGACGTGTCCGCCGATCGCGCCGGGCTCGGCCTTGGCGTACGTGGTCAGGATGCCGTGGTAGCTGACCGCGGCCCTGAGGTTCGCCCCGCCGCGCGCGAGCTCGAGCACCGTCGTGCCGCCATAGCAGAAGCCAACCGCCGCGACACGTTCGCCGTCGACGTCATCTCGGGCCGCGACGTGGTCGAACCACGCGACGGTCCGTGCGCGCTGCTTCGCGGGGTCGGCATGGTTCTCCGCGTACGCGAGCCCGGCGTCCTCGAGCGGAGCGCCTTCGAGATGGGCGCCGTACATGTCGGTGCAGACCGCCACGTACCCTTGCTCGGCGAGCTTCCGCGCGGTCTGTTCGTTGACCTGGTGCGCGATCCCGAGCGCGCTGTGCATCACGAGCACCGCCGGCGCGGGATCGGACGTCGCGGGCAATGCGGCGTGCCCGCGCAGGAGCGCACCGTCGTGCTCGAATTCGACACGCTCCATGCCTTCGAACATCGCGTTCCTTTCTCCCTCCGCGCGTGACCGACGTGCACGCTACGGCAGGAAGGGACGGGCGTGCGCTCGAGCGCGCCCGTCCCTTGGCCGCGCTGATCGCGACCGCGGCCGCCACCACGCTCCGCACGATCATGCAGAGCGTGCGGGTGCTGTGAGGGTGGTTACTTGGCCTTGAGCGCCTCGATGAGCTTGGGCACGACCTTGTGCACGTCGCCCACGACGCCGAGGTCGGCGATGCCGAAGATCGGCGCCTCGCCGTCCTTGTTGACGCAGACGATGTTGTCGGAGCCCTTCATGCCCACCATGTGCTGGGTGGCGCCGGAGATGCCGAGCGCGATGTAGAGCTTCGGCTTCACGACCTTGCCGGTCTGGCCCACCTGCTTGGCGTAGGGCACCCAACCTGCGTCGACGATCGCGCGCGACGCACCCGACGCACCGTTGAGCAACTTGGCGAGCTCCTCGACGAGCGGCTCGTAGGCCTCGGCGCTGCCGATGCCGCGCCCGCCGGACACGACCACGGCCGCCTCCTCGAGCTTCGGTCCCTCGCGCTCCTCGACGTGACGCTCGAGCACCTTCGCTTCGCCGGCACGACCGGCGTCGGGCGTGGCGACCGCCACCACCGCGGCCGGCGCACCGCCACTCGGCTCCGCCGCGAACGACTTCGGGCGGATGGCGCCGAGGAACGGGCCGTCGCCCTCGAACTCGGTGTCGACCAGCGTCACGCCACCGAAGATCGCGGTGCCCACGATGAGCTTGTCGCCGTCGACCTTGAGGTCGGTGCCGTTGGTGAGCACGGGACGGTCGAGCTTCACCGACAGGCGGGCGATCGCGTCACGACCGTCGTAGCTCTGTGCGAACAGGATCGCGTCGGGCGAGTGCTCGGCGGTCAACGACGCCAGCGCCGCCGCACCGACCACGCCGGGGAGGCCGTCGCCGGGGTCGACCACGTACACGGTCGTCGCGCCGTGCTCGCCGAGACCAGCGGCGAGATCGTCGGCGCTGCTCCCGACGTACACGGCCTCGACGGTGTCGGCCAGGTCGCGGGCCTTGGTGAGGATCTCGAGGGTCGCGCTCGCCGGCTTGTCGCCGTCGGCCTCGGCGAAGACCCAGATCTTGGAAAGTGCCATGTCGCTCTACTTCTCCTACTCGATTGGTCGGCTGCGCTTCGCCGTCCCGCTCATCCGAGCACGGCTGCGCTGCGCCTCCTACTTGATCTGGGTCTCAGACGACTTTGAGCTGCTCGAGGAACTGCACGATGCGCTGGTACGCCTCGCCGTCGTCCTCGATCTTCTCGCCGGCCTCGCGCTCGGGCGCCGCACCGACGGTCACGATCTGCTGGCGAGCACCCGCCCAGCCGACCTGACCGGCGTCGAGGCCGAGATCGGCCGCCGTCACCTGGTCGACCGGCTTGTTCTTCGCCGCCATGATCCCCTTGAACGAGGGGTAACGCGGCTCGACCACCCCGGCGGTCACGCTCACCACCGCGGGGAGCGAGGCCTCCACCTCGTCGTAGCCGGCTTCGGTCTGACGCTGGATGGTGACCTTGCCGTCGCCGATCTCCACGTGCTTGGCGAAGGTCAGCGACGGCCAGCCCAGCAGCTCCGCGACCTGCGCGGGGATGGTGCCGGTGTAGCCGTCGGTGGACTCGGTCGCGGTGACGACCAGGTCGATCCCGCCCGCGCGCTCGACCGCCTTGGCGAGCACCTTGGCCGTCGACAGGGCGTCGGAACCGCCGACCGCCTCGTCGGACACGAGGACGGCGCGAGCCGCACCCATGGCCAACGCGGTGCGCAGACCCGACACCTCGCCGTTGGGCGCCATCGAGATGAGCACGACCTCACCACCGCCGGCCTTCTCGGCGAGCTGGAGCGACATCTCGACGCCGTAGGCGTCGGAGTCGTCGAGGATGAGCTTGCCCGACCGCTCGAGCGTGTGGTCGGCACCGAGCGTGCCGGGCACGGCCGGGTCCGGGATCTGCTTCACGCAGACTGCGATGTTCATTCGTTGCTCCGTTGGCGTGTGTTCCGAAGGACTGCAGGTGTTCGGGCGCGCCGACCCAACGGGCACGCCCTCCTGATGTCCCGATTCTTGCCGCGATCGGCCCGTCGGGGCGAAACGTGGGTACCGTCGAGCCCTTGGCTGACCGCAGTCCGAACCGAGCTGTCGACGTGCTGGTCGTGGGGGCCGGCCCCGCGGGGGTCGCCGCCGGGATCGAGGCCCGGCGCACGGGCCTGTCGACGCTCGTGGTCGACAAGGCCGTGTTTCCCCGCGACAAGACGTGCGGCGACGGCCTCACCACCGGCGCGCTGCGCCGGTTGGACAACCTCGGCTTCGACGTCCGGGCCCTGCCCTCGTGGGCGCCGGTCACCGACACCGTGCTCGTGTCGCCGAGCGGGCGCGAGGTGGAGGTACCCCTCCCACCGGACGGTGCCTACGCAGGCGTCGTCCCCCGCGCCGAGCTCGACGCGGCGTTCGTCGCGCACGCGCGTTCACTCGGGGTCGAGGTGCGCGAAGGCAACCGCGTGTCCGCGATGCGCCACGCCCACGAAACGGTCACCGTCACCTTCGCCGACGGCACCGAGCTCACGGCGCGGTGGGTGGTCGCCGCCGACGGCCACTACTCCCCGGTGGCGAAGCTGCTCGGCGACGACTCCACTCGTGAGCTGGCACCGCCACGTCGCAAGAGCTGGCACGCGTTCCGCCAGTACTTCACGAACGTCGACGACCCGCGCCTGTGGGTGCTCTTCGAGGAAGACTTCCTCCCCGGCTACGCGTGGATCTTCCCCGTCGGCCACGGGCGCGCCAACGTCGGCTTCGGTGTGCTGCGCGGCGATGACGCGGCGACGAACGGCAAGGCGCTCGCCGCGCACTGGCGCGGCCTCGCCGACCGTCCGAGCGTGCGCCGCGCGCTCGGCCCGCGCGCCGAACCCGAGGGCATCGTCCGCGCGTGGCCCATTCCCGCGGCCTACGACCAGGCCCGCCTCGCACGCGGTCGTGCGCTCTTCGTGGGTGACGCCGCCAACGTCGTCGACCCGATGACCGGCGAGGGCATCGCGCAAGCGCTCGAGAGCGGTGCACTCGCGGCGCGTGCGATCGCGGCGACGCCGTCCGACGCGACCGCCGTCGTCAGCCGTTACCGCGCCGACGTCGACCGGGCGCTGGGCGCCGATCTGCGCTTCGCCGGGCTGCTGCAGCACGTGCTGCGCGTCCCCCTCGGCGCGCGCGCTGCCGTCGCCGCCGCGTCGCTCACGCCGTGGACGCGTCGCAACTTCGCCCGCTGGATGTGGGAGGACTACCCCCGCGCCCTGCTGCTCACCCCCCGACGCTGGCATCGCAAGATGTTCGAACCCGCCGGGGCCTACTCCCTACACTCGTCACATGGCCGTCACTGACCACTGGCTCTCCTCGCCGCACTGGTCGACCGACATCCCCCTCGACACACCGCACCCGCGCGTGCGCGCCCTCGCCGCGCACGGTTACGTGGTGCTGCGCGACCTCGCCGACCCGATCCCCGAATCGGAGTACCTCGACCTCGAGTACATGGACTGGAAGAGCGGCGGCGACACCAACTTCGCGCCCGTCGCCACCGCCGACGGCGAGCTCGACTGCCGCGGGTTCTGGAAGCCGGGCGACGAGCGCCCCGACAAGGGTGGGCGCTTCACCAGCAACGCCGAGCACTGCCCGCGCATCGTCGCCGAAGTCGAATCAGCGGACGCCGACTTCGGCCGCGTGCGGGTGATCAAGCTCGAACCGCAGAGCTACGACGACGCGCTGCGTCAGATCCACCGCGACGACAACAACCGCTTCAACCCCGACACCGACGGCTGGGTCGTGCGCACCTGGCTCGAGCTGACCGACAACCCCGACAGCTTCATGGTGCTCATGGAGCAGGGTGCTGACGGGCTGCCCGACCCCACCACCGAGGTGCGCCTCACACTCCACCGTGGCGCGCGCTTCGTGGTCGACACCCAGCGCTTGTGGCACGTCGTGTGCCACACCGGCACCGAGCCACGCTACGCGCTGATCTCCAGCTTCGAGAGCGGGCCCGCGCTCGAAGCCTGGATCGCGTCGCAGCGCTGACCCGTCACGCATTCACGCGTCGAGCACGTAGCGCGGACCCGGACCGCGCGCGGCCGCCTGATCGCCGGGGTTGAGCATCCGGCAGTGCCGCAGCGAGAGGCATCCGCAGCCGATGCAACCGTCCAACCGGTCGCGCAAGCGTTCGAGCATCGCGATCTGCGCGTCGAGACGGGGCCGCCATGACGTCGCGAGGCGATGCCAGTCGCGCTCCGTCGGCGTGCGCCGTTCGGGAAGCGTGTGCAGCGCCTCTCGGATCTCGTCGAGGCTCAGCCCGACCTGCTGCGCCACGCGGATGAACGACACCCGGCGGATGATGTCGCGGCCGAACCGGCGCTGGCCGCCCGCCGAACGTGTCGCATGGATCAGCCCCTCGGCCTCGTAGAACCGCAGCGCCGAGGTCGCCACCCCGGTTCGCTCGGCGAGCACCCCGATCGTCACCTCGCCTTCCATGCCGAGAAGATATCCGCCTTCGGCCCTTGACTTCAAGTTCACTTGAACATTTAGAGTGCCACGCATGCCCGAATCCCCCTCTGCATCCCTCGCGCTGGCAGTCGTCGTGGGCAGCACCCGCGAAGGCCGGCTCGGCTCGGTGGTCGCCCGCTGGTTCGTTGAGCAAGCCGTGGCACGCCCGGACCTCGTCGTCGACCTCGTCGAGCTGGCCGACCTGGACCTCCCTGCGGTGTTCGCCCGCGACCGCGCCCCGGCGGTCACGGCGTTCGCGACGCGCATCGCGCGCGCCGACGCGATCGTCGTCGTGACACCCGAGTACAACCACGGATACCCCGCACCGCTCAAGCAGGCGATCGACCTGCTCCACCGCGAGTGGTGGGCCAAACCCGTCGGGTTCGTCGCCTACGGGGGGATCTCGGGTGGGTTGCGCGCGGTCGAGCAGCTCCGCCAGGTCTTTGCCGAGCTGCACGCGGTGACCATCCGCGACACCGTGAGCTTCCACGACGCCTGGCAGCGCTTCCACGAAACCGGTGCACCGGTGGACCCCGACGGCTGCAACGCGGCCGCCGAACGCATGCTCGACCAGCTCACCTGGTGGGCGACCGCGCTGCGCGACGCCCGCACCCAACGCCCCTACGCCGCATGATTCGCAAGAGACCGGAGGACAAATGACCGTCGAGTTGGACCACACCATCGTGCCCGCCCGTGACAAGGCGAAGTCGGCCGCGTTCCTCGCCGAGGTGCTCGGTCTCCCCGCGCCCCAACCGATGGGCCCGTTCGTCATGGTGACGCTCGGCCACGGGTTGAGCTTCGACTTCGCCGACACGACCGAGGACGACGTCCGGCCGGTGCACTTCGCCTTCCGCGTCGACGAAGCGCGTTTCGACGCCGCCTTCGAACGGATCCGCGCGCTCGACCTCCCCTACTGGGCCGATCCGCACCAAACCCGTCCCGGCGAGCTCGGGCGACGCGGCTCGGGCCGCGCCTTCTACTTCCACGACCCCGACGGCCACTACCTCGAGCTCATCTCGCAGCCCACCACCGCTCCCGCGGCTGCGTGATGCCGCCGATCAGCCCTCGCTGTGCACCGGCGACGCGTGGTGCACGACCATGCGCCACTCGTCGCCGGTGCGATCGCGATCGCGCACGAACACGTTCACGCTCGTGGCCTTCGAACCCGACAGCTCGGTCGCACCGGCCGACTGGAGGATGTTCTCATCGAGCGTGACCCACGCGGTGTCACCGATGACCGTGACCTGCTCGTCGGTGAGCACGAACTGGATGTAGCCCGTGTTGCGGAAGATCGCGTCCCACGAGCCGGCGACCTTGGCCCAGCCCCGCAGCATCGGCCAGCCGGGATGAGTCACGACGATGCGGTCGGAGTGCTCCCAGACGTCGGCCATCGCGTCGAGGTCGCGGGTCTCCAGCGCGGCGTAGAAGGCTGAGTTGGCGGCCCGCACCCCGTCGTCGTCGGCCGCCGTCACCTCAGGAGGCCGCCTCGAGCTGTGCGAGGACGCCCGTCCACACCCCCGGGTCCGATGTGTAGGGCGCGTCGAAGTTCAGCCGGTCGAGGATCTCGCCGTAGCGAGCGAGGATGGCCGCCCCCACGCGGTCGGGCGGCGCCACCACCGCGAACGTCTCGAGCATCTCGTCGCTGATGAGCTCGCCCATCGCGACCCACTCCCCGCGACGCGACAACTGGTTGAGCTCGGTGCCGATGTCGTCCCAGCCGTGCAATCGGAGCACGCCGTGGTAGCCGGGCGTCGAGCCGTAGAAGGCGATCTGCTGCTTCGTGCCCGTGCGCGCGGTCTCCCATTCCTGGTCGGTGCTGCCAGTGACGACGAACACGGGGAGGCTCAGCGTGAAGTCGGCTCGGGTGCGACCGCTGGTCGCGAAGCCGCGTTCGAGGCCCGGCAGCGTGACCTCGCGCACGTAGCGCTCGGTGGTGAAGGGGTGGAGGATCATGCCGTCGGCGACTTCACCCGCGACCTCGGTCATGAGATCACCGACCGCGGCGAGCATCACCTTCGGTTGACCGTACGGATTCGGCCCGGGATCGAAGAACGGCGTCATCAGCGTGTGCGTGTAGAACTCGCCTCGGAAGTCGAGCTTGGCGTCGCCGTTCCACGCGGCCCAGATCGCGCGCATGGCGAGGATGAACTCGCGCATGCGCGCCGCCGGGTGCGACCACGGCATCGAGAATCGACGCTCGATGTGCGGCTTGATCTGGCTGCCGAGGCCGAGGGTGAACCGGCCCTTCGAGGCCAGCTGGAGGTCGTTGGCGATCGACGCCATGGTCATCGGCGTACGCGCGAACGCGATCGCGACCCCGGTCGACAGCTCGAGCCGCTCGGTGGCCCGCGCCGCGAGCAGCAGCGGGAAGAACGGGTCGTGGCTGGTCTCCGCGGTGGCACCGCCGTCGTACCCGGCGGCTTCGAGGCCTCGCGCCCGATCCTCGATCTCGTCGAACGAACCACCCAACATCCCGTCGATCTTCACGTCCGCACGCTATCGACTTCGTCGTGGCGTCCGCCCCTTGTCGGCCGCGATGTCATCCGCCCCCGTTGCACACGTGCGCCGCCCCTCTCCCGCTCGCCGCTCTGCGGCAGCGCTCTCCCGGCATCCGCTTCCTCGTCACACCCCCGCGGTACCGTCGATCCCGTGAGCCTCGCACCCCCCTGGTCGCTGTCGCCGAGCTCCTGCTCGTCGTTCAAGGAGTGCCCGCTCGCGTTCCGGTTCTCCTACCTCGACCGCCTCCCCGAGCCGCCGGCGCCCTGGACCACCAAGGGAACGTTGGTGCACCGCGCGCTCGAGCTCCTCCTCGACCGGCCCGCCGACGAGCGCTCGCGCGACGCCGCCCTCGCCGACCTCGCGCAGGCCCGGGTCGAGCTCGCCCCCCACCCCGACTTCGCCGACCTCGTCCTCTCCGACGAGGAATGGGCGCGCTTCGACGCCGATGCCGAGTCGCTGGTGCAGAAGTACTTCGAGCTCGAGGACCCGAGCACCGTGAAGCCGATCGGCCTGGAGCTCAAGCTCGAGGCCGACCTCGGTCGCACCCGCCTCCGCGGGATCATCGACCGGCTCGAGCTCGACGAGCACGGCGAATTCGTCGTCACCGACTACAAGACGGGGTCGGTGCCTTCGGAGCTGTGGGAGGCCAAGAGCCTCGCAGGTGTCCACATCTACGCGCTGCTCTGCGAGCGGATGCTCGGACGGCGGCCCGCGCGCGTGCAGCTCTACTACCTGTCGAAGCCCGAGGCGATCATCGCCACCCCCAGCGATCAGTCGATCAAGGGTGTCGAGCGGCGCACCACCGCGATGTACGACGCCATCGCCAACGCCTGCGCGCGCGACGACTTCCGCCCCCACCCCGGGCGCCTGTGCGACTTCTGCACCTTCAAGCCCTACTGCCCGGCCCACGGCGGCAACCCGGTCGACGCCGCCGAGCTGCGCGGCCCCGGCACCGTCATCGAGCCCTCGTTGCCCTTGCCGCTCGTCACCGCCGGCTGAGCGCCGCGTCGGGTCCGCGCTCGTCCCGGTAGCCTGAGGCGGATGCTCTGGCGGGTCCACGCGCTCGACCTGCGCATCGACGCCTTCGTCGATCGGATCCGCGGACCGAAGCTCGACCCGCTCGTCTACGGCCTCTCCAGCGCCGCCGACCACGGGTTCCTCTGGTTGCTCGTCGCCTCCGGGCGCGCGGCCCGCACCGGCGACCCCGGCATCGCGCTCCGCATGGGCGCCGCGCTCGGGGTCGAGTCGCTGCTCACCAACGGCCCGATCAAGGCCTGCTTCCGGCGCGTGCGCCCCGACGACGACCACCCGCCCGAGGGTCCGCTCCCGTACGGCATGCACCGGCCACTCACCAGCTCCTTCCCGTCAGGGCACGCGGCGTCGGCGTTCACCGCGGCCACGTTGCTCGCCGGCGGACCCGCCACCCCGCTGTGGTTCGCGCTCGCCACCGCGGTGGCGGCGAGCCGGGTCTACACCCAGATGCACCACACCTCCGACATCGTGGCCGGCGCCGCCCTCGGCGGGGCGCTCGGCCTGATCGCCCGCCGGCTCGTTCCCCTCGGCTGACCGACACGACCCCCACGGTTCCCGGACACGCCTGTCCGGGTAAGGTCGTTGAAGTCGCAAACATCAGGCTCACGCTTCGAAACTCACCAACCCGGGAGGTCCCCGTGGCCCGATCCATCGCTGTCACCTTCGACTACCGCTGCCCGTTCGCGTACAACGGCAACGCGGCTGTGATCGCCGCCCTGCGCGCCGGTAGCGACGTCGACTTCCGGTTCACGCCGTTCTCGCTCGACCAGGCCCACACCGAGGAGGGCGAGCTGCCGGTGTGGGAGCGCGACGCCGAATCGTGGGGCACGGGCACACTCGCGCTCCTCTACGGCCTCGCGGTGCGCGACGCCTTCCCGGAGCGGTTCTTCGATGCGCACCTCGCGCTGTTCGCGGCGCGCCACGACAAGGGCCTGAAGCTCGGGCACGCCGACGTCGTACGTGCCGCGGTGGCCGAGGCCGGGCTCGACCCCGATGCGGTGGCTGAGGAGGTCGAGAGCGGCCGTCCACTCAAGACGCTCGCGGCCGAGCACTCGGAGGCGGTCGACCGCTGGGCGGTGTTCGGGGTCCCCACCTACATCGAGGGCGACGAAGCGGTCTTCGTGCGGTTCATGGAGCGGGGCCGGGTCGACGACCTCGAGCGCACGCTCGACCTCCTGCAGTGGACACGCCTCAACGAGTTCAAGCGCACGCAGATCGCCCGCTAGCAACCGTCCGACGCCGGGCTTCAGCGAACGATCGACGGCCCTGCGAGCTGCGCGAGGAGATCCGACCACTCCTCCGCGCCCGGATCCCGCCAGGCGCGGTGGGCGCAGCGGGCGCTCACGTCACGCACGTAGACGTGCAGGGTCGGGGCGTCGTCGGCGAGCTCGACCAACTCGCCCGATCGGGCGAACGGGGGTGCGGCGTCGAGGAGGTCGGCGAGCGCCACCACCGCCAGGATGCGGCTTCGGCACTGCGGGCACGCCGACACGGTCGCGTCCTCGAGCCCACCGGTGAGCGTGAGCAGGTCGCGCGCCTCGGTGGCGTCGAGCACCACTTCCTCACCGTCGGCGTCGAACACCACGAGATCGGTTGCGGACACCGTCGCACCGTAGCGCCGCGCCCGTCCGGCTACGGTCGCCGCCATGCGCGCCGCCGTGATCACGCCCGACCACGAGCTCGTCGTCACGGAACGGCCCGATCCCGAACCCGGTCCCGGTGAGGTGCTCGTGCGGGTGCACGGCGCGGGTCTCAACCGGGCCGACCTCGTGCAGCTCGCGGGCTTCTACGCCGCACCGCCGGGCTCGCCGGCCGACATCCCCGGGATGGAGTTCGCGGGTGAGGTGGTGGCGCACGGCGAGGGGGTCACCGAGCCCGCGATCGGCGCGCGCGTGTTCGGGATCGCCGGCGGCGGCGGGCAGGCCGAGCTGCTCGCGGTGCCCGCCTCGCAGTGCGCGCCCGTGCCCGACGCCCTCGACCTCGTGACGGCGGGCAGCGTGCCCGAGGTGTTCGTCACCGCGCACGACGCGCTGGTCACCCAGGCCGCGATGCAACCAGGTGAGGTCCTCCTCGTCCACGCGGTCGGGTCAGGCGTCGGCACCGCGGCGGTGCAGCTCGGGCGCGCCGCGGGATGCACCGTCGTCGGCACCGCCCGCACACCGGAGAAGCTCGAACAGGCCAGGGCCCTCGGCCTCGACCACGGCGTGGTGGCCGCGCGCGAGTTCGACCCCGCCGCCCTCGCGGCCGCCGTCACCGACGCGGTCGGTTCGGTCGACGTGGTCCTCGAGCTCGTGGGCGGTGAGTACCTCGTCACCGACGTCGCGGTGACCGGCCTGCGCGGTCGGATCATCCTCGTCGGCATGATGGCCGGGACGCGCACGCAGCTCGATCTCGGCGCGCTCCTGATGAAGCGAATCCGCATCTACGGTACGACGCTGCGCGGCCGTTCGGTCGAGGAGAAGGCCGCCGCGACCGCCGCGTTCACGCGCGACGTCGTGCCCTCCCTCGCGCGCGGCGAGATCACGCCGGTCGTCGCGCGCGTCGTGCCGCTCGCCGACGCGCGCGCGGCCTACGACCTGCTCGCGTCCGACGCGATCTTCGGCGGGATCGTGCTCGACACCACCTGACCGCGTTCCTGAGCCTGCGTCACCCGATGAGCACCATCACGCGCGGCGGGTTCTCGGCGCGGTCCACGCGGAACGGTCGCACGGAGTCGAGGCCGATCACCCAGTTGACGGTGTCCTGACCGTAGGCCGTCTTCCCGTCGGGCAGCTCGCGCACGATCACCAGGTGGTGGTGGTCGCCGTATTCGAGCGAGAGGTTCCCTGCGTACGTCGACGGGTTGCCGTCGACGGTGGGATCGTGGCTCAGTGCCGGCCACACGCTGACCGCGAGGAACGCGTTGCCCGGTACCTCGATGTTCTCGAGGGGATCGCCGTCCTGGAACGGTTCCTTCGCAGGATCGCGGTAGCCCACGGTGTACCCGGGCGGCGTGCCGTCACCGCGGGTCTGGAACGTGAGCGTGACGACGTCGAGGCAGCCCAACACACCCGCCGTCGCGTCCACGAGGAACGCAGGCGCGGTCGGGCCGTCGGAGGTGAGCGACGTCGTCGACCCCGTGAACGACGGGCACGTGTCGGAGGCACCGGCCAGCGTCGTGGGTGCCGGTGCGGCGTTCGTGGTCGTCGCGCCCGACGCGTTCGAGGTCGTCCCGTCGTCCGACCCGCCGGAACACGCGGTGAGGGTGAGGCCCAGGGCGAGCACGGCGACGGCGACGACAGCCCCCCGGGAACGCACGCAGCGGAGGCTAGCCACGCCCGGGTCGCGTGCTCGCTCGCGTACGCTGATCCGACCATGGCCACGCTCGCCGAGCGGCTCGGGTACACCGCCGACGCCAAATTGCTGATCGTCTCGTGCGACGATCTCGGTCTCACCCACGCCGGCAACGTCGCGTCCTACGACGCCCTGCGCCACGGGATGGGGTCGAGCGCCTCACTCATGGTCCCGTGCCCGTGGGCGCGGGACGCCGCCGCCGGCTACCGCGGTGAGGACGTCGGCGTGCACCTGACCCTCAACGCCGAGCTCGACACCTACCGCTGGGGGCCGATCACCCACTCGCCGAGCCTGCTCGACGGCGACGGCGGCTTTCCCCGCACGGTCGAGGACGCGTGGGACCACGCCGACCTCGACGAGGTCCGGCGCGAGTGCCGCGCGCAGATCGAACGGGCCATCGTGTGGGGCTTCGACGTCAGCCACCTCACCAGCCACCTCGGTGCGCTCCAGCCGCGCGCCGATTTCTTCGACGCCTACCTCGAGCTCGCGATCGACTTCCGACTCCCTTTCCGCCTCGGCGACCACGAGGCCGAGCACGTCGCCGGGTTCCCGTTCCGCCGGCTGGCCGCCGACGAAGGGGTGGTGTTCCCCGATCACGTCGTCGCCTGCCCTCCCGGTGCGCGCCGACGCGTCGAGCGCGCGCTCTTCGAGCTCGAGCGGGGCGTCACCGAGCTGGCGCTGCACCCCGGGATGGACACCGACGAACTGCGCGCGGCATGCCGTGACGACTGGTCGGGGCGTGTCGAGGACCACGCGCTCCTCTCGCGTGACCCGTCGTTCCGTGATCTGGTGGACCGCTCTGGTGCGGCGCTGATCACCTGGCGCGACCTGCGCGATCTCCAGCGCAGCTGAGGTCAGCGGCGGGCGTCGACCGCGGCCAGCACGTCGAGCACCAGCCCGGGATCGCCTGCGGTCTTCATGCGGCCCTGCATGAACGCCGCGCTCGCCGTGAGGTCACCGGCCGCGATGTCCTCGGCGAGCGCCGCCGGAAGGGTCAGCGTGGAATCGGCGGTGGCTGGCGCGCCCGGTGACACCTCGGCCACGACCCCGTCGTCGACGCGCACCTGCCACGACGCGTCACCGTCGGCGAGACCGGTGACGACCACCTGGACCGCGCCCGAGCCACCCGGCGCCCGACCCCGACCCACCCAACCGTCGAGCCAGTCGTCACGCACAGTCCCGTACCCCTCTCGTCGCCTCGACCCGCAACCCCGCGAACAGATCGTGCTCGGGTTCGTCGTCGGTCGGGGTTCGGAGACCGGGCACCAGCGACCTCGCCAGCACGTACTCCTCCCACGGGAACGTCGACCGGAGCAGCTCGTCGGGCACCTGCATCCAGTGGCTGTCCGGGTCGATCTGCGTCCGGTGCGCCACCAGCGCCCGGCGGCGGGCGTCGAGGAAGTCTCCGACGTCGATCAGCGTGGTCGGGGGTGTGATCGGCCGGTCCGGCGCGCCGGCGGCCGCAGCGGTGAACTGCGCGATCCGCTCCGCGTACGGGCTCTCCTTCCCCATCTGCTCGTAGGCGTCGTGCAACGCGATGATGCGACGGAACGAGAAGCCGGAGTAGTAGAGCTTCGACGGCTGCCAGGCCGGACCTGACTCGGGGAATCGGTCGGGGTCGCCACTGGCGTCGAACGCGATGACGGAGATCTCGTGCACCCGGATGTGGTCGGGGTGCGCGTAGAACGCGCGCTCGTCGCCGTAGGTGATGAGCACCTGCGGCTGCTCGCGGCGCATCACCGTGACGAGTCGCCCCACCGCTTCGTCGAAGGGCGCGTTGGCGAAATTGTCGGGCCGGGCGTTGGCCTCGGTGTCGGGCATGCCGGAATCGCGGTACCCGAGCAGGTACAGCTCTTCGTAGCCGATGGCGTCGACGCTGGCCCGCAGCTCGGCCTCGCGCACGGCGCCGAGGTCGGCGCGCACCTCGGGCGTGTCGGCGGCGGGGTTGAGGATCTCACCCTCCTCGCCGCCGGTGCAGCACACGAGCACGCTGCGGATCCCCTCGGCTGCGTAGCGCGCCACCGTGCCCGCGCCCTTCGACGCCTCGTCGTCGGGATGCGCGTGCACGGACACGAGGCGGAGCGGGTGGCCGCCGGCATCTCGAGGACGCTGATCGAGGGGACGTGACATTCCGTTCGACGCTAGCGGCCGCGCCCGTGGTCCGGACGCGGAACGCCACCGATACCCTGCTCGCCATGCCTCGGCGCCTCCTCGCGAGTTTCGTCGCGCTCGCGGCGTTCGCGTCGGTGTTCGCCGCGTGCATCGTCGCGTCCGGCGCGGCCACGCCGACCACCACGACACACACGGCGACCAGCGGCACCGGGCTGTCGGCGTGGCGCTCGTGTGGTCGCAACCTCCAGTGCGCGAAGTTGACCGTGCCCGTCGACTACTCCCAGCCCGACGGCGAACAGGTCGATCTCGCGGTGGCGCGCGTCCCGGCCACGCAGCCCAAGAAGCGGCTCGGCTCGCTGGTGTTCAACTTCGGTGGTCCCGGCGATGCCGGCACCGAGACCCTCCCCGGCTTCGCGGCGCAGATCCCGGCGGAGATCAAGGCGCGCTACGACCTCGTGAGCTTCGACCCGCGGGGCACCGGTCACTCCCGACCGGTCGAGTGCGTCGATGCCGCCACTGCTGATCGTCTCAACGAAGTCGACCCCACTCCGAACTCCGACGCCGACCTGCGCGCTTTCTACGACGGCACCAACCAACCCGTCGACGTCGTCGCCCGGTGCGTGGCCCACAACGGCGCCTGGCTGGCGCAGCTCGGCAGCCGCAACGTCGCCCGCGACATCGACCGCCTGCGCACTGCCCTCGGCGAGGACAAGCTCTCCTTCCTCGGCTACTCGTACGGCACGGTGATCGGCGCCGTCTATGCGCAGATGTTCCCCGATCGGGTCGGCCGCATGGTGCTCGACTCGCCCGTCGACCTCTCGGCCGACGCGCTCGAGGAGCTGCGCGGCAACTCGCAGGGCTTCGAGCAGGCGCTCCAGGGCTTCCTCGCCGACTGCGCCACCAACGACAGCTGCTCGTTCCGCAGCGGCGGCACCCCCACCAACGCGCTGGCCACGCTCGAACGACGATTCGAAGCCGGCTTGCAGCTGCCGACGCGCGTGCTCAGCACAGGGGCGAAGTCGAAGCGCAAGGCCGGCGTCGCCGCCTTCTACACCGCGCTGATCTCCGCGCTCTACGACCGCCAATACGGCTGGCCCGAGCTGGCCGACGCGCTGTCGGACGCCCGCAAAGGTGACGGGAGCTCTCTCCTCGCGCTGGCCGACCTCTACAACGGCCGCCGCGACGACGGTACCTACGACAACATCGACGAAGTGATCGGTGTCATCCTCTGCGACGACCGCGACGACCCGATGCAGTCGTTCGCCGACTACCAGGCTGAGTACCACCAGGAGGTCGCGCAGTACCCACTGCTCGGCGCCCTCGTCGGCAGCACCCCGCTGGGTTGCGATCCCCGCTTGCCCCGCCCGCCGGCGTCGGAACAGGTCGGCGATGTGCGCGTGACCAACGCCGCGCCGATCCTCGTGGTCGGCACGACCCACGACCCGGCGACGCCGTTCGCGGGCGCGCACGATCTCGTGACGCGGTTGACCGGCTCGCGCCTGCTCACGTTCGACAGCACCGAGCACACCGCATACACGAAGAACCGTTGCATCGACCGCGCCGTCGACGACTACCTGCTCGCGGGCACGCTCCCACCGACCGACACCGTCTGCAAAGCCTGAGGGGTCAGACCGAGCGCAGCACTTCCGTCCACGGCACGTCGCGCGACTGGTCGGGCTCCTTGGGGAGGCCGAGCACGCGCTCACCGAGGATGTTGCGCATGATCGCCGACGTCCCACCCTCGATGGTGTTGGCCTGCGAACGCAGGAACCCGCGCGCCACCGTGCGCGGATCGTCCGCGCTACCGGAGACGAAGCTGAACGTGGCCTCGGCGGTGAGGCCCGTCCCGTCCCACGCGATGCCGTTGACACCCTCGAGGTCGACGGCCAGGTTCTGGAGACGCTGGTTGAACTCCGCACTCTGGAGCTTCGTGATCGAACCCTCGGGCCCGGCGTCGGCACCACGACGCCGGCGGTCGGCCGCGCGCTGGTTGTTGAGCGCGATGACCCGGTGGTCGATCCACGCCGCGACGAGCCGCTGACGGAGCAGCGGTTCCCGCACCGGTGCGTAGCGATCGACGATCCGCTGCACGGGACTGCCACCGATGGTGTCGCCGCTCACCGAACCCGGGCCCGACAACGACACCCGCTCGTTCATCAACGTCGTGATGGCGACCCGCCAGCCCTCGCCCACCGGACCCAGGCGCCACGCATCGGGGATGCGCGCGTTCTCGAAGAAGACCTCGTTGAACTCGGCGTCGCCCGTGATCTGGCGCAGCGGCCGCACCTCGACGCCGGGCTGGTGCATGTCGACCACGAAGTAGCTCAGGCCCTTGTGCTTCGGCTGGTCGGGATCGGTGCGCGCCAGCAGCATCCCGTAGCGGGCCAGGTGCGCGAGGGACGTCCACACCTTCTGGCCGTTGACGACCCACTCATCACCGTCGCGCTCGGCGCGCGTCGCGAGTCCGGCGACGTCGGAGCCGGCGCCCGGCTCGCTGAAGAGCTGGCACCAGATCTCCTCATTGGTGGCGATGCCGCGCAGGAACTGCTGCTTGACGTCTTCGCTCCCCCACGCGATCACCGTGGGACCACCCATCCCGATGCCGATGATGTTGGTGGGCCGCGGGACGCGGTAGTGGTTGAGGACATCGTTCACCGCGCGCGCCTGGCCGGGCGCGAGCGACAACCCCGCGCCGTACTCGGCCGGCCAGGTGGGCGTGGCGAATCCCGACTCGCCGAACGCGGTCCACCAGGCGGCGTGGTCGAGCGCGGCGCGCCGCGACGCGATGGTCGCCGAGTCGCCGGCGTCGATCGCGTCCATCCAACCCGCGGGCAGATGCTCGGCCAGCCACCTGTTCGTCTCGGCCTTCAGCTCGCCCGCACTGAGCGACGAGAGATCGCTCGACATCGTTCCCTCCCTCTCGACAGGGGCGAGCGTATGCTCCGCGCCGTGATCCGTGCGTGGCGCTACGTCGCCGGCCACGAAGGCCGCGAGGACGTGCCCATCGACCAGGTTGCCGGTCTCGAGGACCCCCGGACCTCCGTGCTCTGGATCGACGCGGAGAGCCCCGACGACACCGAAGCCCTGCACCGGCTCAAGACCGAACTGCGCATGAGCGCGATGGTCGTCGACGCCATCCTGAATCCGCGCGAACGCACCAAGCTCATGCGCTACGGCGACTACTTCCACGTCGCGGTCCACGACTGCGAGTGCACCCGCGACACCGTGCACAGCCGGGAGATCGACGTCGTGACCGGCCCCGGCTGGCTGCTCACCGTGCGCCATCCCGACGACGACGGCTCCGAGGTCGACCTCGACGAGGTCGCACGACGCTTCGAGCTCCAGCGCGAGGAGCACAGCCAGACCGAGCAGGGCTTCCTGCTGTGGGCCATCTTCGACGTCATCGTGGACCGCTACTTCGACGTGACCGACGAGGTCGACGACCGCCTCGACGCGATCGAGGACATCGTGTTCGCGCCCGACCCACCGACCGACGTCCCGCGCGAGATCTTCACGGTGCGCAGCGACCTCTCGACGCTGCGCCGCGCCGCGGCACCACTGCGAGAGGTGGTGAACGCGATCATCCGGCGCGAGGTCGACTTCGTCGACGACGAGGCGATCGTCCACTTCCACGACGTCTACGACCGCGTCCTGCGCGTCGGCGACCTCGTCGAGGCCCAGCGCGACCTCCTCACCGGTCTCCTCGAGGCGAACCTGGCGGTGACCTCGAACCAGCTCAACCAGGTGATGAAGAAGATGACGTCGTGGGGCGCGATCCTCATCGTCGCCACGCTCATCGCGGGCATCTACGGGATGAATTTCCGTCACATGCCCGAGCTCCGCTGGCAGTACGGCTACGCGATGGCGCTGGGCCTGATGGCGATCGCGACGTTCGTGTTGTGGCGCTACTTCAAGCGGAAGGGTTGGTTGTAGCCGGCTCTTCCGCGGGCGCCTCTTCGTCGCCGGGATCGGTGTCGACCACTTCGGTCGGGTCGCGCCGGCTTCCGATGACGCGACTGAAGCGCCACCCCACCTCGAGGAGCACGATGGCGACGCCGGCGACGATCGCCGCTTCGCCGAGGACCTCCGCCGGCGGGAGCTGCACCGCATAGAAGTCGCGCAACGCGGGGACCACGAGGATGACCGCCACCGCGCCCGCCATCGACGCGACCAGCAGCGTCTTCCACCAGTTGAACGGCCGCGCCTGGATCACGAGCACCCACAGCGCCACCGCGATGAGCACCAGCGCCGACGTGGTGCGCACCTCGCGCGTCGGCAGGTCGTGGCCGTAGCGCGCGATGCCATATGCGACCAGCGCGGCCGTGCCCGCGACGAGACCGGCGGGGATGCAGAAGCGCAAGACCCGGACGATGAAGCCGGGGATGTAGCGCCGCGAGTTCGGCGCCAACGCGAGGAAGAAGCCCGGAATGCCGATGGTGAAGGTGCTGACGATCGTGAGGTGCCGCGGGAGGTACGGGTACGGCCAGCTGATGACCGACACCGTGATCGCGAGCAACACTGCGTAGACCGTCTTGGTCACGAAGAGGTTGGCCGAGCGCTCGATGTTGGCCATGACCTTGCGACCCTCGGCCACCACTCCCGGCAACGTGGAGAACTTGCCCTCGAGGAGCACGAGTTGCGCGACGGCGTGGGTCGCGGCCGCGCCGGATCCCATCGCCACCCCGATGTCAGCGTCCTTCAGCGCCAGCGCGTCGTTCACGCCGTCGCCGGTCATGGCGACCACGTGACCCCTCGACTGGAGGGCGCCGACCATGGCGCGCTTCTGCTGCGGAGCGACCCGACCGAACACGCGGTGCTGCTCGAGCACCTCGGCCATCTCGTCCTGGTCCTCGGGGAGCTCGCGTGCGTCGAAGCCGCCGCCGGCGTCGTCGAGTCCGACGCGCGCCGCGACCGCCGCCACCGTGCGGGGATTGTCGCCCGAGATCACCCGCAGCTCCACGCCTTGCGCGGCGAAGTAGGCAAGCGTCTCGGCCGCGTCGGGTCGCACCTTCTCGGCGAACATCACGAGCGCCACCGGCGCCAGGCCGGCCGGGAGCGCGTCGTCGGCTAACGGCGCGTCACTGCGCGCGAGCACGAGCGTGCGCCGGCCGCTGGACGCCAGCTCGTCGGCGCGGGCCCGGACCGGCGACGAGTTGTCGGTGAACACCATCTCGGGCGCGCCCATCACCCAGGAGCCCTGCCCGTCGAAGCTGGCCGCGCTCCACTTGCGAGCCGACGAGAACGGCACCGCGCCCGTCCGCGTCCACTCCGGCGAGACGAATTGCTCGGCCAGCGCGACTCCGGTGGCGTTGCGGTTCGCGTCGTCGGCGATCGCACCGAGCGCCGCGCTGGCGGTCGCTTCGTCGTTGCCCTCGAACGGCTCCAGCTCGTCGAAGACGATCACGCCTTCAGTCAGCGTGCCGGTCTTGTCGAGGCAGACGACGTCGACGCGCGCGAGACCTTCGACGGCCGGCAGCTCCTGCACCAGGACCTTGCGCCGGGCCAAGGTCACGGCCGCCAGCATGAAGGCGACGCTGGTGAGCAGCACCAGACCTTCGGGCACCATGGCGACCACGCCGGCCACCGTCGACCGCAGCGCGGTGTCGAGCTCGTGCTCCTTCAGCTGGCTCCACAGCAAGAGCGCGCACACCGGGAAGAGCACCCACGTGATGATGCGCAAGATCGTGTTGATGCCGTCCATGAGCTCCGAACGCGTGAGCTGGAACCGGCGCGCCTCGGTGGCGAGCTTGGCCGCGTAGGAGTCGGGACCGACCCGGGTCGCCTGGAAGGCGCCCGACCCGGCGGCGACGAAGCTGCCCGAGAGCAGCTCGTCGCCCTCCGCCTTGTTGATCGGGTCGCTCTCGCCCGTGAGCAGGGACTCGTCGACTTCGAGCCCCTCGGTGACGTGCACCTCACCGTCGCACGGGATCTGGTCGCCGGCGCGCAGCACCACCAGGTCGTCGAGCACCACCGCCTCGGTCGCGACCTCCTCGACCGTCCCGTCGCGCATCACCCGAACCTCGGCCGCGCTCTCGATGGCGAGCTGGTCGAGCTTCCGCTTGGCCCGCACCTCCTGGAAGATGCCGATCGCCGAGTTCGCCACCAGGATGAGCGCGACCGTTGCGTCCTGGATCGGGCCGATCACCAGGATCACCGCGACGGCCGCGCCGAGGATCGCGTTGAACCGGGTGAAGACGTTCGCCCGGATGATCTCGGACAGCTTGCGGCTGGTGCGCGCGCCGGTGTCGTTGGTCTGGCCGCGTGCGACGCGCTCCTGCACCTCGGCCGCGGTGAGGCCGTTCGGCGCCGTGGTCACGTCCACGTCACGGTCCACCGCGGTGACGCTAGTGGAGGGGGCTACGAATCGACGCGGACCAGCGCGATCTCGCCGGTGGCGTCGTCTTCGAGCACGCGGTAGCCGCCGAGCTCCGCGAGACGTGAGCGACCCTCGTCGGGACCCGAAGCGATCAGCTCGTCTCCGGCCACCAGCTCGACCGGACCGCGCGGCCGGTAGACGTAACGACCGGCGCGCCGGATCGCGAGCAGGTAGTAGCCCGTTTCGAGCTCGAGGTTGGCCGCCGCGAGCGTGCGACCGTCGAGGAAGGATCCCGGCGACACCGGGACGCGCACGATCACCTCGTCGGTGTCGCCGAACGCGATGGCGAGCACCGGGTGCATCTCCTCGTTCTCCTCGACCAGCCACACCATCTGCTGCGCCGCGTCACCCAGCTCCTCGGCCGCTGCGCCGAGGTGCAACAGACCGCGCAACGGTGACGGCTCGACCTGCTCGGAGGCGCTGCGCAACACCCACACCTCGAGCCGCTCGCGCATCTCGTCGAGACGGTCCTCGAGGTGTGCCACCTCGGCGGCGAGGCCCTGGTCGTTGAAGAGGAGCGCCGAGTACGCCAGGCCGATCGCGACCTCCGACGTGTTCTTCATCTCCACCAACACGTCGACGGCGCGGTCGAGGTCCGTGGGGATGGCGGGGTCGTCGTCGGTGCCGGGTGGACGCCACTCGGGCGCACCCGCGAGCACGCGGAGCTCGGGGATGCCGCCGGGCGCGCCGCGGAGGATGAGCACGTCTTCGGGGAGGAGCACCTCGTCGCCGTCGGGGTCGATGATCCACTCCTTGCCGCGGCGAATGGCCACGACGCGCATGCCGACCTCGGTGGGCAGCGTCACGTCGGCAAGCGATCGGTGCGCGAGCAGCGCGTCGGGTCGCACGCGCACCCGGTGCGACACCTCCTCGGCCGCGGCGAGATCGGCGACCAGCGCCGCCGGAATCCCCAGGCGGTGCGTGACGATGCGGGCGATGTCGACAGCGGCGTTGCCCATGCGCTCGATGGCCGAGAGCACGTGCAGCACGCTCGACATCTCCTCTGCGTCGCGGGGCGAGCGCGCCGCGAGCACGCACACCTCGCGCATCACGTGAGCGAGGTCGGACAACCGCTCCTCGAGGTCGTGCACCTCGTCGGCCATCCCCGACTCGCCGAAGAACAGCGCGGCGTACGCCAGGTCGACCATGAGCTCGGAGGTGTCCTTGGCCTCCGAGAGCATCGCCTTGAGATTCCGGGGTTGGTCGTCTTGTCCCACAGGTGGCCTCCGAGGATAACCGCGTGGACGGGCGTCGCCGACCGAACTCGCGCGAGAGTCACGCCCATGACCGAGCTCGCACTCCCCGCCTTCACCGCCGCACCCGCGTCCGCCGCCGACCACCGCGGTCCGGGTGTGATCGTCGTGCACGAGGGCAACGGCATGTCCGCCCAGCTCCTGCGCCTCTCCGAACGGCTCGCCCTCGAGGGCTACCGGGTGATCGCCCCCGACTTCTTCGCCCGGTCGCACGGCGTCGACCCCAACGACTTCGGGGCCGTCATCGGGTCGATCACGCCCGAGCACCTGCAAGGCGACTTCGCGGCCGCCGCCGACCGCCTGCGCGCCGACGGCGCCACGTCGATCGGGGTCACCGGGTTCTGCATGGGCGGCTGGTTCACCTACCGCGCGGCCAAGTGGGCCGACGACCTGGGCATCTCGGCCGCGGTCCCGTTCTACGGCGGCGGGATCGCCCGCGAGCTCGGCGAGCCCGCGTGCCCCACCCTCATGTTCTTCGGCGGCCGCGACCCCTACATCCCGATGGCCGACATCGAGAAGGTACGGGCCCACCACGGCGACGCCGTCATCGTGTACCCCGGCGCCGACCACGGCTTCATGCGCGACGGCTCCGAGAGCTACGACCCCGAGTCCGCCGCCGACGCGTGGTCGAGGATGCTCGCGTTCTTCGGCGACAACCTGAAGTGACGTTCGCGCTCAGGTGAGCCCGAGGGCGACGATCACGAGGATGAGCGCGAAGGCGCCGAGCAGGTCGAGGCTCGAGGTGACGATCGGGATGCCGTGGTTGTCGGGGTCGAGCCCCAACCGGTGCGCCGCGACCGCGCCGTAGAAGCCCACGAGCACCGCGAACGTCGTCGCGATCACGCCCGCCAACATCGAGACCGCGATCATCTCGAGGCTGCCCGGGCTCTTGAGCCCGGCGACCAGCGCGGCGATGTCGGCTGACACCCCGAGCAGGAAGAACACCGGGATCGCGTAGAGGTACACCAGGAGGAAGTCCTCCCCGATCGAGCGCAGGCCGCCGCGTCCCGGCACGAGCGTGCCGAGGTGCAGCTTGGTCGAGACGCGCGCGCTCAGGATGCTGCCGAGCGCGCCCGAGTCTTCGAGGAACGGCGGCACGAGCACGAGCAGCGCCGGGTACACGAGGAACGACGTGAAGCGCTTCTCGATGGTGAGGCCGGCGATCACGTCGATGGTGCCGGCGAGCACGAGCACGGGCAGCGACTCGCGGGCGATGCGCCGCAGGATCGGGTACCGCGACCGGATGCTGGCGAACAGCGCCACGAGCGCGACCGCCGCGCAGAGGATCGCCACGATCGTCGTCAGCCACGGGATGCCGACGAGGTAGGTGGCGAGGAAGAGCGCGGGCAGCGTCACCATGTCGCCGGCGGCGGTGACGATGGGCGCGGTGACGTTGTCGAGGTCCCAGTTGCGCCGGACGCCGAGCTGCGCCACGAACACGGTGATGCCCATCACCACGAGCGACGACAGGATGCCGCCGATCACCGAGATCACGACGAAGTCGGCGATCGAGATCGTGTTCTCCAGCCCGAAGGCGACGGAGATCGCCTTGGCCAGGATCGCGAGCACCAGCGACACCGAGAGCGACATCGACAGCGATGCCGCGAGGTTCTGCCCCACGAGGGTGTCACGGCGCGCCGACATGCGGAACGTGCCGGTGTGCACGGCGGTGCCGAGACGGCTCCCGAGCGCGCCGAACACGTTGCCCCGCATGCCGATGGCGGCGGGGACGAGGACGAGGAGGCCGGGAAGGCTCTCGAGGGTGCCGGTGATCGAGCCGAGCGTCAGCCCGGCGACCAGGTCACCGCCCGAGCTCAGCAGGAGCGCGTAGAAGCCTGCTCGGACCCCGGCGGCGTCCGAGCGCAACAGCGCGCGAAAGCGCGCAAAGACCGCTCGCCACGACTGCAACATGGGTACTCGGAGGCTCGTTCATTTCCTCGCTCCCTGAATCGAGGGGCAAGGTTACCCGCCTTTCGCGACGCTGACCGCGAGTCGCGACCGAGCTCTGGCGTTCGGGCGTAAGAATTGAACGCGGTGAACGACACGCTCGAGCGCGAGATCGATGCGATCGCCCGTCGGCTTGCTGTCGCGGGTGACGGGCAAAGGGTCGGGGCGTTTCACCTCGGCTGGTGGAGCGAGCAGATGCTCGAGTGGGCGTTCACCCACCCCGAGTTCAAGACGCAGCTCTTCCGGTTCGTCGACGTGCTCCCTCGCTGCCGCGACAGTGCCGACGTCTTCCGTCACGTGTCCGAGTACTTCGACGGTGTTGCCGTGCCCCGCGCCGTGGAGTTGGGGATCGACGTCGCCGAGCAGGTTCCGCTCGGCAGTGTCGTGTCGGCCGCGGTCGCCCGGCGCAACGTGCGACGCATGGCCCGGCAGTTCATCGTCGGCGCCGACGTGCACCGCGCCTTGACCGGTCTGCGTCGGCTGTGGGACCAGGGCGAGGCGATCACCGTCGACCTGCTCGGAGAGCGAGTGCTGAGCGAGCCGGAGGCACAACGGTACGCGGCTCGTGTGCTCGAGCTGGTCGAAGAGCTGCGGGCGGCGTCCCGTTCGTGGCCAGTCCGCGACGTCCTGGAGCGCGACCCGTGGGGATCACTCCCGCGAGTCGACGTCTCGGTGAAGCCCTCGGCCCTGTCGCCGCTCTTCACCCCGCTCACCGGTCCCGAGGCGTTGGACGCCGCGTTCGAGCGCCTCGTCCCGGTGCTCGACGGCGCGTGCGGTGGCGGAACGACCGTGCATCTCGACACCGAGCACGACGAGACCAAGGATCTCGGGTACGAACTTCTCCGACGGATCGGCAGCAGCTATCCCGATGTGCAGTTGGGCTGTGTCGTCCAGGCCTATCGAAGGGATTCCCCGGCCGATCTGCGCGACCTGGTCGCCTGGTCGGTGACCACGCTGCAGTTCCCGCTCCGGATCCGCCTGGTCAAGGGCGCTTACTGGGACCACGAAGACGTGACGGCCGCCGCGGCCGGGTGGCCTTCGCCGCTGTTCGCGCAGAAGTCCCACACCGACGCGAACTTCGAGCGCTGCACCAGGTACCTGATCGACCACGCGGGCGAGGTGCGGCCCGCGATCGCGAGCCACAACCTCCGCAGCCTCGCCCACGCGATCGCGTACGCGCAGCAGCGCCGGCTCGCGACCGATGCTGTCGAACTGCAACTGCTGTACGGCATGGCCGAACCGGTGCATGCCGCGCTCGTGCACGAAGGACATCGGGTGCGGGTGTACGCACCGGTCGGCGAGCTGATTCCGGGCATCAGCTACCTCGTGCGACGGCTGCTCGAGAACACGTCCAACGAGAGCTTCGTGCGGCATCGCTTTGCCGAAGGCCAGGCGCTCGAATCGCTCACCCGCGCGCCGACGGTGGACCGGGTTGACGACGTGGATCGACCCCTCGAGCAGCCTTCCCTACCCGCGCGGCTCGAGACCGACGCCAACGCGCCCCCGCCCTTCACCAACGAGCCGCTCGCCGAGCTCCGGCGGGCACACGCACGCGCCGCGTTTGGGCACGGCATCTCGGTCGCTCGGGATCGCCTCGGTTTCGTTGCTCCCGTCCTGGTCGACGGAGAGGACGTCGCGACCGACCGTGAGATCGTCTCGGTCGACCCGGGAGCCTTCGATCGCGTCGTGTGCCGCAGCGGCTGCGCCGATCTCATCATCGCCGACACCGCGCTCGACGTCGCGTCGGCTGCCTGGCCCGCGTGGCGCGCGACTCCGTGGGAGGAACGAGCCGCGATCATGTTCAGGGCGGCAGCGATCATGCGCGCGCGACGCGTCGAGCTTGCAGCACTCGAGGTCTTCGAAGCGGGCAAGCCAGTCGTCGAAGCCGACGCCGACGTGTGCGAAGCGATCGACTTCTGCGAGTACTACGGACGTGAGGCGCTCCGCCTCGCGAGCGGTGCGCGACTCGGCCAGGTTCCCGGCGAAGCCAACTCTCACTCGTACGAGGCGCGGGGAGTCGGTGTCGTGATCTCACCATGGAACTTTCCGCTCGCCATACCCACCGGCATGGTCACCGCGACACTCGTCACCGGCAATGCCGTGCTCTTCAAGCCTGCCGAGCAGACGCCCGGAGTTGCCCGTCGGCTCGTGGAGATCCTCCACGAGGCCGGCGTGCCGCCGGGGGTGCTGGCGTTCCTCCCGGGCATCGGCGAGGAAGTCGGCGCGCACCTCGTCGATCATCCGGCAGTCGCCGTCATCGCGTTCACCGGGTCGAAGGCGGTCGGCCTCGAGATCCTCGAGCGTGCGGCGGTCGTCCGCCCGGGACAACGCCAGATCAAGCGGGTCGTCGCCGAGATGGGAGGCAAGAACGCAGTCGTCGTCGACACGGACGCCGACCTGGACGTGACCGTCCCCGCGATCGTGCACAGCGCGTTCGCCTACGCGGGCCAGAAGTGTTCGGCTGCGTCGCGCGTGATCGTGTTGGAACCCATCTTCGACGAGTTCGTCGAGCGCGTGGCCGGTGCGACCGCGATCGTCCCGGTCGGTCCCGCGCACGAGCTGCGCACGATGTGTGGCCCGCTCATCGACGCGGCGGCACACGAGCGTGTAGAGCGCTACCAGTCGCTCGCACACGAGGAAGGCGAGGTCGTCCTCGAGCGCACCGATGTTCCCGACAGCGGCTGGTACGTCGGACCGACGGTCGTGATCACCGACGACCCGAGCTCGCGCATCGCCACCGACGAGATCTTCGGACCGGTCCTCACGTTGCTCCGCGCGCACGACTTCGACCACGCGCTCTCCCTCGCCAACGGCACCGACTACGCGCTCACCGCCGGCGTGTTCTCACGCTCGCCGTCGCGCATCGCGCACGCGACCCGCACCCTCCGGGCCGGGGACATCTACGTGAATCGGGGCATCACGGGCGCGCGCGTCGGACGCCAGCCGTTCGGAGGCTCCGGACTCTCCGGTGTCGGTTCGCAGGCCGGCGGTCCCGACTCGCTGCTCGCGTTCGTCGATTCCCGCGTGGTCACCGAGAACACCATCCGTCAGGGTTTCGCGCCGCCGCCCACCGACCGCGAACCCAGCTGAACACCCGTCGTCACGCGGAATCGCGACGTCGGCGCTCCTCCGTCGCGTCGGGCGCGATGGACGGAGGTCGGTGAAGGAGCTGCGCGAGCACGATCGAACTGCGGCTCCGCTCGGCGCGGAGGTCGGCCCGGATCTGTTCGAGGACGTCGTCGAGCTCGGCAACGGTTCCGGTCCGGAGATGCACGAGTGCGTCCGGCTCGCCACTCACGATGTAGGCGGCGATCACCTGCGGATGACGGCGGAGCGCCCGAGCAATGATCTCAGGAGCGATGGGGTCCTGGCAGTACAGCTCGACGAACGCCTCCGTCGTTCCCGCGGCCTCCGGACTCAGGACCGCCGAGAAGCCGACGACCGTACCGTCGCGGCACAGCCGGTCGATTCGACGCTTCACCGCCGACGCGGAGAGTCCGACCAGCTCGCCGATCGCGGCATAGGTCTGCCGAGCATCGCGCACGAGTTCGGCAACGATCTGCCGGTCCAGGTCGTCGATTTGCAACGATCCCCCGTTCTTTGCAACACACTCCCGCGGCGCGGTGAGGCGTTGCACCGTACGGTCGCAACATGACGGTAGCGCTGCACGAGGTCGAAGCGGTGCCGAACGTGCTCGGCGAGCGCGCGTCGCGGCGTCGCTATCTCATGTGCCCGCCGCGGTTCTTCGATGTCTCGTACTCGATCAATCCCTGGATGGACCGGTCGGTGCCCGTGGACCGCGCCCGTGCCATGCAGCAGTGGCAGCGGCTCGTCGAGACGTACGAGCGCCTCGGTCACGACGTCGAGATCATCGATCCCATCCCCGGAGTCCCGGACATGGTGTTCAGCGCCAACAGCGCCGTCGTCGACGGTGGGAGGGTTCTGACGGCTCGCTTCCGTCACCATGAGCGCGCGCCGGAGCAACGCCCGTACCGCAAGTGGTTCGCCCGGCACGGGTTTCGCGAGGTCCGACTGGGCCGAGCGATCTGCGAAGGCGAAGGCGACGTGGCGTTCGTCGGCTCGGTAGCGCTCGCCGGTTGGGGTTTCCGCACGTCTCGGAGCGCGCACCACGAGCTCCAGGAGTTCTTCGGCCGGCCCGTGGTGAGTCTTCGCCTCTGCGACCCGTGCTTCTACCACCTCGATATGGCGTTGTGCGTGCTCGACGACCGTACGGTCGCGTACTTCCCACCGGCATTCTCGTCGGAAAGTCGGCGTGTGCTCGAGCGGCTCTTCCCCACCGCGATCCGCGCGCGGCGTTCCGATGCCGCCGCGCTCGGACTCAATGCCGTGAGCGACGGACGCCACGTCGTGCTACCGAAGGTCGCGGCGGGCATGGCGAACCTCGTGCGTGCCCGTGGGTTCGAGCCCGTCCCCGTCGAGATCTCGGAGTTCGTCAAGGCCGGCGGAGCCGTGAAGTGCTGCACGCTGGAGCTGCGATGACCGCGGACTTGCTCGCGCACCCGCGTCGATCGGCGGCGCCGCGGATCGAGCGACACTGCGCGCCGAACTACGACCCACTCCCGGTGACGCTCGCTCGCGGGCGCGGCGCGTGGGTCGAAGACGACCGCGGCCAGCGCTACCTCGACTTCCTCTCGGCATACTCGGCGTTGAACTTCGGCCACTGCCATCCCCGACTGGTCGGGACCGCGCGTCGGCAGTTGGCACGTTTGACGTTGACGAGCCGTGCGTACGGAACCGACAACCTCGAGCCGTTCTGTCGCGATCTCGCCGAGTTGTGCGGCATGGAGATGGCACTTCCGATGAACACGGGAGCCGAGGCCGTCGAGACGGCGATCAAGGCCGCTCGGCGGTGGGGCTACACGGTCAAGGGTGTGCCCGCCGAGCGCGCGTCCATCGTGGTCGCCGAGGGGAACTTCCACGGACGCACGACGACCATCGTCGGGTTCTCCAGCGACACCACGAGCCGAGCGGGCTTCGGCCCGTTCACGCCTGGATTCACCTCCGTGCCGTTCGGTGACTCCGACGCACTGGCCGAGGCGATCACCGACACGACGGTTGCCGTGCTCCTCGAACCGATCCAGGGAGAGGCGGGCGTGGTCGTCCCTCCCGACGGCTATCTCCGCGACGTCCGCCGGCTCTGCAGTGAGCACGGAGCGCTGTTCGTCGCCGACGAGATCCAATCGGGCCTCGGTCGCACCGGCCGGACCTTCGCATGCGATCACGAGCAGGTTCGGCCAGATCTCTTCGTGTTGGGCAAGGCCCTGGGCGGAGGGATCGTCCCGCTCTCCGCCGTCGTCGGTGCTCGGGACGTGCTCGGCGTGTTCTCGGCCGGGACCCACGGGAGCACGTTCGGCGGCAACCCACTCGCATGCGCCATCGGGCGTGATGTCATCGCGATGCTTCGCACCGGCGAGCACCAGGTTCGCAGCGCGCGCCTCGGCGCACACCTCCATGCGCGAGTGCGCGCGCTGCTCGAGCGTGGCGTCACTGCGGTGCATGGACGGGGTCTGTGGGTGGGTCTGGAGCTCGAGGCCGGCATGCCGGCCCCGCGCGCGCTCGCAGAGGACGTGCTCCGCCGACGAGTCCTCACGAACGCCGCGCACGGGCGCACCTTGCGCCTCGCGCCACCGCTCGTCATTCGCGAGGCAGATCTCGACTGGGGCCTTGACCAGGTCGTCGGCGTCATCGAGACGGCATGGTCGGGTCGATGAACGTGGTCCGTTCGATGAAGGAGAAAGGAACGAGGTGACCACCATGGAAACGTTTGCCGTGATGGCATTCTTCGGGCTCGGCTTGACGGTGCTCGTGATGCTCGGGCACCGGTACGTGACCTTCGCCCGTGAAGGCTGGGCGTTCGTCACGATCGCATTGGGGATCGGACTCGCCTGGCTGGCCGATCTGAACATGTGGGCGCTCTGGGGCGTGCACGTTCGCGAGCCCTGGATCGGCGTGACGTTGACGGGCCTCGCGCTCGCCGGCGTGGCGTACTTCTGGACCGAGATCCTCGGGTTCTTCCGCGGTCTCGAACGCAAGTACAACGACCAGGCGGCCGCCCTCGAGAAGGACCAAGGACTCCGCCAGGTCGCATAGGGGTTCGGGCTGGCGTGAGCCATCCTCACGCCAGCCCGCGATCCGATCTCGTCGTGGTCCCGCGGGACCTGTCCACAGGCATTCGGTCCCGCGGGACCTCTCCACAGCGCGAGCATCGTGCGATGGAACGCTGGTACCCGAACGAACTGGAACTGGCCGGGTCGGAGCACCTCGACGCCGAGTTCGTCGCCGGCTACGACCGCAAGCAGCAGTTCGATCCGAGCGCCGACGTCGCGCTGCTCGCCGAGCTCGGGATCCCACGTGATGCGACGATCGTCGACCTGGGCGCGGGCACCGGCACGTTCGCACTCGCGGCGGCGGCGTCCGTCGGTCGCGTGGTGGCGGTCGACGTCTCACCGGTCATGGTCGATGTGCTCCGCAGCCGCATGCGGAACTCGGGCTTCGACAACGTCACCGTGGTCGAGGGCGGACTCTTGAGCTACGCGCACACGGGCGATGCGCCGGCCGTCGTGTACTGCCGGAACGTGCTGCACCACCTTCCTGACTTCTGGAAGGGCGTCGCGCTCCAGCGCATCGCGGCGGTGCTCGCGCCCAACGGCGTGCTGCTCGTGCGCGACATCGTCTTCGACTTCGAGCCGGCGTCGGCACCGGCACGGATCGGTGAGTGGCTCGCCGGCGCGTCCGACGACGCCCACCTCGGCTACACGGCGCACGACTTCATCGAACACCTGAGGTCCGAGCACAGCACGTATCGGTCGGTGTTCGACTCGCTCCTCGAGGCTGCGGGCTTCCGCATCGTCGACGTCAGCATCCGCCGGTCGGTCTACGCCAGCTACACGTGCGCCGTCGGCCGGTGACGGTTCAGCCGTGCGGAACCGAGCGAACAGCGCGGTGCCGCGCGACTCGCGAGTCGATCCAGACGACGAAGAGGCTCATGACCGAGTGACGTCATACGTCAGGAAGTCTTGACGATTCCTCGTCCTTGCCCTACCCTCTCGTCAGGGATCCCTGACGAGAGGACTACGATGCTCGAGATGGCTCGACCGCGACCGACCCCTCCCTCACTGCTCGATCCGCCCGAGTGGCTCAGCGAGCTGCAGGGCTTCGAACTGTTCCGCGTGCAACCGACCGACCACGGATGGACGGCGTACCCGGAGGGCACCGACGCGCAGACGGAGTTCCCCGGCGGCACGTGGCGCGTCGCGCTGATGATGCCGGTCGACCTGTCGCTCACCGAGGGCGTCGTCGACCCGCTGTTGCTGCTCGTCGCGCTCGCGGACGGTGCCGCCAAGGTCGACGACAAGATCGAGGAGCTCGTCGCGCACTGCCGCACGGCGGGCAAGTCGTGGACGCAGGTCGGCCAGGCGCTGGGCATGACCAAGCAATCGGCCTGGGAGAAGTTCTCCGGCGAAGACTGACGGTGCCGCGCTCTCACTCGGGCATGTTCGTGGCGAGCAGCGTGACGGGCATGCCGAACACGGGGGTGAGGTCGGCCTCGTCGAGCGCGGTGTCGCCCTCACCGCGGTGCTGCTGGTAGCGGACAGTCGCGCCGTGCTGGGCGAGCGCGGCGATCGGGCCTTCGACCTCGTCGGTGCGGACGACCACCGAGCACACACCTTCGCCGTGCTCGTCGAGGAACTCGCGGAAGCGCGCGGTCTCGGTGCCTTCGGCCTCGGTGGGCGAGATGATCTCGATCCCCGCCGACCAGTCGAGGAGCACGCGCAGGCCCTCCTCCTCCAACGGGATCTCGGCGAACGTCAACCCGAGCTCGCGCCAGAGGTCGGCGGCGCGCTCCTGGTTCTCGGGATGGACGCAGAAGACGACGTGATGCAACTTCGTGCTCGGCATCGGTTGATCGTACGCGTCGCGCCGAGTGGAGGTCGCGTGACCTTCGAGGGTGAGGATCACGTCGACGAAGCCGGTCTCGTTGCTGTTCGTGGCTGGAGCCACTCGGTGCCTAGGTGCACGTACTGACCGCGGGCGTGCCACCCACTCGGGCGGCGAACCAGGACGCGATGTCGCTGGACGACGCAGTGAGTTCGGGGTCACCATGGTCCGCACCCGGATAGAGGCGGTAGTCGACGCTGTCACCCGCCGCGCAAGCCTTTGCCACGAACGCATCGGTGAGGAACTGCGGCACGAGGTGATCGCCGGTGCCCTGGACGACCAGGAGCGGCGCGCCGGCGGGACGGTTGCCGGGAGAGTTCTTGTGCACGATTGCGGCCAATTCAGGGTCGTCGAGTGGGTTGTGCGCGAGCACCGGAGCGGATGTGCTCGGGTACGTCGCGGTGATGTCGCACATCTGATCGACGACCGAGAGCTGCGCAAGCGCTTCGGGTGTCAGCAGTGCCGCGGGGTCGAACTGTGGGTAGGCGGCGTGGAAGCCGGCGACGAGGGTCACGAACAGCTCGTTGAGCGCACTGGCTGATCCGAACTGCCGCAAGGTTTGTTCGATGGCAGTGGCCGGCGCCACCGCGATGACGCCGAGCACGCGCAGTTCCGGCGCGTATGATGCCGCGAGCTCGCCGGCGAACAAGGCCGAGTGGCCGCCCTGCGAGACGCCGAACACGAGTGTCCTGCTCGATGCGGCGGTGGCCTTCAACCCTCGCGTGGCGCGGACGGCGTCGAGGACACCTCGTCCCTCACTCTCGCCCACGAGTGAGGGGTGCAGGCCCGGAGTACCGAGGCCCTCGTAGTCGGTGGCCGCGACCACGTAGCCGGCATCGAGGAATGTCTGCAGCATCGGGATGAGCGCGTGCGGGTAGTTGATGCGAGGGCCGGATGCGCCGGACGCGATGTCGGGCTGCTTCGACGGCGCGCACGCGTCGGCGAGCCCGCCGCCACCGTGCGCCCAGGTGACCACGACCCGCCCGCCACGCGGCGCTGGGCCATCGGGGGCAACCACCACTCCGGAGACTGCGATGTCGTTCCCGTCGACAGCATGGGAGTGGTACAGGACCTTCCACGCGTGCGCACCGGCTGGCGCCGCGATCGGCGTGGATCGGATGATCGTGCCCGGTTTCGCTTTCGCGAGCGGGCGTGGCGGCGCGTAGAACGCGTCGCCGGTGGGCACGTGGCGGTCCGCACCCGCAGCCGGCGCTACCGACGTGGCGACCAACACCCCGAGCCCAGACAACGCGATCAGAGACGCCGCGACGAACTCGCGACGGCGCGCGACAACCTTCATTGTCCACTCCCTCTCCCAGTGCCCGCGGGCACACTCATGCAAATTTGGCGTGTGCGGATGCGCTACGCCGGGCAGATCGCCACTCGGACTGGGGATTTGCCGACCGAGATGGTGGCCGACACGGCACCGGTCGCTGTCGTGATCACCGACACCGTGTCGTTGCCGGCGTTGGCCACGTAGACGTGCTTGCCGTCAGGCGTGATCGCCACCCCGACCGGGCCGTTGCCGACGGTGATGGTGTCCGACACCACACCCGTCGCCGTGTTGATCACCGACACGCTGTTGCCCGCGCCGCCGCCGCCCGTGAGGCCCCCGCCGTTGTTGGCGACGTAAGCGCGCTTGCCGTCAGGCGTAATCGCCACTCCTGACGGCTCGGCTCCGACGATGATGGGGTTGGACACTCCGCCGGTCGCCGTCGTGATCACCGACACCGTGTTGTCGGTCTGATTGCTCACGTAGACGTGCCTGCCGTCCGGCGTCGTCGCCACCCCGATCGCGCCCCGCCCGACGGTGATGGTGGCTGACACCGCACCCGTCGCGGTGTCGATCACGGACACCGTGCCGTCGACGTAGTTGGCCACGTAGGCGCGCGTGCCGTCCGGAGTGAACGCCATGCCGATCGGCAACCTGCCGACGGGGATGGTGGCCGACACCGCACCCGTCGCGGCGTCGATTACCGACACCGTGGAGTCGGTGGAGTTGAGCACGTAGGCGTGCTCGCCGTCGGGAGCGACCTCCACGATCCCGGGGCCCGCACCGACGGGGATGGTCTTCGACACCGCCCCCGTCGCGGTGTCGATCACCGACACCGTGCCGGGCGCCTTCGAATCTCCGGGATTGGCGACGTAGACGCGGGTGCCGTCCGGAGTCACCGCCAGCCCACCGGGATTCGCCCCGACGGGAATAGGTGCCGACACCGCACCCGTCGCGGTGGTGATCACGGACACGCTGTTGTCGCCTTGGTTGTTGACGTAGGCGTTCCCCGCACAGCCGCTCGGGACCGCCGTGGTGGGCGGGACCGCCGGAGGAGCTTTGACCGACGGCCCGCCGTCGCGGGCTACGAGGAGCAGGCCTCCGATCAGCAACGCAGCGGCGAGACAGGCTGCCATCGTCACCGTGATCCGCCGGCGCGGGGTGACGCGCCGGCGCGCGAAGGGGACCGTGCCCGCGGCGTCGATGTCCTCGAAGGAGGGTGCTGGAGGCGCCGAATCGGCCATCTCTCGCACCAACGCTCGGATCTGGGCGTCGAGCTGGTCAGGCATCGAGCACCCTCCTCAGCGTCTTGCGGGCCCGCGCGAGATGACGTCGGACCGCGCCATCCGAGATGCCGAGCAGCGCGGCAGTGGCACCCGGATCGAGATCCTCCCAGTAGGTGAGGTACACGACCGCTCGCTGTCTCGGGCTGAGCGCCTCGACCGCGGCGAACACTTCCGGCCGCGGTGTCGAAGGCGCATCGGCGATGTCCCGAGCGGCCGCCCGTTGTTCGTACCGCACTCGCCGGGCATCACGTCGAGCCGTCATCCGAGACTCGTTGAGGACGGCCCGATAGAGGTAGGCGCGCGGGTTCCGGACATCCGCCCACGCCGACGCACCGAACGTGGTGATGACCGAAGCGGAGACCACGTCGGCGGCGGCGTCCGGACCGACGAGGACCGTCGCGAAGCGAACCAACTCCTCCGCGTACTTCCCGTAGACCTCGGCATCGGACACCGCCAACACACTCCTACGATGCCGCTCGACCCCGATCCAGGTGACACGAAATCGAACAATTCTCTCGTAGTCGCCGGTTGTACCCCCACGAATTGGCGTCGAGGTCGGGACCGTCAGGAGCGGGTGCCCCACCCGGAAGGGCTAGTGGAAGTCGCGTGACCGCAGGAGGTCGGTGAGGCCGAGCGGCAGGGCGACGATGCGGCGGGCGAGCACGTTGGTGACGCCCTGGTACTTCTCCAGCAACCCGCGGATCTCGAGTGCGGGCGCGGTGCGGGCGACCTTGCGGTAGCGCTTCCACACGTCGGGCGTGCAGATCACGTTGATCAGCCCCGTCTCGTCCTCGAGGTTGAGGAAGATCACGCCCTTCGCCGTCGACGGCTGCTGGCGATGCGTGACCACACCGGCGATGTCGATCACTGAACGGTCGGGCAGCTCGCGCAGCTGCGCGGCGGTGACGATGCCCCGCGCCGCCAGCTGATCGCGCACCAGCTCGGTGGGATGGCGCGCCGACGACAACCCGGTTGCCCAGAGGTCGGCCGCGATCTCCTCGACCTCGTGCATGCCCGGCAACTCTGGTGCCTCGGCGCCGGTGACAACCCCGGGCAGCTTGTCGGACCGCGCGTCGCGCAACGCACCCGCGGCCCACAACGCTTCACGTCGGGTGTGGTCGAAGCACGCGAACGCGCCCGCGGTGGCGAGCGCCTCCAGCGCGTCGGTGGGCGCG
Organism: uncultured Actinomycetes bacterium; assembly: GCA_963841415.1. Classification (GTDB taxonomy): domain Bacteria; phylum Actinomycetota; class Acidimicrobiia; order IMCC26256; family DASPTH01; genus DASUAS01. The sequence goes on along the minus strand of CAWJCN010000001.1, from coordinate 379,680 downwards.
CCGGTGCGACGGGTGAAGTCGGCGAGATCGGTGAAGGGCTGCTCGGCGCGCGCGTCGTCGATGCGGTCGAGCAGCGCGTCGCTCAACCCGCGCACATAGCGCAGTCCGACCCGCATGGCGTGGATCGACGGATCGGCGTGCCACCCCGGTCCGGGACGGCCCACCGGACCCGCGGCCTCGGAGCGCGGCTCGAGCGTGCAGTCCTTGCGCGACCGCTCCACACATGGACCCACCACCTCCACTCCGTGACGAGTGGCGTCGCGCACGATGGTGTGCGGCGAGTAGAAGCCCATCGGCTGCGCGTTGAGCAGCGCGCACGCGAACTCCGCCGGGTAGTGCAGCTTGATCCACGAGCTCGAGTACACGAGATAGGCGAAGCTCACCGAGTGGCTCTCGGGGAAGCCGAAGTCGGCGAAGCCTTCGATCTTGTGCACGATGTCGTCGGCGACCTCACCGGTGATGCCGCGCGCGGCCATGCCTGCGAGCAGGCGGTCGCGCATCGCCGCCATGCGCGCGCGTGACCGCTTCGACCCCATCGCCTGACGCAAGCGGTCGGATTCTCCCGGCGTGAACCCGGCCACGTCGATCGCCATCTGCATGAGCTGCTCCTGGAACAGCGGCACGCCGAGCGTCTTCTCCAGGCACTGCTCCAGCAGCGGGTGCGGGTAGGTGATCGGCTCCTGGCCGTTGCGCCGGCGGAGGTAGGGATGCACCGACCCGCCCTGGATCGGTCCGGGACGGATGAGCGCCACCTCCACCACCAGGTCGTAGAACTTCTCGGGACGCAGGCGCGGCAGCGTGGCCATCTGCGCCCGGCTCTCCACCTGGAACACGCCGATGGTGTCGGCCGCGCACAGCAGCGCGTACACCTCGGGTTCCTGCGGGATGGTGGCGAGGTCGACGTCCACCCTCTCGTGCTCGCGCACGAGGTCGACGGCAAGGTGCAGCATCGTGAGCATGCCCAGGCCGAGCAGGTCGAACTTCACCAGGCCGGCGGCGGCGCAGTCGTCCTTGTCCCACTGGAGCACCGAGCGATCCTCCATGCGCGCCCACTCGATCGGGCAGCACTCGGTGAGCGGGCGGTCGGCCATCACCATCCCGCCCGAGTGGATGCCGAGGTGGCGCGGGAAGTCGAGCACCTGCTCGGCCAGCTCCAGCGCGAGCTTCGGGACGGGCGGCGCGCCAGTGTCCTTGTTGTGGAGGTCGTCGCGCAGCGATTCGAACCCGCCCGTTCCCCGGCTCCACCGGTCGACCCACTTGGTGAGCGCGTCGGCGTGACCGGGTGAGAGACCGACGGCCTTCGCCATCTCGCGCAGCGCGGAGCGCGGCCGGTAGGTGATCACGTTGGCCACCTGCGCGGCGCGCTCGCGGCCGTACTTGCGGTAGACGTACTGGATGACCTCCTCGCGCCGCTGGTGCTCGATGTCGAGGTCGATGTCGGGCGGGCCGTCGCGCTCGAGCGAGAGGAAGCGTTCGAACAAGAGTCCGAGCGCGACCGCGTCGGCCTTGGTGACACCGAGCGCGTAACACACCGCGCTGTTGGCCGCACTGCCGCGACCCTGGCAGTAGATGTCGTGCACCCGGCAGAACTCGACGATGTCGACGAGCACCAGGAAGTAGCCGGGGAAGTTGAGCTGCTCGATCACGTCGAGCTCGTGCGCGATCTGCGCCATCGCCTCCTCGTGCTGCGGATGCGTCGACGGGTAACGCACGCGCGCACCGCGCTCGGTGAGCTCGCGCAACCAGGTCATCTCGGTATGACCGTCAGGGACGTCGTGGTCGGGGAGCTCGGGCGCGGCCAGTCGCAGGTCGAACGCGCACGCGCGCGCGACGTCGACCGTGCGCGCCACCGCGCCGGGCCAGCGTGCGAATCGACGCTCCTGCTCCCCCGCGCTGCGGAGATGCGCGAACGGCGCGGCCGGCAACCAACCGTCGATCTCGTCGAGCGAACGGCCGGCGCGCACCGCGGCCAACGCCGTGGCGAGCGGTCGGCGCGACGGGGTGGCGTAGTGCACGTTGTTGGTGGCGACGACGTCGACGTCCGCGGCCATCGCCACCTGGGCCAGCGCGTCGTTGCGGTGCCGGTCGATCGGGTCGCCGTGATCCCACAGCTCCACCAGCACGCGGTCGCGGCCGAACCCGGCGACCAGCTGGTCGAGCGCAACGCGCGCCGCACTCGGGCCGTCGCGCACCAGCGCGGCCGGCACCGTGCCCTTGCGACATCCGGTGAGCACGTACCAGCTGTCGTTGCGCACGCTCCCCTGCGGGTGCAGGTGCACCGGCGCGCGCGCGGCACGCACGAGTGCGTCGACGGTGGTGCGCGGCGCGCCCTTCTCCCCCGCCATCTGCGCCTCGCTGATCGCGCGCGCCAGGCGCGCGTACCCCACCGGGCCCTCGGCGAGGACGAGCAGATGCTCGCCTTCGGGATCGGGGCGGAGCGGCGAACGGCCGCGACCATCGAGCAGGGTCAGCTCGGCGCCGAACACCGTCGGCAGGCCGTGCTCGCGGGCGGCGAGCGCGAAGCGCACCGCGCCGTAGAGGCCGTCGTGATCGGTGACGGCCAGACCGGCCAGCCCCAGGCGCGCCGCCTCCTCGGCCAGCTCCTCGGGATGGCTGGCCCCGTCGAGGAAGGAGAAGTTGGTGTGGCAGTGGAGCTCGGCGTACGCCGGTATCTCGATCATGGGGATCGCGACCGTACCGAACATGTGTTCGATCCCGCAACCGCCAACCCTTCCGTAGCTGTCTGTACCCGGCGTCGTGGACGAAACGGGGCGAAGGGCGGAGAGTGGAGTGAACCCCGGTCCCCACGTCACTGCACCTGCCCGCGGGAGGCCTGCCGGGACCGGGGCCACGGGATGGGTACGCCGCAACCTCGCGTACGATCGATCCATGCTGCTGTCGGGCGTCAACCACGTGGCCGTGCTCACGAAGGACACCGACCGCTTCCACGCCTTCTACCGCGACGTCTTCGGCGCCACCGTCTTCGCCGACCAGACCATCAGCGACGGCGAAGGCGACGAGCAGCAGGAAGGCCGGCTCTCGTTCGTCACCATCGGCCCGCACACGCAGTTCAACGTGTTCGAGCTGCCCGGAAACCCCGAAGCCGAACGCCACAAGCCCATGTTCGGCCGTGGTCCCATCGACCACATCGGGCTCCAGGCCGCGTCGCAGGACGCGTTCGACGAGATCCGCCAACGGCTGATCGAGCGAGGGTGCACCGACGGCTTCGTCACCGACTTCGGCGTCGCCATCAGCCTCTTCTTCATCGACCCCGACGGGCTCGAGGGCGAGGTGCTGCTCGACAAGCCGGGCACCGGTCCCGCCGACATGAAGCCGCCGGGCACGCCGGCCGAGGGATACGGGCGGGTCCTGCCCGGGCTGTGACGCGGGACGACGACGTCAGCCGATGACGACGACGCTGCGCGCAACTTCGCCGCGTTCGGTCTCGCCGATCGACGACGCGAAGTCGCCGAGCGGACGCCGAGCGGAGACCAGCGTGTCGAGGTCGAGCCGCCCTTCCGAATAGAGGCGCGCGATGCGCGGGATGTCGCGCGCGGGCACGTTGCTACCGCCGGTGGTGCCGAGGAGCCGCCGTTCGCCGAAGAGCGCGCGCCCGTCGACGGGGATGGGTTCGCCGGCCGGCGGTGAACCGACCATGACGCACCGGCCGCCGGCCCGGGTCGCGAGGAAGGCCTCGGCCACCAGCGCCGGCACACCCACGACCTCGAAGGCGACGTCGACGCCGCGCGGCACCACGCGTTGCACCGCCGCCGCGACACCGCTGCTCTCGCCGGGTTCGACCGCGTGGGTCGCGCCCAGGCGCCGAGCCAGGTCGAGCTTCCGCGGGTTGGTGTCCACCGCGACGATCGGGCTCGCGCCCGCGATGCGCGCGCCCTGCACCACGTTGAGCCCGACCCCGCCGCATCCGACCACGGCCACCGATTCGCCGGGCCGCACGTCGGCCACGTTGAACACCGACCCGAGACCCGTGGTGACACCGCAACCGGCGAGGCAGATCACGTCGAGGGGGATGGCGGGATCGACGGCGACGACCTGGTCGGCGCGGAGCACCGCCCACTCGGCGAGGCTGCCGATGCCCACCATCGGGAAGAGGGTCGAGCCGTCGGCCAGGCGCATCCGCGTGCTGCCGTCGGCCATCCGGCCGCCGATCGCGGCCACCCGCGCGGTTCCGTCGCAGAGCACGAACCGCCCCGTGCGGCACTGGTCGCAGGTGCCGCAGGGTCCGTAGAGCGCGAGCACCACGTGGTCGCCGGGCGCGACGCCGGTCACGCCGTCGCCGACCGCCTCCACCACGCCCGCGCCCTCGTGGCCGAGGACCATGGGGAACGAGTCGATGACCGACCGCCCGTGGAGGATGTGGAGGTCGGAGCCGCAGATCCCCGATGCCGCCACGCGGACCAGCACCTCACCCGGCCCGGGCGGGTCGACCTCGATCTCCTCCAGCCGCGGCCCGTCGGCCACGCTCCGGACCACCACCGCCTGTGCGCGCATGGCCGTCTCCCTCTGCCTCGCCTCGTCGCGACCGGCTCGATCTCGTGCTCAATCCCTGCTTGAAACGATCGTATGAGAACCGTAGGTTGCAGTCCATGAGCACCACGTTCCTCCAGCTGATCGGCGGTCACGTGCTCGCGGCCGACGGCGGCGAGGAGCTCGTGAGCGTGAACCCGGCGACTGCCGAGCCGTGGGCCACCATCCCGCGCGGCGCGGCGGGCGACGTCGAGGCCGCCGTGGCCGCCGCGAAGGCGGCGCTGCCGGCATGGCGGAGCCTGAGCGCGCTCGAGCGGGCCGCGCGGCTGCGCCGCATGGGTGACCTCGTCGCGCAGCGGGCGGGCGAGCTCGCCGAGATCGAGACCCGCGACAACGGCAAGATCATCGCCGACACGTCGGCCGAGATCCCCGCGTGCGCGCAGATGTGGTATTTCCACGCCGGCGCGGCCGACAAGCTCCACGGCGACACCATCGAGATCAGCCCGCAGAGCTTCAACTTCACGCGTCGGGAGCCCATCGGCGTGATTGGCGTGATCATCCCGTGGAACTCGCCGCTCTCGCTGTTCAGTGCGAAGGTGGCGGCACCACTCGCGGCTGGCAACACCGTGGTCGTGAAGCCGGCCGAACAGGCCGCCTGCTCGTGTCTCGCGCTCGCGCCGCTGTTCGAGGCGGCAGGATTCCCGCCCGGCGTCGTCAACATCGTGTCCGGCCTCGGCGAGGAAGCCGGCGACGCGCTGGTGCGCCATCCCGACGTCGGCCGCGTCACGTTCACCGGTTCCACCGAGACGGCACGGGGGATCAGCGCGGCGGCCGCCGGCACGCTGAAGCAGCTCGCGTTCGAGCTCGGCGGCAAGTCGCCCAACATCGTGTTCGCCGATGCCGACCTCGATGCCGCCGCGGTCGGCGTGTCGACGATGGGTCTCTTCACCGGCGGTGCCGGGCAGACGTGCGTCGCCGGTTCCCGCGTGCTCGTCGAGCGCCCGGTGTACGACGACCTGCTCGCGCGCGTCGAGACGATCGCGGCCGGGATCGTGCTCGGTGACCCGATGGACCGCGCCACGACGATGGGGCCCGTCGTCTCCGACGAGCAGTTCGCACGTGTGCGCTCCTACCTGCAGCTGGGCGTCGCCGAGGGCGCCTCGCTCGCGTTCGGAGGGCGCAGCGGCGCGGAGCTGTTCGCGTCGGATTCGCGGTTCGCGGGCGGCTACTACGTCGAGCCGACGCTCTTCCGGGAGGCCGACAACTCGATGCGCATCGCTCGCGAGGAGATCTTCGGGCCGGTCGGTGTCGTGATCCCGTTCGACGACGACGACGAAGCGGTGGCGATCGCCAACGACTCCACGTACGGGCTGGCGTGCGGCGTGTGGACCACCAACCTGAAGCGCGCCCACCGGATGGTGCGCGATGTCGAAGCGGGCGCGGTGTGGGTCAACGCCTACCGGCGCATCCACTGGGCGGTGCCGTTCGGGGGGTTCAAGGAGAGCGGCTACGGCCGCGACTCCGGGATGGAGAGCGTGCTCGAGAGCACGCAACTCAAGGGCGCGTGGATCGACCTCTCGTGAACCACGTCGCCAGAAGGGTGTGACCATGGTCGCGACGCCGGAGCGCATCATCTCGGCCGACTGCCACGTCAACGAACCGCCGCACGTGTTCGATGGCGTCCCGGCGGCGTTGCGCGACCGCGCCCCGCGCATGATGCGTGCCGTAGACGGTGGCGACGGCTGGAGCTTCGATGGTGGGCCGCCGAAGCGAAGCTTTGGCATCGAGGCGACCGCAGGCCGCGAGCAGGCCGACCAGCGCATGTCGGGCTTGCGGTTCGACGACATCCTGCCCGGCAACTACGACGGTGCCGCCCACGTCGCCGACATGGCACGCGACGGCGTCGACGTGTCGGTCGTCTATCCCAACAACGCGATCTTCGTGTACGTGGAACCCGACCGTGACCTCGCGCAAGCGTGCATGCGCTCCTACAACGACTGGGTCCTCGACGAGTTCCAGGGTGCAGCCCGCGACCACATCGTCGGGTTGCCGATGTTGCCGGTCGACGACGGCATCGACGCGTGCATCGCCGAACTCGACCGCTGCCTGGCGAAGGGCGCGCGCGGCGGCTTCGTTCCCGGGTTCCCGGTGAGGCCCTACCACGACCGGTACTACGACGCGCTCTACACGCACGTCGCCGACGCCGGCGTCCCACTCTGCTTCCACCGCACGTTCGGTGGCCGGCCGTCGGAAGCCGACTACGACGAGCTGCTCGAGCAGAAGATCACCACCGCGGGAACGGTCTACCGTTTCTTCGCCGCGGTGCGCCCGTTCACCTACATGGTGATGGGTGGCGTGTTCGACCGTCATCCGGGACTGCGCATCGTGGCCGCCGAGGTGAATTGCGGGTGGCTCCCGTTCTGGGCGCAGACCATGGGCCAGAACCTCGACGTGCGCAGCGGGCTCGCCGACGCCACTGTCGGCACCGCCCTGCGGGCGGAGGAACGCGTCGGCCGCAACCTGTTCGTCACCGTGCTCGACGACCATGTGGGCTTCGACCTCATGACCCGGAACCCGTGGATGGTCGACGGCTGCATGTACTCCAGCGACTACCCGCACAGCGTGACGCTGTGGCCGAACTCGCGCCAGCACGTCGCCACCCTCACCGCCGACCTCACCGACGACGCGGCGGCGAGGGTGCTCGCCGGGAACGCGGCGCGCGTGTTCGGTGTCTAGCGCGGTGGCGCGCACACGCGCGTGGAAGCTCGGCGACGGTCGCACGGTGGTGCCCGAGCCCGACGTGAAGGCAGCGCTGCGCGAGTTCGGCGTGTCGGTGCCGCGCCACGCGGTGGGTGCGACGCCGGCTGCCGTGGTGGTCGCCGCCGCCACGCTCGACGCACCCCTCGTGCTCAAGGCGTTCGGGCCCGGGTTGCTCCACAAGAGCGACGCCGGCGCAGTGATGACCGGGCTGACCCACGCCGACCTCGTGCCGGCCATCGACGCGCTGGGCGCGCGACTCCGTAGCAGCGCCATCACACCCACCGGCTATCTGGTGGAGGAGCAGCACGACACCCGCACCGGAGTCGAGCTCGTGGCCGGCGTGGTGCGGCGCGAGCCGTTCGGCTTGGTGGTCGCGCTCGGACTGGGCGGCACGCTGGCCGAGGCGCTCGACCTCGTGGCCCTGCGCATGTTCCCGTTGCGCGAGCACGACGCGGTGGCGTTGATCGACGAGTTCCCGGGCGCGCCGGCGCTGGCCGGCCTCCGGGGCGGGCCGCCGCTCGACCGCGGCGCGTTGGTGCGTGTGCTGTTGGCGATCGCCGGCGGCGTGGGTCTTGCGGCGCGCCTCGGCGACGACCTCGCCGAGCTCGAATGCAACCCGATGCTCGTGAGCGAGCGCGGTGTGGTCGCACTCGATGCGCGCCTTGTGCTGCAGGAAGCGCGTCCGGCGTCCGACGTGCCGCCACCCACCGACTTCACCCGGCTGTTCGCACCACGCGCCGTCGCGGTGGCAGGTGCGTCCACGACCCGCAGCACGTTCGGCAACCGTGCCCTGGCGGCGTACCGCGCCGCGGGATGGGACCACGGCCTGTATGCGCTCCATCCCGAGGCGGCCGAGATCGACGGCGTCCCCACGCGGCGCGATGTCGGCGCCATCGACGAACCGGTCGACTACCTGCTCGTCGCGGTGCCCGCGGCGCGCTGCGTCGACGTGATCCGGAAGACCGCCGGGCGGGTCCCGTTCGTGCAGGTGGTGAGTGGGGGCTTCGACGAGGTCGGCCGTGACGGCGCCGTATTGAGCCGCGGCCTCGTCGACGCGGCGCGCGACGTGAAGACGCGCGTCGTCGGCCCGAATTGCATCGGTGTGTACAGCGCGAGAGGGCGGCAGACGTTCCAGTTGCACTCGTCGCACGAGCCCGGATCCGTGAGCGTCGTCTCGCAGAGCGGCGGACTCGCCGGCGACCTGGTGATGGGAGGAGCGCGGCGCGGCATCCGCTACGCGAAGGTGCTCAGCATCGGGAACGCCGTCGATGTGACACCCGGCGAGGTGGTCGAGTGGCTGCTCGACGATGCGGAGACCGCGGTGATCGGGCTCTATCTCGAAGGCGCGCAGCATGCGGGCGCGCTCGTCGACGTGCTGCACCGCGCCCGGGGCCGCACACCGATCGTGCTGCTCGTGGGCGGACGCAGCGACGCCGGTGCACGCGCCGTTGCGTCGCACACCGGCGCGCTGGCGGGAGAGCCGCGCGTCTGGCGCGCGCTCGCGACCTCCAACGGGATCGCACTGGTCGACACCCTCGAACACCTGCTGGGTGTGCTCGCGTACCTGCAACGCTGGGCCGCGGTGCAGCCCGACCCGGAGACCGACGCGCACGAACCCGCCGGCAAGGTCCTGATCGTCGGCGTGGGTGGCGGTGCATCCGTGCTCGCGACCGACGCTTGTGGACGCGGTGGTCTGACCATCGTGCCGACCGCGGCGGCGGCGCGGGCGTCGCTCCGGTCCATGGGGCTCGGCGCAGGGACATCGGTCGAGAATCCCTTGGAGATCCCGTTCGGGCCGGCGGCGGCGGTCGATGCGCTGCGCGCCGTCGTCCGTCCGGTGCTCGACGCGCAGCCCTACACCGACGTGCTCGTGCACGTGAACACGTCGGCGTACTACAGCTACGGCACAGATGGGATCGCACCGCTGATCGATCAGCTCACCGACTTCGCCCACGCCCCGCTCGAATCGACGCGGTGGTGCGTGGTGCTCCGCAACCTCGACGTCGTCCCCGGCGCCGACGCCGACGCGCTGGTCGCGGCGATGGCCGCACTCGGTGTGGTCACCTTCCGCAGCCTCGACGAGGGAGCGACCGCCATCGCCGCGCTGGCGCACTTTGCGGACGCCCGAGCCGACGCGTCGCGAGCCGTGGGATGAGCGGCCATCCGTTTCGCGACCGCGCTGCCATCGTCGGTGTCGGCGCGACGCCGTACTCGAAGAACTCCGGCGTCAGCACGCTCACGCTGGCGTTGCGCGCGATCACGGCGGCACTCGACGACGCCGGCCTGACCCTCGCCGAAGTCGACGGCCTCGCGTGCCATCGCGTCGGAGACTCCGCGCCCGCCTCGATCGTGGCGGAGTCGATCGGTCAGCGCGACGTGCACTACTTCCTCGATCAGTTCGGCGGTGGGAGCACGTCGCACGCGATCGTGGGTTCGGCAGCCAACGCGGTCGTGGCCGGGCAGGCCGACTGCATCGTGTGCTGGAGGGCGGTGAATGCCCGCTCGGAGTTCCGGATGGGCGGTACCGGCCGACCGCCGCCCGATCAGCTCGAGTTCCAGTACCAGGTGCCCTACGGGTACGCCACGCCACCCCAGCAGTTCGCGATGGTCGCACGCGAGTACATGGACAACTACCGCGCGACCGCCGAGGACTTCGGCGCGGTCGCGATCAGCCAACGGTGGTATGCGGAGCGGAACGAGCGCGCGCTCATGCGCGAGCCGCTCACCATGACCGACTACCTCGCGTCGCGCTGGATCGTCGAGCCGCTACGCCTGTTCGACTGCTGCCTCGAGACCGACGCGGCGGTCGCGGTGGTGGTGACATCCGCCGAACGGGCGCGCGACCTCCAACGCACGCCGGTCACGATCTCGGGCGCCATGTGGGGGTCAGGCCACACGTTGTTCTCGAACCGCCGGCCCGACCTGGGCGTGAGCGGCGCAGCTGCCGCGAGCCCCCGGCTCTGGGCCCAGGCCGGGCTCGGTCCGGCTGACGTCGACGTCGCCGAGCTGTACGACGCGTTCACGCCCCTGGTGCTCCTGCAGCTCGAGGACTACGGGTTCTGCGCGAAGGGCGAGGCAGGGGCGTTCGTGCGCGCCGGCGGGACCGCTGTCGACGGCTCGCTCCCCACCAACACGCACGGAGGCCACTTGTCGGAGGGGTACGTCCACGGCCTCAACCATCTGGCCGAGGCGGTGCGCCAGCTGCGGAGCGAAGCGGGCGCGCGGCAGGTGCCGGACGCCGAGGTCGCACTGTCGACGGGACAGTCCGGATACGTGATGGGCAACTCGTCCGCGCTCGTCCTGAGGCGCGCGTGAGCGGAATCGGCACGCGCCCCGTCCCGCACCCGGACCGCGACTCCCAGCCGTGGTGGGATGCCCTGGCGCGCCACGAGCTCCGGTTCCAGCGCTGCAGCGCGTGCGGCGCGTGGCGGTGGCCGCCCCGCGCCATCTGCAATCGGTGCTTCTCGTTCGACACCGCATGGGAGCCGGTCAGTGGCCGGGGCACCGTCGCAGGGTGGATCGTCAACCACCACACATTCTCGAGCGACTTCGCGTCGCCGTACGCGGTGATCCTCGTGCGCCTCGACGAGCAGGACGACTGCAAGCTGATTGGTTCGTTTCGTGGCGCTATCGACACGCTCCATGCCGGCGTGCCGGTACGCGCCGTCTTCGACGACGTCGCCGACGGGATCACACTGCTCGCCTGGGACGCGGCGGATGGGTGACGGCGCGGGGCGCGACACGCGCGAGCGTGTCCTCGACGCGGCCGAGCGGCTGTTCGCGACGCGTGGCATCGACGCGGTGTCCGTGCGCGACATCACGGACGTGGCGGGCGCCAACCTCGCTGCCGTCAACTACTACTTCCGCTCCAAGCACGGGCTCATCGTCGCGATCGTGCAGCGCCGCGCCGACCAGCTCGGGGAGCGCCGATCGGAATTGCTCGACGAGTTGGAGAGCGCCGGCACCGTCGACCTGCGTTCGGTGATCCGGGCGATGGTTCTGCCCACCGCGGAGCTGGTCGCCGCCGACCCGAGCGGCCGGTTCTACGTCTCGTTCCTGGCCGCACTCGACGACCATCCCGAGCTCGTTCCCGTCCTGGACGTGTTCGACGCGAGCACCGATCGGTACCTGCGCGTCCTCGCCGCGCGCGACGCCCGGGATGCCCGCGCCCGAGCGCGTGCTGCGCTTCGCGGTGGCCAAGTACTTGGCGTACCGCCTGCTCGGGCAGCCCGACGGGCCGATCCAGACGTGGGTACGGCGACACGGTGTCGGCATCGACGATCCCGTCGGGAGCTTGATCGACCTCGTCACGGGAATGTTCGCGGCCGGCGTCGGCGCGGAAGAGCACCGCGTCCCGACGAGTTGACCCTCAGTCGTAGACGGCTTCGACGGCGGCGCGACCGCGCTCGAGCACGACGAGGCACGCGGTGCCGCCCTCCACCACCACCTGCCAGAGCGCGCGCCGGCGACGGGCATCCCACCAGCGCAGGTCGTGAGCCCAGGGTCCGCTCCACGCCACCAGTGGTCCACCGTGGTCGGGCAGCGCCGCGCACCGGAGCCCCGCGGGTGGTGCCGACGGTTCGCCGCGGCCCGACACCGTGATCGGCGCGCCGGTCGCGTCGACCAGCTCCGCCGGCACCGGCGGGTCGAACACACGCGCCGGTGCGGGGCCGGGCACCACGCCGGGCCAGGGCGCGGAAGGCGTCGACCCCGGATCGTCGCGGGCCTCGCCCCACGGCACCCAGCGCACCCGTTCCGCCGGGCTGCGGCCCCCGGCGGCGGCCGCGGTGACGACGGCGTCGGGCCCGAGCATCCCCTGCACCCGGGTGAGGGCGCGCCCGGCCCGGTCGGCTCCCTCGCCCCAGTCACCGCCCCAGAAGCCGAGCTGGCGCCCGGTCGCCGGACCCAGGTCGTCAGGAGCAAGGGTGAGGCGGGTGATTCCCGCCGTGATGCTGTCGGTCAGCAGCCAGGCGTCGAGCTGCCACCGCACGCGCGTGACGAGGGTCGACGGCGTGAGCGCACCTTCGTGACGCCATGTGCGCGCGAGCCGTTCGCCGTGCTCGGTCTCCGCCTCCACGATCACGCGCGTGCAGCAGAGTCCGCGCGCGTCGAGGTGGGCCAGCAACCGGTCGGCGAGCATCTTCGCCGCGAACGCGGCCTCGTCGACGCGCGTCGCCGGCGGATCGAGCTCGATCGTCTCGAGCAGCTCGTCGGGTGGGACGGTCGCGACGGGTTCGTGCTCCACCTCTCCGCGCGCCAAGCGGTGTGCGAGTGCGCCGGGCGGACCGAACCGTCCGAGCACCGCGGGCGCGGGGAGTGCGGCGAACGCGCCCAGCGTGCGCAGGCCGAGGCGAGCGAGAAGGTCGACGAGGTCGGTACCACCCCCGTGCCCGTCGCCGAATGCCGCGTCGACCGATCCGGCGAGCACGGTCACCGGCCAGGACGCGAGGAACGCGGGCGTCTCTCCCGCGGGCACCACGACCGCGTCGAGCCCGCGTTCCTCATTCCGGAGCTCGCCAGTGGCACGCGCCGCGAGTCCCGCCGCAAACGTGCCGTCGGCGATGCCGGCGCGTACGTCGGCGACGTCGAGCGCGCGCACGTGCGCGACGATGCGCGCCACCATCGCATCGTCACCGCCGAAGTAGCGCGACGGCCCGCGTGTGGGGAACGACAGCTGCCCCGGTCGTTCGAGCACGAGACGGGGCACCAGCTCCTCCACCGCGCGCACCACGACCTCGAACGCGCGCGCGTCGGCGGTGTCGTCGGCGTCGAGCACGACCAGACCCGCGCAGCGCGCCTCGGCCTCGCGCACGCGCAGCCCGACGGCGACGCCCTCGGCACGCGCTTCGGCCGACGCCGAGGTCACCACCTTTCCGCGGGCACCGGGCCCGACGACCACGACCGGTGCGTCCACGAGCGCGGTCTCGTCTCGGCGCGCCGCGACAACCGGCCAGTCGGGGCACCACAGCGCGCAGGTCCGCCGGGCACCGGTCATCCGCTATCCCGCCCGGGCGAGCTCACCGGTGCGGGGCTGGGCCGCCGCGCCCCGACCGTCCACCTGCACCTGCAACCGGCGGCCGGCGAGGAGTCCGGAGTCGCGCTCCAGGCCGTCCCACTCCGACATGGTCGCGTGCAGCGTGTACGCCGCGCCCGTGGGCCAGACCACACCGCGGGTCTCCAGCGCCACCAGCACCGACTCGCGCTCGCGGGCGCGCGCCTCCAGCCGGCGGGCATCGCCCAGGGCCACGCCGCGCGGCACCTCGGCCAACACCACGCTCATGCCGTCGAGCAGGGCCGCGACCACGGTGGCCCAGCGGGCGGGGGGTACCCGCCGGACCACCGCGAACCGCTCCAACGCCACCCCGGCTTCGGCCGCGGCGAGCGGACCGAGGGTGGTGTCGAGGTCGACCGCAGCTGCCCACTCCCCCTGTGTGGTGAACCCGGCCACGAGCTCGAAGCCCACGGTCGTCGCGCCCGCGCCGGGACGACCGGTGACCCGCAGCACCGCGCCGCGCGCCACCGCGCCCCCGGGGACCAGATCGCCGAGCGCGCCGGGGACGGCCACCGACCGGTCGCGCGCCAGCACCAGGGGCGCCACCTCCCGCGCCACCGCGTGCAGGTGGGCACGGGCCTCGTCGTCACGCCGGGGAAGGTCATGCCGGGGAAGGACGCTGATCGCCATCCGTCTGACCTTATCGAACGTATGTTCGATCCGTCAAACCGGTGCCCCACACGAAGAAGAAGCCGCACGAAGAAGAATGGAGGAGAGCTCAGCCGGGGGCTTCGAAAAGGATCGGAAGCGGTTCGACGCCGATGGCGCGCAGGGCGTCGGGTGACCAGCCGGCGTCGTCGCCGTAGTAGCCGAAGAGGTGCTCGAGGGTCTCGACCACCTGCCCCTCGAGCGTGTCCCACCGCTCGGGCGGGGCGACCACGGCCACCGCGCTCGAGTACACCGTCACCGACGTGACACCAAGGTCGAACAACCGCCGGGCCAGCACACCGGGCGGACGGTGGTCACCGTCCTTCACGTCGGCCGCCGACGCGTACCGCTCGATCGCCATGCCGGTGAGCGAGCGGTTGAGGTCGAAGATGCGCACCGACGGCGAGGAGCCGGTCAGCACGGTCACGGTGATGAACTGACCCATGACCGAGACACTACGGCGTCAGCCGGGTGGCTCTTGGACTCGGCGCCCGAGCACTGCGAGCAGGCGGGTCTGGGGGCTGGCGTCGTCCGCCACCTCGATCAGCGTGCCGAACGCGCCGCTCCCGATGAGCATCCCGAGCTGCGGCTCGACCACCTCGAGGCACGCATCCACCAGCTCGGCGTCGAGCGTGGTGTCCTGACCGGTCGACGTGGCGACGTCCCACCCGTGGATCAGCACGTCGAGGAACCGGTGACCGCAGTAGACCTCCCCCGGGACCGGTCCGTACGACACCGCGCACGGCTTCTCCATGGCGCCCGGTGCGCGGAACACCGCCCCGGCGACCAGCGCAGAGTCGTCGTAGGCCCGCAGCGGGTCGGTGCCCAGCACGTCGCCGTCGAGCCGGTCGCCGACCTGCTCGATCGTGAGTCCCGCGCCCAGCTCCGCAGCCCAGTAGTTGCCGGTGACGATGTGGTTCACCAGCTCGCGGACGGTCCAGTCCTCGCAGTCGGACACGACCTTCCACTGGTCGTCGCCGACGCCCGCCACCGACCGGCGGGCGCACTCGAGGGCCCGCGCGTGCACTTCGGGAAGGTCGACACTCATGTGCGTCTCTCCTGCGCAGTCCTGCCCGACTGCCCGAAACGGTAGATGAACCCGAGCCTCAGATGAAGAGGCGACCCGGTGCGGGCGGCACCCCGCGCCAGCACAGCGACTCCATGAAGATCCATGAGCGCCGGTGGATCGCGCTCGGCCCGTAGCCGGCCAGCGCGAGCTTGTGGGCGGGCGCCGGGTAGCCCACGTTCGACTCGAAGTCGTAGGGCGGGTAGTGCTGCGCCTCCTCCCACATGAGGTGGTCGCGCGTCACC
Source organism: uncultured Actinomycetes bacterium (assembly GCA_963841415.1). Lineage (GTDB taxonomy): Bacteria > Actinomycetota > Acidimicrobiia > IMCC26256 > DASPTH01 > DASUAS01. The sequence continues at coordinate 364,421 of CAWJCN010000001.1, read as the reverse complement.
TTGGCCACGCACGAGGCCGCCGCCACCGCCAGGCACTTGGCGTCACCCTTGATCACGGTCGTGACCTTCGACGGCATCTTCAGATAGTCGTGGTTGCCGTCGAGCACGATGCGGTCAGGAACGAAGCCCTGCGCGTCGAGCTCGGCGAGTGCCCGCATCGCGGCGACTCGCTGCGCCTCGGTCATGCCCAGCTCGTCGCACTCCTCGTAGGACGCGTGGCCGACGCCCACCGCCCGCGCCCACCGGCGCACGGCCCGCGCCGCCTTCTCGCGCTCGGGCCGGGTGAGCTGCTTGGAGTCGTGGATGCCGCGCACGTGGTCGGGGGCAGGCACCACCGCGGCGACGGTGACCGGGCCGGCCCACGAGCCCCGCCCCACCTCGTCGATGCCGACGACGACCTGGTCACCCGCCTCCCAGAACTTCCGCTCCAGTCGCAGCGTCGGCCCCATCCTCCGGGTCGGGGCCGTCGCCGGGGCGGGGGTCGTCGCGGTCACGACGAGGAACCTACCCCGGTCGACTGCCATCCGCGTCGATGGAGGTACCGGTCAGCCCGCACTCCCCTCGAGGTCGAACGCCTCGTGGGTGCCCGGCGGAACGTTCACGACGACCACGATCACGCACGCGAGCGCGAGGTAGATGGGCACGCCCGCGACCACCAGGACCCACCCCCGCGCGCTCACCGTCGCCTACTCCAGCTCGGCGATCACGTCGAGCTCGTCGGGATCGACGGGAGTGGCGAACCAGGCGTCGAGCATCTCCTTGGCGACCTCGGGGCTGGTCAGCCGCAGGCCCATGACCAGCACGTTGGCGTCGTTCCAGGTGCGCGCGCCCGCCGCGGTACCGGCGTCGGTGCAGAGCGCGGCACGCACGCCGGGCACCTTGTTGGCCGCGATCGATGCGCCGGTGCCCGTCCAGCAGAACAGCACCCCGGTCTCGCAGCGCCCGGCGGCGACGGCCTTCCCCACCGCGTGGCCCACCTCGACCCACTGACCGTCGTCGATCACGACGACGGTGTGGCCCCGCGACACGAGGTCGGCGCGCACCGCGTCGGTCAGCACGGTGTGCTCGTCGGTCCCGAACGCGACCTTCACGACAACAGCATCCGGTGCACGTCGGTGAGCGCGTCGAACGGTGTGAACTCCACCCCGACGGCGGCGCACCACGACGCCAGCACGCCCTTGGCGAACACGATGTCGGCGAGCAGCGCGGCCTTGCGGTCGCTGGCGCCGTCACCGATCAGCACCGTGGTCTGGCCGCGGTGCTGCGCCTCCTTGATCGGCGCCTGCTTGCACACGCCGCACGACGCGCACGGGCAGCAACGATCCTCGTGCGGGAAGAGCAACCGGCCGGTCGAGAAGTCGACCGCGTTCGTGAGGATGTCGAGGCCGAACGGCGCACACGCGTCCTCCACGTAGAACCCGAAACCGTCCGACACCACCGTGACCTCAGCGCCCGCAGCCCGGAGCGCGTCGGCGAGCGGTCCGAGCCCGGGGTCGAGCTCCACCTCGGCCGCGATCGTCCGCAACGTGGCCTCGTCACCCGTCACGAGCTCCCACTCGTCGAGGATGCACTCGCGGCTGTCGATCTCCCCGCGGCGGAACTGCTCGTCGATGTCGCGCCAACCATCCGAGGCGGCACGCGTCAACACGTGCACGCCGACATCGACCGTGCTGATGGTCCCGTCGAAGTCGAGGAACACCGACGTCCGGGAGAGATCGAGGTCGACGCCGGCCACTGCACGACGATACCCGTGATCCACGGGCGCGCTCGTGGCGAATGCCCCCCGACACCGACGACGAGAGGGGCCACCATCATGAGCGCCAACGACAACGTCAAGACCATCCAAGCCGTCTACGAGGCCTTCGGCCGCGGCGACGTCGCCACGATCCTCGATGCGCTCTCCGACGACGTCGACTGGGCCGCCGAGTCGAGCTCGACCGAGGCGCCCTGGTGGGGCGTGCGCCACGGCAAGGATCAGGTCACCGAGTTCTTCGCCGAGCTCGCCGCCAACGAGGAAGTCGTCGAGTTCACACCGCTCGCGATGGTCGGTGACGGCGACGACGTGCTCACCGTGGTGCGCTACCGGGCCAAGGTCGCGAAGACGGGCAAGACGATCGCCATGGAGATCCACCACCACTTCCACTTCACCGGCGGCAAGATCAGCCGTTACCGCGGGTCGGAGGACACGCTCCAGACGCAGCGCGCCCTCGAGGGCTGAGTCGGGACGAGCGCGGGTGCCGTACCGATCGCGGCACCCGCAACGTTCCGGTGGCGACGCCGGAAGTGGGATCTAGGCTCGAAGCGGTGACATTCGTGGCCGTTCGGTCATCGTCGTGGGGAGGGCGTCTCGGGGGCGTCAGCGGGGCCTCGTGACGCGTCACGAAGGCGTCAAGACCGGCGGCCAGGTCTTGCTGGCGCTGCTGCTCGTGGCGGTCACGACCGTCGTGGGCCGCGTGCTCGACGTGACGCTCACGACCGCGTCGCTGCTCCTCCTCCTCGCGGTCCTGGTCGCGACGCTGCTCGGTCGCGCGGCGGCGGGCGTCGGCACGGTCACCGCCTTCCTCGCGCTCAACTACTTCTTCACGACGCCGCGCGACAGCTTCGACGTCCAGAAGGGCGAGGACTTGGTTGCGCTGGTCGTCTTCGCCGCCGCCTCCGCCGTGCTCGGCTGGACGGTGTCGCGCCTCAACGAGGCGCGCCGCACGGCCGAGCAACGCGAGCGTGAGGCGCAGGTCCGCCTCGACCTCACCAGCCGACTCATGGCGGGCGAGAGCGCGGAGACCGTGGTGGAGGGCGCGGCCGACGCGCTGGTCGCTCTCTTCGGGCTGGTGCAGTGCAAGGTGCGCGGGCCGGGTGTGGTCGTGGACGCGACCGGGCCCGGCACCGCGGGGCCCACCACCATCGTGCGCGTCCAGCCGCTCGAGGTGGAGGTGGTCTCGGACCTTGGCGCGCCGCTGCGTCCGTCGGACCTCGCCGTGCTCGAGGCGCTGGTCGCGGGCCTGGCCACCGCCATCGATCGCCTGCGCCTCGCGGCGGAGGCGCGAGACGCGCGCATCGACGCCCAGGTCGGCCGCACCCGCGCCGGGTTCCTCTCGGCCGTCACCCACAACCTGCGGACGCCGCTTGCCTCGATCAAGGCCGCATCCTCCACGTTGCGCGCACCCGACCTCGACCTCAGCCCCGCCGACCGGACCGAGCTGCTCGACACGATCCACGACGAGACCGAGCGCCTCGAGCGCCTGGTCACCAACATCCTCGAGCTCAGCCGGATCCGTGCGGGCGGCCTGGAGGTCCATCGTCAGCGCGTCGACCTCCGCGACCTCGCCCAGGCCGCGATCCGGCGCCTCCGACCCCTGGCTCGTGCCCACCGAGTGCGGCTCGACGTCCCCGTCGAGCTGAGCGACGTCGACGTCGACGTCGAGCTGATGGAGCAGGTGTTCGGCAACCTGCTCGAGAACGCGCTGCGGTTCGCGCCTCCGGGATCGGAGATCCTCGTGGCAGCCAGTCGGTCGTGCGACCCGGAGGGTGTGATGGTGAGCATCGCCGACCACGGCATCGGCGTGCCCCCCGAGGAGCGCACGCACATCTTCGAGGAGTTCGCGCGCGTGGACCGTCGACCCGACGCCAGCGGGACGGGGCTCGGCCTCGCGATCGTCCACGCGCTCGTGACTGCGCACAGCGGCCGTGTCTGGTGCGACGAGACCCCCGGCGGAGGCGCGACCTTCGTGTTCCAGATCCCAGCACACCCGGTCGACACGCCGCACCAGGAGAGCAGGGCATGACGACGGTGCTCGTGATCGAGGACGACAGCTCGTTGCGCCGGGCGCTTCGGACGAGCCTGCGCGCCCGCTCGTTCGAGGTGATCGAGAGCGCGACCGCCGAAGAGGGCATCGTGCACGTGGCCGACGGACAGCCCGACGTGGTGTTGCTCGACCTCGGGCTCCCCGATCTCGACGGCATCGAGGCGCTGCGCCGCATGCGCGCCTTCAGCGAGGTGCCGGTCGTCGTGCTCACGGCCCGCGACCGCCAGCAGGACAAGATCGAGGCCCTCGACGCCGGCGCCGACGACTACGTGACCAAGCCCTTCGACGTGGCCGAGCTGCTCGCGCGGGTGCGCGCCGTGCTCCGGCGGGTCCCCCAGGCAGCGGCGGTGCCGGCGATGCTCGCGGTCGACACGCTCGAGATCGACCTCGCCCGGCGCCAGGTACGCCTCGACGGCGACGCGGTGCGGCTGACCAAGACCGAATTGGCGCTGCTCGAACAGCTCACCAGCCATCCCGGGAAGCTGCTCACCCACGAGTACCTGCTGCGCGCGGTGTGGGGCAGCGGCTACGGCTCGGAGACCAACTACCTACGGGTCTATGTCGGCCAGCTGCGTCGCAAGCTCGGGGACGACGCCGCCAACCCGCGGCTGATCGTCACCGAGCCCGGCATCGGATACCGCTGGATCGGCACCGACTGACCCTCCCCGGGCGCGAGCCGGCCGGCGGACCGAAGGCCCGCCGGCCGACTTGCTTGCCAACGCGTACGTCCTGCTCGAGGACTACCGCCCGGTCGACGGATCCTGCGACGGACCACCCGACATGACGATGTCCTCGTCGACACCCACGATGTCCAGCTCGCGGAGCTGGAGGTTGTCGTAGCAGAGGACACCCATCTCCGGCAGGTCGAGACCGGCGAGCTCGTCGGCCTCCTCCGAACGGATGCCGCCCTTCATGAACGCGTTCTGGAGCTTGAAGAACGCGTAGGCGATGCCACCCATGACGAAGATGATGACCAAGCCACCGATGGCCTGCGAGGCCAACTGACCCCACCCGAGCGACCCGAACGCACCACTCCCGAACAGCTTGCCGCTGCCGTAGAGGATGCCGGTGACGCCCTTGCCGTTCGTCGTCGAACCGCTGGTGCCGTTCCAGCCCGCACCGTAGCGACCGTCGGCGAAGATACCGATGCACAAGATGCCCCAGATGCCACAGACCCCGTGCACCGAGATCGCACCCACCGGGTCGTCGATGCCCCGGCGCTCGAAGAAGAACACGGACTCGACCACGATGATGCCGGCGATCCCGCCGAGCACTGCGGCGGCCCACGGCTGCACGAAGGCACACGGCGCGGTGATCGCCACCAGGCCGGCGAGCATGCCGTTCGCCATCATGCCGGGATCAGGCTTGCCCATCCGACGCATGCAGTAGAACATCGCGATGGTGGCCCCGAAGGCCGCGGCGATCGCGGTGTTCGCCGCGACGACGGTGAAGCGCAGGTCGGTCGCCGCCAGCGTCGACGCGGCGTTGAACCCGAACCAGCCGAACAACAGGATGAACGTGCCGAGCATCGCCATGGTGATGTTGTGCGCGGCGAGCGTGCGCGGCTTGCCGTCCGGACCGTACTTCCCGATGCGAGCACCCAGCACGAGCGCACCGGCCAGACCGGCGATACCACCCATCGCGTGCACCACCCCGGAACCGGCGAAGTCCACGTACCCGAAGCCCAGACTCAGGCTGTTCCCGAGCTTCGCGAGCCAACCACCGCCCCAGGTCCAACCGCCGAAGATCGGGTAGTACAGGGCGCCACAGAACAGGCCCCACCCGACGAACGCCTTCCACTTCCACCGCTCGGCCATGGCGCCGGTCGGAATGGTCGCGGTCGTGTCCATGAACGCGACCATGTAGAGGAAGAACGCGGCGATCGGCACGCTGTACGCGATGCCGCTGAGACCCCAGCCGCTCTGGGCCCACAGGAACACCCAGTTCCCGCTGCTCCCGAAGTGGATCAAACCGCTCCCGGTCGACATCGGGGTGCTCATGCCGAAGATCGAATAGCTGTAGCCGCTGAACATGATCGGGAACCCGACCAAGAAATAGGCGACGAACCCGAGACCGAAGATCGCGAAGTTCGAACTGACCACATGTGCGGCATGTTTCGCCCGGCAGAAGCCGGTCTCGACCAGCGCGAAGCCGGCCTGCATGAAGATCACGAGCACCGCACCGATGACGATCCAGAGGTTGTTGAGCCCCAGATCCGTGTGCGAAAGCCCCTTGATCGGGTTGACATCGATCGATGGGTCGACCGCGAACGCGGCGACGCTCGTCAGCAACACGATCGCCATGGCGATCGTGGAGACGATGCCGATCCGGCGTATCGTCCGTTTCACAAGGTCCTCCTGAGAGTGGAAATTGATGCACCGGACGTCAGGGCGCCGTTGCCCGCGTGCCTCGGCTCAGGGAACCGTAAGAAAGCGCAGTTTCTCGTTTGGCGCGGTCGGGTGAACGAAGTGCGACACGCTTCTGACGGGTTTCTGTCGCAACCTCGGTAGCGCCCGGAGAACCCCTGCCGTGGAAGGCGCGACGAGTTTCGGAGCGACCGTCAGCGCCGCTTGGGAGACGCGGGCTCGGGGAGGAATTCGTAGGTCGGATTGAGGATCGCGAGCCGGCCGTGGTCCTCACCGACGGTGCCGTCGACGCGCAGGCGGGCCCCCACCTTCATCCCGGGGATGCTGCGGCGCCCGAGGAAGAGCAGCAGGATGCCGCCCGTCTCGTCGACGAGCGTGCACTCGAGGCTCGCGATCCCACCGTGGGGTTGCACGCGCACGGTGTGGATGCGGCCCGCGACCTTCGTGTGCTGCCGGTACTGCAGCTCGGCGATCGGCGTGCAGTCAGCGGGGATCGGTCCCACGAGGGTCGTGGTCATCGACAGCTGGTGCGCGTTGCCGTTTGCCGTCGCTTCGGCGCGCCGAAGGACTCGCCGAGTGCCGTTCCCAGTGCCGGCCGGCACCGCGGCGGTCGCATGCGAACCGAGATGGTAGGGAACGATGGTCACGTTGCTGTGCGGCAGCCCCGCGAGCGCCTGCGTGATCGCGTCGGCGGTGCGGTCGTGGAGGAACCGGTGCCAGAAGTGCGTGTACTGGCGGCGCGGCACGAGCACGCTCACCTCGGTCTCGCCGTCGGCAAGCGCGGTGGCGACGAGCTCGGCAGCTGCGCGCGGGATGCGACGGTCGGCGCATTCGACGACGTCGAGCGGAAGGCGCGAGAAGCCGAGATCGCGCCACGCTGCCGTCAGATCCTCGGTCTTGATGGGATCGAGATCGAAGTGCACGGCGCGGAGGTCGTCGGGGGTGAGCGATCGCGCGTACTGGATCGCACGGGCCGCGGCCGCGTCGAGCTGGTCGATCAGCACGATGACCGCGTGGCGGCGCATGATCGGGGCCTGCGCGGCACGCGGAGCGTCCTCCTTGAGCTCCTCGAGCTCGTCTTCGTACTGCTTGTTGAGGCGCACGAGACCCGCCACCATCAGCGGCACCAGCACGATGATGAACCACGCGCCGTGGGTGAACTTCGTGATGGCGATGATGATGAGCACGACGAAGGAGAGGAACGCGCCGACACCGTTGACGAACAGGCCGTAGCGCCAGTGCGGTTCCCGCAGCCGGATGTGGTGCTTCGCCATGCCGGCCTGCGACAACGTGAAGCTCGTGAACACGCCGATCGCATAGAGCGGGATGAGGCGATCCACCTTGGCGTCGGTGACGATCAGCACCGCGATCGCCGCGACGGCCAAGAAGATGATCCCGTTGGAGAACACCAACCGGTGCCCGCGCTTCGTCAGCTGCCGGGGCATGAAGTTGTCCTCGGCGTGGAAGCTCGCCAACCGGGGGAAGTCGGCGAAGCTCGTGTTGGCGGCCAGCACCAGGATGAGCATCGTGCCCGCCTGGAGGCAGTAGAAGAGGACGTCGCCGCCGGAGCCGCTGCCGTAGACGAGACGGCCGATCTGGCTGATCACCGTCGGGGTACCGCTCTCGTAGGGCACGGGATGCGCGTGGGCGGCGAGGATCGACAAGCCGAGGAACATCACGCCGAGCGTGCTGCCCATGATCACCAGCGTGATGCGGGCGTTCTTCCAGGAAGGCTCCTTGAACGCCGGCACGCCGTTCGAGATCGCCTCGACGCCGGTGACCGCCGCACCACCCGAAGCAAACGCGTGGAGCACCACGTACAGGGACGCGCCCATGAAGAGCCCGACGCCGACGCTCCCGGTCGGAACGGCCCCGGCATGGTGGATCGACGCGACGGGCAGGGTGCCGTTGACGAGCTTCCAGAAGCCGATCCCGAGGAGCATCACCATGTTCACGATGAAGAAGTAGGTGGGTACCGCGAACACCTTCCCCGACTCGCGCACACCGCGAAGGTTCCCGTAGGCGATGAGCACCACGAACACGATCGAGATGACGAGCGTGTACGGCGCGAGAGCCGAGAACGCGGAGCCGAGCGCCGCGGTGCCGGCGGCGACCGACACCGAGACGGTGAGGATGTAGTCGGTGAGCAACGCCACACCGGCCACCTGAGCGGGCAAAAGGCCGAAGTTGTCGCGGGTGACGATGTACGCGCCACCTGCGCTCGGATACGCCTTGATCGTCTGCAGGTAGGAGAGGATGAGGAACGCCAGCACGACCAGCAGCGCAGTGGTGATCGGCACCACCATTGCAAAGGCACCGATGCCCACGATGGGCACGAGGACGCGCAGGATCTCCTCGGTCGCGTACGCCGACGACGACAAGTTGTCCGAGGCGAACACCGCCAGCGCGGTCGGCTTGCCGAGACGTTCGTGCACGAGTTGTTCGGTGGCGAGGGGACGTCCGAGCAGGCGGTTCTTGACCCGGTAGAGGCGCGTCTCCGGGGGGGCGGCGGCCGTCGGGATCATCGTCGGCTCGACCGTCCGCGTCGGTGTCGGCTCGGCGATCACATCGCTGCTCACGAGCGGTTCCGTTCGTTGGTAGGGAGAGCTCTGTCGTCGCCGGCGAGCGCCGCCGCCAATTGAGCGACGAGCGCGACCGCGACCGAGCACTGCTCGATCGAGACCCCCACGTCCCAGTCGCCGATCAGCACGACGCGTCCGAAGATGCGGCCGCGCCCGACGACCGGGATCTCCGCGCCGTCGGCGGGAAGGGTCAGCTCACCGTTGATCCAGCGACGTCGGCCGCCCTCCACCGATCCGCGGTGATCGACACGCGGCAGCTGGTCCGCGTAGGGCGCGACCTCGAAGCGACACTCGCGCAGCGACAACAGTCCGAAGAGCTCCGCCTCCACCGAGAGGATCACGTCTTCCGATTCGGCATCTCCGGCGACCATGGCGGCGATCCGCTGCAGCCGCGTCATCTCGGCGCGCGCCGCGTCGGTCGCACCCCTGCTTCGGCGTGCGTAGACCATGAGCGCGACGACGATCAACGCGATCACGGCCAGGAGCAGAGCGGTGACGACGTCGCCCGAATGGTCGATGCTGAACGACAGGTAGGGCGTCGTCAGGAAGAAGTCGAACGCCAGCGTGGAGACGACCGCCGCGACCAGGCCCGACACCCAATCCCCGACCGCCGCGGCCACCACGACCACGATGACGAACACCAGGATCGCGTTCGCGCCGGCCAGGTCGTCCCGGATCGGCACGAGCAACGCCGCCGCGAGCAGCGGCCCGAACCCGGCGATGGCGGTGGCGATCGCCTTGCGTCGGTGGTCGGTCGCCACCGCGGGCGCGAAGTGGAGGGACACACTGCAGGGTTACCGCGGCTGTTCCGACCACCGAGTGCCGGGCCATGCGTCTTGACACCTTCTTGACGCCTTCACCGCCCTCCTTGACGGTGCATTGACGCGGACGAGCGGTGAGATGGAGTGCATGTCTTCTCCGGAGAGCCGTTCGTCGCACAGGATCGGTGGGCGACGACCTGTTCGCCACCAACGCCGCGCCCGTGCTCGCGGCCGCAGCCGACACGTGAGCCATCGTCAGCCATAGCCTCCAGAGATGGACGACGGAGCACCGGCGGCCGGTGTCTCGAAACCGGTCGGGATCGTGCCGCACACGCACTGGGATCGGGAGTGGTACGCCCCGTTCCAGCGCTACCGCGTGCAGCTCATGCACCTGGTCGACGATCTGCTCGACCTCCTCGAGGCCGATCCGTCGTTCACCCGCTTCCTGCTCGACGGCCAGACCGCGGTGGTCGACGACTACCTCGAGGTGCGCCCCGAAGGGGAAGCGCGCGTGCGCGCCTTGGCGAGCGCGGGCCAACTGCAGGTGGGCCCGTGGATGATCCTGATGGACGAGTACATGGTCTCGGGCGAGACCATGGTGCGGAACCTCCAGCACGGCCTGGCGCGCGCAGCTGCGCTGTCGGGTGCCGAAGCAGATGCGCATCCGATGACGCTCGTCGGCTACCTCCCCGACATGTTCGGGCACATCGCGCAGATGCCCCAGCTCCTCCGCCTGGCGGGCCTCGAGCACGCGGTCGTGTGGCGCGGCGTTCCCAGTGCGATCGACCGCACCGCGTTCTGGTGGCGCGTGCCCGACGGCTCGCGCGTGCGTGCCGAGTACCTCTACGGCTCCTACTCCAACGGGCGCGACATCCCGAAGGACGCGACGCAACTCGTGGCGCGAGCACGCGGCTACGAGGCCGAGCTCGGCCGGGCTGCGCTGCCCGACGGCGGCATGCTGCTCATGAACGGCTCCGACCACCTCCTGCCCCAGCCGTGGCTCGGCCAGGTCGTGGCCGAGGCGAACGAGCGCCAGGACGAATACCGCTTCGCGATCACGTCGCTCGGTGAGTACGTGCGCGCCCAGCCCACCGAGGGGCTCGAGACCTGGAACGGCGAGTTGCGGTCGGGCGCGCGCGCCAACGTCCTCATGGGTGTGGCGTCGAACCGAGTCGACGTGCACCAGCTCGCGGCGCGCGCCGAACGAAGCATCGAACGCTACGCCGAGCCGTTGTCGGCCTTGCTGCTCCCCGCGCCGGACTATCCGGGCGCGCTCCTCGACGTGGGGTGGCGCCAGCTGATCCTCAACAGCGCGCACGACTCGTCGTGCGCCTGCAGCGCCGACGACGTGGTCGAGGCGGTGCGTGTCCGCTACCAGGAGGCGCGCCACGTCGGTGAGGCGCTGACCCGCGAAGCCGTGCGCGCGCTCGCCACGAACGTCGACGTCCCCCCGTCGTCGACGATCGTCGTCAACAGCGCGGCGCACGACCGCGGCGGAGCGGTGGCTGTTCCGCTTCCCGGTACCGGGCCCGTGCATCTCGTCGCCCTCGACGACGGGACGGCGTGTCCCACCCAGGTCGTGCGCACCGCGACCACGGAGGAGGGCATCTCCACGGTGGTGGTGGGCCAGAAGATCCGCTGGGTGCTCGAGATGATGCGTGGCCCCGAGCTCGCCGGCGCGCGCGTCACCGCGGTCGAGCGCCGCAGGGCGCACGACGGGACCACCGAGCCGGTGGAGGAGTTCATCTTCTACGACGCCGCCCCCGGCGAGGCCGAGCTCGACCTCGAATCGACCAAGGAGGCGCTGCTCGCGCTGGGCGAGGCCGGTGCGACCATCTCGATCCGCCAGCGCCGCCCGGCGATCAGCGAGGTCCTGGCGGCCACCGGCACCGTGCCTGGGTTGGGGTGGCGCGCGTACCGCGCCTTCGACGGCGAGGGCCCGACGACGGCCGTGCGGGCCGAAGGGTACGAGCTCGCCAACGAGCACGTGCACGTCACCGTCGACCCGGCCGACGGCACGGTGGCGATGGCGGTCGACGGGATCACGGTCGGCGGGCTCAACCGCTACGTGGACGGCGGCGACGGCGGCGACACCTACAACTACTCACCGCCCGCGGTCGACACGCTCGTCGACCGGCCGGAGTCGGTGACGGTCTCGGTGACGGAGTCGGGTCCGGTCCGCGCCCGACTCGTCGTCACCACGCGCTACCTCCTGCCCCCCCGCGCGATCGGCGACGAGCGCTCGTGCTCGGCTCGTCGCGACGAACGCGTGCCCCTCGACGTCGTGACCACGCTCGAGCTACGCACTGGCGAACGCTTCCTGCGCGTGCACGTGGAGCTCGACCATCGCGTGCGCGACCATCGCCTGCGAGCGCACTTCCCGCTCCCCGCCCCGGTGGCCGGCTCCGACGCCGACTGCGCGTTCGCGGTCGTGCACCGCGGCCTCACCGCTGAAGGCGGTCCCCACGAGTTCGGCCTGCCGACGTTCGTGTCCCGCCGCTTCGTCGACTGCTCCGACGGTGAGGTCGGCCTCGCACTCGTGCACGACGGCCTGCTCGAGTACGAGGTGCTCACCAACGAGGAGGGTGCGGGCACCGAGCTGGCCCTGACGCTCGTGCGTGCCACCGGCTACCTGTCGCGGTCCGAACCGCTGCTCCGGCCCAATCCGGCGGGACCGCTCGATCGACTCGAGGGGCCCCAGCTGCAACGCGAGCTCGCGCTCGACTATGCGGTCGTGCTCCACCCCGGCGACGCGTACGCGGCCGACCTCTCCGCAGTGGCCGACGACGTGCTCGTGCCCTTCGAACGGGTGCGGGGTGGCGGCTGGGCCGGCGCGAGCGCGCCCGCATCCGGGCGCCTGCTCCACGTGCAGGGCGCCGAGGTGTCGGCGCTGCTGCGCGACGACTCCGGCACCCTCGTGCTGCGCGTGATGAACCGCACTCCGGACGACACCGTGGTCACCGTGACCCGAGACGACTCCCCCGTCGCCGGCCGCATCGTCGACCTGGCCGGCACCGACCTCGACGCCTTCCCCGGCACCGCGCCGCTACGACCCTGGGAGCTCGTCACTCTCCGGCTCGAGGGGATCTGACCTCCGCGAGCAGCGCCTCGCCTCGCGGCTCGCGCGAGGACCACGAGCGATCGAGCCCGGGTGCCGTGTAGGTGAGATCCACGGGACCGTCCCACAGCAGGGCCGGTCGTGACCCGTGCCACCGCACCGAGCACGACACCACACCGGAGCGCGTCGGCGCGTCGCGCACGTCGATCGGCGCCCCGACCCAGTCGGCCGGCCAGTCGACGAGCAGCGCGACCGTGTCACCCTCCTCGCGCGCGATCACCGACCGCACCGCGGCCAGCAGTCGCGCGTCGGCAACGCCGGCGACCGCGAGCGCGTCGGCCCAGCGGCCGCGCGCCGGCGTGCGCCGTCGGAGCCGGCGCCGGGCGCGGCCGGGCAGCCGGCTCCACGCCACCGCCGCCTCGGCGTCGAGCCCCCAGTCCTCGAGGGTCGCCACGACCGCGGGCTCGACCCGCCACGCCTGGCCGGCGAGGACGGTCGCGGCCCGTGCGGTCGCGATCGCGCGCTGGAGCGGCTCGTCGGGCACTTCGAGCCGCAGGCCCCGGTCGAGTTGGACGTGCCAGCCGCGCGCGACCGCCTCGGCTGCCGGCAGGTCGGCGGGCGCGACGGCTCCCATCCCGCGCGGGCCCAGCGCAGCCGCCGCGCGCAGCGTCGTGCGGTGCGCAACCGGATACAGGAAGGCGGCCACCAGGCGCGCGCCGCGATCCTGACGGTGGCCGAAGGGCGCGTCGGTCGCGGCACCGCTCGTCACGCGATCTTCGGTGCTGCCGTCGACACTGGCGGCCCACCGCGAGGGCGAACGCGTCGTGCGCAGCACGCTGCGACCGTCGGCGTACACGGTGGCGCCGTCGAGATCGAGTGCGCTCGCCCCCCGCACGACCAGCGCGGCGACGAACGGAGCCGGGGACGCGTTCTCGACCTCGACCACCGCGACCTGGCCCACATCACCCGCCGGCGCGCCGTAGACACGATGCACCGCGTCGCCGCCGGGCACGCGCATCGCGGTCTCCACCACGGGCATGCCGTCGACCAGGTGCTGGCGCACCGCCGCCTCCCGCGCGGGGACGTGCCAGCGATCGTCCGCGCCGATCCACCACTCGAGCTCCCATCCCAACGCGCGCGGCGCCAGCGCGCCCTTGCGGTCAACGGTCGCGTTCCGCGTTCCTCCGAGGACGCCGACGGCGGTCGTGGGACTGGTGAGATCGGAGCCGGCGCCGGTCACGAGAGGCCGTGTCGCTCCGCCTTCGCCTCGCGCAGCATCAGCTCGGGGACGAGATCAGCGGGCCGTCGGCCTTCGTAGAGCACCGCGCCGACCATCGCCGCGATCGGCATCTCGATGCCCGCGCGTTCGGCCAGCTCGAGCAGCGCGGCGGTGCTGCGCACGCCCTCGGCCACCATGTTCGACCGGGCGACGATCTCGTCGAGCGACCTCCCCTGCCCCAGCTCGTAGCCCACGCTGCGGTTCCGGCTCTTCGCGCTGGTGCACGTGGCGACGAGGTCGCCGAGCCCGGCGAGCCCCGCGAACGTCATCGGCTCGCCCCCGAGCGCGACGCCGAGCCGCGCCACCTCGGCCAGGCCACGTGTGATGAGCGCGGCGAGCGTGTTGTCGCCGTACCCGAGGCCGGCCGCGGTGCCGGCGGCGATCGCGATGACGTTCTTCATCGCGCCCGCGACCTCGCAGCCCACGACGTCGGGGTTGGTGTACACGCGGAAGCTGCGGCTCATGCACAGCTGCTGCAGCTGGCGCGCCGTCTCGGCGTCGGGGCACGCGATGACCGACGCCGCTGGTTGGCCCTCGGCCACCTCGCGCGCCAGGTTCGGACCGGTGAGCACCGCGACCTGGTCGGGCTGGTGGTCGCTCAGCACCTCCAGCGTCACCTCGGTCATACGCAGCAGCGTGCGCCGCTCGATGCCCTTGGCCAGGCTCACGACCGGCACGTCGGGCCGGATCGCGGCAGCCGCGTGTTCCAGCACCGCGCGGTAGCCGTGTGACGGCACCGCCATCACCACCACCGTGGCGTCCGCACACGCGGCCTCGAGCTCGGTCGTCGCGCACAGCGCGGACGGCAGCACGACGCCGGCCAGGTAGCGCGTGTTCTCGTGGCGCTGCGCCACGTCGGCCACGACGGCAGAATCGCGACCCCACAGCGTGGTCGGCGCGTGGTCGCTGACGATGGCGGCGACGGTGGTGCCCCACGAACCGGCGCCGATCACGGCGACGGACGTCTCGGACCCCACGGTCGGTAGCATACGTGCAGCGATGTTCCCCGACTCCTCCCGCGCGCACGCTGCCGGCGCGGTGATTCCGATCCGCGCCTTCGCGCTGGGCAAGGCCCGACTGTCCGCTTCGCTCGACGGGACTGAGCGTGCCGCCCTGGCCCAACGGTGGGCCGAACAGGTCGCGCACGCATCCGCACCGATGCCCATGCTGGTCGTGTCGTCGGATCCCGACGTCCGCTCGTGGGCCACCGGCCTCGGTATCGAGGTGCTCGACGATCCCGGCACCCTCGACGGTGCCGCGACCGCAGGACGAGACCACTTCCGCGCCGCGGGCTACGGGCGCGTCGTCATCGCCCACGCCGACCTCCCGCGCGCTCACGACCTCATCCGCCTGGCGCGCGACGGCACACAACCGATCGTGGGCATCGTCCCCTGCCATCGCGACGACGGCACTCCGGTGTTGTCGGTGCCCGCCGCGAGCGACTTCCAATTCGCCTATGGCCCGGGATCGTTCCGTCGTCACGCCGCCGAAGCGCGCCGACGGCAGCTCGGCGTGCGCGTGGTGCGCGACGCCGACCTCGCCTTCGACGTCGACCTTCCCGACGATCTCGCGGCCCTCGACGCGACGTTGCTGCCGTCGACCGCGACGTGAGTGACCCGCTCCCGGTCCCCGGGCGCGTGCTCGCGATCGGTGCCCATCCCGACGACATCGAGTTCGGATGTGGTGCAACTCTCGCCCGGTGGGCGCGCGCCGGCGCGCACGTCGAGCTGCTGGTGCTGACCGACGGCTCGAAGGGAACGTGGGATCCCGACGCCGACATCGCCGGGCTCGTCGCCACGCGCCACGACGAGCAGCGCGCCGCGGCCCGCAACCTGGGCGCGGCCGCCGTCCACTCCCTCGGCGCCGTCGACGGCGAGCTCGGGGTCGACGGCACTCGTCAGGAACAGGTGTGCCGGATGCTCCGCCAGGTGCGCGCCGACGTCGTGCTCGGTCACGACCCGTGGAAGCAGTACCGACTGCACCCCGACCACCGTCACGCTGGTCAGCTCGTCATCGACGGCATCGTCGCGGCGCGTGATCCGTTCTTCTTCCCCGGCGCCGGTGCTCCGCACCGACCCAGCCGGCTGCTGCTGTTCGAGGCCCAGGTCGTCGACCACGTGGAGCCCGTCGAAGCGATGGACATCACCGCGAAGATCGACGCCCTCCTCTGCCACAAGAGCCAATGGCGCTCCACCATGCACATCGATGTGGGATCACCCGACGAGGAAGAGCAAAGGGCGGCTTTCGAAGCTCGCATCCGCGAGGAGATCGACGCGTCCGGCGGGGAATCGTTCAAGCTCATCACTGAGCTCTGAGTCACTCGCGCGCTGCGGATGCGGGTGCCCCGCTCCACGCGCAGTTTGCGAAGCACTGTTTGAGCATGGAGTGGGGCACCCGTAGCCGTAGCAGGTGCGGGGAACGCGACGAAGGGGCCCCGGAGGGCCCCTTCGTGTTCGAGCTGCGTTGCCGACTAGCGGCGCTTGGTCGCCCGACGCTTCGCCGGCGCGCGCTTCGTGGCCTTCTTCGCGGTCCGACGCTTGGCGGGCGCCTTCCTCGCTGCGGCCTTCTTCGCGGTCCGACGCTTCGCGGGTGCCCGCTTGGTCGTCTTCTTCGCCGCGGCCTTCTTCGCGGTCCGACGCTTCGCGGGTGCCTTCTTCGCGGTCCGACGCTTCGCGGGTGCCCGCTTGGCGGTCCGACGCTTCGCGGGTGCCCGCTTGGTCGTCTTCTTCGCTGCGGCCTTCTTCGCGGTCCGACGCTTCGCCGGGGCCTTCTTCGCCGCCGCCTTCTTCGCGGTACGACGCTTGGCCGGCTTCCGTGCCGTCGTCTTCTTCGCAGCTGTCTTCCGGACGGTGCGACGCTTCGCGGGCTTGCGAGCCGTCGTCTTCTTCGCCGCTGTCTTCCGTGCTGTGCGTCTCTTTGCGGGAGGCACGGTCACCACCTTTCGCTAGGGATTGTCAGAGTTGCAGGAACAGGCGGGTGCCCGGACCTACTTGTTCACGGCCGCCTTGAAGGCTGCTCCTGCGGAGAACTTCACGCCCTTGGACGCCGCGATCTGGACCGGCTCACCTGTGCGCGGGTTGCGACCCGTGCGCGCCGCGCGAGATGACCGGGAGAAGGAACCGAAACCGGGGAGGGTGACCTTGTCGTCGTTGGCAACCGCGCCCTGCACCGCGTCGATGCACGCGTTCAACGCGCGCTCCGCGTCGGCTTTGCTGAGCCCGGCCCCCTCCGCAATGCTGTCGACGAGCTCTGACTTGTTCACGCTGGCCTCCGAAGTGTGTGCGTGTTCATGGAAGTTGAACGCATTTAGGTCGGTACGTCAAGCATTTCGACACCGCGCGTACGCACGTTGTTCACACTGACCAACCCTTGCACGTTCGTTCGTGTTGTTACCCGCTTGTCGATCGTGTTGAGCACGCGCATGCGCGCGCGTACGCGCGACTCGCGAACGAGGGTACGACAGTGCACGTACGAAGTGGTGGATATCGCGCACATCACCGCCTCGCGACCACGTCGCGCGTGCACGCGGACGGCGCAGTGCACGACGCGCGCACGAGCGCCCGCGACGCGCAGAAGTAGCGCGCGACCTGCGGTGACGCGCGCGTTCGCGCTCGAGAACCGGGATCGCGAACGCTCGGAATGCACTCCGACGACATCGCGACGCACGACGCGGAGAAGCCCGACTCCGGGGAGCCGGGCTTCTCCTCACGTAGCCCCGAGCAGATTCGAACTGCCGTTACCGCCTTGAGAGGGCGGCGTCCTCGGCCACTAGACGACGGGGCCAGATGCGTTGCTTGCTGCGAGCTCGGGGGGGAGGACTCGAACCCCCAAAGGCAGGACCAGAACCTGCTGTGTTGCCGATTACACCACCCCCGAAGGTCCAACCAGGTTAGCGGACCGGTTCTGGTTTCAGGGCAAGCGGTCGCGGGCGGCGCGCAGGCGGGCGAGGGTGCGGTCGCGCCCGAGGAGGAACATCGAGTCGAACAGCGGCAATCCGCGATGGACCCCTTCGACTGCGGCGTACACCGCCGGCGCCGCCTTCCGGAACTTGATGCCGAGCGCCTCGGTGACCGGCTGGAGCGCGAGCGCCTCGACCGTCCACTCGCACGACTCAAGGTGCGCGATCACCGCGTCGAGGATCTGGGCGATGCGATCGGTGCTCTCGACCTTCTCCCACGAGTCGGGCGCGATCGCGAACTCGTCCTCGCTCACGAAGAGGAAGCCCATCTGCTCGACGATCTGCACGAGCGTGACCGCGCGCTCCTGGGCGATGCTCGTCGCGGCGGCCACGATCTCGCGGTCGGTGTCGGGACCAAAGCGCTCCCGCGCCATGGGCTCCACGCGCGAGACGAGATCGTCGAGCGCGAGGCGCCGGATCCACTCGCCGTTCAGCCAGTCGAGCTTGTCGGGGTCGAACCCGGCCGCCGCGTGCGTCACCCGGTCCAGGTCGAACTGCGTCACCAGCTCCTCGGCGCCGAGCACCTCGTTGCCGGTGTCGGCGGGTGCCCATCCGAGCAACGCGAGGTAGTTCATCAACGCCTCGGGGAGGTACCCGGCGTCCCGGAAGTCTTCGAGCGCGACCGCGCCGTGACGCTTCGAGAGCTTGGCGCGCGTCTCCTTGTCGACGATGAGCGGCAGGTGCGCGTACTGCGGATCCTCGGTCGCGCCGCCCCCGTCGAGCAGCGCGTGCCGCAGCGCGAGCACCCGGTGGGTGGAGTCGATGAGGTCTTCACCCCGGATCACGTGGGTGATGCCCATGTCGAGGTCGTCGACCGCGTTGGCGAGGAAGAAGATCGGTGCCCCGTCCGAACGCACGATCACGAAGTCGTGGATGAGCGACCAGTCGACCCCCACCTCACCGCGGATGAGGTCGGTGAAGCTGCTGACACCTTCGTCGGGGGTGCGGAAGCGGATCGTGCGCGGCCGACCCTCGGCCGCGAGCGCGACGCGCTCGTCGGGAGTGAGCCACCGGCACCGCCCGTCGTACCCGGGCGGACGGCCGGCCGCGACCGCGGCGTCGTTGCGCGCGTTCAGCTCGTCCTCGGTGCAGAAGCACTCGTACGCGTCTCCTTGCGCGAGCAGCCGGTCGGCCGCCTCCAGGTAGAGGGCGAAGCGCTCGCTCTGCAGGTACGGCCCGTCGTCCCAGTCGAGGCCGAGCCAACGCAGCGTGTCCTGGATGCCGACCACCCACTCGTCACGCGACCGCGCCACGTCGGTGTCCTCGATCCGCAACACGAAGACACCCGCGTGGTGGCGCGCAGAGAGCCAGTTGAACAGCGCGGTGCGCGCCCCGCCGATGTGGAGCGAGCCCGTCGGGGCGGGCGAGAACCGGACCTTGACCACGCGACTCAGTGCGACGGCGACAGTTCCTGCCGGAGCTCGGCACGGAACTCGGCCAGCAGCGCCGGCACCTTCGGGGGCAGGCGCAACACCGCGTCGGGCACCGCATCGACGATCGCGCGCCGCACGCCGTACTCGTGATCGGCGCCGTGGACCACCTCGCTGCGCCACGACGCGAACGCATCGTCGACCTCGCCCTGGTAGCCCAGCAGCGACGCGGCGACGTCGACGTCGGGCATCGTGGGCGCCCGGCCGTACGACGCGGCCCGCTTCATGGCCAGCTCGGCGATCACCGCCAGCGCGTCGGCGGCGTGCTCGTGCGGCCCGACCGCCACCGAGTCGCGCAGCCGCCCCGCCAGCATGACGGCGTAGCCCACGTTCGGGCCCGGCCGCCCGAGCAGATCGCCGGTCGGTTGGCCGGCGACGAGGTCGCCCGGCCGGTCGGCCCGCCAGCCGTGCGCGGCGGGCAGGTGCACGCCGGGCGCGAGGTTGGGCTCGTGACGAGGGCGGTCTTCGAGCTCGGGGGCGACGAAGGGATCAGTGGGCATGGCGGAGTGCTACTGCGCGTCCTGGTGGGCGAGCAAGCCGTGGCCGACGAGCAAGCCGTAGACCAGCGAGTCGTAGAGCGCCTGCCACGACGCCTCGATGATGTTCTCGCTCACGCCGATCGTGGTCCACGTGCGGTCGCCGTTCGTGGAGTCGACCAGCACTCGCGTCACCGCTCCCGTGCCCTTCGCCGTGTCGAGGACCCGCACCTTGTAGTCGGTGAGGTGCACCGCCGCGAGCTCCGGGTACCGGTCTCCGAGCGCGCTGCGCAGCGCGGTGTCGAGCGCGTTGACCGGCCCGTTGCCCTCGGCGGTGGCGATGACGCGCTCCCCGCCCACATGGACCTTGATGGTCGCCTCGGTGGTGACGCCGATGCCGTGAGTCGAGACGGTGAACGGGTCGTCGTCGTCGGTCATCACCCGGAACGACTCGACCTCGAACCAGTTCTGCTCCCACCCGCCGGCGCGGCGCATGAGCAGCTCGAGTGACGCGTCGGCCACCTCGAAGTGGTAGCCGTCGTGCTCCATCCGCTTGAGCGTGTCGATGAGGTCGTTGAGCTGCGGACCGTCGAGCGACAGGCCGAGCTCCCTCGCCTTCATCGTGAGCGTGCTCTTGCCCGCCAGCTCCGACACCACGAAGCGGGTGCCGTTGCCGACCGCGTCGGGCGGGATGTGCTCGTAGGCGTCGGGACGCTTCGCGATCGCGCTCACGTGCAGCCCCGCCTTGTGCGCGAACGCCGACGGCCCCACGTAGGGAGCCTGCGGGTTGAGTGCCATGTTCACCAGCTCGGCCACGTGGTGCGCGACCGGGGTGAGCCGCTCGAGGCGGTCACGCGGGATCGTCTCGATGCCCATCTTGAGGGTGAGGTTCGGGATGATCGTGGTGAGGTTGCAGTTCCCGGTGCGCTCGCCGTAGCCGTTGATGGTGCCCTGCACCTGCATTGCGCCGCTGCGCACACCGGCGAGCGCGTTGGCCACGCCCGTGCCGGCGTCGTCGTGGAGGTGCACTGCGACACCGACGTCGCTCCCGAAGTAGTCGACGA
Organism: uncultured Actinomycetes bacterium; assembly: GCA_963841415.1. GTDB lineage: Bacteria > Actinomycetota > Acidimicrobiia > IMCC26256 > DASPTH01 > DASUAS01. The sequence continues at coordinate 343,644 of CAWJCN010000001.1, read as the reverse complement.
CCGCGCGCACGATGCGCTCGACCTCGTCGGGGAGGGTGCCGCCGTTCGTGTCGCACAGCACCAGCCGGCTCGCGCCCGCCTGCACCGCACCCTCGAGCACCCGCATCGAGAACTCGGGGTTGCGGCGGTAGCCGTCGAAGAAGTGTTCGGCGTCGTAGAACACGTCGCGACCGTCGGCGTGGAGGAACGCCACCGAGTCGGCGACCATCGCCACGCCTTCTTCGAGCGTGGTGCTGAGCGCTTCCAGCACGTGGTAGTCCCACGCCTTGCCGACGATGCACACCGTCGACGTGCCGGCTTCGAGCAGGTGGCGCAGTGTGTCGTCGGAGTCGACCTTCCCTTTGACCCGCCGCGTGGAACCGAACGCGACGAGGATCGAGTGGTCCAACTGAAGGTCAGCCGGTGCGCGGGCGAAGAACTCGTCGTCCTTCGGGTTGGCACCCGGCCAGCCGGCCTCGATGAAGTCGACGCCGAGCCAGTCGAGCTGCTCGGCGGTGCGCAGCTTGTCGTCAACGGTGAGCGAGATGCCCTCGAGCTGGCTGCCGTCGCGCAGCGTCGTGTCGTAGATCTCGACCCGCTCGGGCCAGCTCGGATCTCGCACTGCGGGAACCGCGTTCGTGTTATCGGACATACTCCAACCAGTCCTTGTAGCGCTCGACCTCGCCCCGCACCGCGGCGAAGTACGTCTCCTGGAGCGTGCGGGTGATCTCCCCCCGGTTGCCGATCTCACGGTCGTCGACGGAGCGGATCGGCACCACTTCCGCCGCGGTGCCGGTGAGGAACGCCTCGTCGGCGAGGTAGAGGTCGTGGCGGAGGAGCTGCTCCTCCTTCACGGGGATGCCCTGGTCGCGGGCGATCGCCATGATCGAGTCGCGGGTGATGCCGGCGAGCGCACCGCTCGACAGCGGCGGCGTGACGAGCACGCCGTCCTTCACGATGAAGAGGTTCTCGCCCGTGCACTCGGCCACGAAGCCCTGCGTGTTGAGCAGGATCGCTTCGTCGTAGCCCGACTGCACCGCCTCGACCTTGGCCAGGCTGGAGTTGATGTAGATGCCGGTGCCCTTGGCCGCGACGGGGTTGATGTTGGGGTCCATGCGCCGCCACGAGGAGACCTTCATCCGCACGCCGGCCTCGAGGCTCTCTTCCCCGAGGTAGGAGCCCCACGGCCACACCGCGATCGACACGTTGACCTCGCACGGGAGCGGGTTGAGTCCGATCTCGCCGTAGCCGAGGTACGCGATCGGGCGCACGTAGCAGGAGTCGAGCCCGCTGTCGCGCACGGTGAGCTTGCAGGCCTCGACCAGCTCGTCGCGCGTGTACGGGATGGTCATCATGATGAGCTTGGCGGAGTCGAACAGCCGCTGGATGTGATCGGTGAGGCGGAACACCGCCGGTCCGTCGGCGGCCGCGTAGGTGCGGATCCCCTCGAACACCCCCGACCCGTAGTGCAGGCTGTGCGTGAGGATGTGCACGCGGGCTTCGTCCCACGGGACGAGCTCGCCGTCCATCCAGATCTTCTCGGTCTTCTCGAAAGGCATCTCTCACTCCGTTCCTGGTCGACTCCGCTTCGCCGTCCCGCTCGTCCGAGCACGGCTGCGCTTCGACTCCTAGATCCTCCCCGCGATCGCGTCGCCGATCTCGGTGGTCGTTCCCTGGACGTCGTCGGACTTCTCGACCGCCGCGTGGACTCGGGCCGAGGCGTCGGCTTCACCGAGGAACTCCAACATCATCGCGGCCGAGATGATGGCGGCGCGCGGATCGGCCTTGCCGGTGCCCGCGATGTCGGGGGCTGATCCGTGCACGGGCTCGAACAGCGACGGGCCGGTGCGCGCGGGGTTGAGGTTGCCCGAGGCGGCCCGGCCGATGCCGCCGGAGATCGCGCCAGCGAGATCGGTGAGGATGTCGCCGAAGAGGTTGTCAGTCACGATCACGTCGTAGCGTCCGGGGTCTTGCACGAAGTAGATGCACGCGGCATCGACGTGGTGGTAGGCGGTGTCGACGTCTGCGTAGTCGGCGGCCACCGCGTCGAACGCGCGCTGCCACAGGTCGCCGGCGAAGGTGAGCACGTTGGTCTTGTGCACGAGCGTGACGTGCTTGCGCTCCCGCGCCTGGGCGCGGTCGAACGCGTAGCGGATCGCTCGCTCGGCTCCCAGGCGGGTGTTGACCGATCCCTGCGTCGCGACTTCGTGCGTGGTGTTCTTGCGGAGGAAGCCACCCTCCCCCGCGTAGGTGCCCTCGGTGTTCTCGCGCACAACCAACATGTCGACACCGTCGTTGAACCGGCTCGGACCGGCCACGAACGGGCGCAGGTTCACGAAGAGGTCGAGCTCGAAGCGCAGCGTGAGGAGCAGGCCCCGCTCGATCACACCGGGCGGCACGTCGGGGGTGCCGACCGCACCGAGCATCACCGCGTCGAGGTCGCGGATGGCGTCGAGGTGCTCCTGCTCGAGCACCACGCCGTCACGCAGGTAGCGGCTCCCGCCGAGGTCGAACGGCACCGGCTCGTAGTCGACGCCGGCCGCGTCGACGCACTTCATCGCCTCGGTGACGACCTCGGGGCCGATGCCGTCCCCGCCGATGATCCCGATCCGGTAGCTCACAAGGTTTCCTCGATGTCGATGCCGACAATGAAAAACCGCCCGACTCCGGCGAGGGAGTGGACGGCGAGAGGCGGACGCCGGGGATGGCGTCCGCTAGGAAATTACGATGACAGTGCTGCTGATGCAGGTGCTGCCGGTGCTCGTCGTGATGCGCATGAGCCGCGCAGAATACCAGGTCAGAGCGGTCCCGTCGACGCCCTTCTCCTGAGACCCGTCTGAGACAGCCCGCAATCCTTCGGGAGATGCCCCTCGTAGCCTGACCGGACGCACGCACCCCGGAGGGTCTGAATGCGACGCATCTGGAAGTGGCTGGCCCTCGGCGTGGTCGTGGTCGTGGGCCTGGCCTTCGCCGGCTGGTACTTCTTCCTCAAGAGCAATCCCGAGCCGCGGGCCGCGATCTCGGAGACGCCGGTGGTCACCGACAGCACCCCCGCCGGCCAGACAACGTCCTCGGGTCTCGATGGCACGTGGACGGTGAAGCCGGGCGACTCGGCGAACTTCGTGGGCTACCGGGTCACCGAGAAGCTCTTCGCCAACATCTCGGAGTCGACGGCGACGGGCCGCACCGACAACGTCGAGGCGACCATGACCATCGACGGCACCACGGTGAAGGGCGTCACCGTCACCGCCGACCTGCGCGACCTCACCTCGGACAACAGCTTCCGCGACGGTCGGATCAAGAGCAGCGGTCTCGAGTCGGACAAGTTCCCGGAGGCCAAGTTCGTGCTCAGCGAGCCGATCGCGCTCTCGGCCGTACCCACCGCCGGTGAGACGATCACGACCCAGGCGACCGGCGAGTTCACGCTCCACGGCGTCACGAAGACGGTGACGATCTCGCTCGAGGGCCGTTGGGACGGCAAGCAGGTCCAGGTGGTGGGCGACCTGCCCATCGCGTTCGCCGACTACGACATCACCGCGCCGACCGCACCCGTGGTGGCGTCGGTCGACGACCACGGCGAGATGGAGCTGAAGCTCTTCTTCGACAAGCAGACCTGAACGCGGTGCCGCCAAGCTCGCCGCACCGCGCCGGTGTTCTCGCGGATCCCGACGACGCACCACCTGACTGCCGGGCAGCGGCGAGGTCGAGCCGGGTCAGGACCAGAAGTCGCGCTCGACCGGAGCAAGCGGGGTCGGCGCTGCGACCGGGGTCGGCGCTGCGAGGGGCTCCGGTGCACCCTGGCCCGGTGCACCTCGCTGGTCCCGGCGGCGTCGGCCGTCCCGCGGGGCCTGCCGTCGCCGTGCTCCAGGAGCTCCGTCGGTGGCGACGAGGACGGCCAGCGCGGTGGAGACGGGGACGGCGGCGACGAGGCCGATGCTGCCGACCAGCGTGGCGACGATCTCGATCGCGACGACTTCTCCGTTCGCGACGGTTCCCAGGCTCTGCGCCGAGAGGGTGAAGAGCATGAGCAACGGCAGTGACGCTCCCGCGTACGCCAGGGCCAACGTGTTGACGGTCGAGGAGATGTGGTCTCGTCCGATGGTGAGCCCCGAGCGGTAGAGCTTGCGACGGCTCATCGTGGCGTTGTGGAGGCGAAGTTCCCCGACCGCGGACGCTTGGGTCACGGTGATGTCGTTGAGCGCACCGAGCGCGCCGAGCACCATGCCGGCGAGGACGAGGCTCTTGAGGTTGATGCTCGACGTCCCGATCGAAACCAGCAGCGCGTCCTCGTTCTGCGCGCCGGTGAAGTGGGCGAGATCGGTGAACACAGTAGCGAGCACGACGGTGAGCGCCAACGCCGCGAGCGTCCCGAGCAGCGCGACGGTCGTCAGCGGGCGCAGACCATTCGAGACGTAGAGCGCGACGAATGCAACTGCGCTGGCGCCGACGATCGCGACGAGTTGCGCGTTGTTGCCGTCGAGCATGGACGGCAGGATGAACACCAGGATCAACGCGATGCTCGCACCCAGAGCCACGAGGGCCGCGACACCGCGCCAGCGGCCCAGCGCGATGACCACGACACCGAACAGGACCGCGAGCCAGACCAGCACCGATCGGCGTTGCCGGTCGTTGTAGCTGTAGTCGAATCCGCGCGGTGCACCCACGATCTTGTTCAACACGACCTTGTCGCCGGTGGCGACGTCGGGCGCGCTCGCGGTTCGGGCGAACTCGATCGTGCGGTCGCTGCCGGCGTCCGGTCCCTGATCGAGGCGGAACCGGATCCGGGTGCACCGCTGGGATTTGTCGCCACCTGCCCTTCCGCAGGTCCCGCGGTGCACCGCGATCGTCGTCGCCTCGTACACATCGCGCACGGCGTGGAGGTTCCGGAGCTGACCATGCGGATCATGTCGGGGCCACAGCACTGCCACCCCCACGAGCGTCACGATCCCGAGTACGACCGCGACACCGGCGACCACGCGCCGAGCGCGGGTCGACACCGCGGCGTCAACGGCGGCGTGGTCGTGGCCATGGCCCATCGGGCAAGTTTCCCGGGTTCATCGGCTTGCGTCGGTGATCCTCGTCGGCTAAATAAGAGTGATTCTCATTCCTGGAAGGTGACGACGATGGTCTGGAAGGCACTCGCGGGAACGCTGCTCGTGCTCTCGCCTCTCGCGATCCCGGCGACGAGCTCGGCAGCTCCGAGGGTGCACGTGGTCGGCGCGTTCTATCCCGTCGCCTACGCGGCGCAACGGGTCGGCGGCTCCCGCGTGCAGGTCACCAACCTCACTCCGGCCGGCGCCGAACCTCACGACCTCGAGCTGACGCCCAAGCAGTTCGACCAGATCCTCGACGCCGACGTCGTCTTCGACATGGGTCACCGGTTCCAGCCCGCCGTCGAAGCCGCGGCCAAGGAGCGCGACGGCACCACGGTCGCGCTGCTCGACCGTCTCCCCATCCACGCGGGAAGCAAGAAGGTCGCCGAAGGCGATCCGAGCGCGCTCGATCCGCACGTCTGGCTCGACCCCGTGCTGATGCAGGACGTCGTCCGACAAGTCCAGCGCTCGTTGACGAAGGCCGACCCGAAGGGTCGCACGGTCTACGCGCGCAATGCCGACGCACTCGTGCACCAACTCCAGTCACTCGACCTGCGCTACCGCACCGCGCTGGCCGACTGCGCCATCCACGTCATCGTGACCTCACACGAAGCGTTCGGATACCTCGCCAAGCGCTACCACCTCGACCAGGAAGGAGTCGCCGGGCTGTCACCCGACGCGGAACCCGACGCCAAGCGGATCGCGCAGCTCACCGACCTCGTCAAGCGCGACCACATCAAGGTCGTCTTCACCGAGACCCTCGTCTCTCCCCGCATCGCCGACACCCTCGCCCGCGAAGCCGGCGTCACCACCGATGTGCTCGACCCACTCGAAGGCCTCAGCGACTCGGCGATCGCGCACGGGCACAACTACCTCACGATCATGGACAGCAACCTCACCAAGCTCACCCGCGCGCTCGCCTGCTCGGCTCACCCCTCGACGTGACGCCGCCAGCGAGGAGCATGATGCCCCCGGTGATCGACGACAGGCAGAACTACCCAGCTACGAACGTGATGCCGAACTCGATCACCCCGAACACGAGGACGAGGAAGATCGGGAGGATGAGGGCGAGCTCGACCAACGACGCGCCGCGCCCACCATGTGCCCTACGTACGGCTCGTTCCTTCCTGGTCTGCGCACTCACCCGTCGCAGCACCTTTCCCTGCCCCGAGAACGGTTCCGCTGGCAAGCGGTCATGGGCTGGGTGAGCGCCCATCTGAAGGATCGTGAGGCAAGGGACACGTTCGAAAAATTTGGGTCAAGCCCGTCGCGACCGGGACCGAAAGACCACGTGCGGAGACCAAAAGCCGTCGGACCCCAGGGCAGGGGACCGCTGAAGATCGGACCCTCGGAAAGGGGCGCAACACTCATGAACCTCTTCGTTCTACGTACGTGGTTGGAAGCGAAGTTCGCGAAGGACGAGCGTGGTGCATCGATGGTGGAGTACATCCTCCTCGTCGCCCTGATCGCGCTCGCGGTCATCGCGGCCGTCGTGTTCCTCAAGGACCAGGTCAACAACAAGTTCAACGACGCCGGTTCGAAGCTCTCGAGCTCGGGGAGCTGAATCGACGCCCGAGAATCGGGCAGTGAAGAAGGGCCCCGTCTTCAGACGGGGCCCTTCTGCGTCCGCGGGTGCACCCGGTAGCCTGCACCGATGGCTCCATCCCAGCTCTCGCAGCAGGCCTACGACCGGCTTCAGGAGGAGCTCGCCGAGCGGTCGGGTCCCCGTCGCAAGGAGATCTCCGCGTGGATCGAGCGCGCGCGTGAGCACGGCGACATCCGCGAGAACGCCGACTACGACGCGGCCAAGAACGAGCAGGGGCACAACGAGGCGCGCATCCGCCAGCTCGAGGAGATCCTGCGCACCGCCGAGGTGGTCGAGGGCCAATCGGGTGAAGTGGTCGCCCCGGGCACGATCGTCGAGGTGCGCATGGACGGCGACAAGGAGACGATGTCGTACCTCGTCGGCTCCATCGAGGAGCGCAGCGAAGAGTTCGAAGTGCTCTCCACGTCGTCGCCGCTCGGCCAGGCGCTGCTCGAGCACGGTCCTGGCGACACGGTGAGCTACGAGGGTCCTCGCCGCACGTTCGCGGTTGAGATCGTGAGCGTTCGATCCGCCGGGTAGCTGCGGCGTGGGCTTCGAAGTCGGTGCCTCCACGCGTACGCTCGGTCGGTGAACCTGGTAGGGCATGTCGCGGTCGCGCCTGACGCTCCCGTCGAGTTTCTGGTGGGGTGCATGCTCCCCGACCTCGCGGCCATCGCGCGGGTCCGGCTGGCGCGCCCCGGGGGCGAACTGGGCAGGGGCGTCGAGTTCCACCACGCGTGCGACGCGGTGTTCCACGAGTCGGAGTGGTTCCGCGATGCCAACGCGCAACTCCGCGACGTCTTGCTCGACGCGGGCGTCGGGCGCGGTGCGGCGCGTGCGTGCTCGCACGCCGGCGTCGAGATGATCCTCGACGGCGCGCTGGTGGAGCATCCGCACGTGCACGACACCGCGACACGAACCCTCGGTGCCGTCCACGGCGGCGCCGTCGAGCTCGCCGAGCTGGCTCCGTCCGACTCGCAGGGCATTGCAGCCGAGCGCTTCCGGCGGATCGGCGGCTCACTCGATCCCCGGCGCTACGCCGACACTCGGTTCGTCGCCGAGCGTCTCAACGCGATGACGATGGGCCGGCGGCGCATCGAGCTGCCCGCCGAGCAGATCGGGCTGGTCGCCGACGCGTTGCACTCGGCGCAACCACGGCTGTCTGCCGATGCCGACGCCGTCGTGCAGCAGGTCCGTGCGGGTGTCTCCAGAGTCTGATCTGTCGTCACTCCCGGACTCTCCCCCAGCCGCCGCCGCCGGGGGTGAGCACGCGGAGCACGTCCCCGGGCGCGAGGTGCACAGTGCACTTGTCGGGGAGCCGGCGCGCCTGCGTCTCGTCGCCGCCCGGCAGGAGCCAGTTCTCTCCCGGCGATCCGGGTTCGCCGCCCGCGAGTCCGGGAGGCGCTGACGTGCGTCGTTCCGTGATCAGCGACACCTCGGTGAGCGCGAGTGCCTCGAGCTCGCGCCAGATGCCGTCGCCACCGGGATGCGTACCCCCGCCGCCGCTTCCCCGGCGCAAGGAGTAGCGGCGGACGCGCAACGGCAGCGCTCGCTCGAGCGCCTCGACAGGAGTGTCGAGGGTGTTGGTCATCGCGGTGTGCACGCCGCTCATGCCGTCGGCCCAGGGCCGCCCGCCCTGTCCCCCGCCGATGGTCTCGTAGTGCACCCAGCCGCCGCCGCCGAGCAACACATTGTTCATGGTCCCCTGTCCCGCCGCGCCCACCCGATCGGCCTGTGCGACCGCGAGCGCGGCGAGGCACACGTCGGCCACCCGTTGGCTCACCTCCACGTTGCCGGCGCCCACGGCCACCGGAGGGACGGCGGCCACGACGGTCCCCGGCGGCGCGACCACGTGCACCGGCCGGAGCGCACCCCCATTTGCAGGGAGCGTGGGATCGGTCACCGCCCGGATCGCGAACGCCACTGCGCTCACCGTGACCGCCTCCACTGCGTTCACGTTGCCGGGTCGCTGGGGATCGGTCCCCGTGAAGTCGAAGGTGATCTCCTCGCCGGCGACGCGCACCTCGACCGCGATCGTGGTGGGCGTCTGCTGCTCCGCGCGGGGGCCGGCCGAGTCGAGCTGGTCGACCGCGGTGAAGCGGCCGTCGGGGAACGTGCGCAGCGCGGCGCGCATGCGACGCTCGCCGTAGTCCAGGATCTCGTCGAAGAGCTCGGCGCAGGTCGCGCCACCGCCGAGGCCGCGCACGAGCGCCGCCATGCGCTCGGCGCCGAGCCGGTTCGCGCCGCGCTGCGCGTCGAGATCACCCCGTCGTTCGGTCGGTGTGCGCGACGCGTCGACGATGAGCGCGAGGGTGGCGTCGTCGACCGGAGTCGGCGGCAGGCGCAGACCCTCCTCCTCGATGGTCAGCGCGTCGGGCGGCATGGAGCCGGGCGCGGTGCCGCCGACATCGGCATGGTGGGCGCGGTTGGCGACCCAGCCGACCAGCACGGCGTCGACCTCCACCGGCGCCACCATCGTCAGGTCGTTGAGGTGGGTGCCGCCGGCGAACGGGTCGTTGAGGAGGAGCTCAGCCACGAGACCGGTTGCGATCGCGGCGGTCACCGAAGCGGGCATGGAGCCGAGGTGCACCGGGATGTGCTCGGCCTGCGCCAACAGCTCGCCGCGTGCGGTGAAGAGCGCGGCGGAGCAGTCGGCGCGTTCCTTGATGTTGGGACTCGACGCGGCACGGCGCAGCACTGCGCCCATCTCGTCGGCGATCGACGCCAGCCGCGAGCCGAGGATCTGCAGCTCGGCCGGGGTCACGGGCGCTCCATGATCCACGCGCCCGTGGGCGCCGGCGTCGCCGTCCACCCGTCGGCGACCCAGGTGGTGCAGTCGGGTTCGGCCACGACCGCCCGTCCACGCACGGTGTCGCGTTGCGGCGCGGGGAGCTCGTCGATCGCGAGTGGGGCGGGTCGCGAGACCCGGGCGCGGAGTGCAAGCACCTCGATGTCGACGCCGTCGCGGACGTAGCCGTTCCGCCTCGCGTGGACCGCGGGGAACTCGTCGAGCTCGGCGACGGTCACTTCGTGGCTCTGCCCGACGTATCGGCAGTCGAGCCAACCTTCCACCTGGCCGCCCGGGAGCAGCGCGGCTGCGTGGGCCGCAAGCACGGCGCGTGCTTCGGCGAGCCCTGCGCGCGATGACGGCGTCGGCCACGACTGCACCAGCTCGCGCTGCTCGGGTGCGCACAGGATGCCCAGCGCGGAGAACACGCCGGCCCGCGCGGGCACGACCACCGTGCGCATGCCGAGCTCCTCCGCCACCGCGCACGCGTGCAAGGGCCCGGCGCCACCAAACGCCACGAGCGCACAGGCACGTGGGTCGACGCCCTGTTGGACGGTCACCACGCGCACTGCGCGCGCCATCGCCGCGTCGACCACCGCGACCACCCCCTCCGCGGTGACCCCGGCACGTTCGAACGCGGCACGTGCCGCGCTCGGGTCGAGGCGCCCCAGCCCCGGCAGCTCGAGCGTGCCCGGGATGCGCCCGAGTGCGACGTCGGCGTCGGTGACGGTTGCAGCCTGGCCGCCGCGGCCGTAGCAGGCGGGACCGGGCTCGGCGCCTGCGCTCTCCGGGCCGACCGTGAGCGCGCCCCCGGGGTCCAGGCGAGCGATCGACCCCCCACCCGCGCCGATGGTGTGGATGGCGAGCGACGGCAGCCGCACCGGCAATCCGGCGACCTGGCGCGTCGCGGTCGGCGCCGGCACACCACCTTGCACGAGGCACACGTCGGTGCTCGTGCCGCCCATGTCGAAGGCGACCGCATCGGCGTAGCCGCACGCGATCGCCACTGCGGCCGCGGCCCGCACGCCGCCGGCCGGACCCGAGAGGAGCAGGCGCGCCGGGTGCGTCGCGGCCTCGTCGAGCGGGACGAGGCCACCGGCCGACGTCATCACGAGCACCTCGCCCGCGACCGGCGCCAGGCTGGCGAGGAATGGTGAGCAGACCGCGCGCAGCGCGGCGTCGGCGGTGGTGGTCACGATGCGCTCGTATTCGCGGAACTCGGGCGACACCTCGTGCGAGCACACCACGTCGTGACCGCGCGCACGGAGAACCGCGGCGACCGCGCGTTCGTGAGCCGAGTCGAGGTCGGCGTGCAAGAGGCACACCGCGACCGCGTCGACCGTGCCGATCTCGGGCACGTCGCCGTCGAACGGCTCGAGTTCGCGGCCGTGCCCGTCGAAACGGCCGGCCACCTCGAACCGCAGCTCGCGCGGTACCAACGGCGCGGGTCGATCGACGTGTGCGTCGTAGAGCGATGGGCGCGCCTGCCGCGCGATCTCGATCACGTCGGCGAACCCACGCGTTGTGACCAGCGCGACCTGCCCGAGCCGGCGCTCCAGCAACGCGTTCGTCGCGACAGTGGTGCCGTGCGCGAGCACGCTCGGGGAGAGGTTCGCGCAGGCGTCGAGCACCGCACGCGACGGGTCGCGGGGTGTCGACGGCAGCTTGCGCACCCGCCCGTCGGGGGCGACCACGTCGGTGAACGTGCCACCGGTGTCGACGCCCACTCGCATGAGCGCGACGTTACGGGCCTTGCGTCACCGACGGCGGCTCAGGAGCCGCCGTCTTGCCGTCACACCGTCGCGCACCGCACGCACGACCGCGCCCTTGGCCTCCTCTTCGAGCTTGCGCTCGTTGCCGTCGGTGAGCTCGAACCGGTCGACGGCGGTGCCCGCGATCGTGACGAGACGAGCCGAGTGCACGTTGGCCCCCGCGCTCGCCATCGCCGCGGTGAGGCTGTGGAGCAGCCCGCGCCGGTCGGGGCTGCGCACCTCGCAGATCGTGTACCAGGGCGAGGCGTGGTCGTCGAAGCTCAGTTCGGCGTCCGGGTTCGGGCGCGACGCGAGAGGTGCGTCGAACCCGGCGACGATCGCCGACTCCAGCTTCACCGGGTCGGGCGGCATCGGCGCGCCGAGCTCGTTGGGCGACGACACGGTCCGCTGGACGAGCGCCGTGTCGAGCGCGGCGCCGTCGGCCCAGGTGGCGACGGCGGCGTCCAGGATGTCGAACCCGGCGTCGGCGATCACGCCCGCAACCGTGGCGAGAAGGCCGGGTCGGTCGCGCGCCGCCACCTCGATCCGCCAGCGATCGCGCGCCTCGCTGCCGTTGTCTGCGTTCGACGCCGACTCGACCGTCAGCACCGCCACGCTCGCCTCGCCCTTCGAAGGCACCGGCTCCACGAAGCGGGCCTGGCGCGCGATGTCGGGCGCGTCCTGGCTGAGGAGGTACGCGCGGGGCGCGCGTCGGATCCGGTCGACGACGCGGGGATCATCGCCGCCGAGGCGCACTGCTTCCGCGCGTCGACGCTCGACGAGGTTGCGGGCGTCGAGACCGGTGACGTCGGGCTGGTCGATGAGATGCAACAGCACCTGGAACAACTGGTCGAGTCGGCGGCGGTCCACCGCGGAGAGGTCTCCCAGAGCGAGCGTGAGCAGGTAGAGCGCGCGCGTGCGCTCGGCCGAGTCGAGGTGGATGGCGATCGGCACCACGCGTTCCTCGTCGAGCCCGTCGACCTTGCGGGCCGCGGCGCGCAACAGGTCGGAGTCGCCGACGAGCAGCGCGATCTCCAGCTCCGCCTGGGCACCCAGATCGAGTCGGTGCGCGATGCGACGCGCCAGCTCGACCGGCGACGACTCTTCGCCTGCTGTCTCGAGGATGAGCGCGGCGAGCAGCAGCCACTCGGGGTGGTCGAGCGCGGCGTGAGCGGCCGCGGCGCGGTCGTCCGAGGTAGCGAGCTCCTTGATGCGGTCGACCAGCGAGAAGCGCAGGATCTGCGCGGGGTCGACGAGGAACGGATCACTGCGACGCCGGTCGACGACGGCCGCGAGCTCAGGCAGCGTGCGCTCGAGCACACCGGTGGTCTCGAGGAAGCGCCACGAGCGCGCGTCGCCCTCGGTGAGCACGTCGAAGAGCTGCTTGGTCGCGTCGTCGTTCCACCGCAGCGGCGCGTCGCTCCACTCGCCGATCCAGTCGAGCAGGTGCCGCCCGGGACGGGCGCCTCGTGCGATCATCCCCGCCGCTTCGAACGAGATGTCGAGCGACAGCCGGGACGGTGGATCCGCGACCAGATCGACCACCCCGTCGTCGATGTGCAACCACCCGCCCTCCGGTCGCGGCGCGGTGCTGTCGACACGCGCCCGCGGTCCACTGCGCATCTGGTTGAGGCGCATGCGGAGGAGCGGAGGGGTCATCAGCGTGGTGACCAGCACCACGAGCAGCAGCGCGGCGTACAGATTGCCGCCGAGGATGCCTTCGTTGAGTCCGATGGTCGCGAAGATCAGGCCGACCTCGCCCCGGGGGATCATGCCGATGCCGATGAGCCACTTGTCGCCCGGCGACCCGAACACGCCGACCGCGGCGACGACCTTGCCGATGACGGCGACCACGAGCAGCGCACCGGCGATGCCGAGCACCTCGGGGTTCACGAACTTCTCGACATGGGCTTCGATGCCGATGCCGAGGAAGAACACCGGGATGAAGAGGTGGCCGACCGGCGCCAGCTCGCGTCCGATGCGCTCCTTGGCCGAGCTCCCCGAGAGCGCGAGGCCGGCCACGAACGCGCCGACGATCGGGGCCAGCTTGGCGACGTCGGCGAGCTCCGCGAACGCGAGCGTGAACGCGAGGGCGATCGCGACCATCGTGCCCGCCGACTTGGCGTGCCGATCGAGGAATTGGAAGAAGGCGGGCGCGAACTTCGAGCCGAGGAACGACGTGACCACGAGGAACCCGATGGCGACGAGCACGATGACCGCGACGTCGACGAACGAGACGCTGCCTTCCGACACGAGCCGGACGACGACGGTGAGGATCACGAGCCCGAGCACGTCGTCGGCAACCGCGGCACCGAGCACCGTGCGGGCCTCGACGGTGGCAAGCGCGCGGAGGTCGCTGAACACGCGGGCGGTGATGCCCACGCTCGTCGCGGCCAGGGCGGCGCCGATGAAGAGCGACTGGTTGCTGTCGTGACCGAGCAACGCCGCCACGCCGTACCCGCCGAGCATGGGCACCGCCACGCCGATGACGGCGACGGTCATGGATGCCCGGCCCACGGCTCCGAGCTCGCCGAGATCCATCTCCATGCCCACGCCGAGCAAGAGGAGGATGACGCCGAGCTCGCCGAGCACCTGGAGCGTCTGCTCCCCCCCGACCAGCCCGAACACCGACGGACCGATGATCACGCCGGCGACGATCTCGGCCACCACCGCGGGCACGTTGATGCGCTCGGCGATCTCGGCGGCGACCTTGGCCGCGACGAGGACGATGAGGATGTCGAGCAGGACGTCGGTGACGTCCATCAGCTCACGCCGTTGGGCTCGAGTGCTTGGAGGAGGTAACCGCGGGCACGGACGGTGCGGACTTCGAGCCCCAGCGTCGCGATCCGGCGGCGGAGGCGCAGCATGTGCACGTCGAGCGCGTTGCGGGTGGGGCTGCCCCCTGGCCACGCCCGGCGCACGAGCGTGTCCCGCCCGACCACCGCGTTGAAGCGGTCGATGAGGGCGGCGGCCAGGGCGCGCTCGACCGGGGAGAGGGTGACCCAGCGGCCCCGGTAGCGGAGCAGGCCGTCCTCGTCGACCGTGGGCGCCACCGCGGTGCGGCCGGCCCGAGACGCGAGCGTCGACACCCGGACCCGGAGGTCGTCCTCGGCCGCGGGCAGCCGGATCCAGTCTTCGAGCGGATCGACGGGTTCGGGCGCGGCGAGGTCCTCGCCCACCAGGAGGAGACGGGGGGCGCCCGCGGCCCGCAGCCGTTCCAGCCGCTCCGTTTCCTCGGGCCATCGCACCAGGACGACGTCGGTCATCTGCGCACCGTACGGAGGGTTCGTTACGGGTCGGTTACGCCGCAGTGAATGCCGGCTTGCCGGGGAGGGTAGCGCCTTTCCCCGCGCTGCTGACGATTCTCTTACATGAGTAGGACTACGAACTGTTCGGTATGCTACCGGTATGAGTGCAACGGATCGCGAGCTGCTCGTCCTCGCCCGCCTGGCCCGGATGCTCGAACGGGCCTGTGGCGAGTCCGGTCATCCGGCGCTCACGCTCGCCCAGTACCGGCTGCTGGCCTTGATCGGCGACGGCGCCAGCCGGGCGAGCCACCTCGCCGGGCAACTCGCGCTGGCCAAGCCCACCGTGTCGGCGACCATCGACACCCTCGTCGAGCGGGGACTCGTCGAGCGCACCACCGCACCCGACGACCGCCGCGCGGTGCACCTGACCGTCACCGCGCCCGGCCGCACGACCCTGCACGCGGCGAGCGCGGCCATGCGCGCGCGACTCGACGACGTGCTCGCGCACGTCGACGATGCCGGCGCCGTGCAGCGCGCGCTGGCGGCGTTGGGCGACGGGCTCGACGCGCGGCGCCAGGAACGACGCGAAGAGCTCCGCGCCGCACGGGCACGACGATGACGAGCAACTGGATCGGGCGGCTCTGGCCGTTCCTGGCGCGCCACAAGCGGAAGGTCTTCGCCGCGTTCGGCGTGTCGCTGGGCACCACCCTCATCACGGTGGCCATCCCGCTCATCGAGCGAGCGGTGGTCGACAACTCGATCGTCACCGAGCAGGCCGCGATCTGGCCACTGCTCGCGTTGCTCGTCGGTCTCGGCGCGATCAACTTCGTGTTGTCGTACGTCCGACGGTTCGTCGGTGGACGGTTCGCCTTCGACGTGCAGCACGACCTGCGCACCACGATCTTCGAACGGGTCCAGCGACTCGACTTCGCCCACCACGACGAGCTGCCGACGGGTCAGATCGTGTCGCGGGCGAGCTCCGACCTCGCCCTCATCCAGGCCCTGCTGAGCTTCCTCCCCCTCGCCACCGGCAACGTCGTCCTGCTCGTGCTCTCGCTCGTCGTGATGCTGGTGCTGTCGCCGTTGCTCACCGTGATCGTGCTCGCCATCGTCCCCGCGTTGCTGATCGTGTCGCTGCGCCTCCGGCGCGTGATGTTCCCGGCGCAGTGGGACGCGCTGCAGCGGGCCGGCGAGGTCGCGGGCGTCGTCGACGAAGCGGTCAACGGCGTGCGCGTCGTCAAGGGCTTCGGCCAGGAGGACCGCGAGCTCGGCTCTCTCACCGAAACCTCCGAGACCCTCTACCGCTCCCGGGTGCGCACGGTGCGCCTCCAGGCCCGCTACCAGTCGGCGCTGCAGGCGATCCCCGCGCTCGGGCAGGTCGGTGTGCTCGCGCTCGGCGGCTGGCTCGCGATCCAGGGCGAGATCAGCATCGGCACCTTCCTCGCCTTCTCCACCTACCTCGTGCAGCTGCTCGCGCCGGTGCGCATGTTCGCCGGAATGGTGGCCCTCGCCGAGCAGGCCCGGGCCGCCACGGACCGAGTGTTCGAGCTGATCGACTCCAATCCGCTCGTCACCGAACGTCCCGACGCGCCCGACCTCGTCGCGATGGAGGGCGAGGTGACCTTCGACCACGTGACCTACGGGTATCTCCGCTCGGAGCCCGTGCTCCGCGACTTCTCGCTCCGCGTCGCGCCGGGCGAAACCGTCGCGCTGGTGGGCGCGTCGGGATCGGGCAAGTCCACGGTCAGCCTGCTTCTCCCCCGCTTCTACGACGTGCAAGAGGGTGCGATCCGCATCGACGGCGTCGACGTGCGTGACGTCACGCTCGACTCGATGCGACGCGAGATCGGCATCGTGTTCGAGGACGCGTTCCTCTTCTCCGACACCGTGCGGGCGAACATCGCGTACGGCCGCCCCGACGCGACCGACGACGAGGTCGAACGGGCGGCGCGCGTCGCCGGTGCGCACGAATTCATCCTCGAGCTTCCCGCCGGCTACGACACCGTGGTGGGCGAGCGTGGGCTCACGCTCTCCGGCGGGCAGCGGCAGCGCATCTCGATCGCACGCGCGGTGCTCACCGATCCGCAAGTGCTCGTGCTCGACGACGCGACTTCGTCGGTCGACGCTCGCACCGAGGAGCTGATCCACGCCACGCTGCGCGAGATCATGGCGACCCGCACCACCGTGCTCATCGCGCACCGGCGCTCGACGCTGCGCCTCGCCGACCGCATCGTGCTGGTCGCCGACGGTCGCGCCGCCGCGAGTGGAACGCACGAGGAGCTGCTCCTGAGCTCGCCGCACTACCGAGCGCTCCTGCACGGTCCGGGCGACGACCTGGCCGACGACGACGCCGACGGAGAGCTGGACGAGCCGACTGCCGTCGAGCTCGACGTCGAAGAGGTCACGGCCGCGCTGTGGGACCGGAGCGAGGAAGCCGAAACGGTGCGCGCGTTCGTGGCACCGGCCACACCTGCAGTCGCCCGTACCGGCCTCGGCGGCAGCGGCGCGTCGGCCCGCGGCGCGAGCGGTGGCATCGCGCTCGCGCCGACCCCGGAGCTGCTCGCCGCAGTCGACGCGCTCCCACCGGCCGACGACGACCCCGACGTCGACGTCGCCGCCGAAGCGGCCGCCGGCGAGCACTTCCGGCTGCGTTCGTTCCTCCGTCCCTACCGGCGCGCGTTGTTCATCGGCTTCGCGCTCGTCGTCGTCGACACGCTGCTCACGCTGGCGGGGCCGTTCCTGGTGCAACAAGGACTGAACGAAGGCGTGCAGCATCACGCCGAGGGTGCGCTCTGGGCCGCGTCGGCGCTCTTCCTCGCGGCCACGTTGGTCGACTGGGTCGTCACCTGGGCGTACACGCGCTACACGGGCCGCACCGCCGAACGTCTGCTCTTCGCCCTGCGCATCCGGATCTTCGCCCACCTGCAGCGGCTCGCGCTCGACTTCTACGACCGCGAGATGTCGGGCCGGATCATGACCCGCATGACGACCGACGTGGACGCGTTCGCGCAACTGCTGCAGACCGGCCTCATCACCGCGCTGGTCAACATCCTGAGCTTCGTCGGGGTGCTCGTCGTGCTGAGCCTGCTGAGCTGGCCGCTCACCGTCGGCGTGTTGGTGCTCGTGCCGCCGCTCGTCATCGCGACCGTGTGGTTCGGTCGCCGCTCGGCGAAGGCCTACGCGCACGCGCGCGAAACGATCTCCACCGTCAACGCCGAGTTCCAGGAGAGCATCTCGGGGGTGCGCGAGGCGCAGGCCTACGTGCAGGAGGAGCGGGCGATCAGCTCGTTCCGCGCCACCGCGAACCGGTACCTCGACGCGCGGCTCCGCACGCAAGTGCTGCAGGCCCTCTACTTCCCGTTCATCCTCTTCCTCGCCACGTGCGGCGACGCCATCGTGCTCGGGCTCGGCAGCGTGCTCGTCCACGACGGCACCATCGCCGCCGGCACCGTCATCGCCTTCCTGCTGTACCTCGACCAGTTCTTCGCGCCGGTGCAGCAGCTGTCGCAGGTGTTCGACCAGTGGCAGCAGGCGGTCGCGTCGATGACGAAGATCAACGAGCTCATGCAGACGCCCGTCACCACCCCCGACGCACCCCATCCGATCGTGCCCGAACGGGTTCGGGGCGACGTGGTGTTCCGTGACGTTCGCTTCTCGTATCCGTCCACCGGGATCGAGACGTTGCACGGAATCGACCTCGACATCGATGCGGGCGAGACGGTCGCGCTGGTCGGCGAGACCGGGGCCGGGAAGTCGACGCTCGTGAAGCTGGTGGCGCGCTTCTACGACACCGATTCGGGTGACGTGCTGATCGACGGCGTCCCCGTCCGCGACCTCGACCTGCGCGCCTACCGGCGCCGCCTCGGCTACGTGCCGCAGGAAGCGTTCCTGTTCTCCGGTACCGTGCGCGACAACATCGCCTACGGACGACCCGACGCCACCGACGCGGAGGTGGAGCGGGCGGCGCGGGCCGTCGGCGCGCACGAGTTCATCGCCGGGCTGCGCGGCGGCTACCTCCACGCCATCAGCGAGCGGGGCCGGTCGCTCTCGGCCGGGCAGCGGCAGCTGATCTGCCTCGCCCGCGCCCTCCTCGTCGACCCTGCCATCCTCCTCCTCGACGAGGCCACCGCCAACCTCGACCTCAGCACCGAGGCGCGCGTGCAGCGCCGCGATGGGCGTCGTCTCACGCGACCGCACCACGCTGCTCATCGCCCACCGGCTGCAGACGGCGCGCACCGCCGATCGCATCGTGGTCGTCGACGGCGGGCGGATCGTCGAAACCGGCACCCACGACGAGCTGGTCGACCTCGGTGGTGCCTACGCCGAGCTCTGGAACCGCAACTTCGACGCCTCGATCTCCGCGTAGGCCGCGTTGCGCCCCTCGTAGCCGCATGTCTTCGAGTTCTTCTCCGGCTCGAGCATCTTGTAGACGTCGAAGAAGTGCTCGATCTCGTCGAGCAGGCGCTGCGACACGTCGGTGATGTCGTCGACCGCGTCGTAGGTGGGGTCGTGCGACGGCACGCACAGCACCTTGGCGTCGGGTCCCTTCTCGTCCTCCATCCAGAACACACCGACCCCGCGCACCTCGACCCAACAGCCGGGGAAGGTGGGATCTTCGAGGAGCACGAGCACGTCGAGCGGATCGCCGTCGAGCGCGAGGGTGTCGGGGACGAAGCCGTAGTCGGCCGGGTAGACCGTGGCCGAGAAGAGCCGCCGGTCGAGCCGGATCACGTGTTGCTCGTGGTCGTACTCGTACTTGTTGCGACTGCCGCGCGGGATCTCGATGACGACGTCGAACGGGGCGCCGGGGGCGAGCATGGGGGTCACGCCGTCGATCCTGCCACGGTGGATCCGCTGGCGTAGCAGGGAATCGCCGGGTTGGCCTGGGTCACGGGCTCGAGGAACGCGGCGCGCTGGATCGTGAGGAACGCGAGCCCGCCGCCGAGCGCAGCGAGCACCGCCGAGATGTACATCGCGCGACTGAAGCCGTCGACCAGGTCGAGACCCTGCTTGGCGGTGAGCCCCGCCGCGGCCGGGAGCACCGCGACCGCGAGCAAACCCGCGATGCGAGCCACGGAATTGTTGATCGCCGACGCGATGCCGGCATGCGCGTCTTCGACCGCGCCGAGGACGGTGGCGGTGAGCGGCGCGACGGTGAACGACAGTCCGAGGCCGAGGACGATCGTGGCCGGGAAGACGGTCGCCCAGTAGGTGGTCCCCGGGTCGACCCGACCCAGCAGCGCCATGCCCAGCGCCACGACGAGCGGCCCGATCGTCATCGGCCATCGGGGCCCGACGCGCTGCGCGAGTGCGCCGGCGCGGGCCGACAGCAGGAGCATGCACGCGGTGAGCGGGAGCAGCGACGCGCCGGCCTCGAGTGCGGAGTAGCCGAGGTCGGTCTGGAGGTGCACGACGAGGAGGAACGTCACTGCGCCGATCGCGGAGTACACGACGAAGGTGACGCCGTTCGCGCCCGAGAACTGGCGCGACTTGAAGATGTCGAGCGGGACCATGGGGTGAGCCCGACGCGCCTCGACGACACCAAACCCGATGAGCGCGAGCACACCGACGACGCCGCACCCGATCGCCAGCGTGCTCCAGCCGTTGCCCGGACCTTCGATGAGCGCGTACACCACACCCGCCAATCCGAGCGTGAGCAGCGCACTGCCGACGAGGTCGAGATGCGCGGCTGCGTGTTCGTCGCGCGACTCGGGGACGTGCCGGGCGGCGATCGCGAACGCGGCCGCCGCGATGGGGAGGTTGATGACGAACACCCAACGCCACGACACAGAGTCGATGAGCCAGCCCCCGACGAACGGGCCCACCGCGGTGGCGATGCCGCCGAGACCCGCCCACGCGCCGATGGCGCGGCCGCGGTCATCGACGTGGAACGACGCCGAGACCATGGCGAGGCTGTTGGGCACGAGCAGCGCCGCGGCCACGCCCTGCACGCAGCGCGCGCCGATCAGGAATCCGGTGTCGGGCGCGATCGCGCACAGGAGCGACGTCGCGGCGAACCCGAGGAGCCCGATCTGGAAGATGCGGCGACGGCCGTAGCGGTCACCCAGCGAACCTCCGAGCACGAGCAGCGATCCGAGGGTGAGCAGGTAGCCCGTGAGCACCCATTGGAGATCGCCGAGGTCGGCGTGCAGGTCGCGGGAGATCGCGGGGAGCGCTGCGTTCACGACCGTGGCGTCGAGAAAGGCGACGCCGGAACCGAGCACCGCGGCGGCGATGACCCAGTGACCCTTCGCCGTTCCCATGTGGAGGTCCGGCGAACTCATGCGAGCAGTCAAGCACGCGCCTGGCAGAATCGGTCCATGCCCTCCACGCCCGCCCAGACTTCGAGCGCCTCCACGCTCAGTGAGAAGGTGTGGGAGCGCCACGTCGTCCATCGCGACGAGGGCGAGCCCGATCTGCTCTACATCGATCTCCACCTCGTCCACGAAGTCACGTCACCGCAGGCGTTCGACGGCCTGCGCCTGGCCGGGCGTCCGGTGCGCCGTCCCGACCTGACCGTGGCCACGATGGACCACAACGTCCCGACCGCGCACATCGACCAGCCTGTGGCGGATCCGATCTCGGCCAAGCAGATGGAGGTGTTGGCGGCGAACTGCGCCGAGTTCGGCATCCGCCTCTACCCGATGGGCGCGCCCGGCCAGGGCATCGTCCACGTGATCGGACCCGAGCTGGGGCTCACGCAGCCGGGCATGACCATCGTGTGCGGTGACAGCCACACGTCGACGCACGGCGCGTTCGGCGCGCTGGCGTTCGGGATCGGAACCAGCGAGGTCGAGCACGTGCTCGCCACGCAGACGCTGCCGCAGGCTCGTCCCGGAACGATGGCCGTCACCGTCGACGGCGAAGTGCCACGGGGCGTCACCGCGAAGGACATCGTGCTCGCGATCATCAACCGCATCGGTACGGGCGGCGGGATCGGCTCGATCATCGAGTACCGCGGGTCGGCCATCCGCGCGCTGTCGATGGAAGGCCGCATGACGCTGTGCAACATGTCGATCGAGGCCGGCGCGCGGGCCGGGCTCGTGGCACCCGACGATGCGACGTTTGCCTACCTCGAAGGGCGCGAGTTCGCGCCGTCGGGTGCGGCGTGGGCGCGCGCCCTCGACGACTGGCGGTCGCTGGTGACCGATGACGGCGCCGCGTTCGACAAGGAGGTGGCGCTCGACGCCGCCGCGCTCCGGCCCTCGGTCACATGGGGCACCAACCCCGCGCAGTCGGTCTTCATCGACGAGGTGGTGCCCTCGCCGGATTCGTTCGCCGACGCGGACGCCCGTGACAGCGCGGCGCGCGCCCTGAGGTACATGGGGCTGTCGGCGGGCACGCCGATGCGCGAGATCGGCGTCGACACGGTGTTCATCGGGTCGTGCACGAACTCCCGGATCGAAGACCTGCGCGCCGCGGCGGCGATCGCCGACGGACGCAAGGTCCGTGACGGCGTGCGCACGCTCGTGGTACCGGGATCGATGAACGTCAAGGCCCAGGCCGAGGCCGAAGGGCTCCACGACGTGTTCCTCGCCGCCGGGTTCGACTGGCGGGAGGCCGGGTGCTCCATGTGCCTGGCGATGAACCCCGACAAGCTGTCGCCGGGCGAGCGGTGCGCGTCGACGTCGAACCGCAACTTCGAGGGGCGCCAGGGCAAGGGTGGACGCACCCACCTCGTGTCGCCCGAGATCGCGGTGGCGACCGCCATCGCCGGCCACTTCGCCACTCCCGACGACCTCGAGGAGACTTGATGGAACCCGTCCGTGAGATCGTGGCCCGGGCCGTCCCGCTCGACCGCAGCGACGTCGACACCGACCAGATCATCCCGAGCGACTGGCTCAAGCGCGTCGAACGCACCGGGTTCGGCGAGGGTCTGTTCTCGGAGTGGCGCGAGAGCTCCGACTTCGTGCTCAACCAGGAGCAGTACGAAGGCGCGCAGATCCTGGTGGCGGGGCCCAACTTCGGGACCGGGTCGTCGCGGGAGCACGCGCCGTGGGCGCTCGAGGACTACGGGTTCCGAGCCGTGATCTCGCCCCGGTTCGCCGACATCTTCCGGAACAACTGCCTGAAGATCGGGCTGCTGCCGGTGGAGCTGCCCGCCGACGTCGTCACCAAGATCATGCAGGCCGTCGAAGATGACCCGACCATCGAGATCGTCATCGACGTCGTCGACCGGCGCGTCGCGGTCCCCGCGATCGACCTCGACGAGCCCTTCGACCTCTCCGACTTCCACCACTACCGCCTGCTCGAGGGCCTCGACGACATCGGCCTCACCCTCCGCCACACCGCCGCCATCGACGCCTTCGAAGCGACCCGCCCCACCTACACCCCAAGAATTCCGGCGTAGCCTCCTTTGCGAGGTTGCGTGACTCGGGCACATCTGTTGTGCCCGATCCGCCAAGCTTGCGGAGCGCGATGCCTGTCACATGCTCGTGGTTGAGTCGCGGCCATGGAACCGCAACCTTCACTGACCGCTTCCACCGATCGCGCGATCGCTGAACTCGCGCAACGACAGCACGGCCTCGTCACACGGGCCCAGGTCGACGAGATCGGGATGACCAGACGACAACGCCAATGGCGACTCCGCACCGGGCGATGGGAGTCGCCGTACACGGGTGTCTATCGGATCGGTGGACTCCCCCACAGCTGGCGCAGCAACCTGCTGGCCGCGTGTCTTGCCGGGAACGGCGTGGCATCACACCGCTCGGCGGCCGCGCTCTGGGACCTCCCAGGTGGTCTGTTCAAGCGGGCCGAACTCATCACCCCGCGGTGGGAGCGCAAGCAACACGCCCGACTGGTCGTGCACGAATCCCTCCTGCTCGAGGACATCGACAAGGACGTCGTCGACGGGATCCCGACGACGTCGATCGAACGGACGATCGTCGACCTGTGCGCTTGTACGTCTGACGTGATCGTTGACGTGGCGATCGACCGGGCTCTCAGCCGCGACCAGATCGACCATGGGCGGCTCGTCGAGGCCGAACGGCGTCTGGCGACGCGAGGGCGTCGCGGCGCTGCACGGTTTCATCGTGTGATGGCGCGACGCGCTGAAGGCGCGGTGACGCCCGAGAGCCCGCCCGAGCGTCAGCTCGCACATGCGCTCGTGAGCCACGGTCTCCCCGAGCCAGAACTGCAGTTCGTCGTTCTGGACACCGACGGACGCACGGTGGCGCGCTGCGATCTCGCGTATCCCCAGTGGCGGATCGTGATCGAGTACGACAGCGTCCAAGAGCACACGGGCCGGGCGGCGTTGCTGCGCGACAGCGCCCGTCGCAATGCGATCACCGCGCTCGGCTTCACGCCTGTCATCGCGACCATCGACGATGTGAAGAACAACGCCACTCGTCTGGCGTCCGTGATCCGCCGAATCCGCGATCGCGCTGCGTGACCCACCAAGCTCCACGGATCCGGCACATCTGATGTGCCCGGGTCACGCAACTTCGGCGGGGGACTACGGCTGCAGCAGTTTCTTCAGGCGGTGGGTGGCGATCCTCAGGCCGACGGTGCCCAGGACGACGAGGTAGGTGACGTTCAGGAGCATCGTCCAGGTGAGCTGGCCGGTGGTGAGGCCGCGCTCGAGCGCGACGCCCTGGTAGAGCGGCGTGCAGCGCACGACCCACTGCAGCCCGGTCGGGTACTGCGAGAGCGGGAAGAACGTCGCCGCGAACAGGAACATCGGAATCAGCGCGAGGTTCACGAAGTCGAAGTCGGTCCAGGATCGCATGAAGGTGGTCGCGGCGATGCCCGCACCCGCGAAGGCATACGACACCAGCAGCGCCGCCGGCAGCGCGAGCAGCGCCCACCACGAGCCCACCAGGCCCATGATCACCATCGTCACGAGGAAGACGGCCGAGTACACACCACCGCGGATCAGCGCCCACGTCAGCTCGCCCTGAGCGATGTCGCCGACCTCGAGCGGTGTCGCCAGCATCGCGTCGTAGGTGTGCGCGTACTTGAACTTGAAGAAGAAGTTGAACGTCGTGTCGAGCACCGCGCCGTTCATCGCCGCGGCCGCCATCAACCCCGGCGCGACGAACTGGTCGTACGCGATCGGTTGCCCACCGGGCCCGGGCACCTTCCCCACCAGCCCACCCACACCGATGCCGATCGACAGGAGGAAGAGCAGCGGCTCGACGAGCCCGGTGACGAACGCCAGCCACATCCGCCGGTACGCCAGCGTGTTGCGCTCGACGACGCGCATCGCCCGCCCGCTGCTCCCGCTCGCGCGACCGCTGCGCCGCCGCCCGGCCTCCTTCACCGCGATCGCCGCGATCATGTCGTCAATGCCTGACGGAATCGGCGCACACCCCACCAGCAACCGGCGCTGAGGCAGGCCACGAGGAACGCCACGTGCCCGGCGATCGAGCCGGCCGACGGCTGGCTCCCCGTCGTCGCGGCTCGGCACAGCTCGACCGTGTGCCACAGCGGCGAGAACCACGACACCGGCTGCAGCCAGTCGGGCAGCCGGCTGGTCGGGAAGAACGTCCCCGAGAAGAGGAACAGCGGGAAGATCCCGATGCGCAGGATGACGGCGAAGGGGATGTCGCTCTCCTGCGTGACGGCGTAGCCGTTGAGCGCGGCGGCGAACACCGACGCGCCGAGCACCGCCGCCGGGATCGCGAGCACGCCCCACAGTGACGGCACCCCGCCGAGGATCGTCGCGACCGCGAGGAAGACCGTCACCGACAGCAACACGCGCAAGCACGTCCACGTGACGTGACCGGCGAACACCGCGCCCGCGCTCACCGGCGTCGACACCGCGGCGTGATAGGTGCGCAGCCACTTCACGCCACCCAGCACCGGCCACATCGACTCCCCGGAAGCCTGCATCATGGCGCTCGCGGCCATCAGGCCGGGCGTGACGAACACGAGGTAGTCGACGCCGTTGACACCACCGGATCCCTTGTTGACCAGGTCGCCGAGCCCGAGCCCCATCGCAGCCAGGAACAGCAGCGGCGAGATCGTCGCCTGGAAGATCGACGCCTTCCAGAGCCGGCGCCACGCGACCCACTCCTTCTCGACGATCCGCAGTGCAAGCGGCGTCGCGGCCATGTCAGTCGTCCAGGGTGCGGCCGGTCAGGATGAGGAAGACGTCCTCGAGCGTGCCCCGTCGCTCGTACACGGACTCCGGACGCAGCTCGCCGTCGGTGACGAGCGCGACGACCTTCCCCGCGTCCTGCGTGTAGACGAGCACGCGATCGGTGAGCGGTTCGATCCGCTCGCCGAAGTCCGCCAGCGGCGGCAGCGCGCGGTCGCGCTCCTCGGGCGTCGTGAAGCGCAGCTCGACGACCTCCCGCGTCGCGTGCCGCGCCACGAGCTCGCGCGGCGAACCCTCGGCGACGATCTTCCCGCCGTCCATGATCACCAGACGATCGCAGAGCTGCTCCGCTTCCTCCATGTAGTGCGTGGTGAGCACCATGGTCACGCCCTCGCGCTTCAGTCGGTAGAAGCGGTCCCACAACAAGTGGCGTGCCTGGGGGTCGAGGCCGGTCGTCGGCTCGTCGAGCAGGAGGAGGTCGGGCTGGTTGATCAGTGCACGCCCGATGGTGAGGCGGCGCTTCATGCCCCCCGACAACGGATCGACGAGGTCGTTGCGCCGCTCGGTGAGCTGCATGAACTCCAAGAGCTCCTCACCGCGACGGCGGATCTCCGCGTGGGGCAGGTCGAAGTAGCGCCCGTAGATCAAGAGGTTGTCGAAGACGGTGAGCTCGGTGTCGAGGCTGTCCTCTTGCGGCACGACGCCGAGACGGGCGCGGATGCGCGGACCGTCGACCTCGGGATCCATGCCGAGGATGCGCAGCTCGCCGCTCGTGGGCGTCGACACGCACCCCACCATGCGCATGGTCGAGGTCTTGCCGGCACCGTTGGGACCCAGGAACCCGAACGCCTCGCCGGGCTCGACGCGGAAGTCGATGCCGTCGACCGCGACGAAGCTGCCGAACCGCTTGGTGATGTCGACGCCCTGGATCAGGGGCTCGGAGCTCGTCGCAGACACGAACGTCGACGCTACCGGTTGACGCCGCGAACGCGCCGGGCCATTCCCCTACGGGCCGACTTCCTCCACCGCGCGCCGGTCGGGACGCTCGCGCAGCCGCACGATCTTGTTGACCGCCGCGAGGTACGCACGCGCCGACGCCTCGACGACGTCGGTGGCGACGCCGCGACCCGACGCCTTCAGGCCGTCGACCTCGAGCTGCACCACCACGTCACCGAGCGCGTCGCCGCCCTTCGTCACCGACGACACCTTGAAGTCGAGCACCGTGCCGTCGACACCGGTGGCGTGGCCGATGGCCTCGAAGGCGGCGTCGATCATGCCGTTGCCTTCGCCGTCGGCGTCGACCTTGCCGTCACCGTCGGTCAGCACGACGCGCGCGGTGGGCATCGCGCTGGTGCCGCCGTGCAGATCGAGGCTCACCATCGTGAAGCGATGCACCGTGCCGACGCCGAGCTCCTCGGCGACGATCGCCTCGAGGTCGAGCTCGGTGATCTCCACCTTGCGGTCGGCCAGCTCCTTGAAGCGGGTGAACGCCTGGTTGAGCGCGTCACCCTGCACGTGCAGGCCCATCTTCTCGAGCGAGTCGGCGAACGCGTGCCGGCCCGAGTGCTTCCCCAGGACGATCTGCGCCGCTTCCTGGCCGACCGTCGACGCGTCGATGATCTCGTACGTCTCGCGGTCTTCGAGCACACCGTGCTGGTGGATGCCGGCCTCGTGGGCGAACGCGTTCCGACCGATGATCGCCTTGTTGTACTGCACCGGGTAGCCGGTCAGACGAGACACGAGCCGCGACGTACGCGCCAGCTCCTCGGTCTTCACCGTGGTGTGCGCGGCACCGAAGTAGTCGGCACGCGTGCGCAGCGCCATGACGATCTCTTCCAGCGCCGCGTTGCCCGCCCGCTCGCCGAGACCGTTCACCGCGCACTCCACCTGGCGCGCACCGGCGACCACGCCAGCGAGCGAGTTGGCCACGGCCAGCCCCAGGTCGTTGTGGCAGTGCGTCGACACCTGGAAGTCGCCCTCGACGTTCTCGATGACGTGACGGATCAGCGCCGCGTACTCCTCGGGAACGCCGTAGCCGACCGTGTCGGGGATGTTCAGCGTGGTGGCACCGTTGGTCACCGCGAGCTGGCACACCGCTACGAGGAAGTCGACGTCGGAGCGGCTGCCGTCCTCGGGCGAGAATTCGACGTCGTCGCAGTAGCCCTTGGCCCGGGCGACGGCGCCCGCCGTCTCCTCCTTCACCTGCTCGGGCGTCATGCGCAGCTTCTTCTTCATGTGGATCGGCGACGTCGCGATGAAGACGTGGATGCGCGGCTTGGCCGCGTGACGCACCGCCTCCCACGCCCGGTCGACGTCCTTGAACGCGGTGCGCGAGAGCGCCGCGATGGTCGAACCGTGGACGGCCTTGCTGATCGCCTCGACCGCCTCGAAGTCGCCCTGGCTGGCGATCGGGAAGCCGGCCTCGATGACATCGACGCCGAGACGCCCGAGCTGCTCCGCGATCTCGAGCTTCTCGCCCACGTCGAGCGAGATGCCGGGCGACTGCTCGCCGTCCCGCAACGTAGTGTCGAAGATCTTGACCTGATCGCTCATGGCTCTGCTCTTTCTGGTGGGTCGTGCGGAGATCGAGTCTTTCCGGCAACGAAAAACCTCCTCGGCCCTGAGGCACGAGGAGGCGTCCGCGAGCACCGAAGCGGGTGCTCGCAGCTACGTAAGGAGGAGGCTCTGGGTGCGCAGTTCCTTCGTCATGAACCAACAATCATGCCAGACGGAACCGCGCGAGTCAACAACAATGCCGCGGACCCGGCCGCGCGGCGCGCGACAATCCTCGGATGCGGAAGACGACACGACGCGTGCTCGGGCTCGGCGTGCTCGCCGGCGTCGCCTACGCGGTCTGGCGCACGGTGCCGGTCCGCACCGAAACCGGCCCGGCGTGGGAGCCGCAGCCCTTCCCGTTCCCGCCCCAGCCCGCGCCCGACGCAACCGTCCCCTGGATCGAGCCGGCCGAGTCGGGCGCGTGCCCGGCGAACCACCCGGTGAAGGCGAAGATGGCCAGCGGCATCTACCACGTCCCCGGCGGCGCCAACTACGCCCGCACCCAGCCCGACCGCTGCTACCTCTCCGCCGAAGCCGCCGAAGCCGACGGCCTGCGAGCGTCGAAGAACTGACGCACCGACTCGCCCCGCCCGGTCGGTGATCCGGCTCCGCCGGTCATCGACCGCTGGGACGGAGTGAGCGGCAGCGAACGACGGGGAACAGCTAGTCCAATTCGATGGCGCGGGCGTCGACGACGCCTTCGGTGGCTCGCAGCTCGGCGACGACCTCGTGCGGGACCGGCGTGGACGTGGCGAGGAGCATGAGCGACGCGTCGCCGGCCGGGCCCTTGCCGAGATCCATCTCGTCGATGTTGATGCCGTGCTCGATGCCGAGGATGGTGGCGACCCGGGCGACCATGCCGGGGCGGTCCTCGTTGCGCACCACCAGCATGTGGCTCGATGGCGGGAGCTCCACGATGTAGTCGTCGATGGCGACGATGCGCGGCGCGTCGTTCTTCCCGTAGAGCGTGCCGGCGACGTGCGTCGCGCGATCGGTCGTGTGACCGCGCAGCTCGATGAGGTTCACGTAGTCGCGCGCCGACGACGACGTCGTCTCGCGCACGACGAGCCCGCGCTCCTCCGCCAGTTGGGGCGCGTTGACGAACGACACGGGCTCGTCGACCACGGGACCGAGGACGCCCTTGAGCACCGACAGCGTGAGCACGCGGCAGTCGTAGTCGGCGATCTGCCCCTCGTAGGAGATCTCGAGCGCGTCGACGGTGCCACCGGCGACCGACGTGAACAGCCGCCCGAGTCGTTCCGCGAGCGGCATGTACGGCTGCACGGTCGCGCTGGCCTCGGTGGCGGCGAGGTTCACCGCGAACGGCACGAACTCTCCGTGCAGCGCGAGCACGACTTGCTCGGCGATGGTCTGGCCCGCCTTGTCCTGCGCCTCGACCGTGGACGCGCCGAGGTGTGGGGTGACGACGACGCTGTCGAACTCGAACAACGGCGACTCGGTGGTCGGCTCCTGCACGAACACGTCGAGGGCGGCGCCGGCGATACGACCGTCGCGCACCGCATCGGCCAGCGCCGCTTCGTCGACGATGCCGCCCCGCGCCGTGTTGACGACCCGCAGCGACGGCTTGGCGTGCGTCAGCAACTCGGCGGAGATGAGCCCGACGGTGTCGGGGGTCTTCGGCAGGTGGACGGTGAGGAAGTCGGCGCGCCGCACCAGCTCTTCGACCGTCGCCACGAGATCGACGCCGAGTTGGCGAGCGCGCTCGGGACTCACGTAGGGGTCGTAGGCCACGAGCTGCATGCCGAACGCGTTGGCGCGCTGCGCGACGAGCACGCCGACCCGGCCCAGGCCGACGATCCCCAGCGTCTTGTTGTGGAGCTCGACGCCCTCCCAGCGGGTGCGGTTCCACTGGCCGTTGCGCAGGTCGCGGTCGGCCTGGGGCACGTTGCGCGCCTGCGCGAGCAGCAGTGCGATCGTGTGCTCAGCGGCTGACAGCACGTTCGACTGGGGCGCGTTCACCACCATCACGCCGCGCCGGGTGGCGGCCTGGACGTCGACGTTGTCGAGGCCGATCCCGGCCCGCCCGACGACCACGAGCTCGTCGGCCGCCTCGAGCACCTCCGCCGTCACGTGCGTCGCGCTGCGGATGACGATCGCCGCCGCGCCGCGCACGGCGTCGAGAAGCTCCGACGGCGACAGCCCGAGGCGGACGTCGACCTCGAGGCCCGCGGCATGCATCGCTTCGAGACCGCTGTCGGCGAGCTGCTCGCTCACGAGGACGCGCTTCATCAGTGTGAGGCTAGGCGCGTCCCCGGGCGCGACCCGGAACGTTCAACCGGTGAACGCGGGCTGCGCGACTACCTCGGCCGCGGGCTGCGGCGTCGGCTCGACGAACGTGTTGGCGATGGTGACCGTCGCGGTCTGGTCCTCGAACTCGATGTTCACCGAGATCGGTTGCGCCTGCGGCCCGGCGCTCGGACAGATCGGCTCCTCGACCTGCTGAGCCGAGAAGCCACCTTCCGGTGCGGGTACCTCCTCGGCTGGGACCGTTCCCTCGCACGCGTAGGTCGTCGTGGCAGCGCCACCGGTCGCGGACTCGGTGACGGTACAACTGCCCGGTCCCTCGAAGTTGAGCGTGTCGGGCGTCGTGGGTTGGCCGTCGGCGGCGAAATCGACCGTCGCGGTGTCGGTGCCGCTGCCACCGTCCACGATGATGTCGTCGTCACAGGCGATCGTCGCGGTGAAGGTGGTGCCGGCCGGTACGGGACCGCTCACCGTCTTCACGATCGTCAACGGCGCGGCTCCGATCGGAACGACTCCGGCCCCCGCCGCGACGACGGACAGACCGATGGCCAGCGCCGTTGCGGCCGCCCCGGCAAAGATGACGCGGAACGCGCCGAACGTGGTGCTGCGCATTTGCTGCCCTCCAGAGCGGCGCCAGACCTCGCAGGAGGCTAGCGCGTCAGCAGCTTGGCGATGCGCTCCACACCCTCGACGAGGGCGTCGTCGGCCAGCGCGAAGCTCAGCCGGGCGTAGCCGGGCGCGCCGAACGCCTCGCCGGGGACGATCGCGACGCGCGCCTGTTCGAGGATGACCTCGCACAGCTCGAGCGTGGTGGTGGGCGTGCGGCCGCCGATCTCGCGTCCGAGGACACCCTCGAACGACGGGAAGCAGTAGAACGCGCCCTGCGGCTCGAGGCAGGTGACGCCGGGGATGGCGGTGAGCAGTTCGTGCATCACCCGGCCCCGGCGATCGAACGCCGCTCGCATCTCGGCGACCGCGTCGAGGTCACCGCTGACCGCGGCGAGCGCGGCGCGCTGGCTGACGTTGGGCACGTTCGACGTCTGGTGCGACTGGAGGTTGATCGCCGCCTTGGTGAGGTCGGCAGGTCCGATCATCCAGCCGACGCGCCAACCCGTCATGGCGTAGGTCTTCGCGACGCCGTTGAGCACGACGCACTGCTCGGCGAGCTCGGGCACGACGACCGGCATCGACGTGAACTCGTGCCCGCCGTAGGTGAGGTGCTCGTAGATCTCGTCGGTGAGCACCCAGATGCCGTGCTCGAGCGCCCACCGCCCGATGGCCTCGACTTCGTCGCGCGGGTAGACCGCGCCGGTGGGGTTGCTCGGCGACACGAACAGCAGCACCTTCGTGCGCGGCGTGCGGGCCCCTTCCAGCTGTTCGACCGTCACACGGAACCCCGCCGACTCCGGCGCGAACACCTCGACCGGCACACCCTCGGCGAGGGCGACCGCTTCCGGGTACGTGGTCCAGTAGGGCGCGGGGAGGATCACCTCGTCACCCGGGTCGAGCAGCGTCTGGAACGAGTTGTAGACCGCGTGCTTGCCGCCGACGGTCACGACCACCTGACTGGGCTCGACGACGTAGCCGGAGTCGCGTTCGGTCTTGGCCGCGATGGCCGCGCGCAGCTCGGGCAGGCCCGCCGCCGGCGTGTACTTGTGGTTCTTCGGGTCGCGGCACGCGGCCACCGCCGCCGCGACGATGTGCGCGGGCGTCGGGAAGTCCGGCTCACCGGCGCCGAAGCCGATGACGTCTTCCCCCGCGGCCTGCAGGGCCTTGGCCTTCGCGTCGACGGCGAGGGTGGCGGACTCGGTGATGGCGCCGACGCGACGGGAGATGCGGCTCATGGCGCCCATCGTCGCGCGTGCGTCGTCCGCCGCCCCCATCGTTTTGGCGTGGTTGGTGTGCCGTAGTGGCACACGAGCCACGCCAAATGGGAAGGGAGCGGGTCAGGCGGGGACGCGGTCGGCGGCGAAGTTGGGGAGGTCGAGCAGACGGGGGTCGTTGGAGAAGATCTCGACCACCGGGATCTGGAGGCCGAGGCGGCGCTGGATCACTCGGATCTCGTTCTCCTGGTTCCAGAGCATGAGGGTGACGGCGACGCCGCTCTCCCCCGCTCGCGCGGTCCGGCCGGAACGGTGCAGGTAGGCCTTCTCGTCCTCGGGGGGATCGAAGTGGATCACGACGTCGACGCCGTCGACGTGGATGCCGCGCGCGGCGACGTCGGTGGCGACCAGCACGCCGACCTTCCCGGCCATGAAGTCGGCCAGCGCTCGTTCCCGCGCGGCCTGGCGCAGGTCGCCGTGGATGGCGAGGGCGCGCACACCCTCACGCTGCAGCTGCGTGACGAGGCGGTCGGCGCCGCGCTTGGTGCGCATGAACATCATGGTGCGATTGACGCCCGACGCGATCGCGGCCGCGACCTTCACCTTGTCCATCTGGTGGATGGCGAGGAAGACGTGGTCCATCTCGTCGACGGTCGGCTCGTCCTCGCCGACCTCGTGCGACACAGGGTGGTTCATGTAGCGGTCGACCAGGCGCTTGACCGCACCGTCGAGCGTCGCCGAGAACAGCATCGTCTGGTGCTCCGACGTGATGCCGTAGAGGATCTTCTGGACCTGGGGCATGAAGCCCATGTCGGCCATGCGGTCGGCCTCGTCGACGACGAGCACCTCGACCGCCTCGAGCGACAGCTCCTTGCGCTCCAACAGGTCGATGAGGCGGCCGGGCGTGCCGACGACGACGTCGACGCCCTTCTGCAGCGCCGTGACCTGCGGGTCCATCGACACGCCGCCGTAGACCGCGCGCACCTTGCGGTCGCGCACCTCGCCGAGCGGCCGGAGCGCGCCGGTGACCTGCGTCGCCAGTTCACGGGTGGGGACGAGGATCAGGGCGCGGGGGCGGCGGGGGTCGGCCTTGCCGATGCGGCCCAGCAGCGGGAGACCGAAAGCCAGGGTCTTGCCCGAGCCCGTCTTGGCCTTGCCCAGCACGTCGCGCCCGGCGAGGGCGTCGGCGATGGTGAGCTCCTGGATCGGAAAGGGCTCGGTGATGCCCTGGCGCGCCAGGGCCGCGACCAGGTCGGCATGCAGGCCGAGGCCCGCGAACGTTGCGGTCATTGGGTTCGTACTCGCTTTCGTCGGATCGGCACGGGTTGCCGCCACCCTGCGCATTCCGGTGGCGGTGGGTCGAACCTCGGTGCCGCGACGCAAGCGTGTGACGAAGAGGAAGGACCCGCGAGCCCTCTCACCCGAAACAGGGGGCGGGAGTTCTGCTCGCTGGACGCCCATGCTACCCCGGATTCGGCCACTGCCCGTGCACCGGGTGCGCGAGCTGCCTGAGAGGTCGCTGAGCGAACGTGCAGCGTGATCGCTCCGGGACCGGCACAATTCGGGTCGTGCGCGTATTGGTGGTCGAAGACGAAGAGCTGCTCGCGGCCGCGGTGGCCGACGGTCTGACCGCGGAGGGCTTCGACGTCGACGTCGCCCACGACGGACCCGACGGCCTGTGGCGGGCGAGGGAAGGGTCCTACGACGCCATCGTCCTCGACGTCCTCCTCCCCGGCATGCACGGTTACAAGGTGTGCCGCACGCTGCGCGACGAAGGGGTATGGACACCGATCCTGATCCTCACCGCGAAGGACGGCGAGTACGACGAGGCCGAGGCGCTCGACACGGGTGCCGACGACTTCCTCTCGAAGCCGTTCTCGTTCGTGGTGCTGCTCGCGCGTCTGCGCGCACTCATACGGCGCGGCGCGCCGCCGCGTCCCGCGGTGCTCACGGTGGGGTCGCTCGAGCTCGACCCCGGCGCGCGACGATGCCGTCGCCAGGAGACCGACATCCGGTTGACTGCGCGCGAGTTCGCGCTGCTCGAGTACCTCGTGCGCAAGGACGGCAACGTCGCGTCCAAGGCCGAGATCCTCGACCACGTGTGGGGGATCGACTTCGCAGGCGATCCGAACGTCGTCGAGGTCTACGTCGGCTACCTGCGCAAGAAGATCGACGCGCCCTTCGGCGTCGAGACCATCAAGACCGTGCGCGGCGCGGGCTACCAGCTCCTCCCCGATGCCTGACGCGGAGACGCCACCGAAGCGAAGTTGGTTCCCGCAGACGGTTCGTGTCCGGCTCACGATCATCGCGACCCTCGCCTTTGCGATCACGATCAGCGCCGCCGCGTTCGGGCTTGTGCGACTCGTACACAACGATCTCGTCGACCGCATCGAGGAGACCAACCAGGCGCAACTCGACGCGCTGCAACGGAAGATCAACCGCGGCGAACTGACCCCCAAGCCACAGCAAGTCTGCTTCGTCCAACCCAGTCGCATAGCGGTCTGTCAAGAGCAGCCCCCCGACCGCGGCGACTTCGAGGAAGCGCAACGGCAAGTCGACACCCAGGTCGGACGGATCACCCTCGTGTCACAACAGTCGACCGCGACCGTGAACCGCACCGTCGATTCGGTGACGCACGTGCTGCTGTTCGCCGTGCCCGGGATGATCCTGCTCGTCGCGCTCGCGGCGTGGTACTTCACCGGCCGCGCGCTCAAGCCCGTCGAGGCCATCCGCGCCGAGGCCGAGGAGATCACCGGCACCACCATGCACCGGCGCGTGCCCGAACCTGACACCGACGACGAGGTAGGACGCCTTGCGCGCACGATGAACGCCATGCTCGACCGGCTCGAGGCGTCGGCACACAAGCAGCGGCAGTTCGTGTCGGACGCGTCGCACGAGCTGCGCAGCCCGCTCGCGTCCATCCGCACCAACCTCGAGGTGGCGCTGCACAACCCCGACCGCGCCGACTGGCCGGCGGTGGCGCAGCGCGCGCTGGTCGAGGACGTCCGCATGGAGGACACGGTGAGCGAGCTGCTCGACCTCGCGCGCCTCGATGAGGCCGAAGGCCCCGCACCACTCGACAGCCTGCCGGACGTCGACCTCGACGAGCTCGTCCTCGACGACACCGTGCAGCAACGGCGCGTCCCGGTCGACACCTCCCGGGTCTCGGCCGGGCGCGTGCACGGACGTCGCGATCAGTTGCAACGTGTGGTCCGCAACCTGCTCGACAACGCGGCCCGCCATGCCCTTTCGACCGTCGCGGTCGGCCTGGTCACCGACGACCACAGCGTCGAGCTCACCGTCGACGACGACGGCCCCGGCATCGCGCCCGCCGACCGCGAGCTCGTGTTCGAGCGGTTCACCCGGCTCGACGACGGTCGGGCGCGGCGACGCGGGCGGACTCGGGCTCGGTCTATCGATGGTTCGCGCCATCGCGGAGCACCATGGGGGCACGGTGGTGATCGAGGACGCTCCGCTCGGCGGCGCGCGGCTGCGGGTGCGGCTTCCGGCGGCCTGAACCCCTACCGTGACACCTTCCCCGGATGATGAGCCCATGCCCGAGCTGAAGATCACCAGCTTCAACTGCCATGCCGGCCTGCGTGCCCGGCGCAACGGGGTGTGCGACCCCTACGACCTCGAAGCCGTGCTGCACGGCTTCGACGCCGACGTGATCGTCGTGCAGGAGTCGTGGACGCCCGACGGCGGCACCGCGGCGGTGCGACGCGTCGGCGACGAGATCGGCGCGGAGGTGTTCGAGCTGCCGTTCGGGCGGGCGAGGCTCGACCCGTGGCCGCACATCCCCCGAGATCGCAACGGTCTCGGCACCGTTGGTCTCGCTGTCCTCAGCCGCATCCCTGCCGAGGTGAGGGGTCGGCTCCCCGTGGGGACGGTGGTCAACGACCACACTCCCGAACGCGGCGGCTTGCACCTCGTCCTCGACGTCGGTGACACGTTGGTCGACCTCGTCGGCGTCCACCTCACCTCGCGCCTCCCGTACGGCCCGCCGATCCAGCTCCGGCGGCTCGCCCCCCAACTCCCGAACGGCGGTCGGCCGGCCATCGTCGCGGGCGACTGCAACTTCTGGGGACCCGGGGTGACCGCGTTCCTCCCCGGGTGGACCCGCACCGTGCGCGGCCGCACCTGGCCCGCCCGCCGGCCCCACAGCCAGATCGACCACATCCTCGTGCGGTCGGGCGACGCCTTCGACGTCGTCGACCACGAGGTGCTCCCCGAGGTCGGTTCCGACCACCGCCCGGTGCGGGCCCGCTTGCGCGTCCGCTAGACAGGCGGCATGGCAGCAACAACCGTGAAGGGTGTGGTCGCGCTCGCCAAGGGCGCGCCGGTCGAGGTGCGCGACATCGTGGTGCCCGATCCCGGTGCGGGCGAGGTGCGCGTCACCGTGCAGGCGTGCGGGGTGTGTCACACCGACCTGCACTACCGCGAGGGTGCGATCAACGACGCCTTCCCGTTCCTCCTCGGCCACGAAGCCGCGGGCGTGGTGGAGTCGGTGGGTCCCGACGTCACCGACCTCGAACCCAGCGACTTCGTCATCCTCAACTGGCGCGCAGTCTGCGGCACCTGCCGCGCCTGTCGCCGCGGGCGCCCGTGGTACTGCTTCGCGACCTTCAACGCGACGCAGAAGATGACGCTCGCCGACGGCACCGAGCTCAGCCCCGCCCTGGGCATCGGCGCATTCGCCGAGCGGACGTTGGTCGCCGCCGGTCAGGCCACCAAGGTGAATCCCGCCGCCAAGCCCGAGACCGCCGGCCTACTCGGGTGCGGGGTGATGGCCGGACTCGGCGCCGCGATGTACACCGGCGACGTCGGCCGGGGCGACAGCATCGCGGTGTTCGGGTGCGGCGGTGTCGGCAATGCCGCGATCGCCGGCGCGCGCCTGGCCGGGGCCAACCCGATCATCGCGGTCGACGTCGACCCCCGGAAGCTCGCGTGGGCCGAGGAGTTCGGCGCCACCCACACTGTCAACTCGAGCGAGTCCGACCCCATCGAGGCGATCCGTGCGCTCACCGACGGCAACGGCGCCGACGTCTGCATCGAAGCGGTCGGGCGTCCGGAGGTGCTCCAACAGGCGTTCTTCGCGCGCGACCTCGCCGGCACCGTGGTGCAGGTGGGCGTGCCCGACCCGACGATGAAGATCGAGCTGCCGATGATCGAGTTCTTCGGCCGGGGCGGCGCGCTGAAGCCGTCGTGGTACGGCGACTGCCTGCCGTCGCGCGACTTCCCGATGCTCATCGACCTGTACCTCGAGGGCCGACTCGACCTCGACCGCTTCGTCAGCGAGACCATCCCCCTCGACATGGTCGAAGACGCGTTCCACAAGATGGAGCGCGGCGAGGTGCTGCGCTCGGTGGTGCTGCTCAGTTCGTGAGTTGCGTCGTGCCGTCGTTGCGCACGAGCAACGGCTTCCCGCCGTAGATCGCGATCCCGCGCCAGCGGTCGAAGAACAACGTCGCCGCGGGATTGGTGTGCGCCGCCAGCCCGCTGGTGGCGGAGACGTTCCCCCAGGCGGCGAGCACGTAGTAGCCGAACGCAGCCTTGAACGCGGAGACGATGGTGATGTCGCGGGCGAGGTCGACTCCCCAATTCGGAGTAGATCCGGCACCGACGGCTCCCTGGAGGGCGCTGCCGAACTTCGCCACGCCACCGTGCTTGTCCAGCTCGAGGTAGCCCTGGCCGTCGGGCATGACCGCGATCGAGCGGGCCATGTCGCCGCCGGGCCAGATGAGGCTGCCGAGCGCGCCGATCGCCCCCGTGGCTGCCGACCCGAACTTCAGGATGGTGCCGTCGGCCAGCAGGATCAGGTAGCCCTGGCCGTCGGGCATCACCGCGATGGAACGGGCGGCGTCCTGGCCCGGGTAGTAGCCCATCGAGAGCGAGCCGACCGTCGACGGCGAGGTCGCGCTGCCGAATTTGTAGACCAGTCCGTATTGGTCGAGCACGACGTAGCCCTGTCCGTCGGGCATGACGTCGATGTCGCGGAACGCGTCGGTGTCGGCCAATGGCGGCGACCCGAACGACGGCGCGCCGTTGTACGTGCTGACGGTGCCGGTGCCGTTGAGCAGGTAGTACCCGCCGGACAGCGTCGCCGCGATGGCCCGGCCCGGTTGGCGCAGGCTCACCGGGCAGGGACCGGCGGCCGTGAGCGGGCCGAAGAGCAGCCCGTCGGGCGGGCACTGCCCGGCCTGGCCGCTGTCGGTCAGCATCTGGTTGTAGACCTGCAACACGACGGTGGCGTAGTTCGGCGCGGTGGCCCAGTTGCCGTTGCCCATGTTGTTCCAGAGCGGCGCGTCGCCCTTCGCGAAGTAGTGGTCGAAGTTGTACGCGGCAGTCGCGGAAGTGCTCCCCCACAGCTCCGGGACCGGTGGGTCGGGGATGTTCGAGGTGAGCGAGGTGGGGTCGGCGTAGTTGCGCAGGAGCTGCAGCTGCGCGCGCACACCGTTGAGCGCGCTCGAGAACTGGAAGCCGTTGCCGCACGAATCGCACGCGCCGATGCCGGCGAAGTTGTTGTTGTAGGTCCGGACCAGCCCGTAGTCGGGGAAGTTGAACCAGGCGGTCTCGACGATCGACTGGGCGAACGCGATGTCGCCACGCACGTTGTAGCGGTTGCCCTCGGTCACGAACATCGACGCGAGCTGCTGGAGCGTCGCGCCGCTGGCGCGGTACGGCAGCGAGCTCGGGTCGCGCTTCTGGAAGTACGCCACGAGCTGGTCGGCGGTGAGCCGCGATTGGCCCATGACCGGCACCCCCGCCGAACCGGGCGATCCGTCCGATGGAGGAGGCATTGGAGGTGGCGGCGGGAGGCAGCCGCTCAGCGCGATCGCGACCAGCAGCACCGGCGCCAGGAGCAGCGCGAGGCGGAAGCGGCGACGGGTGCGCATGAAGAGATGATCGGAAGATCCGGGGGCCGGATTGAGCGAGCACTCACTGTAGGAGACGCAATGGGAGCCGAGCGCGGAGCGCGGGTCGGCGTTCGCTACCCTTCGCCGCGGATGATGTCCGTCGTCGACTACCGCGCCGGGAATGCACCGAGCGTGCTGTATGCCCTGGAACACCTGGGCCTGCCCGCGCGCCTCGTCGACGGTGCCGATGAGATCGCCCGCGCCGAGCGGATCGTCCTGCCCGGCGTCGGCGCCGCCGGCGCGACCATCGACTCGCTGGTGGAGCAAGACCTCGTGGGCGCGCTCCGCGACCGCGTCCTGGGCGACCGGGTGCCCTTCCTCGGCATCTGCATCGGGCTCCAGGTGCTGTTCGACCACAGCGAGGAGGGCGACACGCAGTGCCTGGGCTGGGTCCCCGGTCAGGTACGGCGCTTTCCGGACACCGGCCGCGTGCCCCAGATCGGCTGGAACCGGGTGCGGTTCGGGCGGGCGCACCCGCTCACCGCGGACGTGTCGGACGAGGGGCACTTCTACTTCGTGAACTCCTACTACTGCGTGCCCGCCGACCCCGCCGACGCGCTCGGCACCACCGACTACACGGTCGAATTCTGCTCGGTGGTCGCGCGCGACAACGTCGTCGCCACGCAGTTCCACGCCGAGAAGAGCGGACCGCTCGGTCTGGCGCTGCTGAGCAACTTCGCGAAGTGGGACGGGTCGTGCTGACCAAGCGGCTCATCGCGTGCTTCGACGTCGTGAACGGTCGCGTCACCAAGGCGCAGCAGTTCCGGGACAACATCGACGTCGCGCCGGCCGAGGAGCTCGCGCAACAGCTCTATGCCGATCAGATCGACGAGATCGTCTTCTACGACATCAAGGCGAGCGCCGAGAAGCGCAAGATCGACCTCGACACCGTGCGGCGCGTCGCGCATCACGTGTTCGTGCCGTTCACGGTGGGCGGAGGCATCCGCGACGTCGACGACATGTTCGAGGTGCTCAAGGCCGGCGCGGAGAAGATCAGCGTCGACTCGATGGCTGTGCGCAACCCCGACATCATTCGCGACGGCGCCCGCGCGTTCGGACGCCAGTGCGTGGTGTTGAGCACGCAGGTGAAGCACGTGGGGATCCGCGACGGCGTCCCGAGCGGCTACGAGGTGTTCATCGACGGTGCGCGGCTCGCGACCGGCCTCGACGCCCTCGACTGGGTGCGTCGGGGGGAAGACCTGGGCGCGGGCGAGATCGTCGTCAACAGCATCGACCGCGACGGCACCGCGTCGGGCTACGACCTCGACATCACGCGCGCGGTCGCCGACGCGGTGAACGTGCCCGTCATCGCGTCGGGTGGCGCCGGCACCGTCGACCACATCGCCGACGGGCTCACCGCGGGCGGCGCGCAGGCGGCGATCATCAGCTCGATCCTCTACTCGCCCCGACTTCACCGCAACGTCGGGGTCCACGAGCTGAAGGCCGGCCTCGCCGAACGCGCCGTGCCCATGCGTCCCTACCTCGACGTCTGAATCAAGCGCGTTGACTCACGCGCGCTCCGCGAGCGTGGGGAGCTCGGTCCACTCGACCACGGGGGCGTCGGCCCAGAGGCGATCGAGGTCGTAGTAGGCGCGGGTCTCCGACAGGAACACGTGGACGATGACGTCGCCGTAGTCCATGAGCACCCACGTGGCGTCGTCGAGACCTTCGACGCTGCGCGGGCCTTCGTCGTCGGACAGCTTGAGCGCGAGCTCGATCTCGTCGATGATCGTGCGGACGAGACGCGTGTTGGGAGCGCTCACGAACACGAAGAGCTCGGCGATCGAGATGATGTCGCCGACGTCGACGACGGCGATCTCCTCGCCCTTCTTCTCGTCGGCAGAGTGGGCCGCGATCCCGGCTCGACGGTAGGCGTCGGACACGGGGACGTCGGAGGCCGGCGACGGGGTCAAGCGGCGGGCTCCGAGGTCATTCACGGTCAGTGTAGAGGCCCCGCCCGTGGATCTCGCGCACGACGGCCTCGGGCACCTGGCCGTCGATCGGGCGGCCCTCGCGGAGGCGCTGGCGCAGGTCGGTCGACGAGATGTCGAGCCGGGGGATGCCGACCCGCTCGACTCGCCACCCCGGACCCGGCGGCTCGGGGTGGACGTCGCCCGCACGTTCGACGACCACGACCGTGGCGAGTTGGCGGGTCTCGTCGAGTCGCCGCCACGTGCCCATGTTCGCGACCGCGTCGGCGCCGAGCACCACGAAGAGGTCGCGGCCGGGCACGGTGAGCGCCTCCAGGGTGTCGGCGGTGACGGACGGCGCGTCGCGTTCGATCTCGATCGCGGAGGCCTCGACGCCGTCGAGATGCTCGACCGCGATGGCAGCGAGTGCGAGGCGGTCCGACGCCGGTGCGACGACGCGGCCGCGCTTCTGCCACGGATCACCGGCGACGACGAGCAGCACGTGGTCGAGCCCGAGCTGCGAGCGGGTCTCGGTCGCCACGACGACGTGGCCGCAGTGGACGGGGTCGAACGTTCCCCCGAACACACCCACGCGTTCCGCCGCCTCGGTCATCGGGGCCTCGTCATCGGCGCGGAGTCTACGGGCGTGTCGTGTCTTCACTGGGGCGAAACATTC
Organism: uncultured Actinomycetes bacterium; assembly: GCA_963841415.1. Taxonomy (GTDB): domain Bacteria; phylum Actinomycetota; class Acidimicrobiia; order IMCC26256; family DASPTH01; genus DASUAS01. The sequence goes on along the minus strand of CAWJCN010000001.1, from coordinate 302,012 downwards.
GCGTCATCTCCCCCCGTAGCATCGATCCCGTGAGTGACGCCCTCGAGCCGCCCACGCACGTCCTCGTACGCGTGTGGCTCCCCGATCGACCTGGTGCGCTCGGCCTCGTCGCCTCGCGCATCGGTGCGGTCGACGGCGACATCGTCGGCATCGACGTGCTCGAGCGTGGTGACAACGTCGCGGTCGACGAGTTCGCGGTGCTCCTGCGCAAGTCGGTGGCCATCGACCTGCTCGTGCGCGAGATCGAAGAGGTCGACGGCGCGAGCGTCGAGGAGGTGCGCACCATCGAGCACTTCCCCGATCCCCGCCTCGACGCGCTCGAGTCGGCGTCGAGGTTGTGCGCGGCGACGACCGTCGACGGGCTGTACCGCACGTTGGTCGACCAGGTGCAGGCCGAGTTCCTCGCCGACTGGAGTGCGCTGCTGCTCGACGGTGGCGCGCTCGCCGCCGCGGGGAAGCCTCCGGAGGTGTCGGTGCTCGACGCGCTGGTCGCCGGCACCGCGGCCTCGCCGCGCGTCGCCGACGGCACCACCGGGCCCGACGACCTCGCGGTCGCCTCGCTCCCCGATCACCGCGCCGCGCTGCTCGTGGGACGCGATGGTCGCGCCTTCCGCCGACGCGAGCGCGCCCAGCTCGTCGCGATCGCCGCCATCGCCGACCGCACCTGGGCCCTCCTGACGTAGCACCCCTTCGGCCGAAGTTTGGCGGATCAGGCACACTGAGTGTGCCCGAGTCACGCAACTTCGTGAGCGGGCGCTATCCGTCGGCGATGGTGCCGACGAACTGGGTGAGCTGGCGGAGGTTGCGGCACTCGAAGACGCCGTCGCAGTACTTGCCGTACTCGGAGACGATCGAGTCGCCGGTGTCCCAGTAGCCGCGGGGCTCCGGGTCGAGCCAGTAGACGTGGCGGCCGCGCTTGCGCATCTCATCGACGACCCACGCCTCCGACGCGTGGTAGTTGTTGCGCGCGTCGCCGAGCAGGATCATCGACGTCTTCGGCGTGATCTCGTGGAAGTGGCGCTGGTGGAACGTCTCCAGCGCGTGGCCGTAGTCGGAATGGCCGTCGACCCAGATCACGTCGGCCTCCGTGTTGACGCGCTGCACCGCGTCGGACACGTCGTCGGACTCCTGGAAGAACCGCGTGACCTCGTCGATGCCGTCGATGAACACCCACGAGCGCACCTTGGAGAACTGGCTCGCCATCGCGTACACGAACTGCAGCGTGAAGCGGGCGAAGCTCGCCACCGAGCCCGAGATGTCGGCGACCACCATGATCTCGGGCTTCGAGGGGTGCGGGTTCTTGAACTTGGGGTCGGCGGGCACGCCGCCGTACGACAGCGACTCGCGGATCGTCTTGCGGAAGTCGAGGTGGCCGCGGTGGCGACGACGCCGGCGTTGCGCGAGCCGGGCGGCCATCGCGCGCGTCAGCGGGTAGACGGCCTGCTGCAGCGCCAGCATCTCTTCGCGCGACGCGTGCATGAACTCGATGTCCTCGGGCAGCGGCTTGCGCAGCGTGCGCGCCATCGCCTCGACGCCGCGGTCGGCGACGAGCTTGCGACGGATCTCCTCCTCGATGAGCTCGCGCAGCTCCTTGAGCCGGGCCTGGAACTCCTCGTGGGCCAGCCGGTCGGCGAGCTCACCCTCGTCGACCTCTCCCCGCTCGCGGGCGTCGGCCATCAGACGGGCCTGGAGGTCGTCGAGGTCGAGCTGCCGCAACGTGCGGTACAGGTAGTAGGTGCCGCCGACGGGCCGGCCCGGCTCCATGCCGGCGAACTGCTGCACCGCGGCGGCGGCCAGCCGGCGGAGCGCGTCGCGATCCATCGACTGCAGCGCGTTGAGCAGCATGGCGATGAGCTCTTCGCGCGACAGCGGCGTGCCGCCACCACCGGCCTGCGCCTGGCCGTCCTGGAGCGCGGCTTCGTCGATCTCCGAGAGCGCGTCGTCGCCCTCGGCCTGCACGCCTTCGCTGAACAGCGAGAAGTAGACCTCGAAGACGGTCTCGAACGCCTTCTGGTGCCGGTGGTGCTTGACCAGCGTCGCGCTGAGCACCGACTTGAACATGTCGCGGTCGTCGATGGGGATGTACTCGATCGCGCGCATGGCGTCGAGGTTCTCGGTCATCGACACCGGCAGGCCAGCGGTGCGCAGCTCGTGGACGAACCCCTGCAGGACGTCGAGCAGCGACGGAGCAGCCGACGACGGTGCGGCGGCAGTGCTCAGACCGAACCCGCCACGTCGGGCACCTGCAGCTCCTTGCGAGCCTTGGTGATGTCGGACTGGTACTTGAGCAGCACGTGCAGCGTCTCGCCGATGACCACGGGATCGATCTCGGACTTGCCGAGGTAGAGCAGCGTGCGGGCCCAGTCGATGGTCTCCGAGATCGACGGCGCCTTCTTCAGCTCCAGCGCGCGGATCGAACGCACCACGCGCGCGATCTGGTCGGCGAGGTTCTCGTCGACCTCGGGGACGCGCACCCGCACGATCTCCTTCTCGCGCTCGATGTCGGGGTAGTCGATGTGCAGGTAGAGACAGCGCCGCTTGAGTGCCTCCGACAGCTCACGCGTGTTGTTCGATGTGAGCAGCACGATCGGCCGCTGCTGGTTGCCCACGATCGTGCCGAGCTCGGGGATCGACACCTGGAAGTCGGAGAGCACCTCGAGCAGCAACGCCTCGGTCTCGATCTCCACGCGGTCAACCTCGTCGATGAGGAGCACGACGGGCTCCTCCGAACGGATGGCTTCGAGCAGCGGGCGGGTGAGGAGGAACGGCTCCGAGAAGATGTCGGATTCGACGTCCTCCCACTCGGCGTCGTGGCCCTTGTCGACCTGGATGCGGAGCAGCTGCTTCTTGTAGTTCCACTCGTAGAGCGCCTTGGCCTCGTCGAGGCCCTCGTAGCACTGCAGACGGATCATCCGGGCGCCGGTGACCTCGGCGATGCCCTTGGCCAGCTCGGTCTTGCCCACGCCCGCGGGACCCTCGACCAGCACCGGCTTCTCGAGCCGGTCGGCGAGGTAGACGACTCCGGAGATGCCGGCGTCGGCAAGGTAGTCGGCCCCGCGCAGCCGGGCGGTGACGTCGTCGACCGATGCGAAACGTTGCGCCATGAGGGAGTGGTCTAGTCGCGGATCTGTCCGTCGCCCCACACGACGTACTTGTAGGTGGTGAGCTCGCGCAACGCCATGGGGCCCCGGGCGTGCAGCTTCTGCGTGCTGATGCCGATCTCGGCACCGAACCCGAACTCGGCGCCGTCGGTGAAGCGCGTCGACGCGTTGACCACCACCGTGCCCGCGTCGATCTCGTCGGTGAAGCGGGCCGCGGTGGAAAGGTCGTGGGTGAGGATGGCTTCGGTGTGACCCGAGCCGTACCGGTTGACGTGCTCGATGGCCGCGTCGAGCGTCGGCACCACCGCCACGCTCATCTTCAGCGCGAGGAACTCACGGCCGAAGTCGTCGTCGGTGGCGACGCCCATCGCGGGGACACGGCGCGCGCGCCGGCATCGCCGACCAGCTCGACGCCCTGCTCGACGAGCGCGTCGGCGACCCGCGGTAGGAAGGCATCGGCCACCGCTTCGTGCACCACCAGCGACTCGGCCGCGTTGCACACGCTCGGGCGTTGCGTCTTCGCGTTGACGACGATGTCGAGCGCGCGGTCGAGGTCGGCGGCGACGTCGACGTAGACGTGGCAGTTGCCGTCGCCGTCGATGATGACGGGAACGGTCGCATGGTCGCGGATGCTCTGGATGAGGGCCGGACCACCCCGCGGGATCATGCAGTCGACGACGCCGGTGAGCTGCATGAGCTCGACCGCGGCCTCGTGGCGCACGTCGTCGACCAGCACCACGGCGTCGGCGGGCAGGCCCGCCTTGGTGAGGCCTTCGCGCAGGACGTCGGCGATGGCGAGGTTGGACCGGAGTGCACCCGCGGAGCCGCGCAGGATGGCGGCGTTGCCCGACTTCAGGCAGATGCCGGCGGCGTCGCTCGTGACGTTGGGCCGGTTCTCGTAGATGATCGCCACGACACCGAGGGGGACGCGGCGCCGCTCGATCTTCAGACCGTTGGGGCGACGCCACCCGTCGAGCACCTCGCCGATCGGATCGGGCAAGCCGGCGACGGCGCGCAGGCCGTCGGCCATGCCCGCGATCCGGGCGTCGGTGAGGCGCAGGCGATCGAGGGGTCCGGGTTCGAGCCCGGCCGCCTCGGCGGCGTCGACGTCGACCTGGTTGGCGGCGAGGACGTCGGCGGCACGCTGTTCGAGCAGGTCGGCGGCGGCGAGGAGTGCGGCGTCCTTGGCGGCCGTCGCCGCCGACGCGACCGCTGCCGCGGCCTTCTTCGCGCGGCGCCCGAGCTCGGGGACCGGCGTGGGCGAGGACCTGCTCATCCGCTCGTGGTGCTGCGCACCGGGCCGCTCAGGCCCCGCTCCGTTGCGACCCGGGATACCCGGCTCGCGGCCACTCCGCTCATCCGGCGATTCTACGCCGGGGTGCCGACCTGGCCGCCTGGCCTTTCGGGAGGGGTGAGGCCGTGTCGCCCGCCAGCCGCGCGGCCCGTGGGCGCTGCGGCCGAGGCGACCCGGCCTCACCTTCCTCCCGCTCCTCGCCGACTGTCGAAGCCCCCGAGAGGACTCTCCCCCCGCCAGCCGACGACGAGCTCGTGAGGCAAGAGTTTGAACGAACCCGGCCCGGCGCGCAAGGGCGGGTGACGGAAATGACGCGTCACGGGAGCCAACGACCCATCAGGTCGGCAGCACCACGAGGTCGTCGCGGTGGACGACCTCGTGCGGCAACCCCTCGTCGAGCTCCGAGGTGCGACGGCCGGCGACGCGCCGCAACCCCGCCGCTGCGTATCTGACCAGGCCTTTCGCGAACGGGAGGCCCGAGCCGTCGACGATCTCGACCGCGTCGTCGGCATCGAACTCGCCCTCCACGCCGCGCACTCCGGCCGGCAGCAGAGAGCGGTTGTCCGAACACAATGCGCGGCGCGCACCGTCGTCGACCACGACCCGCCCGGCCGGGTTGAGGGCGAACGCGATCCAGAGCTTCCGGCTCGAGAGCCGTCCCGATCGGGGTCGGAACGCGGTGCCGACCGCGCGTCCTTCGACGGCCGCCATCACCACGTCGGGCGCGTCGGCGGCGGCGATGACGGCCCGCACCCCGGACCACGCGGCGATCTTGGCCGCGGCCAGCTTCGTGGCCATGCCGCCACTCCCCCGCTCGCTGCCTCGGCCGCCGGCCAGTGCCTCCAACGCGGCGTCGACCTCGGCGATCTCCTCGATGAGCGAGGCCTCGGCGTCGACGCGCGGGTCGGCGGTGAAGAGGCCTGCGGTGTCGGTGAGCAGGACGAGCAGGTCGGCGGCGACGAGATGCGAGACCAGCGCCGCCAGGCGGTCGTTGTCGCCGTATCGGATCTCGTCGTCGGCGATGGTGTCGTTCTCGTTGACGATCGGCACCACGCCGAGATCGATCAGGCGCCGCATCGCCTCGCGGGCGTGCAGGTACTGCGACCGCACGCCGAAGTCGTGCGGGGTGAGCAGCACCTGCCCGGCGAGGAGGCCGTGGTGGCCGAGGATGGCGCCGAACCGCTCCATCAGCCGGGGCTGACCGACGGCGGCGACGGCCTGCAACGTACCGATGTCGGTGGGGCGCGTCGTCATGCCCAGCGCGGGCAACCCGGTCGCGATCGCGCCCGAGCTCACCAGCACGACCTGGTGGCCGTCGGCGCGCGCGGCCGCGATCTCACGACAGAGCTTGAGCAGCGACGCGTCGTCGATCTCGCCCCGGTCGGACGTGATCGACGACGTCCCGACCTTCACCACGATGGTGCTGCGTCTCATCCGATCCCCTCGAGGTAGTCGAGCTCGACCGGACCGATGCGCACGACGTCACCCTCGCGCACGCCGGCGCGGGTCAACGCCCGCTCGACGCCCATCGTGCGGAGCCGATGCTGGACGTACTCCATCGCTTCGAGATTGGTCAGATCGGCCATGGCGACGACTCGCTCGGCGCCGCGACCGGTGACGCGCCACGCGCCGTCGTCGTCGCGCACCACGCTGAAGCCCTCCTCGGCCGGGCGGAGCAGCACGAACGGTTCGGGCTCGGGCTCGTCGGCGCGAGCCTCCCGGACCAGGGTGCCGAGGCGGCCCATGAGCTCGTCGAGCCCCTGCCGGGTGACCGCCGAGATCTCGAGGCCGTCCCCGCTCTCCGGGAGGTCGGTCTCGAGCTCGAAGAACGCGACGTCGGCTTTCGAACCCACGAGCAGGCGAGGTCGATCGAGGAGGTCGGGCCGGTAGCGGCCGAGCTCCTCGAGCAGGACGCGCGCCTGCTCGGCGGGCTCGCGTTCGTCGACCGGCGCGAGATCGAGCAGGAGCACGAGCACGCGCGCCCGCTCGACATGACGCAGGAACTCGTGCCCGAGCCCGCGGCCCTCCGCCGCGCCCTCGACGAGGCCCGGGATGTCGGCCACCACGTACTCGTGGTCGCGGAAGCGCACGACGCCGAGGTTCGGCTCGAGCGTGGTGAAGGGGTAGTCGGCGATCTTGGGCTTCGCCGCGCTCATCGCCGCGATCAGCGTCGACTTGCCGGCGTTGGGGAACCCGACCAACGCGGCGTCGGCCAGGAGCTTGACCTCGAGGCGCAACCAGTGCTCCTCGCCGTACTCGCCCTGCTCCGCGAACCCCGGCGCGCGCCGCGCGTTGGAGAGGAACCGGGCGTTGCCGCGGCCACCACGCCCACCGCGCGCCGCGAGGTAGCGATCGCCGTGGCGGACGAGGTCGGCGAGGAGCTCGCCGTCGCGGGTCTTCACCTGCGTTCCCTCGGGCACCGACACGATGAGGTCGGACCCGCTCGCGCCGTGGCGCTTGTTGCCCGAGCCGTGCTTGCCCGACTCGGCCCGGCGGTGCGGGTGGTCGCGGTACGCGAGCAGCGACGCGACGTTGCGGTCGGCCTGCAGGTAGACGTCGCCGCCCGAGCCGCCGTCACCGCCGTCGGGACCACCCTTGGGGACGTGCGCCTCGCGCCGGAACGACGCCGAACCGGCGCCGCCGTCGCCCCCGCGCAGGTTGGCCTGGACCAGGTCGACGAACGACGACATGCACTCAGCCTACGGACCCAACCTCCCGAGCATCTCGGACTTCACCCCCACGGGTGTACGTCAACTCCGAGATGTTCGTGAGCGACGAGGTGAGCTACTCGCCGGCAGGAATGATGTCGACGAGCTTGCGGCCCTTGCGGTAGCCGAACTTCACCGTGCCGTTCGCCGTGGCGAACAGGGTGTCGTCGCTGCCCTTGCCGACGTTCTCGCCGGGGTGGAACCGGGTGCCCCGCTGGCGCACGATGATCGTGCCGGCGTGCACGTCGGTGCCGCTGTACACCTTGACGCCCAAGCGCTGGGCGTTGGAGTCACGACCGTTGCGCGAGGACGCCGCGCCCTTCTTCTTCGACATGGGGTCGCTCCTCTACTTCTTCGCGCCGGCCGGCGTGATGCCGACGATCTCGATCACCGACAGGTCCTGGCGGTGGCCGTAGCGGCGACGGTTGTTGCTCTTGGGCTTGTACGTGAAGCCGTCGATCTTCGGACCGCGGGTGGCGCCCACCACGCGGGCCTTCACCACTGCTCCGTCGAGCTGGCCGGGAGTGGCCTGCACGGTGTCGCCGTCGACCACGAGGACGGGTGCGAGGTCGACCTCGCTGCCGTCGTCGAGACCGAGGCGCTCGACCTCGAGCTGCTCACCGGCCTCGACCTTGTACTGCTTGCCCCCGGTGCGAATCACTGCATACATAAGGCGACGATGCTAGTCCATCGACCGCAGCAGATCGTCGTCGAGGACGAACCCCCGGCCGTGGCAGGTCTGGCACGTCTCGGAGAACGACTCGACCAGGCCCTCGGAGATCCGCTTGCGGGTCATCTCCACCAGGCCCAGCTCCGACATCTCGAACGCCTGGGTGCGGGTCTTGTCCCGGGCCAGGGCGTCGCGGAAGACCTTCATCACCTGGTCGCGGTTGGACTTGATCTCCATGTCGACGAAGTCGATCACGATGATCCCGCCGATGTCGCGGAGCCGGAGCTGCCGGGCGACCTCCTCGGCGGCCTCGAGGTTGTTGCGGAACACCGTCTCCTCGAGGTTCGACTTGCCGACGTTCTTGCCGGTGTTGACGTCGATGACGGTCAAGGCCTCGGTGCGCTCGATGATGAGCGAGCCGCCCGACGGCAGCCACACCTTCCGGTCGAGCGCCTTCAGGAGCTGCTCGGAGATGTGGAACCGCTCGAAGATCGGCAGGCCCTCTTCCTCGGCGTCGTAGTGCTCGACCCGCTCGGCGAGCTCGGGGGTGATCGCCTCGACGTAGCCGCGGACCTCCTCGTAGAGCGCACGGTCGTCGATGACGATGCCGCGGTACTCCTTCGTGAACTCCTCCCGGATGCGGCGCAGCACGAGGTCGGGCTCCTGATAGAGGAGCTTGGCCGACTTCGACGCCGCGGCCAGCGACGAGATCTGCTCCCACTGGTTGCGGAGCCGGCGGACGTCGCGCTCGAGCTCGTCGCGGGTCGCGCCCTCGGCCGCGGTGCGCACGATGAGGCCGGCGTCGTCGGGGCGGATGCCGTCGAGGACCTTGCGGAGCCGCTTGCGCTCGTCGTCGGGCAGGCGCTTCGAGATGCCGTAGGTGTCGGGCTCGTTGGGCACCATCACGAGGAAGCGGCCGGCGAGGCTGACCTCCTGCGTGAGGCGCGCGCCCTTGTGCGCGATCGGGTTCTTCGTGACCTGCACGGTGATCATGTGCCCGTTCTTCAGCGCGCGCTCGATCTTGGGCTTGTTGCCGCCCTCGAGGTCGGCTTTGTCGAACGCGACGTCACCGCGGTACAGCACGCCGTTCTTGGGCGTGCCGATGTCGATGAACGCGGCTTCCATTCCCGGCAGCACGTTCTGCACCCGGCCGTAGTAGATGTTGCCGTCGATCGACTCGTTGCCGGTCGGCGTGGCGAGGCTGTGCTCCACGAGGCTTCGCCCCTCGAGCACGGCGATGTGCGTGTGGCCCCCTTCGAGCACGTGCACGCACATCAGGTAGCGGCCCGCGGGCCGTCCCTTCCGGGTGCGCCCGCGCCGGCGCTCGAGGACGTCGTCGTCGAGTGCGGTGAGGGGTTCCTCGCCCACGCCGAGGTCGGCACGGACGACGTCGACGGGCTTGGGCTGCTGCGGCGGCCGTCCGCCTCCGCCGTTGGGTGCGGTGCCGCCACCGCTTCCGCCCGATCCGCCCCGACCGCGTCCGCGACCACCGCGGCGGCGGCGGCGCTTCGGTGCGGTCGTGCCGTCGCCGGGTGCCGGGCCGCCGTTGCCGGGCGGCGCGGGCCGGGAATCACCGATCTGGGGCTTCGGCGCCGGGGGCCGGGAGTCGCCGACCCTCGGCCGCGGCGTGTGGGTGAGGCCCGCTTCCTCGAGCGCTTCCGCGGCGACGTCGTCGGTGGTCATCCCGCGGTCGGCTTCCGCCGCGGTGTAGTCCTGCGCGCCGGGCTCGTCGTCGGCATCGTCGTCGTCGGTGGCCTCGCCGTTGATCGCACCCGCGCCCGCGCCGGTGCCCGCGGGCTTGCGCCGGTTGCGCCCCCCGCGGGATCCACGACGCCGACGCCGCTTCGGCGCGTTGGGGTCGGAACCCTCGCGAGCGGGACCTCCGCCGCCGTTCGGTTGGATCGATTCGGTCGCCGATTCGGTGACGGACCCGGCGGCCGATGCGGCCTTCGCGGTCGCCGATTCGGCGGCCGATTCGTTCCTACGAGTCTCGGGAACGGTCGGGATGGGGGTACTGGTCGGGATCGCCGCACCGGCCGGAGCGGCCGGGGTCTGCGAACCGGAGGCGACGGTCGCCTCCGGTGTCGTCTCGTCGGACATCGGTTCCTTCTCTCATGATGCGCTCGTCTCGAGGACGGGCGCGAACGCGTCGGCTTCCAGCGGCTCCAGCCGCGCGCCGCCGCGTTCGATCCATTGTGATGTTCGGGTGACGCGGTGCTCGGTGAGGCCGACGCCGACGAACGAGTCGAGGGCGTCGAGGACCTCACGGGGTCGAGCACCGCGGGATTGCGTCAACAGGGTGAGCTCGAGCACTGGTGTGTCGCCGACGTGACCGACCTCGATGTTGCGGATCGCGGGACGGAGATCGTCAACGCTCTCCTTGCCCTTGCGGGTGCGCGTGACGAGCAGCTCGTCGCACGCCATCGCACCCGACGCGGCGCTTCCGAGCGCCGACTCCGGGACGGGCCGGCCGAGGCCGTCGACGGCCTCGACCCGGTACTGGACTTCGGTGATCGATTCCTGCAGGGCGGGCGCGCGCTCGACGAGCCGCACTGCGCCGGTGGCGGGCATGCCGTCGGGCAGCCCTGGGGTGAGACGTTCGGCGAGGGCCTCGGTGTCGACCGGATCGGTGAGCTCGACGTCGAGGTACTCGGCGTCGCTCTCGTGACCCACCGACAGCGCGAGCCCGAAGCTGACCTTCGGTCGGGGCGAGAAACCTTCGGTGAACGCGAGCGGCAGCTGTTCGATCCGGAACGAGCGCTCCAGGGCGCGGGCGACGTCGCGCGCCGAGATGAACCGAACCTTGCCCCGCTTGGCGAAGCGGATGCGCACCGGGAAGCCCTGGTCGCCTCTCACTTCGTCACCAGCTCCACCGGAACCGAGATCGCGGCCTCGCGCCCGCCTCCCGCACGATCGAAGGCGAGCCCCTGGCCGGTGCCCTGGCTGCCGCCCGCGGGCGGCACGGCCGAGGCGACGACGTGCTCGAGCGCGTAGTCGGTGCACACCCCGCAGTCGTAGCACGGCGTCCAGCGGCAATCGGGGAGCCCGTGCGCGGCGAGCGCCTCCTGCCAGTCGTCCCACAGGAAGTCGCGGTGCAGCCCGGCGGCGATGTGATCCCACGGCAGGATCTCGTCGGCGGTGCGGTGACGGGTGACGTACCAGTCGGGATCGAGTCGTTCCGCGGCCATCGCATCGAGCCAACGGTCGAGCACGAACCGCTCGCTCCACTCCTGGAACGTGCCGCCGGCACGCCAGACGCGTTCGATGACGCGACCGATGCGACGGTCACCACGCGACGCGATCCCCTCCGCGTACGTGGCCGCGGGATCGTGCCACCGCACCTGCGCCCCCGACTTGCGCAGGTCGTCGCGTACCAGGAACACCTTGCGCTGGAGCTCCCGCACGCTGTTCTGACCGAACCACTGGAAGGGCGTGTGCGCCTTCGGCACGAACCCTCCCACCGAGGCGGTCGCGCTCGCTTTCTTCGTGTACTGACGACCGATCTTCACGACCTCGCGCGCGAGCCGTGCGATGCCGAGGGTGTCCTCGTCCATCTCCGTCGGCACGCCGACGAGGAAGTAGAGCTTCACCCGTTGCCAACCCTGCGAGTACGCGCCCTCGACCGCGGCGTAGAGGTCGTCGTCGGTGATGAGCTTGTTGATCACCTGACGGATGCGCCACGTGCCGCCTTCGGGGGCGAACGTGAGGCCCGTGCGGCGCACCTTCTGGATCTCGCTGGCGATGCCGACGGTGAACGCGTCGACCCGCAGCGACGGGAGCGAGAGTCCGACGTTGCCGCAGCCCTGCTGGTCGTTGACCAGGCCTGCGACGAGGCCGTCGATGCCCGAGAAGTCGGCCGTCGACAGCGACGTCAGCGCGACCTCGTCGTAGCCCGAGCGACGCAGCCCGTCGGTGACCATCGTGCGCACCTGGTCGGCCGGCCGCTCGCGCACCGGCCGGGTGATCATGCCCGCCTGGCAGAACCGACACCCACGGGTGCAGCCACGGAACACCTCGACGTTGAGCCGGTCGTGCACCACCTCGATCAGCGGCACGAGCTGCTGCTTCGGGTAGGGCCACTCGGCGAGGTCGGCCACGGTGCGCTTGTCGACGCGCTCGGGCACGTCGGGGAAACGCGGGCGCACCTCGGCGATGAACGGTCCGTCGTAGTCGACCTCGTACATCGACGGCACGTACACGCCCGGGATCGTGGCCAGCTCGCGCAGCACGCCCTCGCGTGCGGTGCGGCCCGACCGCGTCCAGGCGCCGACCACCTCGGTGATCTCCCCGACGGCCTCCTCGCCGTCGCCGATCACGAACGCGTCGACGAAGTCGGCCATGGGCTCGGGATTGAACGCGCAGTGCCCGCCGACGATGACCAGCGGGTGCTCGGGCCGGCGCTGCTCGGCCCGCACCGGCACCCCGGCGAGGTCGAGGCACTCGAGCACGTTGGTGTAGACGAGCTCGGCGGCGAGGCCGAAGGCGAGGATGTCGAAGCCGGCGGCCGCGTGGTGGGTGTCGACGGAGAAGAGGGGGACGCCGTCGGCCCGCATCTCGGCGGTCATGTCGACCCACGGCGCGTAGGCGCGTTCGGCCAGCGCGTCGCCACGTTCGTTGAGGATCTCGTAGAGGATCTGGAGCCCCTGGTTGGGTAACCCGATCTCGTACGTGTCGGGATAGACGAGGAGCCAGGAGGTGCTGGACGGCCGGTGCTCCGGCCGGAGGCTGCCCCGCTCCATCCCGATGTAGCGAGCAGGCTTCTCGACCCTGGCCAGTAGGGGCTCGACCCTCGGCCACAGGTTTGACATCTAGGGGGATGCTACCAGAGCCCCTGTTTTCCACAGGCCCGCTCGGGAGACCGCGCCGCCGCCGCCCTAATTGAACCTTCGCATGCTCACGTTGGCGACGAGGCCGACGCAGGCGAGGGTGCTGATGAGGGAGGAGCCGCCGTAGCTCATGAAGGGCAGGGGGATGCCGGTGACGGGCATGATGCCCATGGTCATGCCCATGTTCTCGAACATCTGGAACACGAGCATGGCGAGGACGCCGACGCACACGAGCGTGCCGAAGAAGTCACGCGACTGCCGGGCGGTTCGCCAGGTGCGCCACATCACGATGGCGAAGAGCGCGAGCAGCACCACGGCGCCGACGAAGCCGAGCTCCTCCGCCACCGACGTGAAGATGAAGTCGGTGTGCTGCTCCGGGACGAAGCCGCCCTGCGTCTGGGAGCCGTTCAGGTAGCCCTCACCCGTCGTGCGGCCGTGGCCGATGGCCTGCTCCGACTGCGCCTGGTTGTAGGCGGTGCCCTGGCTGGTGCCGCTCTCGGGGTCGATGAAGGTGGTCAGGCGATCCAGCTGGTACTGCTTCAGCAAGCCGAGACCGACGACGGCGTAGATGCCGGTGATCGCGAGCAGGCCGAGCACGATGAGCTGCCGCCCGCTGACCCCGCCCACGGCCAGGATGGCGACGCTGATCACGGCGAGGACCATGACCGTCCCGAGGTCGGGCTGGAGCAGCACCAAACCGATCGGCACGCACACGAGGCCGACGATCACGGTGAGGCGCCAGGCGTCGATCTCGCCCCGGTAGTGGTTGCAGTAGCCGGCGAGGAACACGATCAGGCCGAACTTCGCCAGCTCCGACGGTTGCAACGTGAAGCCGCCCGGGAGCTGGAACCACGCCTGGTGCCCCTTGATGTTCGACCCGACGGGTGCGAGCACCGCCAGCAGCATGAACACCGTGGCGCCGTAGAAGACCATCGACAGCTCGCGGAGCCGTTTGTAGTCGATGCAGATCACGACGACCATCGCCACGAAGCCGATTGCGGCGAACAGCGCCTGGCGCTTCACGAAGTAGTACGGGTCACCCGGTACGCGGCCGTGGGTGGTCGAGTAGATCATCGCCAGCCCGAGCGCGGTGATACCCATCGTCGCGCCGACGAGCAACCAGTCGAAGTGGCGCAGCGGCGACGCTTCGAGACGCGACAACTCGCCGAGGCCACGGCGCGTCTGCCGCGCGTGCGATGCGGCTCGGGCTGATCGTCGACATCAGTTGGTCTGCTCCAGGGTGTTCGTGGCCGGTGCCACCACGACGTCAGCGGGACGTTGCGTGGGATTGTTGAGGAAGTCGATGACGCGGCGGACGATCGGCGCGGCGACGGTGGCACCGAAGCCGCCCTGCTCCACCATCGCCACGACCACGTACTGCGGGGCGAGCGGGTCGGTGCTGTCGGGATTGGTGACGCCCGCGAACCAGGAGGTGTCCTGGAACGGCGGCGAGCGCTGGGCCGTACCGGTCTTCCCGAGCACGGGCCAGCCCTGGTAGTCGGCGAACGCCCCGGCTGCGGTCCCACCCTCGTGGACGACCCCGGTCAGGCCACTGACGATCGCGGCTCGCGCGTCGGGATTGAGCTGCGTCGATCGCTTCACGATCGGATTGATCGGGCTCACGACCTTGTCGGGCTGGCCGCTGAACGTGACGCTCGATCCGAGGCGCGGCTGGTAGAGCGTGCCTCCGTTGGCGAAGGCGGCGTAGGCGTTGGCGAGCTGGAGGGGCGTGACGAGCACGTCGCCCTGGCCGACCGCGAGGCTCTCGCTGTCGCCACGGCGCCAGATCTGGTTGTCGGCGCTGTTCGGGTTGAGCTTCACGCGGTACTCATGGTCGGGGACGACCCCGGCCGCGTCGCCGAGCCCGATGCCGGTCGACTCCCCGAAGCCGTAGGTGCGGTCGGTGTGCTGCATGGCGTTGCCGACCGGGTGCTGCGCGTCGGGGATCTTGTCGCCGGCGACGTCGTCGTTGTGGTTGCCGGTGGCGTCCTGCCCCTCGTTGCGGTACGCCTTCCAGAACTCGTTGCCCACGTTGTAGAAGTAGACGTCGCTCGACACCGTGAGCGCCTGCGGCAGGTTGACGGTGCCGAGGATCGCGCCGCCCGCGTTGCAGCGCTTCTCACCTTCGGCGCCGGCGTGGAAGCAGCCATCGGGGTAGTCGCTGTACGTGGTGCCCGGGCCGTCGGTGAACACACCCGGGTTCTGGAGCAGGGCGATCGACGTGAACGTCTTGAACGTGGAACCCGGCGCCAAGGGGTTCAGCGCCCGGTTCAGCAGCGGGTTGTTGGGATCCTTGAAGTACTGATCGGACTTCCCGGAGATGAAGTCGTTGGGGTCGAAACTGGGGTTCGAAGCCATCGCGACCACTGCCCCCGTCCGGGCATCGAGGACCACCACCGCGCCCACGTTGGCCGGGTAGTAGTTGCCGCTGTCGGGACTGACCAGCGTGCGGGCGCCGTCGATGCCCTGCTGCAACGACTCCTCGGCGATCTTCTGCGTCGGCAGGTTGACGGTGAGGTGGACGTCGTGGCCGGCCTCGGGCCTCTTCACCGGGACCACGTTCACCTTGCGGTTCTGGTTGTCGACCTCGACCTTGTCCTTGCCCGGCGTGCCGCGCAGCTCCGACTCGAACAGCTGCTCGACGCCGGTCTTGCCGATGGTGTCGATCGCCTGGTACCCCTCGCCCTGGTGTGCCTTCAGGTCGTCCGCGTTGACCTGTCCGAGGTAGCCGAGGATGTCGGCGGCGGTTTCGCCGTTCGGGTACCGCCGCTCGGCGGTTCGGCTCACCGTGACCTCGGGGAAGTCGGCGCGGTGCTCCATGACGTAGATCGCCTGCACGAGCGACACCTTCTTGGCAACCGGCACCGGTTCGAACGGCTGGTAGTTGGGATTGTCGATCGCGTTGGCCACTGCCTCGGGCGACGTGAAGAGGATCGCACTGAGGTTCTTCTCGAGCGTGGCACGCTCCGACGACGACAGGTTCTGCCGGTCGACGACGAGCGACGTGACCGGCTCCGTCTGCGCCAGGACGTTGCCCGCATTGTCGTAGATGGTGCCGCGGACCGCAGGCACGTTCACGAAGCGATCGCGCTGGTGCTGCGCGGCCACCGCGAGGGTCTCGCCCCCGTTGACCTGGAGGAACCACAAGCGGGTGAGGAGACCAGCGAAGAGCGCCAGCACCAGCACGCCGATCACGACCAGCCTTCGGTGGGCGTTGGGTTCGCTCAACGCGCTGCCCCCACCCCTGCCGTCCTCCACGATGGCTCGCTCACTGCCGGCCGGGATACCCGGCCGGCTGGTGTTCGCTCGCGAGTCACGGCCTCCCAGTCTCGCGAACGGCGCGCCGCAGTGGAGGTCACCGCCGCACCCGCCACGTGTGCGGGGCGTCGTCACGGCGCGCCGCCCGCCGGACCAGCGGGAACACGATGGGAGCGATCACCGCGTCGTAGATGCTGGCGATGATCACGATCCGCAAGCTGTCGAACGACAGCATTCCCGGCTGACCCACGATCGCTCCCGCGGTGATGAACACCAGACCACCGAAGAGGCCGCCGATGCCGCCGAGCACGGGCGCGAGCCACGGCGTGGTGCGCACGACGCCGGTCTGGAACACACCGACCGCGTAACCCGTCACCGCGAACGACAACGCCGAGAGCCCGAGCGGGGTCGTGAGGAAGAGATCGATCGCCAGCCCCATGATGAAGCCGTAGATCGCACCGGTGTCGGGCCCGTCCTCCCAGGCCACCGCGAGCACCGCGACCAACCCGAGATCGGGCGCGACGTCGTCGATCCGCAGATGCGTGAACAACGTCGTCTGCAGGACCACGCACACCACGACGACGAGACCCAGGCGGATGCGGCGGATCACGGGATCGGCACCGGCGGGTACTTCAGCACCTTGACGAACGTGAGCGCGTCGAGGTCGACGACCGGGCGCAATTCCGCGTCGCGACTGATCGCACCGCCTGCGCCCACCGTCCGCACGATGGTGCCGATCGCGAGACCTTCGGGGTAGCTCTTGTCGATGCCTCCCAAGGTGACTGCGATGTCGCCCTTCTTCAGCTCGACCGACGTCGCGCTGTCGTCGATCACCGAGAAGCGCAGCAGGTTGCTGGCGCGCTGTCCCTCGGCCGTGCCCTTCGGACCGTTGGCATCGGCCTGCACGAGCTGCGCGCCCACGCCGAAGTTGGCATCGTCGATCCGCTGCACGATCGCGCTGCTCTGCGACACGCGTACGACCTTGCCGACGAGCGCCGCCTTGCCGCTCGCGCCCGCCACGACGGGCATGTCGAGCGCGATCCCGGACGAGGTGCCCTTCGAGATGCGGAACGCGCGCGAGAAGTTGCCGCCCGCTGAGTCGATCACCTCGGCGGTCACCGCGGTGCCGTCCGCAACGTCGGGCAGGTCGAGCACCTCTCTGAGGTTCTTCAACTCGGCGAGCGACGCCTTGGCCGATGCGATCTCGCTCTTGGCGGCGTCGAGCTGCCGGCGCAGCTTCTCGTTCTGGTCCTGGAGCTCGTTGGCCCGCCCGAGGCCGTCGAGCCAGTCGGACACGGGGTTGATCACGCTGTCGGCGGCCTTCTGCAACGGTGAGACGACGTCCTGGGCCGCCGTCCGGGCGGAGTCGATGATCCCCGAGCCCCGTTCGTCGAGCGACACCAGGGCCAACGAGGTGATGACCAGGAGGGCGAGCGTGAGTCGACGACGACGATCGTGTCGAGTGATGTCCACGGTGCTCGCGCGCCCCAGCGGGGGCGGTCAGTCCTGGGGCGAGGAGCTCAGGACCTGCTGCAGCACATCGAAGTTCTCGAGGCACTGACCCGAACCGAGGACCACCGAGTACAGCGGGTGCTTCGCCCGGTGCACCGGCATGCCGGTCTCGGCCTGGATCGCGTTGTCGAGTCCGATGAGCTGCGCGCCGCCGCCGGTGATGACGATGCCTCGCTCCATGATGTCGGCCGCGAGTTCGGGCGGCGTCTGGTCGAGGGTGACCTTCACCGAGTCGACGATCGACGCGGTGGGTTCCTCGACGGCTTCACGGATCTCGACAGTGGAGAGGACGATCGTCTTGGGCAGGCCGGTGACGAGGTCGCGGCCGCGCACTTCCGCGTAGAGCTCCTCCTCGAGAGGCCACGCGCTCGCGAGCTGCACCTTCACTTCTTCCGCGGTGCGCTCACCCAGCGCGAGTGAGTACTCGCGCTTCACGAAGTTGATGATTGCTTCGTCGAACTCGTCACCACCGACGCGGCTCGACTCGCTGACGACGATGCCGCCGAGGGAGATGACCGCGACCTCGGTGGTACCCCCGCCGATGTCGACGATCATGTTGCCCGCCGGTTCGTGCACGGGGAGTCCCGAACCGATCGCCGCCGCCATCGGCTCCTCGATCACCAGGACCGGCTTGCGTGCGCCGGCGAACTCGGCGGCCTCCTGCACGGCGCGGCGCTCGACGCCGGTGATGCCGGACGGGATGCAGATGACCATGCGAGGCTTCGCCCACTTGCGCTGGTGCACCCGCTGGATGAAGTAGCGGAGCATCTTCTCGCAGATGTCGAAATCGGCGATCACGCCGTCCTTGAGCGGGCGAACGGCTTCGATGTGACCCGGCGTGCGGCCGAGCATGCGCTTCGCTTCGGTGCCGACGGCGAGGAGGCGTCCGTCGCGCGTGTTCATCGCGACGATCGACGGTTCGTCGAGCACGATCCCCTTGCCGCGCACGTACACGAGCGTGTTCGCCGTGCCCAGGTCGACGGCCATGTCACGTCCGACTACTGAAGAAAACCAGGGCTCAGGCACAGGGGAAGGGTCTCCGGGGTGGGCTCGGTCCCGCGACAGGCTAGCGAACCGACCTGGCCCGCGTCGGGGTGGTGCCGTGAACTTTCGAGTTACGACGCAAGTCGAGGGAAGAACAGCGAGATCTCGCGCTCGGCCGACTCCGGACCGTCGGACCCGTGCACCAGGTTCTCGCCCGTCTCCAGCGCGAGATCGCCACGGATCGTGCCCGGAGCAGCCTCGCGGGGGTTGGTCACACCCATGAGATTCCGCACGACCTGCCACGTGTCGGGCCCGCCCTCGATCACCATGGCCACCAGGGGGCTCCGGGTGATGAACGACACCAGGTCGTCGAAGAACGGCTTGTCGCGGTGCTCGTCGTAGTGGCGACCGGCCAGGTCGGCATCGATCGTCCGCAGCTCGAGTGCGACGATGGTCAGCCCCTTGCGCTCGAGACGGCCGACGATCTCGCCGACGAGGCGGCGCTCGACCGCGTCGGGCTTGCAGAGGACGAGGGTCCGGGTGCTCATGAGGGAGCGAAGCTAGTTCAGGGCCCCGACGGCACCAGAAACGCCCGGGCGGGGCTGACCACGTAGAGCGAACCGGTGACGACCACCTGCCCGTCCGGGGGCGTGGTCCCCATCGCGTACGTCACCGCCTGGCGCACGTCGTCGATCACGTCGACCAGGTCGCGCTCGACACCCAGGTCGTACGCGGCATCCGCAACCACCGACGCGGGGTGTCCTCGCGGGCTCTCCGGGCGACAGCACACGAGCCGGGCCGCGTCGCGCACTCCGAGCGCTTCGAGCATCTCGTGCGGTTCCTTCTCCCGCATGAGGCCGACCACGAGCGTGCGCGGTGAGTCGGCGAACTCGTCGGCCAGCGCCGCGCGCAGCGCGTGCGCGCCCGCGACGTTCTTCACGCCGTCGAGCAAGACGAGCGGCTGGTGCCCGACCACCTCGAGTCGTCCCGGCGCCTGCACCGTGCGGAACGCGTGCGCGACGAGCTCGGGATCGAGTGCGCGACCGAGGAACGCCTCCACCGCGGTGAGCGCGAGCACCGCGTTGTCGGCCTGGTGCGCGCCGTGCAGCGCGAGGAACACGTCGTCGTACGACGCGTACGGGGTGGAGAGGTCGAGCACGCGTCCACCGATGGCAAGACGATTGGCGCGCACGCCGAAGTCGACGTCGCGTCGCGCGACCCACGTCGGTTCGCGTGCCAGGAAGAACGGCACCAGCGCGGGATCGGTCTCGCCGAGCACCAGCGCCGAGCTCGGTTCGACGATGCCCGCCTTCTCCGCCGCGATGTCGGCCAACGTCGGGCCGATGTACTCGACGTGGTCGACGCTGACGTTGGTGACGACCGCGACCTCCGCGTCGACCACGTTGGTGGCGTCGCCGGAACCGCCGAGACCCACCTCGACCACCGCCACGTCGACGGCCACATCACCGAACCACCGGAGTGCCGCGGCGGTGAGGATCTCGAAGTAGCTGGGCAGGTCGGACAGGAGATCCTCGACCGCGGCCACCGCCACGAGCAGCTCGTCGAGCACGTCGTCGGGGACCGGGTCGCCGTTCCACACGATCCGCTCGTTGACCCGCGCCAGGTGCGGGCTGGTGTATGCGCCCACCGAGAGCCCGGCCGCCTCCAGCAGCGCGGCCGTCATCCGGGCCACCGACGTCTTGCCGTTGGTACCGGTGAGGTGGATGACCGGGTACTCGCCCTGCGGGGAGCCGAGCAGGTCGAGGAGCGGGCGCTCCCGCTCCACCGCCAGGAGTCGCTTCCCCACTCCGCCACGAGCCGGGATGCCCACCCCCGTCTCCAGGTTGACGTGGGCGTCGAGCCATGTGCGCGCGTCGCGCCGAGCGAGCGTCACTCCGGCTTGTCTTCGGGGGGTGCGAGCGTGACGTCGACGCGGAGCTCCGCCGCCTCGACCGGCTCGAGCTCGCCCACGACCCGTCCCGCGTCGCGCACGTCGTCGAGTGCGGGTCGGAGCGCACGCAGCAACTCGGCCGGCGTGTGCACGGTCACCGCCGTGACTTCCGTGCGCATGGACCGCTTCGCTTCGCTCTTCGCCTTGCGGATCTCACCGAGGACGGCCGACGCGGCCGGGTAGATCGCGAGATCGTCGCCGGAGAAGACATCGAGCTCGTCGGGAATCGGCCACGTCGTTCGGTGCACCGAGCCGTTGCGCCACCACGACCACACCTCTTCGGTGACGAAGGGCATGTGCGGCGCGAACAACCGCAACAACATGTCGAGCGCGGTCGCGAGCGCGGCGCGCGCGGAATCGGAACCCGCGTACGCGCGGACCTTGACCAGTTCGAGGTAGTCGTCGCAGAAGCCCCAGAAGAACCGCTCGGTCGCGTCGAGCGCGCGCGCGTAGTCGTAGCCGTCGAACGACGTGGTCGCGTTGGCGACCAGCGCGGCGAGGCTGGCGAGCATCGACCGGTCGAGAGGTTGGTCGATGCTCGCTGCCGCGGGCCGGTCGTCGCCCATCACTCCGAGCGCGAACTTCGAGGCGTTGAGGATCTTGATGGCGAGGCGCCGCCCCACCTTCATCTGCCCCTCGTCGACCGCGGTGTCGACACCCGGCCGTCCACTCAAGGCCCAGTAGCGCATCGCGTCGGCGCCGAACTGGAGGATGGGTTCCATCGGTGTGACGACGTTGCCCTTGCTCTTCGACATCTTCTTGCGGTCGGGGTCGAGCACCCAGCCCGAGATGGCCGCGTCGGTCCACGGCAGCCCGTCGAACTCGAAGTGCGCGCGCACGATGGTGGAGAACAGCCAGGTGCGGATGATCTCGAACGCCTGCGGGCGCAGGTCCATCGGGAACACACGTGCGAAGAGGTCGGGATCGTCTTCCCAACCGGCGGCGATCTCCGGGGTGAGCGACGACGTCGCCCAGGTGTCCATCACGTCGGGATCGGCGACGAACCCATCCGGCTTGCCCCGCTGGTCTTCGGTGTAGCCGTCGGGGACGTCGCTGGTGGGATCGATCGGCAGCCGCGGTTCGTCGGGGACCAACGGGTTGGCGTAGTCGACCTCGCCGTCGGCGCCGAGCGGGTACCAGAGCGGGAACGGCACGCCGAAGTAGCGCTGGCGGCTGATCAACCAGTCGGAGTTGAGGCCCTCGACCCAACTCTCGTAGCGGCTGCACATGTGCGCGGGATGCCAACGCAACTCGCTCCCACGCTCGAGGAACGCGGCGCGCAGCTCGGGGTCGCGTCCACCGTTGCGGATGTACCACTGCCGCGACGACACGATCTCGAGCGGGCGATCGCCGCGCTCGTAGAACTTCACCGGGTGGGTGATGGGCTTCGGCGCGCCCACCAGCTCGCCCTGCTCGTCGAGCAGCTCGACGATGCGCGCCTGCGCCTGCTTCGCGGTCTTACCCGAAAGCTCGGCGTAACGCGTCTCGGCCTCGGGCGCCGCGTCACCCCACTCGGGCGTCTGTGGGAGCAGCCGTCCGTCGCGTCCGATCACCGTGCGGGTCGGGAGGTGCAGCTCGCGCCACCAGACCACGTCGGTGGTGTCGCCGAAGGTGCAGATCATGGCGATGCCCGACCCCTTCTCGGGGTCGGCGAGCGGGTGCGGCAACACCGGCACCTTCACCCCGAAGAGCGGCGTCGTGACCTGGTGGCCGAAGCGCGGCGAGTAGCGCTCGTCGTCCGGATGCGCCACGAGTGCCACGCACGCCGGAATCAGCTCGGGTCGGGTCGTCTCGACGACGAGGTCGCCGTCACCGTCGGTGCCCGCGAAGCGAACGGCGTGGTAGGCGCCGGGCAGCTCCCGGTCCTCGAGCTCGGCCTGTGAGACCGCCATCCGGAAGTCGACGTCCCAGAGCGTGGGTGCCTCCGACTGGTAGGCCTCGCCGCGGGCGAGCATGCGCAGGAAGGCGCGCTGCGACGCCCGGCGGGCCCGCGTGCCGATGGTGGTGTAGGTCGTCGACCAGTCGACCGACAGGCCGAGCGTGCGCCAGAGCTCCTCGAACTTCTGCTCGTCCTCGACCACGAGCTGGTCGCAGAGCTCGACGAAGTTCTGGCGGCTGATCGGGATCTCCTGCTTCCCTGGCTTCTCAGGTGGCGTGAAGTCGGCGTCGTAGGGCAACGACGGGTCGCAGCGAACGCCGTAGTAGTTCTGGACCCGGCGCTCGGTGGGCACTCCGTTGTCGTCCCACCCCATCGGGTAGAAGACCTCGCGGCCGCGCATGCGCTGGAAGCGGGCGACGGCGTCGGTGTGGGTGTACGAGAACACGTGCCCCACGTGGAGGTTGCCGCTCACCGTGGGCGGCGGCGTGTCGATCGCGTACACCTCGGCGCGCGTCTTCGTGCGATCGAACGTGTAGGTGCCTTCCGCGTCCCAGCGAGACGCCCACTTGTTCTCGATCCCGTCGAGACCGGGCTTGTCGGGAACTTCGCTCATCCCGGCGAGTCTAGGAAGCCACCGGTTGGGATCCGGCCACGACTTCCCGCTCGGCTTCGGCGCGGATCATGGAGCGGATCGCGACCCACACCAGGATGTTGAACACGAGGCCGAACACACCTGCGAGCTGCTCCTGCGCGAACTGGAAGACCTGCGTCACGAAGATCTGCACCAGCACACCTCGCTCGAACCACCGGTATGCCGAGACCCGGTGGTGACGCACGAGGTCGACGACACCCACCACGATGAGCGCGCCCGAGACGCCGCTCGACACGACGGTGGCCCACTCCTCGAACCCTCGAATCGCGTTGTGGTCGAGAGCCAGCACGATCGCGACCACGAGCTGCCCCGAGCCGACGACCACGAACCAGGCGACCACGGCCCGCTCGAACCAGTGCCGCGCGGCCAGCCCGAGATACCAGAGCCGCACGCCGCGACCCCACCGCTCGAAACGGTTGGGTCGCGGATCGGGCAGCCCGCTCTCGTCGGCGAGGAGCGCGCGAACTTGGCGGGCGACGGCGTCGTCGGCGCCGGTCTGGTCGAGCAACGACATCGCCGCGACCCGCCGCGGCTCGCTCAGCTCGCCGATCGCGGCCGACTTGAGCGCCTCGAGTCCGTTCAGCACGGCTTCCTCGGCGGTGTACTCGCGCCGCTGGATCCCGCGGAACACCAGGTACATGGCGATGAACACCATGTAGATGAGCGCGATGGTCGGTTCGAAGAAGTAGTTGACGTCGCGGGTGATGAACTTGCCCAGCTCGTCGATGAACCAGCCGAAGCCGCAACCGCCGATGAAGGCGATGAACGTGCGGTTGCCCGGAGCGAGGAACGAGATCGAGAAGATGATGGCGATCGCCATCATCAACGCACCCCAGATCGCGTGCGAGATGTGCAGGGTCCCGTTGCCCAGCTGCGGGTACCCCGTGATGATCAGGAAGACGCGGTTGCTCAGCACCGACGCGATCGCGCACACCAGGAAGATGTCGAGACGCCGTCCCGACTCGGAGCTCCGCAGCGCGAACCGCGGGATGGTGACTGCCACTCGTCAGCTACGCGCTACGCCGCTCGCCCTCGTCGGTGGTGATCAGCGTCGGGTGTACTCGGTCCATGACTACAGAGCGATCGACCACGCAGCGACTGATGTCGTCGCGGCTCGGCAGGTCGTACATCACCTCGAGCAGCACACCTTCGAGGATGGCGCGCAGGCCACGGGCACCCGTACCGCGCTTGAGCGCCTCTTCACCGACCGCGTCGAGCGCGTCGTCGGTGAAGACGAGCTCGACGTCGTCGAAGTGGAAGAACTTCTGGTACTGCTTCAGCAGCGCGTTCTTCGGCTCCACCAAGATGCGGATGAGCGCGTCCTTGTCGAGGTTGTTCACCGCGCTGATGACGGGCAACCGACCGACGAACTCGGGGATGAGCCCGAACTTCAGGAGGTCCTCCGGGAGGACCGAGCGCAGGATGGTGCCGACGTCCTTGTCTTCCGACCGGCGCACGTCGGCGCCGAACCCGATGCCCTGGTTGCCGGTGCGGTTCTCGATGATCTTCTCGACCCCGGCGAACGCGCCACCGCAGATGAAGAGGATGTTGGTGGTGTCGATCTGGATGAATTCCTGGTGCGGGTGCTTGCGCCCACCCTGCGGCGGCACCGAGGCGGTGGTGCCCTCCAGGATCTTCAGCAACGCCTGCTGCACGCCCTCGCCCGAGACGTCACGCGTGATCGACGGGTTCTCGGCCTTGCGCGCGATCTTGTCGATCTCGTCGATGTAGATGATGCCGGTCTCGGCCTTCTTGACGTCGTAGTCGGCGGCCTGGATGAGCTTGAGCAGGATGTTCTCGACGTCCTCGCCGACGTAGCCGGCCTCGGTGAGCGCCGTGGCGTCGGCGATCGCGAACGGCACCTTGAGCAGGCGGGCGAGCGTCTGCGCGAGCAGCGTCTTGCCGCAGCCCGTGGGGCCGATCAGGAGGATGTTCGACTTCTGGAGCTCGACGTCGGGGTCGCCGTACGCGCCGGCCTGCACGCGCTTGTAGTGGTTGTAGACCGCGACCGAGAGGATCTTCTTCGCCTGCTCCTGCCCGATCACGTAGTCGTTCAGGTACTCGTAGATCTCACGCGGCTTGGGCAGCTCGTCGAACTTGACCTCGGAGCTCTGCGACAGCTCTTCTTCGATGATCTCGTTGCAGAGATCGATGCACTCGTCGCAGATGTAGACGCCGGGACCGGCGATGAGCTTCTTGACCTGCTTCTGGCTCTTACCGCAGAAGGAGCACTTCAGCAGGTCGCCACCGTCACCGAACTTGGCCACGAGTCCCCCTCCTGCGCTTGCTCGATCGAGCCCGACGCCAACTCCTGAACACTGGCGTCAGGTCAGCTCACACCTGCCGGCACGCCGACAGCCGCGAGTTCCCGGTTGGTGATGACTTCGTCGACGATCCCGTACTCCTTGGCCTCCGTCGCGCCCATGATGAAGTCGCGGTCGGTGTCGCGGGCGACCTTCTCGACCTCCTGCCCGGTGTGGTGGGCGAGGATCTCGTCGAGGGATTCGCGCATGCGCACGATCTCCTTGGCCTGGATCTCGATGTCGACGGCCTGCCCGGATGCGCCACCGTGGGGCTGGTGGATGAGCACCCGTGAGTGCGGGAGGATGTAGCGCTTCCCGGGGGTGCCGGCGGCGAGGATCACCGCCGCCGCCGACGCGGCCTGGCCGAGGCAGATGGTCGACACGTCGGGCTTGATGAACTGCATCGTGTCGTAGATGGCGAAGAGACCCGTGATCTCCCCGCCGGGCGAGTTGATGTAGATCGAGATGTCCTTGTCGGGCTGCTCGCTCTCGAGGTGGAGCAGCTGCGCGATCACGATGTTGGCGACGACGTCGTCGATCGGCGTGCCGAGGAAGATGATCCGATCCTGCAGCAGCCGCGAGAAGATGTCGTTGCGGTCGGGGCCGCGCGGGGTGTCTTGGGTGACGTTCGGGACGTACACGTTGTGGAAGTTGTTGCTCACGACGCTGGCTCCTCTTCCGGTTCCGGTGCTCCCGGTGCTTCCGATGCTTCGGCTGGTTCGTCGGTGACGGGGCCGTCGCTGTTGGTTCCCTCGGATTCCTCGGGTTCCGTCTCCTCCGGCGCCTCGGGCTGTGGGAGCGACAGGTCGACGGGTTCGCCGTCGGCGTCGACCACTTCCGCGTGGTCCATCAGAAACGCGAGCGCCTTGCCTCGTGCGATCTCCGAGCGTACCGCCTCGATCACACCCCGCCGTTCGAGATCCTTGCGGACCTTGGCCTTCTTCTCGTCCATCTGCTGCGCGATCCGCTCGACCTCGGCGTCGACCTCCTCGTCGGTCGGCGCGATCTCCTCCTGGGCGATCACGGCCCGCAGTGCGAGGTCGGCGCGCACGGCCTGCGTGGCTCCGGCCCGAACGTCGTCGACGAACTCCTGTTGCTCCTGCCCGGTGGCGGACAGGTACTGCGGGATGGTCATGCGCAAGCCCTGCTCTTCGAGCCGGTGCGCGAGATCGTGCAGGCGCCGCTCCATCTCGTTGTTCACGAGCGTCTCGGGCACGTCGTCGGGGACGAGCGCCGCGGCCGCCTCGAAGATCTTCTCCCGCATGGCCATCGAGGCCTGCACGCGGGCGTACATGTCGAGGCGGGTGCGCACGTCGTCCTGCAGGCCCTCGACGGTGTCGAACTCGCTCACCTCGCTGACCCACTCGTCGGTGAGCTCGGGGAGCACCTTCTTCTTCGCTTCCTTCACGAGCACCTGGAACGCGACCTCATCGCCTGCCCGATCGCCGAAGCGCTCGGGCAGCGTGTCGAGGAACTTCAGGATGTCGCCGGGGCGCTTGCCGTGCAGCTCTTCGTCGAGGTTGGGCACGACGATGCCGGACCCGACCTCGTAGAGGTAGTCGGTGGCGGTGAGGCCCTCGATCGACTCGTCGTGGATGTAGCCCTTGATGTCGATCTCGGCGAAGTCGCCGTCGGTGAGGGGAGCCGCGCTGTCTTCGAGGTCGGCGAAGCGATCGCGCAGCATGTCGACCTGACGCTCGATGTCTTCCTCGGCGACCGCCGGCCGCTCGATCTCGATCCGCAGGTGGTCGTGACCCTGCACCGCGACGACGGGCCGTACTTCCACCACCGCGTCGAACTCGACGTCGCCCGACTCTTCGCCGGCGGTGATGTCGATCTCGGGTGGCGCGATCACGTCGACGTCTTCGACGACCACCGCCTCCGCGTAGTACTCGGGCAGCGAATCGCGCAGCGCCTGGTCGCGGCCGACCTCGCTGCCCATGCGGGCTTCGAGGAGGCGGCGGGGCGCCTTGCCGGGACGGAAGCCCGGCATCTTCACTTCCTTGGCGAGCTTCCGGAACGCGGCGTCGATGGCCTGCTCGAAGTCTTCGGCCGGGATCGCAACGTGGAGGCGAACCTTGTTGCCGTCGAGCGTTTCGACGGACGTGGTGAGAGACATGGGGCTGCGCAGTCTATTGGCTGCGTTCCCCAGATCGGAACGATCAGCGGCGGCCGTCCGGGAGGACGACCGCCGCGGGACGGTCGAGCAGGTGCGTTGCGGATCAAGCGGTGACGGGGCGGGTGGAACCCACGCCGTCGCCGGCTCGCTCGGGGCTGTACTGGTAGTTCGTGATCAGGCTGACGGCCAGCACCGCGACGCCCATCACCACGTAGAACACCGCGAGGCCGCTCTCCGCGTCGGCGAAGTTCAACGCGAACGGAGCGATGATCAACAGGGCCGCCGCGAGGTAGTCGCCGACCGAGTGGACGGTGAACGGCAGCACCTTGGCGATGCCGAGCGGGTAGCGGGTGAGCGCGCTCACGAGCAGCACGACGGCGCCCACGACGACCCCGGTGGCGGTCGCGCCGTCGGATCCGTCTGCAGCGATCGCGACGACGATGAGCAGGATGCCGACGGCGTAGTCGGCGATCGCGTGGAACCACGCGGGAAGCAACTTCACGAGCGACATGACGTCCTCCTCGAACGAGGCCCCGGATGGGCCGTCCACGTTCAGGAGGTGTTCGACCGCCACGCGGGAGTGGATGGCTCGACGCGCAGAATCCTCACGAACCCAGTTTGCGGAAGTCCCAGCTCGCGACCTTCGAGGGCGTCACCTTCAACCAGGCGTGGCGGCCGTCGTGGAACATGCCGTCACCCGCGCCGCCCTGGTACTTGGCGTGGAAGAGACTTTCGGGCTCGGCCAGCGCCTCGAGTGGCTCGCCGGCGCGCGGCACGTCGCCGACCGGCTCGACCGTGCCGTGGATCTCGACGCCGCGCAGCTCGTTGTACTCCTCGCCCGCCTCCACGAGGATGGCGACGCGCGGGTCGCGCTCGAGATCGGTCCAGCGCTGGCTGCGGGTGATCGAGTACAGCCACGCGCACTCGCCGTCCCACACGAACCACAGCGCGGTGACGTGTGGACCATCGTGGCTGACGGTGGCGACGGTGCACGTGCGCTCGCTCCGGAGGTAGTCGTCGCGCTCCTCGGGCGTCATGGCGATCTTGCGACCGCGTCGCTGCTCCTGCATGCGCCGCACGGTACCGCGAGAGGTACCGATGCCGGCGTGCCGTAACCTGGCGGGTTGCCGGGGAGTGGCGCAGTGGTAGCGCACCTGCTTTGGGAGCAGGAGGTCGGGGGTTCAAGTCCCCCCTCCCCGACGCCACTCGCGTCGGCACGTTCCGGACTGGGTGGTGCTCCGCACGCGGGTGTAGCTCAATGGCAGAGCCTCAGACTTCCAATCTGATGACGCGAGTTCGATTCTCGTCACCCGCTCGAGGCACAGGAATACGTCCGGCGCGTAACGTGTTCGGCGCGCCCGTGACCTCTTCGATCACCCCCGTCCCGCTCCCCTCGCCCGACGAGGAGCTCCGCGAACGGCCGTCGCGCGCGGAGGTCGAGCTCACGGTCGCGGGCGTCGTGGGCGCCGCCACGCCCCCGGGTGGTTTGACGACGGTCCAGGTCGCGGTGCTCAACGCGCACGTCGCATCGATGACCGACTACCCGGTCGACGTCACGAGCGTCACGCCGATCGGGCCGCAGGAGTTCGCCGGAGGCTTGCGCATGCGGAACCAGGCGTTCCGCGAGCGCATGGTGCAGGTGATGCTGCTCGCGGAGATGCTGCTGGTGCCGATCCCGCCCGAGGTGTCGGAACGCGTCGAGACCTATGCGGCGTGGCTCGGTGTGGGCGACGACATGATCCGCGTGGTGCGTCGCATCGCCAACGGATCGCTGGGGCTTGCGCTCATCGACTTCGAGCGCAGCGGCTACTTCCAGCAGATGCTCGCCGAGCCACCGGAGCACCTGCACACGTCGCGCGCGCTCGACGAGGCGTGGGAGGCCGCGTGCTCGGACGACGAGCTCCACGCGCGATGGGCAGCGCTCGGACACTGCCCCGAAGGCTCGCTCGGACTCGGCGTGTGGCGCTTCTACCAAGCGCGTGGCTTCACGTTCCCAGGCCGTCCGCAGAGCGCGCCACCCAACCTCGCGCAACACGACTGGGTGCACGTGCTCGCCGACTACGGCTCGACCGTCGAATCGGAGATCGAGGTGTTCGGCTTGATCTCCCGGGCCAACGACGATCCACAGGCGTTCTCGCTCCTCGCCATGGTGCTCGGCCTGTTCGAGACCGGCTACCTGTACGGCGCGGCGAAGGGGTTCTTCGAGTACGACCGCGGCCACCTCTCACACGACGTCGACCGCATGGCTGTCCGCCTCGCCGACGCCACCTATCGAGGCGCCGTCCTGGCCACGCACCTCAACGAGACCGGCCGGGGGTCGAAGGCGACCGACCTCCTCGCGACCGACTGGTTCGTGCACGCCGACCGTCAACTCGACGACGTGCGCGCCGACTACGGACTCCCGCCGCGATCGCCTGACGCGGTGGCCGCGGGTTCGCGGACCCCGTGGGAGCGCGGCGGCATCTCACCGTTCCAGTACGCGCACGGTCGCGACGCCGCGCACGCCGAGGAGCACGAGTACGACTCGTTCGGCGCCGAACCCGCCTGAGCGCCCCCGGCAGGATTCGAACCTGCGGCCAAATCGTTAGAAGCGATTTGCTCTGTCCACTGAGCTACGGAGGCAACGACAAAACTGTATCTGCCATTGTCGACCGCAGATTCGTACTGTCGTTCCATGCGACCACACCACACGAAGGACAAGGGAGACGTCGGCGTCGCGTACGCGATCGCCGACTTGGCCGACCAGGGATTCGTCGTGCTCACCGCACTCTGCGAACACGCGCCCTTCGATCTCGTTGGCTGTCGCGATGCGATGTTCCTCCGCGTATCGGTCAAGTACCGATCGCTCTCGTCTCGAGGAACGATCGATGTCAGGTTCTACAGCACATGGTCAGACTCAAACGGCAGCTACGCGCGTCGCGTCGACAAGGAAGAAGTCGACGTCGTTTGCATCTACTGCCCCGAGACCCGCGCCTGCTACTACGTCGACCCGAAGGCCTTCAACACCTCCGTGTCTCTGAGAGTCAGGCCGAGCGGAAACGGCCAGGCACGCAACGTGCTCATCGCCGAGGACTTTCGAAGCGTCCCGACGAGTTTGCTTGTCCGCCAGGTGAGCGCCGTGCCGGTCGTGCCTACTGCTCGGTAACCTCGGCGTCATGCGCCGGACGCAGTTCACCGAAGAGCACGACCTGTTCCGCGACAGCTTCCACACCTTCGTCGAACGGGAGATCGTCCCTCACGACCGGGAGTGGAACGACGCCGGACTCGTGGCGCGTGAGCTCTTCGCCAAGGCCGGCGAGGCCGGCTTCATCGGCATGGCCGTGCCCGAGGAGTTCGGTGGCGGCGGCGTCGCCGACTTCCGCTACAGCCAGGTGATCGCGGAGGAGCTGCAGTTTGCGGGCGTGGCCGCATCGGGCCTCGGGCTGACGCTCCACACCGACATCTGCCTCCCCTACTTCCTCTCGCTCGCGACCGACGAGCAACGCGCGCGATGGTTGCCCGGAGTCGCGTCGGGCGAGCTCATCACCGCGATCGCGATGACGGAACCGGGCATCGGATCCGACCTCGCGTCGATGAGCACGTCGGCGCGGCGAGACGGCGACCACTTCATCGTCAACGGCGCGAAGACGTTCATCACCAACGGCATCAACGCCGACCTCGTGATCACGGCGGTGAAGACCGACCCGACACAGAAGCACGCGGGCATGAGCCTGCTCGTGCTCGAGCGAGGGATGGACGGGTTCGAGCGCGGTCGCAACCTCGACAAGGTCGGTCTGCACGCGCAGGACACCGCCGAGCTCTTCTTCACCGACGTGCACGTGCCGGTCGCGAACCTGCTCGGCGTGGAAGGCAAGGGGTTCGCGCACCTCGTCGACAACCTCCCGCAAGAACGGCTGTCGATCGCGGTGAGCGGTGTCGCGGCGGCCGAGGCTGCGTTCCGCTGGACCCTCGACTACGTGAAGCAGCGCACCGCGTTCGGCTCACCCGTCGGGTCGTTCCAGAACACGCAGTTCGAACTCGCCGAGATGCGCACCGAGATCGACGTGACGCAGGTGTTCGTCGATCGTTGCGTCGAGGCGTTGAACGCCGGCGAGCTCACCGTCGAAGAGGCGGCCGAGGCGAAGTGGTGGTGCACCGAGCTCCAGAAGCGCACCGTCGACCGCTGCGTGCAGCTGCACGGCGGCTACGGCTACATGCTCGAGTATCCGATCGCCCGCGCCTACGTCGACGCGCGCGTCACCACCATCTACGGGGGCACCACCGAGATCATGAAGGGGATCATCGGTCGGAAGCTCACGCGAGGATGATCGTGGACGGCACCGACGAGCGGCTCACGGCGTGGTGCCGCGAGCACCTCGACGCGCAGGTCACCGGAATCCGCCAACAGGCGCGCTGGCGCCCGGTGTGGTTCCTCGACGTCGAACGCGACGGCGCCACGTCCACCGTGATGGTCCGCGGCGACCGCACCGACGCCGCCCCTCTCTTCCCGCTCGAGCACGAGATGCGCTTCCAGCAGCTGCTCGAGGCCGACGGCATCCCCGTTGCCCACGTGTACGGCTGGTGCGACGAACCCCGCGCCTTCGTGATCGACGTCGTCCCCGGCGAGAACAACTTCGACGCCGCGACCGACGAGCAGCGCGAGGCGGTGATGGACGAGTACATGGGACTGCTCGCCCGGATCCATGCCCTCGACCCGGAGCCCTACGTGCGCGCCGGCATCACGCGTGGCGCGACGCCGAGCCAATCGGGACGCGTCGGCCTCGACGTGTACCTCGCCGGGTACCGGGCCACCAAGGTGCGCCCCGACCCGTTCCTCGAGTTCTGTCTCGGGTGGATCGACCGCAACCCCGTCGACACGCACGGTCGCGAGGCGCCCGTCGTGTGGGACTCCGGCCAGTTCCACCAGCAGGACGGCCACATCACGGCGATCCTCGATCTCGAGCTCGGTCACCTCGGCGATCCGATGATGGACCTCGCCGCGTTCCGCATGCGCGACACCGTGCTCGCCTTCGGCGACATGAACGCGCTCTACGACAGTTACGCGAAGCACTCGGGTGCGCCGGTCGACCTCGACGCGATCATGCACCACCACTTCGTGTTCGCGTTGACCAACCAACTGGTGTTCCACGCCGCGCTGGCGGCACCGCCCGCCGCGTCCGACTACATGACCAACATGCAGTGGGCAAGCGAAACGAACCTCTTCGCGATCGAAGCCCTCGCAGAGATCCTCGGCGTCGACACGCTCGACACCGTCGAGACGCCCGAGCCGCGCGACTCGCCTGTCGCCGGCGCGCACGAGCATCTGGTTCGATCACTGCGCAGCCTCGATCTCGCCGACGAGTACGAACGTCACCAACTCCGGATCGCGTTTCGGCTCGCCCGCCACCTGCAGCGCTTCGATGAGATCGGCGACGCGTGCACCGACGCCGACCTCGACGAGCTCGAGGAGTTCCTCGGGCGGCGTCCCGCCACGTGGCAGGCCGGCGACGCCGAGCTGGAGAAGTTCGTGCTGGCCGACCGCGGCGCGCACGACGAGGAGCTCCTGCAGCTCTTCCACCGCCGGTACCTGCGCTACAAGATGCTCTGCGGTCCCGAGGGCTCGGCGATGGCGAGACACGAGCCCATCCAGAAGTTCCGGGCCTGATCCGGCGCACCGCGTCGCGGCGCGCTGCGACGTTCTTGTCGAGTTCTCACGTGGTCCACACCGTCGCTTGACACTGCGCGGCCAGGGTGAGGGTGCACAACGGAACCCCCACCGAATCGAGGCCTGCATGAGCTCCGTCCCCACCGCCGTTCCCGATCCGACCTCGCCCCGCTCCACCGCACCGTCCCGCTTCCGCCGCTTCCGCCTGATCCGCGGCGGCGTCGACGGCCGCGACCACGTCGTTCCCGAGCTGCCGCCCAAGCTGGTGCTCCTCTCTCCCGGCTCCGCCCGCTGGCATCCGGGATTGAGCGAGGCGCTCGGCCCGTCGTACCGGGTCGCGACCGACAGCGCCGACACTCCCGCCGCGGTCGTCATCGACAGCCGCGACGAGGACCTCGTGCGACTCATCCAGGAGCAGCGCAGCTCGACGCGCATCATCGTCGTGCACACCGGCCACCCGTCCGAGCAGCCGATGGCACCGTCGGAGCTGCTCGACCTCGGTGCCGACACCTACCTCGCGCCGGTGTCGTTGCCGGCGCTCGCAGCGCACGTGAAGGCGTTGACCAGGACCTGGGACGCGTTCCCGCCCCGCCGGGAACCGCGGGTCACGCAAGGGGCGGGTCAGACCGCGTAGACCGCGATCTCCGTTGCCTTGACCGTGGCCCACACGTCGACGCCGTCGTGCAGCCCGAGGTCGCCGACCGCCCCTGCGGTGACCTCGGCCACGATCGGCACGACGCCGTCGACATGGATGCGGACCCGGTCGCCGAGGAGATCGACTCCCCGTACGCGGCCGCTCCAGACGTTGCGGGGGCTTCCCTCGGGCCGAACCCGGTGCAAGCTCACCGAGTGCGGCTGGATCGCGACGCACACGTCGCCCGCGACCGGGTCCGCGGTGACCACCACACCTCCTCCGTCGAGCACCACCTCGTGGTCCCGCGCAACACCGTGCAGCAGGTTCACGCCGACGAGGTCGGCGACGTAGCGCGACCGGGGTCGTGCGGCCACCTCCTGCACTGAGCCCGACTGCGCGACGCGACCGTCTTCGAGCACGACGAGTCGGTCGGCGAGCGCGACGGCGTCGAGGAGCTCGTGGGTCACGATCAGTCGTGCACCCCCGAACGTGGCGAGTTGAGCACGCAGGTCTCGCCGGAGCTCGATGCGCGTTCCGACGTCGAGCGCGGCGAGCGGTTCGTCGAGCAGGAGCAGGCGGGGTTCGGTCACCAGTGCCCGGGCCAGCGCGACGCGCTGCTGTTGCCCACCGGACAGCGCACCCGGCTTCGCACCGGCCCGATCGGCCATGCCGACACGAGTGAGCCATTCATTGGCGCGCCGCCTGCTTTCGGCGCGCGACGTGCCGCGGCTGCGGAGACCGAACGCGACGTTCTCGAGCACGGTGAGGTGCGGGAAGAGGAGGTAGTCCTGGAACATGACGCCGACGCTGCGCCGCTCGGGGACGACGTAGGTGCGCGTCGCCGGCTCGTCCATCACCATGTCGTCGATGCGGACCAGACCGGCGTCGAGGGGTACCAGCCCCGCGAGCACGCGCAGCAAGGTCGACTTCCCCGCGCCGTTCGGTCCGAGCACGGCCACGGTCTCACCGTCGGCGGCGTCGAGCGCGACCTGGAGGTCGAGCGAACCGACGCCTACGCCGACGTCAGCGCTCAGCGTCACGGAGCCCTCCGAACCAGTGGTCGCGCAGGGACACGAGCACGACGACCGAGACCGCCAGCAGGACGAGGCTCAGTGCGATCGCGACCGGTTGATCCGCCTCGAGCAGGTTGTAGACCGCGAGCGGCGTGGTCTGCGTGCGACCCTGGATGTTGCCGGCGAACGTGATGGTGGCACCGAACTCACCGAGCGCACGCGCCCAGGCAAGCGCGGCTCCCGCGATCAACGCGGGCCTGATCATCGGCACCGTGACCCGGCGGAACACGGTCCAGCGGTTTGCACCGAGGCTCGCGGCGGCGTCCTCGTACCGGCGGTCCATCGACCGCAGTCCAGCCTCGACAGTGATCACGAGGAACGGCATGGCCACGAACGTCTCCGCCAGGATCACCCCCCACTTCGAGAACGTGAACTGGAAGTTGAAGGTGTCGTAGATCAGGCCGCCGACGAGGCCGTTGTTGCGCTGGAACGCGAGCAACAGCGCGAAGCCGCCGACGACGGGTGGCAGCACCATCGGCAGCACGACCAGAGCGCGCACCAGCGATCGCCCCGGGAAGCGCGCCCGCGCCAACACGTA
Organism: uncultured Actinomycetes bacterium; assembly: GCA_963841415.1. GTDB lineage: Bacteria > Actinomycetota > Acidimicrobiia > IMCC26256 > DASPTH01 > DASUAS01. Next base: position 266,866 of record CAWJCN010000001.1, on the reverse strand, counting down.
CGCGAGCGGCACGCCGAACACAACCGCGAAGAACGTCGACCACAAGGAGCACTCGATCGACAAGCGAATCGCGTCGCGCGCGGCCGGCTCGCGGAAGGTGTCCCAGAGGTTGCTCCACGGCACGCGGCGGAGCAGCCCGATCAGGGGCAGTACGAAGAACGCCACCGCGACGAGAGCGAGGAGCATCGCGACCAGCGGCACTCCTCGCCCGCGACGCGTCACTGGTTCGGCGGCGGCAGGAACCCGTAGCTCTGGAGGGTCTTCTGTCCCGCGGGTGACACCGTGTACTTGATCCAGGCCTTGGCCAGATCCTGGTTCGCGGACGCGGCGATCGGTGCGATCGGATAGACCGCGTACACGTTCAGCCACGCGGGGATCCGCACTGCCTGGACGGAACTGCCGCCTGCCTTGGCGTCGGTGCTGTAGACGATGGCGGCGTCGGCATCACCGGTCGACACGGCCGACAGCGTCGCTTTGACATCGGCGCCCTTGGTGATCTTCGCGGGATCGATGGTGACCCCGGCCTGCGTCAGCGCTTGCTGCGCGTACTTGCCGCACGGCACCGCGTCGGCGCAGAGCGCGATCACGCCAAGGTCCGCGAGGTCGGCGAGCGACTTCACGTGCTTCGGGTTCCCCTTCTTCACCACGATCGTGAGCTCGTTTGCCGCGAACACGGTGGGCTCGGCGGTCACATCACCGCCCGACACGAGCTTCTGCATGTTGGCGCCGTCGGCCGACGCGAACACGTCGGCCGGCGCGCCGCCTTCGACCTGCTGCACCAGTGCCGACGACGCCCCGAAGTTGAACGTCACCGTCGTGCCCGGATTGGCCTTCTGGAAGTCGGTGCCCATCTGCGTGAACGCCTCGGTCAGCGACGCGGCCGCCGACACGGTGGTCGTCCCCGCCACCTTGTTCGCGCGTGCCACTGCGTTCGGGGCGTTCGCGACGACGACCAGCAGGGCGACGAGCGCCGCAACGAGCAGGACACTTCGCCGTCTCACCGCGGGACCTCCACGACCACGTTCGTCGACTTCACGACCGCGACCGCCAGGTCTCCCGGTTCGATGCCGAGATCGTCGGCCGCCTCCCGTGTCATCAGCGACGTGACCCGATGTGGGCCGGCCTGGAGGTGCACCACTGCCACCAAGGCGTCCTTCTGCACCTGGGTCACGATCCCGGGGAAGCGGTTGCGCGCCGACTCGAGCACGGGGGGCTCATCGCCCGGAGGCGCGGTGGCGGTGTCGGTGAGGAACCGCGCGAGCTCAGCGCCCTCGACGACGCGCTCACCACCACCGCGTGGACGCGACCCGAAGCGTCCGTCGTCGACCCAGCGCCGCACCGTGTCGGTGCTCACGCCGAGCAGCTCGGCCACCTGTCCCACGCGGTACGTCGTCACAGATACGAGACCATAGTGGCTTTCTTCATCGCATCTGCAAGTTGTCTTGGCTGTTCCCCTTGCAATTCTCGGCATGGGCATCGGCGACGCCGCTGGGTTAGCGTTTGGGCGCCGAACAACACCAGGGGAGCACCACCATGGCCACGATCGAAACCAACCGCCCCGGCACCGTGCAGGGCGAGGTCCGCATGCTCATCGACGGCGAGCTCGTCGAAGCCGCGTCGGGCAAGCGCTTCGACAACATCAACCCGGCCACCGAAGAGGTGCTCGGCGAGGTTGCCGACGCGTCCGCCGACGACATGCAGCGCGCCATCGCCGCCGCGCGCCGCGCGTTCGACGAGACCGACTGGTCGACGAACCACGCGTTCCGCAAGCAGTGCCTGCTGCAGCTGCAAGCGGCGATCGAGAGCGAGCAGGAGGAGCTCCGTCACGAGCTGGTCGCCGAGGTCGGTTGTCCGATCGCGCTCACCTACGGCCCGCAGCTCGACGCGCCGCTCGGCGACGCGCTCCGGTGGCCGGCGGAGTTCATCGACCAGTTCGAGTGGAGGCGCGACCTGCCGAACGGCACCGCCTTCGGCGCCAACGCCAAGCGGTGGGTGGTGCGCGAGGCCGCCGGCGTCGTGGGCGCCATCGTGCCGTGGAACTACCCGTTCGAGGTGTCGTCGCAGAAGATCGGCCAGGCGCTCGCGACGGGCAACACCGTCATCCTCAAGCCCGCGCCCGACACGCCGTGGAACGCGACGCGTCTCGGCCGTCTCGTCGCCGAGAAGACCGACATCCCCGCGGGTGTGTTCAACGTGGTGACGTCGTCCGACCACCTCGTCGGTGAGGAGCTCACCACCAGCCCGCTCGTCGACCTCATCTCGTTCACCGGCTCCACCGCGACCGGGAAGCGCATCTTCGAGAAGGGCGGCGCCACCATGAAGCGCCTCTTCCTCGAGCTCGGCGGCAAGTCGGCCGACATCGTGCTCGACGACGCCGACCTCGAAGCGAAGATGGGCATGGCGTGCATGGTCGCGGTGCACGGCGGCCAGGGCTGCGTGATGGCGACGCGCATGCTCGTCGACCGCAAGATCTACGACCAGGCCATCGAGATCGCGACGCCCGGCTTCGAGAACTTCCCGTACGGCGACCCCAACGACATGGGCAACCTCATGGGTCCGCTCGTCAGCAAGAAGCAACGCGAGCGCGTGCTCGGCTACATCGAGAAGGGCAAAGAAGAGGGCGCGCGAGTCGTGGCGGGAGGCAGTCGTCCGGAGCAGTTCGACAAGGGTTGGTTCGTGCAGCCCACGCTGTTCGCCGACGTCACCAACGACATGACCATCGCGCGCGAGGAGATCTTCGGCCCGGTGCTCATCGTGATCCCGTTCGACGGCGACGAAGAAGCCGTCAGGATGGCGAACGACAACCAGTACGGCCTCGGCGGCTACGTCACGTCGGGTTCGTTCGAGCGGGCCGAGGCGATCGGCAAGCGGCTGCGGGCCGGCACGGTCAGCATCAACGGCGGCGTCACGTACGGAGCCGACGCGCCCTTCGGTGGCTACAAGGCCAGCGGGGTGGGGCGTCAGAACGGCATCGAGGGCTTCCAGCAGTACACGGAGGTCAAGAGCTTCGCCGTCCCGGCGGAGTAGGGAGTGCGAGTCGCCTTCGTGGGGGCGGGCCAGATCGGCGCGCCCATGTCCGAGCGGCTCCTCGCCGCCGGTCATGACTTGACCGTTTACGCCCGCCGGTCCGAGGTGCGCGAGCACTTCGCCCAGGCGGGCGCGGCGGTGACCGACTCGCTGGCCGAGGCCGCTCGGAGCGCAGAGGTCGTGCACCTCGCCCTCTACTCCGACGAGCAGCTTGCGGAGGTCACCCTCGGTGACGGCGGCCTGGTGGCGAGCCTCGGGCCGGAGACGCTCCTCGTGTCGCACACGACCGGGTCGCCGGCGACCGTCCAGCGGATCGCGGCGGAGGGCAACGGCCACGTCGTCGACGCGCCGTTCAGCGGCGGGTCCGACGACGTGCTCGCGGGTCACCTCACCGTGATGCTCGGTGGAACGCCCGACGACCTCGCGCGCGCACGTGACCGTCGGCGCGTACGCCGACCCGATGGCCGACATCGGCGCGCTCGGCAGCGCGCTCGTGGTGAAGCTCGTCAACAACGCGCTGTTCGCCGCCAACATCCAACTCGTCGCGCAAGCGGAACAGATCGCGAACGACCTCGGTGTCGACACACCGACGCTCGCGCGCGTCGTGCAGGAGTCGAGCGGTGGAAGCTACGTGATGGGTCTCATCGCGGCGATGGGTTCCACGAAGTCGCTCGTCGACGCGGCCGGGCACTACATGCGCAAGGACATCGACGTCGTGCACGAAGTCGTCGACGGCCTGGGCGTCGACCTCGGCGTCCTCGGTGAGGTGCTCGACGGCGGTCCGGCTCGGTTCACGCCTCGTTGAGGTTCAGGCCGCTGACCAGCGCAGATCCCAACAACGGACGCGCGATCGGGGCGGGCCGGTACCATGGACGCCCCGGCGCGCAGGGCGGTGCGCCGACATGGTGGCCGTAGCTCAGTTGGCTAGAGCGCCGGGTTGTGGTCCCGGAGGTCGGGGGTTCGAAACCCCTCGGTCACCCCACCGCGGACCCGGCTGCGGCGACGATCACGCCGCAGCCGGAGCCGCCAGTGCGGCGCGCAACGCGTCGTCGAGCTGCGCGTGCGCGAACGCGTAACCGCGGTGCTCGAGCACGCGCGGGAACACGCGCTGTCCTTCCGTCAGCACCTGGACGAGCTCCGACCCGTACACCACCTTGAGCGGCAGCAGCGGCGTCGGCAGCTTCGTCGGCCGGTGCAGCGCGCGGCCCAGCGCGCGCGTGAGCTCGGCGTTCGTCACCGGATTGGGCGCGGTGACGTTCACCGGTCCACGGACGTCGTCGTCGCCGAGGAGATGCAGCACGGCGCCCACGTGGTCGTCCAGGGCGATCCAGCTCGTGTACTGCTCGCCCGATCCGATCCGCCCGCCGAGGCCCAGCTTGAAGGGCAGGAGCAGGCGCTGGAGCACCCCGCCGTGGGCACCCAGGACGATCCCGGTGCGGAGTCGGACCACCCGGATCCCGGCCTCCTCGGCCGGCGCGGTCGCGGCCTCCCAGGCCTGGCACACCTGCGCGGGGAAGTCGTCGCCCGGCGCCGATGACTCGGTGAGCTCCTCGGCCCCCCGATTGCCGTAGAACCCCACCGCCGAGCCCGACAGGAGCACCCGTGGGGGCCGGGCGAGGCCCGCGAGCGTGCGGGCGAGGAGCTCGGTGCCCTGGGTGCGGCTGTCGAGGATGAGTCGCTTGCGCGCCGGCGTCCACCGCTTGTCGCCGATCCCGGCGCCGGCGAGGTGCACCGCGGCGTCGACACCCTCGAGGCCGGCGGCGTCGATGGTCCCCGCGGCCGGGTCCCAACGCACGTCGTCCGAGCCCTCGGGTTCCCCGCGCACGAGTCGCACGACGCGGTGGCCGTTCGCGCGCAGCCGAGGGAGCAGGGCCGAGGCGATGAAGCCGTGCGAACCGGTCACCGCGACATCCATGAGCCTCACGCTAACGCCGTTCGGTAGTCTGTCCCGCCTGAGCGCCCCTAGCTCAACTGGCTAGAGCAAATGACTCTTAATCATTAGGTTCCGGGTTCGAGTCCCGGGGGGCGTACCACTCTCCACTTGTTCAGTCCTTCCCCGCGTCTGGTCCGCGACATCGTTTTGGTGTCGCTGGATGGTCTGAGGGACGACTGGATGACATCAGAATCGCCGATCGCGGTCGTCACTCGCCTCGCGACTTCCTCAGCCGGCGCGTTTCGCGGCGGCACGACGACTCCGCGAACTACGAGCGCGACAACGAGAAGTGGAGCGTGCCCGCCCGTCACGGCTACCGCCTCGTGCTGGCGACCGGGGAGAAGGTCAGCGCCACCCGAGCAGCTCCTGCACGAGCAGGTCGCGCGACCTTCGCCGCTCGTTGATCATCCACCGAAGTCGGGCAGCGTGAGCGTCCCGTCGGCGCCGAGCGTGAACCCCGGGTTGTGCGCGACTTCCCAGACGTGCCCGTCGGGGTCGCGGAAGTACCCCGCATAGCCGCCGTAGAACGTCTCCGCCGGAGGCTTGGTCACCTCCGCGCCCGCGGTGGCGGCCGCCGCGACGATCTCATCCACCTCCTGACGAGAGCGAACGTTGTGCGCGAGCGCGATCCCCGAGAACGAGCAACCTCCGTCGTCGGAGATGCCGGCGTCGTCGGCGAGCTTGGCGCGACCCCAGAGCACGACCGCCTGCCCACCGGCCTGGAAGAAGACGGTCTCCTCCATCTCGTGGCCGCGCCAACCGAGCTGCTCGTAGAAGGCCCGCGACCGCCCGACGTCCGCGACGGCGAGGGTGACGAGGCTGATCCTCTGTTCCATACCGTCGAAGCTAGCCATCACGCTGTCCTGGTGTGACAGAGTCAGGCGCCATGGCGACGTTCGTGCTGGTGCACGGGGCGATGCACGGCGGCTGGTGCTGGCGCGACGTCCGAGGACCGCTCCGCGCATCCGGACACGACGTGTTCACGCCCACCCTCACCGGACAGGGTGACCGTCGCCATCAGCTGACGCGCGAGGTCGGTGTGTCCACGCACGTCGACGACCTCTCCGATCTCCTCTGGTTCGAAGATCTGCGTGACGTGCACCTCGTCCTGCACAGCTACGCGGGCGTGCTCGCGGGCCCGGTCGCAGAGCGCTCCGGCGACCGGCTGGCATCGATCGCCTACCTCGCCGCGTTCCTCACCCTTCCCGGCGAGTGCCTGCTCGACGTGGAGCCGCTCGAGACCACCGAGCGCTACCGCGCGCTCGCTGAGGAGTCGGATGACGGTTGGCGGGTGCCGGCGTCACCCGCGTTCCTCGCGCAGTGGGGCGTGACCGAGGAGCTCGCCGCGTTCGTCGGCCCCCGTCTCATCGACTTCCCGTTGAAGGCCACCACCGACCCGACGCAGTACGACCCTGCACGCTGGGAACAGCTGCGCAAGGTGTACGTCCGCCACACCGACCCGCCGCTCGCCAACCTCGACCGGTCGTACCAGCGCGCCGTCGACGGCGGTTTCGAGCTGCACGATCTCGCGTGCGGTCACGACGTGATGCTGGCCGACCCCGCAGGCACCGCGGCCGTCCTCGAACGCATCGCCACCACGACCCGGTGACGTCGCCCCACGGCGACGACCAGGGGCACGGACGTTCTGCCGGATCTGTGAGCCGCTGTGCCCGTTGGTGGCGGAGACGATCCGCTGTTCCCGCATCAGGACGACGCTGCCGCGCGCGATCTGCTCGAAGGCGACCCCGTCACCGTCCGCAGCGCGTCGGGAACCGTGGACGCGGTCGTGGACTTCGACCGCGTCGCGGCCGGGCGTCGCCGGGCAGCTACGAGTTCTACGGCAACTGGCGTTCATGGTCGGCGTCCCGGTGGTGGTCGAGCGCGCCGACCCGTGAACGAGCCGCGGCTCAGGCGCGCGGTTCCTTGGGCAGCCCCAGCACCTTCTCTCCGATCGTGTTGCGCACGATCTCCTCGGTGCCACCGCCGATGCGCGCGCCGGGCGTCGAGAGGACGTACTCGGTCCACGCGAACGTGCCCCACTCCCCGGTGTCGGCGGCGAGCCGCGAGCCGAGCACCTCGGTGAGCATGTGCACGAGCTCGAGGTTGTACCGGCAGTTGTGCAGCTTGAGGATCGACATCTCGGGTGGGGGCGTCATGCCCGGCTTCAGCGCCGCGCGCCACCGTTCGACGAGGAGGTCCTTGATCCGATCGCCGATGAAGAGCTGCGCGAGCCGCTGACGCTGCACGGGGTCACGGCGATCACCGAAGCTGTCGACGACGCCGAGGAGCCGCTCGAACGGTCCGATGCCGTGGCCCGACGAACCTTTGCGCGTGGCGATCGTCCGCTCGTTGCCGAGCGTCGTGAGGATCACGCCGAAGCCCTTGTTGAGCTCGCCCACGCGGTGCGAGTCGGGGACGCGCACGTCGGTGAGGAACACCTCGTTGAAGTTCGCGCTCCCCGTCATCTGGCGCAACGGTCGTACCTCCACGCCCGGCGCGTGCATGTCGACGAGGAACGTGGTGAGGCCTTGATGCTTCGGGACGTCGGGATCCGTGCGGCACACCGCGAGGGCCACGTCGGAGACGTGTGCGCTCGATGTCCACACCTTCTGGCCGTTGATCACCCACTCGTCACCGTCGCGCTCGGCCTTGGTGCGGGCCGACGCGAGGTCGGACCCCGCGTTGGGCTCGCTGAAGAGCTGACACATCACCAGGTCGCCGCGGTACAGCTTCGGCAGGTATTCGGCGCGCAGTTCAGGCGTCGCGCACGCGAGCAGGGCGGGGCCGATGAACCCGACCGCGATCGTGAGGATGGACAGGTCGGGCAGCTCGTAGGTGCCCTCCAACTCCTGGAAGGCGCGGGCGTGCTCCAGGCTCAGACCCCGGCCGCCGTACTCGATCGGTCCGTCGATCCACCCGAACCCCGCATCGAAGCGCAACGCGGCGTAGCGCTTGGCGTCGGCCACCGTGGTCGAGAGGTCCGACGCCTCGGTCTCCTCGAGGATGTTGACCCGGTCGGACCCTTCGCCCCACACGAACTTCTCGTCGACGTCGCTCCGCGGCTCGAGGTTGGCGTCGAGAAACCGGCGCGCCTCGTCGACCAACTGGTCGATCGAGATCATGGTCCGCAGACTACGCGTGACGCGGTGCGCGGTTCCTCGTCATGACCTTTTGGTCGTGGGCACACGAGAGGAGCATCACTTGCCAAAAGAATCGCCCGTTGGGGTCTTGTCGAGACTGAGCGAGGGTACGTGCGGAGTGTTCCGAGTCGAAGCCGCGAGCGCCGCCGGAATTTCCTCGACCCAGCTCTCGCGTCTCGCGCACGAGTGTGTGATCGAGCGATTGCTCCCCCACACCTATCGAATGGTCGCCGTCAAGTCGTCGTCGGAGCAGCGCCTTCGTGCCGCATTGCTCTGGGCGGGCACGGATGCTGCCGCGGCCGGTCGGTCCGCTGGCGAGCGCTATCGCCTCGAGGGCGTCCACGCGCAGCGGCCCGAGATCGTCGTCCCCCACCGCACGCGCGGACGGACCACCTTCGCCACTGTTCTCCATGGAGACGCCCGGGCGCTCATGATCCGACTCGTCGGCGGGATCCCGACGACCGGGGTCGAGGCGACGTTGCTTCATCTCGTCCACGCGCTCGACGACGAGGCGTTCGAGATCGCGTGCGAAGACGCGCGCCGGCGCCGACTCACGTCGATACCAGCGTTGCGGAGATACCTCGAGCGCCATGCTCGGCGTGGTCGTTCAGGCGTCACAGGCCTGCGTCGCGTTCTCGACGAGCTCGATCCGGAACATCCCGCCCGCTCGACGCTCGAGGTGAAGACACGACGACTCCTCGTGGCGCACGGCATCGACGACTTCGTGCGTGAGTTCCCGCTCTCGTGGAACGGGCGCACCTACCGCTATGACTTCGCGCTCCCCGGTCGGCGCGTCATCCTGGAGACGAACGGTCGCCGCTGGCACGACGACGCGACCGACTACGAGTACGACCACGAGAAGTGGAGCATCCCCGCCCGCCACGGGTACCGCATCGTGTTCGCCACGTGGGAGAAGGTCACGCGTCGCCCCGCGGAGCTGATCACCGAGCTCATGGCGGCGCTTGCCGCGTGACTGCGCTCCGGTGGTCGGTCCAACGATGTGACGCCGCCACCCAGTCGGCGAAGTGGGGACGGATGGCGTCGAGGTCGAGACCGAACGCGGCGGGGTCACGGGCGGGCGCGGGTTCGCGGTGCTCCGCGTTCGCGGTCCACCACGCGTGCATCCGAGACTCGAACTCCTCGGACACCGGCTCGCCGAGCCACGCGTACAGGCCGCGCACTTCGCCGATGGGATCCGCTTGCATCGCCCGGAAGTCGATGTCATAGAAGCGATCGTCGTTGCCGGCCTGCCGGTACGCCAGCGCGCGATCGGTGGCCAGCGACCATTGCCGCACGTTGAGCTCCCCGATGAACACACGATCGAGGTCGTCGGTGAACGTTCCGCAGATGTCGGCGTACACGTCGCACACCGACAGCATCACGTCGGTCGGGTCGCGGTGCGTCATCACGAAGCGCGCGTCCGGGAACGCGTCGTCCAGGTACGGAAGGTAGAGCATGTGCATCGGCGTCTTGAGCCGCCACGTCCGCGTCGGCTGTCCCCATTGCAGGAGCTTCAGCGCCCGCCGCTCGTAGTGGTACGCCGAGGTGAGGTCGGCGTCGAGCAGCCAGTCGGCGTACGACGGGATCTGCGCGAACGCGAGGAACATCTGCGAGGCGAAGTCGAGCGCCAGCAGGTCGAGGCATTCGAACGGGCCCTCGACGTCAGTCGGCACGTGGTCGCGCGTCCCCACCTTCTGGCCCCATCCTTGCGGGACGCGCGGGTCGTCGCCCACGACCGTCGACGGCGGCGGGCACGGCGTCGCCGACTCCCACATGTGCAGGTAGCGGACGGCCGGGTCCTGCGCGAGGAGGAACGAGAGCGCGGTCGAGCCGGTGCGCGGGAGGCTGAGGCCGATGAGCGGTGCGTCGATGCGCTCGTCCCCGATCTCCGGGTGACGGCGATACCAGTCCTCCACCTGGAGGCGCTGCGCCAGGTAGCCGGTGATGCGCGGGTAGAGGTAGCCCTCACCGGCGGCGTTGAGCCGGGCCTCGTCGCCGAGCGCGCGGACGAGGATCTCCAGGCCTTCGCGGAACGAGTCGTCGCCGAAATCCTCCAGCCCCGTCTCCGCGACCGCCGCGGCCATGAGCTCGTCGTAGGTCGGCACCGTTCTCCCCCTCGGAGCACACGCCCGAATTGGTGGCAGTACGATGTCACCATTATGAGCGGGTCGTCAAGGACGGAGGCAGGCGCCGAGCGCCGCCGATACGACAGCCCGGTGCGTCGCCGGCAGGCCGCCGAGACGCGTGACCGCATCGTCACCGCCGGCTCCGAGCTCGTGCACGAGTTCGCCACGTGGCACTGGGACGCACTCACGTTCCGTGCCGTCGCCGAACGCGCGGGCGTGAGCGAGCGCACGGTCTACCGCCACTTCCCCACCGAGCAGCACCTGCACGACGCGGTCATGGCGCGCCTCGAGGAGGAAGCCGGCATCACCTACGAGGAGGTCGACCTCGACAACCTCGCCGCCATCACCGCGCGCGTCTTCTCCTCGCGACGTTCGTTCGCCGCGCGCGAGGCGGTCGACGCGCCGCACGACCCGACCTTCGTCGCGGTCGACCAGCGACGTCGTGACGCGCTCATCCGAGCGGTCACCGCCGCCAGCCCCACCTGGACCGACACCGAGCGGCGCACCGTCGCCGCGTTGCTCGACGTGGTGTGGAACATGCCCGCGTACGAACGCCTCGTGGGGCCCTGGGACTTCAGCGGCGACGACGCGACGGACGCCATCATGTGGCTGATGTCGCTGCTGACGCGCACGATCGCCGTCGACACCCCGCCCCCGGGCGCGCGGGCACGCCGCAAGCGATCGAGCCGTACCATCGGGGGGTGAACACACCTCCGTCGGTGTACCTCGCCGGGCCCGACGTGTTCCTCCCGAATTCCGCCGCCATCGGCCACCGCAAGCAGCAGATCTGTCGCGAGCACGGCCTCGTGGGTCACTACCCGGGTGAGGAGGTCGACCTCGCAGGACTCGAGCCTGTGCAGCAGGCGCGGGCACTGTTCGAGTCCTGCGTCGCGATGATGGATCGCTGCGTCGCGGGCGTCGCCAACCTCACGCCATTCCGCGGTCCCAGCGCCGACGTCGGCACCGCGTTCGAGATGGGCTATCTGTTCGGCCGCGGCTGTCCGGTGTACGGCTACACGTCGCACGCAGCCGACTACGCAGCGCGCGTCGCCGACGACGGCGAGCTGCTCGTGGAAGCGTTCGGGCTGGCCGACAACCTCATGCTCGAAGGTCCCATGCTGCAGCGCGAGCGGGCGATCGTGCGCGTCCCCGAGACCGGTCCCGATGCCGCGGCCGCGTTGGGCGCGTTCGAGATCGCCGTGCGCCTGGCTGCTGCCGAGCTGCACGCGTAGCGGCCGATGACAGAAATCGGGCGGCGGATCCTGATCGGCGCGGTGATCACGGTCGTGGTGATCGTGGCCGCGGTCGCGGTCTCGTCGTCGGGTGACGGCGGAGACGACGCGTCGCGCACCGCGACGAGCTCGACCACGTCGGGCACGCCCGGCTCGGCGCCGGAGACCACGTCCCCGTCGTCGCCCACGGCGCCGGCGACGACCCGCGGGCCGCGTGGCAACGGCAACTCGGTGACGTTCGCGTTCGCGGGCGACGTGAACTTCCCCGAGGTCTGGGACACCGAAGACGGCCCGCCACCGAACGCGCCACCGCTCGCGGAGCAGGTGCTCGCCGACCCGAAGCACGTGCTCGACCCGATCGCGCCGATCCTGTCCGACGGCCGACCTCACCATGGTCAACGTCGAGACGGCGATCACCGACGGCGGTGAGCCCGCAGCCGGGAAGAACTACCACTTCCGGTCCCCCGCGGCGACGTTCGACGCGCTGAAGGCGGCCGGCGTCGACGTGGTCAACATGGCGAACAACCACGCGCTCGACTACGGCGCGACCGGGATGCAGGACACGTTCGCCGCCATCGCGGCGTCGAAGATGCCCGTCGTCGGACTCGGACACGACGCGGCCGAGGCGTATCGCCCGTACCGCACCACGATCAAGGGCCAGCGCATCGCGATCGTCAGCGCCAGTGACTGGCTCGAGCCCGCGCTCGTGCCTGCGTGGTCGGCGACCGACTCGCAGCCCGGCATCGCGTTCTCGATCGACCGCACCCGTCTCCTCGCCGAGGTGCAAGCGGTTCGCCCCGAGGTCGACACGCTCGTGGTGTTCCTGCACTGGGGCACCGAGGAGACGTGGTGCGCGTCGGGTGAGCAGCAGGATCTCGCCAGCGCGCTGCTCGCCGCCGGCGCCGACGTGATCGTCGGGAGCCACGCCCACCGGGTGTTCGGCGCGGGCAAGGTGGGAGCCGCGCTCGTCGCCTACGGCCTCGGCAACTTCGTGTACTGGCGCGAAGACGGCGAATCGGGACGCAGTGGCGTGCTCGACGTCACGGTGACCGGTCGCGAGGTCGACGACTACTCGTGGGTGCCGGCCCGCATCACCAATGGCATCCCGGTCCCGCTCACCGGCGATGCCGCCACCGCTGACCTCGCGGAGTGGAACACGCGACGTTCCTGTAGCGGACTTTCGCCCTGACCGATGAGTTCGCGGCGCTCGCGCCGTCCTCATCGCATGACCTTGACGCAGCACTACCCTGCGGGCATGACCGACGTGGCAGAGGTCGGGCTCGACGAGACCTTGGAGCGATACCGCCGGGAGCTCACGGCGCACTGCTACCGGATGCTCGGTTCCTCGTTCGAGGCCGAGGACGCGGTGCAGGAGACGATGGTGCGCGCCTGGCGCGTCGTACGACAGCTTCGAAGGCCGTTCGCAGCTCCGGTCGTGGTTGTACCGCATCGCGACCAACGTGTGCCTGGACATGCTCAACGGTCGCAACCGGCGCGCGCGCCCGATGGACCTCAATGGACCGTCGACCGCCGACACGCTCGCGAGCGGCGACGCGTTCCCGAGTCGGAGTGGGTCCTCCCGGTGCCCGACGAGCGGGTGCTCCAGGTCGACGGCGACCCGGCCGAGCTCGCGGAAGCACGCGAGTCGATCCGGCTCGCGTTCATCGCCGCCTTGCAACATCTGCCGCCACGCCAACGTGCGGTGCTGCTCCTGCGCGACGTCGTGCGCTGGCACGCGAACGAGGTGGCGGAACTGCTCGGCACGAGCGACGCGTCGGTCAACAGCGCGCTGCAACGCGCGCGCTCGACCATCGCGGCCAGCAACATCACCGAGACCGATCCCGTCATGCCCATGGACGACGCGCAACAGGAGTTGCTCGACCGTTACGTCGACGCGTTCGAGCGCTACGACATGGACTCCCTGACGTCGCTCATCCACGAGGACGCGATGCAGTCGATGCCGCCGTACGAGCTGTGGCTGCGCGGCCGCGACGAGATCCTCACCTTCTGGCAGACGCAGGGCGCAGCGTGCGAGGGCTCGCGTCTGGTCCCCACGGTGGCCAACGGGAAGCCCGCGTTCGGCCAGTACCGGCCCAGCACCACGGGCGTCGGCCACGATCCGTGGGCGCTGCAGGTGCTCGACATCGTGGACGGCGAGTTGGTCGAGTTGAGCTTCTTCCTCGACACCGAGACCCTCTTCCCGCTCTTCGGGCTGCCGGCTCATCTGGACCCCTGAGCCCGCTGGTTTAGGATCGGTCAGCTTTCGAGGGGGCTACCGATGCCTGCGGCACCGTCACGCGACACCAACGACTCACCGACGCAACGGCGACGGCCCGCGCCGTTCGTCGCTCGTGCAGGAACGCTCCCGTCGAACGCGCCAGGAGCTGGTGAACGCGGCGGTCAGGCTGTGGACCGAGCGCGGGTTCGAAAACGGGGTGGAGTCGACCACTGTCGAGGAGATCGCGCGCGCGGCCGGTGTCACCAAGGGCACCTTCTACTTCCACTTCGCGCACAAGGAAGACGTGTTGCTCGAGATGAGCCTCACCGCGGGCGAGGCGACGAACGTGGTGGCAATCGCGCGCGGCCGCCGCGGGCGACACGATCGACGACATCGTGTCGAAGGCCTTCACGGAGATGGCGCGCCGCACGGAGCGGCTCCCGCGGGCTGCGATCGCGCGCACGATTCGCGAGTTCTACAAGTACCCGAATCGCGCCCGCGAGCTGAGCATGGGGCGACGCCTCTTCCCGGAGCTGTTCGGCGAAGCACAAGTGCGCGGTGAGCTGCCGGCCGCGGTCGACGTCCACGATCTCGCCGACATGATGAACGCGCTCATGATCACTGCCGTCGACGGCTGGGTGCACGGCGCGATCGAGTCGCTGGGCACCGAGCTGCGCTACCGCGTCAGTCTGCTGTTCGCGGGCGTGCGCTCGGTGCACGCTGACTGATCAGGCCTCGGCTGCCGTGCCTCGCCTCCCACTCGACCCCCGCCACGGAACGCACGCACCGACCACCGCCACGCCACCGCGCCGGCGCCGGTTCCATCCGGCGGACGACGAGCATCGACATCCTGCGCCCGCACGGGCTCGAGGCCGAGCTCGTGCTCGTCGGGCGCGGGCCGCGACCTGCGCACCGACGCCGACGGCAGCGCCACCGTCGTCGACACCGCCGAGTGCGAGGTGACCATCGACGACGCCGAGGCGCAGCGCGTCACCATGATCACGGCCTCGCCCGCCGTCGCCGGTCTCGACCGACTGGTCGGCCGCTCCGCTTCGACCGGTTTCCGCGGCGCGATCGACGACGTGATCGCAGGTCAGGATCTCGTGGGCCTGCCGCTGTACCAGCTGCTCGACGACCTCCCGGTGGCGACCTTGATCTCGGGCTACGCGCCACAGCACGCGTGTGCGCAAGCAGGCTCGCCGATCGACGACGCGACCCGCGCCCCGATCCAGCGCACGGCGCCGGCAGGGCTCGCGATGCTGCAGCAAGCCGACCTGTGCGCGGGCTGGAAGGCCGGCGGCACGATCATGCAGGGCTTCGCCGAGAACAAGCCGCCGGTCGTCACCGGACCCGACGCGCCGTCGCTCGACGACGGCGACGATCCGTGGGCCTGGCACGCGTTCCCCGGGCCGCTGCCCGCGCAGAGCATGCGACGGCGCCGGCGCATCGACGTGACCCCTGACGCCGACTGCGTGACCTGCTCGGTCGACGCGCACTTCCGCGACTCGTACGTCGACGACGAGGGCGAGACGGTCGTGCACGAGTACACCCTCGAGGCCCGGGTCGACACCCGGGACCAGGTGGTGCTCGAGGCGGAGGCGACGCCCCGGGTGCTCCCCTGGTTCGAGTGCCCCGAGGCGGTGGCGAGCGCCGGGCGCCTCGCGGGGCGGACGCTGGCCGACCTCCGACCCGGTGTCCGGGCCGAGTTCCTCGGCGCCACCACCTGCACGCACCTCAACGACATGTTCCGGGCGCTCGCCGACGTCGGCCTCCTGGCCGCCCGTGTTGGCATGGCGCGGCACGATCTGCAATAATCGTACTCAGTCCAATTACTCAGCGCTCCTCGGCCACGCCGCAACGCATCTCGCCCCAAGGAGGCCACCCGTGCCGTCTCGCATCCTCGACTTCCCGGTCTTCGACGCCGACAACCACATGTACGAGACCCCCGACGCGCTGACCAAGCACCTCGAGGATCCGTACAAGGGCGTGATCGACTACATCGACATCAAGGGCCGCACCAAGATCACGGTCAAGGGCACGATCAGCGAGTACATCCCCAACCCCACGTTCAACGTCGTCGCCGCCCCGGGTGCGCAGGAGGAGTACTTCAAGAACGGGAACCCCGACGGCAAGTCGCGCCGGGAGATCCTCGGCAAGGCGATCCGCTCGCCCGAGGCGTTCTTCGCGCCCGAGCCGCGCGTCAAGCTCATGGACGAGCTCGGCATCGACCGCGCGATGATGTGGCCGACGCTCGCGAGCCTGGTGGAGGAACGCCTGCGCGACGATCCGTACGCGACCGCCGCGGTCATCAAAGCGCTCAACCGCTGGATGTACGAGCAGTGGTCGTTCAACTACGAGGACCGCATCTTCGCGACGCCGGTGGTGAACCTCGCCATCCTCGACAACGCGCTCGAGGAGATCGACTGGATCATCGAGCACGGCGCGCAGCGTCGTCCTCATCCGGCCCGCCCCCGTCACCACGCTCTACGCGACGCGGTCGATGGCGCTGCCCGAGTTCGACCCGTTCTGGGAGCGCGTCGTCGACGCCGACCTCGTGGTCGGCATGCACGCGTCCGACAGCGGCTACCAGCGCTACATCAACGAGTGGGAAGGCATCCCCGGTGGTGAGATGCTGCCGTTCAAGGACGGCTCCGGCTTCGCCGCGCTGAGCACGATCGGCAAGCGCGCCATCGAAGACACCATCGCCGCCGTCGTCGGACACGGGCTGCCGACCCGCTTCCCCTCCATCAAGATCCTCCCGGTCGAGAACGGCAGCCACTGGGTGCGGCCGACCATCGAGCACTTCGACGAGGCCTACAACCTCCAGCCGCAGCTGTTCGAGGAGCACCCGGTGGACGTGCTGAAGCGCAACGTCTGGATCCACCCGTTCCACGAGGAGGACCCGAAGGGCCTCATCGACCTCGTCGGGGTCGACCACGTCTGCTTCGGCTCCGACTACCCGCACGCCGAGGGCATGTCCGACCCGATCACCTACATCGACGACCTCGAGGGCCTCTCGGCCGAGGACCAGGCCAAGGTGATGGGCGGCAACCTCGCGGGGCTCATGAACGTCGGCGTTCCCGCGTAAACGGCGATTTCGCGACAGAAGAACCGCCGCTCCGGGCCGGGCTAACGTCCTGGACCGGACCCGGGGGTGTCATCGAGATGGTTGGTGCGCTGGAAGGGCTGCGCGTCGTCGACCTGTCGACCACGTTGACGAGCGCGCACGTCAGCGGTTTCCTCGCCGACTTCGGTGCTGACGTCGTCGGGGTCGAACCACCCGGCGGGAGCCCGCTGCGCGCCGAGCCCGCGTTCCTGTTCTGGGGCCGCGGCAAGCGCAGCATCGTGCTCGACCTGGACGCGCCTGCCGACGCCGAGGTGGCGCGGGCGCTCGCCGTGGGCGCCGACGTGGTGATCGAGACCTACCGGCCCGGCGTCGTCGAACGCTTCGGCCTCGGCTACGACGACCTCGCGCCCGCGAACCCGCGCCTGGTGTACGCGTCGGTGACCGCGTTCGGACGTGCCGGCGAACTCTCGGCCGTGAAGGGCTATGAGGGCCTGGTGATGGCGCGCCTCGCCGGGCACGACGCGATGGGTGTGATCATCGACCGGCCCGGTCCCGCGTTCTGCGCGCCTCCGATGACGGCATGGAGCGGCGCGCAGACCGCGCTGCACGGCATTCTCGCCGCGCTGCACGAACGCGACCGCAGCGGCCTCGGCCAGCGCGTCGACACGACGCTGGTGCAGGCGTTCGCCGCCCACGACACGTGGAACGCGATGATCCACCACATCGCGCGGCAGTACCCGGAGGCGTTCACGCAGGCGGGGCTGGCCGACGAGGGCGCGTCGGTGCCGAACAACTCGCTGTTCTTCCGCCTCCTCGTCGCGCTGTCGGCCGACGGCCGGTGGCTGCAGTTCTCCCAGACCACTCCCCGACTCTTCGCCGCGTTCATGCGCGCCCTCGGGCTCGACTGGATGTTCGACGACCCGAAGTGGTCGAGTGTGCCCGACTTCGACGACATCGACCAGCGCACCGAGTACTACGAGCTCCTGCTCGCCGCGGTGCGGTCGAAGACCACGGCCGAGTGGTCGGAGGTGTTCGAGTGCGAGCCCGACGTGTGGGCCGAGATCTTCCGGAGCGGCAGCGAGCTCCTCGACCACCCGCAGATGGTCCACGACGGCGCGGTCGTGACCGTCGACGACACCGCGCTCGGCGCGGTTCGCCAACCGGGCCCGCTCGCGCACCTCGCGGCCACACCGGGCAAGATCAGCCGCTGCGCGCCGGCGCTCGACGAGCACGGCAACGAGCTGCGCGCCGCCGCGGCCGATACTGCGCCGGCCGCGTCGGCGACCACGTCCGGCGCGGGCACCGCACCACCGCTCGCCGGCGTGACCGTCGTCGAGATGGGGACCTACTACGCCGCGCCGTACGGCGCGACGCTGCTCACCGACCTCGGCGCGCGCGTCATCAAGGTCGAGCAGCTCGACGGCGACCCGATCCGCCACATCATCCCGTTCCCCGAAGTCGGCGCGGTGAAGGTGCTGCAGGGCAAGGAATGCGTCGCCGTCGACATCCACACCGACGCCGGTCGCGCGGTCGTCCACGATCTCGTGCGCGGTGCCGACGCGGTGCTCGTCTCGTTCCGCGCCGGGGTGGTCGAGCGGCTCGGGCTCGATCCCGACACGTTGCTCACGATCAATCCCGACCTGGTGTACCTGAGCGCGCCGGGCTACGGCGTCAACGGCCCGTGTGGACACCGGCCCGCGTTCGCGCCGACGATCGGCGCCGGGTCCGGCCTGGCGATGCGCAACATCGGCGACGCGGCCCCGGTGGGGCCCGACCTCGATGTCGAAGTGGTGAAACCCGCGGCGCTGCGGATCGCGCAGTCGGCGATGGCAGTCGGTCACGCCGACGGGTTCTCGGCCCTGGCGGTCGCGACCGCGCTGCTGCTCGGGCTCGTCGCGCGTGATCGCGGCGCGCCCGGGCAGGCGATGCAGACGTCGATGTTGCGCACGATGTCGCACGTGCTCGTCGAGGACATGGTCGAGTACGACTCGCGTCCACCGCGCCGCACCTCGGACGCCGGCTTGCACGGTCTCGGTGCGCGTTACCGCCTGTACGAGACCGCCGACGGCTGGGTGTTCCTCGCCGCCCCCGCCGAAGCGGAGTGGGCCGCGCTCGCCGGCGGCCTCCTCCCGCACGTCGACCTGCGGGCCGACCCCCGGTTCGGCGACGAGGCCGCACGGACCAAACACGACGACGAGCTGGCCGAGGTGCTCGCCGCGGCCTTCCGCGCGCAGCCGGCCGACGCATGGGAGGAGCAGCTGCTCGCCCGCGACGTCGGTTGCCTGCGCGTGCGCACCGGCTCACCCGATCGCCAGCTGTTCGCGGCCGGTGGCCTCGGCGAGACCAAGGGCTGGATCACCGAGATGGAGCATCCGACCTTCGGCCACGCGCCCCGCCTCATGCCGCTGGTCGACTTCTCGCGCTCGACGACCGTCGTGCGCCCCAGCGCCCTCTGTGGCGCGCACACCGACGCCGTACTCGCCGAGCTCGGATACGACGACGACCGCATCGCCACGCTGCGCGCCGACGGCGTGATCCTCTGACATCCCGACGACAGGAGCCGACCATGTCGTACCCGGAACCCGAGGCCCCCGAGGGCTTCCACGCCTTCTCCTTCGACCCGGAGAGCAGCCGGCATCCGCAGGAGATGTACCGCGCGCTGCGCGCCGCGGCACCCGTGGTGAGCCTGGACGGCATGGGGCACGTCCTCACCACCAAGGAAGCTGCGCTGGAGGCGTTCCGCCAGCCCGACGTGTTCTCGTCGGCCGCGACCGTCGACGTCCTGTCGATGGGTTCGGTGCGCCCGTTGATCCCGCTGCAGATCGACCCACCCGACCATGTGAAGTTCCGCAAGATCCTCGATCCGCTGTTCGCACCGCGGCGCATGGCCGAGCTCGACGCGCCGGTCGCCGCGCTGGTCAACGACCTGATCGACCGGTTCGTCGACCGGGGCGAGTGCGACTTCTCGGTCGAGTTCTCCGTGCCGCTGCCGTCGCAGGTGTTCCTCACCCTGCTCGGTTTGCCGCTCTCGGATCTCGCGCTGTTCCTGAAGATGAAGGACGGCATCATCCGGCCCGACCACGTCGTCGGCGAGTCGCGCGAGCACCCCGACACCATCGCCTACCAGAACGAGATCGGCGCGTCGGTCTACGACTACTTCAACCAGGTGCTCGACGAACGCGAGGCGGAGCGTCAGGACGATCTGCTGAGCGGGTTCCTCGACGCCGAGGTCGACGGCCAGCGCCTCACGCGTGACGACATCCTCGACATCTGCTTCCTGTTCTTCATCGCCGGTCTCGACACGGTGAGCGCGTCGCTGGACTGCTTCTTCGGGTACCTCTGTGAGCATCCCGAGCAGCGGGCCCATCTCGTGGCCGATCCGGCGCTCGTGCCGTCGGCGGTCGAGGAGCTGCTGCGGTGGGAGTCTCCCGTCGGCGGGATCATGCGGGTCGCCACCACCGACACGAAGCTGCTGGGCTGTCCGATCAAAGCCGGCGACATGGTGAACATCAGCCTCGGTTCGGTCGACACCGACGAGGCGGCATTGCCCGACGCCTACGCAGTGCGCTTCGATCGTGAGGTGAATCCGCACAACGCATTCGGCGGCGGCGTGCACCGGTGCCTCGGCTCCCACCTGGCGCGCCTCGAGTTGCGCGTCGCGCTGCGCGAGTGGCACGCCCGCATCCCCGAGTACGCGGTGCAGCCCGGCCACGAGCTCGTGTACACGCCGGCCATCCGCTCGCTCGACACCTTCCCGATGGTGTTCACGGCTCGCTGACCACGGTCGGCGCTTCGGCATCGCTCGCGGATCGAGAGTCGGTGGGCGGGTCGTCGGCCTCGACGTCGAAGAGGTGCGCCCGGGAACCCCCCACGGGCGACGTCCCCGGCAGGTAGCCGCGGAAGCGCTCGGTCGCCCCGACGATGTCGCCCCCGAGCTCGATGAGCCGGTGGACGAGGCCCTCGCGGATCGCCGACAGATCGTCGATCTCACGTTGGATCGCTTCGCGCTGTCGGGTCGCCTCGGCGACGGTGCGCTCGGCGTGCGTGGTCGCCCCCCGGGTCGTGGCCTCGCTCTCGGCGCGGGCGCGTGACCGGATGTCGTCGGCCTCTTCGTTCGCGAGCTGCAGCATGGCGGCCAGTCGTTGCGAGATCCCCGCCGTCGTCGGCGACGCCGCCAGCTCGCGACGGCATTGCACCAGCGCCGACTCCGCGTGACGAGCGCGCTCTTCGGCCTCGATCACCTGGCCCCGGGCCCACGCGACGTACTCGTCGACCTGCGCGCGGTCGTATCCCCTCAGCGAGTGCCCGAAGTCCGGGGCTTCCTGCTCCCTGATGCTCATGTCGTCACTCCACGGGTGCTGGATCTGTCCCGCCGCGATCAGACCGTTGTCGTCTGGGTTGCCGACACCATGATCGCGCTCGGTCCCGTCCTGCTTGTACCCCGCGCACGTTCACATTACGTTTCGCCGCGATGTCTCCCCGCCGCCTGTATCTCCACGAGACCGTCGACATCGTCGGTCAGGGCCAGTACGAGTACATGGAGCACCTCTGGAAGGATCCGGTGCTGCGCATGCCCGAGATGTTCGGGCTGCAGGGCTCGTTCTACGTGTGCGCCGCCGGTGGAGGCAGGTGGCCCCAGGTCATCAACATCTGGGACGTGGGTTCCCGGGGGTGGAAGGGCTGGGCCGCCAACGTCGATCGCATGAACCTGAAGCGGCGCCAGGCGTTCTACGGCGAGTGGTGGGACGAAGCGGCCAAGTGGCGCAGCGGTGGCTTCGACCGGCTCTGCGGCGCGGTGCCCGGCTGCCCGACGAGCGAGGAGCTCATGGCCGCGGGCGTGCAGGGGACCTTGTTCGTGCACGAGGTGCTCACCGTGCGACCGGGCGCCGCGCTCGACTTCCTCGCCGCCGTCGCCGAGACGCGCGTACCGCTCCTGCGCGAGTACGGACACGAGGTGACCGGCCTCTACGAGGTGATGTCGAACCAGCATGAGGTCGTCGCGGTGTGGGCCACCGACATCCCCTCCCAGGTGCGGCTGCGCCAGAACCGCGACGCGGCGCGCGGTCTCGACGACGAGGGCGACGCCGACGACCGCTTGATCGCGTGGGAGCGCACCACGGCGGAGTTCGTCACCGGCGGTGACACTCACGTCATGACTCCGCTCCCGCGTACGGTGTACGGACCTCCCGACTGGGAGGACGCATCGCTCGAGGACTGGTTGGAGAGCTGAAGATGGAGTTCGAGACACTGCTGTACCGCGAGGAGAACCGGGTCGCCTACGTCACGCTGAACCGGCCCGAGGTGCAGAACAGCTTCGACTACCCGATGATCGACGAGCTCGCGGAGGTGTGGCAGGCGCTCCGTTGGAACGACGACGTGCGGGCCGTGGTGCTCACGGGCGCCGGCGACAAGGCGTTCTGCACCGGCAACGACCGCAGCACCATCCCCTTCGACGTGAAGTGGGATCCGTACACCTACGACGACCCGGGGATCTCGATCGGACCGCGGGTCAACCGCATGTGGAAGCCGGTGATCGCGGCGGTCAACGGCACCGCCGCCGCCGGCGCGTTCTACCTGCTCGGCCAGGTCGATTTCATCATCGCCGCCGAACACGCCACGTTCGTCGACCCGCACGTCACCTACTCGATGCCTGCGGTGTACGAATCCATCGAGGCGTTGGCCAAGATGCCGTTCGGCGAGGCCATGCGCACCGCGCTCCTCGGCGCCAACGAGCGCATGTCAGCCCGCCGCGCGTACGAGATCGGGTTCGTCAGCGAGGTGGTGCCGGCGGAGGAGCTCATGGACGCGGCCAGGTGGGCGGCCGAGACCATCGCCGCACAGCCGCCCGCCGCGATCATGGCGACGCTCCGCACCCTCTGGGCGGCACGGGAGATGTTCCCCGCGCAGGCCACCGCGCTCGGCAACACGTTCCTGCACCTCGGCGTGGATCAGGAGAAGACGGTGCTCAAGGAAGGCGAGGAGACCTTCGTCAACCGCCCGCGCACCAAGCCGCGCGTTCGTTAGAGCGGGTCGGTAGCTACTGCTGCGCGAGCTGGGTGTGCTCGAGCATCTCGCCGATGCCGTCGGTCGTCATCATCGGCCCGGGCGGGACGATGGTCATCTCGGGCACGGTGAGCCCGGGGTGCGCGAGCAACATGGCCACCAGCTCGGCGATGGTGCGACCGAGGTCGTCGGAGTCCATCTGGTTCTGGTAGATCACGCTGCCGGCGAGCCACTTGGGGAACAGCGCGCCCGCCTTCTCGGGATCGAAGTCGCGCGCGAAGTCGGTGCCGAGCGTGTCGCCGACCGCCAGGCACAGGAACCGCTTGTCCGGCCGCTCTGATCGCCACGACCGCACCGTCCGGTCGAGCGCCGCCTTGCTGGCCTGGTACGCCGCGAGCCCGTGGTAGCCCCCGGACGTCGAGATCGAGGAGATGAAGACGATCACGCCGTCCTCGCTCAGATGATCCAGGGCCGCCTGTGCGACGAGCGCGGGCGCGATCGCGTTGGTGGCGATCACGTCGTGCCACGTGTTCGCATCGATCTCGTCGAGCGGCGCGAGCGGCGAGACCGCGGTCGAGAACACGAGCGCGTCGAGACCGCCCATCGCGTCGACCGCCTCGCCGACGATCTCCGCGCACCGGTCGGGTTCGCGCACGTCAGCCGAGATCCCGGTGCCGGATCCCGCGGTGGTGACGACCTCCTTCAGCTTCTCCTCGCTGCGCCCCACCACCGTGATCGCGGCGCCCGCGTTGGCCGCCGCGAGCGCGGTGCTGCGCCCGATGCCCGACGAACCCCCGACGACGAGGAGCCGCTTCCCCGTGAGGTCGATGTCGACGCTCATGCTCTTCCGCTCTCGTCGCTTCGCTCCGTTGCGAGCCGGGAGACCCGGCTCGCGGCCACTCCGCTCAAGACCTCACCTCGATCACCAGCGCGGAACCCATGCCGCCGCCCGCGCACATGGCGAGCAGCCCGTGCGTCTTGCCGCGCCGGCGCAGCTCGTGCACCATCGTCGTGACCATGCGCGCCCCGGTGGCGGCGATCGGGTGGCCGAGGCTGCAGCCGCTGCCGTTCACGTTCACGATCGACGGGTCGAGGTCGAGCGTGCGGATCGTGGCCACCGGCACCGAGCAGAACGCCTCGTTGATCTCGATGAGGTCGAGGTCGTCGACCGTCAGGCCGCCGCGCTCCAGCGCCTTCGGGATCGCCACCGTCGGACCCATGCCGGTGCGGGCGGGTTCGATGCCCGCGTTCGCCCACGACACCACGCGCGCGAGCGGGCCGAGACCGTGCGCCGCGGCGAAGTCGTCGCTGGTGACGACGAGCGCCGCCGCCGCGTCGTTGATGCCCGACGCGTTGCCGGCCGTGACCGTGGGCGAATCGAGCTCGGGATGGATCGGCTTGAGCTCGGCGAGCGACTCGACGGTGACGCCGCGACGAGGGTGCTCGTCGACGCTGAACGTGCGCGCCATGCCTTCGCGGTCGAGGTACTCGACCGGCACGATCTCCTCCTCGAACGCGCCCGAGTCGATGGAGGCGATGGCCTGCCCGTGGCTGTACGCGGCCCACTCGTCGACGTCGTGACGGGTGATGCCCATCTCGGCGGCGGCGTTCTCTCCGACTGTGATCGACATGTCGAACGCGGGTGCGTCGGGGGTCTCCGGATGGCTGGGCGACATCCACATCTGCGGTTCGCCGCCGGGCTCGAGCACGCGCCAGGTCTGGGGCATCGAGCTCGAGCTGTGCGTGCCCCCGGCGACGACGACGGAGTCCATGCCGGCGCGGATGCTCCCGGCTGCCATCTGCACCGCGCTGAGACCGGACGCGCAGTGGCGGTTGTCGGCGATGCCGGCGACGTGGTCGAGACCGAGGACCACGGCGGTGTGGCGGGCGATGTCGCCTCCGCCGTAGAGCGACTCGCCGAGCACGATGTCGTCGATGTCGGCGGCGGCGATGCCCGAGCGCGACACCACCTCCCCCACCGCGATCTCGGCCAGGCGGAACGCGTCGACGTCGACGAGCGATCCCTTCCGAGCCCGCCCGATCGGGGTGCGGGCGGCGGCGACGATGACGGCTTCGGTCACGGCATTCTCCCGGTCGTGGCGCGCGTCCGAGCCGCGCTCCCAGGGCGGTCACTGTACGCCCGTCGGGTGATCACGACCCAGTGACCGCAACCCCTTCCTCGTCGGTGAGACGGGCCAGCTCGGCGTCGACGTCGGGACCGGCCTCCACGTGGAGGCGCGGCACGATGCGGTCGAGCCAGCGCGGGAACCACCAGTTGCGATCGCCGAGCAGCTCCATGGTCGCCGGCACGAGGATCATGCGCACGACGGTGGCGTCGATGAGGATCGCGGTGGCGAGGCCGAGCCCGAAGAGCTTGATCGTCGTGGCGTCGCCGAGCACGAAGCTCCCGAACACCGTCACCATGATGAGCGCGGCCGCGGTGATCACCCGTGCCGTCGACGCGAGGCCGTCGGCGACGGCGAGCTCGTTGTTCCCGGTGCGGTCGTACTCCTCCCGGATGCGCGACAGCAGGAACACCTCGTAGTCCATCGACAACCCGAAGAGGATGGCGAACATCATCATCGGGATGAAGGGCGCGATGGGGCCGGTCTGCTCGACGCCGAGTGGTCCGCTCAGCCATCCCCACTCGAACACCGCCACCACGATGCCGTACGCGGCGCCGATCGAGAGCAGGTTCATGATCACGGCCTTCAGCGGCACGAGCACGCTGCGGAAGACGGCCATCAGGAGGAGGAAGCTCAGCACCAGCACCGCGCCGATGAAGACGGGGAGGCGCGACGCGAGCCGCTCGGACACGTCGATGCTCGACGCGGTGAGGCCGCCGACGTGCACCTGCACGTCCGTGCCCGCGACCGCGTGCGGGATCACGTCGTTGCGGAGCGTGTTGACGAGGTCGGTCGTGCGCTCCGACTGCGGCGAGCTCGACGGGATGACGCGGATGACGGCGGCGTCGCCGGCCGGGTTGAGGGACGCGGGCGTGACGACGGCGATGTCGGGCGTCGTGCGCAGCGCTGCGACCAGCGAGTCGAGCGCGGCCGTGTCGCTTCCTCTCCCGAACTCGGACGCGAGGATCAGCGGACCGTTGAAGCCGGCCCCGAAGCCGTCGGCGACGAGGTCGTACGCACGGCGGGTCGTGTCGGTGGTGGGGTTGCCGCCCGCGTCGGGGAACGCGAGGCGCATCGAGAACATCGGGATCGCCAGCACGATCAGGATCAGGAGGCCGACCACGAACGCCGGCCACGGGCGCCGTTGCACCACGCGGCTCCACCGGAACCAGAACTGCTGCTCGCGCGGCTTCGGGGCGCGCGTGCGCTTCACCGAGAAGCGGTCGATGGTGCGGCCCGCGAACCCGAGGATCGCCGGGAGCAGGGTGATCGACGCGAGCATCACGATGGCGACCGTGACCGACGTGCCGAGCGCCATGCCGTTCACGAAGTCGACGCCCATGAGGAAGAGGCCGAGCAGCGAGATGACGACGGTGATGCCCGCGAAGAGGACGGCGCGGCCGGCGGTGTCGATGGCACGGACGACCGCGTGCTCCGGCACGAAGCCCTCGTCGAGGCCCTGCCGGTACCGCGTGACGATGAACAGCGCGTAGTCGATCCCTACGCCGATGCCGATCATCGACGCCAACTGCGTGGCGAAGTCGGGGGTCGCGATCACGTGGCTCAGGAGCTCCACGAAGCCGAGGCCGATCCCGATGCCGAACAGCGCGACGAGGATCGGGAGGCCCATCGCCAGCAGCGAGCCGAACGCAACGAGCAGGATGACGATCGCGGCCAGGATGCCGATCAGCTCCGCCGGACCGAGTCCGCCCTGCTCCTGGAACATGCGGCCGCCGAGATCGACCTGCACACCACCGCCGTTGGCCTCGTGGACAAGATGGCGGATCTGGGTGATGGTGGAGTCGGGGATCTTCGCCGCCACCCGATCGAACTGCACGGTCGCGTACGCGATGTCGCCGCTGCGCGCGACCTGGCCCTGGGCCTCCGACGAGTAGGGACTCACGACCGTCGTCACGTGCGGCACCGCCGCGACCTCTCGGAAGAGCTCGTCCATGCGGGTCTGCACCGCGGCGTTGGCGACGCCACCCGCGTGTGCGAACACGATCTGGCCCTCGTCACCGGCGCGAGCCGGGAAGCGGGTCGCCAGGAGGTCGGCGGCCTGCTGCGACTCGGTGTCCTTGAGCGAGAAGCCCTGGGAGAACGTCGAACCTGCGCTCGAGCCGAGGGCCGAGATGGCCACCAGGGCCACGATCCAGAGGACGAGGACGCGCTTGCGACGTCGGTAGCACCACGCGGCGAGTCGTTGCAGCATTCTGGGCACTCCTGGGTGATCGGGGGTATCATCCCAATGAGACACCCAATCATTGGGTGCCTCAACCATCGACCCTAACACAGGAGTTCGGGATGTCCAGTCCGGGGGGCGAGCAGGGGGTGTCGCGCGACGTGCTGCGCCACCTCATGGGGGTCATGCACGCGATGAAGGCCCACGTGGCCGACCTCGCCACCGCCTTCGAGCTGACGCCGTCACAGCTCGCCGCGCTCAGCCACCTCGACGCGCCGTGCTCGCAGCGTGCGCTCGCCGAGAGCCTGCACTTCGACGCGTCGAACATCACCGACATCGTCGACCGGCTGGAAGCTCGCGGCCTCGTCGTGCGCACCGTCGACCCGCACGACCGGCGTATCCGTCGCATCATGCGCACGCCGGAGGGCGAGGAGCTGCGGCGCAAGGCGTTCGACGAAGCACTGGCCACCGCACCGACGGTCACGTCGCTCACCGCGGCCGAGCAGCGCGAGCTCTGCGAGCTGCTCGGCAAGATCGCCGAGCCGGTCGATTTGCCCTTCTGACTACGACGACGCGCGGCCTGACCAGAGCTCGACGAGCTCGTCGGTGGTCGTGATCTTCGCCACCAGCGAGAGCGTGTTCCTGATGATCACGTCGGTGTAGTCGACGGGGTGGCCCGTGATCGCGTCGCGCGCGATGACCACGTTGAATCCGCTGTTCACGCAGTCGAGCGTGGCGTTGGGGATCGCGACGTTGGTCGACACCCCCGTGACCACGACCGTCTTGGCGCCGAGGTTGCGCAGCAGCGTGGGCACCTCGGTGCCGTTGACCGGCGAGAGTCCACCGATGCGCGTGGAGAAGAGGTCGCTGTCGGCCGACTCGATGCCGTCCATCAACTCGGTACCGGCGCCCCCGGGCGCCATCGGTCCCGGGCCGGCGTTCGGCTGCTCGAGGTGCTTCGAGCTCTTCGCCGTCCCCTGGAACAACGGCGCGTTGGTGCTCGCGCCGCGGCGGTCGGGCCGGGTGGCCGCGATGCAGTGGAGCACGCCGCAGCCCGCGGCACGGCCCGCGGTCACGATCCGGTTCACGTTCTCGACCAGTCCGACGGCCTTCGCCGACTCGGCGAGCGCGGGGAGCAGGCTGTAGTCGCCGATCACACCCTTCTGGCACTCCTGCGTGAGGATGGTCGTCGATCCCGGGGCTACGAGGTCGGCCAGCTGCATGGGCCGCACGGTATCGGCTCTCGATGTGGAGGCGCTACAGCTCGATGAGCGCCTGCTGGACCGGCGCCTCGCCGTCATCGGCGGGGTGCTCCACCACCGCGATGACGCGCGCCTGCATGAACCGGGCGGTGCGCACCACCTCGCCGGTGCGGGTCACCTCGGTGACCTCGACGACGCCGCGGCCGGTGGTGGTCTCGACCCGGCGGCCGGCCTTGGTGGCGACGATGTCGTAGGTGCGGGTCTCTCCCCCGCCGAGCTCGACCACCACTTCGACCCGATCACCCTTCACGGGCGACAGCTTTGCCCATGGACGCGACGATCGCCACCGCGAGGATGGCGACGATCACGCCCAGCGACGCCACCGTCGGGAAGTGCCACCAGTGCGACACGATCATCTTGATCCCCACGAACACCAGGATCGCCCCCAGCGTGTGCGCGAGGTAGTGGAAGCGCTCACGCGCGTCGCCGAGCAGGAAGTACATGGCCCGCAGCCCGAGGATGGCGAACGCGTTCGACGCGAACACGATGAACGGGTCGCGAGACACCGCGAGGATGGCGGGCACGCTGTCGAGGGCGAACACGACATCCGTCACTTCGACAACGACGAGCGCGGCGAGCAGAGGAGTCGCGACCCACTTCCCCACCTCTCTCACGACGAAGTGCTGGCCCGCCAGCTCGGAGCGGACCGGCACGAAGCGCCCGAGCAGCTTCACCGCGCGGTCGTAGCCGTGCTGACCCTCGTCCGCCTGGTGGCGCAGCACCTTGAACCCGGACCACAGCAGGACGACGCCGAACACGAGCAGCATCCACCAGAACTCCTCGATGAGCGCGGCCCCGGCGAAGATGAAGCAGGCGCGCATGACCAGCGCGCCGAGGATGCCCCAGAACAGCACGCGGTGCTGGTAGCGCGCGGGAATCGCGAAGCTCGAGAAGATCACCGCCCACACGAACACGTTGTCGATGCTCAGCGACTTCTCGATCACGTAGCCGCTCAAGTACTCGGAGAACGCTTGGCCGCCCATCCACACGAGCACGACGACCGCGAAGCCGAGCCCGCACGCGACCCACGCAGCCGACTCGACGAGCGCGCGCTTCGCCGTGGGTTCGTGGTTGCCGCGGTGCACCACGAGGTCGACGCTGAGCAGCGCCACGATCGCGGTGATGAGGACGACCCACTCCATGAGGATCCCTTCGAAACCAGTCGTCGTCGGTTTCGAAGGTCTCTCCCACCGCTCCTGAGTTCAGGAACGACACGGGCGCCGGGTCAGCTGCACTCGAGCGTGACCGTGATGACGACGACCCGTCGGGGGGATACTCCCCTTCATGTGCTCCGGTTCATCGTACCCGCTCCCCGCCGTGAGACGTTTGCAGCGTGTTTGCAGCCTGACGGCGTCCGTGCGACCATCCACGAGTCGGCGTGCCGCGGCGCTCGGCGGTCATCCGCGCCGCGACGACCACACCGCGTTGGATCGAGCGAAAGGTACGGCGATGGCGACCGATGAGGGACTGCGCTACATCGATTCCGACGGCCACATCCTCGAGCACCCGACGGCGATGCCCGAGTACGCGGCGGCGAAGTACCGCGACCGGATCTGGCACGTCGAGACGGACGAGACCGGCGAAGAGTGGCTCGTCTACAACAACCACCGGAGCCCCGCGAACAGCATGTCGGCGGCGGGCGTCGCCGGCGCGAGCGACGAGGATCGAGCGCGTGCGTTCCGCGGCGAGATGCGCTACACGGAGACGCGACCTGCGGCCTGGAACGCGAAGGCGCGTCTCCAAGACATGGAACAGGACCACATCGACCTCGCGGTGCTGTACCCGACGATGCTCCTCGGGCTCCAGAGCGAGACCGACATCGACTTCGCCGAGGCGCAGGCGCGCGCGTACAACGACTGGTGCTCCGACCACGTGCTCGAAGGTGAGGGGCGGCTGTTCGGGGCGGGGGCGGTGCCACCGATGCACGAGCCCGACGACGTGGCCCGGGTGGCGGCGGAGATCCGGCGCGTCGCCGAGCTGCCCGGCATGGTGTCGGTGTTCATGCGCCCGAACCCCGCGGTGGACTGGCGACCGTTCAACGATCCCGTCTACGACCCGATCTGGCAGGCGGCGGCCGACACCGGCCTGCCGATCGCGCTGCATCCGTTCCTCGCCCCCGACCTCCCCGGCGCGTGCGTCGGCCTGCGTCTGGCCCGGCCCCGGAACCCTGACGGCAGCTACGCGGCCGGCTTCGACCCGAACCGCGTGATCGACACCCAGGAGCAGCTCGACCACCCCGAGCGGCGGCCGAGCACGCTGTTCACCCAGGCGATCGCCAACCCCGTCGACGTGATGAGCTGCATCGCGTACCTGTTGGCGGGCGGTGTGTGCGAACGCTTCCCCGCAGCGAAGTTCATCTTCCTCGAGGCGAACGGCGGCTGGCTGGTCCCGTGGCTCGAACGACTCGACCACCACTGCCGGAAGTTCCAGTGGGAGGTCACCGACCTCTCGCTGCTGCCGTCGGAGTACATGCGTCGCCAGTGCTGGATCAGCTTCGACCCCGACGAGGCGATGCTGCGCACGACCGCGGAGTCGCCGTTGGTCGGTGCCGACCGCATCATCTGGGCCAGCGACTACCCGCACCCCGACGCCAAGTTCCCCGGGGTCACCGAGGAGCTGGCCGAGGCGCTCGACGGCCTGACCTTCGAGCAGAAGCGGCAGATCACGTCGGAGAGCGCGATCGCGCTCTACGGCATCAGCTGACCGAACATACGGCGGGAGAGCAACCGGCGTAGGGTCCGCGCCATGGACTTCACGGCACGACGGGTGGTGACCGGGCACGACGAGGACGGACGGGCGGTGATCGTTTCCGACGCAGCGCCCGACCGCACGATCCGGGCCAACGGGTTCGGCGTCGCGACCTGGCTGTGGCTCGACGGTCCCGCGACGACGGTCGACGACGGCGGCGACGAGCCCGACGGACCGATGCGGCTCGAGCCGCCCGCAGGCGGTTGCTCGGTGCGCATCATCCGCTTCCCCGGTGCGAGCGAGCGTGGCGGCGACTGGATCAGCGTCGAGGGCGACGACCCCGACCGGCCGGGCATGCACGCGACGGACACGCTCGACTTCATGGTGGTCGTCGACGGTCGCATCGTGCTCGGCCTCGACGACGGCGAGCACGAGCTCGGCGCCGGCGACGTGGTGATCCAGCGCGGCAACCCGCATCGCTGGCGCGTCGTGGGCGACGACCCGTGCACCTATGTCGTGTGCATGCTGCGGCCTGACCCGAATGCGGGTCCACCGCGCGAGCCACAACAGGCCGCTTCGAGCACGGGCGCTCCGAGCCCGCGGCGACTGGTCGCCGCGGCCGACGCCGACGGTCGCTCGTACGTGATCACCGACGGCGCGCCGCCGGCCCTGCTCTCACCGGGTGCAGACGATGCGGTCAGATTGGTCGAGTTGTGGCAGACCGGCGGCGCGCTCAGCGCGCACGACCAGGGTGGCGATCCTGAGGGCGGGTGGGAGCTCGAACCGCGCGGTGGCGGGATGTGCTTCCGATCGGTGCGGCTCCCCGCCGGTCTCGATTCGGGCGAGGCGGGGTGGCACACCACCGCGACCATCGACGTCGACGTGGTGCTGTCGGGGCAGCTCGAGCTGTCGCTCCCCGACACGCCGCCGGTCGTCATCGGCCCCGGCGAGGCGGTCGTGCAGCGCGGGACCAACCACAGTTGGAAGCCGGTCGGCGACGGGGCCGTCGAATTCGTGTCGCTGATGCTGGCTGTACCAGAGTCGCGCGCATGACCGACGTGCTCTCGAGCGAGGACCGCGACCGCGTCCGCCTGCTCACGTTCAACCGCCCCGACCGCGCCAACGCGTTCAACGAGACGCTCTACCACGCGGCGGCTGACGCGCTGCGGGCGGCAGTGGGCGACGACGACGTCGCCGTCGTGGTGCTGACCGGCGCGGGCAAGGCGTTCTCCGCGGGCACCGACCTGCTCGAGATGGCGGAGACCGTCGACGGCACCGCGCCGTCGCGCAGCGGGTTCCCCGCGTTCGTCGATGTCCTGCAGGAGTTCCCGAAGCCCCTGATCGCGGCGGTCAACGGTGCCGCGGTCGGGCTCGGCTTGACGATGCTCGCGCACTGCGACCTCGTGTTCGTGTCCGACAACGCGCGGCTGCTGGCGCCGTTCACGAACATGGGCGTCGCTCCGGAAGCGGCGAGCAGCTATCTGCTCCCCCGCCGCATGGGACGCCAGCAGGCGTCGCGCTCGCTGTTCACGTCCGACTGGATCTCGGCCGAGGACGCGGTGGCCACCGGGCTCGCGGTCCAGCAGTGCCGGCCCGAGACCCTCGTCGGCGAGACGATGGAACTGGCGACGCGCATCGCCGCGAAGTCATTGCCGTCCCTGATGGCCACGAAGCGCCTGCTGCTCGACGCCGAGCGCGAGGGCATCGAGCGCGCCCGCGTGCTCGAGAACCATGCGTTCGCCGAACTGCTCGCGTTGCCGAACGCGCGCGACGGAGTGCTCGGCCAGCTCGACGGTTGATGGCGGCCCCGCCGGGGCACCACCACTACATGCGGAACCAACAGCAATTGCTGTGGCGAGGCGTCGCCATCGCGTCGGGCGCGCTCGCCGCGGCCGCGGTCCGACGAGCGGCGGTCACGACCTGGCGCACGACCAAGCACGAGAACCCGCCCGAGAACCCTGCCGCCCGCGACGTCGCGTGGACCGATGCGTTGGCCTGGGCCACGGCTGTCGCCGTCGGCGCGGCAGTCGCGCGCGTCGTCGCGCAGCGAGGTGCCGCCGCGGTCTGGAAGCGCGCCACCGGCGATCCACCACCCATCTCGGCCTGACCCCGGGCGGGGATTCGCACCTGCGTGAGCTGCTCGCTTCCTCGCCGGGAGCATCGCACATCGCACATCGCACATCGCACCCCGTCGAGGCGTTCGTCGTAGTTGGGCGGAATGTGGTGCCTACACCTACGACACGAACGGGTCGCTCACGGGGAAGACGTTTCCGGGTTTCTGGTGATGCAGCACGGTGGGGGTTCGATCTTCGGAAGCCACACCCAGACGTCCACGCTGCAGAAGCCCCCGCCCGACTTCGAGGCGCACTACGTCGACTGGCTGACGGTCACGGGCGGCACGGGTGCGTACGCCAGCGTCCGCGGCGTCGTCGTCGCCTTCGGGACGCGGACCCTTGCCGACGTGCAGCAGGACGGTTGCGTCGAGAGGTTCCACGTCTCCGGGTTGCTGCTCTCCGCGCTCCGAATGCGCTCCCTCGCGCCGATCGGACGACCGGTCGGAGGTCCAGCCGCAGGCACGTGAGCGAGGAGCACCGGAGCGCTTCCCACCCAACAGGTCACCTGTCCGCATCGGACGACGATCCGACTGCTCGCCGAATCTCGGCGAACGCCTCAGGCCGCGGGCTCTCGAGCGGCCGGTCGACAGGACGCACGCGAGCGGATGCGCACGCGTCGGGGATGCCCGTGCTCAACACGCTCGATGCGCGACGCGCGCAGGGTCCGGTCGGAGGTCGGACTGGCGGTGAAGCAGCCGACGAGCGTCACTCGTGAACCGAGAAAACGTTGCGCGACCGACCGCGGCTCGACGAGTACGCGGTCGGCGTGCGTGTCTTCCACGACGACGTAGCGCGTCCCATCGGGATCGACGAACGCTCGAAGCCTTCCCTGGGTCCGGACGACGGAGCCGTTGAATTGCTCCTGGTCGGAGGTGAGCCTCGCCAGGGACACGCTCGCCAGGTCGGCGTTCGATCCGCACGCCGCGACGAGCACGATCAGCCCACACGCCAACGCAACGACACGCCGCCAAGAGACGACGGATCCGTTGATCACGACGAGCCCACGTTGTGGCGCGCCCCACTCGCGAGAGTCGAGCTCACGACCTTCGGCGTACGTGTTGCGGTGCGAGCGCCCCGCGTTGCACCGGGCCGTGCACGCTCGTGAGCATCGAACGCGGGCGATCGAACCGCGTGCGGTGCGCGGTCAACCCGACTCCCGCTCCAACAGGTGCTTCATGACCTTGCCGGTCTGCGTGTACGGGAGCTCGGTGCGGAACTCGACGTGGGTGGGCACCTTGAACTTGGCCAGGCCGAGCGCGACCCACTCCCGCACGCCGGCCTCGTCGATGGTCGCGCCGTCGTGCAGCACGACGATCGCCTTGACCTCCTGACCGAGCGTGCGGTGCTCGACACCGATGACGGCGGCGTCGGCGATGTCGGGGTGCTCGACGAGCCGATGCTCGATCTCCATGGGGTAGACGTTCTCGCCGCCGCGGATGATGAGGTCGCGCATGCGGCTCTCGAGCCAGAGCACGCCGTCCTCGATGCGCCCGTAGTCGCCGGTGAGATACCAGCGCTCGTCGTCGAGCACCTTCGCGGTCGCGTCGGGATCGTCCCAGTAGCCCCTGAACACGACCCCGCCGTGCAGGCAGATCTCGCCGACCTCGCCCTCGGGAAGCACGGTGCCGTCCTCGTCACGGATCTGGACCGCGAGCGTCGGGTACGGCGCCCCCACCGACTCGCGGTGCGTGTGGTAGCGCTGACCCGAGAGGAGGGTGCCGGCGCCCATCGATTCGCTCATGCCGTAGCCGTTCGAGAGCTGCGCGGTCGGGATCTTCTCGTTCAGCACCCGCATCAGCTCGGGCGGGAACGGCGCGCCGCCCGACGACACCAACGAGAGCGACGACAGGTCGTACGACTCGAAGTCGGGGTGTTCGAGCATCCGCCAGAACTGCGTGGGCACGCCCGACCACCCCGACACCCGGTGGTCGGCGGTGAGGCGGAGGTGCACCTCGGGATCCCACCGGCCCGGCGGCGGGAAGATCAGCGACGACCCGAAGCGGGAACCGGTCATGAAGAGCGGCGCCGTGCCGGAGATGTGGAAGAAGGGCGTGGCGCAGATCGACGCCGGCGGCGGCGCGTCGGGCGACGGCGTGACGCCGCTCAGCACGATGTTGACGGCGCGCGAGAACGCCATGGCCGAACCCATGTGCACGAGGTTGCGGTGGGTGAGCGTCGCGCCCTTGGGACGACCGGTCGTCCCCGACGTGAAGAGGATCATGAACGGGTCGTCCTCGTCGATCGTGACGTCGGGGAGCGCGGCCCGACCGGCCACCGAGAGCATGGGCAGCATCGGTACGCGGTCGACGCCCACCTCGGCCAACCGCGCCAGGCGCGCCTCGTCGCCGAACAACACCGTCGGTTTCGTGAGCTCGACGCCGTACGCGAGCTCGGGGCCGGTCCACCAGCCGTTGAGTCCGACGATGATCGCGCCCAGGCTCACCACCGCCAGCTGCGCGAGTGCGTAGTCGAGGCTGTTGGCGCTGGCGAACGCGACCCGGTCACCCTTGCCAACGCCGAACTCGTCGGCGAGCACCGCCGCGAACGCACCCGCCCGCGCCGGCGCGTCGGCGAAGGTGACCGTCTCGTCGGGGAACACGAGATACGGCCGGTCACCGAACTGCGCGGCGCTCGCGCGCAGCACCTCGACGAGGTCGTGCGGACGCTGGGCGAACACCTCGACGTCGGCGCCGAGCACCCGCTCGACGCGACGCTCGAACGGCGCACCGGGCCCGCAGAGCGCGGCGCGCTGCTCCGGCGTGAGCCGGTCGTCGTCGTGCCAGCGCAGCGTCGTCACGTCAGCTTCAGCACCCGCTCCGCGTTCTCGCGCAGGAACTTCGGCCACACGTGGTCGCGGAACGGCACGTTCACCATGTCGCCCATGATGCGGTCGAGGGTGAGGCCCATCGGGAAGTAGCCGGCGTAGATGATCTTGTCGGCACCGCGCGTGTTCGCGTAGTCGATGATCGCCTTCGGGTAGTGCTTGGGCGCGAACGCGCTGGTGCAGTAGTGCAGACCCGGCCACTTCAGCATGAGCTTCACCGCGAGGTCCTCCCACGGTTCGCACCCGTGGCGGGTCACGAACACGAGGTCGGGGAAGTCGTACATCACGTCGTCGATGTACTCCACCTTCTGCGGGTCCATCTTGAGGCGCGGTCCGGGCACACCCGCGTTGACCCACACGGAGATGCCGAGCTCGACGCACTTGGCGTAGACGGGGTACATCTGCGGCGCGTTGATGCGGATCTGCGGGAACAGACCACACGGGAAGATGTCGACGGCGCGGATGTCGAACTTCTCGTGCGCCTCGACGATGCGCCCGAGCGTGCCCATGATGTCGTTGGGGTCGACGCTCAGCGCGGCGACGAACCGGTCCGGGTGCTGCTTCAGCGCCCGCTCGGAGTTCCCGCTGCCGATCCCGATGAGACCCCGCTCGATGTTGTGCTTGTCCATCTCCCGCAGCGTGACCGCGACGGGGTCCTCACCGGAGTCGTGCTCGTCGGGCACGTCCTTGAACATGTACTCGACCGGGAACTGGAACTCGTCCTTGGACTGGGAGTCCTTCGTCTGCTTGGTGATGAACTCGTAGAGCTTCTTCTTGTCCTCGATCGGGAAGCTGATCATGCAGTCGATGATCGGGACGTCGGTGGGCATGGCCATCGTTGGTTCCTCCGCTACTTGATCGGACCGAAGACCATGCCGCGGTGGCGGGTCTGGAACAACTCGGTGGCCATGGTCATGCCGAGCTTCTCGGCGTCCCACGGCTGCCCTTCGCAGCTGACGTCGGCGCGCTCGTACCAGCCGCCCATCCAGATGAGCTTGTCGTGGATCACCCGGATCACCTGGCCGGTCACGTAGTCGGCTTCGTCGCTCGCCAGCCACGCCACCACCGGTGAGCTGTTCTTGGGATCCATCGGGTTCCACTCACCCTGGGGCACGTCGTTGGGTTCGAACGCCTCGCCCGATCCGGGCATCGTCGCGGTGATGCGTGTGAGGCCGGCGGGCCCGATGCAGTTCACGGTCACGTTCGAGCGGTACAGCTCCTGGGCGAGTGTGAGCGTGAGGCCGACGATGGCGGCCTTGGCCGTCGCGTAGCCCGTCTGGCCGAAGTTGCCGCCCAGGCCTGCGCCGGACGTCGTGTTGATGATGCGCCCGTGCAGCGAGTCGTCGTTCTTCGCCCGCTCGCGGAAGTACTTCGCCGCGAAATGCGACGTCGACCAGGTGCCGCGCACGTGCACGCGCATCACGAGGTCCCAGTCCTCCACCGGCATGTTCCAGATCGCGGCATCGCGCACGATGCCCGCGTTGTTGACGAGGATGTCGAGCTGGCCGAACGCGTCGACCGCCTGTTGCACCAGCTCGCCGCACTGGTCGTGGTCGCTCACGTCGCCGTAGTTCGACACCGCTTCGCCACCCGCGTCGACGATCAACTGGACGGTGTCGTCGGCCGCCTTGCCCGCGCCCTCGCCGCGCTCGCTTCCGCCGAGGTCGTTGACCACGACCTTGGCGCCGTGCCGGGCCATCTCCATCGCGTGACCCCGGCCGATGCCGTGGCCGGCGCCGGTGACGATCGCTACCTTGCCGTCGAGCAGCCCCACGGCTCCCCCTCGCTGTCGCTGGTGGTCGAATGCGTGTTCTGACGGAGCGTCAGGACGCGGGATTGTATATTCCGCCTCGTGAGCACCCCCATTGGGACACCGTCCGCATCTCAGTCGGAAGCACTGCCCGAGACGGTTCCCGGTGTGGTGCACCGGGCCGCCGCCCTCTGGCCGGACGACGAAGCGGTCGTCGACCGCGCCTCCACATCAGACGGAGTCCGCCTCACCTTCGCCCAGCTCGACGCCGCGGTGCGCGAGGCGGCGAAGGCGTTCGTCGCCACCGGTTTGCAGCCCGGCGATCGGGCCTCGGTGTGGGCACCGAACCTGCACCAGTGGATCGTCGCCGCACTCGGTCTCTACTCCGCGGGTGGGGTGCTCGTGCCGCTCAACACGCGCTTCAAGGGCACCGAGGCCGCCCACGTGTTGCGCACCTCGGGCGCGCGGTTCCTCTTCACCGTCACCGACTTCCTCGACACGAACTACGTCGACCTGCTCGACGACGCCGGCGCGCGCGATCTGGTCGAGGAGATCGTCATCCTCGAGGGCTCGACGCCCGAGGGCACCGTGAGCTGGGCCGACTTCCTCGCGCGCGGCGCGGGCGTCGACGATGCGGAGGTGGACTGCACGCGAGGCGGTGCTGACCGGCGACACGATGTGCGACATCATCTTCACGTCGGGCACGACGGGCGCACCAAAGGGCGCGATGCTGCGCCACGGAGCCAGCGTCCGCGCGTACGCGTCGTGGGCCGACGTCGTCGGGCTGCGTCATGGTGACCGCTACCTGCTCATCTACCCGCTGTTCCACACCGCGGGGTTGAAGTCGGGGTTGGTGGCGTCGCTGCTCACCGGCACCACGCTGCTCCCCCACCTCGTGTTCGACACACCGTCGGTGATGGCCACCGTGCAGGCGGAGAAGATCACGATGCTGCCGGGCCCGCCCGCGATCTACCAGACCATCCTCAACGCCGATCTCTCCGAGTACGACTTCTCGTCGCTGCGGCTCGCGGTCACGGGTGCCGCGGTGGTGCCGGTCGAGTTGGTCGTGCAGATGCGCGAGCAGCTCGGGCTGGAGTGCGTCGTCACCGGGTACGGGCTCACCGAGACCACCGGCATCGTGGCCATGTGCCGTCATGACGACGACCCCGAGATCATCGCCCACACCTCCGGACGGCCGATCCCCGGCGTGGAGATGAAGATCGTCGACCCCGACGGCAACGAGCTCCCCACCGGCGAGCCGGGCGAGATCGTCGCCCGGGGATTCCAGGTGATGATCGGCTACTTCGACAACCCCGAGGCCACCGCCGAGACCATCGACCCCGACGGCTGGCTGCACACCGGCGACGTCGGTTACGTCGACAAGGACAACAACGTCACCATCACCGACCGCATCAAGGACATGTTCATCGTCGGCGGCTTCAACGCCTACCCGGCGGAGATCGAGGGGCTCATGCTCGAGCACCCCGACCTCGCGCAGGTGGCGGTCGTGGGCGTGCCCGACGCGCGCATGGGCGAGGTGGGCATGGCGTTCGTCGTGCCGACCGTCGGCCACACCGTCCACGCCGACGCGGTGCTCGCGTGGGCGCGCGCACACATGGCCAACTTCAAGGCGCCGCGCTACCTCGAGGTGGTCGACGCGCTCCCGCTCAACGCCAGCGGCAAGGTCTTGAAGTTCGAGTTGCGCCAACGCGGCCGCGACATCATCGGCGCCTGATCCCGAGCATCTTCCCGCTGATGCGCTGGACGGCGGGCTCCGCGGCGCTGATGCTCGGCGTGGCGGGAGCCGTGGCCGTCGCCGCCCCGGCGGCGGAGCGCCACCTGCGCGCCGGCTACGACAAGATCGTGACGACCATGCAGCACCTTCGGGGCCACACCGGCAATTCCCGCGTCGACCAGGCGATCCTCGAGAACAAGGACTGCGACTACATCACACGACTCAGCCTCACCGAGACGAACGCCGCGTGAGCTTGCGCTGCAGCGTGGCCTTGCCCTTCGTGGCCTTGACGACCGCGACGAGCTTCGACGCCGCGGTGGCGTCGTGGTCGAGGTAGCGATCCCAGAAGAGGCCGGTGGTGACGTCGACCACCGTCGCGATCGAGCCGCGCGGTACCTCGAACGGCGGTGAATGGCGCTCGCCGTGCAGCGTGACGAACCACTTCGGCGGCGCGAGTTGCGCGTAGGCGGCTCGGCTGTGGTGGTAGCCGACGTCGGCGTCACCCTGGATGAGGAACACGGGGACGTCCTGGTGCACGTACTTCCCGCTCGGGAAGTTGTCGTGCACCCCCGCCATCACGACGGCGGCGCGGATCCGTCCGTCGTGGCAGCAGGTGTGCGAGATCAGTCCATAGACGGTCATCCCGCCGAGCGACATGCCCGCGACTCCCACCTCGTGTCGGGTCGATCCCGAGCGGGCCGGCGCGGTCGAGGATCTCGTCGAGCACGAAGCGGGCGTCGGCAGCCTGGTCGACAACCTCGCTGCGCAGCGCACGTCCGTTCGCGTCCTTCTTGGTCTTCGGGAACGTCGGAGCGACCACGACGTACCCTGCTCGCGTCCACGCAGTCGAGCAGGGGCGCGAGCGCGTCCGGGACTGCCGTCGACCCCGTGGATGGCGAGGATCACGGGCCGGGGTGACGTCGACGGCGCCGTCGGCGTGCGTACCTGCGTGACGAGCACACGGCACTTCCCAGCCAGCCGGTGCGCGAACGTGTCTTCAGTGAGCGAAACGCGTGTGGTCGGGTCGGGTTGCGACGTTCTGCCGATCGGGCCGTCCTCGCACCTTGCGGCCTGGGCGGTCGCACGCGCCGGCATCGTGACACCGACGAGCGCGAGCAGGAGGACGACGACCGCGGCACGCACGCGCTCGACCGTACCCAGCTGCCCGTTCTTCCGGCCGTCAGTACACGAGAGCGTTGCTCACGGCCAAAAGTTCGTCCGCGGCGGCGGTGAGCCTCCCGAGGGTCAGGGCTCGGTGAGCAGCGCCTTGGGTACCAGTTCGTCGAGCTCGTCGAGGCTCCACGGCGGGTTGCTCCGGTGGTCGCCCCGGTAGATCGTGCGCTCCACCTCGTAGCGGTTCCACACCCCGACCGCGCCGCCCGACGCGTGGAACACGTGGCCGGTGACGTCGTTCGCCTCGTCGGTGCAGAGCCACGCCACGATCGGCGCCACGTACTCCGGCGGCGGCGTGTTCACGTAGGAGTCCCATTCGGCCTCGGAGATGAGCCCGTCGGCCCGGAGCTGCTCGAACATCGGACGGGTCACCGCGTGCAGGCGCGTGGCGCCGCCCGGCGCGAGGCAGTTGGCCGTGATGCCGGCCGCCGCGTGTTCGAACGCGATCGCCCGCGTCATCGAGATCACGCCGCCCATCGCAGCCGCGAAGATCGGCTGCCCGAGCAGTCCCGTGGCACCGTGCGACGTCGTGGTGATGAGGCGACCCCAGCCGCGTTCGGCCATCGCCGGGAGCGCGGCGCACGCGCGAGCCAGAACTTCTGGTGCAGGAACAGCGACATGAACCGCAGGTACGTGTCGTCGTCCGCCGCGAGCGTGCCGTCGATGATGGCGCCCGCGCATCCGACGACGA
Organism: uncultured Actinomycetes bacterium; assembly: GCA_963841415.1. Lineage (GTDB taxonomy): Bacteria > Actinomycetota > Acidimicrobiia > IMCC26256 > DASPTH01 > DASUAS01. The sequence goes on along the minus strand of CAWJCN010000001.1, from coordinate 225,575 downwards.
TGTCGAGCTGGCCGAACTTGTCGACCGCGGTCTGCACCGCGGCCGCGCAGCCGGCCGCGTCGGCCACCGAGTCGTAGTTCGCGACCGCGGTGCCGCCCGCGGCGCGGATGGTGTCGACGGTGCCGTCGGCCGCAGTCGAGCTCCGTCCCGACGCGAACTCGTCGGTGCCGAGGTCGTTGACGACGACCGACGCGCCGTGGCTCGCCAGCGCCACTGCGCACGCCTGACCGATGCCGTTCCCGGCCCCGGTCACGAGCGCAACGCGACCCTTCAACCGAACGGAGGAGTCGGTCACGGTCGGATCAGTGATCGATGATCTCGCTGGTCTGGAGCACCGGCTGGATGTCGGTGTAGTTGGCCATGTCGGCCATGACCGCGCCGGTCGCCTCGGATCCCATCGCCTCGGACATGGCGTCGGCCGACGGGAACAGGGAGTGCACCGCGGCGACGTAGGGGCCATTCACGCCCTTGTCGATCTCGTAGGTGTCGAGACCCCACGACTTCGCCGCCAGCGGCTCGTGGTGCTCGCGGTAGTAGTCGTGGTCGAACCGGGCCCCCTCGGACGTCGGGAGAGAACACGCTGAGTCGGATCATGGGCGGAGTCTCGCGGGTCAGGTCGAGTGCGCACCACGCGTGACGAGCTCGCGCAGCAGCACCTTGCCCACCTCGTTGCGAGGGAGCGCGTCGACCGGTTCGAAGCGCACCGGCACCTTGTAGGGCGCGAGGTGCTCGCGACACAGCGCGCCGAGCGCGTCGGCGTCGACCGTCGTTCCCTCGCGCGGCACGACGAAGGCCCACGGGACCTCGCCGAGACGGTCGTCGGGCACGCCGGCGACGGCGCACTCGGCGACGTCGGGCGAGAGCCTGATGACCTCCGCGACCTCCTCGGGGAAGACCTTGAGGCCGCCACGGTTGATCATGTCCGAGACGCGACCTTCGATCCAGAGGAAGCCCTCGTCGTCGACGCGCCCGAGGTCGCCGGTGTGGAACCAGCCGTCGACCAGGCGACCGTCCATGTCGTCACCAGACGCGGCGCGCTCGTCGATCATCGGCGTGCGCACGAGGATCTCGCCGCCGTCGCTCGTGCCGGTGTCGGAGATGCGCAACTGCACGTTCTCGTGCGGACGACCGACGGCACCGAGATGCGACTCGCCGAACTCCTTCGCGTCCTGCGCGCTCCACCCGACGATCTCGCCGCCGATCTCGGTCTGACCCCAGCCGTTGAGCACGAACACGCCGAAGCGGTCGCGGAACCGGCGGGCCTGGAGCGGCGACAGCGGCGCGGTGATGCTGCGCACGTATTTGAGCGGCGCCAGCGAGGTGATCGACTCGTCGTCGGCCAGCATCGTCATCGCCGCCGGTGGCAGCACGGTCGAGCGCAGCTGGAAGCGCTCGACGAACCCGGCGAACGCCTGCGTGTCGAAGCGTTCCATGATGACGACGGCCGCACCGGCGCGGAACGCGAAGATGACGTTGTAGATGCCGGCCCACAGCGACAGCGACGTCGGGATGAGGTTGGGCATCGGCGCCCGCTTCGCAGCGTCCGTGCGCGAAGCACCCCCGCGCAGCGTGCCCAGCACGCCGTCGATGAGGCCGAGCACGTTGTCGTGCACCAGCGGCACCGGCTTCGGGCGCCCGGTCGTGCCCGAGGTGAACGAGATGGCCGCGACCCCGGCAGGCGAGGATGGCGCCTCGGCGTCGAGCGGTACCGGTGCCTCCCACGTCCCGCCGCCGGGCGCCAGCACCACCGGAACGTCCGTGATGCGCTCGGCGTCGGCCGGGCGAGTGACGATGGCGGCCGGACGATCCTCGGCGACCACGTGGTCGAGCTCGTCGGCCGAGAGGCGCGGGTTGAGCGGCACGTACACGCCACCCGCGAACCAGATGCCGAACAGCGCGGCCACGATGTCGGGCCCGTTGGGGAGCATCACGCCGACGGCCTGCCCCGGATGCAGCCCGCGCTCGCGCAGCACCGCGGTCAGCGCTTCGGCTCGGCGCCGCAGCTCCGCCCGGGTGACCTCCTCGGTGGTCGTGTAGACCGCGACCGTCGTGGCGTCGTCGTCGCGAGCGTCGAGGACCTCAGCGAGATTCACGCGGGTGGCAGGTCGGCCCACCGGGCGTCGCGCTTCTCGGCGAACGCGAGCGGGCCCTCGGTCTGGTCGGGGTGGCCCCACATCGACACCAGCTCCTTCGCTCCCGCCCGGCAGCCCTCGGTGAGGCCGTACTCGAGCGCACCCCACAGTGCGCGCTTCGTGGCGCGCATGGCGGCGGGCGAGTTCTTGGCGATGGTCTCGGCCAGCTCCTGCGCGACCTCCCGCAGCTGCTCGGGCGGGTCGACGATCTGGGAGATCATGCCCAGCTCGTAGGCGCGCTCCGCGTTCATCCGTTCGTAGCGACCGACCAGCGCCATGCGCATGACCGCTTCGAACGGCATCTTGCGCAGCAGCGCGATGGCTTCGATGGCGACGACCTGACCGACCGACACGTGCGGGTCGAAGAACTGGGCGTCGCTCGCCGCGATCACGATGTCGGCCTCGGCGACCCAGTGGAAGGCGCCACCGGCGCAGATGCCGTTCACGGCAGTGATCACCGGCTTCTGCACGCCCTGCTGCCACGCGGTGAAGTGCATGTCCCAGTTCTCGACCGACTCGCGGTAGCGCTCGAACCCGACGCCATCGGTGGCGATCTCGGTCACGTCCACCCCGGTCTGAAACGCGCGACCCTCACCGGTGTGCACGATCACCTTGACCGCGGGATCGGCGTCGAGCTCGAGCCACGCGTCGCCGAACTCGTCGCGCATGTGGCTGCTCATCGCGTTGAGCTGTTCGGGCCGGTTGTTGATCAGCCAACCGACCGGACCGTGGCGCTCCACGATCAGGGTGTCGAACTTCGAGAAGGTCACTGCACTCCCATCAAGCGGTCTCCCATTCGGCGGTCTCCCAGCGGGCGTCGCGTCGCTCGGCGAACGCGAGCGGGCCTTCCTCCTGGTCGGGGTGGCCCCACATGTCGACGAGCTCCTGCGCGCCGGCACGGCAGGCGTCGGTGAGGCCGTGCTCGAGCGCACCCCACAACGCCTTCTTCGTCGCCCGCATCGCGGCGGGCGAGTTCTTGGCGATCTTCTCCGCCAGCTCCTGCGCCGCGTCGCGCAGGCCGTCGGGGGGATCGACGATCTGCGAGATCATGCCCAGCTGGCGCGCGCGCGTCGCCGGGATGCGTTCGGAGCGGCCGACCAGTGCCATGCGCATGATGGGCTCGAACGCCATCTTGTGCGACAAGCCGACGCCTTCGTACGACATCGCTTGACCGAGCGACACGTGCGGATCGGTGAACCGGGCGTCGCTCGCGCCGATCACGATGTCGGCGTCGGCCACGAAGTGCAGTCCCCCACCCGCGCACGTGCCGTTCACCGCGGCGACGACGGGCGTCCACACCTGGTTGTGCCATGCAGTGAAGCGCAGCTCGGCGTCGCGCGTGCGGCGCGACTGCTCGGTCATCGCTTCCTTGTCGCGGCCGAGCGCGGCCACGTCGAGACCGGTCTGGAAGTTCCTGCCGTTCCCCGTGTTGACGATGACGCGTACGGCCGGATCGTCGTCGAGCTCGCGCCACGCCTCCTCGAGCTCGGTCATCATGTGCGCGTCCATGGCGTTGCCGACCTCGGGACGGTTGAAGATCAGCCACCCCACCGGGCCGCGCCGAACGACTTCGAGGCGTTCGTACACGTCAGCGTCCGCCGAATTCGGGCGGTCGCTTCTCGCTGAAGGCCTTGAGTCCTTCGCGGAAGTCGTCGCTGCGGGACGAGAGCTCCATCGCGAACGCCTCGTTGCGCAGGTGCTCGTCGAGCGGCGCGGTGGCGCCGGAGTGGAGCAGCCACTTCGACAGGCCGAGGGCGACGGTGGCGGTCTTCGCGAGCGACGTGACCAACTCGCCCGCGACCGTGTCGACCTCCGGCTCCGGCACCGCGCGGTGGATCATGCGCCACTCGGCCGCCTCGGCACCGTCGACCACCCGGCTCAGGTGGATCATCTCGCGGGCCCGCACCTCGCCGACGCGCCGGGGCAGCAGCCACGTCGCACCACTGTCGGGAGTGAACCCGCGGTCGACGAACGGCGCCCAGAACCGCGCGTCGTCGGCGGCGACGGTGAAATCGGCGGCCAGGGCCAGGTTGAGGCCGATGCCGGCCGCCCAACCGCGCACCGCGCACACCACAGGGACCTGCACCGTGCACAGGAGTGGGATCAACCGATGCGCCTGCGACGGGAGCCGACGCTGGATGCTGCCCGCCCGCGGCTTGCCACCCTCCTGGTTGCGCGCCACCCAGTCGAAGCCCGAGCAGAAGTGCTCGCCGCGGCTCGTGATCAGGATGGCGCGGACTGCTTCGTCGCGTCCGGCCGCGTCGACGGCGTCGATGGCCGCGGAGACCATCGTGTCGTTCAGGGCGTTGCGCTTGTCGGGCCGCGCCAACCGCAGCGTGAGCACGCCGTCGGCGAGCGAGATGTCGAGACCGTCGACTGGTTCGTAGGCACTCATCGTGTGCTGAACGCCTCGCTGATCGCGGCCAAGGCGCGCTCCAGGTCGTTGCCGGGAGGGTCCGGGAGGCGGACCGGGCCGTGGTCGCGTGAGGGAAGCAGCACGGTCGCGGTGCCCGGGGTGGTCACGGTCCCGCGCTGGTTGGTGGCGGCGAGCTCGAGGTCGACCGCGGGGCGATCACCGTCGGCGAGGTACTTGCGGACGACGGTGCCGGTCAGGTGGTGGGTGTCGCCGACGTAGTTGAACCCGCGGAACGAGCACTCGAGCTTCCAGAGCCAGGCGTCGTCGCCCATCCAGTCGGTGCACAGGTGGATGAGCCAGGTCTCGCGCATGCGCCCGTAGTCGTAGGTGGTGGGATTCCCGGCCCGTCGGGCCCAGTCCGGATCCCAGTGGACGCGTTGCTGGACGTCGGGGATGTTCTGGTCGTCGCGCTTGAAGAACCGCGGGATCCGGCGCCGGTTCGCGGCGCCCAGGGCCAGCGGTTTGACGTCGTAGAGGCCCATGCCCATGCCGACGTGCCAGCAGACCATGTCGGTGACCAGCAACGGGCCCTTGACCATCGGACCGACCGGGTCGCCCTCGTCGACGTCCTCCCAGAACCGGGGCTCGCCCCCCCGCCGGGAGGCGGCGGCGTACTCGGCGTCGATCTCGTCGATCTGCTCGTCGGTGTAGTGCGCGGGTTCGATGGCGTCGTACTTCTTCTTCTCCCGCGCCTTCTTGCGCTCGGTGCGGATCATCAACCGGTACTGGCCCGACAGGACAGTGCCCTCGTCGTCGCGGAACACGTTGGCCGACCACTCGTGCACCGCCCGGCCCGCGAACTCCGACGGCTTGTCCAAGACCGCCACCAACGCGTTGCGACGCCACACCCGGTGATCCGGCCCGAGCGGCGCCCACCACTCCCGCGCCGAGGCGGAGTAGAACGCGTGCACGCCCCGCAGGGGATCGCCCTTCATCAGGTCGCGCTGGTCGTCCGGCACCGCGGTGACCTCGTCCTCCCCGATCAACGAGTCGCCCCCCACGAGCGGCGGCGGCGCCAGCGGCGCGCCCCACACCGACGTTGTCGCGTAGTCGGGGTCGCACCACAGGGGGTTGTCGTCGCCGTAGGACTCGGCCACGATCCGGAACGCATCGGTGTTCGGCCGCAGGTAGTGGGGCCGGCGCGTCCATGGCTCCGGCACCCCCACCCGAGCCCGCAAGCGCTCGATGGCCTCGTCGGTGATGGTGCCGGTCGTCGTCTGGTTCACAGGAGTATCGAATATACAATGCGCCCGCCCGGCTCCCCCGGCCGTGGCCCAGGCCCCGAGCAGGAGGGTGCGTGACCTACTCCGACGAGTTCGACGGCGTCCGCTTCGACGTCGCCGACGGCATCGCGACCATCACCATCGACCGGCCCGAGGCCGGCAACGCCCTCACCAGCGCGCAGCGAGCGCGGATGGGCGAGTGGTTGGCCCGGGCCGACGCCGACCTCGCCGTCCGCTGCGTGGTGCTCCAGGCGACGGGCCGCTTCTTCTGCACCGGCGCCGACCTCAGCGGTGGCAGCACCATCCCCGGTGCGCCCGAGCGGCCGGCCGACGCGCCCGACGAGGTCATCGGCGAGCGGCGCCGGATGATGCTGCGGGGCGCGATCTCGACCATCAGCGCGATCCTCGACTGCGAAGTCCCGGTGATCGCCAAGGTGCAGGGCACCGCGGCCGGCATCGGCGCGCACCTCGCATTCGCGTGCGACCTCGTCGTCGCGTCGGAGCACGCGAAGTTCATCGAGGTGTTCGCGCGCCGGGCGCTGACCGCCGACGGCCTCGGGACGTGGTTGCTCCCGCGGCTGGTCGGACTGCAGCGCGCCAAGGAGCTCGTTCTGCTGGCCGAGGACATCCCCGCGCCCCGTGCGTACGAGATCGGCCTGGTGACGAAGGTGGTGCCGGCCGACGAGCTCGACACCACCGTGGCCGAGATGGCCCGCAAGCTGGCCGACGGCCCGACCCGCGCGCACGCGGTCAACAAGTGGCTGCTCAACCGGTCGCTCGACGTCGACCGCGCCACCATCGCGCAGGAAGAGGCGTGGATGGTCGACGTGATGAGCCGCAGCCTCGACAGCGAAGAGGGCGTGAACAGCTTCCTCGAGAAGCGCGACCCCAAGTTCCGCGGGTACTGAGCTCCGCGGCGACCGCGCCGCGCCGGTCCCCTCGTTCTGGGACGCGCGTTCTGGGACATCCGCAGCGATCGATTCATGACCGAACTGTCGATCTGGTCGCCGTCACCCCCGGTGTCATCTCTACTACCGCAGTAGTAGGCTTTCGGCGTGCCGAGAGGGAGGCCGTCACCAAAGCTGGCCATCACTGTGGACGCCGACGTCCATGATCGGGTGCTCGACGCGGCAGCGGCCGAGGGTGTCAGCGTCTCGGCCTGGATGACGACTGCAGCGCGGCGCGCGCTCCTTGTTCGAGACGGGCTCGCGGCCGTGGCCGACTGGGAGGCCGAGCACGGGGCGCTCACCGAAGCCGAGCTCGGCGCCGCCCGCCGGCGCGTCGCTGCGCAAGTCGGAGCGACGTCGGCCCGGACGAAGAAGCGCTCCGCGTGAGCGTCCTCTATGACGCCGGAGCGTTGATCGCCGCCGATCGCTCGGACAGAGCCGTCTGGGCGGACCATCGGGTACGGCTCGAGATGGGCCTCGTGCCGGTCACGACCGCTCCGGTCGTCGCTCAGGTGAGCCGTTCCGGACGACAAGCGCAGCTGCGCCGCTTCCTGCGTGGCTGCGACGTCGTGGCGTTCGACGGCGATGAGGCCCACGACGTCGGTGGGCTCGCCGGCCGGGCCGGCGCGACGGATGTCGTGGATGTCCATGCCGTGGCCACCGCACATCGGCTCCGGTTGGGGATCGTCACCTCCGACGAGGACGACCTCGAGCCGATCGCCGACCTGCTTCGACCGCGGGTGCCCGTCTTCGGAGTCTGAGGCGCCCCCTCATCTGTCCATCCGCGCTCCGATCGCCAAGACGTCACCCGACGAGCGGCCGCGCTCGCTGACTCTTGGTGGTACCGCTCGATCGAGGATGACGAGCCGGCGTGTCATTTCGCCGTTCTCGGAGGCCGAGCTGACGAGCGTCTTGAACCAGATCTGACCGACGTCGTTCGGCGCTCGAGTGCGTCGAACAACGGCGCGAGCCGATCGAGACCCCTGGACACCGTGCGGGGCAACGATCCGCGACCGCGTTCGACGACGCGGGCCCGAGCCGACGCCCGGAGCACGCCGATCGACGCGTTCGCCGCCATGCGGATGTCGACGTCTTCGTTCGACCGGCGGAGACGCCGCCCGAGCTCTGTCGCGATGAACGCCTCGTTGGCCAGCACGATCTCGAGCATGGTCAGCACGGGGAGCCGGGCGCCGAGCGCGGCCATGGTCTGCTCGCGCTCCTGTTCCGACCCCCGCTCGAGTCCCTGGGCCCAGACGCGCAGACCCGCGCGCACGACGTCGATCGGCGGAGCATCGTCGGGTTGTGCGGCCATCGCCGCTCGGAACGCGGCGGCATGGCTGCGCCAGTTGCCCAACATCAGGTCGGCTTTCGAATCGAAATGGCGGAACAGCGTGCGTTCCGTGACACCAGCGGCTTCGGCGATCTGCGCCGACGTGGTGTGGTCGTAGCCCTGCTCCCCGAACAACCGGCTGGCCGCGTCGAGCAGTCGTTGGCGGGTCTCGTCGCGCTTCTTGTCGCGGAGACGCTCGCCCGGCATGTGTGCAGCGTACCACTTGACGTCAGTCACTGACATCACTATGGTGTCAGTCACTGACGCCAAGCGAGCGGGGACCATCGATGAGCGGTTCGAGGCGGGCACTGGTGGGCTTCGTGGTCACCGCATTGCTGGTCACGGGGGCGGCGCTCGGCGCGGGAGCCCGGACCCGGAGCGGTTCGACCGCCGACTCGACCAACGCGCCGTGGTACCCGTCGCTCCAGGCCTTCGAGCACTACAACTCCGCTCGCTCGCACGTGTTCTCGCAGGCGAAGTTCGGGGCTCCCTCGACGGGAAGAACACCGTGAATCTGGTGCGCTCGGGCGACGGCGCGTACCCGTCGGGCTACAACATGTCGTACCTCGACGCCAACGCCGCCTTCATCCAGGGCGGGAGCTACGGCGACGTCGAGAACTCCGTGGGCCCCTTCGTCGCCAAGGTCGACCCGAAGACCTTGAAGCCGATCTGGTACACGCAGCTCGTCGACACGGTCCAGACCGGCGAGTGGGACTATCCCGGCGCCATGGCCATCGAGAACGACGGCTACATCTACGTCGTGTCGGGCTACCGGATCTTCAAGGTCGATCCCGAGGACGGCAGCGTCGTCGCGACCCTCGCGCTGCCGACGATGGTCTACATGCGGAACAACTCTCCGACCACGCCCGCGACGTACGACACGACACTGACCGACGATGCGGTCAACACGTCCTACAACGGCATCAACGCGCTTCCTGACGGGACGATCGTGGTGAAGTCGCTCTACCGGGTGGCCGGGTGCACCATCAACGGGCCCTCCGCCCTCCTCGACTGCCCCGACGGCCGCAACGTTCCCGCGTCGAACCTCATCTCGGTCGACCCGAAGACGATGCAGATCATCGACAACATCACGCTGCCCACCCTCGCGGGTGCCCGCCCGACCATCACTCGCTCGCACGGCGTCGACTACGTGTACCTGTTGGAGAACGTCTCCAATGCGGTTCGCTACTCGGTGAAGGACGGCATGTTCACGCTCGACACCGCCTGGACTCCAGCACCGGTCCCCGACTCGGGCCAGACCACCGGCGGCTCCTTGATCGTCATGAACGACTGGATCCTCGGTGCGACGAACACCATTCCCGCGACGGGGCCGCTGACGGTGTTCGCCATCAACCAGAGCGACCCCACCAAGGTCTTCACGACCGAGCCCTACGTCGACGACCCGGTCTCGCCCGAGTTGACGAAGCTCTTCGCCACGGCCGCCCAAGGACAACCGGCGATCAGCTGGGCTGGGATGTCCCTGGAGGCCGATCCCGAGAACAGGCTGTTCTACGGCGTGGAGACGATGGCGCGAAAGGTCGCCGCGTTCAAGCTCACCGACTCCGGCATCAAGACGGTCTGGAAGCAGAACCAGACCACCACCGAATGGGCCACGCTGATCGGCCCGAAGGACCACCGCGTCTGGGTGGGCACCGACATCCCAGGCGCCGAGATCCCCGGCAAGAACAAGACCGATCGGGTCGTGTTCCGCGACGCCGCCACCGGTCGACTGCTCGCCCGGTCCGGACGGGTCCCGGTCATGACGCAGGGCAGCGCGGTGCAACCGGGTTACGGCGGGAGCGTGTTCTTCCCCGGCGCGACCGGCACACTCATCAAGGTGACGCCCTCGCCGAAATAGGGGAGGCAGTGGGACGACGGGAGGACTCATGCCAGGGGCGACGTACTTCGATTTCCAGCCGGGTCAGGCCGAGGCGATGGTGCGAGGGATGGCCTCGGCCGTCGGTGGCGACACGGGCCTGACGACAACCCAGTCGGCCGTGCTCGGCGCTGTCGCGCGCAACATCTTCGGCGTCGACACGGCCGTCGACCAACTCGAACGGCTCGGCGCACCTGAGCTCGCAGCGACGCTCGATCCGCTGCTCGCTCGTGGCGCCGTCCGCGGGATGGTCACGCTCGAGATCTTGGGTGATCCCGTGCGAGCCGACGTCGCCGCGCGCGTCGAGTCGTATGCGAAGGCGCTGGGCGTCGACGAAGGCATGCTCTCGGTCGCACGCGACTACTCGCAGGGCGCGATGGACGTCGCGCAGGGCGATTTCATGCGCAACTCCTACGTGCTCGACTACTACACGAATCACCCCAACGACGGGACGTTGCACCGCACCGTGCGCGGTCCCGACGAACACACCTCGCTCGACCCCGCACTCGAAGCGAAATGGAAAGCGCTCGAGACCTGTCGAGACGGATCACTCGGCCGGATCGTCTGGGAGTTCTACCAGCAGCGCGGCTTCGCGCTCCCCGGATCGCCCGGCTCGGTGGATCCCCTCCTCGCGCAGCACGACTTCGTGCACTGCGTCGCCGACTACGGCACGTCCGCAACGGGTGAGGTCGAGGCGTTCTCCTTCATCGCGGCGGCGATCCCCGACGCAAAGGGATTCAGCTACCTCGTCGTCATCCTCGGGCTGTTCGAGACCGGCAACGTCGCGGCTGTCCCGGGGGTTGCCACCAAGTCACCCGGTCATCTCCAGCTGCCCGGAGGCACGGAGCGGATGACCGACGCCATCCGGCGCGGCTTGCTGCTCGGCACCGACGTCATGGGCGGCATCGACTGGTTCGACTTCGCCGACGACCCGATCGGCGACGTGCGCGCCAAGCTCCGGTTGGTGCCGAAGAGCGCGGACGCGATCGCAGCCGGGTCGCTCTCGGCGAACGACCCGAACGCGTTGTTCGGAAGATCGAACTGAGCGAGCCCAGTCAACCGATCGCAGATCTCATGGGCCTGTGCGACGGTCACTGTCACGCCGACGCCGTCGTGGCTTTCGTCGCCGGGCGGCTGAGCCGCGGCCTCGTCGGCGTGGTCTGCCCTGACATTCACTCGGTGAGCGACGAGTGGGCGTCCCCGACCGCCGGGACCGCGATGCTCAAGGAGCGCTCGGACGTCCGTCGCGTGTTTCGTTCGTTGGGCTGTATGGCCGTTGCTACGGTCGAGTCATGCGCCCACAGCCACTCCTTGCCGTCGACGACGTCGAGGCCTCGAGCGAATGGTTTCAGCATCTCCTCGGGGCGCGTAGCGACCACGGTGGACCCGACTATGAACGGCTGGTCGACGGCGACGGACGGCTCGTCCTCCAGCTGCACCGCTGGGAAGTCGAGCATCACCACGGTTCGCTGGGCGAGCCCGACGTCCGGCCCTGGGGCCACGGGGTGTTGTTGTGGTTCGAGGTCGAAGACTTCGACGCGGCCGTGGCTCGGGCCCACGAGCTCGGAGCCGAGATCGAACTGGGTCCCGTGCGAAACCCGCCCGAGGGGCCGGGGGGACCTGCCCACCGCGAGCTCTGGCTACGCGACCCGCACGGGTATGCAGTGGTCCTGGCCAGCCCCGACGGCGAAGCGGCGTCATCGAACAGATGAGAGCCCGGTACCGTCGGGCACATCCGACCCACGAATCGATGGGGAGACACCATGTACAACATCCGGTCCACCACACCGATGACGCCGATCGACGGTCACGTCGACATCGACTTCGCCGACCGGGAGGGCTGGACCGAGAACATGGGCGCGACGATCCTGCCGATCACTCTCGGCGACGATCACTGCGGCCCGTTCGTCGCGCTCAGCTACGTCGAGCCGACCAGCACGCAGATGCCGCTGTCGTTCGCACATGCCCACGCGAGCGACAACTGGCGCATCTCGGTGCGGGGCACCACCAACATGGGCCGTGACGCCTACGAGCAGGGTCAGTTCCGGTTCCACGACGGCGGGGTGCCGTACGCGAGCGACAACTTCGCCTGGGGCCCCGACGGCGGTTACGGCATCATCATGTTCGCCGACCGGCGCGGCTTCCCCATCCGACCGGTGAAGGCCGAGCTCGCCGAGCAGATGATGCCGGCGCAGGAAGTCGCCGGCAGAGCCATGGGCATCGACGTGCAGGATCCTTGCCCGGGTGCACCCGCGATCATCACGACGCTCGGCCCCACGACGCGGGCGCACCTCGACGGCGGCTTCGACACCTCCGAGCAGTGGGACGAGATGGCGCCCGGTGTCCGCATGGCCGCGGGCCTCGCCGGCGAACCGACGTGCGGCCCGGTGCTCGTGTTCGTCGACTGCGTCGCCGGCACCGAAGCCGTCCCCGTGCGCTCGATCGGTTCGGAGACGATGGTGGCGCCGGTGTCCGGATCAATCGACGCCGCGGACGTCACGATGAGCCAGGGCGACGTGCGCGTGGAGGAAGCCGACGTCGACCATCCTGCGCTCGTCGCCGGTCCCAACGGCGCGCAGGTCGTGATCATCTTCGCCGATCGCCGCGAGCTGCGATCGGCGCTCGACGACGGGAGGATGTCCGGCGCGCTCGGCGCCGCGCTGTCGCCGGTGCTCGAGGACCTCCAGCGCCAGCTCCCCCTCGCCGACTCCGCGTCCTGACTTCGGAGTGGTCGGCCCGTGAGCGACGTCGACGATGCGCTGGGCAGCTTCGCGGTCGGCGGCGGCGGCTACGAGCTGCCCGGTGTGGCGCTGTGCGCCGTCACGAGCTGAGCGCGCATCTGGCGGTGACCCAGTCGGCGACGGTCAACTTGATCGAGCTCGCCGACCTCGAGCGGGTCGGGCGATCCCGTGGTGCTCGTCCACGGTGGCGTCGGTGATGTCCGCGAGTGGTGTGTGAGCGGCCACAACCGCGGGAACCTTCACGAACATGGCACCACCTCCAGCGCAACGGCAGCCCCGAAGCGTTCTCGCCGCACATTTTCCCGACGCCGACCACGCGCGCGCTGCGATCGAAGGTCTCCAATCTGCTGGCATCGACGGCGACGACATCACGCTCCTCAGCCCGTTCCCCACTGAGACCCGTCGATCCACCCGCACGGCCGACAAGCGCATCGCTCGATATCTCCTCCGACGAGTCGCCCTCGGCGTGCTCGTGGGGATCGCAGCTGGAATCGTCATCGGCGCGATGGTCGGCGGCGTTGTCGTTGCCGTGACCGCGCCCGTCACACCATTGGGCCAGATCGCCGCGCTCAGCGCGGTCGGCATCGTCATCGGTGCGCCACTCGGCGCGTACATCGGGTTCGAACGCGCCGGAACGCTCTCCGACGCATGGAACACCACCTTCGACGAACTCGAAGATGGTGCCACATGGATCGGTGTGCGAATCCGCGATCCGGCCAGTCGTGAACGCGTCCTCGACGCCCTGGACCGCCGACAACCCAGCGAGATCCGCGAGCTCTGACTGTCCCAGATCGCCTCGTACACGGGTCAGCAACCCGTTGCTGCTTGGAGGACGCGGCACGCCTCGGCCATGCGTCCATCCGGCAGCTTGGCGACGCGGCGTCGAAACCGCTCGCGTGGGAGGGTGTGGACGTTGTCGAAGTTCACGACGCTGTTGGTCGGGACGCCGTCGGCGGGCGTCAGTTCGAGCTCGGACACGAGCCCGCGCCGCGTTCGGGTGAGCGCCGCGACCACGACCGCGCCGATGCGGTCGGCGACGGGGTCGCGGGTGAGCACGAGCACGGGTCGGTCACCGCCGGGAGTGGCGGCGAACCACACCTCACCGCGCTGCATCGACCCAGTCCGACCAGTCCTCGGCGGCACCCCAGTCGGCGATCTCCCCGAGCGCTCGTTCGCCGTCGTCCAACGGCTCCGACTCCCACCGATCGGCATCACCTTCGGAAGCAAGCCGGTCGAGATGGCGGCGCAGCGCCTCGCGCAGGAGCTCGGAACGGTCGACGCCGAGAGAGTCCGCCCACCGCTGAACCGCTGCCGCATCGCGCTCGTCGACCCGGAAGCTGAGCATTGTCATACGTAGAGCATACCCTGTATGACGTCGCCTCAGGAGTCGCTCGCGAACATGCCGCGTGACGCGAGGAGCTTGATCACCAGGTCGCCCTGGTCGGTGAGCAGCGTGACGCACGCGTCGGCGCCGCGGTCGGCATCGCCCGTGTCGATGGCGTCGACGATGGCGCGGGCGCCGCGCTGCTGGACCGCAATGCTGCCCGGAACCAGCTCGAAGAAGTTCCCTGGCACGACGGTCGACATGTTGCGCATCACGCTGCCCAGCCGGGGCGAGTTGGCCATCGCCAGCAGCGTGCGCAGGAACACGTCGTTGGTCGCGTGCAGCTCCTCGGAGGTGGTGGCCGCGGCCAGCGCGTCCTGCGCGGCGCGCAACCGGGCCCGGGCCTCGGGCGCGGCCCGGTCGACGGCGCGCCGGGCGGCGAGGCCGTAGACGAGCCCGAGCAGTTCGTAGTGGTCGCGGAGCGCGTCCTCGTCGAGGCCGTGCACGAACGCGCCCCGGTGCGGCGTGATGGCGAGCCAGCCCTCCCGGTCGAGGGCGATGATCGCCTCGCGCACCGGGATGCGACTCACCCCGAGCTGGCGGGCGATGTCGTCCTGGTGCACACGGTCGCCCTGGCGGAGCTCACCGTTGAAGATGAGCGACCGTACGTGCACCGCCACCAGGTCACCGCTGCTGGGCCGCTCGATGAGCGGCACCGGCGCGAAGCCGACGTCGTCATCGTGCTGCGCGGCCACGTGTATATGTTATGCGTGCCCGGCGGTGGAGCCTGGCTCCCGCACCCGCGGGCCTACGCGACGGCGCCGGTGGCCCGCAGCTTGGCGATCTCGGCGGTCGAGAACCCGAACTCCCCCAGCACCGCGTCGGTGTCGACGCCCGGGTAGGCGTAGGAGTCACCGGGGGTGGCCGTGGTGCGGCTGAACCGGGGGGCGGGGGCCACCTGCCGACCGCCGTCGGGGGCGGGCACGAAGAGGTCGCGAGCGACGTTGTGCGGATGCTCGTGCGCCTCCCCGAAGCGGTAGACGGGCGCGAAGCAGACGTCGGTGCCCGAGAGCTGCGCTTCCCACTCGGCGCGGGTCTTGGTGCGCACGGCCGCCGCGATGCGCTCCTTCATCGCAGGCCACTGGGTGCGGTCGTACTGCGCGGGGAGATCGTCGCCGGTGATGCCGAGCTGCTCGAGCAGCTGCGCGTAGAAGTGGGGCTCGATCGGCGCGAGCGTCACGTACTTCCCGTCGGCCGTCTCGTACACCGAGTAGAAGGGTGCGCCGCCGTCGAAGAGGTTGGTCCCGATGTCGTCGGTGTGCATGCCCGATCGAGCCATGCCGTAGAACACCGAGAAGATCGAGGCGACGCCGTCGATCATCGCCGCGTCGACGACTTGCCCCTGGCCCGACCGTTGCGCTTCGAACAGCGCGCACACGACGCCGTAGGCGAGGTGCAGCCCGCCACCAGCGAAGTCGCCCAGCACTTGCAGCACCGGCACCGGAGCGCCGTGCGGCGCGCCCACCGATCCGATGGCGCCGGTGAGCGACTCGTAGTTGAGGGAGTGGCCCGCGCTGTGAGCCAGCGGGCCGTCCTGGCCCCAGCCGGTGAGACGGCCGTAGACGAGGCGGGGGTTGCGCGCCAGCGCGGCGTCCGGGCCGACGCCGAGGCGTTCGGCCACGCCGGGGCGGAACGACTCGAGCAGCGCGTCGGCCTGCTCGGCGAGCGCCAGCACGACCTCCACGCCCTCCGGTTGCTTGAGGTCGACGCCGATGGAACGGCGGCCCCGGTCCCACTCCGAGAACGGGCGTGGCGGGTCGGGCGGCGTCGCCGGCACCTCGACGGCCCGGTCGACCCGGATCACGTCGGCGCCCATGTCGGCGAGCTTCAACGTCCCGAACGGCAGCGCGCCGAGACCGGCCAGCTCGATCACCTTCACGCCTGTCAGTGGTCCGCTCACGAGCGGTACGGTACGGCCCGCGCACACGACGACGCCACAGGGGGAACGCAGATGGTCGAGGCACGCTTCGAGGGAAAGGTCGCGCTGGTCACCGGCGCCGCGTCGGGCATCGGGCGTGCGGTGGTGCTGCGGCTCACCGGCGAGGGCGCCGACGTGCTGGCCCACGACCTCAACGCCGACGCGCTGGCCGAGACCGCCAAGCTCGTCGCCGACGCCGGCAACACCGTCACCACCCGGAGTGGTGACATCAGCAGTCGCGACGAGTGCATGGCGACGGTCGCGGCGGTGGTCGACCAGTTCGGCGGGCTCGACGTGCTCGGCAACGTGGCCGGCATCGCGCGCGCCGAGCACTTCCCCGACGTCGAGGAGCGCGCCTACCGCCAGATGATGGGCGTGAACGTCGACGCGTGCTTCTTCCTCGCCCAGGCGGCCATCCCGCACCTGGTCGAGCGCGACGGCAACATCGTGAACATCGCGTCGAACGCGGGGCTCATGGGCCAGGCCTACACGGTTGCCTACTGCATGACCAAAGGCGCGATCGTGCAGCTCACGCGCGCGCTGGCGATGGAGTACGCCAAGGCCCCGCTGCGGGTCAACGCCATCGCGCCCGGTGGCGTCGACACGTCGCTGAGCCGCAACTTCGAGATCCCCGGCGACGTCGACTTCGAGCTGATGGCGCGCTACACGGGCTTCCGCGCGATGGGATCACCGGAGGACATCGCGTCGATGTTCGCGCTCGTCGCGTCCGACGAAGGCCGGAGCATCCACGGCGCGATCCTCTCCGTCGACCGCGGCATCACCGCCGGCTGACGCGCCGGGCTCAGCGCCGCTTGCGCGCCCTGATGACTCCCACATAGGCGTACTCGGCGCCCGCTCGGCGACCCAGCTCGCGCAGCACCTCCACCAGGTCGTCGTCGTCGTCGACATGTTCACGCACGATCGCGTCGATGCCCGGGACGCCCCAGTAGGGACGAAGCTCGACCCCCGCGGTGTCGACCACGTCGAGGCCGCACCGGTCGAGCACCATCGTGAGCTCGGCGAGCGTGAACTCGCGCACGTGCTGGTGGTTGGTGACGAACTCGGGGTAGCCGAGTGCACGAGTGAGCACCTGGTTGAGGCTGTCGCGGTTCGCGAACGTGAGCAGGAGCTCGCCGCCCGGCCGCAGCACGCGACCGGTCTCGGCCAGCACCGCGTCGGCGTCGAGCACGTGCTCGATCGAGTCGACGAACAGCACCACGTCGCACGACCGATCGGCGACCGCGACCGCGCACGCGTCGCACACGAAGTGCACGATGCCGGCGCGGGCAGCATCGGCGGTCACCGCACGCGCCACGCCGGAAGGTGAGAAGTCGCTCCGCATCAGCACTGCGCCCAGCGGGAGCGGACCGACCGGGAACGCGCCGCAGCAGAACTCGAGGATGCGCGCCCCGGACGCGTCGGCGAGCATCGCGTCCCGGTGCCCGACGATCTCCTGGAGGTAGGCCTGGTCACGCCGAGTGGGATAGGTGTAGCCACCCGAAGCGAAGAACTCGTCCTGGGCCTGCCGCGCCTCACGCGGCGTCAGCGCCCCGAACTTGCGTACCCGAGGTTCGGTGCCCAAGACGCGGTCGCGCACCGCCGGATGCTCCTCCACCGGCGTCGCAGGCAACCGGGCCAATGCCGTCACGAACGGCAGCAGATGCTCGGACCGCGGCTCGACCCGCGTCGCGTCCGGACGCGCGGCGAACACCACGAACACCTCGTTGGCCAGCACCGGCGTCATCGTGGCGACGACGTGCTCGAGGAACGGGCGCGGGATCGCGGGCATTTCGCCCTTGTGCACGACCACCCAGTCGTAGTCGGCATCGGCCCCGACGTTGGCGGGCGCGTACCGCCAGACCTCGGGCAGGCGCCACCAGAACAAGTCCGGTGCAAGCACCCGCTCGCCCGGTGCACTCGCCGACTCGAGAAGGTTCGCGACCTCGCACCAGGGCGGGTCGTGCCAGGGGAACGACATCAGGACGTGGGCGTGCCGGCGCGGGCCTCTGCCAGGCGGCGGCGCACCGCGTACGACGCATCGCCGGGCGCGAACTGCTCGGCCCGCCGGAACGCTTCGGCCGCGGCGACGTCGTCACCGAGCGCGAAGTGACACAAGCCGAGCAGCGCCCACGCCCACTCACCGAACACTCGCTCGTCGTAGGACGCGCCGGTGGCGAGGATGGCCTCGTCGTCCATCTCGACCAGCCAGTGGAGTGGTTCCAGCGCGTCGCGCGGTCGACCGGTGGCGAAGGCGAGGCGGGCGGCGGCAAGCTCGAGGGTGGGTGTGCGATCGAACCGCCCGCGCGCCTCGTCGACCAGCACCTCGAGCTCGTCGTCGATCACACCGTGCGCGAGCAGGTGGTGGATCAAGTCGATGTAGAGCAACCGGTCGTCGGGGCGATCTGAGCCACGGGCGCGCGCCATTGCGATACCCAGCTTCCACGTGGTGACGGCGCGCTCGCCCTCTCCCGCGGCTTCGTACACGCGGGCCAGGTGGTCGTAGACGAACGAACGATCGGGATGGCGCTCCAGCTCTGCGAGCAGCAGCGGCTCGTCGCGGGCGCGTTTGTCGGCTCGGTCGCCCTCGTAGCCGAAGTGGTGGATCGTGAAGAGATCGAACGGATCCACGTGGAGCCGCTCACGGGTCGCCGCGGCCTGGATCGCGGGCACCACCGTCTCGTGGATGTGGCCCGCGAACCGGATGTCGGCGCGATTGCGCCAGAGGCGGTACTCGCGGAAGGGCGTCCACCCCACGCGGGGGACGAACCGCACCCGGCAGGCGACGCACTCGCTGGCGGCGGCGAGGAAGTCTTTGGCGGCGGCGAAGTCGCCGCGCACCTGCTCGTCGGCATCGACATAGAGGATCCAGTCGCCGGTCGCGAGATCGAGGGTGCGGTTGCGTGGCGTCGAGAAGTCGCCCTGCCAGGGCTCGTGCCCCACCACCGCGCCGTGTCGTTCCGCCACCACGACGGAGTCGTCGCGCGAACCCGTGTCGACGACGACGATCTCGTCGACCAGACCGTGCAACGAGCTCAAGCAGGCGTCGAGGCGATCCGCTTCGTCCTTGACGATGATCGCGGCCGACAGTGACACCGCACCGGGTGTGGCTACTCGGGCGGCGGCTGGTTGGGCTGCGTCGTGGTGGTGGTCGACGTGGTGGTCGACGTGGTGGTCGATGAGGTGGCGGCGGTGTTGGCACCCACCTGACCACTCGACGTCGGCGTCTGCGCGTAGACGGCCTGGATGCCGGCCATGGTGAACGAAGAGACGACGGGAACGGTGAACGCAGTACCGATCGCCATCTTCTTCAGGAACGCGCGACGGCCGTCACCCAGGCCCTCGGTTGCAGCCTCGAAGTCGTCGGACACTCGCCTTCCCTCCCTGCCGGTTCAGGTGTCGGGCACACTAGCGGATCGCGTCGCGTAGCGCATCGACCATCGCGTCGGGCCGACCGGCCGTCAGACGATGGCCCCGGGCGTGCAGCATGGCCCCGGCGACGACCGACACCATGCCGGCCTTGGTCTCCGTGAGGGGGAACGCATCGGTGAGGAGCGCCTCGAGCACGATGCCGCCGTCGACGTCCTCGCACCTGACGCGTTCCGGGTCACCCCTGGCCAAGAGCACCACGTGGTCGACGGAGGCGGTCCGCAGGATGATCGGGCGTCCCACGCACGCAGGATCGAGCACGGTCACGTCGCCGACGACGGGCAGGGTCGCGAAGACCCCGGCCAGCTCGGGCAACAGGCGCACCGCGCCGGGCTTGAAGTGCAGCGCGCGGGGCACCGCCAGGCTGGCGCCGCGCCGGACGAGCACGCTCTCGTCGCCCTGGACGTCGGCCCCATCGAGCAGGAGGCGCGTGGCGAGCGTCGTCTTGCCCGCGCCCGACGGTCCGACGACGAGCACGCGCGCACCATCGAGGTCCACGGTCGCGGCGTGCAACCTCGCCCAACCCGACAACGACGCCAGCTCGAACGCGCGGCGGTGCGCGCGCACGTGGATCGCGTCGGCGGCAGTCGCCGCGTCGTCGACGACGTCGAGCGCGTCGCCTTCCTCGGTGAGCGTGACCCCGACGCCATCCGGGCCGACGGCGGCCGTGTACCGCATCGTGCGGACGACTGGCACAGGGTGTTCGGCGTCGGGGAGGAGCGCGGCGAGGTGGTCGACCACAGTGGGATCGCCCTCCACGCGCAGCGAGTGCCACAGGAGCCGACGCTCCAACGTGGCGATCACCGTCACGCCCGGGTCCGCCCTCTCAGGACTCCTTCGTCGCGGAGCTGCGCGATGCACGCGGCGACGTCGGCGAGCGGCGGGGCGTCGAGCTCCCACGCCGAACGCACGAGCTCGGCCACCTCCTCGGTGGTGCGGGTCCCGTCGCAGAGGGAGAACACCACCGTGGCCGTCGAGTTGAGGTAGTGGACCCGGTCGGTGGACGCGTCGAACACCACGAAGCCGTCCTCGACCTCGTGGACGTCGAGTCCGTTCGCAGGGGCCGGGCGATCCGCATCCACGCTCGGTTCCTCCATGGCGGTCGTCAGTCGATTCCGATGAGCAGCTGCCGGGCCAGGGGCGCGACGACATCGAGAAGGTAGTGCTCCGAAAGCACCGCCGACGCCGCGTCGACGGTGCGCCGGGACTCGGCGGGCGCGCGCACGAGGCGAGCGGCCTGCGCCGCGAGCGCGGCCGGGGTCTCGCCCAGGTGCACCGACCGACCGTCGTGCACCGCGAGGCCCGCGACCGCAGCCGGGGTGGCCACGACCGGCCGTCGGTGCGCGAACGCCTCGAGCACCTTGATCCGCGTGCCGGCGCCCTCCCGCAGCGGGACGACGACCACGTCGGCACCGGCGTACCACGGTGCGACGTCGCGCACGGGCCCGGCCAGGTGCACGCCGTCATGGTCGGCGAGGTCGACCAACCGGCGGTCGTACACGCCCACGAGGTCGACGCCGGCACCTCGCACGTGCGCGCGCAGCCGGGGCAGCACCTCGACCACGAGATCGCGCGCGGCGTCGACGTTCGGCGCGTACGTGAGGTTGCCGACGAACAGCAGACGGTCACGCTCCGGCGGTTGGGTGACGTGGGTCGGTGGGCGCACCGCGTTGGGCAGCGTCGCGACCGCGATGCCGTACCGCTCGGTCATCACCGCCGCGTCGATCGGTGAGGCGACGACGACGCGGTCGGCGCGCGTGAGCCACGCCGCGCGCGAGGTGCGCGTGCTCGTCGGCCGCGGCCTCTTCGCCACGCGTGCGGAGCAAGCTCTCGTCGTCGTCGTCAGCGTCGACCACGACCCGCCCCGCACCGAGCGCGTGGGCCAGCGTGATCCCGAACGGTGCGAGGTAGGAGCGCAGCACGACCACCGTCGACGGCTGCACCTCGCCGAGGGCGGCGAGGGCGGTCGGCACCAGCGACCGAGAGGCGGCCCGGGCGCGCGCCGGCAGGCCCTCGACCTCGGCCAGGGAGGCCCGCCCGTGCGGATCGGCGAGCCGCGCCACCACCTGGTCGCGGGTGCGGAGCACGTCGGGGTCGACCACGACGACGGCGCGGGCGCGCGTCGCCAACCATCTCCCGCCGTCGGCCGGCCCTGACACCGGCACGACCACCACGTCGACGGGGCCGGCGGCGGCGAGGGCATCGAGCAACACGCCCGCCCGCATGGCCAGGCCGTTCCCTCCCGGCGCCGGTGCCAGGGGCACCACCAGCACCGACGCTCGATCGCCCACCGCCACCTCTCGCTACCATCACGGGCCCGTGCGTCCGCGCGGGCGCCCGAGCCCCGCCTCTCCATCGTCGCGCATGCCCACGATCCCGCGCACCGCGCACTTCGTCTTCGGCCTCCGGCCCCAGGTCGAGCCGTTTCATCTCGTGCACTACCTCGCGGTCGCGTCGTGCGCGGCCGTCGTCGCGCCGGAACGCATCGTGCTGCACTGCCACGAGTTGCCCTACGGGTTCTACTGGGACCTCGTGCGCCCGCTCGTGGAGCTGCAACGCGTCGAGCCGGTCGCGGCGGTGGTCGACTTCCCCTACGACGATCCGGTCGTGCGCCGCTACTCCTACGCACACCAGGCCGACGTGGTGCGCCTCGACGTGCTCGCCGAGCACGGCGGGCTCTATGCCGACATCGACACCTTGTTCGTGTCGCCGCCGGCGCCCGACCTCTGGGACGCACCCGCGGTGATCGGGCGCGAAGCCGACGTCGTCGACCCGCGCACCGATCGGCCGCGAACGTCGCTGTCCAACGCGCTCCTCATGGCCGAGCCCGGCGCGGCGTTCGTGACTCGCTGGCGCGAACAGATCGAGGGCGCGCTCGACGGGTCGTGGAGCGCGCACAGCTGCTTCCTCGCCCACGACGTCGCCACCGCGCACCCGGACGAGGTGCGGGTCGAGCCCGAACGCACCTTCCACCCGTTCCCACCCACGCCCGCGGGGTTGCGCCGCCTGCTCGTCGAGCGCGAGACCGACCTCGACGGCATCGTCTCGGTGCACCTCGCGGCACACCTCTGGTGGGAGGAGACCCGCCGCGACTTCAGCGCGGTGCACGCGCAGCAGGTCGACGAAGCGTGGATCCGCGCCGGAACCACGACGTACGCGCTCGCGGCGCAGCGCTTCCTCCCCGACCACGGAGTGTTCTGATGACCGAAGGAGATGCAGTGGAGGCGTCGCCGGATGGCCGGGACGCCGGAACGGAATCGACCAGTCAGATGGCTCATGCCGAGCTGCGCTACGTCGCCGAGGACGCGCCCACGGGCTACGGCGATGCGGCCGACCGGCTCGTGCGCGCCCTGCGGGGCGCCGGCACGCGCGTCGAGTACCGCGGTTGGTCGAACACCCGGAGCGGCGCGACGCCGATGCTGGTGCCGTTCTCGCGCGATCCGCTCCCCCGGGAGGTCGCGGCCGCAGGTGCACCGACCGTCGCCCACCTGGTGCCCGAGTACTACCCGCTCGTGCGGTCGGTCGTACAGGACGGGTCGTTGGTCGCGCACACGGTGTGGGAGAGCGATCGGCTCCCGGCCCACTGGGCGGAACTGCTCGATGCCACCGACCTCGTGATCGTGCCGACCGAGTGGAACCGCGCGGTGTTCACGAGCAGTGGCGTGCACGCGCCGGTGGCCGTGGTGCCCCACGTGGCGACCGCTCCGGAGCGAGGAGACGGAGGTGTCGCGCTCGGCCTCGACCCCGACGACTTCGTCTTCTACACCATCGGCCGGTGGGACGAACGCAAGGCGGTGTTCCTCGCACTGGAGGCCTACCTCCGGGCGTTCACCGCCGACGACCCGGTGGTGATGGTGGTCAAGACGGGGCCGCGCCTCGAGATGCCGCCCGGCGACTGGGGGGCGGCCAGCCCGTGGTCCTGGACCACCGGCTGGCAGGTCGCGTCGCTGGTCAAGCAGTTCCGCAATCCGGCCCGCGTCCACCTCGAGGTGGAGATCTGGCCCCACGACCGGGTCGCCGGCCTCCACGCGCGCGGCGACTGCTACCTGACGCTCGCTCGCGGTGAGGGCTGGGGCATCGGCGCGTTCGACGCCAGCGTGTACGGCAACCCGGTCGTGGCCACCGGATGGGGTGGCTTCCTCGAGTACCTCGACGATCAGAGCGCGTTCCTCGTCGACTACCACCTCACGGCGGTGGAGCACAACGCGTTCGCGTCGTACTCGTCCGATCAGAGGTGGGCGGCCCCGGATCTCGACCACGCGGTCGACGTGCTGCGCGCGGTCGTCGCCGATCCCGACACCGCGCGCGCCCGGGCCGCGGTCGCGCGCGACCGCGTGCTCGACCGGTACGCGCCCGACCGGGTCGCGCGGCGATTCCTCGACGTGCTCAGGTGACGGGGGGCGTCGTCTCGAGGATCCCCGCGGCCAGGAGCCGGTCGATCTCGTCGTCGTCGCGACCCAAGAGATCGCGAGCGATCTCGCGGGTGTGCTCGCCGAGGTCGGGTGCCTGGTGGATGTCGGGACCCACCATGTGCTCGCCGCGGAACGCGGCACCGTCGAGCCAGAGCGGTCCGACCCCGGGTTGGTCGATCTTCACCGCGAACCCGCGCGCCACGAACTGCGGGTCCGTGGCTTGCTCCGCGCCGGTCAGCATGGGCGCCGCCGGCACTCCTTCGCGCTGGCACGCCGCCGCGACGTCGTCCTTGGTGCGCGTCGCGGTCCACTCGCCGATGCGTTCGTCGAGCTCGTCGGCTCGCGCCCGGCGGGCGTCGACGGTGGCCAGATCGGCCTCGCCTGCCCACGCCGCGCCCATCGCCGCGCGAGCCCTTGCCAGTCGGCGTCGTCACGACACGTGACGGCGACCCACTCCTCCGCACCCGCGCACGGGTACAGCCCCCAGGGCGAACCCACCTCGCTGCGGTTCCCCAGAGGACCCACCGAGCCCGGCTCGACCGCCTCCGCCGCGATGATGTCGCCCAGCATGCCCACCACCGTCTCGACCTGCGCCACCTCGAGGTGCACGCCGTGGTTGACGCCGCGGGCCCGCCCGACCAATGCCGAGAGCGAACCCACCGCGCCGAGGCAGCCGGCGACGTGGTCCGGGTAGATCGACGTGGAGCCGGCCGGCGCGTCGCGGTCGACGTAGTTCCACAGGTGCACCAGACCGCCCGGCGGCTGGGTGCTCGGCCCGTACCCGCGCCACCACGACGACGCGCCGTGCGAGCCCATGAGCTGGCTCGACACCATCACCAGCTCGGGGTTGACGGCTCGGAGCGCCTCGAAGCCGATGCCGAGCTTGTCCATGGTCCCTGTCGAGTTGTTCTCGATGACGAGGTCGGACTGCGCGGCGAGTTCGTGCAGCAGTGCCACACCCTCGGGTGTCTTGGCGTTCACGCCGAAGCCGAGCTTGCTGCGACTCGACGACGCGAACGACGGGTTGGTCTCACCACCGAGCTGGAGGCGCATGAAGTCGGTGTAGGTGCGCGACTCGATCTTCATCACCTCGGCGCCGTACTCGACGAACCGGCGCCCGACCTCCACACCCACCGCACCGTGCCCGAAGTCCATGACCCGCAGCCCCGCGAGGGGCGGGCCCGAGATCGGCTTCGTACCCCACGCGTGGCGCGCCTCGCCCAGGTCGGCGAACACCGCGTCGGTGTGCTCACCCACCGCGGGTGGGGGAGCCTGCGGACCGGCGCGCTCGCCATCGACCTCGAAGAAGCCTGACGGAAGTGGTGCCGTCACGCCCGGCGCGACCTCGTACTCGACCAAGGTGCCGCGGGACGAGAAGTGCTCGTTCATGATGATGTCGGCGGGCGTGAGCGTGGGCGTGCACACGATGCCGCGCTTCTGCGCTTCTTCCGACACCTCCTCCATGCTCATGTCGGCGAAGTGCGCCTCGAACAGCGGGTTGAGCACGGACTCGGCGATCTCCCGGCGGGCCACGAACCCGTCGAAGGCCGGGTCCTGGAGGTAGTCGGGTTCGCCCAACCACTCGCGCATCGCGTGCCACTGGCGCACGCTGAGGATGATGAGGCGAACGTACCCGCCCTTGCAGGCGAAGATCGGGTAGACGGCGCCGCTGCCGGCGCGGATCTCGCCGGCCGGGAAGCCCGCTTCGATGCGGGCGGTGGCGTTGGCCAACGACCAGTCGGAGATCTGCGCGATGGCCTCGTTGGTGGACACCTCGACGAACTGGCCGGCGCCGGTCAGCTCGCGCTGGTAGAGCGCGCAGAGCAGCGCGAACGCGCTGGTGACCGACGCGGCGTCGTCGACCAGGTGACCGGGCGGGAACAGCGGGGTGCGCTCCGGGATGCCGGCCTTGAACGCGATGCCCCCACTCGCGGAGAGCGTGGCATCGGTCGCGACCCAGTCGGCGTAGGGCCCGTCGAGCCCGAAGGGCGTGAGCGCGCCGACGACCAGGTGCGGGTGCCGATCGGCCAACTCGCGCGCGTCGACGCCACGCGCGACCTCGACGCCCGAAGTGACCAGCACGTCGGCGTGGGCGAGGAGCTCGTGGAACTGCTCGCCGTCGCCGTCACGTACGAGGTCGAGCACGACGCCGCGCTTCCCCGCGTTGCGCACCGCGAACGCGAGCGACACGCCGCCGCGCACCGGTGCGAGCGTGCGCGCGGGAGAACCACCCGGCGGCTCGACCTTCACGACGTCGGCGCCGAGGTCGCCGAGGATGCGGGCGGTCAGCTCCCCGCGCTCGACCGTGCAGTCGACCACGCGAAGACCGGACAGGGGCAGTGGCTGTTCGCTCATCGGGCGCATCTCACCACACAACTCGCCCCCGTCGCTCACTGCCGTTCGCTCCGTCCCAGCGGGCGTGGCAGGTCAGTGGCTACCGCTCGCCTTCGTCAACGTGAGTGTGGGTGCCGGGTGCTCGGGCTCGGGAGTGCCCTTGACCGTCTGCTGGATCCAGCTGACGACGTCGCCGTTGCTGTAGGTCTGGACCACCTTGAACGTCAGTTTGTTGGTCTTGGTCGGCAACGGCCCGGCCGAGATGGTGAAGAGGTCGAACTCGCCCGGCTGCAGACCGCCGTTGGTCGCGGTCCACGTGAGCTTGCTCACCGCCTGGGTCACCTCGCCGTCGTCGGTCTGCACCGGCTTGGCCAGGGTCGTCGTCTCCGCCGCGACCGTCCACCCGTACATCGGCTGGGTGCTCACCGACGGGATGGGGTTCTTGGTCGGGAACAGCACCTCCAGCTTCACCGTGTTCGCGTTGGGCTCTTCGTTGGGGACGTTGAAGCTCAGCACCGCCTCGCCACCCTTCGGCGCGCTCGACGGCGTGATGGTCACGTGGGCGGCGGCGGGCAGCGCCACGAGCGCGACCAGCGCGACCGCGACCGCGGCGAGCACCACCAGCCGGAACCGACGGATCTGCATGTCTCCCCCACCCCTCCTGCGGCGAACAGTCGACGGATCAGTCGACGCCCGGGTGGAGAAAGTTCCGTGTCAGTGCCGGAGGGTGAGGAGCAGGCCCGAGTCGGCCACGTCGAACACCTGGCGGATCGAGGCCGCCGGCGACTTGATGCGGAGCGCGATCCCGTGCTCGGCGGCGAAGCGCCACGCCTCGACCAGCACCGCGACGCACGACGAGTCCACCAGCGCGAGGTCGTCCATGTCGATGGCGATCGACGCCGGGTGCTCCTTGGCCAGCGTGAGGAGCTGGTTGCGGAACTGGCCCGCCGAGCTGCGGTCCATCGCGCCGATGACCTCGACGTCGACGTCGCCCGCGTGGCGTGCGATGGAACAGGAGAAGACCGTCTGCACCATGTCCGTGCCCCTTGCCGCATGCGACGCCGCTACGCTGGCCCCGCGTTCGCGCTGGTCAACGGCGCGCGCGGCGGATTCCTTGACGGAATTCCGGTCGGCGACCCTCCGCTTGTGACCCACGACACGAGGCGTGCTGGACTCACCGGCGTGGACGGCACCGACCCGGCGATCCGCCGGGTTCCACTCACTCCCGACCGGTACGACCAGCGTTGGGACGACCTCGCGGCCAGCGGTGCCGCGGTGCACGGCGAGGCCGACCTCGTCGCGGAGCTGCTCGGGCCGCCCGACGGCCGCGCGGTGCTCGACGCGGGATGCGGGACGGGCCGGGTCGCGATCGAGCTCGCCCGTCGGGGCTACCCCACCGTCGGTGTCGACGTCGACGCCACGCTGCTCGAGCGAGCCCGAGTCAAGGCTCCGTCGCTCTCCTGGCACGAGGGCGACCTCGCCACGCTCCCGCCCGACGTCGCGCCCGGCCCGTTCGCCGCCACCGTCCTCGCCGGGAACGTCATGATCTTCGTC
This sequence comes from uncultured Actinomycetes bacterium, assembly GCA_963841415.1. Lineage (GTDB taxonomy): Bacteria > Actinomycetota > Acidimicrobiia > IMCC26256 > DASPTH01 > DASUAS01. The sequence continues at coordinate 197,882 of CAWJCN010000001.1, read as the reverse complement.
GCGCCCGGCACCGAAGCAGCTGTGCTCGCCCGGATGGCGGCGCGGCTGGCCCCGGGCGGTCTCGTCGTGGCCGGCTTCCAGCTCACCGAGCGCTTGCCGTTGGCGGAGTACGACGCGGCGGCGGCGGCGGCGGGCCTGACGCCCACCGCGCGCTGGTCGACCTGGGAGCGGGGCCCGTTCACCGGCCGCGACTACGTCGTGGTGGTCGACTCGAAGCGGTAGCCCATCCCGGGCTCGGTGAGGAAGTAGCGCGGGCGGCTGGGTTCCGGTTCGAGCTTGCGCCGCACGTTGGCCATGTGCACCCGCAGGTACGCGGTCTCGTCGTGGTACTCGGGCCCCCAGACCTCCTGGAGCAGCTGACGCTGCGACACGAGCTTGCCCTGGTGGCGCACGAGTACCTCCACGAGGTGCCACTCCGTCGGCGTGAGGCGGACCTCTTCGTCAGCGCGCGAGTCATCCCGGTGCACGCGCTTGGCGCCGAGGTCGATGGTGAAGTCCGGTGTGATCACGACCGGAGCTTCCTCGGCGGGAGTCGCGCGACGCAGGGCGGCGCGAAGACGAGCCATGAGCTCGTCCATGCCGAACGGTTTCGTGACGTAGTCGTCGGCGCCGGCGTCGAGCGCCGAGACCTTGTCGCGCTCCCCGTCGCGCACCGACAGCACCACGATCGGCACGGTGCTCCACCCGCGGAGGCCGCGGATCACCTCGACGCCGTCGATGCCGGGAAGGCCGAGGTCGAGCACGACGACGTCGGGGTGGTGGCTCGCGGCGAGCGTGAGCGCGTGCTCGCCGTCGGGCGCGAGGTCGACGTCGTACCCGCGGGCGCGGAGGTTGATCCCGAGTGCGCGAAGGATCTGAGGCTCGTCGTCGACCACCAGGACGCGCGTCATGCTTGCTCCAAGCTGATCACGATGGTCACGCCGCCACCGGGCGTGTCCTCGACGGCGATGCGACCGTCCATCGCCTCCACGAACCCGCGCGCCACCGCGAGTCCGAGGCCGACACCGCTGCCGTTCGACCGGTCGCCGAGCCGCTGGAACGGACGGAAGACGTCCTCGCGCCGCGCCGGCGGGATCCCGGGACCGCGGTCGACGACCTGCAGGTCGACGCGGTCGTGAGTGGCAACGGCTTCCACGCGCACGTGCGCCTCCGGGGGCGACCATGCCAGCGCGTTCTCCACCACGTTGGCGATCGCCCGTTCGAGGAGCGCGGCGTCGGCCCGCACGCGCGGCAGCGTCTCGTCGAGGTCGAGTTCGACGCGTTCGGCGTGGATGAGCCCGCCGATCGAGACCGGCACGACCTCGTCGAGCCCCACGTCGCGCATGACGAGCTGGAGCGCGCCGGTCTGGAGCCGGCTCATGTCGAGCAGGTTGCCGACGAGGTGGTTGAGGCGGTCGGAGCCCTCGTCGATGTTCTCGAGCAGCTCGCGCGTCGCCGCGGGGGTGAAGTCGACGTCACGCTGCAACAGGCTGGTCACCGAAGCCTTGATCGACGACAACGGCGTGCGCAGGTCGTGCGACACCGCCGCCAGCAGCGCCGTGCGCAGCTCGTTCGCCTCGGCCAGCCCGGCGGCGCGTTCGGCGTCCGCTCGCAGCTCCCTCTGCTGCACCGCGATCGCCACCTGTCCCGCGAATGCCCGGAGCACCTCGCGGTCGTCGTCGTTGAGCGCTTCGCCCGAGAGCACCAGCACGTCGGCGCCCCGCAAGGGCACGACGACGTCCGCCGCGTCCGGGCGGGTGGGGACGCCTTCGCCGGTCGCCGCCAGCACCGTCCAGTCGTCGTCGCCGTCGGCGGCGAGCACCGCGACCTGGTCGGCATCGAACGCGACCTGCAACTGCCCGACGAGTTGGGGCAGCGGGTCGTCGGACGCCGAGAGCGTGCCGCTCATCGCCGCCAACGTCTCGGCCTCGGCCCGAGCCCGGGCCGCGTCGGCGGTGCGGCGCGACGCGGCGGCGACGAGGAGGCTCACGACGCCGCCCACCAGCAGGAAGATCACCAGCGCGACGAGGTTCTCACCTTCCGAGATCGTCAACTCGTAGTAGGGAGGCGTGAAGAACCAGTTCGCGAACAGGAACCCCGTGATCGCGCACACGCACGCGGGAACGAAACCACCGAGCGCGGCGACGACGACCACCACCAGCAGGAACATGAGGAGATCGCTCGGTAGCGTCAGCGTCTCCCGCGCGTTCGCGAGCACCAGGGTGAGCAGAGGTGGGGCGAGGATCGCGAGCGTCCACGCGAGGATCCGCCGACGCGGGGCCAGCGCGACGCCGCGCGGCCGGTGCCGCGCCGGTTCGGCGGGTGCCGGTTCGTTCTGCTGGCGCGCCGGGTCCGACGAGATCACGTGGATGTCGATGTCGCCCGACGCCCGGATCACGTTGTTCACGACCGAGCCGCGGATCAGGTGCGACCACCGCGACTGCCGGCTCGCGCCCAACACCACCTGCGTGGCGTTCTCCGCGCCGGCGAACTGCACGAGCGTCGCCGCGGGATCGGCGCTCGCCAACTCGTGGTACTCACCGCCGAGCTCCTGGAGCAGCTCTCGGTGGGTTCCCAGCGACTCGCCCGCGGAGCCGCGCAGTCCGTCGGCCGCGCGAACGTGCACGCCGAGGAGCTCGCCGCGGGTGCGCGCCGCCATCCGCGCCGCCCGGCGGATCACATCGTCACCGCCCGGTGCACCGGTGATCGCGACCACCACTCGTTCGCGCGTCTCCCACGGCCGGGCGATGCCGTGCGCCTCGCGGTACGCCTCGAGCGCTTCGTCGACCCGGTCGGCCACCCACATCAGGGCCAGCTCCCGGAGCGCGCCCAGGTTGCCCTCGCGGAAGTAGTTCGCGAGGGAGGCGTCGACCTTCTCGGCCGGGTAGATGTTGCCGTGCGCCATTCGCCGCCGCAGCGCCTGGGGCGTCATGTCGACGATCTCGATCTGATCGGCGGCGCGCACCACCGAGTCGGGGATGGTCTCGCGCTGCTTGATGCCGGTGATCTGTTCGACGACGTCGTTCATCGACTCGAGGTGCTGCACGTTCACCGTCGAGATCACGTCGATGCCCGCGACGAGGAGCTCCTCGACGTCCTGCCACCGCTTCTCGTTGCGCGAGCCGGGAACGTTGGTGTGCGCGAGCTCGTCGACGAGCGCGACCGACGGCGCGCGCGCGATCACCGCGTCGACGTCCATCTCCTCGAACTCCGACCCGCGGTAGATCACGACGTGGCGGGGAACGGTCTCGAGGTCACCGATCTGCGCGGCAGTGTTGGCCCGGCCGTGGGTCTCGACGAAGCCGACCACGATGTCGGTGCCGCGGCTTCCACGGCGGCGACCCTCGTTGAGCATCGCGTATGTCTTCCCGACGCCCGGCGCGGCACCGAGGTAGATGCGCAACGTCCCCCGCGCCACTACTCTGCTCCTCCCGGTTCCGCCGGTGGGCCGCTGAGGCCACGCTCGTTGCTCGCCGGGAGACCCGGCTCACGACGTTCGCTCACGCCCGAAGCGTACGGTCTCACTTCGACAGCTGATCGAGCGCGCGGTTGAGCGCGAGCACGTTCACCGTCTTCTCACCGAGCACCCCGAGCGTTCGGTCGGAGGTGGTGTCGTCGATCGTCTGCTGCACCTTCGCCAACGGGATGCTCCGCTCGTCGGCGATGCGCCGCGCCTGCAGGCGCGCGTTGGCCACCGAGATGTCAGGGTCGAGACCCGACGCCGAGGCGGTGACCGCGTCGACCGGAACCCTGACGCCGGCGCCGACGCCGTTGAGCTTCCGGTACGCCTTGACCCGGTCGCCCACCAGCTTCAAGAGCTCGGGGTTGGTCGGGCCGAGGTTGGAACCGCTGCTGTACGTGGGGTCATAGCCGGCGGCCGTGTCGCCGGACGCGCCGAGCGCGGCCGACGGCCGTGACTGGAAGTACTGGCGGAGCGGTGTGCCCTTGGAGTCGGTGAACGCCTGGCCGATGAGCGACGAACCGATCTTCTTCCCGTGCTGCTCCACGATCGATCCTTCGGCCTGCGCATGGAACGCGAGTTGCCCGATGCCGGTGATCACGAGCGGGAACACGAGTCCGAAGAGCACGGTGAAGACCACCATCGAGATCACGGCCGGGAGGAGTTGGCGCCGCATCACTTCACCCCCAGGGCGGTGAGCATGACGTCGATGAGCTTGATCCCGATGAACGGCGCGATGACCCCGCCCGCTCCGTAGATCAACAGGTTGCGGCGCAGCAGTTGCGCCGCGCCCGTGGGCACGAACTTCACACCCCGCAGCGCGAGCGGGATCAGCATCACGATGATCAGCGCGTTGAAGATCACCGCCGAGAGGATCGCCGAGCGCGGGCTCTGCAGATCCATGACGTTGAGGTCGTTGAGCACGCTGACGCTGGCGAACCCGGCGAACATCGCGGGGATGATGGCAAAGTACTTCGCCACGTCGTTGGCGATCGAGAAGGTGGTCAACGAACCGCGCGTGATCAGCAGCTGCTTGCCGATCTCCACGATGTCGATGAGCTTCGTGGGATCGGAGTCGAGGTCGACCATGTTCCCGGCTTCCTTCGCCGCCTGCGTGCCGGTGTTCATGGCCACACCGACGTCGGCCTGCGCGAGCGCGGGCGCGTCGTTGGTGCCGTCGCCGGTCATCGCGACGAGGTGGCCGCCGCGCTGCTCGGCCTTGATGAGCTCCATCTTGTCCTCGGGCGTCGCCTCGGCAAGGAAGTCGTCGACGCCCGCCTCCTGTGCGATGACCGCTGCGGTGCGCGGGTTGTCACCCGTGATCATCACCGTGCGGATCCCCATGCGGCGCAGGTCGGCGAAGCGTTCGGCGATCCCCGGCTTCACGATGTCCTTCAGGTAGATCACGCCCAGCGCCGCGGAGGGATGGAGGGGGATCCCCGCGGCACGCCGGCCTCGGCCACCACGAGCGGCGTCCCGCCCTGGGCCGAGATCGAGTCGACCGCCTCGCCGAGCTCGGGCGACACGGTGCCGCCCTGCTCCTCGACCCACCGGCGAATCGAGTCCGCCGCGCCCTTGCGGACCGCGCGCCCGCCCATGTCGACGCCGCTCATGCGCGTCTGCGCGGTGAACGCGATCAGTTCCGCCCCCACGAGCTCACGCTCACGCAGCCCGTAGCGGTCCTTGGCCAGCACGACGATCGAACGGCCCTCGGGCGTCTCGTCGGCCAGGCTGGAGAGCTGGGCGGCGTCGGCGAGATCTTGCTCGCTGACCCCGTCGACGGGCAGGAACGCGTCGGCCTGACGGTTGCCGAACGTGATGGTGCCGGTCTTGTCGAGCAGCAGCGTGGCGCAGTCGCCCGCCGCTTCGACGGCGCGACCGCTCATCGCCAGCACGTTGCGCCGCACGAGGCGATCCATGCCGGCGATGCCGATCGCGGAGAGGAGACCCCCGATGGTCGTCGGGATGAGACACACCAGCAACGCCACCAAGACGATGACGCTCTGCTCGGCGTGGGAGTAGATCGCGAACGGCTGCAGGGTCACCGTGGCCAGGAGGAAGATCATGGTGAGGCCGGCGAGCAGGATGTTCAGGGCGATCTCGTTGGGGGTCTTCTTCCGCTCGGACCCTTCCACCAGGGCGATCATCCGGTCGATGAACGTCTCGCCCGGGCGGGCGGTGATGCGCACGACGATCTCGTCGGACAGGACGCGCGTCCCGCCGGTGACCGCCGAGCGGTCACCGCCCGACTCCCGGATGACCGGCGCCGACTCGCCGGTGATGGCCGACTCGTCGACGCTCGCGATCCCTTCGACGATCTCGCCGTCGCTCGGGATGATCTCGCCCGCGGTCACGACCACCTCGTCACCGAGGTCGAGCGCGGTGCTCGGCACTTCCTCGATGCCGCGACTCTCGGGGAGCCGTCGGTGTGCGACCGTCTCCGAGCGCGTCTTGCGCAACGTGTCAGCCTGCGCCTTGCCTCGACCCTCCGCCACCGCCTCGGCGAAGTTGGCGAACAGCACGGTGAACCACAGGAACATCGCCACGAGCCCGGCAAAGACGTTCTCGTCGGTCGACGAGGTCCCGAAGTCCTTCACGAAGAGGATCGTGGTGAGGACGGAGCCGATGCCCACCACGAACATCACCGGGTTCTTCATCAGCGTCCGCGGGTCGAGCTTGACGATGCTGTCGCCGATCGCCCGCTCGAGGATCTCCGGCTCGACCAGCTTGCGCTTCTCGTCAGTCATGGTCAGGTCCCTCGGGGGTCAGTGAAGGATCTCGAGCTGTTCGACGATGGGGCCGAGAGCGAGTGACGGCAGGAAGGTGAGCGCTCCGATGATGACGATCACGCCGATCACCAGCACCACGAAGAGCGGCGTGTGGGTGGGGAACGTCCCCGCCGAGGGCGGCACGTGCTGCTTGCGCACGAGCGAGCCGGCGAGCGCGAGCGTCGGGATGATCAGGAAGAAGCGCCCGAACAACATCGCGATGCCGAGCGTCGTGTTCAACCACGCGGTGTTGCCGGTCAGGCCCGCGAACGCCGACCCGTTGTTGTTGCCCGCCGAGGTGAACGCGTACAGCAGCTCGCTGAAGCCGTGCGCGCCGGGGTTCAGGATCGAGGTGCTCTTCACCGACCCCACGAACACCGATCCGGCAGTGAAGGCGAGGACGACGACCGGCATCACCAGGATGTAGATGGCGACCAGCTTCACGTCGGCGGCTTGGATCTTCTTCCCGAGGTACTCGGGCGTTCGCCCGACCATCAGGCCGGCGATGAACACGGCGAGGATCGCCATCACCAGCAACCCGTTGAGCCCCACCCCGACACCTCCCGGGCTCATCTCGCCGAGCTTCATGTTGACCATGGCGACCAACCCGCCGGCGGGCGTGTAGCTGTCGTGCATGGAGTTGACCGAGCCGTTCGAGGTTCCCGTGGTCGACGAGCCCCACAGTGCCGACGCGGCCGCGCCGTTGCGGAGGTCCTTCCCCTCGAGGTTCCCGCCGGGCGAGTCGCTCGTGACCGTTTGGCTCACACCCAGTGCGTCGAGCTTCTCGTTCCCACCGGTCTCGAGGTACTGCAAGGTGACCGCCGCACCGAGCCACAGGATCGCCATCACGGCCACGACCGCGTATCCCTGGCGCTTGTCCTCGACCATGCGACCGAACGTGAATGCGAGCGCGAACGGGACGATGAGGATGGCGTACAGCTCGAGGAAGTCGCTGAACTTGCTCGGGTTCTCGAACGGGTGAGCGGAGTTGACGTTGAAGAAGCCGCCGCCGTTGGTGCCCAGCATCTTGATGGACTCCTGGCTGGCCACGGGTCCGCCGGGGATCTTCTGCGTCGCGCCCGCGACGGTGTGCACGTCGGTGAAGCCGTGCAGGTTCTGGATCACGCCCGTCGCGATCAGCACGACGGCGAACACGAACGCGATCGGGAGCAGGATCCGCAACGCGGTGCGGATGAGGTCGACCCAGAAGTTGCCGATGGTGCGCTGACCGGCGCGGGCGAGGCCGCGGATCAGCGCAACCATGACGGCCATGCCGGCGGCGGCCGACACGAAGTTCTGGACCGTGAGGCCGACCATCTGGGTGAGATGGCTCAGCGTCGCCTCGCCGCCGTAGTTCTGCCAGTTCGTGTTGGTGACGAAGCTGATCGCCGTGTTGAACGAGAGCGCCGGGGTGACGTTCGCCATGTTGGTGGGGTTGAACGGCAAGCTGCTCTGGAGCCGCTGCATCACGTACAGGAGCAGCACGCCCACCACGCTGAACGCGAGCAACGAAAGCGCGTAGACGTTCCAGCGCTGCTCGCGCTCGGGATCGATGCGGCACAACCGGTACATGAACCGCTCGACGGGACCGAAGACGCGGTCGAGGCGCGACGGGCCGCCCTCGTAGACGTGCGCCATGTAGCGACCGAGCGGCGGCGCGGTCACCGCCAGCAGCACGATCAGCGCGATCAGTTGTCCCCATGCTGCGAACGTCATCAGAACCGCTCGGGGAACAGCAGGGCTGCGAACAGGTACACGCTCAGCAACACGGCCAGGATCAACCCGACGATGTTCTCGGCGTTCATCCGCCTACGACCTCGGCCGGCGCGTCCGCGACGGTGTCTTCGAACAGCTCGTGCTCGTCGGGTCCGATGATCCGGTCGCATCCCCAGACCAACGCCACGCACAACCCGAAGAACGCGGCGATTGCAACGACGACCCAGACGTCTGCCATGGGACCGTCGTACTCCTTGAACTCCCCACCGAGAACCGGCTTGACGCGTTCTGACGCGCGTGCAGCGAACCTTGACGCCGTGTGGAGGTCGGCCCGGGAGCTCAGCTTCCCGACGCGTGAGCGCCTCTCCCGGTCGCGATTCGCGACCAGACGCTCAGGAGGCCGGCGTCGAAGCGTCGCCGTTGCGCAGGAGCGCGACCGCGCCGAGGGCTGCGAGGAAGGCGGCGTACGCGAACCCCCACGCGGGATCGGTCACGGTGAAGAGCACTCCCACGACGATGCTCGAGACGAGGTCGCCGACGCCGTCCACCAACCCGAGCACCCCGAAGCCCCTTCCGCGGATCGAGTCGTGCAACAGCTCCGCCGCGTACGAGCCTTCGCCCGTCTCCACGAGGGCCGTGGAACTGCCCACCAGGACGAAGAGCAGCGCGAGGACCGCGACGTTCCGCGTGTCACCCACGAAGCCGATGCAGGCGAGAGCGAACACTCCGACACCCGCGACGAGCACGTGACGGCGTCCGAACCGGTCGGCGGCGACGCCGGCGGGATACGCGACGAGGCTGTTCGCCGCATTGTGCGCCGCGTACAACAACACCGCGATCGCTGCGGCGTCGGCCGTTGAACGACCCCCGAAGTGCAAGAGGTCCGTGGCCCGCAGGATGAGCAACGTCGCCGAGAAGTTCCCGAGCCCGTAGAGCCCGACGCCAACCAGGAGCCGACGGTAGGGCCCTGGGCCGACGGCAAGATCCTTGATCGACAGGTCGAGGTGCGTCGCGGTGTGAGCGATCCGAGGTGCTTCGCGCACGAGAACGAGCACGGCGAGTGCTGCGAGCAACCCTGGTACCGCGCTGATCGCAAAGAGCCACCGGTAGCCGACGGCGACGATCAGGGGCGCGGCGAGCAGCGGGCCGATGATCGCTCCGAGCGAGTCCATCGACCGTTCGACCCCGAAGGCGCGGCCGAGTTGGTGGGGCGCCACCGATCCCGCGAGCAGCGAATCGCGAGCGGGCGCCTTGCCTCCCCGCGCGACCCACGACAGCGCGCGGGTGACCGCGACGAACGGCCAGGATTGGGCGAGTGCGAACAACCCGTGACCCAGCGCGGTGATGGCGTAACCGCCGGCGGTCACGGCCTTGCGCTCGACCCCGGGACGATCGGCGATGATCCCGCCGACCACCTTCGATGCCGACAGCGACGCGTCGGCAATTCCCTCGATCGCACCCAGGGCCGCCGCTTGCGCGCCGATCGTGCCGAGGAAACCGGGCAGCGCCGCGGTCGCCATCTCGTGGCCGGTGTCGGAAAGCAGGCTGCCGAGCCCGATCCCGAGGACGCTGCGATTCCGCAGGACGTGCAGCTCCGTGTCCACCGGATCGCCTGCCGCGTTGGCGGGCGGCTCGTCGGTTGCCCCCGGAGGGGTCGTCATCGCTCGCGGCCCATCACAGTGGCGTCCGACGCCGGCGAGACGCACAACCGAATCGTCACGTGAGCAAGCGGCTTCCCCATGGCGGGGTCACGGCACAACGCCATCGCCCGGCACCGCGTCCACAACTGCCGCGATCCAACTTGCCCCCTCGCGAGCGAGTCGATTCCAGCAGCCCGTGCGCTGTGGGATTCGCGCCGGGCCGTCAACGACGTTCGACCCGAGTCGCGTCAAGAGCGCACGATTCACTGCGTCGTGGGCGACGATCACTGCCGAGTCGACGGACGCCGCGAGCTCTCGTGCCGCGGAGCTCGCCCATGCTCACCCTCCTCTCCGCCAGCACGCCGCCACGAGGAGGAGCCATCAGCCACGTGCGGCCGGTTCTCGGCGTGCGCCATCGCCGTCGACGGCCAACGTAGTTCTCAGTGGCCGCGTCGTCGCGCTACCATCCCGTCACGGCGATGGAGCTCGCCACAACCGCCTCCGGGCTGATGGCTCCTACCTGCGCACTCGCGCGACGGATGGAACCGCGCCGGTCGTCGGAGTGACGCGGAGCACGTGTACGCGTCTCGGCACTCGGCGTGGAGGAGCGATGCAACCGGTGGATCGCAACAGCGCCGAGTTCAATCGTCACCAGGTCGAGCAGGCGTCCGTCGACCCCGATCTCCTCGCACCTCGACGCGGTCGCCCGACGCGTCGGACGCGGCCGGCCATCCTGGTGGCCATCGCCCTGGGCGGCGCGCTCGGATCCCCGGCTCGCTACGCCGTGAGCCGGGTGGTCCCCGCGACTGCGAACGGCTTCCCGTGGTCCACCTTCCTCATCAACGTGTCGGGAAGTCTCGTCCTCGGGGCGCTCCTGATCTTCGTGATCGAACGCTGGCCGCCCACGCGATACGTGCGGCCCTTCGCCGCGATCGGCTTCCTCGGCGCGTACACGACGTTCTCGACGTTCATGGTCGAGGCCGACACCTTGACGAAGGACGGGCACGGCGATGTCGCCGCTCTGTACGTCGCGGCGAGTCTGATCGCAGGACTGGCCGCGGTCTACGCCGGCATCGTGATCGCCCGGTTCTGGCCCATCGAGAGGAGAACGGGGTGAAGCTCGAAGGACCCGGTGAGCGGCTCACGATCTACATCGGCGAGACCGACCAACACGATCACCGCCCGCTCTACACCGAGATCGTCGAACGAGCTCATCAAGCGGGACTCGCCGGCGCAACCGTGCTCCGAGGCATCGAGGGCTACGGAGCGTCGAGCCACATCCACACCGCGCGCATCCTTCGCCTATCCGAGGATCTTCCGGTCACGATCGTCATCGTCGACACCGCCGAGCACATCGACGCCTTCCTCCCGCAGCTCGACGAGCTCATCACCGAGGGACTCGTGGTGCGCGAAGACATCGACATCGTGGCGTATCGAGGTCGCACCGACTGATGCTGATCGCGAGCCTCTTCATCGCCGGCGCGGTCGGCGCACCCGCGCGCTACCTGGTCGACGGGTTCGTGCAGTACCGCACGCCTGGGGTCTTCCCGTTCGGAACGCTCGTGGTCAACGTCTCCGGATCGTTCTTCCTCGGCATCATCACGGGCCTCGCGCTCTACCACGGCCTCAGCCCGCTCCCGCACGCCGCGGTCGGTACCGGCTTCTGCGGCGCCTACACGACCTTTTCCACGTTCTCGTACGAGACCGTTCGGCTGATCGAAGAAGGATCGGTGCGGCCGGCCCTCGCCAACGTCGCGATCAGCGTCGTCGTCGGGCTCGCGGCCGCTGGTCTCGGCCTCTGGCTCACCGCGGTGCTCTGACCTCGTCTCTCGTCTCGAGTCAGGCCCCGAGGATCTCGTACTCGCCGATCTCGCGCGCTTCGTCGGTCGGGTGGGCGGCGACGTCGTCGTCGGCCCCGCGGGCCGGCAGCCAGCGCCACGCGATGAAGGCGGCGAAGACGATGAAGCCGGCGGCGATCGGATAGGTGAGACGCATGGCGCTGACGAACGCCTCGCGTGACAGCTCCACCAACGCCGCACCCTGCTTCGCCGGCAGCGACTTGGTCAGCTCGAGCGCGCGCCCGACCGAGTCGTGCAGCGCGGCCGCCGACGTCGCGGGAAGGCCCTTCGTCTTGTCGGCGTAGTGGTGGTACCACGCGAGGAAGACGCTGCCGATGATGGCGACGCCGAGTGCACCGCCCGTCTGGCGCGTCGTGTCGTTGATGGCCGAGCCGACGCCGGCCCGGCTCGGTGGGAGTGAGCCCATGATCGACTCGGTGGCGGGTGCGGACGTGAGGCCGAGGCCGACGCCGAACAGCAGGCGGACCAGGCAACCGCCCACGAACGACGACATGATCGAGTTCGAGCCGTACATCAACATCGCGCCCGCGATCACGAGCAGGCCGATGACGACCACCCGCTTCGTCCCCCAGCGGAACACGAAGCGCGGCGCGTTGGGCGACGTCACCATCATCCCGATCGCCACCGGCATCGCGAGGAGCCCGGCCTCGAGCGGCGAGTAGCCGAGCACGAACTGGAAGTACTGGATGAGGAGGAACACCGAGCCGTAGAGCGCGAACGAGGTGAGGGTGAGCACGCCCGACGCGGCGGAGAAGCGCGGGTTGCGGAACACGCGCACGTCGATCATGGGCTCGGCGGTGTGCGTCTCCCACCATGCGAAGATGCCGAGGAGCACCAGCGCGGCGACGAACGCGGCGACGACGTCGGTCGCCAGCCAACCCTCCTCGGGCGCCTGGATGATCGCGTAGAGCAGCGCCACGAGCGTCAGGATCGAGAGCAGCGCGCCGAGCGGGTCGAGCGGGCGGTTGTCGGGGTCGCGCGACGTCGGGATGAAGAAGTACCCGAGCACCAAGGCCAGCGCGCAGATCGGCACGTTGACGAAGAACACCGCACCCCAGTCGAAGTGCTCGACCAGGATGCCGCCCAACATCGGGCCGAGTGCGACGCCGATGCCCGACACGCCCGCCCAGACACCGATGGCCCGGGCGCGCTCACGCCCGGTGAACGTGTTGGTGAGGATCGAGAGGGTCGTCGGGAAGATGAACGCGGCGCCGATGCCCATGAGGCCGCGGGTGACGATGAGCATGTCGGGTGACGTGGCGAACGCGGCAAGACCCGAGAACAGCCCGAAGAGCACCAGACCGAGCGTGAGCGCGCCCTTGCGACCGTACTTGTCACCGAGCGCGCCGGCCGTGAGCAGCAAGCTGGCGAAGACGATGATGTAGGCGTCGATGATCCACTGCAGGTCGGAGCCGCTCGCCCCGAGGTCGCGCACGATGGTGGGGAGTGCCACGTTGAGGATCGAGTTGTCGATCGTGATGACCACGAGCGACATGCAGAGGACAGCCAGCGTGTACCAGCGACGCTCGTAGGCCTTCTCCGCGCTGAGCATCCGCGCCCGCGACTCCCGTCTCCCCCACTGACCGCCACGACGTGCGACGGACCTGCTACTTTTAACTACCTAGTTAACAACTTTACCCGGTGGAGCCTCGCAGTGGCAAACCGTGATCCCGACGCGACCAAGGCGCGCATCCTCGCCGCCGCGGTGCGCGAGTTCTCCGCCAAGGGCATCTCCGGCGCCCGCGTCGACGCCATCGCGGCACGGGCGCGCGTCAACAAACGGATGCTCTACTACTACTTCGAATCGAAGGAGGGCCTGTTCCGCGAGATCCTCCGGCGGCGACTCGCCGAGGGTGCGGCGAAGCTGCGCGCGAGCAACGTGTCGGACCCCGACCGGCTCGCCGAACGGACCGCGCGCCTGCCGGGGCAGACGCAGTACACGCGCCTCACGATGTGGGAAGCGCTCGAGACCAACCCCGACCGCCCGGTCAACGAGGAGATGCGCCGCGCCGTCTACACGGACTGGGTCGAGGCCGTCGAGGAGGAGCAGCGCGCGGGACGACTGCCCGCCGAGCTCGACGCCGCCCAGCTCGTGCTCAGCGAGGTGTGCCTCACCATGGGCCCGTTCCTGCTGCCCCAGCTGACGCAGTTGGTCACCGGCAAGTCGGTGAAGGACCCCCAGTTCCTGGCCCGGCGTGAGGAGTTCCTCCGCGCGCTGGGCCGGCGGATCGGGAAGGGTTAGAGCGCAGCCTTCTCGAGGATGTGGACGCCGCACGACGATCCGAGGCCGATGACGTGGGCCATGCCCACCTTCGCGCCCTCGATCTGGCGGTCGCCCGCCTCGCCGCGCAGCTGCGTGGTGATCTCGAACACGCCCGCCGCGCCGGTCATGCCGATCGGGTGACCCTTCGACAGGAGACCGCCGGAGACGTTGACCGGCATGGTGCCGTCACGCCAGGGCGCGCGCTTGTCGATGAACTCGCCCGCACCACCCGGCTCGCAGAGCCGCAGGTTGTCGTAGTGGATGAGCTCGGCGGTGGCGAAGCAGTCGTGCAGCTCCACCAGGTCGAGATCCTCCGGCCCGACGCCGGCGAGCTCGTAGGCCTTGTCGGCGGCGTTGCGGGTGAGCGTGTTGACGTCGGGCTGTGACTCGCCACCTTCGCTCCAGGGGTCGCTGGTGAGCACCGACGCGCCGACCTTGACCGCGCGCTTCTGCTGCTCGAGCGAGAGGGTCTTCAGCTTCGACTCGGACACGAGCACGATCGCGGCCGCGCCGTCACCGGTGGGGCAGCACATCGGCAGCGTGTTCGGGTAGGAGATCACACGTGCGTCCATGATCTCCTCCAACGAGAAGACCTTGTTGTACTGCGCGAGCGGGTTCAGCGCCGAGTGCGCGTGGTTCTTCTCCGCGACCTTGGCGAACTGCTCGAAGCCCACGCCGTCGTTCTGGTAGGCGTACTCCATGCCGGCCTGACCGAACACCGCGGGCATGGTGCCGGAGCCGAGCCAGCCGTCGACGGCCATGACGCTGCCGTAGCGACCTGAGGGCTCGAACTTGTTGGCCTCCCCGCGCGCGGCGTTGCCGGCGAGCAGGCCCATCTTGCCCATCTGCTCGGCACCGATCGCGAGAGCGAAGTCGGCGTTGCCGGCCTGGATCTCGAGCAGCGCGGTGCGCACCGCAGTGGCGCCGGTCGCGCACGCGTTCACGACGTTGTAGATCGGGATGCCGGTCTGGCCGACCTGCTTCGCGACCTGCTTGGCCGATGCCACCCATGTTGAACATGCTTCCGGCGGCGAGCACCTGGATGTCGAAGATCGAGACGCCGGCGTCGTCGAGCGCGTTGAACGTCGCCTCCGCGGCGAGGTCGATCACGTCCTTGTCGGGGTAGCGGCTGATCTTGGTCATCGAGGCGCCGAGCACCCAGACGGATTCACCCATTGGAACGCTCCTTCTGCTCAGTTCTGCGAGTTGCCGTGTCAGACCGGCTCGAAGCCGAACACGACGGCCTCGGTGCCTTCGTCGTCGGTATCAGCCACGAACGTCGTGAGCCGCACCTTCATTCCGAGGCTCACCTTGGCGGGATCGGGCTCGACGTTGACCACGTTGGCCTTCACGTCACCGCCTCCATCCAGATCGACCACGGACGAGACGTACGGGACGGGGACGCCCGGGGCGGCCTGGTGCACGATCGCGAACGACCGGACCACGCCGGTGGTGCCGAGCTTGCGCTTGGTGAACTCGCGGTTCGCGCACTTGCCGCAGGCGTTGCGCCGGTCGAAGAACAGCGCACCGCACTTGGTGCACTCGTTGGCCTCCAGGTGCGGCTCGCCGTCGTCGAGGACGAGGTAGTCGACGATCGGGATCTGGTTTGCCATGGATGCTCTGCTTCCCCCGCGATCAGATGTGATTCCGCTGTGATGTGGTCTCGCGACGCTACCCGGTGGTACCGCTCCCGACCACCTCCGGGGCGTCGTCGGCATCCACTTCGAGGTGCGACATCCAGGCCTCGAACATCTCGGCATAACGCCCACCCGGGCGCGCCACGAGCTCGTCGTGGGATCCGAGCTCGAGGATGCGGCCGTCGTCGACCACCGCGATCCGGTCGGCTCGCATCGCGGTCGAGAGCCGGTGGGCGACGATGATCGCGGTGCGGCCCTCGAGCACGGCGTCGAGGCCCGCCTCCACCTGGGTCTCCGACTTGAGGTCGAGGTTCGACGTCGCTTCGTCGAGCACCAGCACCCGCGGTGAAGCAAGGAACGCGCGGGCGAGGGCGATGAGCTGGCGCTCACCGGACGAGAGCGAGACGCCGCGTTCGTGGACCGGTGTGTCGACACCCTCGGGCAGGCGATCGATCAGGTCGGTCAGACCGACGCGGCGCACCGCTTCCTCGATGTCTTCGTCGGTGGCGTCCGGCCGCGCAAAGGCGATGTTGTCGCGCATCGTGCCCGCGAACAGGAACGGCTCCTGCGGCACGACGCCCAGTTGTGTACGCAACGAGTCGATGGTGACGTCACGCAGGTCGTGGCCGTCGATCGCGACAGTCCCTTCGGTGGGGTCGTAGAAGCGCGTGACGAGCTTGGCGATGGTCGACTTCCCGGCACCGGTGGGACCGACGAGCGAGATGGTCTCCCCCGCCGCGATGTCGAGGTCGACGTCGTGCAGCACCGGCTTGGCCGGGTCGTAGGCGAAGGTCACGCGGTGCAGTGAGACCGCGCCCTCGATGGGAGGCAACGGTTCGGCCGACGCGGCTTCTTCGACCGAAGGGTGCGTCTTCAGGAGCTCGTCGAGCTTCGTGATCGCGGCCTGACCCTGCTGGTAGAGGTTGTACTGCTGCACCAGCGACTGGATGGGCAGGAAGAACGAGTTGAGGTAGAGGATGAACGCGGCGAGCGCACCGACGGAGAGGTTGCCGTCGCGCACCATGTTGCCGCCGATCAGCAGCAGCGCGGCCTGGCCGAGGAGACCCCAGAACTCGGTGCACGCGCCGTAGGTGGCGGCGAGGTGGGCGGTGTGATCGTTGGCGTCGCGGTACACGCCCGTGACGTTGCGGTGGTGCAGCACGTTGTTGCGGGCCCGGTTGAAGCCAGTGACCACGCGCACTCCCGACAGACTCTCCGAGAGATCGCTGAGGACGCCGGCGATGCCGTCACGCACGCGCTCGTACCCCTTGTCGGACGCATTGCGGAACCAGAGTGACAATCCGGTGAAGACCGGCACGATCAACACGAGCGTGATCAGGGCGAGCTCGACGCTGTAGAAGAAGAGCACGACGGTGACGATCAGCATCGTGACGCCCTGCAACGCGAACTGCGGGAGCCCGTCCTGCAGGAGCTGCTGGAGCGACTCGATGTCGCTGGTCATGCGGGTCATGATCACGCCCGCCTTCTCATCCGTGTAGTAGTCGAGCGAGAGGCGTTGCAGGTGCCCGAACGTGCGGACGCGCAGCTCGAACATCACTCGCGAGGCGACCCGACCGGTGGTTGCGACGCGCGCGCCGCTCGCCGCCGCCGAGACCACCACCGTCACGATGGCGACGACGCCGATGATCGAGAGCGCGGTCCAGTCGTGGGGTGTGATGCCGTCGTCGATGCCCAACTTGACCAGGGACGGTCCCGCCTGGACGCACAGCGCTTCGACGAAGATGAAGAATGCGGACAGCGTCATCATCCCTCGGTGTGGGCGGAGCATCCGCCTCAGGGTGATTCCGGACTCCTTCATCCGGTGGCTGAAGGAGCTGTCCGACGCCTGCCAGCGCGGGTCGCTCTCGAGGTCGGGCTCGTCGGCGAGCAGCCTCTCGACGCCCTCGCGCATCTCCCAGGGGATGCCCGCGAACGGCAGGCCGTTCCCCGGGTTGCCCGGCGAGCCGCCGACCGCACCGCCCATCGGCGCGCCGCCCGTGATCGTGCCGCCTCCCCAAGCCATCTAATTCGCTCGCTCACTGCGCATCAGTCGACGTCCTTCATCTCACCGATGTCGATGTCGAGGGTGCGCGAGCGCGCCACATCGGCTTCGGCGGCCGCGGTGACCATTGCGTCACCGTTCGTCGACGGCGGAACCGCGGGCTCGCTGCCGTCGTCGGTGGCGAGGTCGGCGTCGGCGTCGCTCTGCGCCAGGATCTCCGCGTAGCGGGGCTCGGTGACGAGCAGCTCGGCGTGGGTGCCTTCGGCGATGACCCGTCCGCCCTCCACCACCGCGACGCGATCGGCCAGGCTGATGGTCGAGAGCCGGTGGGCGATGATCAGCGTGGTGCGGTCGACCATGAGGCCGCGCAGCGCTTCGTGGATCTGCTGCTCGATCTGGACGTCGATGGCGGAGGTCGCGTCGTCGAGCACGAGGATGGGCGGGTTGACGAGCAGGGTGCGCGCGATGGAGAGCCGCTGCCGCTGACCACCAGACAGGGTGAAGCCGCGCTCACCCACCACCGTGTCGTAGCCCTCGGGCAACGCCTGCACGAACTCGTCGGCACCCGCGGCGACGGCGGCGGCGCGGATCTCGTCCATCGACGCGTCGGGCTTCCCGTAGGCGATGTTGTCGCGGATCGACACCGAGAACAGGAACGGCTCGTCGAGCACCATCCCGACGTGATGGCGCAGGCTGGGCAACGTGAGGTCGCGCACGTCGTGGTCGTCGACGCGCACCGCGCCGTCGGTCACGTCGTAGAAGCGAGCGAGGAGGCGCGACGCGGTCGACTTCCCGCTCCCCGTGCGCCCGACCAGCGCGACGGTCTCGCCCGGTCGGAGGTGCAGCTCGAATCCGTCGAGCACGTGCGTGCCGTTGGCATACGCGAACGAGACGTCGTCGAAGTGCACGTCGCCCCGGCACTCGACCAGGTCGACTGCGCCCGGGCGGTCGACGACGTCGGGTTGCTCGTCGAGCACCTCGTAGATGCGCTGGGCCGATGCGGACGCCCGCTGACCCATCATGAGGATCATGCCGAGCTGGCGGAACGGCGGCTGCAGCATCAGCACGTAGGCGTTGAACGCGATGATGTCGCCGGGGGTCGCCTGACCGTGGATGGCGAGGTAGCCGCCGTAGAACAGCACGATGGCCTGACCCAGCCGGGGCAGGTTCTCGAGCAGCGGCGACCACTTGGCGCGGATGTCGGCGTCCTTCACGTTGGCCCACTCGGTCCGCAGTGCGGCACCGGTGAGGTGCTGCAGCTGCGTGTCCTCGGCCGCGAACGACTTCACGACGCGCACGCCGTTGATGTTCTCGTCGACGACCGTGGCGACGTCGGCCAGGCGCGACTGGATGAGCCACGACACGGGAAACATCTGCTTCCGCATCCGCACGCCGACGATGTAGACGAACGGCATCGTCGTCATGGTCACCAGCGCGAGCGGGACGTTGATCGACAACATCTCGACGAACGCGAGGAGCGCGACGCTGCACTGCACGAGGATCGACGGCGCGAACGTGAGGTACATCTGCACCGACCGGATGTCGGAGTTCGCACGCGAGATGAGCTGACCCGACTGCACGCGGTCATAGAACGAGAACGACATGCGGCTCAGGTGCTCGTACATGATGTTCCGCAGGTCGTACTCGATGCGGTACGCGGTCTTGAGCAAGTAGTTGCGCGACAGGTACGTGAGGACGAAGCGGATGGCGGCGAGGATCACGATGACCGTGACGAAGTACTCGAGCGACGTGCCCGTCGTCTTGCCCAGTGCGTCGATGGCCTGCCCGACTTCGTTCGGGATCTGCACCTGCACCGCGAGACCGACGAACGACGCGAGCAGCGAGAACCCGAACATCCACTTGTGCGCGAGCACGATCGGCCGCATGCGCTGGATCCAGGACCCGCCCTTGTCGGGCGCGATGTGCGCCCGGGGCGGTGGGTACCTGGGCGTGACGCCCATCGGGACGAAGGGTGAGGTGACGTCGGCGCCGAACGCGCCGATCTCTATGGTCACCGGTCCTGCTCCAGCCGCGCCTCGCGCTTGCGGTCGAGCGCGAGGTTCCACTCGTCGAGTCCGGTCGGCGCGGCGTCGAAGTAGCCCGCGATCTCGTCGAGGTGCGCCTCCGCCGCCGCGTCAGCAGCGGCGAGGAGCTTGGCGCCGTCACGGGTGAGGAGGAGCGTGAGGCGGCGGCGGTCCTCGGGATCGGCCTGGCGTTCGACCAGCCCGCGGCCGACCAGACCGTCGACCACCGAGGTGACCGAGGGCGGGCTCACCGCCAGCCGGCGCGCGAGCACGGACGACGCGGTGGACCCCTCGCCGAGCAGCGCCAGCACCCGGTACTGCGACAACGAGAGATCGAGCGGCGCCAGCGCCACCTCGACCTGCCTGGCCAGGCGGGCGACGGCGCGGGCCGCGCCGGTGATGGTGCGGGCCCGGCTCATCGTTCGATCCTCACATGGTTAGCGTATCGAACAACCTCCGGAACGTGCGAGACTGGTGCGCCCGCCGGCCTACGGACCAGCGGATCCGACGTGGCGAGGCTCTTCGCTCGCGAGGACGACCGTTCGGCCTGCATTCGTCCATTCGGTCGCGACGCACAGGTCCGGCCCGAAGCCCTCCGCCGCGGAGCGGAGGCAGCCCACCTGCGGCAATGCGGTGCGGGCGTCAAGGCCCGACGCGAGCACGACGCGCCGCATGAGCGTGCTCCCCGCCGCAAGGGGCAAGCGGAGTGCCTCGCTCACCGCCCCGCCGTCGGTGCGCATGACGATGCGCACGTCAGACGGACCCGGGAGGAGATGGACCGAGCTTGCCCGGTGCTCGGCCGCTTGGGCCAGCAGCCAGGCAACGACGCGATCGGCACGGTTGCTCCGTTGGTCCGAGGTCGCCGATCCGTGGGTCCCGGAGCCCTCGGTGGTTGCGGCGACGGGCGGCGCGCCAACGTCGAGCGTCTTCATGCCGGCGGCCGCAATGCGGTCCTGCAAGGCTGACGGATGCGGATACGAGCACTCGAGCGCGCGAGCGAGCGCTCTGGTGTTGGCGAGCACGAAGTCAGCCTGCCGACCTGACAGACTGAGCACCTCACGCCGCACCGCGCGTGTCGGGGGCTCCGCGAGCGCGACCACGAGGCTGCGGTCGTGGTAGTCGAGGGGAAGGGCCCGCAGACGGAACGCCGCCTCCCTCGGGAGCCGCGCGAGCGCCGACCGATCCGGCTCCACGTCGTCGAGGTCGACGACCACCATTCCGGCCTGCTCGGCCAGCGTCGCGGTCAGGATGTTTTCGTCGATCGCGCCCAGCCCGACGAGCAACCTGCCGATCGGCGCACTCCTGGTGTCGAGCTCCTGCTCGGCAAGGGCCAGTCGCAATTGATCGTGGTCGATGAGCGCACGTCGCACCAGCAACTCGCCGATCCGCAGCGGCGACGGGGCCGACGCCGTGCCGTACTCCCGCGTCGAGGATTCGTGCGCACGTGTGCCGTCGGTCACCTTGCCAGACTCCGGATTGCTCGAACGGACTGCGTCCTCTCGCAATCGACACCTGCGCGGGCAGCCTTGAACGGCACCTTGCGATGCGCGCCCCCGAACGATCGTGTTCCCCCACGAAGTGCCAGTCGTCACCGAGCGCTGGAATCCCTTGGATTCCGCTGTCTCCTGGGCCAATATCCCTCTCTGTGGTAATTACACGACGCAGCGCGGTATTCCTGGCGATCATCCTCGGCGCGGCGCTCGCGTTGGCCAGCCTCGCCAGCACCACCCTCGTCGGGCGCGCCGTCGCCCTGGCCGTGGTCGCCCTGGCGGTCGGAGGCATCAAGGTCATCGGCGCCGATCGCGGTTCGCCCCGCGATCAGCGCCGATCCTGGATGTACCTCGAGCTCGGGTTCGTCGTACTCATGGCGGGGAGCCTGCTCGGTGTCGTGTCCGGCTCCGACAACGCGTCCGTGCCGGCGACAGGGGGCTTCGTGGCGTTGGCCGGTGTGGCGCTGGTGGGATTGGGGCTCGCGCTACGCCTCAATGCGCTGCTCCCCAGTCGGGCGCTCGGTGCCGTCTTCGAGGGACTGATGTGCGTCGCCGCGCTGTGCCTCGTCGCCTGGGGCGGCCTGGTGATCGACAACCGCGCGCCGCTTCATACCGCCCTGGCCCTGGTGCTCCCGCTCGCCGACGGGGTGCTGGTCTGGCTCGCACTCCGCCTCGTGCGCCAGTCACGACCCGAGTCGGGCGCCTACGCGGTCACGGCATGTGCGCTCGCGTGCCTGCTCGCGATCGACGCGATGCTCGTCCTCGGTCGCCTCGGCGAGAACCAGATGTCCGCCACGCAGCTGTGGGACATCAGGCTCCTTTGCTTGTGCATCGGTGCCACGATCGCCCTCACGCCCGCGCTGAGGAGAAGGGTCGACCGTGCGGTCGTGCTTCCTCCGCGACTGGGTCCGGGACGCCTCGCGGCGACATTGGGCTTGACGTTGCTCGCCCCGGCGTTGTTCGCGATGCATGTCGCCGCGGGCGAGTCGCCCGAGCTGCCCGTGGTGCTCGTCGGATCGAGCATCCTGCCCTTCATCGTCGCCGTGTACCTGGTGCTCCAGGTGCACGAAGGTGCACGGGCCGAGTACCAGGCGCACCACGATCCACTCACCGGGCTCCCCCACCGGGTCCTGTTCCTCGACCGCCTCGAGGTCGCGCTGGCTTCGGGGCGCCGCACGGGCAAACAGGTCGCAGTCCTGTTCCTCGACCTCGACCGGTTCAAAGGGATCAACGACAGCCTGGGGCACGCGGTCGGCAACCAGCTGTTGCAGTTGGTCGCGCAGCGCCTCCAGGGATGCGTGAGGGAGGCCGACACCGTTGCTCGCATGGGTGGCGACGAGTTCATGGTGCTGTTGCCCGAGGTCGATGGCGAGCACGACTGCACCACCGTGGCCGAGAACCTGCTGCATTCGTTCGCCGAGCCGTTTCCCGTCGAATCCCGGCAGCTGGTCGTGAGCGCCAGCCTCGGTGTCGCCATTGCACCGGTGGGCGGAAACGATGCCGAGACCCTGATGAAGAACGCCGACATCGCGATGTACCGCGCCAAGGCGAACGGCCGTGACATGTACCAGGTCTACAGCGCCGACATGGGCGCCCGGGCGCTCGTAAAGCACTCGCTCGAGAGCAGTCTGCGCACCACACTCGAGCGCGGCGAACTCCAGCTGTACTACCAGCCGAAGGTCGACTCGCGCACTCGCAAGATCGTCGGGCTCGAGGCGCTGGCCCGGTGGGACCATCCGAAGCTCGGGTTCGTCCCCCCGGCCACCTTCATCCCCCTCGCCGAAGAGACCGGCCTGATCGTGCCGCTCGGCAACTGGGTCCTCGACGAGGCGTGTCGCCAGGTCGGCGCATGGTCAAGCGACTACGGGCTGCCGGTCCCGGTCGCGATCAACCTCTCGGCCGAGGAGTTCACGGCCAGGAGCGTCTACGCACGGGTGTCGCAGGCCCTGCTGCGCCATGGCCTCGCGCCACACCTGCTCGAGCTGGAGATCACCGAGAGCAGCTTCCTGCTGGACGTGCAGAGCGCGAGCGCCGCGATGCACGAGCTCCGCGACATCGGGGTGCGGTGTTCGATCGACGACTTCGGGACCGGATACAGCGGGCTCAGGTATCTCGCCCAGATCCCGCTCCACAGCCTCAAGATCGATCAGTCGTTCGTGCAGCGAATCGGCTTCTCCTCGGACGAGGAGCAGATCGTGAACGCGGTGATCACGCTGGCTCGCAGCCTTCGCATGAAGGTGATCGCCGAGGGGGTTGAGACGGCCGCTCAGGCCTCATTCCTGCTCGCGCACCGCTGCGATCAGATGCAGGGGTTCCTCTTCAGCCCCGCGCTGTCGGCGCGCGACATCGAGCGGCAGTTGGGCGCAACGCGCGCTCCGACACGATCGTCCTCGGGCGGCCGCCCGTCCAGTGGTCACCCTGCGTTCGCGGTCCCGGACTCCTCGTCCGGTGTCCCGATCGGCGACCTGCTCCACGCCCTGTGCACCGACGAGGACATCAGCGCACGCGACGAGTCGAGAGTCGCGCACGTCCTCGACTGCCTCGAACCTCCGCAACGCTCCATCACCGCACAGAAGCGCGGCATTCATCGCCACGCTCCTGTGCGCGCTGCAGCAGCGCCATCGTTCTCATGACTGCCACGAACGCACTCACCAGCGATGTCGCCCGCAGGGATCTGGGCCATCGCGCGTCAGTCCGGACGAAGACCCGAACACGCCTGCGCGCAGTTCCCGACGCGGACGCCGCGCACGCTGAGACCGTTCGCGATCTCTGGGACGCGTACAAGACGACCGGAGCGCCTTGGGCGCGCGATCGACTGGTGCTCGAATACGCGCCGTACACCAAACGAGTGGCCGAGCGTCTCGGCCGCACCCTGCCCGCGAACATCGACCAGCGCGACCTCGTCAGTTGGGGAATGATCGGGCTGATCGACGCACTGGACAAGTTCGCGCCCGACCGCGGAATCAAGTTCGAGTCGTATGCGATGACCCGTATCCAGGGCACGATCATCGACGCGCTCCGATCGTACGACTGGACCCCCCGGGCGGTGCGTCGCAACGCCCGGGCCGTGCACGACGCAGTGTCGAGGCTCGAGCACCGGCTGCACCGCACGCCCTCCCGGGCGGAGGTCGCGTCGGAGCTGATGGTCAGCGAGCCGAGCCTCAGCCGCATGATGGCCGAGGCCGACGCCAGCCGGCTCGAACCCCTCGCGGGCCAGGGGACACCCGCGTCCGGGGGCGCGCCCCCGGGATCGAATCCTGGGCGTACGCGGACCCGGCGAGCAACCCCGAGCGGGTGTTCGCGGACAAGGAATCCGATCGGCTGCTGGCCGATGCGATCGGCTCGCTGCCGGACCGCCAGCGCTTCATCGTCGTGCTGTCCTACTTCGAGCGCGTCACGCTGGCCGCCATCGGATCGGCATTGGGCATCACCGAGAGTCGGGTCTGCCAGCTCCGCACGAAGGCGCTCGAGCACCTGCGCCGTCACCTGGCAGCCCAGAACCCCGACCTTTGCCCGGGCTTCTCGACCTCGAGCTCGTCGTGAGGCTCTCGATGCGTCGCGCCACCCGATCGGTCTGAGCCGAGCGGCGCGAGACTGGTCGGGCGCGAGCGTGGCGGAACCGGCAGACGCGCCAGGTTTAGGTCCTGGTGTCCGTAAGGACGTGGGAGTTCGAGTCTCCCCGCTCGCACCCATCCTGACCTGCGCTTTTAGGGAGCCAGCGCGGACACCAGCGAACTGCGTGGACACCGCAAACCCCATTGCTAACGGATTGCTAACCGAGGGCGTACAGTCGTCCGCGTGAAGGGTCACTTCAAGAAGCGCGGGGCGTCCTGGTACTACTGGGTCGAGCTCGAGCGCGGCCCCGGCGGGGAAAGACGCCAGAAATCCCGTGGCGGGTTCAAGACCCGTAAGGACGCGGAGAGGGCGTTCGGCGAGCTTCGAAACGAAGTGCGCCGCGGTGCCTACGTCGAGGCTTCGAAGCTGTCGCTCAACCGATACCTCGAAGAAGAGTGGCTCCCGTCGATCGAGGCGACAGTTCGCCCGACGACGCTCCGGAACTACCGCGACCTATATGAGGCGTACGTGAAGCCCACGTTCGGCCGAACGCTGCTCGTGAACCTCACCCCCGCGCGGCTGAACGGCTATTACGCCGAGCTCCTCGCCAGCGGCCGTCGTGCGAGCGAAGGTGGTCTCTCCCCCAAGACGGTCCGGAATACGCACTCGATGTTGCACAAAGCACTGACCGACGCTGTGCGATGGGGCCATCTGCCGCGCAACGCGGCCAGTCTTGCGGCACCGCCGAAGCCTGCACGCCCGGAGATGAAGGTGTGGTCGCCCGAACAACTCCGCACGTTCGTCGAGTTCACGGGGGACGACCGCCTCGCCGCCGCATGGCTACTTCTCGTGACAACTGGAATGCGGCGCGGCGAGGTGCTCGGCCTGGCCTGGGATCACGTCGACTTCACGAACGCACGTCTCGCAGTAGTTCAGAGCCTGAGCGTCGTGAACTACCACGACGTGCGCTTGATCCAGCCGAAGACGTCAAAAGGCAGGCGGTCGATCGCATTGGATCCCACGACGCTCGCAGAGCTGCAAGCGCATCGAGTGCGACAGCTCGAGGAGCGGCTCCGGTGGGGAGAAGCGTGGCACGACTCTGACCTCGTGTTCACGCGCGAGAACGGAACGACAATCCATCCCCAGCGCATGACCAG
Source organism: uncultured Actinomycetes bacterium (assembly GCA_963841415.1). Classification (GTDB taxonomy): domain Bacteria; phylum Actinomycetota; class Acidimicrobiia; order IMCC26256; family DASPTH01; genus DASUAS01. The sequence goes on along the minus strand of CAWJCN010000001.1, from coordinate 172,332 downwards.
TTGGTTCGAGCAACTCGCTCGGGACGCGGGACTGCCGAAGATCCGCCTGCATGACCTGCGACACAGCTATGCCACCGCCGCGCTCGCTGCAGGCATCCCCGCAAAGGTTGTAAGCGAGCGCCTCGGGCATGCGTCAGTGATGATCACCCTCGACACCTACTCGCACATCCTTCCTTCGATGCAAGAGGACGCCGCGAACTCAGTTGCGAAGCTGATCCTCGACGGCTGACCCTCGCGCCTTGCGATGGACGTGCCATGGCGGTCGGCGGGACAGAGGCGATACGGACCCGTGCCTGAAGAGCAGCGGGACGCGTAGGTAAGTGGGAAATCCCGATGCCCCTTGTCCGCGCGAGCGGAGCACCGCCTTGGCAAGGTCGGGACGTTGCAATCGCTAGGGATCACGATCGCGCAGGATCGAGCAGTACCAACGCATCGCGTGAATCGCCACGGAGCCGCAACGGTCGTCGCGGTGCCGTTTGGGTGGCAAGTCCCGTCGGCGCGCCTCGGCACGATACGACACGCTGCTCTCGCGACGCTGCGCGACTTCTGCAAGCGCGCGGCCGATGGGTGAGCGTGGACGGCAACAGATGGCTGCGCGTGCCGTGTGAGGGTCTGGAGTTGACGATGCGCGTCGCCGGGCGCACGATCGGCCTGGATCCATGAAGGAGGTGCCATGGCTCACTATCTGGTGCAAGCCGCGTATACGAGCGGAGCATGGTCGGTGCTCGTCGACAATCCGCAGGACCGGAGTGAACCCGTTCGGAGGATGACCGAGGAAGCGGGCGGCTCGCTGGAGGCGTTTTACCTAGCGTTCGGAGACTTCGACGTCGTCGCCATCGTCGAGCTTCCGGACGATGCGACTGCTGCGGCAGTCTCCATCGCGACTTCGGCCGCTGGTTCGATTCGAGCGATCAAGACGACACCGCTGATGACAATGGACGACGCCGTGCATGCCTTGACCAAAGCGAAGGGCATCTCGTACGAGCCTCCGACCGCCGCGATCAGCATCCAGACGCCGATGCACGCTGGCTGAGTCGAGCACTCGCGAGGCGCGTCGAGTCGGTCGCTCACGTTGCGCAGCAGACCCCTCCCCACTCGTGCTGTCGCGTGTGGTGAGTGGCTCCCGACGTAGGGGTTGGGTGAGCCGCCTCTGTCTGCCTCGTCACGCGAGCCGGTTGAGACGTGTTCAGCGGGCAAGACCAGCGCCGTCACCAGTTCGATTTCACGCTGCGCGCAACGTCCACGGGATCGCGACCAATGAAATCGTCGGCGAACACCTCGACCTCGACGGGCAGTTGCGGGAGTTGTCGCAGAATCGAATCGGTGAACGGCCCAGGCGGGAGACGGCCGTGCATGCACTCGTCGCGCACCGACGACCAAGGCTGCGGCGTCGGGTCTGACACCTGGACGGCCACGATGCGGTCGACCGACGAGAGCCGACCGGCATCGGGGCCACGTGCGAGGTGCCACGTGTCGAGGATGATGCCGGCGTTGTGCTCGGCCGCCCGCTCCACGATGTCGGCCGCGGCTGAGAGCGACGCGACGGTTGACCATGCGAAGGGCTCGATGTGCACCACGAGCGGGTCTGCAGCGCGGCAGAACGCTGCGAGGGCGTCCCCCGCGAGCGCGGGGTCAGGTGCCTCTGCACCGCGAACGAAGACGGAGATCGAGCGTGCACCTACATCGTGCGCGATCTCGATGGCACGTGCTGGATCGACACCCGGGTGTCCGGGTAACCACGCCGTCGGTCCGTCGACCTCGGCGACCGACAGGCCGAGATCGTCGAGCACAGACCGGACGCCAGGCTCGTACTCGTGTGTGTAGATGGAGATGCCTTCGTAGCCGGCGAGCGCCGCGGCGCGGGCCTTCACCACGAACGGGATCGCCCCGAGCGTGCCGCTGCAGAGGATCAAGCCTCTTTCACCCCTCGCCCGGCGAAGGCCCGGTCAGTGGCGCTGTACAGCACGTAGTCGTCCATCAAGCCTCGAGCAAGTGATCGAGCAATCCCTCTTCGACGTATTCGGGGAACTCGAGTGGTCGCACCGGCGTCGCCGGCTCGGGGTGGTAGCCGAGGGCATCATGCACGCCCGCCGCGAGGTAGTACGCGGCAGCGACGACGTAACGGAGCGTGGCGAAGCGCGGGTCACCAGTCGCGTCTCCGGGTAGCGCGGCGATGGCTTCACGCAGTGGCGCCGCGAGATCCGGGCGAGCCGATAGCACGCGATCGAGGAGCTGCTCGCAGACACCCACCTCCGACGCGCTCGGCATCTCGGCGGCAGCGGGGACCAATTCGTCGACCACGGTCCGGAGCACAGCCCGTTCTGTCGGGGTAGGTAACTGCACCGGATCGGGCACGTCGGCTGGCAAAACCGGCGACGGCGACGGTACCGAGAACGCGACGACGCGATGGTGCGACGGTACCGGCACTTCGTCGCGGTGTTCGACGAGCCGATCCGCCGCGCGCAGCGCGACGGCGGCAATCGTGCTCGTGGGATTTGCCGAGCCTGCGGTGACGAACACGCTGCCGTCGACGACCAGCAGGTTGGGCACGTCGTGCGCGACGCACCAGGGATCGACCACCGAGGTCTTCGAGTCGGTTCCCATCCGGGCGGTGCCCATGAAATGACCGTTGGCGGCGTGGCGCACCACATCCAACTGCCACGCGCCCGCAACGGCGAGCGACTCGCGCGCGCGTTCCACCTGCCAGCCCATCAGCAGGCGGGTGTTCTCGCCCAGCCGGTAGGTGATGCAGGGCACGGGCAGGCCGACGTGATCGGTCAGCGTCGAGGAGAGCTCGACGCGGTTGCTGGGGTCGGGGAGGTCTTCGGCGATGATCACCCAGCTCGCGGTCCGGCCCAGCCGCTGGCGAACGTTGGCGTGATGTTCCTCCCCCCAACGGCCGTGGCCATCGGGAGCGAAGGCGGCGCGGAGCGGCCCGCCCGCCGAGCCGAGCGCCCACGTCGCACCGCGCACGAAACCGCGGTTTGGTTCGCTCCTCGCGAATTCGAGGCTTTGGATCAGCCCGCCGGCGTGCGCGCGCCATCCTTCGAGCGGCTCGTCGAAGAGGCCGACGACCGAGACGAGGGGGTGAAGCATGAGGTTGCGCCCGACCAGTCCCGACGAGTTGGCGAGACCGTCGTCGGCGGATGCGAGTAGCAGTCGCGCCGTCCCGATGGCGTTTGCCGCGCACACCACGACGTTCGCGGCCTGGACGTGAGCTCGCCCATCGCGATCGATCCACTCGGCTCCACATGCAAGACCGTGCTCGTCGGTGAGGAGGCGCCGCACGGTCGCGCCGGTGATCACGCGACCCCCGAGCTGCTGCACCTTCGGCCAATGCGTGACGTCGGTCGACGCCTTGGCGCCCTCGTTGCAGCCCGAGCCGCACGAGCCTCGCTGGACACACGGGTTCCGGCCGTCATAGCTGGACGAGACGATGGCGTTCGGCAGCGGCCACCAGTGCCATCCCAGCCGGGCGTGGGCACGCGACGCGGAGCCCGAGCGGGCCGATAGGCGGCGGCGGCAAAGGCGGGTCCTCCCCCAGCGGATACCTGGGATTGCCGCCGAGGCCGGACACCCCGAAGTCGCGGTCCGTCGCCTCGTAGTACGGCTGCAGGTCTGCGTAGCGGATCGGCCAGTCATCGGCGACGCCGTCGATGCTGCGCACCCGGAAATCGTCCGGCAGCATCCGCGGCCACTGCGCGTTGTACAGGACGCTGCCGCCACCGACGCCGTTGAAGTTGAGCACTCCGAAGTCCGACGAGCCGAGGTCGAGCGGGTAGTCGGCGCGACCGCGACGCACGTGCGGCGAGCTCGACCATTGCTTCGCACTGCGCAGTTCCCATTCCGGTGTGGAACCCGGATAGTCGGCACGGTCGGGCCAGTCACCCTGTTCCAGGCAGACCACCGACATCCCAGCTTCCGCCAGCCGCTTCGCGACGACGGCACCCGAGACTCCGGCACCGATGACAAGGACGTCGGCCACGGCCTCCCCGCCTGGTCCCGGCATAGGTGAGAGAGTAGAGAAGGAAGTCTTCTTCACCGACAATGCCGCCGCTCTCTGTGCCCGAGCAATCAGCGCTAGTGCATGGCCTACGCGCCGGACGGGAGGGGCATGCGCGCGCCGGAAGCGCCGATGTGGGGAAGAACCTCCGCCTCAAACGTCCGCAACATCGTCCAAGCCGCTTCTGGATTGATGCCGGCGAGGAGCGGATTGAGGTGGAGTTCTCCATCGGCGCCGAGTTGGAGGGCGAGTTCGACCACTTCGTCAGGCGTGAGCACCTGGTAGGCGCCATCTTGTTTGAGGCTGTCGAGATCGCCCGTCGGGATGTACGGCCCCGTCGCCTTCCCGAGCCCGGCTCGTGTCCATTGTCCGTACGAGTCGATCTGGTGGCGGATATGGGGTGCGAGCCACTCCCACACCTCATCCTTGTCGTCGGTCGTGACCCAGAGGAAGATCGGCCCTCTGGCCACCCACGGCCCGGGGTCGGCTTTTCCCACCTCGTGGCACGCGTTGCGATAGGCCTCCCAGGGCCCAGCCATGCCGGGCGGGAAGAAGCCATCAGCAATGCGGGCGGCGCGGGCGATGCTCCGGCGCGACGCTCCGCCGCCGAGATAGATAGGCATGGGATCCTGTCGCGGTCTGGGGGTCGCTCGCACGGTCGTGCCTCGGTGCTCGAAGGGCTCTCCGGTCCACGCATGCCGCAGGAACGGAACCAGTTCCTCGAGGTTTCGGCCGCGACGGTGGTAGTCGGCCCCGAAGGCGATGAAGTCGTCTTCGACGTAGCCGACGCCCAGTGCGAGATCGAGGCGACCCTGGGTGCAGAGGTCCGTGACGGCGACTTCTTCGGCGAGGCGGAGTGGGTCGTAGAGCAGTGCGAGCAAGATGGAGATACGAATGCGGATGCGGTTGGTGATCGCGCCTGCTGCGGCGGCGAAGACAAGTGGACACGACACGTAGCCGTCAGTCGATTGGTGATGCTCGCCGAAGCCGACGCGCTCAAAGCCGAGATCGTCGGCCCAAGCGATGATGTCGAGTGCCGCGGCGTACGTGTTGGAGCCGTTCGCGCCGAGCTGCGCGGGGTGGCGAAGATCGAAGTTCAACACCAGCTTGGGTCGCGTCCGCTGGTTCACCGTCGCCGACGATTCGCTCATTGCCCTCTCCTCGCGCGAAGGCGCAATCCTTCGACCGGTTCGCCTGCCGACTTGCGCCGTTGGATCTCCGCAATCCGTTCTTCAGCTCCGGGCTCGTACTCGACGAACTCGAGCTGGAATCCGAACGTGTCCGCGGGGTGGAACTGCACCTGACTCATGACGCCGGGAAATCCGAGCCGTGACACCACACGCAGTCCGCACGACTCGGCGTGTGCCGTCGAATCCTCGATGTCCTCGACGCCGAACGAGAGCACCGAGAGGCCCGCGCCGTTGCGCGCGAACTCACGAGCGACGATGCCGTCGTCGGTTGCCGGTTCGAACACGTCCAGGAACGGTGTTGATGTCGCACTCCTGAAGCGCAACGTCGAGTTGTATCCCTGCACGCTCTCGATCTCACTCTGGATCGTGTGCTCACTCTCGAACAGGCGATCGAAGAGGTCGAGGAACTCGTCGAGATTCGGCACGAGAACGTGGATGTGATCGATACCGGTGGTCTTGATCGCCACTCGCCGCTCCTGACGTCGCCGCTGGTTCGAACCCAGCCCGTGCAGAGATCGAGCTGGACCGGCCGGCGGCCGGTAGAGTAACACGTTACTGACGCAACTGAAAGAGCCCACTTGCACGAGGATGATCGCCGCGTCGACCCCCGCTACGAGCGACTCCTGGGCGCGACCCGCGAGCTCGCGGCGCAGGGCTACGAAGCGGTATCGATGCGCGAGCTCGCCCGTTTGACGCGCATGTCGCTCACCTCGATCTATCAACTTGGTGGATCGAAGGACCAGCTCATCGCCGAGGCGCACGCGGAAGGCATGGCCAAGCTTCGAGAGGAACTGCATCGCCGGCCACCTCGGGGCGGTACCGCGGCGGCACGCGTTCGGACGGTCCTGCGGCGATATGTCAACACCCTGGATCGCGACCCGGTGCGCACGCTCACGGCGATGCGCGCGTTCTACGCGTTGACCCCCGACGTGCTCGACAGCCGCGCTTCCGTGCACCGCACCTACGTCGACCTCATCGACGAAGCAATCGGTGATGCCGACATTCCTGAGCGGCTGCTGGTGATCGAGACGCTCGGCCACGTCATGAACAGCGCGATCGTTCAGTGGATGAACGACGACGCGCATGACGCGGCGGAGGTGTGGCGGGTGCTCGACCAGGCGGTGCGAGTGCTCTTCCCCATCGTTCCCTGACGACGCTACGGCACAGGCAGCGGATCGCCCATGACGTCATAGCTCTTCGCGATGTTGGCACCGAAGAATCCCGCGACAACCTCCGGCCTCTCGTCCGCGAGCAATGCCTCGTAGTACGAGGTCGGTGTGCCACTTCCCTCGTTGTGGTTGTAGTCGGACGAGAACACCACGCACTCGGGATAGCGCTCGAGCAGCCGCACCGGCGACTGGTGCAGACGCGGCAGCGGGGTGACGCGCACGTTGCGACGGACGAACTCGGACGGCGAAAGGTCGAATGGGTATTCGCCCATGTAGAGGCGGGCCTCCGGCTGCGTGCGGGCGTCGCGTGAGTCCATGTGCTCGACGGTTCCCTCGAACCAATGGAGACCGCACTCGGCGATCAGCACGGTGAGCGTCGGATGGCGGTCGAACGTGCCGCCGAAGATCAGGCCGTTCAGCATGAGCTCAACCGACTGGTGTCCCTGTGACACTCCGAGCTGACGGAGCAACATCATGTCGCCGGCGGTGTTGGCCCATGCAGGGTCAAAGCTCGCCGGCTGGTAGCCGACGTGCAGCAGAGCGATCATCCCGAGGTCGGTCGCGGCCGACCAGATGGGGTCGAACTGCGGATGCATGATCGGCACGCCGGGCACCGGCACCGTGCCGATCAAGAACGCGCGACTCCCCCGCGCACGCATGCGCTCGAGCTCGCCGATCGCCTTGCGCACGTCACCAAAGTCGATGCACGTGACCGGCAGCAACCGTTGCGTGAACCCGTCAACCGCGTCCGCGAGTCATGAATTGCTGGCGTGGATGACCTCCCTGGCGAGGTCGCGATCATCGAGGAAGCGGGAGTTGAGCATCCCCTCGAGGCAGATCACCGACTCGAGATCGATCCCGTTCTCATCGAGCCATGCGACACGGGACTGCGCCGACGTGGCATCGTGCATCGACGAGCCCTCGTAGCCGTAGTCGTCGGGCTTCTCACCGGTCCCGGCGATGGCTGCGATTCCCGGGGGCAGGAGTTGCTCCCACGACGGCCAGTCCTCGCGGCGCACCCCTGCGAGGATGTCGCCCGCGACGATCTTGGTGGTGACCTCCGCCGTGTCGAACTCCGGCAGTCGACCTCGAAGCTCGGGGTACGAGTCGAGCCACGCACGACCCGGCTCGAAATGCGAGTCCACATCGATGACGGTCATGTCCGCTCCCCTCTCCCAACGCGCTCAGACGTCAGCGACCCGTATCGATCTCCAGCGACCTGATGATCCGATCGACTGCTGCTGCCCAGATTGCTGGCTTCGGGAGCGCTACGTCCCACGCTTCCAGGAGGCCGAGCCCGAGCTCGGTGGCCCACAGCATCGTGACGACAGCATCCATGTCGACCGAGGGGTCGAAGCCCTCACGCTCCTGAAGCTCGCGGTAGATCGCTTTCCACTCCGCGAGCTTGGTGGTCTGGAGCTCATGCATCTGGCGCTCGACCTCGGGATCGATGCGCGCCGCGGCCGCAGCTTCCACCATCAGCGCCCGCAGTCCGGCACGGGAGCGATAGGACTTCCACTGCCGGTGCATGTAGATCCGGAGGGTGTCGTTGCCGTTGCCCTTGAGATAGAGGTCACGGTCGATGTGGTCAGCGATTGCCGCGACCAGCAGGTCTGCCTTATTGCGGAAGTGGCCGTAGATCGCGCCGCTGGTGACGTGCGTTCGGCGACCCAGGTCACGAACCGAAACGGCGCCGTAGCCTCGCTCGATGAAGAGGTCGTACGCGGAGCGCACGAGTGCGGCCCGGGTTGTCCGCGCCTTTTGCGTGAGTGGCTCCGCCATCGAGCGCATCGTATCCACGGTCACCGCTCGTTGAAGGACTTCGACTCGCTCGCCTCGTGGTCGCGTTGCTCGACGATGTGCACGTTGGTGCCGTTGTGGCGAAGCGGATACGGGCTGTGCAACCGGTGGTCCTTCTGCCAAGTCATCACCGCGTCTCGCCCGGAGTAGTCGGCGCGTACGAACTCCTCGTAGTCAGTCGTTCCGGAGTCGGTCCGGCACGAGAAGTGCACGTCGTCGGTGAGCAGGCTCGCGAGCACGTCGAAGTTTCCCTCGTCGTAGTTCCACCACCATCGGGCGACGAGGTCCTGCAGCTGGGCCGGTTCGATCACTGCGTACTCCTCAGACGGGGTCGCCCATGCGGGCGTAGGACTCGGCGATCGCGGTGCCGAGGAAGCGCGTACGAACGGTGTCGTCAAGCGCGGCCAGTTCCTGCTCGTAGTACGCAAGCGGGTCGGGGTTACCTTCGTAGTGCGGGTAGTCCGACGAGAAGACCGCCACCCCTGGGACGCGCTCCATCAGCGAGAGAGGCGACTCGTGCGGCGCGGGGATCGGCGAGATGCGCACGTTGCGCTCGACGTACTCGCGCGGCGACAGCGGCCAGCGGTAGTCGCCGACCACCAGCGGACTGACACCGGGCGCCGCCATGCCATCGACCTTGTCGACCCAACCGGGAAACCAGTCGATGCCCAGCTCGGACACCAACACAGTGAGGTTCGGGTGACGCTCGAACACGCCACCGAACACCACCGCGGTCAGGAACACCTGTGCGCTGTGGTGGGGATTCTGCAGGGAGATCAGGCGGATCAAGCCCGGGTCGTCGGTGTTGGCCCACGCAGGATGGAAGAGCCCCGGGTTCATCCCGACGTGGAGGTGAGCAATCATCCCGAGATCGGTTGCCGCGGCCCACACCTTGTCGAAGTCGGGATGCATCGGTGGGACACCGCCCGCGGGTTCCGCCGATACCAGAAACGCGCGGCTCCCCCGCTCGCGCATGCGCGTGAGCTCGGCGACGACCCAATCGAGGTCGTCGAAGCGCAATGACGTGACGGGCCGCAACCGATCGATATGGTCGGCCGCTGCGTCGGTCATCCAGGTGTTCACTGCCTCGAGCGCGCGGCGGCTGAGCGTCGGGTCCTCGATCGCGCGCGCCAGGGTGTAGCCGGCGCCAGAGATGACATGTTGGAATGAGATGCCGGTGGCGTCCATCCAGGCGACGCGCGCCGCCGGGTCGCTCATGGCCTTGAACTGGTCGGAGCCGGGATAGCCGACGCCCTCAGGGCGGTCTGGGTCGAACATCAGCTGCATCACGGGCGTGGTCAACTGGTCGATCGGCATGCGCTGTTCGCGGGGCACGTTGCGCAGCAGGTCGTCGGAGACGAAGTAGGCGAACATCTCGCCGCTGTCCATGCGAAAGCGCGGGTCGGTGTCGGGCAGCAGCTCGGGAAGCTCGGCCTTCAGCGTCGGGAACTCGTCGAGCCAATCGGCCGCAGGTTCGAAGTGCGCATCGACGTCGACGATCAACACGTCGTCACTCACTTCATCATCCCCCCGGAGACGGACAGATCGTCGCCGGTGACGAACGTCGACGCGTCGCTCACGAGGTAGCAGACCGGCCCGACGATCTCCTGCGGATCGGCGATGCGCTTCAGGAACGTGCCACCAGCGACCAGATCGAGGAAACCGGGCTGCGTCTTCGCGCCGCCCTCCATCATCTCGCTCATGAACGGCCCCGGCGAGAGCATGTTCACGCGCACGTTCCACTGCGCCCAGTCCATGGCCATGCTCTTGGTGAGGTTCAGCAGCGCCGCCTTCGACGAGCCGTAGGCGCAGATGTTGGCACCACCGGAGTACGCGGCCATCGTGCCGATGTTCACGATGCTCCCACCGCCCTGCTCACGCATCGCGGGGAGCACGCACTGGCTGGTGCGCAGCGGTCCCTCCACGTTCACCGAGAACACCTTGCGCCAGTAGTCCAACGTCATGTCGCCCGGACCGACGCGCGCCGGATTGATGCCGGCGTTGTTCACGAGTCCGTCGATGCGCCCGAAGCGCTGGAGCACTCCGTCGACGAAGCCGGGGATCGCGTCCCACTCGCCCACGTGGCACGCGAGGCCGAGCACCTCGGCGCCAGTGGCGTTCGCGACCTCCTTGGCCACCTCCTCGCAGAGATCCTGCTTGCGGCTGCTGACGACGACTGACGCGCCGGCGCGCGCCATGCCCTCGACCATCGCCCGACCGATGCCCTTCGTCGATCCGGTGACGATCATCACCTTCCCGGTGAGATCGAACAGTTCAGCGGTGTCTCGCATGAGCATGAGGTCGCGCCTTCGGGAGCCGATGGTCGGGCATCGTGCCTTTGCTCGACGGACGCCCTGTGCAGAATGTAACAGCGCTATCTTGTGCTCCGCCACTTCACGAAGGTACAGTGAATATACCGGTGTTATCTTCCGGGTGCCGCTGCACGCACGGCACCCCCGTTCCGCGGACCACGTGATGGCGCTCGAGATCGATCACTCAGGCAAGGCCGCACTCGTCACCGGATCGGGCGCAGGCATCGGACGGGAGATCGCGCGCTGGTTGGCGGTGTGTGGCGCTGCGGTCGTCGTCCACGACGTCGATCCGAGCAGAGCGCACACCGTCGCTTCCGAGATCGATGCTGCAGGGGGTACTGCACTCGCCCTCGTCAGTGACGCGCGCGACGACGCTGCGCTGACTGATCTGGCTGCCACGGCCGTCCGAGCCTTCGGACGACTCGACATCGCCGTCAACAACATCGGGATGATGGCAGGTCGTTCACCGATGCCATTCGTCGATCAAGGGGCCGCGTACTGGCGCGACATCATCGATCAGAACCTGGTGATCACCGCGTTGGCGGCAGCCGCGCAGGCGCGAGCCATGTCGGATGGTGGGGTCATCATCAACGTCAGTTCCGGCGAGTCCACTCGGCCTTCACCGTTCAACGCCGCGTACGCAGCGGCGAAGGCCGCCATCAACCATCTGACCCAGACGATGGCGGTCGAGCTCGGACCCTCCGGCATCCGTGTCCTCGCCGTCGCGCCGGGGACCACGCTCACGGAAGACGTTGCTGCCGTCTTTGACGAAGAACACATCATCGCGATCGTGGAGTCCACACCACTGCGGCGAATGACCGAACCCGACGAGCTCGCGCGACTCGTCGTGTTCCTCGCGAGCGACCTGGCTCGGTGCATCACCGGACAGCTCATCCTCGCCGACGCCGGTGCGCACCTCTCGAGAACCCGTCCCCCGATCAAGGAGTCCACATGACGATCGACCTCACACCGGTCCGAGACCTGTTACGACTCGACGGCGCCGACATCTCGGTGGTCAGCGAGTCGTCTGACTCGGTCCATCTACAGCTCTTGCTGGAATCGGCTGACTGTGCAGACTGCGTCATGCCGAAGCCGATGCTCGAAGACGTCGCATCCAAGCTCTTGGGCGTGCCGGTTTCGATCGACGATCCACGCGCCTCGTGACGCAGCACGTTGGTGCCGTTCGCGATGGCGACATGGTGAGGACACCATGACTGCACGTTGTCGCGCCGCCGTCTTCCTCGGTGGCGGCGAGTTCGAGATCCGAGAGTTTCCGGTGCCGACGCCCCCACCGGGTGGTGCCGTCCTTCAGGTCGAGGCGGTGGGTCTGTGCGGTAGTGACCTCGCGCAGATCACCGGGGTGGAACTCATCCCTGGAGCGAGCATCTTTCCGGTCGTGCCAGGCCACGAAATCGTCGGACGGCTCGTCGAGATGGCATCCGACGCCGAGTTTCCTGTCGCGGTGGGTGACCGGGTTGCGGTGAACGAGATCCTCGTGTCGCCGTCGGGGGTTCGCGTCTACGGCTACTCCGACATGACCGGCGACGGCACGATCGGTCTCTGGGGTGGCTACGGGGAGTACATGGAGATCTTTCCCGGCACTCAGCTGTTCGCGCTCCCCGACGATCGACCCGCCCAGGAGCTCACTGTGTTCGAGTCCCTCAGCAACGCAGTCAACTGGGTCACGATCGCAGACGTCGTCGAGGGCGACGCCGTCGTCGTGCAAGGTCCCGGCCACCAAGGTCTCGCCGTGGTCGAGGCGGTGCGCGCCTGCAACCCGTCGCTCGTCATCGTGACCGGTACGTCGCACGACCGGCTCCGTCTCGAAGCGGCTCTCGAGCTCGGCGCGAGTGCGACGATCATGGTGGATCAAGACGATGTCGTCGCAGCCGTGCGCGAACTCACCGGCGGCGTCGGCGCGGACAAGGTGTTCGACGTGTCGAGTTCCGTGCAAGCAGTGCCACTCTCACTCGAGTTGGCTCGCCATGAAGGAACCGTGCTGCTCGCCGGTCTCAAGCACTTCGTCGACATCCCCGGCTTCGTCAGTGACCAAGTGGTGGTCAAGGGGCTCAAGGTGATCGGAGGATCCGGGTTCACGCCGAGGTCGATGGAACGAGCAGTCGAGCTCCTGCGAGCAGGCCAGATTCGTACCGACGTGCTCGCCGGCGAGGTCGTCGACATCGACCATCTCGAAGAGGGGCTCTCACTGCTCGATCGACGAATCACGGGACGAGACGCCGTCCGCGTGACGCTCGCCCACGCCGCACGCTTCGACGAGAGCTGATGCAGCGGTCATTCACCCTCGGTTCTGGGTGCCGAGCCTGGATGTGCTGCAGCGGATGACGAGCTCGGGCACGATTTCGAGGTGGGTTCTCGCGGCACGGCCTTCGATCCGGTCGATGAGCAGTTCCACCGCTCGACGACCCACCTCACCGAAGTCCTGGCGCACTGTGGTGAGACTCGGCCGGTAGTAGGCGGCTTCCGGTGCGTCGTCGAACCCAACGACGCTGATGTCTTCCGGTACTTCGCGGCCCTGTTCCGCGAGCGCTTTGAGGACTCCGAGTGCCGTCTGGTCGTTGGCCGCGAAGATCGCGGTGACGTCGGGATCCTGGGCAAGTTCCGTGCCCGCGGCATACCCACCGCGTGCGCTCCAATCCCCGATGACCGAGCGCCCGTGGGGTGCACCCATCGTTCGCAGCATTGTCGTCCAGCCGCGCCGCCGAGCCCGGGCTTCGAGGTAGGCCGGCGGGCCGCTGACATGATGCACCGTTTCGTGGCCGAGCTCGAGGAGATGGCGGGTTGCCATGCCGGCGCCGATCGTTTGATCGATCGCCACGGTGGCCGGACCCGAGTGGCGATCGCCGCCGACCACGACCACCGGCAACGTGTTGTGCAGCGTTTTGATTGCATCCATGACGGCTCGGACGGGAGACATGATGGCGATGCCGTCTACAGGTGCATGGGCGAGTTGGTCGACGGTGCTCTGCAGCGAGGCTCCGTCGGCCGGCATCGACGCGAAGGTCACCGCATGCCCAGCAGCCCGAGCAGCTCCCTCCAGGCTGAACAGCGTTTGGGAAGGTCCGTAGTGGAACGTCTCGATGGCGACGACCCCGAGCATTCGTGAGCGCCCGCCAGCCAGGATGCGAGCGGCAGGACTCGAGCGATAGCCGAGTGCGACGACCGCCTCTTCCACACGACGCCGGGTTTGCTCACGCACCCCCGGGAATCCGTTGAGCACTCGGGACACCGTGACCGTCGCGACACCTGCCTCTCGCGCGACGTCAGCGATCACCGGCCGTCGTATGGGGTCCACCGCATTGAATCTAGAACGGACCACCATTGGGTCGTCAGTTGCGCGCACTCGGTCAGTCATGCTGTTGACGGGTCGCGCCAGCCGCCGGCCGTACATGCCATCCAGTGGCGAGAGCGCCTCGCTCAGCGACGGCGACGACACATCCACCGAAGCCTGCGCCGGTGAGGCGTGCCCCATGGACGCCCGGTACGTCACACAAGTGCTGCACCAGTGCGTCCAGCGTCGGAGTCGATACCTCGAAGTCGTCGGCCAAACTGCGGTGGCTCTGGAAAAGCAAGCCACCCAGCGCCGGTCCGTCGCCGCGCCAGAGCGCCTCGGCGGCGTGTCGTACGCGTTCGTTCTCGCTGCGCACGTGACGAAGTCGACGTTCGTGTCCGGCTTCCGCTTCGGCACGTCGGACGGCGTAGGGAGTGTCGGCAAGCGAGCGTTCCTCACCGGAGTAAACGATCACGATGTCGATGTCGTCGGGTACGGGAACCGCTTCTCTCTCGAGGGTCGCGCAGTTCAGGAGAAGGGCATGGCCCGCAACCCCGCCGGCGGAAGCAACTTGGTCGAGGATTCCACAGGGAACTCCTGAAGCGCGGTGCTCAGCGCGCTGGCAGAGAGACGCCAGTGCGAGCGGCTCGGGATCGGCGCCGAGTGCCAGCGCGACCGCGAGTTCGAGCGCTGCACTCGATGACAAGCCCGCTCCGGGTGGCAACGTCGTCGTGATGTGCCCGCTGAATCCTGTTGGTGGTCGCAGCTCCGCCACTACACCCGCGACGTAGCGCGCCCACTGCGGTTCTATGCGGGATGGATCACGTTCGTCGAGTGCGATGATGGCTGTTCCGTCGAAGGCATCGGACGTGAGGCGGACGACGTCTCCGCCGGGTTCACCGGCGACGGTGGTTCCGAGATCGATGGCCATCGGCAAGCAGAGACCACCCATGTAGTCGGTGTGGTCGCCGATCAGATTCACCCGACCAGGGGCATGAGCGGTCAGCACGATCGCAGTTCCGCCGCGGCGGCGGCAGGTGCAACGGGGTTGATGAAGGTTCCACTACCGAGTTCGCCAGCTGCCACGTGGCGCAGGGTGTTCGGAGCGCGCCATAACGGGTGCACGTGGACGTGCAAGTGGGCAATCGGCCACTCGCCACCATCGAACGGACGTTGATGGATCCACATCATCCGAGGCATCGGCTGACCGAAGACGCGATCGAGGCGACCGAGCACCTGGACGAGCAGCAGCGCAAGTTGGTCTCGCCCGTACTCGTCGAGAGATGCAAGATCGGGAACGTGCGCACTCGGTGCCAACCTCAGCTCGAAGGGTGAGGTCGCGCCGGCGGGAACCCATGCAGTCCAGCCGTCGGTGGAGTCGACGACCAGATCTGGCGGGGGCGGCTCGCAGAGGACGCATGCGGCAGCGGCGAGCTCGGCTGCGGGTCGGTCAGGAATCTCGGCGTATGCGAACGCCTGGCCGTGGGGATGATCGATCGTCGCGCCCGCGTCTCGACCGGAGTTTTCGAAGAGCAAGACGTACGCCACGTCCGTTCGTCCGCCGAGCTCCGCCGATCGCTCGCACCACAGATCAATGACCTTACGCACCTGCGTCGGGCCCAACGTGGCGAGCGTCGCGTCGTGGTCAGGCGAGAACAGATGCACCTCGGCTCGCGCGTCGGGAAAGCTCGGCCAGCGGTTGGGGAACCACCGGGTCTCGTAGGGGTCTGGTGCTTCGAGTCCTCCAACGCAGAACGGGCAGCCGTCCGACGGAAGGTTCGGGCGAGTTTGGCGGTGCGCCGCGATGATCACCGCGTCGCCGGTCAGAGGATCTCGGATCGCAAGGTCGTCAGTCATTGTCGGCGCGCGAGCGCCGTGCTCGGCACCGGCAGGGGGGGTGACGCGGCGGCGAGCACGGCGCAACGCGGATCAGTGCAGGTTCTGCAACGAGCCGAGCGGCTTGATGCCGCCCGTCTTGCCGACGGTGTGGTCGAAGACACCGAGGCGGAAGCCATCGGGGGCGTCGAACTTGGCCGGCCCGAAGGTGTTGTAGGGGCTGCCGGGAACCGCGAAGTTCGTGGTCATGCCCTCGACGGTGTCGATCACGGACTGGTTGGTCAGGTTCTTCCCAGCGCGTTGCGCGACGGTCTGGAACATGCCGAGTTGGCCGCACGCGGTGAGGATGCCGGTGGCCCAGTCCGTCTCGCCTTCGGCGACCGCGCTCGGCTTCTTCACCGTGATCGATGGATTGGCCTTCTGGAACGTTTTCACGCACTTCTGCATCGTCGGATCGGCGAAGATCTCGTCCGGCGTGAGACCGGTGATCGTGTAGTAGCCGTCGTACGCCGACGGAGGCCGTTGTGTCTGGCTGGTGCCGAGCCCTTCAACGAGACCATTGGTCGGGCTGGACACCGTGGCCTTCACGCCCCGGTCGAGCAGTCGGGTCAAGCCGCCCGCCGCCTCGGTACCGACGAGGATCACATGGTTGACACCGGCGCTCTTGAACTTCTCGGCGAAGACGTCCCAGTTGGCATCTGCCGCCGCGGTGTCGCCGGGCGGACCGTCGTCCACGACGACCACCTTGGGCGAGTAGCCGGCCTTCTTGAGCGCCGGCACGATGACCTTCTTCGTCACCTGCTCTTGGGCCGGGTCGGTGCTGATGCCGATTGTCTTGCCCTTGAACAGACCCTTCTTCGCCATCAGCTGCACGAAGTTCTTCGCCTGCCGTTCTTGTGACGCATTCTGCGAGATCCAGGGTGTCTTGCTCGCGATTGCGGTGTCGGGACTGCCTCCAATGAGGAAGGTCTTGTGGTCGGTGATGCACTTGTCCGCCGATTCCGCGGCGCCGTCGAACGCGTTGATGACGGCGAAGACCTTGTCGTCTTCGGTCATCTTCGTGCACGCCGCCTCCGCGTCGGCTGGGTTCAGCACGCTGTACTTGACCACCTCGACATCGACCTTTCGGCCGTTGATGCCTCCGTCGGCGTTCAACTGGTCGGTGAGCGCGTCGAAGATCTTCTGCGGGTCGCCGCGGTCGATGTTGACGCCGACGTCCTTCAGCGCCGCGAAGTCGATGGTTGGGAACGCGAGCTTGATCTGATCGGCGGTGACGCCGTTGGTCGATCCGCTGGATTGACGACCGACCGCCCCGGCCGGTCCAGCCGCGAGCAGCACGCCCGTCGCGATCAGCACGATGCTGCGCAGGATCTTCATGGTCCCCCCTGTGTCGAGCGGCGGTGCCGCCCTCTGCGCGCCGGTCTCCCGAGTTCGCGCGTCGCCAAATGGTAGCGGTTCCATTTTAGTGTAACAACGTGATGATTTACGCGCGCCCCTCATTCGTCGACATGGATGGCCGCGGTGGACCGTATGTCCGCCGCCGAGGCTCCTACGAGGAGCTCGTAGTCGCCGGGGTCGACGGTCCAGCTCGACGTCGCCACGTCCCAGCGGCGAAAGGCAGGTTCGCCGAGGACGATGCGCACGGTCCCACGTTGTCCCGCGGCGAGGTGCACCTTCGCGAACCCGCCGAGTTGCTTCACCGGCCGTGGCGCCGCGCCTCTGGGACCTGCGACGTAGACCTGGACGACGTCGCTGCCTGGACGATCACCCACATTCGTGATCGTGAGCTCGACTGTCCGGTCGGCGCCGCTGCCAATGACCGCGGGTTCGTCCCACTCGAACGTCGTGTAAGAGCAACCGTGGCCGAACGGGATCAACGGATCGATCCCGCGTGCGTCGTACCAACGGTGGCCGACGTAAAGCTCCTCGCCGTAGCGCACGACGCCCGCCTCGCCGGGATAGTGCAGGAACGACGGCGTGTCGCGCTCCGCGCGCGCCCACGTCGTCGGCATGCGCCCACCGGGCTCCGCGGCACCAGTCAAGATATCGACGATCGCGTCTGCGCCTTCCTGACCCGGATACCAGGCGAGCAGGACCGCGGGAACGTCGTCGAACCACGGCAGCAGCATCGGGGCGCCACAATTCAACACGACGACGGTGTGCGGATTCGTGGCGACGACACTCGCAACCAGCTCGCTCTGATCGGCCGGCAACTCGATGTTGGCGCGATCCTCGCCCTCCGATTCCCATTCGTCGCTGGAGCCCACGACGACGATCGCGACATCGGCCGCCGCGGCGGCGTGCACGGCGGCGTCGATGCCAGCCGACCGATCGATTGCGGCGACGCCGAGGTCGAACATCGCGGCGGGGTACGTGTTGTCCTCAGGCTGCACGGCTTCGAGTACGAGACGCAGCGGCGTGCCGGCGTCGAGCTCGAGGATGGCGGAGCACCCGGTGAACCCAAACCCCGCCGGAAACCCGTCGACATCGCTGTCCCCGACCTCGACGCCATCGACGCACAGCCGCGCTCGCCCATACGCCTTGCCCACGAGGCGATGCGGCCCGGACCTCGGAGGCACGATCGTCAGGCTCGCGCGCAACGAAAGAGCGTCGTGACCCGCGGGATAGGCATCGTCCCACCAGACGTTGTAGGCACTTGTTCTCTGCTCGCTCCTGAGCGGCGCGCCATCGCAGTCGCGTCCGTCGAAGAACTCGACGAGGACACCGCCTTCGCCGATCCACTCGTCCGGGAGTGTGTCAGCGCCGCGCTGGAGGTCCACCCCGGCGGCGTGCGTGACGTTGCCGGGCCATCGGTTTGTGAACGACTCGAGCAGCGACGTGTGCCGGTGCGGTTCCAGCAGTGCTGATCCACCGCCGAGTATTGCGGTCGATCGGGCACCTGGACCGATGAGCGCGATCGATCCCGACGTCGTCAGTGGCAACAACCCGTCGTTCTTGAGCAGCACCATCCCTTCGGCAGCGGCGCGCCGAGCAAGGGCACGATGCTCGGGCCGATCGACTGACCGCTCCACGACGGCGCGGGGTTCGGACGGGATGCGGCCCCGCCACTCGAGCAGCCGCAGGATCCGTCGCACCTTGTCGTCGATCACGCGCTCCGGTACGTCACCGCGCTCGACCGCAGCGAGGAGCTTGCCTCCACCCCAGCAACGACCAGGACCTGGCATCTCGAGATCCAGTCCGTTCACCGCCGGACCCGCGGTGTCCTTCATCGCGTTCCAGTCCGACATCAACACCCCGTCGAACCCCCATTCCCCCTTGAGCACGTCGACGATGACGTGGTGTTGCGCGCATGCGTGCTGGCCGTTCACGAAGTTGTACGCGGCCATGACCGCTCGAACCTCGCCCTCGGCCACTGCAGCTTCGAACGGTCGCAGGTAAACCTCGCGCAGCGTGCGTTCGTCGACATGGACGTCGATCGTGTGCCGCTCATGCTCCTGATCGTTTGCGACGAGGTGCTTGACACACGCGGCGACGCCCTGGGACTGCACACCGCGGATGTATGCAACCGCCATGCGGGCCGTCAGCTCGGGGTCCTCGCTGAACGCCTCGAAGTGACGGCCACCGCGCGGCGACCGATGCAGGTTCACCGTCGGCGCGAGCACGACGTCGATCTCCCGATCCTTCGCCTCGTCGCCGAGCGCAGCGCCGAGCGCGCCGACCAGCGCGACGTCCCACGTCGCGGCAATCGCCGACGGGCCCGGCAAGACCAGTCCGGGGATGCTCCCCCGCCCCCGGACACCGACCGGACCGTCGCTCACCGTCCAGTCGGGCACACCGAGACGCTCGCATCCTCGGATGGTCCACGCGTCGGCGCCGTGCACCATCTCGCACTTCTCTTCGAGCGTCAGCGCTGCGACCAGCTGGTCGATGTCCGCATCCGTCGTCGACGTCATACCGGTCTGCTCCCTCGGAGAGATGTCACACTTCGTCGACCGACACAGCACCGCTGCGCGCGATCGCACGCTCGTCGCTGCCGAGATAGGACGCGATGACAGCAGGATCGTCGCGTACGACGGCCGGCGACCCCTCGGCGATCACCCGCCCGGTTTCGAGGCAGTAGACGCGATCACTGATCGACATGATGAGGGGCATGTCGTGCTCGATCATCAGCATCGATGCGCCGAGCTCGCGGCGGATCTCGAGGATGAGAGGACCGAACGCTTCGGACTCGCGCTGCGCGATGCCGGCGGTGGGCTCGTCGAGACAGAGCACGCGAGCATCGAGCGCCAGCAATCCTGCGAGCTCGACGATGCGCCTCGTTCCGGTCGACAAGTCTGCGATGAATGCGTCGGAGTACCGGCCGAGGCCGAGGAAGTCGATGAGCTCGGCTGCCTCGGAACGCTTGGCGCGTTCCATGCGCGTCGAGCGGGGATACAGCAACGCGACCGAGAGGAGACCGGTGCGCGCGACGAGCTTCGAGCGCGACTTCGACCGTCTCGCGAACGGTGAGCTCTGGGAAGAGCGTCGCAGCCTGGAACGTACGTCCCAGACCGAGGTGGGCACGACGCGCAGGCCGCGTTGCGGATACATCCCGTCCGAGAAGCTCGACCCTTCCCGAGCCGTCGACGAAGCCCCCGATCGCGTTCATGAACGTCGACTTCCCGGCGCCGTTCGTACCGATGAGCCCGACGACTTCGCCGCTGCCGACCTCGATCGTCGCGTGATCGACGGCGATGAGTCCGCCGAAGCGCACTTCCATGTCCAGCGCCCGCAGGGCGACGCCGCCCGATCCTGGTTCGGGACGGGCGCGCAACGTGACGGCCGCAGGTGTTTCGTGCAGCGTCTTCACAGGTTCGGCTGGCAGACGTCGTTCCGCCCAGCCCAGCAGCATGTTGCGCGCCGAGTAAGCGATCTGCACCAGTCCACCGGGAAAATAGAGGAGCAGGATGAGGAGGCCCACACTCGACGTGAACAACGGCACGACCGTGTTCTCGGGGAAGAACGACGGCAACCCGACGACCCACAGCGCACCGAGCACCGGCCCGAGCAGCGATCCCAAACCTCCGATGACCGCGATGGACACGAGCTGCAACGAGCTCTCGACGGTGAAGAACCGGTCCTGCAATGGCACGTTGGTCACCAACGCGCCGAGGAGCGCACCTCCGAAGGCAGCGATGCCACCCGCGAGTGCAAACGCCCGGAGCTTCACGCGCGCCGGCGCAACGGTGTATGCGGCGGCGCGGTCGGCGTTGTCGCGCACGGCGATGGTCGAGCGCCCGACGCCCGAGCGCCTGAGTCGAGCCACGAGCAACAGCACCAAGATGAGCGCAGCCAAGACCACGTAGTAGTAGGTGCGCTGAGATGCGAGATCCAGGCCCAGCAGCGTCCCCCGAGGGAACGGAACGGATACCACGTTGCCGTTCTGGAGGAACGGCCTCCGGAACAGGTACTGGGACGCGGCCACGGCAAACGCAAAGGTGCTCACGGCCAGCAGGAGACCGCGCACCCGAAGCGCGCCGACGCCGATCAGTGCCGCCAACCCGGCGACGAGCAGCGTGGCGATGGCGATGGCGACGAACGTCGGCATCGAGTGCAGGTGCACGTCGAACAGCTGGTCGTCCCGCCATCCGATCCCGAACCGGAAGCCTCGTTGCAGCGCGGCCGCGAGGAGCGCGCCAATGCCCGCGAAGGTCATCTGGCTGAGTGACAGCTGACCGGCCCAGCCCGTGAGCACGGTGAGCGAAATGCCGCAGATCGCGAAGGCCGCGATGCTGGCGTAGAGCAACTGCCTTGATGGCTCCGTGATGAGAATGGGCAGCAACACCGCCGCGATCCCGAGCACGATCATCGTCAACGTGGTCATGTGGCGGACCCACCACAGCTCGCGGAGACGATCCGGAACCGGCTTGACTTTCGGCGCGAACGAGAACGATTGCGTCTCCCCCGCTTCCCGACTCTGGAGCCAGACGGCGACTAGCACCACCACGAACAAGACGAAGTCGATCATGCCCACTTGATCGACGAAGTTGAAGCGCAGCAGCGCCTCGCACACCCCGATCGCGGCACCGGCGGCGAGCGCACGGGGGAACGACACCATGCCGGCGATGACCGCAGCCGCCAGCGCCCGGACGAGCGTGCTCGGGCCGATCGCCGTCAGGGTGCTGGTGCCGCCGGCGCTTGCCTGGCCGAGCACGAGGATCATCGAGAGTGTTGCGAGGAACCCCCCGATGCTCCACACAAGTAACGACACCAGCTTCGGGTTGATGCGCGACAAACGCGCGAGATCCGCGTTCTCCGCAGCCGCTTTCACTGCCTTGCCGGTGAGCGTGCGATTCAGGAACCAGGCAAGCGCGGCGGCCACGACCGGCACGACCACCAGAATTGCCAACTGCGAACCGCTGATGTCCACCCCGGCGACGTGCCACTGACCGTCGATGGCCACGGGATAGGCCGAGCCGACCGTCCGCAGTTTGGGAAGCGCGGCAACGATGCCGAGCGACAATTGCGCCACGCCGATCGTCGCCACAAGCACGATGACGCGGGGCGCGGTGAAGAGTCGGCGTATGACAACGAGCTCGATTGCCGCTCCGTAGAGCGCGCCGATGCCGAGACAGGCGACCAACGAGATCCAGAAGGGGATGTCGTGGTCCGCCACCATGATGAGCAGCAGGGCTGCACCGACGAGCCCCATGTTGGCGACTGCGAAGTTGATGACGCGATTCGAGCGGTAGATCAGCACGATGCCCATCGCGAGCAGCCCGATCACCATGCCGGACACGAGGCCGTTGAAGACCAGCTGCGACGTGATCCAGATCGCGACGACCGCCATGTGCACTATCCGCCTTCGTGACCGAGGAACACGGCGCGAGCAAGGTCGTCTCGTTCGATGAGCTCACGCGCCGTGCCAGTGAAGCGGACCTGCCCTTTTTCGAGGAACACGGCGCGGTCGGCGATGGCCAACGCGATGTTGAGCGATTGCTCGACGAACACGATGGTCATGCCCTCGGACTTGAGCTGCGCGATGGTGTCGAGCAACTCGTGCACGACGAGCGGCGCGAGTCCGAGCGAGAGCTCGTCGATGATAAGCACCTCGGGATCGTTCAGCAGCGTGCGCGCCAGCGCGAGCATCTGTTGCTCGCCGCCGGAGAGCGACCCCGCCGGCTGGCCGGCGCGTTCGGCTAGTCGCGGAAACAGGGCCAGTGCTCGATCGATGCGCGCGCGCATGTCCGCACCGTCTCGGCGATAGCCGAACGCTCCCATCTCCAGGTTCTCGCGCACCGACATGCGAGGGAACACACCCTTGCCGCCGGGCAGCATGTGAATGCCGAGCCCGGCGCGCTGTTCGGGTGTCACATAGGTGATGGTGCGACCGCCGAGGCGAACGACGCCGCGGGACGGGGTCCCGAGGCCGGCGATCACACGCAGGATCGTCGACTTTCCGGCACCATTGGTGCCGAGCAACGCGAGGACTTCACCGCGTTCGACGTCGAAGGTGACATCGAACAACACCTGCACGTTCCCGTAGGCGAAATCGACGTTACGGACCTGCAGAGCAGGGATCGACTCCGGGGTGGCCTGCTGTCGCTGATGCTCCTCCATCTCTTCGTTGAGCTCTTCGACGACCAACGACAGGTCGTTGCGGATGAACGACGAACTCCGCACGATCAACAGCCCGCCGATGATCGTGGATGGGATGGTGAGGAGGAGGACCGTCGCTCGAATGCCGATTGCGTCGGTGAGGATCGCGGCGAGCAGTGCCCCGCCCGTGGCCCCGATGAAGAAGATGTAGATGGATCCCAGGGCCGAGCCCATGCCGCGCAGTCGATACGGCACCACGGTCTGCAGCACGGGCGCGACCATGGTGAACGCGGCCGACAGCATCACGACCTGCGGGATGCCGAAGATCACGAAGAGATACGGGTTCGGCATCGAGTACTGGATCGGCGTGAAGATCGCCGCTGGGAGGACCAGCAGGCCGACCAACCTGAGCGCCCGCGCGGGACTCACCTGGTAGAGCCGGTCGTAGTAACGACCGACGAATGGGAGCGCGACCAACACGCCGACGCCCATGCACGTGCCGACCACTCCGCGGTCGAAGGACCCGAGGCCGTACTGGTCCTCGAGGAACAGGTTGGCGAGGATCGGCGTGGTGAACAGGCCGAAGCCCATCGCCGCGAAGGCGATGATGGCTAGCCGCAGCGTCCTGATCTGCATCAACCGGGCGAACGCGGCTTCGACCGAGATTGGCGCAGGATTGGATTCCTCGATGACCTCACCGAGCACGTCGGCCTTCTCGAACTGACCTCGGGGCGGTTCCGGCAAGGTGAACGCCAGGATCCCGAAGATGGCGACGGGAATGCCGAGGATCAGGAAGGCCCAACGCCAGCCATTGGCGCCACCGGCGATCGCAGCGATCGCGCCGACGAAGACCGGACTGAGGACTCCCACGAGCCGTGCCGCGCTGTCACGGCTCGCGCTGACGCGTCCGCGGATGGAGATCGGATACGTGTCGGCCAACATCGATCCGTGGACGGTGAGGTTGCTGGACTTCGCGATCCCAGCGCCGAACTGCGTCCAGAAAAGCATGAAGGCGTTCACCGCGAGACCCGACAGGAAGACCATCAAGGAGAACACGAGCGTCGCCCAGCCGATCACCGGTGCACGCCGGCACCGATCGGCGAGCCAACCCATGGGGAGTGCCCCCAGGACGATGAATGATCCTGCTGCGGCGCTGATGAAGACGATCGCACCGTTGCTGATCCCGAACGAGTCGCGGATGTCGGGCGCGAGCACGCCGAGCGCTGCGCTCGAGAGCTCATCGAGTGCGACGATGACGAGCAGCACCATGAACACGGGCGCGCCGCCGATGCGCAGGCCTTCACGCAGAGTCAGGTGGTGCTCTCCGACGCCGGGCAGTTGCTCGTCGGCGAGCACGACATGTTCTTCCGCCAAGGTCTGCGCGGCCTGACGGCGTGCTTCTTCCTCGAGCAGCGCGGCGGTCAACGACGCGGCAGTGGAGCGCGGCTCCGTCGCTTCTCCCCCCATCGCGTCTCCCCCACCGAAGGTGTCCCAGCCTCGGAACGAGCCGAGCACCACCTCCGCAAAATATAACGACAGTATGATACGGTCCGCACGTCGGCGCCGCGCCGCGTCGTTCGGACCCGCCGAAGCCGAGGCCGCCGGAGACATGACCGACATCTCGCACATCGTCTCCCGCTTGGATGTCGACCAGAAGATCGGTCAGATCCAGGGCGTGGTGCCCATGGACCTGGTCGACTTCACGACCTTGGCGGAACGCCGAGAACCGCCCCTCGACCTGTCGAAGGGCTTTCCCTGGGACGTCGAGCGTCTTCCCACGGTTCGACCCCATGGCGTCGGACACCTATCACTGGCTACGCAACTCGACCAGGACCTCGACCGGCTCCGCGACACGTTCGTGCGACTGCAGGAGATCGCCCGCGACCTCACACCGTTCGGCGTCGGCGTCCTCGTGCACGCCGAGGCCATCAACGGGTTGACGCACGCGCAAGGCCACCAGTTCCCCACCGCCTGGGGCCAGGCGGCGAGCTGGGATCCGACCACGACGCAGCTCGTGGGCGAGATCGCGGCGCGTCAGGCTCGGTCGGTCGGGATCCACATGTTCTTCTCGCCACTCCTCGACCTCGCGCGCGACCTTCGGTGGGGCCGCGTCCACGAGACCTACGGCGAGGACCCCGAGCTCATCGCCCGCATGGGCATCGGGTACGTCCGTGGAGTCCAGGGCGAGCACGGCGACACCGCCGTGGTCGCGACAGGCAAGCACTTCCTCGGCTACGGGAGCTCACTCGGCGGCCTCAACCAAGCGGCCACCCACCTCGGTCGACGCGAGCTCACCGACGTCCACGCAGAACCGTTCCGACGCGCGATCGCCGAAGCCGGCCTGTCGGTCGTCATGAACTCGTACAACGAGATCGACGGCATCCCCGCCGCCGCCAATCGCTGGCTGCTCACCGATCTGCTGCGCGGACAGCTCGGCTTCGAAGGACTCGTCGTCAGCGACTACGACTCGGTCACGATGCTGTACAAGACGTATGGCACGGCGGCGACACCGGGCGAAGCTGCTGCGCAGGCGTTGGAAGCTGGTCTCGACGTCGAGCTCCCCAGCGACGCGATGACCAGTCAGCTGCGTCCGCTCGTCGACGACGGGCGACTGCCCGAAGAGGTCCTCGACCGTGCGGTCACTCGCGTCCTCGAGCTCAAGGCGCGCCTGGGCCTGATCCCAGACGTTCGCGGTGGACGCACACACGTCGACCTCGTGGACAGCGAACGCGAGGAAGCTGCGCAGCACAGTCGCGCGGTCGCCGGCCTCGCGATCACGCTCCTCGCCAACGACGGCGTGCTGCCGCTCCAACCGGCAGGCGACTCCGTCGCCGTCGTCGGTCCGGCGGCCGACGAGATCCGCATCCACTTCGGCTCTTACACCTCGGTGGCCGACACCGAGATTCCCCAGGCCATCGCCCGCATCGTCACCGGGCAGGTCCCGGGCATCGATCCCGCGCCCGACGTGTTCCCCGACCTCTTCCAGACGATGCTGCCAGGCATCGAGCCAGTCTTCGAAGATGGCGCCCGTCGACTGCACCCCGAGGCGATCACGGTGCTCGAAGCGATTCGGCTCATCGACGCCGAGGTGCGTCATCACCCGTTGGGGTCCATGGACCTCGACGCAGCCCCATGCGAACGCGCGGATGTCGACGCGGCGATCGCGACTGCAGACGTCGTAATCGCCGTGGTCGGTGAGCGCACGGGCTGGGTCGGCAACCACACAGCCGGCGAGGGCCGCACCGTCGCCCTCGCGCAGCTTCCCGGAAACCAGACCGAGCTCATCGAGGCCTTGGCGGCGGCCGGCAAGCGTGTGATCACAGTGGTCGTCTCGGGCCGTCCCCTCCTGCTCGAGCGCGTGCACCATGCGTCGGCCGCCGTCGTGCTCGCGCCGCTGCTCGGACCCACCGCCGGACCGACGATCGCCGACGTCGTCTACGGCGTCGTCGAACCAGGCGGTCGCACGCCGTCGACCTTTCCCCGCCACATCGGCCAGGTCCCGATGTACCACGGGCACCCGATCGGGAGCGGCTACGACCATCCCGCGCTGCCTCGCTACGGATATGTCGACCTCCAGGACAGCAGCCCGCTCTATCCATTCGGTCATGGCCTCACCTACACGTCGTTCGAGGTCGGCCTCGAAGTTGCGCGAGTCGACGACGGCACGCTGCACATCGAATGCCAGGTGCGCAACGACGGCGAGCGAACGGGCACCGCGGTGGTGCAGCTCTACGCGCGCCACCACGGCGCCACGGTCGTCCGGCCCGTGCGCCAACTCGTGGACTTCGCCCGCGTGCCGCTCGACGCGGGCAGCAGCACGACCACTACCTTCGTCGTCCCGTTGGAGCGCTTCGCCTACACGTGGCCGGACGGTCGACGCGGGGTCGAAGCCGGCACCGTCACACTGCTCCTCGGACTGTCGAGCGCTGACATCCGGGGGTCCGTGACAGTCGACGTCCCCGAGCTCCTCCTCCACGAAAGGCCGAATCGATGAGCCGTCCGTTCCCACCCGGGTTCCTCTGGGGTGCCGCCACCGCGGCGCACCAGATCGAGGGGAACAACCTCAACAACGACTGGTGGAAGCTCGAGCACGACGCGGCCGACTACGGCGTGCAGTTCAGCGGCGACGCGGACGACAGCTACCACCGGTACGAGGAGGACATGCGTCTGCTCGCCGACGCCGGCTTCAACGCGTATCGGTTCAGCCTTGAGTGGTCGCGCATCGAGCCAAGCCCTGGCAAGTTCTCACGGGCCGAGCTCGCGCACTACCGGCGGATGATCGAAACCGCGACAGAGCTGGGTCTGTCCCCCGTTGTCACCCTGCACCACTTCACGCATCCGCTCTGGTTCGGCGACGCCGGGGGCTGGCTGGGCCCGGATGCGACGGGCCTGTTCGCAAGGTACGTCGATCGGGCCTGCGAGATCCTCGACGGCGTCAAGTGGGTGTGCACGATCAACGAGCCCAACATGGTGGCGACGAATCACGGCGCGCTGCGGCGCGTCGCAGCCGGTGAGCCCTATCCGTTCGACGCCCTCCCCGACCCGGAGTTCGGCGAGGCACTCATCGCCGCGCACCGCGCCGCGACACCCATTCTGCGTGACCGCACGGACGCGAAGGTGGGTTGGACGGTGGCGAACCAGGCACTGGTCGCCCTCCCCGGCGCGGAGGCGAAGCACGCCGAGGTGCAGCGCCAGTGGGAGGACATCTACCTGGAGCCGGCACGCGACGACGACTTCGTCGGCGTGCAGTCGTACACGAGCCAGCCCGTCGATAAGCGCGGCATCGTCGCCCACCCGACGCACCCGGACAACACGCTGACGGGGTGGGCGTATCGACCCGACGCGCTCGGCATCGCGATTCGTCATACGCGTGACGTCGTCGGCGACGTGCCTATCGTCGTGACGGAGAACGGCATGGCGACCCCCGACGACGAACGCCGGATCGCGTACACGTCCGCCGCGCTCTCGCACCTCATGGACGCGATCGACGAGGGCATCGACGTGCGCGGCTACCTCCACTGGAGCCTGCTCGACAACTTCGAATGGGGTCGGTGGGAGCCCACGTTCGGCCTCGTCGCCGTGGATCGCGAGACGTTCGAACGGAAGCCGAAACCGAGCCTGGCGTGGCTGGGCAAGATCGCGACTGCGAACGCGCTGTGACCGTCAGCATCGGCAACATCGCGGTCTACGTCTCCGACTTGGAACGCTCCGAGCGCTTCTACACCCAGGGACTCGGGCTCGAGGTCTTGGCGCGCGTGGAAGCTCCCGAGGTCAGAGAGGTCATCGTCGGCTCACCGGGCGAAGGCTCCCAGCTGATGCTCGCGTGGGACCGGGCGTCCGAAGGACTGGTCGAGCCGTCGGGCATCTGGAAGGTCTTCCTGTTCACCGACGACGCCGCCGCGTCCTACGACGGCGCGATCGCCGCCGGCGCCACACCGGTCGCGCCACCGAGGCACCTCGACCAGTTCCGCATCACGATCGCGCTGGTGGAAGACCCGGACGGCTACCTGATCGAGATCGGTCAACGCGACGACTGAGCCGCGGGGTCAACGGAACGAGGAGGAACACATCGCCATGCCCACCGAGGAACCGCCTGCGAAGCCGAAGACGTCGACGCGCAACCGCGACGACATCACCGAAGCACTCGCCGCATGGTTGCGATCGGTGACCGGCGCCGACGACCAGCCCGCGGTGGACGCGCTCGATGCTCCGGTGAAGGGCGGCCTTTCGAGCGAGACGTTGCTGTTCGACATCGCATGGACGATCGGCACGCAACGACACGAGCGGAGCGTCGTCGTACGCCTCCCACCGCCCGAGGACGCGTGGCCGGTGTTCCCCACGTACGACCTCGGCCGACAAGCAGCCGTCATGCGCGCCGTCCGGCGCAGCTCATCGGTCCCAGTTCCCGAGATCCTCTGGTACGAGCCGGACTCGGCGCCGATCGGCGCGCCGTTCATCGTCATGCAGCGACTCGATGGCATCGCCGCACCCGACTACATGCCCTACACCTGGGGAAGCTGGGTCACCGAGCTGAACGGTGACGAACAGGACCAGGTTGCAGCTCGCTGCATCGACGTGCTCGCCGCGATCCACGACGTCGAGGTCACACCCGAGCTCGCCGACGCACTGACGCTGCACGACTTCGACGGCTCACCGCTCCGACGACACTTCAGCAGCGAGCGGGCACGGTACGAGTGGGCTCGCGACGGTGGCCACTTCCCGACCATCGAGCGTGGATTCGAAGTGCTCGAGGCTCACTGGCCCGAGTGCGAACACCAAGCACGCGTCGGCTGGGGTGATGCGCGACTCGGCAACATCCTGTGGTCCGGCGTGGAACCGATCGCGGTACTCGACTGGGAGATGGTGGCGCTGACTCCCCCGGAGGTCGACCTCAGCTGGATGGTGTTCTTCGCCGAGTACTTCCAGCGCTCCGCCGAGCGCCGAGATCTGCCGGGCATGCCCGGCTTCCTCGGTCGAGATCCTGCCGTGACGCGCTACGAGCACGCGACCGGTCTCGAGGTGCAGGAGCACTTCGATTGGCACCTCTGCTACAGCGCAGTTCGCGAAGCGATCGTGTCCTTGCGAACCATGGGGCGCGCGGTGCACTTCGGTGAAGTGCCGGCGCCTGATGACCCCGAAGGGCTCATCCTCGACCGCGAGTTCGTCGTCGAGCTCATCGATGAGCTGGCCCGCATCTGACCGCTGCGTACGGCAGCCGACAACCAAAGCCGGGAGGATCCGTGGAGCACCAGATCGGTCAACTCATCGCCGCCGACGAGCAGTTCTGTCACCAGGTCACCGAGACCTTCGCCAACGTCGCAACGAGCGACCCGTCATGGACGGAGAAGGTGTGCGCGATGGCGGCCGCGAAGGACGGCAGCCTGCAGCTCGGCTTCGGTCTCGGGAAGTACGCCAACCGCAACGTCATCGATGCCTACGCAGGGATCTCCCGGGGCGTGGAGCAGATCACCGTCCGCGCCAGCCGCAAGTTGGCGCCGGAGCCGGAGCTCACCGTGATCGGGCCCATCCGCTACGAGATCACGGCTCCGCTCCAGACGATCCGCTTCATCCTCGAATCCAACGACGTGCAGCCGATCGCGTTCGACTGGCGCTTCGAGGGCGTGTTGCCGGCGCGGACCGAGGACCGCACGCACCTCCGCACGGGCTACCGGGTGTCCGCCGACCTCGTGCGGTTCCATCAGATCGGCGTGTGTTCCGGGTGGGTCGAGATCAACGGCGAGCGGCACGACATGGATCCCGACACCTGGGTCTCCACTCGCGACCACTCGTGGGGCGTGCGCTACGGCGTGGGAGAGGAGCCCACCGACGTCGAACCACGGGCCGCGAGTGAACAGGCCACGTATCACTTCATGTGGTCACCGATGCTCATGGAACGTGCCGACGGCTCCCGCTACGGCATCTTCCTCAACTTCGGGTTCGCCGCCGGTCCGGGATACGAGCACAAGGAGGTGATGGGCGGGATCGAGCACGACGACGGGCGGTTCGAACGCGTGCACGCCGTCCATCCGGAGCTCGCCTACGACCCCACCAACCGTCGACTCCGCGGTGGGGCCCTGACGCTGACGATGGCCGACGGAACGACCAGACGACTCGACGTCGAGGTGGTGTCCGACACCGGATTCCACCTCGGCACCGGCCTCTACTTCGGGTTCGACGGGCACCACCACGGCGAATGGCGCGGTGACCTCCACACTTCAGGCGAGCGCATCGCCGACTGCTCCGAGCCCGCCACGGCACGGCGCGTGCACCAGATCCGGGACACCGTCGTGCGCATCACCGACCCGACCGGCGGCGCCATCGGGATCGGCAACTGGCAGCCCATGGTGACGGGCGCGTTCCCCGAACTCGGCTTGGACGCCGACTCTTCGTTCACCTGAACGGTTCTTCGGCCGATCCGCGTCAAGTCGTTCAGCGCGACACGTACAAGGCGCGCAACTCACGCTTCAGCAGCTTGCCGGTGGCGCCACGCGGGAATAGCTCGTCGCGCAGCCAGATGTGCGCGGGAACCTTGAACGGCGCGAGCACCGTGGCCGCGTGCGCACGGAGGTCGTCGGCCGAGACGTCGGTGTCGGGCCGGAGCCGCACGACCGCTCCCGCTTCCTCGCCCAGCACGTCGTGCGGCACCGCGAACACTGCGGCTTCCAGGACGTCGGGATGCTCGTAGAGGGCCGATTCGACCTCGATGCTGGAGATGTTCTCACCGCCGCGGATCACCATGTCCTTGGCTCGGTCGACGATGAAGAGGAAGCCGTCCTCGTCGATGCGGCCGAGGTCGCCCGACTTCAGCCACCCATCGCCGAAGGTCTCCTTCGTGGCGTCGGGTCGCTTCCAGTAGCCGACGACGACCGAGACGCCGGCCATCCAGATCTCGCCGATGTCACCGGGCGACACGTCCTGGCCGGAGTCGTCGACGATGCGCACGTCGAGCACGGGGATCGGTACGCCGACGCTCGTGGGGCGCGCCTGGTAGTCGGCGCCGCCGATCGATGCCGAGAGCGACGAGCTCTCGGTCATCCCGTACCCCGTTCCCACTCCGCACTGTGGCAACAGCGCCTTGATGCGCTTGATCAACTCGGGCGGCGCCGCCGCGCCACCGCCCCCGAGGCTGCGTAGCGAACTGAGGTCGCGCACCGGCGCGCTCGGCGAGTTCACCAGCTCCCAGGCCATCGTCGGGACGCCCGACAGCCCGGTGATGCGTTCGCGCTCGACCAGGTCGAGCGCGGTCTCGGCGTCCCAGCGGCGCATCAACACCAAGGTGCCGCCCAACCACCCCTGCGCCACCAAGTTGGAGTGCAAGCCGGTGCCATGGAACAGCGGGACAGGCGTGAGCGTCACCGACGGCGGCATCGCCGGGAGAGGAGGCTCCAGACCCGCCCGCATCATCCCGCGTGCCGTGACGAACTCCATGCTCAGCACGCTCGAGCAGATGTTGCGGTGGGTACCGAGCACACCCTTCGGATGGCTCGTGGTCCCCGACGTGTAGAGGATCGTCGCGAGGTCGTCGGGGTGCAGGTCGACGGCGGGCCTCTGGGCCGGTCGATCGAGGAGCGACTCGAAGGCCACGATGCGCTCGGGCAACGGCACCTCGGTCTTGCGGTCGTCGAGGCGCGTACCGACGAGCGCGATGCCGTCGAGCGCGTCACCATGATCGAGCAGACGCTCCAACCGCTCACCGTCAGCGAGCAGCACTCTGGGCGCGGCGTCCTCGATGCCGAACGCGAGCTCGGCTCCGTTCCAGAATGCGTTCAACGCGACCGCCACCGCGCCGGCGTACACCGCGGCGAAGAAGGCGATCGACCACTCAGGGACGTTCCGCATCGCGATCGCGACCCGATCGCCCTTGCGCACACCGAAGTCGTCGACGAGCGCGTTCGCAAGACGCAGTGCACGCTCTCGGTGCTCTCGGTGCGACACGCGTTCGTCGTCGAGCACGAGGAAGTCCCGATCGTCGCCGTTCGCCGCTCCGGCATCGAGGAGGTCACCGAGCGTGCGTGGCTCGCGCTTCCACACGCGCGTCGGTCGTCCGTCGATCTCGACGACCTCGATCTCGAAGCGACCCCCAGGTGTGCAGAGGAATTCGTCGATCTCCTGGACAGAACGTGTCATGGGTTCCTGTTTCGTCGGGACCGAGGGAAGGCGATGCGGCTCGGCACGGTGCCCCCGTGGATCACTCATTCGGATATCTGACTCCCACCTGCTCACGGATGGTGTCCATCGTGGTGGCGAGGCTGACGGTCTCGCGGTGCGGGATCACCGGGCTCTCGAGCAAGCCAGCTCGGAGGCACCGGTGCACCTCGGCCACCTGGTAGCGCAGGCCCTCCCCCACGATCGGGGTGTCGTGGACCTCGGCTCCCGCAATGGTGGTGACGGTGAGTGAACCCGGACAGTGCATGAACGCCGGGAGCTCGATCGAACCATCGGTGCCCGTGATCCGCGCCGTGCACGTCAACGTGACCCGCGTAGCGGTGCGGATCGTCGCCAACGCACCGCCCTCGTGCGCGAGCGCGGCCGCGACGTGCTCGTCGGTTCCCGTCTCGCCGATATGACCGACTGCCTGCACGTCTGTAGGTGCCCCCAGCACCAACGACGCCAGCTGCAGGGGATAGATCCCGAGGTCGAGGAGCGCACCGCCGCCCAGCGCGAGGTCGAAGAGTCGGTGCGTGGGTTCGTACGGGAAGCGGATGGCGAAGTCAGCGTCGACGTGCTGCACGTCTCCTATAACCCGGGCGGTGAGCAACTCGCTGAGCCGTTGGTACGCGGGGAGGAAACGCGACCAGATGGCTTCCATCACGAAGCGCTCCCGCCCGCGCGGTGTCGACCATCCGCTGCGCCTGCACCGCGTTGAGCGCGAACGGCTTTTCGCACAGCACGTGCTTTCCGGCCTCGAGGAACAGGAGCGTGTCAGCCTCGTGCCGCGAATGTGGTGACGCGACGTAGACGACGTCGACGTCGGGATCGGCCGCCAGCGCCTCGTACGATCCGTGGCGGTGCGGGACGCCGAACTCGGTCCCGAACTCGTCGGCCCGCTCCTGCGTGCGGGACGCGACTGCCACGGTTTCAGCATCGTCGGTCTGCGCGAGCCCGTTGGCGAACTGGTGGGCGATGCCGCCGGTGGCGGCGATGCCCCAGCGGATGCGGTCGGTGGCCACGTCGTCAGCGCTCGCAGCCGAGGTGGAACGTCGCGCAACCCGGACTCACCGCCATGGCCTGCCCGTCGGGAAGCACGATCTCGGCTTCGGTGTTCGGCGGAACCTTCACCCTGAACGTCGTCCCCGTTGCATCCCTCTCCCATGACGACTCAATGCGCCCATACGGTGACTCGAGCGCCGCACTCGCCCACGTCAGGCCGCCCCCGGGACGCGGCGCGACTCGGAAACGGCGGTATCCGGCCCCCTCATCGAGCGGTTGGATGCCCGCCACGTAGCGGTGCAGGAACGAGATGACCGCGCCCTTGCTGTAGTGGTTGAGCGAGGCGTGCGCGACGCCATCCGAGTCGATGCCTTCCCAGTGCTCCCAGATCGTGGTGGCGCCGCGATCAATCATCGCCAACCACGACGGAGGCGTGTCCTGGAAGAGGAGCTCGTACGCGAGGTTCAGGTGCCCGTTGTCGGCGAGCACTGGGAGGAGATACGGCGTGGCGAGGAAGCCGGTATTGAGGTGGGTGCCGGCCGCGCGCACCATCGCGACAAGCTGGTTCGCCACTGTCGTGCGCACCTCGTCGGGGACGAGATCGAAGGCCAGCGCCCGTACCGCGTCGGCCTGACGCGTCGTCCGGATGGTGCCGTCATCGGCGAGGAACTCCTGCTGCCACGCGTCGGCCGCGTTCGCTGAGAGCTTGTCGTAGCGGGTGGCATCCTCGGCGCGGTCGAGCACTCGGGCTATGAGATCGTGCTTCTGCGGTTTCGGTCCTGGTGTCCGCAAGGACATGGGAGTTCCGAGCGGGTCCAGATCCGCGCTCGTCCGCAACGGCCGAGCGAACGACCGGATCTCGCCGCGCGCCACCCCGACGGAACCCGTCCCGTCATCGCCGTGGTTCTCGGTGTGCCGCCGCATCAGCCGCGAGATGGGTGGCGAACCAGTCGCCCGCGAGGCGCGCGACCTCGTCGAGCGCGCCGGGCTCTTCGAACAGATGCGTCGCGTCGGGCACGACGACAACCTCATGGAGACACCGAAGCTGTCGCGCCGCGCGCTGGTTGAGGTCGAGCACGGCTCGATCGCGTCCCCCGACGATCAGCAGCGTGGGCGCCTGCACTGCTGCAAGTGCGGGACCCGCGAGGTCCGGTCGACCACCCCGTGACACGAGCGCGGCGATTCGCTGCGGCTGGCGCGCGGCGGCGACGAGTGCGGCCGCCGCGCCGGTGCTCGCTCCGAACAACCCGATCGGCAGCTGCGCCGTCATCGGGTCGTCGGCAACGGAGTCCACCACCAGACCGAGCCGCCGTGCGAGGAGATCGATGTTGAAACGGAGCTCCGCAGTTCGTTGATCGACGGCCTCTTCGCTTTCGGTCAACAAGTCGAAGAGAAGTGTCGCCAGTCGTCCTCGACCGCCCAGGGCGTCAGCGACTCGTCGGTTTCGAGGACTGTGGCGGCTGCTCCCGCTTCCGTGCGCGAACACGACGAGCCCTCGTGCGTCGGCGGGCACCGTCAGCTCGCCGTGCACCACGTCGTTGCGGCCCGCTCGGATCTCGACGCCGCGTTCCGTCATGGGAGCTCTCCGGTTGCCGCGGCCGCGCCTGGCCGTCTCGTCGATGACCTACCCCATCTTCTGGAGCAGGGTCACCAGGTCGTCGGCGTGCTCCTCCTCCACTGCGAGGATCTCTTCGAGCAGCCGACGTGTCGTGGTGTCGCCGTCTCCCAGCCATCGAATGATGTCCTGGTAGGACGCGATCGCGATCCGCTCCGCGACGAGGTCTTCCTCAACCATGTCGAGGAGGCCGGAACCGGGCACGTACTCGGCGTGGCTCCGCGCGGTCAGCGTCGCGGGGTTGAAGTCCGGCTCGCCGCGGAGCTGCATGATGCGCGCCGCGGCCATGTCGGCGTGACCCTGCTCCTCGTTCGCGTGCTGGAGGAACTCCTGCGCCACGGGACCCGAATCGAGTCCCTGGGCCATGTAGTAGTGGCGCTTGTAGCGGAGCACGCACACCAACTCGGTCGCCAGCACCTCGTTCAGCACTGCCACCACGCGCGTGCGGTCCGCGCCGTACGCCGCGGTGATCGGCCCTTGCTCGATGTGCGCCCGAGCATTGCGCCGCAAGGTGTCAACGTCAGCGATGAAGTCGTCCATCGTGCCTCCCTCGACTCGCAGACATCCGTCTGCTCCGCGCACCGCGGCACACCCGGCCGGTTCTCAGATGATGTCCGGAGCAACGAGCGACGAACCCCCCGTCGAGGATCTCGAGCCCGACCGGCGGTCCTGAAGACGACCGTGCGCCTACCCCGGACACCGCGACGCTCATCGGCGGCTTCGGTCCCCGACATCGCCTGGCCGTTGGCGCACCGGCTTGGTTCGTGGCCGCGCCGGCCGGCGCCCACGTCGCGGCGTCCGGCCGTCGAGCGAGGTCACGCGTTCTCTGCGGGCGTCATCCGGCTGCGAGGGTGCGGTTTCGGGCGCGCGGGACGGGAGCCAGCACGCGACGACGACGGCAGCGAGCAGCACGATGCCGGCACCGACGGCAGTAGCAAGTTGGATGCCGCTGCCGAAGCCGTCGCGTGCGGCGACGACGAGTCGCAACCCGCCGCGCGCGGGCAGCCGACGCGCGAAGCGCGAGGGCGGCACCGATGGAGTCCTTTGCCGTGTCGGCGACCCGCGGCGGGAGATGGAGCGCGTTGATCTTCGCGTTGTACTGGGTCGCGAGAAGACTGCCGAGCACGGCAACGCCGAGCGCGCCGCCGGTTTGCCGGGTTGCGTCGTTCACCGCGGATCCCACACCGGCCCGATCGCGCGGCACCGATCCCATGATGGACTCCGTCGCCGGAGCCATCGTGAAGCCCATGCCCAGGCCGAACAGCACGAAGGCGACTTCGAACCAGCCGTCGTGGCCGAGGATGCTGACTCTCGACAGGACTGCCAGGGAAATGGCGGCAACCAGCAACCCGCCTGTGACCACGATCTTCGTACCGAAGCGTTCCGCCGCTCGCGGCGCCACCGGCGCACCGATCATGATGCCGAGCGCCGGCGCCGCGAGCCGCAACCCCGCGTCCAATGGCGAGAGCCCGCGCACGAACTGGAGGTACTGGGTGAGGAGGAACA
This sequence comes from uncultured Actinomycetes bacterium, assembly GCA_963841415.1. Classification (GTDB taxonomy): domain Bacteria; phylum Actinomycetota; class Acidimicrobiia; order IMCC26256; family DASPTH01; genus DASUAS01. Next base: position 135,423 of record CAWJCN010000001.1, on the reverse strand, counting down.
CCGCGCCGAACAGCGCGAAGAACGTCAGGCTCAGGGCCGCCACCGCGGCCGAGAACCGAGGCTTCCGGAAGAACCGGAGCGGGAGCATCGGGTGCGTCGCGTGCCGCTCCCAGACGACGAATCCCAGCAGCACTCCGACGCCGGCTGCCAGACAACCGACCACGAGCGGCGACGACCACCCGCGTCGCGGTGCTTCGATGATCCCGTAGAGCAGCACCGTCATGCCGAGCGTCGAGAGCGCAGCGCCCGGCAGATCGACGGGTGGCGCGTCAGGATCGCGCGACGTGGGAACGACGAGCGCCAGCATGACGATCGACACGACGACGATCGGTATGTTGACCAACAGGACCGAACCCCACCACCAGTGGTCGAGGAGTGCGCCGCCGACGATCGGTCCGGCCGCGATGCCGACTCCTGCCAGGGCCGCCCAGATCCCGATCGCCCGACCGCGTTCCTCGCCTTCGAAGATGTTGGTGATGATTGACAGCGTCGTCGGGAAGATCGCCGCCGCGCCGACACCCATGAGGGCACGGAACGCGATCAGCCACTCGGGACTTCCGGCGAACGATGCGAGTACGGAACCGGTGCCGAAGATCGCGAGACCCGCCATCAGGGTGCCTCGGCGCCCGTACTTGTCGCCGATGGTGCCTGCGGTCAAGAGCAACGAAGCGAACACCAGCGTGTACGCGTCGACCGTCCACTGCAGTTGAGTCGTCGACGCGTGGAGGCTCCGCTCGATCGACGGGAGCGCGACGTTCATGATCGTGTTGTCGAGCACGATGACGGTGACTGACACGCACACGACCGTCAGCGCGAGCCAGCGCCCCCTCCCGTGTGTGGATCCGCGCGCCGGTGCCCGGCGATCCAGCGGCATGTGATTCGCGTACCCGCGACCGACCCGACCCATGCCCATGCTGGGCCGCGAGGACGCGAGGACGCGATCGCGCCACGACCCGTGGTCGTCCGGTGCTCCGGTCCGGGAGGGGTCAGTGGCTGCTCAGCTGCTGCGAGTCGGGTGGCTGCTGCGGTGCCATCTGCTCGCGTGGACAGGCTGCTCCGGCGTTCGGGGCGGGTCGAGCGACGCCAACGCCGCGAGCTCGCTGACGGTGATTCGCAGATCGAGCAACGCGTCGACCAGCTCGCTTCTCCGGATCAGCCCGCCGCCAGAGTGCTTGCTCAACACGTCATCGATGAGCACGACCAACGTCGCCTCAGTCGCCGACTCCACATCGTTCCGTTGCCCAATCGTGCACGAGGGAAAACCCGTTACCCACGGTGGTTTCCTCCGGCGGTTCCGGGTAGTGTCGACGTGGTTGGACAGTCAGCCGGGGGCCAAGTGGGCGCTCCGCTCCGTCCGATCGTGCGCGCTGTGGCCGCTGAGCCCCGACCTGACGTCGAGGCGAGGAGGCGGCCGTGATCGAAGAGGACTCCCCGTTCGGTGCAGCATCCCGGCGTCGTGTGATCGCGGCGCGACGAGGAGCGCAGCCGTGAGTGTTCCGCGGACGGCGTTGGCCGCCCGACGCAGCGAGCGTGTCGCTCGATTCGCGTTGGGATTCGCGCTCGACGCCGATCTCACGGTTGCGGACGCAGCAGCGTTGCTGATCGATCGCTCGGACCACGATGCGACGTTGCTGCGTTTGGCCCGGGCGCGGATCGTGAAGTTGGCGCTGGAGGAACCGACGTATCGCCGGGCGATCGAGGCCCTCTCGATCGCGTTGGCAGCCGCCGAGAAGCCGCAGGCGCGATTCGCAGATGAACGCTCGGCGACGGGTCTGATCCCACTCGGTCAGCGCGACACGCTGTGCGTCGTGCTGGTCGGTCCTCCGGGTGCCGGCAAGGGCACTCAGGGTCACGTGCTTGCGCAGCGCCTCGATCTCGTCCACATCTCGACCGGTGAGCTGTTGCGTGACGTCGCCGATCAGGAGTCGTTGGTCGGGTTCCAGGCCCGCGTGTTCATGGGTGCTGGCCGCCTCGTCCCCGACAGTCTGGTGATGGAGCTCCTGTCGGCGCGATTCGCGCGTGACGACGTCCGCGGTCGAGGCCTGATCCTCGACGGGGTGCCGCGCACCGTCGGGCAGGCCGGCGTGCTCGATGAGCTGCTCGGTGCCGATCGGGACTTCGAAGTGGTCGAGCTGATGCTCTCGGAGTCCACCGCGTTGACCCGCCTCGATCGCCGCAACCGTGGCGACGACTCATCGGATTCGGTGCGTCGTCGCTTCCAGGACTACGAGGCACAGACGCGGCCGATGCTGGGCTGGTACCAACAGCGTCACGTGGTGTGGCGCATCGACGGTGACCGGCCCGCGCCGACCGTCACCGCCGAGATCGTCGATCGCCTGGCCGGCCACCGAGGCCACCACCTGAGAGATCTCGCACGATGACCACACGGGAGGGCGCACGGTGTCGTCACGACCACGCGGATGTGGCACGTGCTCCCCGGTTCGCGCTCGACGTCATCACGACCGAGCCGAGCGTCGTCATGGTGGTCGCGGGGGAGCTCGACATCGCGACCGCTCCACAGTTGCGGACTGCGCTCGTCGCCGCCGATGGTCGCGATGTCGACGTCGACCTGAGTGCACTCGAGTTCATCGACGCGCACAGCGTCGGCACGCTGGCGTTCGGTGCGGCGCAGTGTCGGCGAGGCGGCGCGCACCTGCGTGTGCACCGGCCACGGCCCTTCGTACGCAGGGTCCTGGCGCTCTGCGACCTCGACGATCTGATCGCTCGGGGTCCCGAAGACCACCGAACGGAGAGCGAACGCTCCTGACACCTCTCCGCTCGTTTCCTCGCGTTGCTAGGCTCGAACGCGTCCCTGGGAGGACGCTCTGGTTTGGGCCGGACGGCCGCTTGAACGAGCAGGCTCGTCGCCCTGTGCAGGCTCGTACGCCACTCCCCCGACGGAGAGGTGACCTGCATGACGGTTCGTGTCCGTACGCATCACGCAGTTCCGTGCGCCCATCGCGGCGCTCGATGACAGAGTCCGACGCCGGGTCATCCAAGCCTGAACCCAACCTCTCGGGGCTGTCGGACACCCTGAGCGCACTCGCGGGAGTGGTGCTCGGTGAAGAGACCCTCGACGCGGTACTGGAGCTGATCGTCTCCCTGGCGACATCATCGATCCCCGACGTCTACGGAGCCAGCGTGTCGCTCGCACGCCAGGGCCAAGTCGTCACCGCAAACGCCACGTCCGAGCTCGTCCGGGATCTCGACGCCGTGCAGTACGACGCCGGGCGCGGCCCATGTGTCGACGCCATCCGTACGGGAATGCTGCAGCGAGAGACGGGCACGTCCCTGATCGATCGCTGGCCCGAGTTCGGTGCGGCGGCGACCGAACTGGGAGTCGCCAAGATGCTGTCGACTCCACTCGAAGCGCGTGGCCGACCGGTGGGCGCCTTGAACCTCTACGCGACGACCGACACCGCGTTCGAGGAGGACGCAGTCAAGCTTGCCGGAGTGTTCGCTCGTCACGCGGGAGCGGTCATGGCGAACGCCGCCGCCTACACCGACTCGGAATCGACGAACCAGAACCTGCTGGATGCGTTGGCGACGCGACAGGTGATCGGCCAGGCGATGGGCATCATCATGTCGCGCGAGCGCTGCAGTTCCGACGACGCGTTCGACGTCCTTCGCCGCGCGTCACAACACAGCAACGTGAAGCTACGCGACATTGCTTTGGAACTCGTCCGATCGACGGAACCCGACCCTCCGAGCAAGGCATGAGCGGCCGGCCACCGGAGTCGACCATCGACACGTACCGCCAGCAGGCGGGCATGACCTCCGAGGCGTTGTGGTGGGCGTACTTCGCTCTCGGCGGCAACGCCACGCCCAACGCGGTCGATCGATTTCTGAGCGGTCACACCCGACCGGGCCGGACCGACCACGACCTCCTCGCGCACGCGATCAACGAACAACTCACGCAACTCGGCCAGAACTCGCCCGTCCCCTACTTCCACGACGACGAGCTCGGATCGTCCACGGATTGACCGATGCCGAGGAGGTTGCCCTCGCTGTCGTGGAACCATGCGCCGCGCTCACCCGTTCCCTTTGATGGATGGTTGCCTTGTATCGCGGTGATGCACGTTGCCGTCGGGGTCCTTGAAGTACGGGACCTGGTTACCGCGCCGTTCCCGCGTTCGGCGAGAGGAACACGTGGATGAGCGAGCTGTCACCGCAACGGTACGCGACGTTGTCGCCGGAGTCGGTGTCGACCACCAGGCCGAGCACACCCTCGTAAGAACTGGCGCGCGCGCCATGTCGCTCACCGCGACCGACGCGCCGACCTTGCAACTGCTCAGACTGAACATCCCGACGCTTGTACCCGCGATGGCGGGGCGCGGAACGCGTCGGCGGGGTGCGGCCTCCGGCTCGTGCATCAGCCGGGGTTCATGGCGTGTCTGCCATCACGTCGGCGATCAGCTCCTGGTAGGTGCGCGCGTCGCCGAGGTGGTTCTCCCAGAACTTCGAACGGCGGGAGTAGAGCTGAAGATCGTGTTCGTCGATGAAAGCCACACCCGCGTGCACCTCGTGCGCCTGCCGGTGCAGATGCGCGGCGGCCTGCTTGCCGAACGCGACGGCGATCGCCGCCTCGCGTGCGAACGGCTTGCCCGCGTCGATGCGGCAGGCGGCCTGCCGGGCGAGGAGATCCGCGCGGTGCAGATCGATGAGGATGTCGGTGACGAGGTACTGCACCGCCTGGTACTGGCCGATCGGACTCCCGAACTGCACGCGGTCCTTCGCGTACTGGTTCGTCATGCCGAGGACGGCGCTCGCGGCACCGACGATGGTCGCCGTCTGCAGCACCGCGGCTTTGAGCATCGCGTCGGCCAACGGCGCCCAACCACCACCTGCGACCCCGACGAGGTTGTCCGCCGAGGTCGACACGCCGTCGAGGCGCACGACCGAGAGCGCGTGACCGGCGATGTTGGGAAGCGGATCGCACGACACGCCGTCGGCGTGCGCGTCCACGAGCAGCAGCGAGACACCGGCGCCGTCGGTGCGGACGGGGACGAGGAACCAGTCGGCCGATCGGGCGTAGGGCACGAGCACCTTGGTCGCGGTGACGACGTAGTCGTCGCCGCGACGCGAGGCGGCGCCGCTGATGGCGTCGGCCGCGAGCGCGCCGTCGGCTTCGAGCACGGCGGGGATCACGAGGAGCTCGCCGGCCGCGATCTTCGGGAGCAGGGATGCGCGGTGCGCATCGGTGCCGACCGAGAGGAGGACGTCGGCGGCGACCCCGACCGTGTCGACGTGCGGGCTCGGCACGAGGAAGCGACCCATCTCCTCGTAGAGCGGATAGAGGTCGAGGAAGCGACCGCCCCCACCTCCGTACTGGGCCGGAATCGTGATGCCCAACCAACCGAGGTCCGCCATCTCGCGCCAGTGCTCGGGCGCGTACCCGATGTCGCGCGCTTCCAGGTCGCGGACGACCTCCGACGGGTAGCGGCGGCGGAAGAACTCGTTGGCGGACTGCTGGAGCAGGAGCTGGTCGTCGTCGAGCGTGAGATCGATGGCCATGGCGACGGCTGCCTCTACCGCGGAAGACCGAGGGCGCGGGTGGCGACCACCATCCGCTTCACCTGCGACGTGCCACCGGCGTGGTTGCCGAACGAGCGGCGGTAGATGCGGTCGATCTCACCCGCCAGTGGCGCCCACTCCCCCCGCTGGATCTGCCCGAGCGGTCCGAGGATCTCCATGCACGTCTGCGCGAACTCGGGTTGGAACTCCTTGAAGATCGCCGAGTGCAGGTGGAACCCATAGGTGCACTGCCCCTCGTGCCAGAGCAGCTTCTCGACTTCGACGCCGATGGCGAGGTCGGCGAGCTGCATCCGGACGACGGGGTCGTCGGCGAGCGGCTTCCCGTGCCGGGTCGTCGCCTGGCAGTACCGCACGAGCTCGTCGAGCACCCACGCGTGGCCGGTGGGGCCGGGCTCGTACTCCTCCTCGGGACCGGGATCGTCGTCGACGAACGTCGGGATCGGGTTGCCACCGAGGCCGAACCACACCTGCTGCCATCCCTGATCGAGGTCGCCGAGCATCCGGTCGGCGGGCACGCGCAGCCCGTCGATGAGCACCAGGTTCTGGCGGCCATCGGCGATGTTCTCGAGCGGTCGCAGCTCGATGCCCGGCGACGGGAGCGGTGCGAGGAAGTAGCTGATGCCCTTGTGCCGCTTCGATGCGTCGGGATCGGTGCGCGCCGCGATGATCATCCAGTTGCAGTGATGTCCCGCGGTGCAGAACGTCTTCTGGCCGTCGATCACCCACTCGTCGCCGTCGGGCACCGCGCGCGTGCGCAGCGACGCGAGGTCGGAGCCCGCGTCCGGTTCGGTGTAGCCCTCGGCCCACATGATCTCGCCCGCCGCCATGCGGGGCAGGAAGTACGACTTCTGTTCGTCGGTGCCGAGCCGCAGGATCGCGGGCCCGACCTGCATGCCGATGCCGGCGAACCCACCGGCGCGCCGGCGGTCGAGCTCCTCCTGGATGATGCGCGCCTGGCGCGCCGACATGTCGGCACCGCCGTACTCACGCGGCCACGTGGGTTCGAGCCAGCGCTGCGCGCCCTGCTTCTTCCAGAACTGGCGGTAGAAGGCCCAGCGATCGGGATCCTCCTCGAAGTCCCACTGGAAGCCTTCGAACTCCGCCGGCAGTTCGGCGTCGAGCCAGTCGCGGACGTCCTGACGCAGCGCTTCGAGGCGAGGGGTCGTCGTGAAGCTGATGTCCATCCCCGGAACCTATTCCGGGGGCGCGCCGCGCACCATTGCCCGCGGGGATCGCACCCGATCCCTCGAGGCGCGGATCAGCGGGGCGCGCTCCAGGCCGTCTGCTGGGCGCGCAGGGTGCCTTCCTGACGGGCCGCGATGCGGCGCACCACCTGGATGGCGAGGATCGCGGCGGCGATCGTCACGACCAGTCCGACGACGGCGATCGTGTCGTGGGTACGGAGGCCGCGCAGTTCGTCGGTCACGTCGAGGTGCGCACTCGAACGTCCGAGCCCCGACCGCGTCACCGCCGAGACGAGAAAGAGTCCCCAGTACCAGCCGATCAAGGACGATCCGGAGTTGGAACGCCATGTCGGGTTCTCGCGCGCGGTGGCGGCGTCCGAGCCGCGCCAAAGGTCCTGCAGGATGAGGACGGGGATCACCGCGTTGGCGAACGGGATCAGCCAGCCCGCGATCGCCCACCCCGGCTTCAGTCGCGGGTACATCCGGCCGAGTGCTTCGTTGTTCTTCGCGGCCCGGAACGTCCAGATGATGATGAGCACGAAGATCACGAAACCGACGAACGCGAGGATCGCGGACGCGGCGCGGACCAGGTCGTCGGCGTCGTTCGCGCGGTTCACCGTGTCGAGGTCGAGCGTGCCGTCGATGATGTCGCTCAACGCGTTGATCCGCGCGACGAAGGCCACGATGGCGAAGACCGACGCAGCGGCGGCGAACCACAGGAACACGGTGAGCGCGGTCGTCACGCCGGTGAGGCTCCGCCATCGCGGGGCCACCACCGGCGTCGGGGGTGGCGGCGCCGCCAGCGTGGGCGGTGGGCCGGGTTGCGACGGCGTGGTCGCCTGCGCTGGCCCCGGTGGGGGCGGTTGCGGGAGCGGCGCCGGTGGCGGTGGTGGCGGCGGTGCCGAGGAACCCGCGAGCGGGAGTTCGGGCGGGCACGGCGGTTCCGGCGCGCTCGCGGTCGGTGGGGACGCTCCGTCGCCGGGCAGGTCGGCGCCCGACTCGTTGGTCTCGTCGCTCACGCGCCCCTCCAGCTCGCTCGCGGCATCGCGCTGGTTCCGTACGCTAGAAGGACGGAGGGACGGGTGCGGGGACCCTCCGCCGAAAGGTGACGGAGGGAACCGGGGTGACGCAGCCAGTCGGCGAGGTGCCCGCCTGGGAGTACCGGCTCGACGCGTGGGACGACGCGTCGCGCGCCCAGCTCGCCGAGCGCCTGACGCAGGCCGGGATCCCGCAGGAGTGGAACGGGGCGCGCTGCCTCGTCCCGAACGATCTGCACAAGCTCGTCGACGGGATCGTCGCCTCGCTGCACGGCAACGGGTCGGCCGCCGCGCCCGGCTGGTACCCGGATCCGTGGGGCGCGTCGCCGGCACGGTGGTGGGACGGGTACCAGTGGACCGGCTTCGTCTCGGTGGCCGACGTGCCCGAGCGGTCGTGGATCCCGCCTCGTCACAGCCGCGACCTCGCCATGCGCGGGGGTGGCATCGCCTTCCTCGGGTTCGTCGCCGCCGAAGCGGCGTCGCTGCTCACCGTGCTCGTCATCTGGCTCCTCGGTGGATCGATCCACAGCCTCGAGACGCTGTGCGCGGCGCAGGCCGCGCTGTGGGTGTGTCTGTTCGGCGCGTGCAAGATCGCGGTGCGCCGCCACGGGGGTGGATCGCTGCGCGAGCTCGGCCTGGCTCGGATCACGCGCCGGCAGACCGGCGCCGGGTTGCTCATCGGCCTCATCGCGCGCTTCGGCGCCGGCGCGCTCGCCGTGGCGATCGCGCAGCTGTTCCCGAAGGAGCAGTTGCGCAACACCGCCGAACCGGTGATCCGCCTGCACGACGGCCTCGTACCGATCGTCGTGATGACGCTCATCCTGGTCGTCGGCGCGCCGTTCTTCGAAGAGCTCTTCTTCCGCGGGCTCGTACAAGGTGCGTTCACGAACCGCTTCGGTGCACGCGTCGCGCTGTTCGGGCAAGCGGTCTGCTTCGGGCTCGTGCACTACCGGGTGGGCATGACGGCCGCGCAGGCCGTCATCACGATCGTGACGATCGGCGCCACCGGCCTCGTGCTCGGCGCGACGCGCTGGCACTACGAGAAGCTCGGCCCGGGCATGGTCGCGCACGCGTTCTTCAACGCGGTCGTCGTCGTGATCGTGGTGGTGGCGGCCGCATGAGCGTGAGCGGAATGGACGCGGACCGGCCGATCGGGTTCACTCTGTGCCCATGACGAGCTTCGTCGCCAACGAGCTGCAGTCGTTCCAGGCGGCGGCGGAAGACTTCCAGGACTCCTCGCAGGAGTGGCGACGCCTGTGCTCCGAGCTCCTCGGCACGTTCTTCCTGGTGTTGGTGGCCGCCGGCGGCGGGATGATGAGCCAGGCGTTCCCCGGCACGATCAGCCGCAACGCGGCCGTCGTCGCGCCGGGCCTGATGGTGATGGCGATCATCCTGTTCATGGGCAAGGTGTCGGGCGCGCACCTCAATCCCGCGGTGAGCGTCGCGTTCGCGCTGCGACGCGACTTCCCGTGGTGGCGGGTGCCTGGTTACGTCGTCGTGCAGCTGGGCGGTGCTGCATTGGCGGCGTGGTTCCTCCAAGCGGTGGTGAACGTGTCCGCGACCTACGGCTCGAACTACCCGGCCGCGCACTACACGAACGGCGACGCGTTCCTCATGGAGATGATCCTGACCCTCGGACTGGTCAGCGTGATCCTCGGCACTGCCTCGGGCGCGCAGAACCTCGGCGTGATCGGCGCGCTCGGGGTGGGCGGGTACATCGCGCTGGCCGGCCTGTGGGGCAGCCCGATCTCCGGCGCGTCGATGAATCCGGCGCGCACGTTCGGTCCCGACGTCGTGGGCGCCGACTTCCACGCGTACTGGGTGTACGTCGCCGGTCCGCTGGCGGGCGCGGTGATCGCGGTCGGCATCGCGTTCGTCCTGCGTGGCAGCGGCGGCGGCCGCGCCGGGTCGGAGGCCGCCCAGGGGGCGCTCCATCTGGAGGCGGAGCGCCCCGACCAGGCGTGAGCGTCAGCCCTTCACCGGGGAACGCGGGCCATGCCGAAAAGGGGCAGCACCGCCGGGGTGAAGCTGGTTCAGGTCGGAAGTCGTTGGCGTCGCGGATGGCGTTCAGCTCTCGATGGGCTCGAGCGAACCCAGGTAGGCCGCTTCCAGTCGGGCTTCGTCGGCGAGGAGCTCTGACGCGGCGCCGCGCAGCACGATCGAGCCGCGGTTGAGGACCGCCGCGCTGTCGGCGACGGAGAGCGCCAGGTGGACGTGCTGCTCGACGAGCAGTACGGAGCATCCGTGGTCGCGGGCGATCCCTCGGACGGTTTCGAAGAGCGATTCCACGATGAGTGGGGCGAGCCCCATGCTCATCTCGTCGATGAGGAGCACGCGCGGTTCTTGCGCGAGCGCGCGGGCCATCGCGAGCATCTGTTGTTCGCCGCCGGACAGTGCGCCGGCGCGCAGCTTCCAGCGCGCCTCCAGCGATGGGAACACCGTCAGCATGTCGCGCGGTGACGGGCCGCCGCGGTGACATGCCGCGCGGAGGTTGTCCTCGACGGAGAGCGTGGTGAACAGGTTGCGGTTGTCGGGGACGAGCACCATGCCGGCCTTGTTCGCGCGCGCCGGTCGGCCGGTCTTGAGTGGCGTCCCGTCTATCGCGACCGTGCCCGACTTCGGCGGGAGGAACCCGGCAAGGGTGAGGAGGAGCGTGGTCTTGCCTGCACCGTTGGGACCGAGGAGCGCCTTGATGGTGCCGTCCTCGACGGTGAGGTCCAGGTCGCGGAACGCGGTGGTCGTGCCGTACCCGCCGCTGAGTCTCGCGCACTCGAGCCGGGGGGTCATGAACCTGCCGCCGCGGCGTCGTGGGTGTGGCCGAGGTACGCGTCGGCGACGTGGCGGTCGGCACGGATCGCCGCGGGGTCGCCTTCGGCGATGACGCGACCGAAGTCGAGCACGTAGATGTAGTCGCACACGTCGAGAACAAGCGCGACGTCGTGGTCGATGAGGAGGATGCCGGTTCCGGTGAGGCTGATGTTGCGGATCCGTTCACCGAGCCAGCGACTCTCGTTGGTGTCGAGACCGGCCGCGGGTTCGTCGAGGAGCAGGACCTTCGGGCCGGCTGCGCACGCGCGCGCGATGGACACGAGTTGGCGTTGGCCCTGGCTGAGGTCGCCCGCATCGCGGTCGCGCAGGTCGGCGATGCCGACGAGGTCGAGCGAACGTTGCACGGCGCCGTGCCTGGCGGAGCCCTTGACGCTGTAGGCCGCAGCGCTGACGTTCTCCTCGACGCTGAGGTCGTCGTACAGCTCGAGGGCCTGGAAGGTGCGAGCGAGCCCGCGCCGCACCCGTTGGTGGGACCTGAGCGTGTCGATGCGCGTGTCGCCGAGCGCGACCGCACCCGTCGCCTTCGTGAAGCCGGTGATCGCGTCGATCGCGCTCGTCTTCCCCGCGCCGTTGGGGCCGATGAGCCCGACGATGCCGCCGGCCGGCACGCGCAGCGAAAGGTCGTCCACGGCCACCACCACGCCGTACCGGACCGTGACGTGCTCGACGTCGAGGACGGTCGGCGCATCCGGCGCCGGCGCGCTGCGTTCGGTCGTGACGAGCGGCGCGGCCACCGCGTCAACGGCGCGACCCGGGCCGATGACCGGCGGGGCGGCGGCCCGGCGCTTCCGCCACGCCGCGAACCGGTCGGCGAGCTCGTGGCCGCCGGCGGCCAGGCCCTCGGGGTTGCGCATGAGCGTGACGATGACGAGCACCCCGCTGATGATCACGAACGCGTCGCCGCTGAGGTCGATCCATTCGTTGAGGAGGAAGAAGACGATGCCGCCCGCGGCGATGATGCCCGCCTGGGCACCGCCGAACACCGAGGTGACGCCCGCGAGGTACGCGGTCGAGACGAGAGAAAGGCCGAGGAGCGCGGCGAAGCTCTCCCAGGTGATGATGCCCTGGCGGTACGCGAGCAGGCAGCCGCCGATGCCGGCGATGAACGACGCGATCGCGAAGCTGATGACCTTCACGAAGGTGACGTTCACGCCGATGCCGGCGGCCGAACGCTCGTTGGCGCGGACCGCGAGCATCGCCGAACCGAGTGCGCTCCTCCGCAGCACCGCCACGCCGGCCGCGACGACGACGCAGATGATGAGGCACGTGAATCCGAAGGACAGGCGCGGGAAGTCCTTCCCCGCGCCGACGCCGAGGTTGATGCCGAAGACTTCGGGCTTGCCGATGGAGTTGCCGTAGGGCTCGATCAGGTCGGCGTTGCGGAACCAGATCGCTTCGAGGCCGAAGGCCAACGCGAACGTGACCACGCCGAGCATGAGGCCCCGCAACCGCAAGGCGGGGAGCCCCACGAGCACACCCACGATCGCCGCCGCGGTGGCCGCGAGCAGCGGCGCGATCGGGAACGGCACGCCCCAGTCGACCGAGAGGTAGCTCAACATGAACCCGCCGACACCCGCGAGCGCAAGCTGCGCGAGCGACACCTGGCCCGCATACCCTGTCACCACCACGAGCGAGAGCGCGAGGATCGCGAAGATGAACGTCGTGATCACCGCAGCACGCGCCGAGCCACTGGTCACCAAGAGCGCGACCGCCCCGGCGACGGAGCCGGCCACGATCGGCGCGAAGTACGACCGCGGGCGCGGCGCCCGCCCGAGGTGCGTCCGCAACAACGCGCCCCGCTCAGGGACCCCGCGGCTGGTGATGAGCAGCGCGACGAGCATCACGACGAGGGGCACCATGTCGCCCACACCGGACTGCGGCATCCACGAGTACTGGCCCGAGAGGTAGATCAGCCAGGCCTGGATCATGCCGATGGCGATGCCGGCGATCACGGTGGGGATCGGGTGCTGGAACTGGCCGACGACCGCGGCCGCGAGCGCGGGCACGACGAAGAGCGTGTAGGTGTTCGGAACCACCGGTGACAAGGGCGCGATCAGGATCCCGGCTGCACCGACGACGGCACCCGCGAGCATCCAGTTGAGCAGCGCGATCCGGTCGGGTGAGATCCCGCTCACGTACGCGCCCGCTTCGGACTCGGCGGTGGCCCGGGTGTCGAGCCCGAACCGTGTCCACCGGTAGAGCGCGGTGATCACCAGCGTCAGGACCACGACCGTGATCGCCAAGTAGATCCGGTCGGACAACACCGACTGGCCCTGCCAGGTCCAGCGCTCCGACGGATAGATCGCCTCCACGGTCACCGGGAGCGTGCCCATCCGCTCCGACATCAACCCCTGCAGCACCACCAGGACACCGAGCGACGCCACCGCCTTCGCCAGCGGCGGGGCGTAGCGCAGCGGTCGGAACACGAGCAGGTACAAGAGCGCGCCGAGGAGTGCCGAGATCACCAACGTGAGCAGCAGCGCGTCGGGCATGCCGAACTCGCGGTTGAGATCCACCGTCGTCGGCAGGCCCGGGATGATCAGGAAGAGCTTGCCCTGACGCAGGAACGCGTACGTGTAGCCGGCGTACAACGCCTGGGCGCCGGTGGCGAAGTTGATGACCCCCGACGTGCGGTAGACGAGGACGAGCGCGAGCCCGAGCGCCGCGAAGGTGCCCCCGTTCCCGAGCCCCAGGAAGGACGATGCGAGACCGTGCACGATGTGAATCCCCTGCGTTCCGATCAGAGCGATGACAGCCGCATCGGGGCCGGCGGGATCAGATCCCACCGGCCCCGAGCGCGAGTGTCAAGCGGGGATCTGGGCGTCGCCGGCCACCGTGTACTTGGTCGCCTTGCCGTCGGCGCCCAGCGTGGCCAGGAGGGTGGCCGCGGTGCACGTCGCGGGCACCGTCGGGTCGGCCTTGCCGTTGCACCGCACGTGGTATCCGCCCGAACCGGGGAGGACCGACCACGGCATCGCCTTGGCCGCCGCGATGATGCTCGCGGGTGTCGCCTCGCCCTTCAGGTTCTGCGTGGCCACGTTAAGACCCGTGATGCCTTCGAACATGGAAAGGCCCGTTTGCCGGGACTTGTCGACGTCCGACGCCCCGAACTTGTCGAGCACGGCGTAGTACTGCTTGATCGACGGGTCCTTGGGCGTGTCGACCGGTGACGAGGCCGTGATCTTGATGCCCTTGAGGAACTCGGCGGGTACCGCGGTACGAGTCGCGTCGCTGAAGCACTGCGGGATGGCGGTGACCTTTCCCTCGAAGCCCGCGGTGCGCAACCCGTTGAACGCGGCGATGCAGAACGAGTCGTTGCCGACCACGTGCACCACGCCCTTGGGGTTGTCGGTCACGACCTTCTGCATCTGAGGCGTCATGTCGGCCGTCCCCAGCGCGACGGGCACCATCGAGAAGTCCAAGCCTGCCTTCTTGTACACCGACGGGTCCGCGAAGATCTGCGTTGCCGCGGGCACGTCGATCACCACCGCGGTCGCCTTCTTCGTCTTCTGCGCCTTGGCCGTACCGATGATGAGGTTCTGGAAGGCCGACGGACCGGCGCCGAAGACGAAGGTCGAGGCCGTGTCGGCGAGCAGTTGCGGAGTGCCCGCAGCAAAGATGAACACCGGGATGCCGGCATCGTGCAACGGCGTCCACGAGTTCAGGGCGAACTGGTTCGATCCGAAGACCACCGCGGCCACGTCGTCCTGGATCATCTGGTTCGCGCAGTCGGCGCTCTTGCTCGGGTCACCGCCGTCGGTGCAGATGTCGAGGTCGATCGGGTGGCCACCGACCCCGTTGCGGTACTGGTTGATCCACTTGACCGCGGCCTCGGTGACCGGCGTCTCGATGGTGTTGTCAGTCCCCGAAGTCTTCCCGTCGGTGATCAAACCGATCTTGACCGGCGTGCCCTTGGCCGGGGTCTTCGTCCCCAGCGCGCTGTCGGACGACGCGGCCTGCGCCGGCACGGCGAACGCCGTCACTGCGATCGCCGCGATGAGCACCGCGATGAGGCTCGCAACGCGAGCTCGACAGATTCCCATTGAAACTCCCCCCAAATCGTTGCTTGGAATGTTCGTCAGTGTCGGCAACCAGCCGACGGACCATACTCAGCTCTCTCGTTCAACATGCCGCGGCCTGGTGAACCTGCATGGACCTCCGAGGGATGCGGCGCGTCGATGCCTTCGTCTTGGGTTCACGGATGCTCGAACCGGTCGCGCTCCGATGCTCTTCGGTCACGACGGCTGCGCGTGCGCGGCGAGCAGCTCGTAGGACCCGTGGTCGTCGGCCGCGGTGCCGAGACGACGGAGCAACTGCGCGATCACCTCGGGACGCACGTACTGGGTGATCCCCCAGAGGAAGAACCCGTGAACGATGCCCTTCCGGTACTCGTCCCACGACACGTCGAACGACGGCACGTCGGCGACCCCGGCGGCGCCGAGCGCGTCGAGGTAGTGCCGCAACAGATCGCGCTCGTTGTCGGCCCGCACGTCGGGCTCGAGCGCCGACGCGATGTGGTAGCCGACGTCGATGCCCCACGGCCCGTACTGGGTGACTTGCCAGTCGAGCAGGCACGCTCTTCCCTCACCGTCGAGGAACGTGTTGCCGACGTGGGCATCGCCGTGGACGATCGTCCAGCCCGGGCCGGGCGCCCGTGACGCGATCCGTGCGTACGCGTCGACCAGAGCCTGCGAGTTTCGGGTGCCGTCGGGCACCCCGGCGCCGTTCGGTCCGTCGAAGTTTGCGCTGATCTCCTTCAGCCCGCGCACGTGCAGGATGAACTCCAAGCGGGTCGCGAGCCAGTCGTTCTCCGGCACGATCGCCGGGTTCTCCCACGCGTAGGCGTGCAGCACCGCGAGCTGGCCGAGCAGGTCGGCCGTGCGTTCCACGGTGCACTCGTCGAGCGCGTCGCAGAACACTGCGCCCGCTTCGACCGCGTCCTCGGTGATCACGACGCCGTGACCGCTGCGGGGGTCGATGTCGGCCCACACGCTGTTGAGGGTGCGGACGCCGATGGCGTGCGAGAGGTCGCGGTAGAACGACGCCTCAGGCACGCCCGCGTGCGCGCTCCCGCGGCCGACGTCGCCGAAGTACCCCTTCGCGCACAGCGCAGGGGGAAGGCCGTCGGGGATCTCACCCTCGATCTTGAAGCGGGCGTTCGTCGACACCCGCTCGACGACGGGTCCCCGTGTCACCCCGGTGACTTGCACTCCCGGGAACCGCGGCGACAACGCGGCATTGAGCCACTCGGGAGTGAACAACTCGTCGAGCGTGTCGGGGATGGTGACGCTGGTTGCGCTCATGATGCTGGTACCGCCATGGTCGTGGGCGCCTCGCCGATGGTCGCGCCGACGCACGCACGCACCCTTCGTGATCGGACGTTCATCACTTTCGCATTCCCCCCGTTGGTGTCGATGATCACGCGGTCAGGCACCCGGCGTGCCGCCCAGTGCGCGGAGGCAGAACCCCCAGAGGTCTTCGCCGATCGCGCCCGCGTCGGGTCCCGGGTCGGCGTAGGAGTAGTGGTGGAAGACCGCCATCACGAGCTTGGTGATGAACCACGCGTCCTTTTCGGTATCGCGTGAGTCGAGGAGGCCCTCCTCGTTCGCGAGGACGAGTTGGCGCAACACCAGGTCGGCGAAGTGCTGCGTCGCGTGCGTCATCTCGTCCGGGAAGTGCTGGTAGAGGCGCCAGTGTTCAGCGGTCGTGAAGCGCGGGCCCACCTCGAGCGCTCCCCCACCGAGGCTCTTGACGGTCACGGTGACGTAGTAATGGAGACGCGCGACGGGATCGGGCAAGTCGCGCGCCGTCTCCTCGTACACGACGCAGCTCTCCGAGATCAGGTCTTCGAACACCGCGAGGAGGAGCTCATCCTTCCCGCCGAAGATCCGGTAGAAGGTCTGCAGGGCGACACCCGCTTCCTTCACCAGCTCCTGAGTCGTGAACTGGTCACCCCGCTCGCCGATGAGCCGCCGGGCTGCGGCCACGATCGCCTGGGCCTGCTCGATCTGGCGGGCGCGCGAGCGCTGGACGCTCGCCGAACGATCGGCGACTCGTTCGGCCCACGGCGTGGGCGACGCCGGTTCGGCAGTCATCGCGGGCTCAGCACCACCACGGGGATCTGCCGGTCGGTACGGGTCTGGTACACGTCGTAGTTGGGCCAGACCTCGTTGACGATCTTCCAGAGGCGCGGCTTCTCCTCGTCGGACGAGGTGTGCGCCCGGACCGGGATGACGTCGGCCTTCACCTGGATCTCGGCGTCGGGGTTCGCGGTGAGGTTGAGGTACCACGACGGGTGCTGCGGCGCGCCACCCATCGACGCGACCACGAGATAGTCGTCGCCGTCGCGGGCGAAGATCAGCGCCGAAGTGCGGAGCTCGCCGCTCTTGCGTCCGGTCGTGGTGAGGAGCAGCGAGGTTGCACCGTTCCAGAGGTAGCCCTCCTCGCCGTTCGTCTCGCGGTAGCGGTCGATGTGGTCCTGTCCGATCAGCGAGATGTCGGGAGCGGTGTAGCCCGGTTCGTTCACGTCGATGCTCCTTGCTCAGCCGAAGACGATGGGGATCGCGGTCGCGCCCCGCTCGTACATGCCGATGTAGCCGGGCGGCTCGGCGTCGGGGTCGAGCCGCAGGTCAGGCAGCCGGTCGAACAGCGCGTTGATGCCGACGGCCATCTCCGCGCGTGCCACGTGCATCCCGAGGCACACGTGTGGTCCGCTGCCGAACGCGAGCGCCGGCTTCGGCGCGCGTGTGATGTCGTACTCGTCCGGCTGCTCCCACCGCGACGGGTCGCGGTTGGAAGCACCGAGGCAGAGGTGGATGACCGAACCCTCGGGCAGGTGCAGCCCGTAGAAGTCGACGTCGCGCGTGACGTGGCGAGAGAACATCGGGTCGGTCGCCATCCAGCGCAACGATTCCTCGATCGCGGGCCGGACGAGCTCGCGGTTGTCGCGCACCGCATCGCGCACCTCCGGCCGTTCGAGGATCGCGGCGAGCGTGATGCCCATCTGCTTCCACGTCGTGCCGGAGCCGGCCGCCAGCAGGAGCATGGCGAACGAGTAGATCTCGGCATCGGACAAGCGGTGCACGACGTCGTCCTCGTCGGTGTACTCCGCCTCGACCAGCACGCTGATGAGGTCGTCGTCCGTGTGCTCGCGCCGAGCCGCCACGATGGGCGCCAGGATCTCGATGACCTTCATCGGGTCGCTCATCAGCGACTCGCGGATGATCAACGCCTGCTCCACGCTCACGCCGAAGCTGCCCGTGATGGTCAACACCGGGATGGCCGCGGCGAAGTCGACGTTGAGCTCCGCGCTGCCGTCATCGACGAAGTTGTCGATCAACGCCTGCACCGTCTGCTCGATCCAGTTGTTGATCCACCACTGCGCCTTGGCGGGCACGAACGATGGCTGCACGAGCGCGCGGTAGCGACGGTGTTGCGCACCGCCCATCATGAGGATGCTGTTCATCACCGCGGCTTCACGGTTGTCGCTCGGCTCCTCGGCCGGCGCGGACGCGAACACGTCGGGATCGCGCAGCGCGGCGTCGCACACCTCGTAGCTGAACGTCGAGAAGTGCGGCCGGTCGGGGTAGGGCAAACCCTGGAAGGTCCAGTCACCGGGGTAGCCGGTGAGGTCGTGGACGATGCCCTCGTGCAGCGGCGCCTGCGCGCGCAGCTCGTGCCACTTCGGATAGGGGTCGTCGGTGTAGCCGCCACCCGAACGCGCGTTGTAGCTGCTGCGGAGGTCGAACAACCGCCGCAGCTCGTCGCGATCGAGGAGTTTCGCGTCGCCGGCCGCGGTCATCTGGCCACGTACCCGCCGTCGACAGGGAGCAGCGCGCCGGTGACGTTCTTCGCCTTGTCCGACACGAGGTACACGGCGGCCTCGGCGCAGTCCTCGGCGAGGATCGGCCGGCCGAGCGGGTGCATCGCACCGACACCCTCGGCCATCTGCTGCTTGTCGTCGTCGGTCACCGTCATGCCCATGGCGTTGGTGAAGTTGGTGTAGGGCATCCCGGCCGGGCAGATCGCGTTGCATCGGATGCCGAACGGCGCGCCTTCGATGGCGGCGGCCTTGGTCAGCTGGTGCACCGCGCCCTTGGTGGAGCCGTAGACGCCACCGCCCCACGACACCAGACCCGCGACCGAGCCCGTGTTGAGGATCACGCCACCGTCACCCTGCTGCTTGAACTGCTTGATCGCGTGCTTGCTTCCGAGGAACACGCCCTTGGCGTTGATCGCGAACAGCCGGTCGAAGTCGGCGACGGTGTGGTCCTCGAAGATCAAGCCGGGCCGCGGCGTCGGCACGCCGACGTTGTTGAAGATGATGTCGAGGCGACCGAAGCTCGAGACCGCGAGCGCGATCGTTGCTTCGACGTCGGGCTCCTGCGACACGTCGCACTGATCTGCCAGGGCCGTGCCGCCCGCCGCCTCGATCAGCCGCACCGTCTCCTTGGCGCGCTCGAGATCGACGTCGGCGACGACGACCTTGGCGCCCTCCTCGGCGAAGCGCACCGCCGACGCGCGGCCGACCCCCGAGCCGGCTCCCATAACCAGTGCCGACTTGCCCTCCAGCAACATGCTCACGCTCCCTCGTCGTTCTCGTCGTTCTCGTCGTTCTCGTCGTTCTCGTCGTTCTCGTCGTTCTCGTCGTTCTCGTCGTTCACGATGCGGATCGCGCTCGTGGGACAGGCCTGCACCGCGTTGCGCACCGCGTCGATCGAGTCACCGACCGGATCGACGACCACGGCCTTCGTCTCGTCGTCGTGCGCGAACGTGTTGGGCGCGTACACGATGCACATGCCGCTACCCATGCACAGCTCCCGGTCGACGACGATCGTCGGCGCCGCGCCCCCATCAGGCATTCGCGAGCACCGGTGGTTCAGCCGGGGTGAATCGGTAGAGCCGCTCCGCGTTCCCGCGCAGGATCTTGTACTGGGTCTCGACCGGCAGGCCGCGGACCAGCTCCTTCGCCACACCGATGCAGTTGGGCCAGGTGGTGTCGCTGTGGGGGTAGTCGGTCTCGACCATCACGTTGTCCTCGCCGATGATGTCGAGCGACCGCAACCCGGAGCTCTCTTCGATGAAGCAGCCGTAGATGTGGTCGCGGATCGTGGCCCGCACGTCGAGCTGATCGAGATCGGCCATCAACTGCTTGGTGGCGACCTTGTTCTGGTAGAACGCAGCGCTGGTGTTCTTGGCCCAGTGCCGCTGCTTGTCGATCACCTGCTCAGCCCGCTCGATGAAGTAGGGCATCCAGCCGATGTTGCCCTCGGAGAGCGCGATCTTGAGCTGCGGGAACCGCTCGAAGCAGTCGCTGAACAGCCACGCGAGCATCGTGCCCGCGGCGCGGATCGCACCGAAGGTGAGGTTGGCGAGACCGGGTGCGTCGGTCGAGATCACCGGCATCGTCGACGACGAGCCGACATGCATGCACGCGACCATCTCGAGGTCGTTGGCTGCCGCGAGGACGGGATCCCAGTAGCGGTCGGGATCGTGGATGGTGGGCAACCCGAGCGGCTCGGGGTTCTCCGAGAAGCAGAACGCGCTGGCGCCCTTCGCCGCGCAACGTTCCAACTCCGTGGCCGCCAGCGCCGGGTCCCAGATCGGGATCAGCACGAGCGGGATGTACCGGCCCGGCGCCGCACCGCACCAGTCCTCGATCATCCAGTCGTTGTAGGCCTGGAGGCACACGAAACCGAAGTCACGGTCGTTGGCCTCGTAGAACAGCTGACCGCAGAAGCGCGGCAGCGTCGGGAAGCACAACGACGCGAGCATGCCGGAGCGGTTCATGTCGTCGAGCCGAGCCACCGGGTCGTAACACCCGGGGCGCATCTCGTCGTAGTTGAGGGGCTCGGGGCTGAACTCCTCCTTGGCTTTGCCGACGACCGCGCTCAGGCCGGAGGTGGGCATGCGCTTGTCTTCGTAGACCCAGTACTGCTGACCCTGCTCCCGGATCATGTGCGGCGCGCGGTCGCGATCCTTCGCGGGCACGCGGTCGACCCAGAGGTTCGGCGGCTCGAGGATGTGGTCGTCGACCGAGATGAGCCAGTCGAGGTTGTAGGTCTCTGTCATTTCAGCTCTCCGATCGCCATGTGCTTCGTCTCCTGGAACGCGCGGACGCCCTCGGGTCCGCGCTCACGGCCGAGGCCGCTCTGCTTGTAACCACCACCGGGTGCGTACGCGCTGAACACCGACGAGTTGACGTTGACCGCCCCGGCGCGCAGATGGCGCGCCACCGCGGTGGCGGCGGCGACGTCCTTTCCGTACACCTGCGCCGAGAGCCCGTACACGCTGTCGTTGGCGATGCGCACCGCGTCGTCGACATCGTCGTACGACAGCACACCGATCACCGGGCCGAAGATCTCCTCCTGCGCAGCCGGGTTGGCGTTGTCAGGCAGATCGAGCACGGTCGGCTCGAAGTAGTAGCCCTTGTCGAACCTGGCCGGGCGACCGCCGCCCTGCGCGATCTTGCCGCCGTACTCTTCGGCGAGACCGACGAAACGCTCGCAGCGGTCGCGCTGCGCGGCGCTGATGACCGGGCCCATCATCGATGTCGGATCCGTCGGTGCACCCACCGTCAGCGACGAATACGCGCCGCTCACCGCGTTCAGCACGTCGTCCTTCTGGTCCCGCGGCACCACCATGCGCGTCGCCGCCACGCACGCCTGGCCCGCGGTCATCGCGACCACCATCATCGCTCCCGCCGCCGCGTGTTCCACCGCGTCGGGGAGGTAGATCTGCGCCGACTTGCCACCGAGCTCGAGCGCGACCCGCTTCACGGTGGGCGCGGCCTGGGCCAGGATGTGCTTGCCGACCGTCGTCGACCCGGTGAACGACACCATGTCGACCGCCGGATCGGTGGTGAGCACCTCGGCGCCGCGGGCGCCGGCCTCGACCACGACGCTCAGCACGCCCGGCGGCAGGCCGGCCGCGTCGGCGGCGGCGCCGAACACCAGCGACGAGATCGGCGTGAGCGGGCTCGGGCGCAGGATCACCGTGTTGCCCGCCATCAGCGCGGGGATCAACTTCTGGAACGCCATCAACACGGCGGCGTTGTACGGCGTGATCGCGGTGACCACGCCGACCGGCTCGTGGCGACGGATGCTGAGCGCGACCCGACCGGTGACCAGCTCGTCGACCGGCACCGGGTTGAAGTCCTCATGCGACATGGAGAGGTAGAGGTCGATCGTGTTGCGCGCCAGCGCCGCACCGCTGCGCAGCTGCATGCCCTCGGCGAACAGCGTGGGCTGACCCGCCTCCGCGACCATCGTCGCGACGAGGTCGTCGCCGTTCGCTTCGATGTGATCCACCAGCGCGTGCACCAGCCGGGCCCGCTCCGCCGGCGACATCGACGGCCAGGGACCCGTGTCGAACGCCCGGCGGGCCTCCGCGATCGCCCGCCGGAACTCGGCCTCGGGCGTCACCGACAGCTCGGCCACCTGCGTCTCGTCGGCGGGGTTCTCCACCCGGAGGGCCTCGTCGCCCTCGACCCACCGGCCCGCCACGTACGACCGCCGTTCGGTGATCACACCCACGAGCACTCCCCCCATATGGCTGTTGGCGTCACGACGCCGTGCATGTCACGGCACAGGTACGCCAGAACGTGGTCTGGCGCATCAGAACGACGTTCTACCTATCACGGAATGTGCTAGCTCGCAAGGGGTCAAGCTCGGCGGTAGGCGACGGCACCGCCGTAGTGGGGCGAGCTGTGGCACGCCACCCCGACCTCCGCGCCCTCGCGTTGGCGGTGGCCGGCCCGGCCCGAAAGCTGAAGGTAGACCTCGAGCATCTGGGGCACGCCGTGCATGCGGCCGTTGCCGAGCGCCCCACCACCCGAGAGCGCAGGCACGGCGCCGGGCGCATCGGAGTCGATCCCGCCGCCGGTCACGAACGCGTGCGCCTCCCCGACCGGGCAGAAGCCCAACGCCTCGAGCCAGAACCAGACGAACGGCGAGAAACCGTCGTAGACCTGCGGCAGGTCGACGTCGTCAGGCCCGAGACCCGAGTGCTCCCAGAGACGGCGGGTGGTTTCGAACGCGGTGTCCATGATGTCGTCGAGTGGCCAGTGCTGCGGAATGCGTCGCGTCGTCGGCGTCCCCATCCCGAAGCCACTCACGAGCACCGGGTGATGCGGGAGGTCGCGCGCGCGCTCCGCAGAAGTGAAGACGAACGACGCCACGCCGTCGACGGGGATGTCGCAGTCGTACATGCAGATCGGGTCGGAGATCACGCGGGCGGCGAGGTAGTCGTCGACAGTGAGGGGCTTGTCACGCCAGAACGACCACGGGATCCGAGCCCCGTTCTTGCGCGCCTCGACCACGACCGCGGCCATCTCGTCGCGCGACGTGCCGTAGCGCTGGAGGTACTCGTTGTACGGAAGCGCGATCATCGCGAGCGGGCCGAAGTAGCCCTGCGGGGCCATCCACTGCATCGAGCCGCGCGCCTCGTGCATCGGGTTGCCGTGGTACTTCCCGACCGGGTTGTGCAGCGCCCGGTGCAGGAGCACGTAGTCCGCGGCGCCGCTGGCGACCGCGTTGACGGCCAGCTGGACCGAACCGGGGATCTGGCCGAAACCCTGGAAGCCGCTCGCCCATCGCGCGTTCACCCCCAGATGCTCCGCCATCCAGTTCGCGCTGACGATGCTCACGCCGTCCTCGATGGTGTGCGCGCCCGCGGTCGGCAAGATCGCACCGGTGGTGAAGCCGTCGATCTGCGCGACCTCGAGGCCGGCATCGGCGACGGCGGCTCGCGCAGTGTCGAGCGCGATCGCACCCAGTGGCTTGTCGGCGTGGCGCACCACCGGCGACTGCGCGTACCCGACGATCGCCACCTGGTCGGACGCGGCAAAGCGCCCGCTCACGCCTCCTCCATTGGACGTTCGCTACTCGCCGGGCCGCCCTTCTGAAGAACGCCCAGCTCGCTCACGCTCACGTCGTCTCCAGCGCGAAGGCCGGCACCGAGGTGCCCGGGCCGAGATCTTCGAAGGCGACGACGACGCGCGTGCCGATCGCCAGCGGCGCGTCGGGCCCGTCGAGGAGACGTCCGATGGTGCGGAGCTCGGCCTGTTCCTCGAGCTCGACGTCGACCAGCACGAACGGCACGAGGTCGTCGAAGCCGGGGAGGAACGACTGGTGCATCACCGTCCACGACCGCACGACACCGCGGCCGCTGACGGGCACGAAGGTGAAGTCGGGCTCGGTGCTGTGGCACTGCGAGCAGACGATGTCCGGGGGCATCGCGAGCGTGCCGCAGCGCGAGCAGCGCGCCATCGCGAGCACGTGCTGAGCGGCGGCGTCCCAGTACCCCTGCGACCGATCGTCGGGAACCGGAACCGGACGCGCACTCCCGTCGCTCATCCTTGCCCGCTCTCGGTGCTGCGCACCGGGGCGCGGTCTCCATGGGTCGCCGGCGCGAGCGCCGGCTCATGCGGCACCGGTCGGCCGAGCCGCCGGCGCCGCGGCCCCCGCTTCGTTGCTCGCCGGGATACCCGGCTCGCGGACACGCCGCTCACGGGATCACCCCCGCGGCCTGCAGCTCGCCGATGTCGTCCCACGAGTAGCCGAGCTCGAGGAGCACCAGCTCGGAGTGCTCGCCGTGCTCCGGCGCCCGCCGCAGCTCAGGCCCGGCGCCGTCGAGCTGCACCGGCACCGCGGGCAGCCGGTACGCCGATTCGCCGTCGATCACCACGTCGCCGAGGTAGTCGTTGGCGATCACCTGCGGGTCGTCGAGGAGCTCCTCGACCGCCTGCACCGGCGCCCACGGCGCGTCGATGCCGGCGAGCAGCTCCTTCCACTCGACGAACGTGCGCGACCCGAACTCCTCGGTGAGGAGCTGCACGCACGCCTCGGCGTGCTCCCTGCGTGCCGCGAGATCGACGAAGCGCGGGTCGTCGATCAACTCCTCGCGCCCGATGAGACGACAGAAGTCGGGCCAGTAGCGGTCGGCCTCGAGGAAGACCAGGGAGATGTGGCGCTGGTCCTTGGTCGAGTACACGCCGACGAGCGGGTTCACGTACCCGCTCGCGCTCATCGACATCGCGCGCGGCTGCGCACCCTGCAGCGCGGAGAGCACGTCGGACGAGAGCGTCCACATGGCAGTCGCGAGCAGCGAGACGTCGACGACCTTGCCCCGACCGGTGCGGGTGCGTTCGAGGAGGGCGGCCGAGATGCCGAAGGCCAGCGCCATCGCGCCGTTGCGGTCGCCCATGGCACCGCGTTGACCGATGGGGCGGTCGAGCTCCGCGGGTGTGAGCACGTGCGCAAGTCCGCCGCGCGACCAGAACGCCGACGCGTCGTACCCGGGCGCGTCCGCGTCGGGGCCGCGTGCGCCGTAGCCGTGCCCGCGCGCGTAGATGAGCGACGGGTATCGCTCGCGCAGCGTCTCCGCGTCGAGCCCGAGCCGGAACAGCGCGCCGGGACGGAAGTTGGTGAGGAACACGTCGGCGGTGGCGAGGAGCTTCTCGAGGATCTCGCGCCCCCCTTCGGTGCGGAGGTCGAGCGCGACCGAGCGCTTCCCCCGGTTGGCGAGCGCGATCGACAGGTTGACGCCACTGCCGCTGTCGGTGCCGATCCCCTGGGTCATCAACCCGCGGTACGGATCACCTTCCGGGCGCTCGATGCGCACGACGTCGGCACCCCAGTCGGCGAGCAGCGCGCCGGCCACCGGCACGAACACCCACTGCGCCAACTCGACGACGCGGACGCCGGTGAACGCCTTCTCCGCCGGAGCGGACGTCGTGTCGGAAGCCACTGGCAACCCCCGGTTCGGATCGGGTGCAGAACCACGTTCTGGCAAACATCGGAACGTGGTTCTACATTGTCGGCGCGGTCCGGTCAATCCGGCGAACATGGGGACGACACCATGGCGCAGTTCCGGCTCATCTCGTCCGACTCCCACGTCACGATCCCGGTCGAGGCCTGGCAGGAGTACCTCCCCGAAGCACTGCGGCCGCGTGCGCCGCGGATCGTCCACACCGACGAGGGCGACTTCACGGAGTTCGAGGGCAAGCGGTCGCCGATCAACACGCTCAACAACCTCGCGGGAAAGCGGCCCGAGGAGTTCTCGCTGAACGTCCGCCGGCTCGACGACCAGCGAGCGGGTGCCGGCGACCCGGTCGAGCGGTTGAAGGACATGGACCTCGACGGCGTCGACGCCGAGGTGCTCTACGTCGGCGGCCCGCTGATGACGGCCGACGCGGAGCTGCGCATCGCCAGCTTCCGGGGCTACAACCGCTGGCTCGCCGACTTCTGCTCCCACGCGCCGAAGCGGCTGCTCGGCATGGGCGCGGTGCCGGTCGACACGCCCGAGCTCGCGGTGGAGTTCGTCCGGGAGGTGACGGCGCTCGGCCTCCCGGGTGCGTACATCCCGCTCTTCCCGAGCGCCGACGACACGTACGGCAACCCGCAGTGGGACGCGCTGTGGGACGCCTTCACGGAGACGGGTCTTCCGATCGGCCTCCACGTGGGCGGTCGCCGCCCCGGCACGCCGACGAAGAACCTCTACGAGTCGGCGCCGCAGTTCATGACCGGGCTCGTCATGTCGAAGCTCACCATGGCCGAGTCGGTGAGCGAGCTCATCCACGGGCTCGTGATGCAGCGTCACCCCGACCTGCGATTCATCGCGGTCGAGGGTCAGATCGGCTGGATCTCCTTCTTCGAGTACTACTCGGACCACCTCTGGGAGAAGCACCGGCACTGGACGAAGAGCGAGCTCACCGAGCCGCCCAGCGTCTCCTTCCGGCGCCAGGTGTTCGCCACGTTCATGGAGGACCCGGTCGGTCTCCGCGAGCGCCACCACATCGGCATCGACAACATCATGTGGGCGAGCGACTATCCCCACTCCGAGACGACGTGGCCGAACAGCAAGGCGCTCACCGACGAGTGGATGACGCCCTTCGGTGACGACGACAAGACCAAGATCCTCTGGGAGAACTGCGCCAAGCTCTACGACCTGCTCTGAGCCCTTCCACCTCGAGGCGGTGCGTCACGCCACGACGCCCCGCACCTTGAGGTCGACGATCGTGTCCCAGTCGAGCCCGAGCTCGCCGAGGATCGCGTCGCCGTGCTCGTTGAACTCCGGCGCCCGCCGGGCCCGGGGCGGCTGCTCGTCGAACTGCACCGGCGCGGCCGTCAGTTGGAACGGCGTGCCGCCGGCGGTGGTGACGTCCTGGATGTAGCCGTTCGCGACCGACTGCGGATCAACTGCGGCTTCGAGGGTGTGCTGGACGACCGTCCACTGGCCGACGAAGTCGGCGAGGGCCGCACGCCACTCGTCGACCGTGCGCGACGAGAACACCTCGCGCAGGATCTCCTGGGCTTCGCTGCTGTGCTCGAGCAGCGACGCGTGATCGGCGAACCGCGGATCGGTGGCCAGCTCGGGACGACCGATCGCCTCGCACAGCGGCGGCCAGTACTGCCCCGCCTGGAGGCAGCACAGCGAGAGGAGCCGGCCGTCGCTCGTGTCGTACATCGCCACCAGCGGGTTGAACCGCATCTGGTCGGCCGGCGGCGCCGTCCACGGGATGGCCATGAGCAGCGACAGCGCGACCGCCTGCCCCATCGCCCAGAGACCGGTGCCGAGCAGGGACACGTCGACGACCGTCGCCTCGCCGGTGCGCTCCCGGTGGAACAGCGCACCCATGATCCCGCCCGCGATCGTCATCGCGCCGATGGAGTCGCCGAAACCGGGCGCGGGTGGGTTGACCACGAGGTCGTACTCGGGACGCGTGCAGCCGAGGGCGACGCCGGCGCGCGCCCAGAACGCGAGCGAGTCGTACGAGCCCTTGTCAGCGTCGGGCCCGCGTGCACCCTGGCCGTGGCCGCGCACGTAGATGATCTGCTCGTTGTGCGCGCGCACGTCGTCGATCTCGATGTGCAGCTTCTTCAGCACGCGCGGGAGCTTGTTGGTGAGGAAGACGTCGGACGTCGCGATGAGTCGGTGCAGGATCGCGAGCCCGTCGGGCTGCGTGAGATCGAGGCCGAGGCTCTTCTTCCCGCGGTTCGAGTGCTCGAGCAACGGGTGGACGTCGTTGCCCATGTCGGCCACGACGCCGGTCGCCGCGAGCCCGCGCATGGCGTCGCCCCGCTCGACGTGCTCGATCTTGATCACCTCCGCGCCCCAGTCGGCGAGGAGGGCCGAGGAGGCCGGCACGAAGGTGTGCTCGGCGA
The DNA here is from genome assembly GCA_963841415.1 of uncultured Actinomycetes bacterium. GTDB lineage: Bacteria > Actinomycetota > Acidimicrobiia > IMCC26256 > DASPTH01 > DASUAS01. The sequence continues at coordinate 107,673 of CAWJCN010000001.1, read as the reverse complement.
CCTCGAGGATGCGGACTCCCTGCATGACGGCGGTCATTGCTCCCCCAATGGTCCACGTGGCGTGATGGTGACGGTCTGGTTCGTGTTCTCGGGCGGTGACCCGCTGCGGATCGCCGCCTCCACCAGCTCGATCACCCAGGTCAGGCCACGGATCGCGGACTCCGGGTCGAGCTCCCAGTCGACCACCATCCGCTCGTACGACACCACGCTCCACAGCACGTCGAGCACCGCCGCCGCGACCGCCTGCTCGCCGTCGGACCATCGGCCGGCGACCGGTGTGATGGCCGCGAGCAGCGCGGCGCGCTGACGCGCGTTGGCAGCCGCGACCGTCGCGTCGCGCGGCGCCCGCGCTTCGACCGGGAACGACGACACGTACTCGAGCATGCGCGCAGTGATCGGAGCGACGTCGTCGAGGCGCAGGCCCGCCACATCGACCCCCGACTCCTCCTCCAACCGACCGAGCACCGCGTCGCGCAGGGCGCGCTCGCTCGCGAAGTAGCGGTACACGGTGCGCTCGTTGACGTCCGCGCGCGCGGCGACCGCGGGAACGGTGAGAGCCGCCCAGTTCCAGATCGGGAAGCCGTGCAGGAGCTCGGCGCCCGCGGTGAGGATCCGCGCGCGGGTCTCCTCGGCGCGTTGACGCCGGACCGGGCTGTCGTAGCGCCGCCGCGTGCGCGTGGTGTCGGTCATGCGCTCGTGGGCACCAGGACAGGCAGCGACTCCCAGCCGCGGACGGTCGACGTGGGCGCGAGATGCGGCTCGCGCGACCAGTCGACGTCCCACTCGGGGAAGCGCTGCAGGACCTCTTCGAGCGCGACGCGACCTTCGAGCCGCGCCGAGCGCGGCGCCCAGGCAGTAGTGCGCGCCGTAGCCGAACGTGAGGTGCTGGCCGATCTCGCGGTGGAGGTCGAAGCGCTCGCCGTCGGGGTGGCGGCGCTCATCGCGGTTCGCCGCCCCCACGAGCAGCAACATCGCGCTCCCCGCGGGAACGGTCGCGCCGTGGAGCTCGACGTCCTTCGCCACGTACCGCCCGACGTGCGGAGCCGGCGGCTCGAAGCGGAGCAGCTCTTCGATCGCGTTCGGGATCAGCGTCGGATCGTCGACCAGCTCGCGCCGCTGGTCGGGGTGCTCGGCCAGCACCTTGCCCGCCCACCCGATGAGTCGGGTGGTCGTCTCGTTGCCCGCCCCGGCGACAACGGTGAGGTAGGTGAGGATCTCCTCGCGCCGCAGCGTCCGCGTCGTGCCGGTCTCGTCCACGAACTCGGCGTTCATGAGCTGCGTCATGATGTCGTCCGCCGGGTGCGCGGCGCGCCAGTCGAGGTACTCGGCGAACATCGTGCCGTCGACGAAGTTCTCCGACACCTTCTGGGGCTCGCCCGGCTTCGTGCGCAGGTTGCGGTCGGTGTGGTCGCGCACGGCTTCCTGGTCGGCGTCGGGGATCCCGAGCAGCATGCTGATCACGCGCATCGGCATCTGCGCACCGAGGTCGGCGACGAAGTCGAAGCCGGGCCCGCCGACCAGGGGGTCGAGGCTCTGCGCGCAGAACTCGCGGATCTTCGGCTCGAGTCCGTTGACCTGCCGGGGCGTGAACACGCGCGAGAGCAGGCCGCGGTGGATCGCATGGGTCGGCGGGTCTTCGAAGATCAGGATCCCCGGCGGCATCTCGATGCCGGCCTTGATGATCTCGAGGATGCCGCCCCGCCCGGAGATGTAGGTGTCGCGATCGACCAGCGCGCGCTCGACGTCGTCGTAGCGGCTCAGCGCGTAGAAGTCGTAGGGCTCGTTGTAGTAGAGAGGCGCTTCCTCCCGCAGCCGCGCGAACACGGGATACGGGTCGGCGTCGATCCCCACGTCGTACGGGTCGTAGGAGAGGTCGCTGGCCGTCCTCATGGTCGACTCCGCTCCGGCGTCCCGGCCCTCCGGCCACGCCTCCGCTCCGTCTCCGTCCTCATGGTCGACTCCGCTCCGGCGTCCCGGCCCTCCGGCCACGCCTCCGCTCCGTCTCCGTCCTCATGGTCGACTCCGCTCCGGCGTCCCGGCCCTCCGGCCACGCCTCCGCTCCGTCTCCGCCGTCGAGGTCATCGTGTTCCCCTCATTCGTGTCACGGGATACTGACACGAATCAGGCAGCCCGCCTACTTGGGCGGGAACCGCAGCGCCCCGTCGAGGCGGATGTTCTCACCGTTGAGGTAGGGGTTGCGGGCGATCGACTCGACCAGGAGCGCGAACTCCTCGGGGCGACCCATCCGCTTGGGGAACACGATGTTCTCGACCAACTTGTCGCGCGTGGACTCGGGCACGCCCAGCATGAGCGGCGTGCCCATCGTGCCCGGCGCGATCGCGCACACCCGCACGCCGATGGGCGCCAGGTCACGCGCCATCGGCAGGGTCATCCCGAGGATGGCGGCCTTGGCCGCGGCATAGGCGATCTGGCCGGTCTGGCCCTCCATGCCCGCGATCGAACCGGTGTTGACGATCACGCCGCGCTGGCCGTCGGAGTCGGGTTCGTTGGCCGCCATCGCCGCGCCGGCGAGGCGGCTCACGTTGAACGTGCCGAAGGCGTTCATCTCCATCGTGCCGACGAACGCGGCCTTGTCGTGGGTCGCGCCGTCTCGCCCGACGGTACGGCCTCCACCCAGACCACCGCCCGCGATGTTGACCACCAGGCCGAGCGGGGCGAGCGAGCGCGCCGCGTCGATCGCCGCGCCCACGTCGTCGTCGTCGTTCACGTCACCGTCGACTGCGAGCACGCCGTCGCCGAGCTCCTTGGCCAACTCGGCGGCGCGGTCGGCGTCGCGGTCGAAGACCACCACACCGGTGCCGAGCCCGGCCAGGTGCCGCACGGTCGCAGCACCGAGTCCGCCCGCGCCGCCCGTCACGATCGCCGAACGTTGCTCGAGGTTCATCACGACGGTCCATTCCGCTGCGGCGTCCCGGCCATCCGGCCACACCTCCGCTCCATGTCCATTCCGCCCTTCCGTGGTTCGTCTTCAGTGGTTGGTCGGGAAGCCGAGGTCGATGACGCTCGACGCCGGATCGGGCCAGCGCGTGGTGACGACCTTGGGGTGCGTGTAGAAGCGGATGCCCTCGGGCCCGTAGATCGGGGTGTCGCCGAACAGCGAGGCCTTCCAGCCCCCGAACGAGTGCCACGCGACCGGCACGGGGATGGGCACGTTGATGCCGACCATCCCGACGTTCACCTCGCGCTCGAACCGGCGCGCCGCGCCGCCGTCGCGCGAGAAGAGCGCGACTCCGTTGCCGTACGGGTTGCCGTTCACGAGCGCCAGCGCGTCGTCGAACGACTGGACTCGGACCACGCTGAGCACCGGCCCGAAGATCTCGTCGTCGTACACCGACATGCCGGGTTCGACGTTGTCGAGCAGCGAGCACCCGACGAAGAAGCCGTCGCGCTCGGTCGTCGTGGGAGGTGAGCCGTCGACCACGACCGCGGCACCCTCGGAGGACGCGCGCGCGAGGTACGAGCACACGCGGTCGCGGTGCTCGCTGGTGATGAGCGGTCCCATCATCGACGTCGCGTCGGTGCCGGGCCCGACGACGATGTCGGGGATGCGCGCCGCGATGGCGTCGACCAACGGGTCGGCCACTGCGCCCACCGCGACGATGACCGAGATGGCCATGCACCGCTCCCCCGCGGAGCCGTATCCGGCCGACACCGCGGCGTCGGCGGCGGCGTCGAGGTCGGCGTCCGGGAGCACGACCATGTGGTTCTTGGCTCCGCCGAGTGCCTGCACCCGCTTGCCGTGCTTGGTCCCGGTCTCGTAGACGTGACGCGCGATCGCGGTGCTGCCGACGAACGAGATCGCGTCGATGTCGGGATGCCCGAGCAGCGCGTCGACCGCTTCCGCGTCGCCCTGCACGACGGTGTGGACGCCGTCGGGGAAACCGGCCTGCTCGACGAGCTCGGCGAGGAGGAGCGACGCCGACGGATCCTTCTCGGACGGCTTGTGCACGAACGCGTTGCCGCACGCCAGCGCGTTGGCCAGCATCCACAGCGGCACCATCACCGGGAAGTTGAAGGGCGTGATGCCGGCCGCAACACCGACCGGCTGCAACACGGTGTGCACATCGATCCCGCTGGCGACCTCGGAGCTGTGCGCGCCCTTGAGCAGATGCGGGATGCCGCACGCGAACTCGACGCAGTCGAGCCCGCGCGCCACCTCGCCGCGCGCGTCGTCGAGCACCTTGCCGTGTTCGCTGGTGACGAGCGCGGCGAGGTCGTCGCGGTGCGCGTCGACGAGCTCGCGCAACCGGAACATCGCCGCACTGCGGCGACTCAACGGGGAGTCGCGCCACTCGGCGGCCGCGGCGACCGCGACCTTCACCGCGGCGTCGACTTCGGCCGGCGATGCGAACGAGACCTCCGCGGTCTGCACGCCGCGCGCGGGATCGAACACGCGCCCGCGCCGGGCCGCGGCGCCGTCGACGCGGCGGCCGCCGATCCAGTGCCCGATCGTCGGCAGGGGACTCGCGTCGGCCATCAGAGGTGGTAGAGCCGGCGCGCGTTCTCGCCGTAGATCTTGCGCTGCGTGGCGTCGGACAGCGTGGACATCTTGTCCTTCACTGTGGCGAGCGGGCTCGGGTAGAGGCAGGTGGGGTGGGGGAAGTCGGTCTCGAACAGGATGCTGTCCTCGCCGACCGCTTCGATGAGGGCGGGCAGCTTGTTGCGGTTGTTCTCGAACCAGAACGTCGCGTAGAGGTTGCTGGCGAAGTACTCGGACGGCATCTTCGAAAGCTTGGCGAGGTCGTCGGGTGCGTTCTCGGACATCTCGTAGTCGAGTGCTTCGAGGATGAACGGGATCCACCCCACGCCGCTCTCGACGGACACCATCTTCAGGTCGGGGTGGCGGTCGAACATGCCCGACAGGATCGCGTTGGTCACGACGCGGGCGTTGCCGATGAACAGCAGGGTGCCGCAGATCGCGAGCTTGGTGTCCATGGGGTGCGACTCCCACGGGTACTCCCCGTAGAAGGTCATGGCCGTCATGCTGGCGCCGATGTGGAAGTGCACCGGCAGCTGGAGCTCCGCGCAGGTGGCCCAGAACGGGTCCCACGCACGGTTGGCGAGGTCGGGTGCGCCGAGGTCCTGCGGGTCGGACGTCATGTTGACGCCGCGCGCGCCGAGCGCGGCGACGCGCTGCGCTTCGGCGACGCACGTGTCGACATCCCACGCCGGCATCAGCGGCATGGGGAGCAGGCGGTTGCCCGACTCGGCCTGGATCTCCGCCATCTGGTCGTTGTACATCTCGATCACCGCACGGCACAGCGCCTCGTCGTCGACCGCGCCGAGGTCTTGACCACCGAGTCCGATGGTGCTCGGGAAGATGATCTGCGCGTCGATGCCGCACTCGTCGAGCACCTCGAGGCGCACCTTCGGGTTGTAAGCGCCTTCGTGGATCTGGTCGATGGTCCAGTGGTTCAGCGCGAGGTCGGCGCTCTCCTTCGTTCCGTCGCGTCCGATGACGCCCGCCGCGGTCGCCTGGCCGAGCTCGTGCCCGTCGAAGACCCACTTCGGGACGCCGTCGATCTGCTCGACGCGCGGCACGCGGTCGCGGTACTTGGCCGGCGCGACGCGGGTGAAGAGGTCGTGCGGCTCGGTCCAGTGCGAGTCCGCGTCGATGACGAGCGTGCCGTTGTCGAGCATGGCCTCTTCCTCCGGTGCGGCGGTACGTGGAGTGCACCCGTGCGTGCACGCCGACCGTAACCGAAATCTGGGCTCGGACCAATTTCTCGCCTCGGTCGGCTCGCACTAGAACTCGCTCTCATGGCGGAGACACGGATCGGTTGGATCGGCACCGGGGTGATGGGGGCGAGCATGTGCGCCCGGTTGCTCGACGCGGGGCACGCCGTCACGGTGACCACCCGCACCCGGGAGAAGGCGGAGCAACTGCTCGCGCGGGGTGCGACCTGGGCCGACTCCCCCGCCGCAGCCGGGGCGAACAGCGACGTCGTGTTCGTGATGGTCGGCTACCCGAGCGAGGTGGAGGAGGTCGTGCTCGGGGCCGACGGTGTGCTCTCGTCGTTGCGCCCCGACGGAGTCGTCGTCGACATGACGACCAGCACGCCGTCGCTCGCGGTGGAGATCGCGGCTCGAGCAACCAGCATCGGCGCCCACGCGCTCGACGCGCCGGTGTCCGGTGGCGACGTCGGTGCGCGCAACGGGTCGCTGTCGATCATGGTCGGCGGAGACGCGCCCGTGCACGACCGCGTGCGGCCGCTGTTCGACGTGATGGGCCGCTCCGTCGTCCACCAAGGCCCCGCCGGGTCGGGACAGCACACGAAGCTCGTCAACCAGATCCTCGTCGCCGGCAACATCGTCGCGGTGTGCGAGGGGCTCCTGTACGCGACGCGCGCCGGACTCGACGTGCACGCGGTGCTGGCGTCGGTCTCGAGCGGTGCCGCCGCCAGCTGGGCGTTGTCGAACCTCGCGCCGCGCATTGTCGCCGGCGACTACGCGCCCGGCTTCTTCGTCGACCACTTCGTGAAGGACATGGCGATCGTGCTCGACGAGGCGGCGCGCCTGCAGCTCGCGCTGCCCGGCCTCGCCCTCGCGCGTCAGCTCTACGTGGCGCTGCAAGCGCAGGGCCACGGGCGCGACGGCACGCAGTCGCTCATCCTCGCGTTGGAGGCGCTGTCACCCTCCAGGTGACGCCGCGATCCCGTCGAGGATGGCCGCGGTGTTCTCCGGCTGTCCGACCATGCACATGTGACCCGCGTCGAGGTCGACGACACGACAGGACGGGCTGACGTTCTTGGCGAAGCGGAGCTGCTTGTTCGCCGCCACGATCATGTCCTGGAGCGTGCGCACCCACGTCGACGGCAGGGAGGGACGCAGTGGCGAGATGTCGACGGGATCGTTCGACAGGTGCGGCGCCTCCGGCACCAGCCGCTCGACGCAGAACGCGAGCTGCTCGTCGGTGAGGTCGTTGCCGAGGACGATCTTCGCGAGCTCTCCGCTCATGGTCTGCGGCGTGTCGGTTGGCGCCGCTTCGCCGGCCATCGCCTGGATCTCCGGATCGAGGGTGTCGAACGCGGACTTCCCCTGTTCGGGAACCGTGCACGCGACGAAGACGGCGTGGAGCACGCGCGCGCCGAGCAGACCGATCATCGCCGGCATCGAGCACCCCGCCAACGAGTGGCCGACCAGCACGAACTCGTCGTAGCCGGCGGCGTCGACGTCGTCACGCACCGCCGCCGCGCAGTCGGCGAAGGTCACCGTCGAGAGATCGGCGGGATGCGCGCCGCGACCGGGCAGGTCGACGGCGATCGACGGAGCGGCGAGGAACGCCCGGGTGGGATCCCAGCACCGGCGGTCGAGGCCGCCACCGTGGACGAGAACGATCGGTGTCACGTGCCGCACTCTTGCACGCGGTGACCGATCACTCGAAGAGGACCGGGAGCTCCTTGGGCGTGCGCATGAGCGCGCCACGGGGGTGCGGTGTCGTGCACTGCGGGTCGAGCCGGACGCCGGGCAGCTCATCGAGCACCGCGCCGAGGGCGCGGGTCATCTCCAAGCGGGCCAGCGCCTGGCCGAGGCAGTTGTGGACCCCGAACGCGAACCCGAAGTGGCGGTGCTTCGGTCGGTGGAGGTCGAACCGCTCGGGGTCGGGGAACACCGCGGGATCGTGGTTGGCCGCGCCGTAGAGGAGGTCGATGAACGCGCCCGCGGGGATCGGAACACCGTCGACGACGGCGTCGGTGGTGGCGAGGCGACTGCTCGCCAGCACCGGACCGTCCCACCGCAGCGCTTCCTCGATGGCGGCGGGGACGAGCGAGCGGTCGGCGCGCACCGCGTCGAGTTGTTCCGGATTCGCGAGCAGGCCGGTGAGGAGCACGCTCGTGGTGCGGAACGTCGTGTCGCCGCCGGCGTTGATCAGCTGGCGGAGGAACGAGATCGCCACTTCGTCGGGCAGCGGGTTCCCGTCGACCTCGGTGGTGGCGAGCACGCTCACCACGTCGATCCCGGGCGAGGCGCGCCGCTCGTCGAGCATGGTCGAGAAGTAGCGGCCGAGCTTCGCCGACGCGTCGAGCGCGTTCGTCATGTCGGGGTACGTGATGATCTGCGCGACCGTGAGCTTGTAGAACGTCTCGATCTCGTCGCGCGGCAACCCGAGCATCCGGTAGATCACGTTGAACGGGTAGGGCCGCGCGAACTGCTCGACCAGCTCGGCCCGTCCCTGATCGCGGAACACGCCGAGCAGCTCGTCGACGACCGGGCCCACGATGTCGGCGCCCCATTGCTGGACGATCGCAGGCCGGAAGGCCTGCTGGAGGATGCGTCGGTACCGCGTGTGCTCGGGCGGGTCCATGACGCTGACCGTGTGCCCGAACGCGGCACCCAACGTCGGTTCGAACGAGCGGTTCGAGAACGTCACCGGGTCGTTGAGGATCTCGTCGACCCCGGCGAACGACAGCACCGTATAGTGCCGCAGCGCTTCGTCGCTCGGCATCGTGGGGATGCCCATGATCACGCGGTAGTCGGCCTCGACGACCGGCGCCTCGGCGCGCAGGTCGGCGATCCGGGCGTACGGATCGGCGAGATCACCGAACACGAGCTCGTCGGACAGGTACGGATCGAAGGTCGGATCGGCGAGGTCCTCGAGGTGCAACGTCACTCGCTCGCCTCCTCACCCTCGGACTCACCCTCGGAGCCGGTGAGCATCTGCGCAAGCCGCGCCGCCATGACCATGACCGGACCGTTGAGGTTGCCCGAGACCATCACGGGGAGGACCGACGCGTCCATCACGCGCAGTCCGTCGACGCCGCGCACGCGCAGCTGCGCGTCGACGACGTCGTCGTCCGAGGAACCCATCGCGCACGTCCCGATCGCGTGATACCCGCAGTACCCGTGCTCGAGCGCGGCGTCGATGATCGCCTGGTCGTCGACGACCGCGCGCCCGGGCATCGTCTCGTGGTCGATCCGCTTGGCGATGGGCGCAGCCGCGAACAGCTCGCGCATCTTCCGGAACAACCCGACACCAACCTGCCGGTCGTGGTCGGTGGTGTAGTACTCGGCGGTGACCTCCGGCGGCGCGGCCGGATCGGCGGAGGCGAGTCGCACCCGGCCTTCGCTGTCGGGGCGCAGGATGAACCCGATGCACTGAACGCCCGGCTCGCGCTCCAGGCCGATCTCACCGCCCGCCTCGTAGGGAGCAGCCGAGAACGGGCCCATGAGGATCTGCGCATCGGGCCGCTCGAGGCCGGGCTGGGTCTTCAGGAAGCCGATCACGTCGTACGCGGGTGCGGCGAGCGGCCCGTGCTTCGTGACGAGGTACTTCGCGCCACTGACGTTCTGCTGCATCTTCGTGTGGAGCAACCGGTTGTACCCGAGGTTCTCGTTCAAGCGGTACTGCACCACGAAGCAGCGGTGCTCGCGCATCCGCGCCCCGACGTTGGGTCGGTCGACGCGCACGTCGACGCCGGCGGCGCGCAGGTCGTCGGCGGGGCCGATCCCGGACAGGTGCAGCAGGTGTGGCGTCTGGAGGCTACCGAGGCACAGGACGACCTCACGCGCGGCGCGGTGCTCCACCACGACGCTCCCGGTGCGCACCTCCACGCCGGCGGCGCGGTCGCCGTCGAAGACCACGCGCGTGGCCAAGGAGTCGACCGCCACGGTGAGATTGGGTCGCGACTCCGCGGGGTGGAGGAACGCGTCGGCCGCGCTCACCCGCCGACCCTTGCGGATGGTCGCCATCGTGTATCCGATGCGCTCGTCGTCGCTCGCGTTGAGGTCGTCGACCCGGCGCATGCCCAGTTCACCGGCCGACGCGATGACGTCGTCGCACAGCACGTCGGTGTCGCGCGCGGTGGAGATGTGGAGCGGTCCGCCGGCGCCGCGCATCTCCGATGCGCCGAGCTCGTTGTCCTCGATCTCCCGGTAGAGCGGCAGGATCGACGACCAACCCCACCCCCGGTTGCCGAGCGCTTCGATCGAGTCCCAGTCGGCTCGGCTGCCCCGGTTGTAGACCATGCCGTTCACCGAGCTGGAGCCGCCGAGCACCTTGCCCCGCACCCAGTGCTCGACCTTGTCGGTCGGACCGAACGGCTGTGTGGGGACGTGCCACACGTAGCGCGGATCGCCGAGGAGCTTCCCGAAGCCCTTGGGGACGTGGATCATCGGGTTCCGGTCGCGGCCGCCCGCCTCGACGAGGAGCACCGACGTCGTGCCGTCGGCGGTGAGGCGGTCGGCCAACACACATCCGGCCGATCCTGCGCCGACCACGATGTAGTCGTAGTCAGGCATGCGCGCGCCTCCCGTTGCTGCTCACGCGGGGAACCACTCCCGGATGCCGCCGCTCTCGTCGAAGACCGTGGTGGGGATCTGGTACTCGCCGCGGTCGTCGATCTCCGCGAGGTGTGCGCGCACGTCGTCGACGGACGCGGGCTGGTCGAGCGGGCCGTACCATCCCCGCGTCACGCCCACGAAGACGCGCGCGAACCGTCCGCCCGACGCGGAGTAGATCCGCTGGGTGAAGTCGCACACCTCGCTGGCGAGGAACACGACCATCGGCGTGACGAACTCGGGCTCGGTGGGCAACTCGAGCTTCGGGTCGCCGCGAGCGGCGAGCGCGAGGTCCGTGTCGGAGATGTCGTCGGGGCGCATCCCAGCGGCGATCCGAGTGACCGCGACGGGCGCGACGACGTTCGACCGGATGCCGTGCGCCGCGCCCTCCAACGCGACCGCGCTCGACAGGCCCGCGATCCCGGCCTTGGCCGCCACGTAGTTCGCCTGGTTCGCGAGACCGAAGAGCCCGGAGCCCGACGACGTGAACACGAAGCGGCCGTACCCGGCATCACGCATCACGCGGAACGCCGGTTGGCTCACGTGGAACGACCCGAGGAGGTGGGTGTCGAGCACGCCGAGGAGCTGTTCACGCGTCATCTCGGCGAACGAGTTGTTGCGGAGGATGCCCGCGTTGTTGACCACTGCGTCGAGCCGGCCGAACGCGGCCAGCGCCGACGCGACGATGGCGGCGCCGCCCTCGGGAGTGGCGACGCTCTCGTACGACGCGACGGCCCGGCCACCGGCGGCCTCGATCTCCGAGACGACGCGATCGGCGGCCGCGTGCGACGGGTTGCTGCCGTCGACCGCGACGCCGAAGTCGTTGACGACGACGAACGCGCCCCGTCGCCCGAACTCGAGCGCGTGCGCTCGGCCCAAGCCGTTCGCCGCGCCGGTGACGATCACGACCCGACCGTCGAAGTCGATGGTGGCCACGGCCCGACTCTGGCGCACGCCGTCCGCATGCGCCTCGGGCGCGCTTGGACACGCTGCGGAAGAAGGCTCCCGGGTGGGTCGCGGGTACCGTGGACGGTCCGAAGAGGAACAGCCGAACAGCGAGCAGACAGGCGGTGGGTCATGCGTGACGTCGTGGTCGTGGAGGCAGTGCGCAGTCCTGTCGGCCGCCGCAACGGTGGGCTCTCGGCGATGCACTCCGCCGATCTGCTCGCCGACGTGCAGCGCTCGGTGATCGACCGGTCGGGCATCGACCCCGCCGAGGTCGGTCAGGTGGTGGGCGGCTGCGTCGGCCAGGTCGGCATGCAGGCGGCCAACATCACCCGCACCGCGTGGCTGCAGGCGGGCCTCCCGCTCGAAGCCGCCGCCACCACCGTCAACACGCAGTGCGGTTCTTCGCAGCAGGCGACGAACATGGCGACGGCGCTCGTCGCGGCCGGCGTGGTCGACGTAGCCGTCGCGTGTGGCGTCGAGGTGATGAGCGCCGTGCCGATGGGTTCGACCGTTCCGAAGGACCCCTTCGTCGGCAAGCCGATCAACCGCAACTACTGGGACCACTACGAGAACACGTCGCAGTTCGAGGGCGCCGAGCGCATCGCCGAGACCTTCGGCATCGAGCGCGCCGAGCTGGACGCGTTCGGCAAGCAGTCACAGGACCGCGCCGCCGCGGCATGGGCCGAAGGCCGCTTCGACACCCAGATCGTGCCCATCGACGCGCCGACGCGTGACGACCAGGGCGAGATCAACGGCACCAAGACCGTGTCGCGCGACGAGGGACTCCGTGAGACCACCCTGGAGGCGCTGGCCAACCTGAAGCCGGTGCTCGATCGCGATCCCGCGTTCCACACCGCCGGCAGCGCCAGCCAGATCAGCGACGGCGCCGGCGCACTGCTGCTCATGACCGCCGACAAGGCCGACGCGCTCGGGCTCGAGCCGATGGCCCGCATCGTCGACACCTGCATCCAGGGCAGCGACCCGGTGCTGATGCTCACCGGCCCGATCCCGGCCACCGAGCACCTGCTGGCACGGAACAAGCTCACCATCGACGACATCGACCTGGTGGAGATCAACGAGGCGTTCGCGTCGGTCGTGCTCGGCTGGCAGCGGGCCACCGGCGCCGACATGGCCCGGGTCAACCCCAACGGCGGCGCGATCGCGCTGGGCCACCCCCTCGGCGGCACCGGCACGATCCTGCTCACGAAGGCCCTGCACGAGCTCCAACGCTCCGGCCAGCAGCGGGCGCTGATCACGATGTGCTGCGGCGGTGGGCTCGGGACGGGCACCATCGTCGAGCGCGTCTGACTGCAACCTGCGCCCGCCCCTGCGGCGGCACGCCGAACGCGCGTAGATTCCCGCGCATGACCACGACGCCCGTCTCGCCCGTCGCCGCGCGCTACCTCGGCCAATCCGTCAGCCGCAAGGAGGACCAGCGCCTCCTCACCGGCCATGGGCTCTACGTCGATGACGTGAAGGTGCACGGGCTCCTGCACGCGGCGTTCCTGCGCAGCGACCTGGCCCGGGCCGCGGTCACCCGCATCGACACCAGCGCGGCGAAGGAGATGCCCGGCGTCGTCGCCGTCCACACGTGGGAGGACTTCAACGGGCTGATCGGTCCCGCCTACCACGCCATGCTGGGCGAGGAGCTGGTCGTGCCCCCACCGCTCGCCATCACCGACGTCCGCTACGTGGGCGACCCGGTCGCGGTCGTGATCGCGGAGACCCGCTACCTCGCCGAGGACGCCTGCGAGATGATCGAGGTCGACTACGAACCGCAGCAAGCTGTGGTCGACTACCGGTCGGCCGCGGCCGACACCGAGAACATCGTCCACGCCGGTTGGGGTCTCGAATCCAACGCGATGGCGGCCGTGCCGTTCATGGCCCTGTCCCCCGACCTCGACGACGCGTTCGCGAACGCGGCGAACGTGGTCGAGTGCGACGTCGTGCAGAACCGCTACGTCGCGATGCCGATGGAGACCCGCGGGATCATGGTGTCGTACCACGCCGGCCGGCAGGAGCTCGACATCGTGTGCGCCACGCAGTCCGTGCACGAGACCCGGAACTTCTTCTCGCGGTACCTGCAGGTTCCGGACGGCAACGTGCGCGTCACCGCACGCGACGTCGGCGGTGGGTTCGGCCAGAAGATGTTCGTGTACCGGGAGGAGTGCGCCGTGGCGCTGGCCTCGTACCTGCTGGGGCGGCCGGTGAAGTGGATCGAGGACCGGCGCGAGAACCTGTTGTCGGCCGGCCACTCGCGCAACGAGCACGCGCACGTCCGGCTGGCCGTCGATTCGGACGGCGTGATCCAGGCGATCACCGCCGACCACCAGGCCGACATCGGCGCGTACGCGGTGTGCCCGGCCGCGCTCGACCCCATGCTCGTCCCGGGGCCGTACAAGATCCCGCGCTACGGCTTCGGGATGGAGATGGCCTGGACCAACACGATGGGCAAGGCCGCCTACCGCGGGCCGTGGATGTTCGAGACCACGGCACGCGAGGTCGCGATCGACCACACCGCGCGCGAGATCGGTCTCGACCCGGCCGAGTTCCGGCGCCGCAACCTGCTCTCGGAGGGTGACCTGCCCTTCACGTCACCCACCGGCAACGTCTTCCAGGAGATCACGCCGCTCGAGACGCTCGAGCAGGCCCTCGAGATCGTCGGCTACGACGAGTTGCGCCAGGAGCAGGAACGTCTCCGCGCCGAAGGTCGCTACCTCGGCATCGGGATCTGCTCGTACGTCGAACCCACGTCGATGGGCGGCAACTCGCTCGCCACCGAAGCGGCCACGGTGAAGGTCGACACCAGCGGACGCGTCGTCGCGTACCTCGGCACCACGTCGCACGGTCAGAGCATCGAGACCACCATGGCGCAGATCGTCGCCGAACACCTCGGTGTGTCGTACGACGACGTGACCATCGTGCAGGCCGACTCGCACGCGACGCCCTACGGGCCGGGTACCGGTGGCAGCCGCACTGCGGTCGTGGCCGGCGGCGCGGCCCGGGAGGCGACGGTCGCAGTGCGTGAGAAGGTGCTGACGATCGCCGCGCACATGATGGAAGCCGCGCCGGAAGACCTCGAGATCGCCGAGAGCGTCGTGTCGGTGCGGGGCACGCCGTCGAAGTCGGTCAGCATGCGCGACGTCGCCAAGCAGGCGCTCCTCGACGCCCACAACCTGCCGGGTGAGATCGACGCGGGGCTGGAAGCGACGGTGCGGTTCCGGCCCACCCAGTTCCCCACCTGGTCGAACGCGACGCACGTCTGCGTCGTCGAGGTCGATGCCGACTCCTGGATCCCCGAGGTCAAGCGCTACGTGGTCTCGGAGGACTGCGGGCGGATGATCAACCCCATGGTCGTCGAGGGCCAGATCTTCGGCGGCGTGGTGCAGGGGCTCGGGGGCGTGCTGCTCGAGGACTTCGTGTACGACGACGAGGGCACCCCGCTCACCACGACCTTCATGGACTACCTGCCCCCGACCACCTCGGAGGTGCCCGAGATCGAGGTGGGTCACATCGAAACCGTGTCCACGACCAACCCGGGTGGTTACAAGGGCATGGGCGAGGGCGGTGCGATCGGCGCGCACGCGGCCGTCGCCAACGCGGTGGCCGACGCGCTGCGGCCCCTCGGGGTGAAGGCCACGACCACCCCGCTCGGACCCGAGCAGATCTTCGAGCTCGTGGAAGCGGCGAAGGCGGGCCGGTCCTGAGCATCGACGTCGAGCACGACGGCGCCGTCGTCACGGTCACGCTCAACCGCCCGGAGAAGCTCAACGCGCTCGATCTCGAACACGCGCTTGCGCTGCGGGACGCGCTGCGCGACCTCGGGACGAACGAGTCCGTGCGCGTGGTCGTCCTCAGCGGCGCCGGGCGCGGGTTCTGCGCCGGCGGCGACGTGACCGTGATGACGGGCGACCGCGGCGGCGGAGACGGCGAACCGATCGACCTCCGCGCGCTCATGGAGGTGTCGGAGCTCCTCCACACCATGCCCGCGCTCACGATCGCCGCGGTGAACGGGCCCTGCGCGGGCGCGGGCCTGTCGTTCGCGTGCGCCTGCGACCTGCGCTACGCGGCGCGGTCCGCGGTCTTCGTCAGCGCCTTCCTGCGCGTCGGCAGCTCGGGCGACCACGGCAGCGCGTGGGTGCTCACGAGAGCCGTCGGTCCGGCCAAGGTGCGCGAGCTGCTCCTGCTCGGTGATCGCGTCGATGCCGACGAAGCGCGTCGCATCGGGCTGGTGAGCGACGTCGTCGACGACGACGTGCTGACCGCGCACGTCGACCGCGTCGCCGCCCGTCTCGCGGCGACGCCGCCAACGGCCGCACGCCTGATGAAGCAGAACCTCAACGACGCGACCACCCTCTCGCTCTCCGAGTACCTCGACGCGGAGACGTCGCGTTTCGCCGAGTGCAGCGGGTCCGACGAGGCGATCACCGCGGCCAAGGCCTTCCTCGACCAGCGCTGAACCCCGCCCGTCCCCTCCCCCTCCCCCTCCCTCCCCTTTCTGAACTGGCGTCGTTCGGGGGCTCTGACGCCGTCAAGCCGGTTCCGTCATGGGGGTCAGTCGTGGGGCAAGCCGAGCACCCGTTCGGCGATCGTGTTGCGCTGGATCTCGGCGGTGCCGGCGCCGATCGTCGACGCCCGGGTCCGCAGGAACCCCCACGTCCACCGGCCACGCTGCACCGCGTGGGGGTCGCGGCGATCCAACACGCCGAGCGGACCCTCGAGGTCGACCGCGAACTCGTGCAGTTGCTGCTCGAACATGGTGTTGAACAGGCGTGAGGTCGACGAACCAGCGCCGGGCTCGCCGTCGCGCACGATCGTCCCGATGGTGCGGGCCGCGTTGAGCACCATGATTCGCTGGGCACCGGCCAGCGCCGCCAGGCGCTGCCTCACGAGTGGCTCCTCCGCACGCCCGAAGTCGCGCGCCAGCTCGATGAGCTCGCCGACGATGCGGTCGTAGAAGCGCGCTTGGTTGAGGCTCCCGGCCGCCCGTTCGTGCCCGAGGCTGGTGCGCGTGATCGTCCAGCCTTCGTTCTCCTCGCCGATCCGATCCTCGATCGGCACTTCCACCCCGTCGAAGAAGATCTCGCAGAACCCGGAGTCGCCGGTGAGGTCACGGAGCGGACGGACGGTCACCCCGGGCGCGTGCGCGTCGACGAGGAGGTACGTGATGCCGTCGCGCCCCGAGTCGGGCGGACCGGTGCGCACGAGGGTGAAGAAGATGTCGGCGATGTCCGCGCTCGAGCTCCACAACTTCTGACCGTGGACGACGTAGCGCTCGCCGTCGCGCACCGCGGAGGTGCGCAACGACGGCAGGTCGGATCCCGCCTCCGGTTCTGAGTAGCCCTGCGCCCAGATGACGTCGGCGCGCAGCATCGGCCGCAGGAACCGCTGCCGCTGCTCCTCGGTGCCGTGGCGGATGATCGTGGGGCCGGCGATGCCGACGCCGGTGCCGGGCACGCTCGGGACCCGCGCCCGCGCCGCCTCCTCGGCGTAGACCACCTGCTCCTCGAAGCTGAGGTCCATCCCGCCGTACTCACGCGGCCAGCTCGGGCCGGCGAGCCCGTGCTCCACCGCGGTCGCGCAGTAGGCGCGCTGCCACGCCAGCCGCTCCTCGCGACCCTTCGGCCTCGGCCCGGGATGGTGCTCGGCGAACCGGGCGCGCAGCTGGTCACGGAAGTCGTCGTCCATGCGGCGAAAACAGTACCCTGATTTTCCGTGGACACCACGAGCCTCGGGTTCTGGCGCATCGCCGAAGCCGATCCAGAACGGATCGCGGTGATCGACGACGACGGGCGCGTGCTGAGCTACGGCGAGTTGCTCGATCACTCCCGCGCGATCGCGCGCGGACTCCACGCGCTCGGCCTCCGGCGCGGCGACGCGCTCGCGGCGGTGCTCCCCAACCACCGCACCTTCATCGGGAGCTGGCTCGCGGCGATGGAGTCGGGGCTCTACTTCGTGCCGGTGAACTCGCACCTCGCACCGGACGAAGCCGCGTACGTCGTCGCGAACTCCGAAGCGAAGGTGCTCGTCGGCCACGAGGACCTCGCCGGCCTCCTCCGAGCAGCGGCGGGCGCGGCCGACATCCCCGAGGATCGACGCTTCGCGGTCGGCGCCGTCGAGGGCTTCCGACCGTTCACGGATCTGAACCGGTGGCCGCCGGGTGAAGCGCCGCCCCGCAGCCCCGGCGTCCAGATGATGTACACGTCGGGAACGACGGGCACTCCGAAGGGCGTCCGACGCCCGCTGCCCGATGGCGACCCCGACGACGTCGCGGGTGAGATCGCCGCCGCGACATGCCAGGGCTTCGGCGTGACCGTCGGTCGCGGCGTCCACCTCGTGTGCGGACCGATGTACCACGCGGGCCCGTACGTCGGCATGACGAACGCGCTGCACGCGGGTCACACCGTCGTGATCATGCGCAGCTGGACGCCCGAGCGCTTCCTCGCGCTCGTCGCCGAACACCACGTCACCAACACGCAGATGGTGCCGACCATGTTCGTGCGGTTGCTCGCGCTGCCCGACGAGATGAAGGCACGCGCCGACGTGTCGTCGATCGAGAGCATCTTCCACACCGGCGCGCCGTGCCCCGTCGACGTGAAGCAACGAATCATGGACTGGTTCGGGCCGGTCGTGTACGAGACCTACGGCGGTACCGAAGGCGCGGCGACGATCGCCACGCCGCGCCGGTGGCTCCAGAGGCCGGGCACCGTCGGCCGTCCGATCCTCGGCGCCACGGTGAGGATCCTCGACGACGACGGCGAAGAAGTGCCCGCCGGAACGCCGGGCGCGATCTACCTCGGCTCGTCACGCGCCGCGCCGGCCGAGTACTTCAAGGACGCCGAGAAGTCGGCGTCCATCCGACGCGGATCGCTCGTCACGCTGGGCGACGTGGGCTACCTGGACGACGACGGCTTCCTGTTCCTCTGTGATCGGAAGATCGACATGGTCATCTCGGGCGGAGTGAACATCTACCCGGCGGAGGTCGAGGCGTGCCTCCTCGCCCACGAGGCGGTCGCCGACGTCGCGGTGATCGGGGTGCCCGACGACGAGTGGGGCGAAGCGGTGAAGGCCATCGTCGAACCCGCAGCCGGGTACGACGCCGGTCCCGAGCTCGCCGACGCGCTCATCGCACACTGCCGCGCTCACATCGCCCGCTTCAAGTGCCCGCGCAGCATCGACCTCGTCGACGCGCTGCCCCGGCTGCCGAACGGCAAGATCGAGAAACGGCGTCTCCGCGAGCCCTACTGGACCAACGCAGCCCGCAGCATCTAGGAAGGACCGGCATGGGAGTTCGCCTCGACGAGGACGAAGCGTGGGCCGAGCTGGAAGCGGCGCACACCGGCATCCTCACGACGCTGCGGCGCGACGGCCGGCCGGTGTCGGTGCCGGTGTGGTTCGCGGCCGTCGATCGGCACATCTACGTGCGCACGCCGGCGAAGACCCGCAAGGTCGAGCACGTGCGGCGCGACCCGCGCGCCACGTTCCTGGTCGAGCGGGGCGAGCAGTGGATCGAGCTCTGCGCGGTGATGGTCCACGCCGACGTCGAGCTGATCGAACCGGGCGACGAGTACGACGCGGCGTGCGCGGCGATCGACGCGAAGTACGCGGGCTTCCGGATGAGCTCGGCAAACCTCGGCGGGAAGAAGGTGCCCGACGCGACGAAGCAGCACTACGCCGGGCGTTCCGCGATGTTGCGCCTCACGCCCACCGGTCGTCTGGTCACGTGGGACAACTCCCGCCTCCGGCTCACATGACCGAGCACGCACGATGACGACCGTGTGGGCGTTCGACGTCGACGGCTGCCTGGTGGACGCGCTCACCGGTGGCTCACTCCGCCCGCTGGCTCGGTCGGTGCTCGAACAGCTCCGGGCGGTCGACGCCACTGTGGTGCTCTGGAGCGCAGGCGGAGGTGCGTACGCGCGCCGTCGCGCCGAGGCCCACGAGATCGAGCATCTCGTGCACGCCTTCTACGACAAGGACGAGCGCGACCCCGACGGTCGCTACGTCGTCACGCATCTCGCGCGTGCTCATCGACCCGACGTGTGCGTCGACGACCAGGCCGACGAGTTGCCCGATCATGTCGACGCGATCGCCGTGACGACGTACCTCGCCCACGATCCCAACGACCGTGGGCTCGCACCCGTCCTCGAACGGATCCCGTCGTGAGCCACGCGGACGTCGAGGTGCTCGACGACGGCGCCGTGCGACGCATCACGCTCGATCGAGCCGACAAGCGCAACGCGATGACCATCGCGATGTTCGAAGCTGTCGCCGATGCGGTCGACGACGCGGTCGCCGACGACGCGGTCAGGGTGGTGGTGCTGCGGGGCCGGGGCGATCACTTCTGCTCCGGCGCGGAGATCGGTACCGGCAGCGCGCCCCGCGACGGCGAGGCGCCCCCGGCACGGCCGCGGACCGGCCACCTCCAGCGCAGCCTGCGCGCGTCGGCGCACCGAATGGTCCGGACGCTGTTCGAGTCCGAGATCCCGATCGTCAGCGGTGTGCAAGGGTACGCGGCCGGCATCGGCGTCGCGCTCGCCCTCGCCGGCGATCACGTGGTGGCCGCGCAGTCGGCCCGGTTCTGGGTGCCGTTCGTCAGCCGCGGTTTCACGCCCGACAGCGCCACGACGTTCCTGCTCCCCCGCCTCGTCGGCGTCGCGCGCGCGAAGCAGATGATCCTGCGCGGTGTACGAGTCGACGGCGCCACCGCGGCCGACTGGGCACTCGTGAGCGAGGTCGTCGACGACGACGCGCTCGACGCCGCCGTCGAAGCGGTGGTGCAGGAGCTCGCCAAGGGTCCGACCGTCGCGCTCGGCCTCGCCCGCCAGCTCGTCCACCGCAACCTCACCGCCGACCTCGGCGAGGCGCTCGAGCGTGAGGCGCTCACCGAGGAGCTCGCGGTGCGCAGCGACGACTTCAAGGAGGGGATGCGCGCCTTCGCCGAGCGGCGTGACCCCGATTACTCAGGGCGCTGACCGGACGGGCGCGCCTGCCCGCGTCACCGGTTGGACGAAACGGCACACTCACCCGTCGGGGGCATCGATCCCGCGCGACCATGAGGCGCGGAGGAGGTGTGCCATGACGCGCGGGATCTGCGACGGGTTGGTCGTGGTCGAGATGGGGGCCGGCAGCGTTCCTGCGGCGCTCGCCGGCATGGTGCTCGCCGACAACGGTGCGCGCGTGCTCAAGATCGAGCCGCCCGAGGGCGACCGCCTCCGGACCCAGCACCCGTCCGGCTTCCTCGTGTGGAACCGCGGCAAGGAGAGCGTCGTCGCCGACCTCCGCACCGAGGACGGACGCGCTCGAGTGCGCGAGCTCGCGGCGGGTGCGGACGTCGTGCTCGAGGGCTTCGGCACCGGCGTGGCCGACGGCTGGGGCGTCGGTTACGAGCGGCTGGCCGACGCGAACGGCCGGCTCGTCTACTGCTCGATCAGCGGGTTCGGCTCCCAGGGTCCGTACGCCGCGCTCCCCGCCTACGAAGGTGTCGTCGCGGCCAAGGCGGGCGTGTACCAACTGGGCCCGTTCGGGTTCCGCAGCGGGCCGATCTTCGTGGACGCGCCGCTGGGCAGCGTCGGCGCCGGTCACATGGCGACCGCGGGCGTGCTCGCCGCGCTCGTCGCACGCGAGGAGACCGGTCGGGGCCAGCGCGTCGAGGCGTCGCTGCTCCAGGGCTTCAACCCGCTCGACTACTTCGGCACCATGACGTTCCAGCACGCGCAACGAGCCGCGGCGCGCGGTGAGGCGTCGTCGGCGTTCGACGGCGTGAGCGGCGCGAGTCGCTACAGCTTCTTCGTGCCGACCCAGGACGGTCGCTGGGTCATCTTCACGCAGATGCTCCCCCACCAGGCCCACGCGCTCAGTCGGGCGGTGGGCATCGAGCACAGCATCGACGATCCGCGCTTCGACCGCCAGCCGCAGTTCGCGACCGCGGAGGACGCGCAGGCGTGGGAAGACCTGTTGTGGGAGGCGATGGCGACGCAGCCGTACGAGTACTGGGAGAAGGTGTTCCTCGCCGATCCGGACATCGCGTTCGAGCTCGCGCGGTTCAGCGAGGAAGGCCTCGACCACGAGCAGATCCGCCACAACGGCGAGGTGGTCACCGTGACGGATCCGGCACTCGGACCGGTCGAGCAGATCGGCCCGCTCGCCCGCTACGCGTCGACGCCGTCGCGGATCGATCGCTCCGCGCCCGCGCTCGACGAGCACGGCGCGCTGGCGCTCGCCCCGCAACCCGCCGCCGGTGACGGCCGGGCGCCGCCACACGCGTTGTCGGGCATCACCATCGTCGAGCTCGGCTACTTCTACGCGATGCCCTACGGGGTCACGATGGCGGGGGCCCTCGGCGCGCGCGTCGTCAAGCTCGAAGGCATCGCCGGAGATCCCATGCGCCTCGCGTTCGGTGCTCCCGACGTGGGCGGCGAGAAGACGATGCAGGGGAAGGAGAGCCTCGCGGTCGACCTGCAGACCGACGAGGGACGCGCCATCGTCCACGAGGTGCTGCGCGGCGCCGACGTGTTCGTCAACAGCTTCCGCTCGGGCGTCGCCGAGCGCATGGGCCTCGACCGCGAGACATTGGCGGAGGTCAACCCCCGCCTCGTCTACGTGCACGCGGCGGGCTACGGCGTCGACGGCCCGTACGCGCACCGACCGATCTACGCGCAGGTGGCGCAGGCGGTGGCCGGCAGCATCGGTCGCCATGGAGGACGCTGGCTCGATCCCGCGTTCACCGAATCGCTCAGCACGTTGGAGGCCCAGGTCGTGGTCCTCCCCCGATTGCGCGGGATCGTCGACGGCGACTCGAACGCGGCGCTGGCCGTCCTGTCGTCGATCGCGCTCGCGCTCTACGACCAGCGCCGCACCGGCGAGGGGCAGTTCCTCTCCACCACGATGATCGGCGGCAACGCGGTCGCGTACGCCGACGACTTCCTGCGCTACGCCGACAAACCACCGCTCCCCCTGGTCGACGAGGAGAACCACGGCCTCCACGCGCTCTACCGCCTCTACCGCGCCGCCACCGGCACGTGGGTGTTCCTCGCGGCCCCGACCGACCGTGACTGGGCACGTCTGGTCGACGCGTTGGGAGCGCCGGAGTCGCTCACCGACGCGCGGTTCGCGACCTCCGACTCGAGGCGCGCCGCCGACGGCGCACTCGTCGCCGCGCTCGAAGAGGTCTTCGGGACGCGCACGGCCATCCGGTGGGAAGAGCTCCTGGTGCCGCGCGGCGTCGCGTGTGTCGCGGCCTACGACGCCAGCCACTCCCAGTTCACCTGCACCGATCCGGTGCTGCGCGACACCGGGTTCGTGGTGGAGGTGGAGCACCCCCGGTTCGGGACCATCCTGCGTGCCGCTCCCCCGGTCGTCTTCTCCGAGACCCCGGGCCGGGTCGCGCCGAGCTCCCTGCTCGGGGAGCACACCGCCGCGCTCCTCACCGAACTGGGTTACAGCGACGAGCAGATCGACGACCTCGTCGAGCGCAAGGTCGTGCTGCGCGGCTGACGCGAGGACGAGCGACGCGTCACCGCGCTCATGCGGCAGCCGTCGCATCGCCGAAGAAGCCGATGGCGGTCTGGATCCGACCATCAGGGGCGAAGGAGACGACGTCGATCCCGGCGACGGCGACGGTGCCGTCAGGGCCGCTGACGGTCCAGCCGAACCGGGCGTGGGTGTGGTGGGCATCGACGACCGTCGTGCGGGTCAGCGAGTGACCGGGCATCTGGTCGCGCAGCGCACCGATGGCGGCGGCGATCCGATCGGGCCCGACCGCCTCGATCAGGGGGTCGACGAGACGTCCGTCGTCGACCCAGACCGCGTGGGCCTGATCCGAGCGGATGGCGTCGTCCGCCTCGTTGAACATCGCGACATAGCGGTCGATGGTGTCTTCCATGCTGGAGTTGGTGATGGTGGTGGGTTCGGTGTCGTTGGTTGTCTGCATGGAACGCATGATGCGCCGCTGCCCGACTCTCGGCGATTCCCTGCGAGGTAATGGCCCTGTGACAGTCCTGCGCGTACCGTCGAACCCGTGACCACCATCGCGGCGGCATCGCCTCGCCTCGGCGAGCTCCTGAAGATGTGGCGATCGAAACGACGCTTGAGCCAACTCGACCTCGCCGGTATGGCCGGCGTGTCGTCCCGGCATCTCTCGTTCGTCGAGACCGGCAGGTCGAAGCCGAGCCGCGAGATGGTCCTGCACCTCGCCGAGCACCTCGATGTCCCGTTGCGCGACCGGAACGTGATGCTGACGGCGGCCGGCTTCGCGCCGGTCTACCAGGAGTCGGCGCTCGACGCCCCCGAGTTGGCCAGCGTCCGTCAGGCGATCGAGGTCATCCTCGCCAACCACGAGCCGTGCCCCGCCTTCGTCATCGACGGCGCGTGGAACCTCCTCGAGGCGAACTCCGGCGTCGCTGCCTTCCTGGATCTGATCTCACCCGAGCTCCTCGACCCGCCCATGAACGTCATCCGGGCCAGCCTCCATCCGCGCGGCATCTCGAGGTTCATCGTGAACTTCGACGAGTACGCCGCACACGTCATCGAGAGGCTCAACCGCCAGCTGGCGGCGACATCGGACCCTGGGCTCGAGGCCCTCCTCGACGAGGTCTCGGATTATCCGGACGTGGCGCGAGCGCTCGGAGATGGCGACGTGCTCCCGCCACCGGCGGCGGTGCTCCCGATGCACTTCCGCCTCGCCGACGACACCGAGCTGCGCTTCTTCTCCACGATGACGGTCTTCGGCTCGCCGCTCGACGTGACGATCGCGGAGCTGGCCATCGAGAGCTTCTTCCCCGCCGACGCGGCAACCGCGGCGCGCTTTCGCTGACACACGAGCGGCCGACGGGGCAAGGACACGAACAGCACAAGGCCGAGTCGAACGTGGAGCAATTCATCGTGCACGGCTCGATTTCGCGCCCCAGCACGCGGCCCCTCGCTGAGCAGCTGGGCTAGTCCGCTGGCTGCAGGCCAAGCATGGCGCGGAAGTCGTCTGTGGTGTTGACGTGCGGGAACGGGTCGCTGGGCTGTTCCACGCTGAGTCCGGCGCAGATCGGTGCCCAGTCGTCGCCAGGCTGCCATTCGATCAGGCGGTCGGACGGGATCGTCGTGCGCACCTCGGCGTTGTGCTTCTCGTAGGCGGCTTTGCACGCGTCTGGGTTTCTCCAGTCTGGGGTGAACCGTTCGTCGATCATGCGCACCGGCATGGGCGAATCGCTGTTCGGTGCGTCCCGGAGCATCACTTGGAGGATCGTGCTGCTGAAGCTCTTGAACCATTCGTCGCTGTTCGCACGCGTCGACAACAGCACGGGCGCGTCGGGATACGCGTCGGCCAACTCACGCCAGAACGCGGCGGCGGGCCAGTCAACCGACGCGACGTACCCGTCCATGATCTCGTCCCAGTCGGCGTTGCCGTCCATCGCGTCCATCCACTGCTGGACCCGGACATCGGGATCGGCCATCACCTCGAGCATGTGGTAACAGGGGCCGCCCAACAGTTGCTGCAGGGCGAGTTGCAGCGAGTGCGTGCCCGTTCGCCCCAATCCCGCTCCCACGACCTTCAGCGTCATCGTGACCCCCGTTGGTTGATCGGCGCATCGTAGGACCCACCGCTCGCGACACCCGTCCGCACCGGGCCGCCAGGCGCTCGGGGGCTCTGCTTCGGCGGACTCGGCAAGATCGGGCGTGGGCGGGGTAGCGATCATCGTCATCGATGTGTTCCTCGCGGCTCTCGGGCTCGCGCGAACGTGGACTCTCCTGGAATGACCCCCGCGCGCGATTGAGGCTTGACGGTGCACGGCGCGCTCCGTAGCGTCCTTCCGGGGGTCGGGGGCTTGCTGCAACACGAGGGGGATGTCATGGACGACAGCAGATGGGAGCGTTACGGCGCGCTCGGCGGGGTGGTGTTCGTCGTACTGGTCATCGTGTCGATCATCGCGGTGAGCGGCAACGCGAAACCGTCTGATTCAGCGAGCAAGATCTTGAAGTACTTCAATGACAACAAGGACGGAATCAAAGTCAGCGCGTTCGTGAGTATCGTCGCGGCGGTGCCGATCATCTGGTGGGCAGGAAGTCTCTGGGCGCGTCTTCACCGTGTAGGCGATCGCCACAACCGTCTCGCGGTGATCGCAGTGCTCGGGCTGTTGATCGCAGGAGTCGGGAACCTCACCCAGACCGCTGTGAACGCGGGGGTGGCGCTCGACCTTCGGACCGTCGGAGCAACGTCGGCGAAGTTCTTCTACGTACTGTCAGGTGCCTTCGGTGCCGGCGGACTCGTGGGAATCGCCGTGCTCGTCTTCGCGGTCTCCGTCGCCGCGTTCCGGCTCCATGCCTTCCCGGCCTGGGTGGGTTGGCTCGGTGTCGTCGACGGGATCGTGATGCTGGTGGCCGCGTACTCGATCGCCACGACGAGCGACTCGATCAACGCACTCGGCTTCATCGGCTTCATCCTCTGGGCAGTGTGGATCCTCGCGACGAGCGTCGTCATGTTCCGCGCGACCTATACCGAGCCTGCGGCAGCACCCGTCACGGTCTGAGGCACGCCAACACTGCGCCACCGTCCGATGAGAGCGGGCAAGATGTGTGGGTGCCACGGACACGGCAGCGGCTGGGTTCTCGCGCATCTTGGCGCATCGCGTGGAGCACCGCTTCCGGCGCGCCAGAACTGCCAGTGAGGATCGGAGTGCCTGGTGGATCCGTCCCGCGGGACCGCCACCGACGCACGATCAGGTCGTCGGCACCTCCGGCGCGGCGCCGGTGTACAGCTCGAAGATGCGCTCCTCGTCGAGGTCGGCGGCGGGTCCCTCGTAGACGAGCGTGCCCTGGTTGAGCAGGTACACCCTGTCGGCCAATGCGAGCGCGCGGGTCACGTACTGCTCGACGAGGAGGAGCGCGGTGCCCTCGTGCGCGAGCTTCTCGAGGAACAGAAAGATGTCGTCGACGACGAGGGGTGCGAGTCCGAGCGACGCCTCGTCGACCAGCACCACGCGCGGCTCCACCACGTACGCACGCGCGAGCGAGAGCATCTGCTGCTCACCGCCGCTCAACGTGCCCGCGATCTGGCTGCGCCGCGACCCCAAGACCGGGAACGTCTCGACCGCGCGTTCCCACGCACGCTTCTCCGTCCCGCGTCGGGCGTAGATCGTGACGTTCTCGCGCACCGTCAACGACGGGAAGATGCCGCGACCTTCCGGGATGTGGCAGAGGCCCCGTGCCGCGCGCTGGTACGGACTGAGGCGCGAGACGTCGTCCCCGTCGAGCTCCACGGTCCCGCGGCGCGGGCGCAGCAGGCCCGAGGCCATGCGCAGCGTCGTCGTCTTGCCCGCGCCGTTGGGCCCGAGGAGCGCGACGACCGAGCCGTCGGGCACCGCCAGCGACACGTCGCGCAGCACGGTCGTGTCGCCGTACCCACCGACGACGTTGCACAGTTCGAGCATCAGGCGATCACCGCCGGTTCGGTCGCGGTCGCGTCCGCACTCGCGGTCGCGATCTCCACCTCGTCGGAGCCGAGGTACGCGGCCTGCACGAGCTCGCTGGCACGAACCGCGTCGGGTGAGCCGTCGAACAGCAGGCGTCCGAAGTCGAGCACGTAGATGTGCTCGCACACGTCCATCACCAGCGCCATGTCGTGCTCGACCAGCAACAGTCCGGCGCCGCGGTCCGCGACCACGCGCTGCAACACCGCGCCGAATCGTTCGGTCTCGGCCGGGTCGAGTCCCGACGACGGCTCGTCGAGCATGACCACGTCGTACTCACCGGCCAGCGCGCGTGCGAGCTCCACCAGACGGCGCTCACCCGACGTGAGCCGCGCCGCCTGTCGCTCGCGCAAAGATTCGACGCCCGTCATCACCAGGGCGTGCTCGACCGCGTCGTCGATCGTCCGGCGGTCACGTGGGCTGGCGAAGATCTGGTGCGCGACGTTGCCGCCCGCCATCGCCGCCTCCCGTCCGAGTGCGACGTTCTGCTCGACGGTGAGCGACGGCCACAGCTCCGAACGCTGGAAGGTGCGGCCGAGACCCTGGCGCGCCCGCCGTGCAGTCCCCGTGCGGGTCACGTCGGTGCCGTGCAGGAGGATCCGCCCGCTCGTCGGCCGCACCAGCCCCGAGCAGGCGTTGAACGTCGTCGTCTTGCCCGCGCCGTTGGGGCCGATCAGCCCGGTGATGCGCCCGCACGGCGCCTCGAGGGTCAACCCGTCGACCGCGACCAGCCCGCCGAAGCGCACGGTGAGCTCGACGATCTCCAGCCCCGGTGCGAGGACGGCCGCCTCCTCGACCGTCGGCACCACGACGAGCGTGGGCGCGGCGGCCTCACTCGTCGATTCGACCGCCGCCGGCACCGTCTTGCGCCGCCCTCCGAGGCGGTCGAGGACGCGCCGCAGCGGCACCGGCACCGACGCGGGATGGCGCGCCTGCAGACCCACACCGATGACGGCGAATCCGAACAGCATCTGCAGGTAGATGCTGATGTTGCCGACGTCGACGTACGCGGGGATCAGCTCCAGCGCGGCCGCCGCGGTGATCGCGTACCACGGTGCCCCACCCACCACGAGCAGGACGAGCGCGACGATCACGAGCGAGTTGAACGCGGGGAACGACGTGCCGTTGATGGATCCCACGAAGCCGGCATAGAGCGCGCCGAAGATCCCGGCGAGGAACGCGGAGATGCAGAACGCGATGACCCGGGTGAGGTTGATCGTGGTGCCCTGGGTCCCGAGCGCGAGCGGCGAGTCGGAGAGCGCACGCAGCAGACGCCCGAGTCGGCCGCGCGTCAGCGCGACGACGAGGATCGCACACACCACCGCCACCGCGAGCACCACGTAGTAGTAACCCCGATCGGTCTGCCCGATGCTCGGCCGCGTCGCGTGCACCCCCGCCGACGTCGGACCGAACATGATGTCCTGCGTGTAGAACATGTTCTCCAACATGATCCCGAAGCCGAGCGTCGCCAGCGCCAGGAACACGCCCGACAGCCGGATGGCCGGTATCGCGATCACCGCGCCCACGGGGACCACGATGAGCGCGGCCAGCAGGACCGCAAGCAGCCACGGGATGCCGTGGTCGCTCACGAGATGTCCGAACGCGGCCGCACCGACCGCGGCGAGGCCCAGGTGCGCCAGCGACACCTGACCCGACAGCCGTACGAGCAGGCCGAGCGACAGGAACAGCACGACGTACATCACCGCGACCGTCCAGGCCGCGAGCTTCAGCCCGACGATGTCGGGAACCAGCGCGAGGAAGCCGACCAGCAGCACCGCGCCACCGATGCTCACCCGAGCGGGTGCGGTGTACGCGGAGTGAGGTGGCGGCGGGGGCGGCGTCCGGCGCAGTGCGAGCAGCCGGCGCGGGGTCACCAGCAGTGCGACGAACAGCACGATGAACGGAATGCTGATCGGGAGTCCGCCGAGCCAATTGATGTCGCCGACGTACTTCGTCGACAGCGCGGCGGCGATGCCGATGAGCAACCCGCCGAGATAGGTGAGCGGAAGGTTGGAGAAGTAGCCGACCGCGGCGGCACCGAACGCCTGCACGACGAGGAGGATCAGCAGCAGGGCACTCACGCCGATGGTCGGCCCGAGCAACAAGCCCGACATGGCCGCGAACATGGTCCCGATCACCCACGCCCACCGCCGCACCCGGGTCGGGCTGGTGCCGGCGATGTTCACCAGATCGGGATCGTCGACCACGGCGCGCATCGAGACCCCCAGGCGCGACCAGCGGAAGAAGAGGTAGAGGCCGATCGCGGAGACGAGCGCGATCACCATGGTGATGAGCTGGTTGTACCCGACGTTGACGTCGAACACGGTGAAGGTCTCGGTCGGGAGGAAGTCCGGGAAGAGCACGTACTGGCCGGGGTCACTCCACGAGTTGCCCCAGAGTCGCAGCAGCGCCTCAATGCCGAGCGTGAGCCCGATCATGCCGGCGATCTGGTACTGCGTGCCGACCTCGGAGAGCATCCGCGTGAGCAGCTCGAGCACGAGACCCATCGCGGGGCCCAGCACGAAGAGGCACAGCAGCGCGGCGGGTTGCCACGCCATGCCCTGCTGGACGTGCAGCCAGTAGAAGACGTACGCCGCGACGGCGGCGATGGCGCCGTACGCGAAGTTGAAGACACCCGACGTCTTGTACGTGAGCACGAGTCCCGTGCCCGCGAGGCCGTAGACCGAGCCGGCCGTCAACCCGATGACGATGAACGGGAGAAACTCCTGCACTCGTCCGACTCCCTCGTCTGATCGCGTGAGCGACGGTCCGGCACCTCATCGGTGCCGGACCGCCTCGTCAGTCGTGCGTTACGTCGCCGGGGTGCAGGTCGTCTTCATCCCGTTCGGCTCGCTCAGCTTGTGGTTCTTCAAGACCATGCTGAACCAGCACGAGTTGTGGGGATGCACCTGACCGGCGGTGAAGGTGATCGGGTTGGGCGCCAACCCGTCGAGCGTCTCGTTGTTGAAGGTGTTCAGCGCGTTCGTCACGTCCTCCGCGGTGGGGTTGTCGGACGTGATCTTCTCGGCGGCCTTCTCGAACGCGATTGCAGCCGTCCACGTGGTGGTCGCGGGTTGCTTGTAGTCGCCCTTCAGCACGCTCGGCGCGTACTTCTTCATCACCGAGTTGAATCGCTTCGTGGCCGGCGTGCTCTTGTCCATGTAGGGGAACGAGTACACCGCCGCGATCGCCTGCTTGATGTTGGGGTCCTTCAGCCAGGAGTTCTGCGAGATCTGGCCGTCGCCCGACGTCCACTTCGGCGAGTACCCCTGCCGCGCGCAGTCACGCGCCAGGTTCGGCAGGAGCGGCGCGCCCTCGATGCCCACGTCGGTCGTCCCGCTCTGCTTGAAGGTGACGCACGTCGCGGTGTAGTCGGGCTGGGTGTTGCTCACGCCGAGACCGTCGGTCCACTGCATGTCGTACTTCGTGGTCGCACCCTTCATGAGCGGCGCCGCGGCCGCGGCTTGAGGCTGCGAGCTGTCGTACGTGATGCCGAACTTCTTCCCGCCCTGGTCGGCCGCGAACTTCGCCTGCGCGTACAGACCGTCGAGCACCGCCGTCGTGGTGACGCAGTAGAAGTTCTGGTCGCCGTTCAGCGCGACGTCGTAGCAACCGCCTCCGATCACCGGCACCTTGGCGTCGTCGGCGATGGGCAGCCAGACCGAACCGGTGCCGCCTGCGTACTGGCCGACGATGGCGATGGCGCCCGCGTCGATGAGGCTTTTCATCGCCTCCGACGCCTTGGCCGGGTCGGCCTTGTCGTCGGCGGTCTTCACCACGACCTTGTGGCCGTTGATGCCGCCTTTGGAGTTGACGTCCTTGGCCCATGCCTTGAGCGTCTGGAACGCGCCGGTGCTCGGCAGACCGCTGCCGGTCGCGTTCGAGATGTTGCCGATGATCAAGTCGCCCTTGGCCTGACCCGGCGCCTTCGTCGGCGCCGCGCCCGCGGTTGCCGCGACGCCAACCGTCAGTGCGACGACGGCGATCGGTGCAAGACATCGAGCGAACATTCGTGTGCGTCCCATGGATCTCCCCCTCGGCGGATGCGCGGCGAACATACCGCCGTCGAGGGAGAGATCGACCCGCGCGCGACCAACTGCTGCACACGCGTCAGGGCGCGAAACCGCCGGGTCTTCGAGCGCAGCTACCCGACATCGGCGGCGGCGGTGTCGCGTTGCGACGGCCGCACCTTGGTGCCCTTCCACTCAGGGATGTCCTCGCCCACCTTGGCGCCCGGCATGCCGTCGTCGTGGATGACGGCCCAGTGCGAGTGGTTGAGCTCGTGGAGCGTGAAGCACGCCTGAAGAGCGTTGAAGAAGCCCATGTTGTCCTGGGTCTGGTTGACCGACTCCTTGATGAGCAGCGCGGCCATGGTGGGGATCCGGGCGATGCGGCGCGCGAAGTCGAGCGTGCGCTCGGAAACCTCACCGGCCGGGAAGATCTTGCTCACCATGCCGAGCTGGTAGCACTCGTCAGCGGTGATCGAGTCGCTGGTGAGCATGAGCTCCTTGGTCTTGCGCGGCCCGAACTCCCACGGGTGCGCGAAGTACTCCATGCCGCACATGCCGAGCCGCGTGCCGACGACGTCGGCGAAGATCGTGCCTTCGGCGGCGACGATCAGATCGCACGCCCACATGAGCATGAGTCCGGCCGAGTAGACCGACCCGTGCACCTGGGCGATGGTGATCTTGCGCAGGTTCCGCCACCGCATCGTGTTCTGGAAGAAGTAGTGCCACTCCTGCAGCATCAGGTTCTCGGGGCCCTGGCGCGTCGCGCCGTTGATCGTGCGCGTGGGGTGTTGGTTGGGCCCCGGCAGGTACTCCTCGCGGCTCGCCGCGCTGCCCAGATCGTGGCCCGAGGAGAACATCGGTCCGTTGCCACCGAGGATCACGACCCGCACGGTGTCGTCGGCCTCGGCGCGCAGGAACGCGTCGTTCAGCTCGACGAGCATGCCGCGGTTCTGCGCGTTCCGCGCGTCTTCGCGGTCGAGCATGATGCGCGCGATGGTGCCGTCGTCGAGGGTCTCGTAGGTGACGAACTTGTACTCGGGTGCGTCGGACACACCGTCCCCCTGGGTCGCTGGTGGTCGTGGTGAGGCCGACGCTAGCGTCGGTGGCCCGACCGGTGAGGAGTCCAGGATGGAACGCATCCCCTACGACGAGTTCTCCCTGTTCCACGAGAACGCCGAGGAGTTCGGACTGCCCTACGACGGCCCGCCGACCGTGCGGCGCGAGTTCGTGGAGATCGAGCCGGGCCGGCGCCTGAGCGCTCTCGTCTGGGGTGACGCCGATCCCGAGCTGGTGTTCCTCCACGGTGGCGCGCAGAACGCCCACACCTGGGACACCGTGGCCATGGCCCTCGGGCGGCCGCTCGTGGCGGTCGACCTCCCGGGCCACGGTCACTCCGACGGCGGCCGCAACGGCTCCGTCGACGTGGTCTCGAACGCCGAGGACGTCGCGGTGGCGATCCGGGCGCTGGCGCCGAACGCGCAGGCCGTCATCGGGATGTCGCTCGGCGGCATGACGACGATCGCGCTCGCCGACCACGCGCCCGACCTGGTGCGCAAGGTCGTGCTCGTCGACGTGACGCCGGGGGTGAACGAGCGCAAGTCGTCGACCATCGCCGAGTTCATCAACGGCCCCGAGAGCTTCGACAGCTTCGACGACCTGCTCGCCCGCACCATCCAGTACAACCCGACGCGCACCGAATCGTCGCTCCGGCGCGGCATCCTGCACAACGCCGAGCAGCGCGAGGACGGCAGCTGGGTCTGGCGCTACCAGCGCTTCCGCGCGTTCGAGCCCACCGCGACCGAGAACGCCGAGGAAGGTGCCGGCCACCCCAACTTCCAGTTCCTGTGGGACGCGGTCAGCCGCATCAAGGTGCCGCTGCTGCTCGCCCGCGGCATGCGTGAGCAGTCGGTGGTCGACGACGACGACGAGGTCGAGCTCCTGCGCCGGCTGCCGAAGGCGCAGGTCGAGCACTTCGACGAAGCCGGCCACAGCCTCCAGGGCGACACCCCCGTCGAGCTCGCGCAGAGCATCGAGAAGTTCGTCTTCACCTGACGCTTCCCGAACATGCGGAACGCGTGGGGAGGCGGCGCGCTACCTCGCGCTAGCCGAGGCGGTCGAGGAAGTTGACGATGGCGTCGTTGAAGAGGTCGTTCTTGTCGCCCGCGACCATGTGACCGGCGCCCTCGACGTCGACGTACTCGGCGTGGGGGACCAGCCGCAGGAGGTCCTGCGCACCTTCCTCGCTCAGCAGGTCGCTCACCCGACCACGCACGAGCAACGTGGGCACCGTGATGTTGCGGGCCGCGTCCTGCAGGCGGCCCTCGTGCACCAACGAGGCGCGCGTCTCGTCGTGTGAGCCGAGCTTGCCGGACATGAAGCGCGGGTCCCAGTGCCACACCCAGCGGCCGTCGTCGCGCAGACGCACGTTCTTCTTCAGCCCGGACAGATCGGTCGGGCGCGGGCGGTGGGGGTTGTAGGCGGCGACCGCGTCGGCGACCTCGTCGAGCGAGCCGAAGCCGTCCTCGAGGTGCTCGCTCATGAACGCTCCGATGCGCATGGCGCCGTCCTGCTCGATCTTCGGCGCCACATCGACCAGCACGAGTGCCCGTGCCACCGGTTCGTCGTGCGTGCCGATGGCGACCATCGACGCGATGCCGCCCAGCGACGCTCCCACGAGCACCGGCAGTTCGGGGAGCGCGGTGGCGATCGCGTAGACATCGCCTGCAAACGCCTCGGGCCCGTAGTC
Source organism: uncultured Actinomycetes bacterium (assembly GCA_963841415.1). Taxonomy (GTDB): domain Bacteria; phylum Actinomycetota; class Acidimicrobiia; order IMCC26256; family DASPTH01; genus DASUAS01. The sequence goes on along the minus strand of CAWJCN010000001.1, from coordinate 74,212 downwards.
GCCGTCGGCCGGCCAGTCGCTCTCGCCGTGGCCTCGCAAGTCGACGCGGTAGACGCGCCAGCCGCGTTCGGCCAGCACCCGCGCGGTCGAGCCCCATGCGTTGCGAGTCTGCCCACCACCGTGCAGCAGCACGACGGTCGGACCGTCGGGATCGCCGAGCTCGTCGGCGCGCAAGCGCAGTCCGTCCTTGCCTTCGAGGTCCACGGGACGCATCTGCGCAGGCTAGATGAACCCCGTCACTGGCAACCCAACCCGCTCACGCTCAGGCCCGGCGTCGCACCTGTCCCTCGACGGTCTCGGCGAACGACGACCAGAACGCGGCGCGTCGCCGCGCTTCGTCGGCCACCTCGTACGTGCGGCTCAACGGCACGGCACGCGTGTAGTTCCACGCATCGACGTCGTCGACGGTGGTGGTGTCGAACCACGTCACGAAGTCGTCGCCACCGTCGCTCGTCACGAGGGCGGCGTCGTCGCGCCAGTTGCACGAACGCCGTTCCTTGCGCGTCAGCAACGCCAGCACGGTTGCCTCGGCGTCGAGAACCGGGACCGACGCCTCCTTCGACGGCGCGCCCGGAAGGCCGAGCCGGCCGCGGACGCTGCGCACCGTCTCCGGTGACGCGCCGACGTGCTTGGCGATGAAGCGGAGCGACGCGTCGGGATGCTCCTCGAGCTCCTGGGCGATGCGCTCGCGGACCTCGGCGGCATCGACGGGACGGGCCCGTCCGTCACGACCCACCCGGGCCGTGGCGATGGTCATGGCACCGCACGCGCGCATGTCGTCACGCAGCCGCGCGACGGTCTTCGGCGAGACGCCGCACACTGCGGCGATGCTGCGATCGGAACGATCGGCGTGGGTGCGCAGGATGTGGCGCACCGCGGCGCGTCGTTCGTCCAGGCTCAAGGGGAGGCCGTGCCCCACGTTGCAGCGCACGAACTCGACGTAGGCGTCGTCGGTCGAGCCCTCGAACCACACCGCGCGGACGTACGTGAGCCCGAGCGAACGGGCTGCCGCGACGCGGTGTTGACCGTCGATGACGGTCGCGTCGGCACGGCGGACGACGATGGCCGGCCACTTGTCGGGCATCTCGGCCAGGGTCGCCACGTGCGCGGGGTCGAGCCCATTCGCCCGCAGCGACGGCGCCGACCGCAGTTCGGCGAGGGCGAGATCCACCTCGTCCGCACCGGAACCGGCGCGCCCTCCGGGCGCGGGACCGGGCACTTCCTGGATCGAGGACGGCGTGTGCAAATTCCGAACCGGCATGGCTGACCCCCCATCACCGGACAACTTCGTCAGCGCATTCAAACAACCGTTCGATTGATACCCGAATCAGTTAGACAAGTCAAGGGTTTCTTTCCGCGGTCGGACAGCCTGGCGCTAGGCGCGGCGAGGCCGGAATAGGGTGAGGTCGTGGTCGCCGAGCCCCGATCCCCAGCGACCGCAGGCGCCTCCGGGCGGGCCGCGCCCCGGGGCACGCTCAACGTCGCCCGCTGGAACGAGATCCTCGAGGCGGCCGGAGAGGTCTTCCACGAGAAGGGCTACCAGGCCGCCCGGATCGAGGACATCGCCGCCCGGGTCGGCATCCTCAAGGGCAGCCTCTACTACTACATCGAGAGCAAGGAGGACCTCCTCTTCGCGCTCTCCGACCAGGCCCACTCGAGCGGCGTCGAGTCGATCGCCGAGCCCCCGGGGATGGAGTCGGCGGACGCCCCCACGCGCCTGGGCGACTTCGTGCGCCGGTGGTGCATCGTCCTCGACGCCAACCCTCCCTACGCCACGGTGGCGGAGCGAGACGTGAGTCGGTTGAGCGGCGAGCGCTACGACCAGGTCATGGCCAAGCGCAACCAGCTGCACGGGTTCGTCCGTTCGATCATCGAACAGGGCATCGCCGAGGGCTCGTTCGATCCCAACACCGACCCCGGCGTCGCGACGAACACGTTGTTCGAGATGATGAACGGCACACGCCACTGGTTCCGCCACGACGGCCGCATGACCACGCTCGGCATCGCGGCGTGGTATCGGGACTTCATCCTCCGGGGACTCGCCGCGCCGCAAGCGGTTTAGGATCCCGGACATGAAGCTGCGCATCGATGGCGAGGCGTGCACCGGCCACGGACGTTGCTACGTGCTGGCGCCCGAGGTGTTCGAGCCCGACGACGAGGGCCACAGCGTCGGCCTGGTCGACGACATCCCCGACGACCTCCTCGACAAGGCCCGGTTGGCCGCGGCCAACTGCCCCGAGAGCGCCATCACCATCACCGACTGATGGAGATGCAGTGGAGGCGTGGCCGGATGGCCGGGACGCCGAAACGGAATCGACCGTCCTGAGGCCAACTGTGGACGAGCTCGTCGACGAGGTCGAGCGCAGCGCCGACGGCCCTCAGGTCGGGGCGTTCTTCGACTTCGACGGCACGCTGATCTACGGCTTCTCGGCGCTGGCGTTGCAGGCGGCGCGCCTTCGGCGGCGCGATGTGTCACCGCAGGAGGTCGTGCACGCGCTCGCGACCGGCGTCGGACTCGTGCTCGGGCAGGCGGACTACGACGCGGTGGTGTCGATCCTCGGGCGCGCGTGGCGCGGCCGTCCCGTCGAGGAGATCGACGAGCTCGGGCGGCGACTCTTCAAGGAGAAGCTCGCCGGGCGCGTGTACCCGGAGGCACGCGCGTTGGTCGCCGCGCACCAGCGCAAGGGTCACACCGTCGTGCTGGCCTCGTCGGCGCTGTCGTTCCAGGTGGACGCGGTCGCTGCCGACCTCGACATCGACCACGTCCTGTGCACGCGCTTCGAGGTCGTCGACGGCGCGCTCACGGGCGCGCTCGCCGGGCCGCACCTCTGGGGCGCGGGCAAGCGACGAGCGGTCGAGCAGCTGGCCGCCGCGCGCGGCGTCGAACTCGGCGCCAGCTTCGCGTACGCCGACGGCAGTGAAGACGTCGAGCTGCTCGAGCTGGTCGGCAACCCGCGGCCCACCAACCCGACGCGCGGGCTCGAGCGCAAGGCGCGCGAACGCGACTGGCCGGTGCACCGGTTCCGCTTGCGCCGCGGCGCGACCCCCGACCTCGCGGTGCGTCACTTCGCCGCGGTCGGCGGCTTCCTCGCCGGAACCGCCACCGGGATCGGCCTCGGGCTGCTCAACCGCAGCAAGGCGGACGCGGTGAACACGATGATCTCGGTCGGCGGCGACCTCGCGCTCGGATTCGCCGGCATCCATCTCAACGTGATCGGCGAGGAAAACGTGTGGTCACACCGCCCTGCGGTGTTCCTGTTCAACCACCAGAGCTCGATCGACCCCGTGCTGCTGATGGCGCTGCTGCGACGCGACGTCACCGCGGTGGCGAAGCGGGAGCTGGCGTCGAACCCGATCGTGCGGCTGGTGGGATCACTCGCCGACGCGGTGTTCATCGACCGCGGTGACCACACGGGCGCAGTGGCGGCGATGCGTCCCCTCGTCGAGGAGGCGCTGCTCCGCGGCAAGTCACTCGCCGTCGCCCCCGAGGGCACCCGCTCCGGCACCGGCCGCCTCGGGCCGTTCAAGAAGGGGGCCTTCCGCCTCGCGATGGCCGGCGGCGTGCCAGTGGTACCGATCGTGTTCCGCAACGCGAACGACGTGTGGCCGCTCGGAGCGCAATTCATGCGCCCGGGCACCGTCGACGTCGTGGTGCACCCGCCCATGGCGACCAACGACTGGACGGACGCAACCCTGGAGGAGCACATCGCGCACGTGCGCGGCCTCTACCTCGACACCCTGCGGGACTGGCCGGCGCGATGACCACGGCCCACGTGAACCCGGCTGCGGTGCGCGCCGCGATCCTCGGACGTCCCGACGTGCGAGCGCGGATCGTCGAGATCGCGAGCGCCGGCGCGCGATCCGTGCACGACGTGACGACCGAGCTCGACGCCGACCTCCGCGAGATGGTCGCGACTCACGGCGGGCCGGCGGGCGACGTGTTCCTCCACATCGCGCGCCTGTTCGACCGCGCCGGCTACCGCGGACGCATCCGCGTCGACGCCGAGCAGGTGCAGAGGCTCCAGGATCTCAACCGGCGCTACCCGGTCGCGTTGTTGCCCAGCCACCGCTCCTACATCGACCCCGTCGTGCTCGCGTCGGTGCTGCAGCGCGCCGGCATCCCGCCCACCTACAAGCTCGGCGGCATCAACGTCGCGTTTTGGCCCATGGGTCCACTCGGCCGCCGCGCCGGCCTGATCTTCATCCGCCGCAGCTTCCGCGACGACCCCGTGTACAAGCTCGCGCTCCGCGAGTACGTCGGGTGGCTGGCCGAGCACCGCCAGAACCTCGAGTGGTACATCGAGGGTGGGCGGACTCGCACCGGAAAGCTGCGCGACCCGCGACTCGGCTTGCTGGCGTACCTGGTCGACGCGGTGCACGACGGACGCTGCGACGACTTCGTGCTGCAACCGGTGTCGATCGTCTACGACGAGCTGCTCGACGTCGAGGAACACGCGCGCTCCGCGACCGGCGCCGCGAAGACACCGGAGTCGTTCACCCGTCTCGTGTCGTACGCGCGCGCGCAGCGCTCGCGGTACTCGCGGGGTGACATCCATGTCGCGTTCGGCGAGCCGATCTCGGTGCGCGACCACCTCACCCACGAGCTCACGGAAGCGGCCGACGGCGGGGCGGGCGACGCGCTGCCGTTGCAGAAGCTGGCGTTCGAGGTGGCGGTCCGCATCAACACGGTCACGCCCATCACCCCACCCGCCCTCATCACGATGGCGCTGCTCTGGGCCGACCGCGCGCTCACCGTCGACCAGCTCACCGGGCTCGTCGCCCGCTACGCCGACGACGTGGAGGCTCGGGACATCCCGGTGACGTGCCGTCCAATTGCGGCGCGTGACACGGTGGTGCGCGGACTGGCATCGTTGCAGCGACACGGCGTCGTGACCCGCAACGACCGCGGGCGCGAGGTCGTCTACCTCATCCAACCCGAGCAGCGGATCGCGGCCGCTTACCACCGCAACAGCATCCTGCACTTCTTCCTCATCCCTGCCATCGTCGACCTCGCCCGCGCCGATGACGCCGGCGCGCTCCACGACGAAGCGCTGCGACTGCGCGATCTGATGAAGTTCGAGTTCTTCTTCGAGGAGAAGGGCGAGTTCCTCGCCGAGATCGACGCCGAGGCGGCCCACACCGACGGTCCGGTCACGGCACCGTTCCTCCGCCCGTTCCTCGAGGCGTACTGGGCGACCGCCGAGGCGCTGGTGACCCATGGCGACGACGCGGTCGACGGGGAGACCCTGGCGGGCGAGGCGGGCGGGCTCGCCGAGCAGTTCCTGCTCCAACACCGCATCTCTTGCGCCGACGCGGTGTCGAGCTCGTACATCGATGGTGCGGTGCGCCTGGCCGAGCACCGCGGGTTGCTCGACGGTGGCGCCGACCTGGCGGCCCGCCGCGGCGAGTTTGCCGCCGAACTGCATGCGCTGGTGCGACGAGTCCGGGTCGCGCAGGCGCGTGCGGCGGCCCGCTTCCTCGAGCTGATGCGAGCGGGTGGCGGCTGACGGTGCCGACGATGCCGGGCGGTGTGCGTTCGTCGCCGCGCCGGCCGCGGTTGCCGATCGGCGCGGCGACGGTGCCCGAGGCGTTGGCCTCGGCGGCCGCGCGCCGACCCGACGCCGAGGCCCTCGTCGGACGACACGTTCGCTTCACCTACCGCGAGCTCGACGCGTCGGTGCGGCGCGCCGCCGCGGCGCTCGCGGCGCAGGGTGTACGGAGCGGCGACCGGGTGGCGGGCAGCATGGCCAACCACCCGGAGCTCGTCGTCGCGTTCCTCGCGACCATGCAGCTCGGCGCGGTCTGGGTGGGCGTGAACCGCAACTTGACCCTCCCCGAGCAGCGCTACCTCCTCGACGACGCCGGCGTGTCGCTGCTCGTCGGGGACCGCGCCACGGCCGCCGCGATCGACGGCGTGCGCGACGAGCTGGGCGATCTGCGCGTGGTGCTCGACGCCGAGCCGGGCGATCCCGCGAGCGGGTGGGCCGCGGCGCTCGCGGTCGCGGACCCCGCGGCCGTGCCCCGCGTCGCCCTCGATCCGTTCGCGCCCGCCGCCATCGCCTACACGAGCGGCACGACCGGTCGACCGAAGGGTGTCGTGCACAGCCAGCACAACCTCTTGCTGGTCGCCGCGGTCGCGATGACGGCGCGGCCCGAGGACGAACGGATCGGTGTGCTGCTGCCGCTCACCATCCTCAACCTCATGATCCTCGGGCCGGTCACCGCGGTCGACCTCACCGCGTGCGTGGTGTGCATCGATCGGGTGGACCCGGTCGGGCTCGCCGGTTGGATCCGCGACGAGCGCGTGAGCACGCTCTCCGCCGTGCCGGCCGTCATCCACGATCTGCTCACCCACGCCGACGTCGAGCCCGACGACCTCGTCTCGCTCGTACGTCCTGGCTGCGGAGGTGGAGCCACTCCCGAGAGCTTCCGACTGCTCTACCAGGAGCGCTTCGGCATGCGCCTCACCACCGGGTACGGCCTCACCGAGGCCCCAACCGCCGTCACCGGCGAGGATCCCGCGCTCCCAGCGGTTCCGGGGGGCTCGGGACGCGCGCTGCCCCACGTCGACGTCACGGTGCGCGACGACCGCGGGTGTGCGCTCGCGCCGGGCGCGGTCGGCGAGGTGTGCATCGGGCCCGCGTCCACGGGTGACTTCGCGGGTGCGTACACGCCGATGCTCGGGTACTGGGGGCGACCCGACGCCACCGCCGAGGCCCTCCGCGGTGGCGTGCTGCACACCGGCGATCTCGGCTACCTCACTGCCGAGGGCGACCTCGTCGTCACCGACCGCAAGGGCGACCTCATCGTGCGCGGCGGGGCCAACGTGTACCCCGCCGAGGTGGAGCGCGTGCTCCACGAGGAACCGCGGGTCGCCGCGTGCGCCGTGGTCGGCATCCCGGACGAGCGCCTCGGCGAGCGTGTGGTCGCCGCCGTCGTCGTCGCCGAGGGCACGACGGTCACGGTCGACGAGCTGCGGACGCACTGCGCGGCGTCGCTCGCCCGCTACAAGGTGCCCGAGGTGTTCCTCGTCGTCGACGACCTGCCGCGCAACGCCATGGGCAAGGTGGTCAAGCGCCTCGTCGTCCCGTGGTTCGACGATACGGTGCTGCCGTGAGCGTTCGCGTCGAGATTGCCGACCACGTGGCGGTGGTGACGCTGGATCGTCCGCCGGTCAACGCGGTCGACCACGCCACGCTCGCCGAGCTGACCGACGCGTTCCGGGGCTTCGACGACGACCGCGACGTGCGCGTGGCGATCTTCACCGCAGCCGGCGATCGCGCGTTCATGGCCGGCCTCGACCTCAAGGCCGCCACACCGGGCATCGACGAGAGTCCCGCGCGCTTCGTCACCGACCCCGGGCTCGTGGCGCGTGAACCCATGTGGGCCATCGTCGACTGCGCGGTCCCGGTGATCGGTGCCGTCAACGGGCCGGCACTCGGCGCCGGGCTCGCGTTCGCCGTGTGTTGCGACATCCTCGTGGCGGCCGAGCACGCAACCTTCGCCACGACCGAGATCAACGTCGGGCTGCTCGGGGCGAGCGCGCACCTCTCGCGCCTGGTCGGCCGGCACAAGGCGAGGGAGATGTTCTTCACCGGCGAGGCGGTCACCGCCCAGGAGCTGCACCAGCTCGGCGCGGTCCGGGCGGTGGTGCCGCGCGCCGAGCTCCTGACGACCGCGCACGAACTGGCGCGCGTGCTCGCGGCCAAGAGCCCGCTCGCGTTGCGCCTGGCGAAGGAGTCGATGAACCGTGTCGAGGACGTCCCGCTGCGCGACGCGTACCGCATCGAGCAGGACTACACGAGCCGTCTGCAGCGCTTCGACGACGCCCGCGAGGCGCGCCAGGCGTTCTTGGACGGGCGGGACCCCGTCTGGACGTGGCGGTGACGGCCCGGCGATAGGTTGGCCGTCCCAGCGATCGGGAGGATCCATGGGCATCGCCATCTCCGACGAACACCTCGAGCTCAGCGGAGTCGCTGACGCGTTCCTGTCCCGCACCGGCGCGCTCGCCGACGCCCGGGCGCTGCTCGACGCGCCGGAAGAGACGCTCCCCGCGTCGTGGAAGGAGGTGGCCGATCTCGGCTGGCTCGGGCTGCACGTCCCCGAGGCGAACGGCGGGTCGGGGTTCGGACTCGCCGAGCTCGTCCTGGTGGTCGAAGCCATGGGGGGCGTGGTGGCTCCCGGACCGTTCCTCCCGACGGTCTGGGCATCTGCGGTCGTCGTCGCGTGCGGTACCGACGCGCAACGGGCGGAGCTGCTGCCGGGGTTGGCCGAGGGATCGGTCCGCGCTGCAGTCGGGCTCGACGACGCCACCAACCTCGTGCTCGGCGCGGGACTCGCCGACCTGTTCCTGCTCCCGCGCGGCGACGATCTCGTGGTCGCGACGCGTGACGACGTCAGCCTGTCTGTGCCCGCGAACACCGACGCCACCCGCCGCGTCGGCGTGGTCACCCTCACGACGGCACCGTCAGCCGACCGCATCCTCGCCGGTGCCCGCGCCAGTGCCGTGCAGCTCGGCCGCGTGCTCGCAGCCGCCGAAGCCACCGGCGGCGCGCAAGCGTGCACGACGATGGCAAGCGAGTACGCGAAGGTCCGCGAGCAGTTCGGCCGCGTCATCGCCATGTTCCAGGCGGTGAAGCACCAAGCCGCCGACATGCTCGTCGCCACGCAGCTCGCCACCGCCGCGACGTGGGATGCGGCTCGCACCGAGCCCGGCACGCCCGAGTTCGAGCTGGCCGCGGCGATCGCGGCCGCCCAGGCGCTGCCCGCGTTCGTCGCGTGTGCGGAGAAGAACATCCAGCTGCACGGCGGCATCGGTTTCACGTGGGAGCACGACGCTCACATCTACCTGAAGCGGGCCGTCGCGTTGGCCGCGGTGTTCGGCCCGACCGGCGCGATCGAGCGCGACGTGTCCCGCCTCACCGCCGCGGGAATCATGGGCGCGCAGGCGGTCGAGCTGCCGCCCGAAGCCGACACCTACCGCGCCGAGGTGCGCGCGTTCGTCGACGAGTACCGCGCCCGGCCCGACGCCGAGCGCCTCGGCTTCTTCCTCGACTCCGGCTACGCGCTCGCGCACTGGCCCGCACCGTGGGGTCGTGCCGCCGACGCGGTCGAGCAGCTCGTGATCGAAGAAGAGCTGCGTGCCGCCGACGTCCACCCGCCGCAGTACGGCATCGGCGGCTGGATCATCCAGACCATCACGCAGTACGCCGACCCCGACCAGATCGAGCGGTGGATCCGGCCCAGCCTGGAGCACGAGCTCACGTGGTGCCAGCTGTTCTCGGAACCCGGCGCCGGCTCCGACGCGGCCGGCATCCGCACCAAGGCCACCAAGACCGACGGCGGCTGGAAGGTGAACGGGCAGAAGGTGTGGACGAGCGGGGCCGCGTTCTGCAACCGCGGTTTCGCCACCGTGCGCACCGACCCCGACAAGCCGAAGCACGACGGCATCACGATGATGGTCATCGACCTCCACGCGCCGGGCGTCGAGGTTCGTCCGCTCAGGGAAGCGACCGGTGGCGACCTGTTCTGCGAGGTGTTCTTCGACGACGTGTTCGTGCCCGACGAGGACGTCGTCGGTCCCGTGAACGGCGGCTGGCGCGTGGCGCGCTCGACCCTCGGCAACGAGCGCGTGAGCATCGGCGGCGGCTCCGTGGGCGAAGCCCAGTTCGACCTGCTCGACCTCGCGCACCGCTACGCGGGCGACACCGACGGGTCCAGGCCCGCTGCGCTCGAGCCCATCGGGCACCTGCTCGCCGAGCGGCGCAGCATGCGCCTCCTCAACCTGCGCACGGCGGAACGGGCGGTGGCGGGCGGTGAACCCGGGCCCGAGGGCAACGTGGCCAAGCTGCTCAGCGCCGAGCACACCCAGCGCGTCGCCGCGCTCGGGTTGCGCATCATCGGGCCGGCCGGGGCGCTGGCCGAGGGTCAGGACGCGACGGTGCAGGCCGCCGAGGTGTTCGGCCGCTGCCTCACCATCGCGGGCGGGACGTCGGAGATCGTGCGCAGCCAGATCGGCGAGCGTCTCCTCGGCCTCCCCCGCGACCCCCTGCTCAAGTAGCCCGCGCTCCCACTGCTTCTTGCGTACCGACGCCGCGCAGGTCACGGCGCTGGTACGCCAAAACGAAGGGAGAGGGTCAGGGGCGCATGCTGGCGCCGCCGTCGACGCTCAGCACCTGGCCGTTGATCCACTCGCCGTCGTCGGAGACGAGGAACGCGACCATCCCGGCGATGTCGTCGGGGCGGCCGAGGCGCGGCGAGCGACCCACGCGCAGCGCTTGGTCGCGGAACTCGCTGGGCAGGCCGGTGTCCATGGCCGGGGTCACGACGAGGCCCGCGCGATCGAGTTGGCCCGGATCCCGTCGCGGCCCCAGTGCGACGCGACGTGGCGCACCAACGAGTTGATGCCGGCCTTCGACGCCGCGTACGAGGGTCGTTCCGGCTCGCCGATGTGGCCGGCCGCCGAGCTGGTGTACACCAGCGCGCCACCACCCCGCTCGAGCAGGTGCGGCAGCGCGTGACGCGTGCACAGGAGGTGCCCACGGAGGTTCACCTGGAGCGTGTGATCGAACACGTCGAGGGGCACCGTCAACGCGTCGCTGTCGCGACCGATCGTCTCGGGGACAAGTCCGCCGCGTTCGCGTGCATCGCGTCGAGCCCGCCGTACTCGGCGATCGCAACCGCGACCAGCGCCGCGACCGATCCGTCGTCGGCGATGTCGAACTGCACCGCCACCGCGCGACCGCCGGCGTCGCGCACCTCGCTCGCCACCGCGTTCGCGTTGTCACCCTGCAGGTCGCCGACGACGACCGCCGCGCCTTCGGCGCCCAAGCGCCGCGCAGTTGCGGCACCGATGCCCGATCCGCCCCCTGCGACCACCACGACCTTGCCGGGCAGCCCTCGCATCGCGTGCTGCTCCCCTCGATCTCTGTCCTCGGACCGGCAGCACCGTAGTGCCGTCTGGCATCCTCTCAGGATGACGACGACCCAACGAGCCACCAAGCCCCTGCCGCCCGTGGAGCAGGTGCGCTCCGGGCTGTGGAGCATCCCGGTTCCGCTGCCGATCCCGCTGCGGTATGTCTTCGTCTACGCGTTCGAGACCGACAAGGGACCGTTCCTCGTCGATGCGGGCTGGAACACCGACGATGCGTTCGACGCCTTGAGCGCGGGACTCGGCCACGCCGGGTTCGGGATGAAGGACGTTCAGGGCGTGATGGTCACCCACATCCACCCCGACCACTACGGCCTCGCCGGACGGGTGCGCGAGAACTCCGATGCGTGGATCGCCCTGCATCCCGCCGATGCCGCGCTCATCCACGACCGCTACGAGGAACCCACCGACCTCCTCGAACGCATGGGCGGCATGCTGCGCAAGCTCGGTGCGCCAGCGAGCGAGCTCGAGGAACTACGGGATGCGTCGATGCCGGCGCGGCCGTTCGTCGACTTCGTCGAGCCCAACGTGCTGATGGAGGACGGCGACCAGCCCGACATGCCCGGGTGGGACCTCACCGCGCTCTGGACGCCCGGCCACTCACCCGGCCACCTCTGCTTCTGGGAGGCGACCAACCGACTCATGCTCACCGGCGACTGCGTGCTCCCCCGCATCACGCCCAACGTCAACCTCAACCCGCAGACCGAACCCGACCCGCTCGGCGACTACCTCCGCTCGCTCGAGCGGCTGGCGGAGTTCGACGCCGTCGAGGCGCTCCCCGCGCACGAGTGGCGCTACGTGGGCCACCGCGCCCGTCTGCTCGAGATCCGCGCCCACCACGAGCACCGGTTCGTCGAGGTGATCGAAGCCGTGCGAGACGGCCATGACACCGCGTGGGAGGTGGCGCCCCGCATGGACTGGTCGCGACCGTGGGACCAGATCGACGGGTTCATGCGCCGGTCCGCGATCGGCGAGGCCTACGCGCACCTGCGCGCGCTCGTCGTGCGCGGCGTCCTCGAAGAGTCCGAGGGCGAGCCGACGCGCTGGACGATCGTCGAAGATGCGCGATGAGCCGGGCCCGGAAGTCGAGCCGAACGGAAATGGGCCGGGCATCCCGGCCCGCAGCGAGCGAGCAATCGTGCGGCGGGACCGCGGGACGGAATCGACCCGTCGAGCCGGCCTGAGCCCCTCGTGGACGACGACATCCGCACGTGGGTCGAAGCGACAGTCGACGGCCGCGTCGTCGCGGAGGACCGCCCGCCGACAGGTGGATCGCGCACCGTGTACGTTGTCGACGTCGAACGCGGCGACGACACGCTGGGGCTGGTCGTGCGCTGCGAGGGAGCAGGATCGTTCACCGGCACCGAGGTGTCGCTCGAGCGCGAGGCGTCGGTGTACCGCGCGCTGGCACCGACGGCGGTGCCGACCCCGGCGCTCGTCGCGGAGGCACCCGACCGGCGATCATGTCGTCGACCACGCTCTTCACGTGCGTGTCGACGACGTCGGTGGCCACGACCTTGGCCCCTTCCGACGCGAACAGACGGCTGGCATCGCGGCCCAATCCGTGTCCCGCCCCGGTGATCACCACGACCTTGTCGAGCAAGCGCATCTCGAACCCCGTTGTCTCCGGCGAGGATGCCTCGCGACGCTACGGCGACGCGGTTGGACGCGACGCGCCCAGCGCCTCTTCGAGCTGGACCACCAGGTCGGTCCCCGCCTCTCGGCGGATCAGGTACTCGCGGTGGTGTCCGCCGGCGACGTGCACCACACCGCCGGTGACGTCGGCGGCGGCGTCGGACACGAGCCAGCCCACGACGCGCGCCACGTACACCGGGTCGAGATCGAGGCCGGGCGGCCTTCCCTGCGCGCAGAACATGGCCTCGTTCATGCGTGTGAACGCGCCCGGCGACACCGCGTTGACGGTGATGCCGTGGGGACGGCCGGCTTCGGCGAGCGTCAGCGTGAGCGACCACACCGCGGCCTTCGCGGCGCCGTAGGCGACCCGGCCGTCGCTCGACCGGGGGTCGAACGCAACCTCCGACACGGTGTTGACGATCCGGCCGTGACCGCTGTCCACCAGCGCGGGCCACGCGGCGTGCGCCGTCGCGACCGTTCCGACGAAGTTGACCGCGAACACACGGTCGAGCTCGTCCTCGGTCAGGTCCTCGATCGATCCGCCGACGGCGAGGCCGGCGTTGTTCACGACGATGTCGAGGCGACCGAAAGCATCGAGCGCGACGTCGACGGCTCGGGCACCGCCGGCGAACGTCGACACGTCACTCTCGTCGGCGTGCGCGATGCCACCACGCGCGACGATCTCGTCGGCGACAGTGTGCGCGACCGACGCATCGCGACCGACGCCGTCGAGATCGGCGCCCAGGTCGCACACGACGACCGATGCACCGCGTTCGGCCAGCAGCCCCGCGTGCGCGCGTCCGATCCCGCGCCCGGCCCCGGTGACCAGCGCCACCCGACCTTCGAGCGACCGGCTCAGGTCCACACGTCGCCCACCCGGTCGGCCCGGGCGTCGGGGAGTCCGCGTTGCGTGCGCCGGAACGCCGACCACTGCTGCAACGGCCACGCGTGCCTGGTCGTCACCCCAGGCGTCGATGCCGTTGATCGACCACTGCACCAGGCTCTGCCAGCACACGCCGTGCACGCCGGAGATCGGGAACGCCATTCGGCTGACCGCTTCGCCGTCGGCGTGGAGGACGCGGCCCTCCGCGTCGCACACGCCGCCACCGGCAACACCGAGGTTGGGCAGCACGTAGTGGTAGCTCCAGCAACCGACCTTGCGCTCCGGATGGAAGAACCAGAACCAGACCGTCTCGTGCTCCCACCACTCGTCGGACTCCGGCGAGTGGAAGTTGTCGTCGACGAGGGTCATCCCTCGCTCCGGAGCAGGCATCCCTGGGCGTTGAAGAAGAAGCCGCCGGCGGTCACGAGCGCGGTCGACGCACCCGGCACCTGACGCTCACCGGCGCGCCCCTGCAACTGGTGGATCGCCTCGCGGACGTGGCCCGATCCCTGCGTCCCGCCCTCGGAGAGCGCGCCGCCGTGCGGGTTCACCGGGATGCGCCCGTCGATGAGGATCCGGTTGGACTCGTCATCCCAGTGCTGCTCGAGGAACGCGCGCCCCTCACCAGGGTTGCACCAGCCGGTGTTCTCGATCCAGCTCACCGTGATGAACGAGAACCCGTCGTACGGGAAGTACACGTCGACGTCGTCGAGCCAGAGGTCGCTCTTGGCGCGCAGCGACTGCACGACGACGTGCTGCCCGTGGTCGCGGAGGCTCGGGGTCTGGTCCTCCTCGTTCTGGGCGATCATCCCCTGCGTGCAGGCATGGATCAGCACCGGCGGCAACGCGAGGTCGCGGGCTCGCTCGGCCGTGGTGATCACGAACGCGTCGGCACCGTCGACCGGTACATCCATGTCGAGGAGGCACAGCGGCCAGCGGATCATCCGGGCCGCCAGGTAGTCGTCCATCGTGATCGGGTCGCGCAGGACCGCGGCGGGATTCTTCGCAGCGTTGCTGCGGCCGTTCACCGCGATCATTCCGAACGTCTCGCGCGTCGCGCCGTATTCGTGCAGGTACCGGCTGGCCCACGCGGTGTAGCCGACCGCACCCACGATCGAGTCAGGCCCGAAACCGTCGCTCGCCATCCCCGCGGGCATGCCACCGAGGCCGAAGCTCGCCGCCCGGAAGGGATCGCGCGCGGCCGCGCGCGAGAACATCGGATTGCGGTAGAGCGAGTGATACGCGAGCACCACGTCGGCCGCACCGGCGGCGATCGCGTTCATCGCGTTCGCGACTGCGGACACGAACGGGATGCCGGGACCGTTCCAGTACGTGAGGTGCGGGATGCCGAGCGCCGACTGCATGTACGGCGGATTCGCACCCACGACGCCGTTGATGTCCTCGCGTCGCACACCGCTGTCGCGGATGGCCGCGATGCACGCATCGACCGCCAGCGACGCCGGGGTGACGTCACCGAGGTCGCGACCGAAGCCGGTGGTCGCGGCGCTGGCGAACGCGACGCCGTCGCGCGCGGGGTTGGCGCCGCCGATCATGCCGAAGGCCGGAGCGCGAACGCCGGATACGGACGTCCGTCGCGCTCGATCCAACGCAGCTCGACCGGTGCCCCGATCACGATCTCGTCGTTGGGGCTCCCGACGACGGTCGACGTGAACCGCAGACCAACCTGTTCCTCCAGCTCGACGGTGATCACGGGATGGGGCCCCGCCTCGTAGTCGACGCCGTCGGCGGGCGGCCCCTGGTGGAGGAAGATCGCCAGGTGGATCGTCCCGCGGCCCCTCACCGGCGTTGCGACCACGTTCTTCGACCAACAGCGGGGACAGACCGGCTTGGGCCGATGGTGCCACCATCCGCAGTCGGCGCACCGCTGCAGGCGCAGCTCGCGCGCGAGCAACCCGCGGTAGAAGTGCTTGTTGACGTGGTCGACCGCGACCCCGCGGAAGCGCTCGAGCAGTTCGACGTCGCTCGGGGCGCTCATTCGCCTCGTCCGGCGCCGGGGACGCGCATCGGCGGCATCGGGTCGAGCAGCTCGGCCATGCGGCTGAGCACGTAGTGGCGACCCATGACGTCCATGGTGATGTCGACCGCGCGCTTCGCCTGGCGGAGCGGCGCGGGATCCTCGTGCGCGACCTCGTGCGCGAACGCGCGCGTGCCGTCGTGCAGCGCCTCGACCGTCGGGTACAACCGGTTCACCTGTCCCATCGCGTACAGGCGGGAGGCGGGGAGTCGCATCCCGCTGTAGATCATCTCCTTGGCCAGGCGCGGACCGTAGAACCACGTGTGCACGTGCGACTGGATGCCCCCGATGCCCATGCTCGCGGTGGGATCCATGAAGAACGCGTCCTCGGTGCAGAACACGAGGTCACAGGGCCACACCATCCGCTGCCCACCGCCGATGCACCCGCCGTGCACCGCCGCGATCGTCGGCTTCATCACCGAGGCGATCAGGCGGATCTCCTCATCGGGTGGCAACACGACCGCGCCGGCAGGCGCAGGACGCGGGTGCTTGACGTCGGCGCCCACGCAGAAGTGCGGACCGGTCGCCTGCATGACGACGACCCGGGAGTCGTCGGTCTTGGCGCGCGTCCACGCGTCCTGGAACTCCACGTGGAACGCGTCGTCGTACGCGTTCACCGGTTCCCGGTCCAGCGTGACGACACCCACCGCGCCGTCACGCTCGTAGCGCACCGACCGTTCGCCGCTCACCACGAGAGCGACAGGTGGTGCGGCGCTCGCGGGTTGCCGCTGTACCCGAGATCCGATCCCGGGGTGAGCTCGTAGTCCGGGATCCGCCGGTGCCACGCGTCGAGGGCGACCTGCATCTCCATGCGCGCCAGGTGCGAGCCGAGGCACCGGTGGAAGCCGCTGGCGAACGCGATGTGCGGGTTGGGCGTGCGCTCGAGGTCGACGACGAGCGGTTCGCCGAACACGGTGCGGTCGAGGTTGGCCGCGTGCCACGAGATCGCCATGTAGGTGCCGGCGGCGACGCGCTCACCGCTCGGCAGTTCGAGGTCGGCGAGCGCGATGCGCCCGCCCTCGGTGACGGGAGACTCGTAGCGCATGAGCTCCTCGATGGCGGCCGGCCACCGAGTGGGATCCCCGACCAGCCAGCGCCGGTCGTCGGGGTGGCGGGCGAGATAGCTCAGGATGCACGCCAGCGACGCGGCGACCGTGTCGAGCCCCGCGATCATCAGCAGACCGAGGATGTCGAGGAGGTCCTCGCGCGGCAGCCGCTCGCCTTCGACCTCGGTGGTGAGGAGCCAGCCGAGCAGGTCGTCGCCGGGGTCGGAGGCACCCATGCGGTCGTCGAGGAGCCGGTTGAAGTACTCGTGCACCCACACGACGGCCTCCTCACGGCGGGCCATCGCCTCCTCGAAGGGCAGCGTGGCGAACTCGTTGCCCAGCGTGAGGCTCTTGAAGTGGAGGAAATCGTCGAGATCGGCGACGGGCAGACCGAGGATCGACAGGAAGATCGTCGACGGCAGCGGCTCGCACCAGCCTTGGTAGGCGAGCACGGTGCCGTCGTCGACGAAGCCGTCGACCATCTCCTCGGCCAGCGCGCGCACCTGGTCGGCGAGCGGTGCCACCCGCTTGGCGGTGAACACGGGATCGAGCAGGCGCCGGTACTTCCGGTGCTCGGCACCGTCGAGGCCCAACGGGATCGCGGGGCGGCTGCTCCCGAGGTACTTCGACGCCTGCTCCACGTCGTGGTGCTTGTTGACGTAGAGGATGTCGTCCATCCGCAGCAGCACGACGAAGTCGTCGCGGATGCGTTCGACCGGACAGCGGGCCGCGCGTTCCGCGTACATCGCCATCGGCGTGGCCGTCGCGCGTGCCGCCGCGCCTTCGGGATCGCTGAAGGGGATGGCCGCGTTCGCGAACTGCGCGGTCATCGCGTCGAGATCGCCGGTACTTGTCATGATCGGCGGGTCGCTCAGTTGGACGCCGTGTCGGGTGGGTCGCCGACGTGGGGGAACAACTCCCTGAACGCGCCGAGGCGGATCCGGTGGCTCACCTCCGGGTCGACGCCGTCGAACAGCTCGTGCAGCGTCTTCTGCGTGTGCCCGAACGTGCCTTCCAGGTGCGGGTAGTCGCTCCCCCACATCACGTTGCGGTACCCCATGGCCCACAAGGCCGCCGGCGCCGACTCGTCGTGCTGGAACGACGTGTACACCTGGCGGTAGAGGATCTCCTTGGGCAGCATCGACAGCACCGGGCGCACGAACATGTGGTGCTGGCGGTAGCCCTCGTTCATGCGGTCGCCGATGAACGGCACCCAGCTGGCGCCGCCTTCCGAGATGAGCACCTTCAGGTTGGGGTGACGGTCGAGCGCGCCGCCGGTGACGAGCTTCATGGCGACGAACTGGCCGCCGTAGGTGGTCTGCACGTAGTTCAGCACTGCCCCGCCGGGCCCGCGGAACGGCGTGTTGCTCCCGCCGTCGTTGTCGGACCCGATGTGGAAGCCAAGGACCATCCCGGCGTCCTCGGCCGCCGCCCAGAGCGGCTCCCAGTCGTCGCGGTTGTAGTCGGGCGCGCCCGCAGGGACGCCCGTGGGCAGGCTCACGACCTTGAGGCCGAGCGCGGCCGCGTGCTGCAGCTCCGCGATCGCGAGGTCGAGGTCGAGGATCGGGATGCCGGCCGTCGGCACGAGCCGACCGTGCGACCGCGCCACGATCTCGCTCGCCTTCCACTCGTTCTCGGCGCGATTGGCCGCGGCGAGGAGTGATTGGTCCTTGATCATCGACTCCCACAGGCCGAGCGAGTCGTAGACGACTTCCGCCCAGACCCCTTCGGCGTCGAGGTCGCGCAGGCGTGACTCGATGTCGGTCGCGCCGCGTTCCATGACCAGCTGGCCGATGCTCTTGCCGCTGGCCTTCTTCGTCTCGAGCTTGGGCATGTCGCGCCGGAAGGTCTCGCCGTCGACGTGCACGATCTCGTACCCGTCGAATTTCTCGCTGCGCGGCATGCGCGCGGCCAGCTCCTTCGGCAGGATCTCGTCCCAGACCGAGTTCTCGCCCAGCGAGTGCGAATCACCCGAGTTGGCCCACAGCTTCGCGTCCGGCACGAGCTTCCTCCTCACGCGCGGCATCCTTTGAATCGATGTTACGGCCGGGCCGCCCAACCGGGGCAGGGCCGCAATTGGTCACCGGGGCGCGTCAGCGCACGGCCCCCTCGGACCGCAGCGACGCGATCTCGGCGTCGGAACAACCGAGCTCGGCGAGGATCTCCTCGGTGTGCTCGCCCAGCCCGGGCGCCAACCGGTGGGGAACCCGCGCCACGTCGGCGACGCGGACGAGCACGTCGAGCTCGCGCACCGCGCCGAGCACCGGATGGGCCACCTCGGCCACCCGGCCCATGCGGCGCTGCTCGGCATCGTGCATGAACGCGTGGACGTTGCGGCCCACCGGCTCCACGGCCGGCACACCGGCCGCGCGGAGCTGGTCGAGCAGTTCGGCGGTCTTGCGCGCCGCGATCGCCACCCGGAGCCGGTCGGCCTGCGCGTGGTCGTCGCGTGTTGCGTCCACCTCGAGCACGCCGAGCAGCGCCACTCGCTCCGCGTCGGTCCTCGCGACCACGCACATCCACCCGTCGACGGTCTCGTAGAGCCGGTCGAACGCGCCGTGTCCCATCTGGAGCGGGTCGAGCCTTCCCGCGCCGAGCACATCTCCGGCGGGTGTGCGCACGATGTGCGCGAGGTGGGTCATGGTCGCGTTGAGCTGCGGGTTCTCCATCGACTGCCCGGCGCCCGTGTCGTCGCGGTGCAGGATCGCGAGCAGCATCGCGATTGCGCCGAGGAGACCGTTGCCGGGATCTTCGTTGGCCGTGGGCGGGAGCGGCGGGTTGTAGGCACCCGCCATCTCGTAGGTGACGCCCGCGTAGCCGGAGAGCATGGGCGCGAAGCTCTGGCGCGTCGCGTCCGGTCCGGTGGCGCCCCAGCCGGGCGCGTGCAGCGTGATGACCGCGGGGTTCAGCGCCCGCACGCTCGCGTCGTCGACGCCGAGGCGTTCCGCGGCGCCGGGTCGCAAGTTGTGGTGCACGACGTCGGCCTCGCGCAGCAGCTGGTCGAGCGCCGGTCGCACCGCCGGATGCTTCAGGTCTGCCGCGAGCGAGCGCTTGCCGGCCTGGGCGGAGAAGAACGGGCGCTCGATGCCGCGCAGCTGGTCGCCGAGGAGCGGCTCCACCTTGACCACGTCGGCCCCGAGGTCGGCGAGCAGCCGCGACGAGTACGGCCCCGCGTAGTACGCGCCGAGGTCGACGATGCGCACGCCGTCGAGCAGCGGGCGCGTGTCGGCGTCGTGTGGTCTCGCGTCCGTGTCGGGTGCGGGCCAACCCGCGTGGTGCGCGAGCACGGCGGCGGTGTGCTCGCCCACACGTGGCGCGGGCCCGCGCACCGCACCGGGCGTGGCCGAGAACCGGATCGGTGGGGCCACCTGCTCCACCGGACCCAGCACCGGGTCGTCGACGGTCAGGACCATGCCGTTGTGACGGGCCTGCGGCGAGTCGAACACCTCGGTCGGCCGCAGGTGCTCCACCGCGCACACATCGGCATCCCGGAACGCGCGCACCCACTCGGCGCGCGGGCGGGTGCGGAAGATCTCGACCAGCTCGTCGCGGATCACGGGGAGCTCCGCGTCGGTGAGGGGCACGCCCATGTCCATGCCGTCGGCGCTGGGGCGCACCCGATCGGCGACGCCGAGCACCTCCATCGCTCGACCGAACGCTCCCACCGCGCCGGTGTGGATCCCGAGGTACTCGCCGTCGCCGCACTCGAAGGACCGGGTCACGAGCCGCATGCGCGAGGTTCCCTGGAGCGGCAGCGGCTCGTCGCCCGCGCGGGCGATGCGTCGCTCTCCCCCCACAACATCGAGTTGTACGCGAGCGCGCCGTCGAGCAACGAGGTGTGGACGTGCCGACCGTGGCCGTCTTCCCGCGCCCGGCGCAACGCCGCGAGCGCGCCGATCACCGCCAGCGTCGCCGCCCCGATGGCCGCGAACGGGAAGCCGAGGTAGACGGGCCCCTCGCGGTGCGCGACCTGATCGGACATGCCGCCGAGCAGTGCCTGCACCAGCGCCTCGTCGCCCGGGAGGTCGGTGGGCCCGTCCTCGCCGAACCCGGAGATCGAGATGTAGACGAGCCGCGGATTGCGCGCGTGGAGCACGGCGTAGCCGAGCCCGCGGCGTTCGGCGACGCCGGGTCGCCAGCTCTCCACGAACACGTCGGCCCGATCGGCGAGCTCGAGCACGTGCTCGCGTGCCGCGGGGTCCGCGAGGTCGAGAGCGACGCTCCGTTTGCCCCGGTCGACGTACGACGCGTGCTCGGGTGCGCACGCGCGCAGCGGGTCGCCCGCCGGTGGCTCGATCCACACGACGTCGGCGCCGTAGTCGGCGAGCAAGCCGGTCGCGCGGGGGCCGGCGGTACCGAGCGAGCAGTCGAGGACGCGCAACCCCTCAATGGGACCGGCTTTCCCGCTCGCCTCCTCCATTGCACGCTCGCTCCTCGCCGAGATACCCGGCTCGCTCATGTCACGTCACGCCCGCTTCGCGCAGGTCAGCGCGTGCCTGCTCGTCGTAGCCGAGCTCGGCCAGCACCTCTTCGGTGTGCTCGCCCAGCGCGGGCGCCGAGCGCGGCGCGAACTCGACGCCCGGGACCACCAGCGGGTTCCCGAGCGTGACCACCTCGCCGAAGCGTGGATGATGCTCGGTGACGATCTGACCGCGCACACGCAGGTGCGGGTCGTCGATGGCCTCGTCGAGCTGCAACGCAGGGCCCATCGCGACATCGCAGTCGGTGGCGAGCTGCACCCATTCCGCGAGGGTGCGCGTGTGGAAGATCGACTGGATCTCACGCCGCAGCGCATCCTCGCCGCCGGCGAAGTCGACCACCAGGTCGTTGCGGTGCGACGCGACGAGATCCTCCCGGCCGACGGCGCGGCACCAGTGCTCCCAGAACTTCTGCTCGATCGCGCAGAACAGCACGAAGCGCCCGTCGGCCGTCTCGTAGTGCTGGTACTTCGCCGACGCGCCCGGACCCTTCCCCGCCCACGACTGATCCACGAGTTCGGGGTTGAACACGCGGAGCGCGTCGAGCCACTGGGACGCGAGCACGGCATCGGCGCACGAGACGTCGAGGTAGCAGCCGACGCCGGTGACTCGCGAGCGCGCCAGTGCGCACGCCACCCCGAACGCGGCGTAGAGCGGACCGAGCACCACACCGCCGCTGTTCGCCGGGGCCGGACCGGTGAGTTCGACGTTGCCGTGCTCGTCGGTGGCCATCGGCGCGGCCGCGCCACCGAGGGCGTCCATCATCTGCCCGTGGGTCGGGATCTCGGCGTACGGGCCGGCGGCGCCGAACCCCGTGATCTGGCAGTACACGATCTCGGGTCGCACCGCCGCCACCGAGTCGTAGTCCAGCCCGAGCTTGCGGTTGGCGTCGCCGACGTTGCCGGTGATGAACACGTCGGCCCGCGTCAGCAACCGGCGCAGCACCTCCTGGCCCTGGACGGTCCGCGCGTCGCACACGAGGCTGCGCTTGTTGCGGTTGAGCGCGAGATGGAACGTCGACCAGTCGGGGGCGAAGCGGGTCATGATGTTGCGCAGGTAGTCGCCGATGGGCGGCGCTTCCACCTTCACGACGTCGGCGCCCTCGTCACCGAGCAGTCGGCCGAGGTGGTCGACTGCCATCAGCACGCCCGTCTCGACGACCGTCACACCGTCCAGGAGTCCTGTCACTCAGCGATCGTCACGCGCGGCCAGGACACGGGTCAACCGCGCACTTGGTCAGGACGTGGCTTCGGTCAGGACGGCGCGGTTGGCAGCGCGTTGCGCCGCACGTCGCGGTACGGGATGTCGCGGTCGGCCGCCCACTCGCGCGGCATGCCGAGCACCCGTTCCGCGATGATGTTGCGCTGGATCTCGTTGCTCCCGCCGGCGAGGCTGGTCGCCTGCCGTTCGAGGAACGGCAGCGCCGCCGCGTGGCCGACGGTCTCCGAGCCGGTGGGCCAGACCACCGAGTCGGCGCCGGCGAGGGTCAGCCCGATCTCGGCCTTGCGCTCGCTCGTGGTCGCGGTGAAGAGCTTGGTCACCGCCGCCGCCTGCACCGGGAGCGCGCCGTTGGCCATACCGACCGACACGCGGCGCACGAGCCCACGCTGCACGACGTCGAGCGCGTGAGCCTCGGCGACGAGTTGGCGGGCTACCGGGTCGTCGGCGGTGCCCAGCGCACGAACCAACGCGATGAACGTCCGGTCGTGCGCGCCGTCGGCGCCCTCCGCCAGGTGGTTGCGGCCGCTCACGTAGGGCGATCCTCCCCCCACCGCGTTGCGCTCGTGCGCGAGCAACGTCTGCGCCACCGCCCAGCCGTCGTTGACGTCCCCGACGACCGAGTCGGCGGGGAGACGCACGTCGTCGAAGAACTCCTGGCAGAACTCGAGCGAACCGTTCACCTGCTTGATCGGATCGACCTGCACGCCGGGCCGGTGGATCTCCATGATGAACATGGAGAGGCCGCGGTGCTTCGGTGCGTCCCAGTCGGTGCGGGCCAGGCACATCGCGTGCGTGGCCGACATCGCCGCGGTGCTCCAGATCTTCGATCCGCGCATGATCCACTCGTCGCCGTCGCGGTCGGCGCGGGTCACACAGCCGGCGAGGTCGGAACCGCCGGTGGGCTCGGAGAGGAACTGCACCCACTGCTCCTCGCCCTTGAGGATGGCGGGCAGGTGGCGCGCCTTCTGCTCGTGGGTGCCGTGGTCGACGAGCGTTGCGGCGAGGATGCTGAAGTTCGGCACGTTGAGGTGCACCGGCATCTCGTACGGGAACGACTCCTCGGTGAACGCGTGCTGGTACTCGATCGCGCGGCCCAGGCCGCCGTACTCGCGCGGGAAGCAGATACCCGCGAAGCCGCCGTCCCACAGCACGCGCTGCAGCTCGCGGTCGCGCACCCAGATGGCGGCGTCGTCGGCGCGGGCCGCGGGACGCGCGTCATCGGCCAAGCGCGGCATGTGCTCGGCCAACCACGCGCGTGCCCGCAGTCGGAACTCCTCGACGCTCTCGGCGCCGTTCGTCGCGTGCTCAGCCATTGGTCGACTCCCCGTCGCCGTCGAGCAAGGTCGCGGCGAGCCGCTCGCGGTGCTGCGTGGGCGTGCCGTTGAGGTTGCGGTGCAGGGTGACGCGGCGGAGGTAGAGGTGGAGGTCGTGCTCCCACGTCACTCCGATGCCGCCGTGGAGCTGGGTGCACTCCTGCACGATCTCGGTGGCGTGGTCGCCGACGTACGACGCGGCCGCGCTCACGACCTCCGCCGCGTCGTCGGCGTGCTCCTGCACCGCGGCGCGGCGAGCTCGGTGACGCCGTGCGCGGCCTCCAGCCACATCTTCATGTCGGCAACGCGGTGCTTGAGCGCCTGGTACGACGCCAACGGTCGACCGAACGACGTGCGGTCGGCGAGGTACTCCAGCGTGAACTCCAGGACGCGGTCGAGCGCGCCCACCGTCTCCGCGCACTG
This sequence comes from uncultured Actinomycetes bacterium, assembly GCA_963841415.1. Classification (GTDB taxonomy): domain Bacteria; phylum Actinomycetota; class Acidimicrobiia; order IMCC26256; family DASPTH01; genus DASUAS01. The sequence continues at coordinate 50,248 of CAWJCN010000001.1, read as the reverse complement.
CAGCACGACCGCGAGTTGGAGCTGTCGCGCGGCGGCGGGCGCGGCGGCGTCGGCCACACCGACGAGCCGCGGCGCGGGTACCGCCACCGCGTCGAAGTGCACGGCCGCGAACCGGCGGACCAGGTCGACCGATCCGAGCGGCTCGATGGTGACTCCCGGCGAGTCGGTGGAGACGAGGAACTGGCTGGTCCCGCGTTCGGTCGTGGCTGTCACCAGGAGCTCGTCGGCGTGCGCCGCCGCCTCGACGGGCGCGGCGGTGCCGGTGAGCACGAACGCGCCGTCGCGTTCCTCGGCCGTGACCGACATGCCCTCGTTGCCGGGGAGGACCGGGCACCACGACGCGACCAATTCGCCGCTCATGATGCGCGGGAGCACCTCGCCGCGCAGCTCGGCGGATCCCCCCTCGGCCAGCGCGAGCGCGGCGACGCTCGTGGGCAGGAGCGGACCCGGGCTGACCAGCCGCCCCATCTCCTCGGCGACGATCAGGAGATCCAGCACTCCCTGGCCGCTGAGGCTGCCACCGCCGTCGGCCTCGGGGACCAACAACGACGTCCATCCGAGCTCGGCGCCGCGCATCCACCAGGCGCGGTCGAAGCCGGCGGGATCGTCGGCGAGCGCTCGTACCGCGGTGACCGGCATCTCCTGCTCGAGGAACTTCCGGGTCGTCTCCTGGAAGAACTGCTGATCGTCGTCGAGCGCGAGTTGCACGCGGTGCAATGTAGACCCGACGTTCGACACCCCGACCAACCGCCCCACTTGGTCTGGCATCCTCTGGACATGCCCACTCTGCCAACCGCCGACGCGCCGGTCGTGTGCGAGGTCGCCGACGGCGTGGCCATGGTCACGCTCAACCGGCCCGACCGGATGAACGCGTGGACGCACGCGATGGAGGTCGTGTACTTCGATCTCGTCGACGAGCTCGACGCCGACCCCTCCGTGCGCGCCGTCGTGCTCACCGGAGCCGGCCGCGGGTTCTGCCCCGGTCTCGACGCCGCCGACCTCGCCGACCGCACGCAGGGGATCGCCGGACAGGAGGGCGTCGACCGCCCCATGACCTACGCGCTCCGTCTCCGCAAGCCGCTGATCGCCGCCATCAACGGCGGCTGCGCGGGCATCGGTCTCGTGCAGGCGCTGGTGGCCGACGTGAGGTTCGCCGCCGAGGGCGCCAAGCTCGCGACCGCGTTCACGCGCCGCGGGCTGGTGGCCGAGTTCGGCGCGTCGTGGCTGCTGCCGCGGATCGTCGGCACGGGCCATGCGATGGATCTCCTCCTCTCGGGCCGGACGATCACCGCCGAGGAAGCGCAGGGCATGGGGCTCGTGAACCGCGTGTACCCACCCGTCGAGCTGCTCCCTGCGGCGCTCGAGTACGCGCGTGACCTCGCGACGAACTGTTCGCCACTCGCGATGCAGGCGGTGAAGGAACAGGTCGCGACCGACTGGACGGGCGAGCTCGGCGATTCCGTGGCGACCGCGGCGCGGCTGGTGAAGGAGGCGGGGCGCCGACCGGACTTCCGCCAAGGCGTCGCCGCCTACGCGGAACGCCGAGCGCCGAACTTCTTGCCACTTCCCCCGCGACCGGCACATCCCCGTCGCTCGCCTCCGCTCGCTCCGTCCTAGCCGGCGAGACGGGCGAAGCCCGCTCTCGCCGGGCGTGCAGACTCGGTCTCACTTCTGGGTGCCGACCTTCAGGTCGCGGAAGGGCACGTCGCGGTCGACCGCCGGGTCCTTCGGGAGGCCCAGCACGCGCTCACCGATGATGTTGCGTTGGATCTCGCTGGTGCCACCGGCGATCCCGAGCATGGGCGCGAAGAGCACGCTGGCCGCCTGCTCGCCCCCACCACCTGCGCCTGCGGTCCACGCCTGTCCGCCCGCCCCCGCCATGGCCATGCCGAGGTCGGCGCTGCGCTTGCCGAGCAGGGCGGTGGCCAACTTGGCCACCGAGCCTTCCGGCCCCGGCGCGCGTCCGGCGACGAGCGCGGCGCGGATCCGCGCTCCCATCAACTCGAGGATCCGCTCGCGCGCGTAGATGTCGACGAGCTCCTGACGCAGCACCGGATCTGCGCTGCAACCGCGCGTGCGCGCGAGCTCGAGCAACCTGATGAACCCGTCGCCACCCATCTGCTGCGAGCTTCCGCCCGCGCCGATGGCCACACGCTCGTTCGCGAGCATCGCGACCGCGACGCGCCAGCCGCCGTCGAGCTCTCCGACCAACGCGTCGGCAGGAAGGCGCACGTCGTCGAGGAACACCTCGTTGAAGTGCGCGTGTCCGTCGATCTGGCGGAGCGGCCGCGCGGTGATCCCCGGCAAGCGCATGTCGACCACGAACATGCTGATGCCGCGGTGCTTGGGCGCGTCGGGGTTGGTGCGGGCGAGCATGAGTCCGTAGTCGGAGTAGTGCGCGCCCGACGTCCACACCTTCTGGCCGTTCGCCACCCACTCGTCGCCGTCGCGCTCGGCGCGCGTCTGCAGGCTGGCGACGTCGGACCCCGCGCCCGGTTCGGAGAACAGCTGGCACCAGATGGCGTCGGCCCGAAGCAGCGCGGGGAGGTAGCGGCGCTGCTGCTCGGGCGTGCCGAACTCGAGCAGCGTGGGCGCGCACATGCCGAGGCCGATCACGAACTGACGCGACGGCAACTCGAATCCCGCCGACTCCTCGTTGAACACCTTCTGGTGCTCGGGGTCGAGTCCGGCGCCACCGAGCTCGGTGGGATAGGTGAGCGCGGCGAGGCCCGCGTCCGCGAGCGCCTGCTGGAACGCCTGAGCCGCGCGCGACCGTCGTGTCCTCGTCGTCATGACGTTCGGTGCCGGCAGGATCGGCGTGCGCTTCGAGGAACGCACGCACACGGACGCGGAACGCTTCGAGATCGGGCATTCGTTTAGCGTATTCAGCGCAATGGACTTCGCCGACACCCCGCGACAGGCCCGCCTGCGCGAGGAGCTGCGCGACTGGCTGGCCGAACACCTCGTCGGCGAGTTCGCGCGCCACCGCGGGGTGGGCGGGCCGGCCGACGACTCGCACTGGGAGCTGCGCCTGGCCTGGGAGCGGGAACTCGCCGCAGGGGGCTGGCTGGGGATCACCTGGCCGCGCGAGTACGGAGGTCGGGCGGGCACCCTCGACGACGAGATCGTGTTCCTGGAGGAGCACTTCCGCGCTCGCGCTCCCTACTGGGTGGGCGTGCACGGCCGCGATCTGTTCGGCCCGACGCTCCTGCACGCCGGGAGCGCGGAGCAGCGGGCACGGTTCCTCCCGCGCATCATGGCGTGCGAGGACATGTGGGGGCAGGGGTTCAGCGAGCCGGAGGCCGGCTCGGACCTCGGTGGCGTGCGAACCCGGGCCCGGCTCGACGAGGACACGCAGGAGTGGGTGGTCGACGGCCAGAAGATCTGGATGACGTTCGGCACCCGGGCCGACTGGCTGTACGTGCTCTGCCGCACCGACCCCGACGCGCCGAAGCACCGGGGGCTGTCGCTGATCCTCCTCCCCGCCCACCAGGCGGGTGTCGACACCCGCCCGATCCGCAACCTCGCCGGCGGCGAGGAGTTCGCCGAGGTGTTCTTCACGGAGGCCCGCACCGCGGCCGATCTCGTGGTCGGACCGGTCGACGGCGGATGGGGCGTCGTCATGGGAACGGTCGGCACCGAGCGCGGTACGACCGCGCTCCCCTACCAGGCCGCGTTCGAGCACCAGCTGCACGAACTGGTCACGCGCGCGCAGAAGCGGGGGCGCACCGGCGATCCGGTCGTGCGTGACCGCCTGGTCGACGCGTGGATCGGCCTGCAGCTCAACCGCCACAACAACGCGCGCATGCTCACGCGATTGCTGCGCACCGGTGAGCTCGGGCCCGAGGCCTCGCTCTCCAAGTTGTTCTGGTCGCAGTGGCACCGGTCGCTCGGCTCGCTGATGATGGACGTGCTCGGCGCCGACGCGACCGTCGTCGGTGAGGGGTACTCGCTCGACTCGCTCCAAACGGTGTTCCTCAACTCGCGCGCGGAGACGATCTACGGCGGCGCCAACGAGATCCAGCGCAACATCGTCGCCGAGCGCGTGTTGGGCTTGCCGAAGGAACCGCGGGGGTGATCCCCGTCCACGTCGGCGTACGGCCGCCGCACGCGTGCTTCGAGGCCGATCCGTCACGTCTGCAGGCCTTCGTCGTCGCCGCCGAGGCGGCGGACATCGACCACCTGTGCGTCGGCGACCACGTCAGCTTCCGCGGCGGACGCGGCTACGACGGTCTGGTCCAGGCCACCGCGCTCGCGACGCGATCGGTCCTCCCCGTCCACACCGCGGTCTACCTCCTCGCGCTCCGCCACCCGGTGCCGGTCGCGCGGCAGGTGGCGTCGCTCGCCCTCCTCGCGCCCGGCCGGTTCGTGTTCGGCGTCGGACTCGGGGGCGACGACCCCCACGAGCTCGAAGTGTGCGGGGTCGACGCGCGCACGCGGGGGCGGCGGCTCGACGAGTCGCTGGCCATCGTGCGCGGGTTGCTGCACGGCGAGACCGTCGACCACCACGGCGAGGTCTTCGTCGTGCCCGACGCGCGCCTGCTGCCGACGCCCTCACCGCCGGTCCCGATCCTCGTGGGGGGCCGCTCCGACGCGGCCCTGCGCCGCGCCGCGCGCTTCGGCGACGGGTGGCTCGGCCTCTTCCTCACGCCCGAGCGCTGGGCGGCGGCGCGGAACGAGGTCGATGCGACCGCCCGGGAGCTCGGCCGGACCGCGCCACCGACGCGGCACGGGCTGGTGGCGTGGTGCGGCTTCGGACGCGACCCGGACGAGGCGCGCGACCGGCTGGCGGCGGAGATGGAGGCGCTCTACCAGCTGCCCTACGAGCGCTTCGCGCGGTACGCCCCCGGGGGAACGCCCGACGACGTCGCCGCCGCGTTCGGACCCTACGTCGACGCCGGGTGCGAGCTCTTCGACCTGATCCCGGTGGCCGACGACGATCGCGCCGCGGTGGAAGGCTGCGCGCAGGTTCGCGCACTCCTCCGCGAGCGCGTCACGCCGTGAAGTCGCGCCCGCGGACCAACCGTACGGGCGTGTAGACGAGCACGTCTTCGCCGCGGTCGTTGTAGACGGTGTTGCGCGACTCGACGACGCCGCGGCCCGGCTTGCTCGACGCGCGCGACGAGGTGATCTCGACCACGACGTCGAGGGTGTCACCCACGAACGTCGGGCGCCGCACGTCGAGCTCCATGTGCATGAAGGCCAGACCCGTCCCGGCGAACGAGTGCGTCTGGATCACGAGCCCCTCACCCATCGCGTACACCAGGGCACCGGGCACGAGCCGGCCCCGGTAACCGCCCTCGGCGGCGTGGTGCGCGTCGTAGAACAGTGGTTCGTTGAATCCGCACAAGTTGACGAAGGTGCTCAGGTCGCTCTCGGTGACGGTGCGTGCTGCGGTCCGGAACGATGTGCCGACGGTCATCTCCTCCCAGGTGTTGCCGCGGATCGCGGGCGCCACGTGGGCACGCGGGTCGTCCACCGGTCGGGCCTCCTCGTCGGAACGGGTGAATGAGTAATCTACGTCATCGATATCGTCGAACGGAGCGGAGCGAACCTCGATGAGCCTCGCAGGTCGGGTGGTGCTCGTCACCGGCGCCGCCCGCGGCATCGGGGCCGCGGTGGCCAACGAGTTCGGCGCCGCCGGCGCATCAGTGGCGGTGGGCGACCTCGACGCGGCGGGAGCGATGGAGGTCGCGGCGCGGCTGATCGACGCACACGGGGTGGCGGCAGTCGGTGTGGACTTGGACGTGACGTCGCGCCCGAGTGTCGACGCCGCGCTCGCGAAGGTGGAGGCCGATCTCGGGCCCCTCGACGTCCTCGTGAACAACGCGGGCGTCGACGTCATCAAGCCCTTCGTCGAGAGCACGACCGACGAATGGGAACGGATCATCGCGGTCAACCTGATGGGTACGTTCCACTGCTGCCAGGCCGCGCTCGCCCGCATGATCCAACGCGGCACCGGCGCGATCGTGAACTTCGCGTCCGACGCGGGTCGGGTGGGCTCGTCGGGCGAAGCGGTCTACTCGGCGACGAAGGGCGGCGTGGTCGCGTTCACGAAGACGCTGGCCCGGGAGACCGCCCGCCATGGCATCCGCGTGAACTGCGTGAGCCCCGGCCCCACCGACACCGCCCTGCTCGCTCAGGTCGCCGACGCCGACCCCAAGCTCCGTGACGCCTTGGCCCGCAGCATCCCGATGCGGCGCGTCGCCGAACCCGACGACATCGCCCCCACGGTCGTGTTCCTGGCCGGCGACGGCGCCCGCTACATCACCGGTCAGACCATCTCGGTGAGCGGCGGGCTCACCATGGCCTGATCCGCCATGAGCGAGGCGTCCGCGGGCCGGGTATCCCGGCCCGCAGCGGAGCGGGGCCCGAGCGGCCCAGTGCGCAGCACCGAGAGCGGAGAGGCTGTGTCGGTGGTGCGGCTCGAGCGGCACGATGGCTTGGCGGTGGTCACGCTGGACCGACCGGAACACCTGAACGCGATCGGACGGGCGACGCTCCGGGAGCTCGACCGGATCCTCGACGCGCTCGAACACGACGCCGCGGTCAGGGCGCTCGTCGTCACCGGAGAAGGTCGGGCGTTCTCGGCCGGCGCCGACATCACCGAGCTCGCGCAGCTGCACGGCGCCGACGAGTTCGCGACGTTCCTGCGCGAGTTCACCGACGTGCTCGCCCGCCTCGAACAGCACCCGATTCCGTCCATCGCCGCCATCGACGGTGTCGCGCTCGGGGGTGGCCTCGAGCTCGCGCTGGCGTGTGACCTGCGGGTGGCATCGGACCGCGCCCGCCTCGGCGTCCCCGAGGTGCAGCTGGGCCTCCTGCCCGGCGCCGGCGGTACCCAACGTCTGCCGCGCCTCCTCCCCCGCGGCGTGGCGATCCAGATGCTCCTCACGGGCGCGCCGCTGGGCGCCGTCGACGCCCACCGACTCGGGCTCGTCAACGAACTGACCGGCGACGCGCCCGCGCTCACCGGGGCGGAGCGCCTCGCCCGCGAGCTGGCGAGTGGCCCGCCGCTCGCCCACGCCGAAGCCAAGCGGCTCGTCCGCGAAGGTCTGGGCCTCCCGCTCGCCGACGCCGTGGCCCTCGAACGTGACGTGGTCTCGCGGTTGTTCGCGACCGCCGACGCCGCCGAGGGCCTCGCTGCGTTCCAGCACAAGCGCGCGCCGACGTTCTCCGGACGATGACCAGTTCCACTCACCGCACCCGTCCAACCAGCGAGGGCCTCTCATGAGCGATCGATACGCCGCGTTTCCGAGCCTGCAGTTCGAACGGCCCGCGCCAGGCGTGCTGCGCATGGTGTTCGAGGGTCCGGGACTGAACTCGGTGAGCCCCGCGATGCATGGTGAGCTCGCCGACGTGTGGCCGGTGGTCGACCGCGATCCCGAGGTGCGGGTCGTCGTCGTCCGCGGCGCAGGCAAGGGGTTCTCCGCGGGTGGGTCCTTCGAGCTCCTCGATGCGTCGATCCACGACTACGCGCTGCGCACCCGGGTCATGCGTGAGGCCCGCGATCTCGTCTACAACGTGCTCAACTGCTCGAAGCCGATCGTCTCCGCCATCCACGGACCCGCCGTCGGCGCGGGGCTCGTGGTGGGCATGCTCGCCGACATCTCGGTCGTCGCCCGTACCGCGCGCATCATCGACGGCCACACCCGCCTCGGCGTCGCCGCCGGCGACCACGCGGCCATCTGCTGGCCCCTGCTCTGCGGCATGGCCAAGGCCAAGTACTACCTGCTCACGTGCCGCGACCTGTCGGGCGAAGAGGCAGAGCGCATCGGGCTGGTGTCGTTGTGCGTCGACGACGCCGACCTCTTCGACACCGCCGACGAGATCGCCGTCGAGCTCGCCAAGGGTGCACAGAGCGCGATCCGCTGGACGAAGCAGTCACTCAACAACTGGTACCGGATGCTCGGACCCGCGTTCGACGCGTCGCTCGGACTCGAGTTCTACGGCTTCGGTGGACCCGACGCGGCCGAGGGTCTTGCGGCGTTGCGCGAGAAGCGCGGCGCGCACTTCACCGGGCCGACGTCGGAGTAGCGCGCACGTCCAACTGCGGGTACGGCCTCATCAGGACGCGTCTCTACAGTCGAGTGCACCGACGAACGCGCGCGAAGCGAGGAACTCTGATGCCCGAGCTCGACTACCGCATCAACGACGCCGACAACCACTTCAACGAACCGCCCGACTGCTTCGAGCGCTACATCGACCCGCAGCACGCCGACCTGGCCATCCGCAGCGTCGTGGCACCTGACGGCACCGAGCTCCAGCTCTTCGCGGGCGAGCCGTCGAAGTTCCACAACACCGCGACCAAGCAGATCACGTTCTCGAACGACGAGCTCGAGAAGATGCTCGGCGACACGTCGAACGTCGGCGTCGGACGAGCGTCGCCGGCGGCGGCGGGCGCGGCCGAGCTCGACGTGGTGCCGGGCATGCTGCTCAACAAGCTCAACCCCTTGAAGGACCTGAGCGACGACGAGCGCCGCGCGTTCATCCAGGAGTTCCGCACCAAGGCCGAGGCGTTCGGCAACCGCGACCTTCGCCTCGCGCTTATGGACGAGCAGGGCATCGACAAGGCGATCATGTTCCCCGCGGCCGCTCACGACATCGAGTACGAGTTCGCCGACCGCATCGAGGCGCTCTACGCGAACATCCGTGCGTTCAACCGCTGGATGCACGAAGAGGTCGGCTTCGTGTCCGAGGGCCGCATGTGGCTCCCGCCCTACATCTCGTTCGCCGACCCTGACCTCGCCGTGGAAGAGCTCGAGCGGGTGCTCGCGCAGGGCGCCACCATGATCCAGACGAAGTCCGGGCACGCGCACGGTGGGCGCGACAAACCCTTCGGCGGCCGGTCGCTGGCCGATCCCGTGTTCGACCGATTCTGGAGCATCTGCAACGAGGCCGGCGTACGCCTTGCGGTCCACCTCGGCGGCACCGACTATCAGAAGTACGGCGCCGACTGGTCGGAGGACCCGAACACGACCTTCTTCGACTTCGACGCCTTCCAGTGGATGAACTACTGGGGCGACCGTCCGGCGATGGAGCTGACGTCGGCGCTCGTCCTCCACAACTTCTTCGGTCGCTTCCCGAACATGAAGGTCTTGCTCTCCGAGCAGGGAACGGTGTGGGTGCCGTACACGATTCGCAAGATGGACCATGCGTTCCTGCTCGGCCGGAAGGCCAAGTGGTCCGACACCGGTCAGCTCGACCGTCGCCCGTCGGAGATCTTCCGCGAGCACTTCATCGTGGCTCCGTTCCCGGAGGAGAACGTCGAACGCGTCGTCGCCGAGATCGGGATCGAGCCGATCGTGTTCGGGTCCGACTTCCCGCACGGTGAAGGGCTGGCTCACCCGGTCGAGTACGCCCGCGCGCAGCTCGGGTCGTTCACCGACGACCAGGTGCGTTGGATCATGCGCGACAACCTCGAGCAGTTCCTCGTCGGCGCGCAGTGACGTGACGACGTGACCGAGTTCGATGGCCGCGTCGCGCTCGTCACTGCCGCCGCCGGCGCGGGCATCGGGCAGGCGACCGCCCGACGACTCGCCGCGAGCGGCGCGCGCGTCGTCGTCACCGACGTGCACGAGCGACGCACCACCGAGGTGACCGCGCGCTTGCGCGACGAGTTCCCAGACACGACGGTGCTCGGCATCCCCATGGACGCCGGCGACCGGGAGCAGATCGACGCCGCCGTCGCGCGCGTCACCGCGGAGCTGGGCCCGGTGCAGATCCTGGTGAACAACGCGGCGGTGAACGTGGTCGGGAGCATCTTCGACTACGACCCGGAGCACTGGGACTGGTGCATGCGGGTCAACCTGTCGGGACCGTGGTACCTGTGCCGAGCGGTCATGCCGATCATGCGCGACGTGGGCAGCGGCGTCATCGTCAACGTGAGCAGCTACGCGCCCGACGTTGGCGGGAACGGCATCGAAGCGCCCTACGCCATCACCAAGGGCGGGCTCAACGTGCTCACCCGCAGCTGCGCACACGAAGGCGCGCCGTACGGGATCCGCGCCGTGACCGTCGCGATGGGCATCGTCACGGGGACGAAGTTCGTCGACGATCATCCCGAGCTCATCGAGCAGTCGCCCAGTCCGACGGGTCGCTACCCCGACGCCGCGAGCGTGGCCGACGTGATCGCGTTCGTCGCGTCCGACCGTGCTCGCGACATCACCGGCGAGATCGTCAACGTCGCCGCCGGCTCCTACATGCGGAACTGACACCCCGCCAGATGACGGCGGGTGATGCCATCAACTCTGGTCGATTCCGCTTCGGCGTTCGGGCCTCCGGCCACGCCTCCGCTGCATCTCTCAGAACCGGGCGTGCGAGCCGCCGTTCGGGCTGATCACCTGCCCGGTGACGAAGGCGGCGTCGTCGCTGCAGAGCCACCGGATGGCGCCGTACATGTCGCGGCTGGTGCCCGCCCGCTTCTGCGGCACCATCGCTTCGACCATCCCCGCAAATGCCGCTTCGGGCACCTGCCGGCGGGTGGCCTCGTTGAAGATCATGCCCGGGGCGACCGCATTCACCGTGATCCCGTCGCCCGCGAGCTGGACCGCCGACGCGTACGTCAGCTGGTGGAGCGCGAGCTTCGTGACCCCGTACGGGCCGCCCGACATCCAGGCGCCGATCGACGAGACGTTCACGATGCGCCCACTCCCGCGCTCGCGCATCGCGGGCACGACCGCCTTCGACGCCACGAACGCGCCGGTGAGGTTCACGTCGACGACGCGGCGGAAGTAGTCGACCGGCGTGTCGAGCACGCCGTCGGCCATGTGCTCGAGATCGCCCCAGAGCGCGGCGTTGTTGACGAGGAAGTCGACGCCGCCGAAGCGGTCGACGGTGGCCGTGACCAGGTCGCGCGCGCTGGTCTCGTCAGTGATGTCGACGCCCACCGCCTGCGCACGGGCGCCGGCATCGGCCAACGCCTTGGAGGCGGCCGCGGCGCCCTCGGCATCGATGTCGGCCAGCACCACCGACGCGCCGTCGTTCGCGAAGTACTCCGCGTAGTCGCGCCCGAGGCCACGAGCCGCGCCGGTGACGACAGCAACCTTGCCTTCGAACATCGTCAACCCACCATGCTGGGGGCGACCAGCGTCGGGGAGAGCGGGAAGTCGAACAGCGCTTCCGCGTTGGCGTGCGTGATCGCCTCGACCTCGTCCGCCGGTACGCCGGCGAAGAGCGCTTCGCATGCTTCTTGCGTGTGCGGGAACGGCGTGTCGGCGTGCGGGTAGTCGGACTCCCACACGATGTGGTCGACCGCGAAATCGTGGCGGTACTGCAGGCCCAGCGGCTCCTCGATCATGCAGAACCACATGTTGCGGCGCGCGACTTCGGACGGCAGCACGTCGGCGTCTTCCACGTGGGTCCACAACTTGTGGCGCTCCCACTGCCGGTCGGCGCGTTCCAGTGCAGCAGTGATCCAACCGATGCCGCCCTCCGACCACACGAGCTTGATCCCGGGAAACTTCCGCGGGATCGGACACACCATCATGTTGACCGACGAGCGCGCGGCCTGGGCGAACGCGGACGCGATCTCCACCATTGGCACCTTGCCTTCGAGCGACACCGACGGGTTCGCGCCGCCGATGTGCATGCACACGGGGAGGCCCGCTTCCTCGCACAACGCGAACAACGGGTGCCAGTAGTCGGTGTGATAGCCAGGAAGACCGAGGTTGGCCGGGTCCTCGACCCAGCAGAGCGCCTTGGTGCCGCGCGCCAACATGCGCTCGGTCTCCGCGACCGCGAGCTGGACGTCCCACACCGGCGCGATCGACATCGGCACGAACAGCTCGGGCGCGGCGCTGCACCAGTCGTCGAGCATGAAGTCGTTCCACGCCTGCACGCACGTGACCGCGAGCTCGGGGTCGGCGAAGGTCTGGAACTTCCGGCCCGCGAAGCCCGGGAGGGTCGGGAACCCGACGCTGGCCAGGATGCCGTTGCTCAACATGTCGCGCGCACGTTCGTGCGGGTCATAGCAGCCCGGGATCATGTGGTCGAAGTGCGCGGGCTCCATGCCCCAGGTCTCGATCGGGGTCCCGGCCACCGCGTTGAGCCCCATCGTGGCCTCGGCACCACCCTCCCAGACCCACGTCTGCCTGCCGTCCGCTTCGACGACGTGCGGCACCCGTTCGCGCAGCCGGGCGGGGACCCGGTCGACCCACACGCCCGCCGGCTCCACGATGTGATCGTCGACGCTGAACAGCCTGAACATCGCGTCTCCCGTCGGTCAGTCCTGTGCGACAACGCGACATTACGAGCGCGCCCGTGTGCGGGTCTCGGCATCACATGGACGCGCCGGTTGCCGCGAAGCGGATCGGTCACGCATCATGCACAACGCGTGCATCCCTTCCGGTTCGCGGCGACGATGCCGGCACCCGCGCCACCACTCGACCGCTGGCAGGCCGAGCTGCGCGCGCTCGAGGACCTCGGCATCTCGACCGTCGTCGCCGCCGACCACTTCACCGACGGGTACTCGTTCGAGCCGATGGTGGCGTTGACCGCGGCGGCTGCGTGCACGACGACGCTCCGGGTGCAGACCGGCGTGCTCGGCAACGACTATCGCCATCCCGTCCTCGTGCACCGGATGGCCGCGGTGCTCGACGTCGTGTCGGAGGGCCGACTCACCCTCGGGCTCGGCGCGGGGTGGATGACGTCGGACTATGTGGCCGCCGGGATCCCGCTCGACCCGCCCGGTGTGCGCGTCGACCGGTTCGAGGAGGCGCTGGCCGTCGTCACCGGACTCTTCGGCGACGCGCCGCTCGACTTCACCGGGAAGCATTACGTGATCAGCGGGCTGGACGGGCTCCCGAAGCCGATCCAGCGACCCCACCCGCCGTTGTTCGTCGGCGGCGGCAGCCCACGCGTGTTGGGCATCGCCGGGCGCCACGCCGACGTCGTCGGGATCAACGCCAGCTTGCGCGCCGGCGCGCTCGGCGCCCACGCGATCAACGACCTGTCGGCCGCGCGTGTGCGCGAGAAGGTCCGCTGGGTGCACGACGCGGCGGACGCCGCCGGGCGACCCCGGCACGCCGTGCAGCTCGAGATGAACCACTGGCTCGCCAAGGTCACACCGTCGGCGGCCGCGGCGCGCGATCTCCTCGAGCGCGTCGCACGACGCAACGGCGTCGACCCCGAGCTCCTCGCGAGCTCCCCGTCGGTGCTGGTCGGGACGACCGACCAGATCGTCGACACCCTCCGAGCGCGGCGGGAGGAGCTGGGGATCACCCACCTGCAGCTCGACGCCGGGTTCCCCACCCCCGACGTGCGCGCGTTCGGCCCGGTCGTCGCCGAACTGGCCGGGAACTGAAAGGAACGCCCGTGACCTTCCCCCTCGCGCCCAACGAACGCGCCGATCGCATCCGCGCCGAGATCGACCATCCCGTGATCGACGCCGACGGTCACCTCATCGAGTTCATGCCGCTCGTCGACGAGATGGTGCGGGAGGTCTCCGACGACGCGGTGGCCGACCGGTACCGCGCGTTCATGCGGCGGGCCCTGGCCCCCGACGACGGCGGCTTCATGCCCGCTCGCGTGTTCTGGGGGCTCCCGGAGGAGCAGACGCTCGACCGCATGACGGTGACCCTGCCCGCGCTGACGCACGCGCGGGCGGAGGAGCTCGGCCTCGACTTCCTGCTGCTCTACCCGAGCTTCGGGCTCACCGTGCTGACCATCCCCGACGCCGAAGTCCGCCAGGCGGTGGCGCGCGCGCTCAACACCTACTACGCGGAGCAGTACCGCGAGTTCGGTGATCGGCTCGCGCCGGTCGCGGTCATCCCGACGTTCACCCCGGAGGAGGCGGTCGCCGAGCTCGACTACGCCATCGGCACCCTCGGGTTGCGGGCGATCGTGATGAACGGTGTGATCCCGCGCTCGGTGCGACCGGACGGAACCAAGGCGCCGTGGCTCGACACCCTCGGTCACGGAAGCGCGTACGACTACGACCCGGTGTGGGCCCGTTGCCAGCAGCTCGGCGTCGCGCCCGCCTTCCACGGCATCGGCTACGGCTGGGGCAGCCGCGCCTCGGCCACGAACTACGTGTACAACCACCTCGGCAACTTCGCCGCCGCGCAGGAGGCCGTGTGCCGGTCGCTCGTGATGGGCGGCGCACCCGGCCGGTTCCCCGAGCTCCGCTTCTCCTTCCTGGAGGGCGGCGTGGCGTGGGGCGCGCAGCTCTACGCCGACCTGCTCGGCCACTACGAGAAGCGCAACCGGGACGCCGTGCAGCAATTCGACCCGCACCGCTTCGATCTCGACGTCTGCTCACGTCTGATCGACCAGTTCGCGACCGGTCGGATGCGCGCGCTCGGCGACCGCTACGAGCGCACCGCGACCCGTCTGAAGGCCGCGCCGGCACACGAGACCCTGGGCGCGGACGACTTCGCCGAGGCCGGCATCGAGTCGCCCGAGCAGATCGCCGACATCTTCACCCGCCAGTTCAGCTTCGGCTGCGAGGCCGACGACCCGCTGAACGCGCTCGCGTTCGACCGCGCGTTGCTACCCCTCGGCGCGCGGTTGAACGCCATGTTCGCGTCCGACATCGGGCACTGGGACGTGCCCGACATGCGCGGGGTGCTGCTCGAAGCTTGGGAGCTGGTGGAACACGGTCTGCTCGACCACGACGAGTTCCGCGACTTCACGTTCGCCAACGTGGCCCGGACCCTGACCGCGGGCAATCCCGACTTCTTCGCCGGCACGGTGGTGGAGCGCGCGGTCGGGAAGCTGCTGTCGTCAGCCTGAGCGCACGCGGACGGCCACGTCGCGCCAGCGCTCGGTGACGTCGGGAGAGCGCAGCCAGTCGGCCGCCGGTTGGTAGCTGAACAACCGATCGGCGCGGCCCCGGTAGCGCTCGAGGAGACGCTCGGGAAGTTCGTCCCACGTCGCGGTCACCGCGTACTCGTCGAGCATCTCGTCGGAGACCACGGCCGACATTGCGTCGGTGTCGCCGGCCGCCATGAGGCGATGGAGCGCTTCGCTGGCGTCCTCCCAGCCGTGCAGCTCGAACACCGGTCGGTACGTGCGGGTCGAGCCGTAGAACGCGAGCTGACGGCGCACCGACTCGCGGGTGGCGGCGCGCTTCGATTCGTCGTCGCCCACGATCGTGAACACGGGGCAGATGACCTCGATGTCGTCGGCCGACCGCCCGGCCGCCGCCGCGCCCGCCGCGATCGCCGGGCGGATGCGCTCGTCGAGGTAGCGCGGGGAGTGGAACGGGTGCACGTGGAACCCGTCGAAGACCTCGCCCGCGAGGCGCGCCATGCCGACGTTCACCCCGGCGACCGAGAGCGGGACGTCGGGATGATCGCTCGGTCCGGGCGAGAAGAAGTCGGTCAGGAGGCTGAACGAGTAGAACTCGCCTTCGTACTGCAGGCGCTCCTCGCCCTGGAAGGCGCGGAAGATGGCGCGCATCGCGAGCACGTAGTCGCGCAGCTTCGCGGCGGGGTGCTCGTACGACATCGAGAACCGGCGCTCGATGTGCGCCTTCACCTGCGTCCCGAGCCCGAGCGAGAACCGCCCGCCCGTCGCGCGCGCCAACTCCCACGCGGTCTGCGCGGTGATCATCGGGCTCCGCGGGAACGCCACCGCGATGGCGGTGCCGATGGTCAGCGAGTCGGTCACCTCACCTGCGACCGCGCAGCCGAGGTACGGAGGCCGCTTCGACTCGGTGAACCAGAGCCCTGAGAAGCCGAGTGCCTCGACCGCACGAGCGACGCGAGCGACATCCTCGAGCGGCAGGCTCGCCCCGTAGGCGTCGAACTCCATCAGCACTCCATCAGTACGTCTTCAACCCGAGGTCGCGCGCGATCGCGTTGCGTTGGATCTGGCTGGTGCCGCCCGAGATCGTCGCCACGATCGACTCGCGGTAGCGGAAGCTCATCACGCTCTCGCTGGCAAAGCCATGGGCCGCCATGATCTGCATGCCCCACCGCGCCGCTTGCACGTAGGTCTCCGAGCCCTTCACCTTCGCCATCGCCGCCTCCCGGTGGCACGACACGCCGTTGGCCCGGAGCCACGCCGCGCGGAGGGTGAGGAGGCGCGCCGCGTCGACGTCGGTCTGCAGGTCGGCGATGACGTGCGCGAGCGACTGGAAGGTGCCGATCGGTCGATCGAACTGCTCACGCTCGCGCGCGTACTCGAGCGCGAGATCGAGCGTGGACTGCGCCGCACCCACGTACCCCGCGCTGAGCATCACGCGTTCGAGCTCGAGACTCGACAGCATCACCCGCCAGCCGTCGTGGAGCTCGCCCACGAGGTCTGCCCGCGGCACCACGACGTCGTCGAGGAACACCTCGTAGGTGCCGAGCACGTGCCGGGCGAGCGTCGGGATGCGACGCAACGTCACGCCGGGCGCCGACGGGTCGACGAGCAACGCGCTGATCCCCCGGTGCTTCGGCACGTCGGGATCGGTGCGCACGTACATCAGGATCGTGGTGCCGGGAAGCCCCGCGCCGGTGCACCACATCTTCTGCCCGTTGACGACGAAGTGGTCGTCGTGCAGGACGGCCGCGGTGCGGAGCGCGGCGGCATCGGACCCCGCGTCGGGCTCGCTGATCCCGACGGCGTAGTTGCGCGCGCCGCGTGCCAGCTCGGGCACGAGGGCTCGCCGCTGCTGCTCGTCGCCGAACTCGAACACGGTCAGTGCCGGGATCAGCCGGCCCGAGAGGCACATCGCCACGTCGAGGCTGGCGCGGCCGAGCTCCTCGGCGACGATCGCCAGCTCGACCGGACTCGCACCCGCACCGCCGTAGGCTTCGGGGAACGGCAGGCCGAACCAGTCGGCCGCGACGAAAGCGGCCGTGAGGAGGTCGGGCGGCGACTCGTCGTCGTCCCAGGCCTTCGCCACCTCCGGCGGGCACGTCCGGGCCACGAACGCTCGCGCCGCGGCGCGCAGCATCTCCTGCTCCTCCGTGAGGCCGAACTCCACCCGTGCAATCCCTTGCTGTCGTGAGAGTTGGATTATTGTACTGATCCAACGAAATCGAGCGGGTTGGACGCTTCGGCCGGAGGTGCGCGCGATGCCAGACGCGGTGCGGGTGGTCGATGTCGCCGCCCCCGTGAAGGTGCCCAAGACCGCTGAGCTGATCGCGACGCAGCTCCGCAACCAGATCGTGCGGGGCGAGCTGCGCGAAGGCGATGCCCTGCCCCCCGAATCGGCCCTGATGGAGCAGTTCGGCGTCTCACGCCCGACGTTGCGCGAGGCGTTCCGGGTGCTGGAGTCCGAGGCGCTCATCAGCGTGCGGCGCGGCGCGCGGGGTGGCGCGCGCGTCCACGCACCCAACGGTGATGTCGCGGCCCGCTACGCGGGGCTGGTGCTCCAGTTCCGCGGCACGACGCTCGCCGACGTGTACTCGGCCCGCAAGGTGCTCGAGCTGCCCGCGGTGGCGCGCCTCGCTCGCGAGCGTCCGCGGGCGGCGATGCACGAGCTCGAGGAGAACCTCGCCGCCGCGCGCGCCCACATCGACGAGCCGGGGACCCTGATCCGACTCCAAGAGCAGTTCCACCTCGTGCTCGTACGCCACGGCGGCAACCAGACGCTGGCGACGTTCGGCGAGATGTTGCACCACATCATCGAGCTCCACAGCGAGGTCTACGTCGCCCGCTGGGGCGGTGCCCCGGCGGAACGCAAGGGCGCGAAGCTCGGCGAGCGCACCCACGAGCAGTTCCTCGAGCTGGTCCTCGCGGGCGACGCCGACGGTGCCGAGGAGCTGTGGGGTCGTCACCTGGACGCCGGTGCCGACTACGTGCTGCAAGGCACCGATGCGCGCACCGTCCTCGACCTGCTCTCGTGATGCTCGACGGCCGCGTGGCGATCGTCACCGGAGGCGGCCGGGGCATCGGCCGCGAGCACTGCCTCGAGCTCGCGCGTCACGGCGCGCACGTCCTTGTGAACGATCCCGGTGTCGGCGTGCACGGAGAGCACGCCGAGGAACGGCCCGCCGACGCAGTCGTCGGAGAGGTCGTCGCCGCCGGCGGCACCGCGATCGCAGACCACTCCTCGGTCACCGAGTGGGAGTCGTGCCACGCGATGGTGCAGCGCGCCGTCGCCGAGCTCGGTGGCCTCGACGTGGTGGTGAACAACGCGGGCATCGTCCGCGACCGCATGATCACGTCGATGACCGAGGACGACTTCGACGCCGTGCTCGCGGTGCACGTGAAGGGCACCTTCTCGATGACCAAGCACGCGTGCGACCACTGGCGCGCCGTCGCCAAGGCGGGCGGGACGAGCCGGGGCCGCATCGTGAACACCACGTCGGGCTCGGGCATGTACGGCAACATCGGCCAGTCGGCGTACGGCGCGGCCAAGGCGGCGATCGCCAACCTGACCATCGTCACCGCGCTCGAGATGGGCCGCTACGGCGTCACCGCCAACGCCATCTCGCCGGTGGCGGCGACCCGGATGACCGCCACCGCGGGCGCGGCGTCCGACGACGCGGGGGCTGGCACCGCATGGACCCGGGGAACTCGGCGCCGGTGGTCGCGTACCTCGCCTCCGACGCGTCGGGGTGGCTCACCGGCCAGGTGCTCCGCATCGAGGGGAACGTGGTGCGACGGGCGCGCACCTGGGATCTCGAGCCGGGCGAGCTGCGATCGGCATCCGGCGAGCGCTTCGACACGCGCGAGCTCGTCGACGGGATGCGACGCCTGTACGGCACCATGCCGACCGGCCTCGACGCGTCCGCCACGCTCGGCACGGCGTGAGCGTGAGCGAGCCGGGCGTTCTTCAGACGGGCGGCCGGGCGAGGAGCGCACGCCCAATGGTGGCGCCATGACGTCGGCGCGTGCCGACGCACTGGCGCGCTTCTGGACCGAGCGCATCCCCTTCAACCAGCGCTGCGGGTTCGCGGTCACCCGGTGGGACGACGATGGAGTCCGGATGGAGGTCGACGAGACCGCCGACCACTCCAACGGTGCGGGATCGGTGCATGGCGGCGTGATCGCGACGCTCGTCGACACCGTGGCCAACGCCGCCGCGATCCCCCTCGACGACTTCCCACCCGGTTCGTCCGTCGCCACCGTGTCGATCACGGTGAACTACGTGCGGCCCGCGCGTGGTCACCTGGCCGCCACCGCGACCTGCGCCCGCCGCCGCGGCTCGGTGCGGTCGGTCGCGGTCGACGTGCACGACGGACCCGGCGACCTGGTCGCGCAGGGCCTCGTGACGGTCAAGGTATCGGTGGTGGCAGCCCCGGACCCGCGGTGAGCGACACGAAGCGCGGCGCACGCTTCTCGACGAAGCTGCGAACGCCCTCGTCGAAGTCGGCTGTGCCGTGGAGCTGCTCGACCAGGGCAGCCGTCTCGCGGCGCGCCTCGTCGAGATCGACCTCCCAGTGCCGCGCGAGCTGGTACTTCGTGATGCCCATCGCGAGCGGGCTGCACTGCTCCGCGAGGTCGCGCGCGTAGTCGAGCGCCGCGCCGAGGAGGTCGTCGGGCGCGACCACCCGGTGCACGAGACCGATGGTGGCCGCCTCCTCGGCCAGGAACACGCGGGCCGAGAGCAGCAGCTCGGTGGCGCGTGAGGCGCCGACCAACCGCGGCAGGAGCCACGACATCCCGTGCTCGGCGAGCAGCCCGCGCCGGGCGAACGCGGTGGTGAACTTGGCCCCCGCGGCTGCGAAGCGGACGTCGGCCACCAACGTCTGCAGGAGGCCGATGCCGGCGGCCGGTCCGTTGACTGCGGCAACGATGGGCTTCGGGATCTCCAACGGGAAGGTCTGCGGGCGCCGCGGCCGCGACGAGACGGGCGTGCCCGCGGCGACCCCCGCCAGCGCGTCGGCGTCCAGTCCGGCACAGAAGCCGCGCCCGGCGCCCGTCACCACGATGGCCCGCACGTCCGCGTCGGACGCCGCGTCAGCGAGCAGGTCGAAGTAGCGCTCTTCCATCTCCAGCGTCCACGCGTTGAGCCGCGCGGGCCGGTTGAGCGTGAGGAGGAGGACACCGGCGTCGAGGTCTCGCAGCACGACGTCGCGGTCGGACAACAACTCGCTCACAAAGTTGAATGATAATACTCTTCCGCCGTGACCGACTGGAACTATGCCTCCACCTGGTCGTGCATCGCCGACCTGGCCCCGGAGCGGGAGGCGCTGGCGTGCGGCCCGACCCGGGTCACCTACGGCACCTTCGCCGAGCGGGCCCGCCGGCTGGCGCGGGTGCTGACCGACGCCGGCGTCGGGCCCGGCGACGCGGTGGCGATCTCGCTCACCAACCGGCCCGAATACCTCGAGACGTTCTTCGCTGCCCTGCTCGTGGGCGCGGCGCCCGCCAATCTCAACTACCAGTACGGCACCGAGGAGCTCGCGTACGTCCTCCGCGACTGCCGGGCGGCCGCGGTGGTGTGCCACGCCGACGCGCGGGACCCGGTCGCGGCGGCGGTGGCGGTCCACGGCGACGCCCGGCTGGTGCTCACCGTCGACGACGACTACGAGGCCGCGCTCGCCGCCGCGTCGAGCGCACCGTCGGCGCACCGCCCGTCGGGCGACGACCGGCTCCTCCTCTACACCGGCGGCACCACCGGGCGTCCGAAGGGCGTCGTGTGGCGCGTCGAGGACTACTACCTGCAGGGCTGGGAGGCAGCCCGCCCCGGGACGACACCACCGGGCCCGGAGCACGCGATCCGGAGCGGGAAGCGGGCCGCGACGCTGCTTCCGGCGTCGCCGCTCGTGCACGCCACCGCGCTCGGCATGGCGACGAGCACGCTCAACGGCGGCGGCACCGTCGTGCTGCGCGACGACCACGGACTCGACGCGCCCGCGCTGTGGCACCTCGTGGCGCGCGACCGCGTCGAGGTGCTGAGCATCGTCGGCGAGACGTTCGCGCGGCCGCTGTTGCACGCGCTCGACGAGGACCCGTCGACGGGCGAACTGGATCTCACCTCGTTGCGAGCCATCGTGTCGTCGGGGATGGCGTTCAGCATCACGAGCAAACGCGCGCTGCTCGCGCACCTTCCGGGCTTGCGCATCGTCGACACGCTCGGCGCCTCGGAAGCGTTGATCACGCGCTCGGAGGTGACCGGCGACGGCGCCGCGCCACCCCCGACGTTCGCGGCCAAGGAGAACGTACGCGTGCTCACCGACGACGGTCGCGACGTCGTGCCCGGGTCGGGTGAGGACGGCGTGCTCGCGGTGGCGGGTCGCCTGCCGCTGGGCTACCTCAACGACCCGGACGCCACCGCGCGCATGTTCCGCGAGATCGACGGCGTACGGTACGCGACTCCCGGTGATCGGGCCCTGGTGGACGCCGACGGCCGCATCGAGCTCCTCGGGCGCGGGTCGGCGTGCATCAACACGGGGGGCGAGAAGGTGTACCCCGAAGAAGTGGAGCAGGTGCTGCGCGCCCACGCGGTGGTGAGCGACGCTGCCGTCGTGGGTGTGCCCGACGAACGGTGGGGCGAGATGGTGACCGCGGTGCTCGAGATCGAGGGCGACGCGACCTTCGACACCGCGTTGGAGTCCGACGTGCGCGCCCACGTTCGCGCCCACCTCGCGGGGTACAAGGTTCCCAAGCGCTGCTTCGCGGTCGACTCCATCGCGCGCACCGTCGCCGGCAAGCCCGACTACCGCCGGTTGCGCGCCATCGTCGGCGCGCTGGCATCGCCGTGATCCCCGTGCGCGGCGTCCGCTCCATCCCTGCGCTCGCGCAGTGGGCCGCGCGCACCTATGGCGACGCCGAAGCCGTCGTCGACGGCGACACCCGCTTGACCTTCGCCGAGCTCGCCGCATTCGCGCACCGCGCGACACGTGCCGCGATGGCGTCCGGCATCGAAACGGGCGATCGCGTCGCGATCTGGGGTCCGAACTCCTGGGAGTGGATCGTGGCCGCGCTCGGGATCCTGGGGGCGGGCGGGTGGTTGGTGCCGCTCAACACCCGCTTCAAGGGCGAGGAAGCGGCCTACGTGCTCGATCGCGTCGACGCACGCGCGTTGTTCACGGTGCGCGGCTTCCTCGACACCGACTTCCCGGCGATGCTGCGCGCGACGCAGCCGTCGCTTCGTTGTCTCGACCAGGTCGTGCTGCTGGCCGGCCCCGACGACGGCACCACACGCCCCTTCGCCGACCACCTCGCGTCCGCGGACGCCGTCGATGCCGCCGACGCGACCGCGCGGATCGACGCCATCGGCCCCGATGACGTCGCCGACGTCGTCTTCACGTCCGGCACCACCGGGCGACCTCGGGGCGTGATGCTCGGGCACGGCGCATCCCTCGTCGCCTTCGACCGGTGGGCGCGGCGCTTCGGGCTGCGCGCCGGCGACCGCTACGTCGTCGTCAACCCGTTCTTCCACTGCTTCGGCTACAAGGCGGGGTGGATGGCGTGCCTCCAGCAAGGGGCCACCACACTCCCGCTCGCGGTGCTCGACGTCGACCACCTGCTCGACCTCATCGCGCGCGAGCACGTGACCGCGCTGCCCGGCCCGCCCACCATGTTCGTGTCGCTGCTCGACGCGCGCGGCATGCGCGCCGACCTCTCCTCGCTGCGGATCGGTTTCGTCGGTGCCTCGACGGTCGCCCCCGAGCTCCTCCGGCGCATCCGCGCCGAGCTGCCCTTCGAAGCGCTGACGACCGGCTACGGCCTCACCGAATCGACCGCGATGGTGTCGATCACGCGGCCCGACGACCCGCCCGAATCGGTCGCGCACTGGAACGGTGGGTACCCGATCGACGGGGTCGAGGTGAGGATCGCCGACGACCACGAGATCCTCGTGCGCGGGTTCAACGTCACGCCGGGCTACTACGACGACCCCGAAGCGACCGCGGCGGCGATCGATTCCCACGGATGGCTGCACACCGGCGACATCGGCGCGCTCAGCGACGACGGTGCGCTGCGGATCAGCGACCGGAAGAAGGACATCTTCATCAGCGGCGGCTTCAACGTGTCGCCGGCCGAGGTGGAGAACCTCTTGCTCGGCCATCCCGCGGTCGCCCAGGTGGCGGTGGTCGGCATGCCCGACGCCCGTCTGGGCGAGGTGGGCGCGGCGTTCGTCGTCGTGCGCGACGGTGCGACCCTGACCACCGACGAGCTCATCGCGTGGGCGCGTGACCACCTGGCCAACTACAAGGTGCCACGCCGGTTCGAGCTGACCGCGGCCCTGCCGGTCAACGCCGGCGGCAAGGTCGTGAAGGGTGTGCTCCGCGAACAACTCGCCCGATCAGCGGCCTCGCCATGAGCGCGACCGGAGCACCCGTCGCGCGGACCGACCATCGCATCGACGTCTCGGCCGCCGTCGGGCACGATGGGCCGCTCGAGGTGAGCATCACGATCGTCGCGCCGTCCGCCGATCGGCTCCCGCACCGACCTTTCGTCGTCGTGGCCGTCCCGGGGGGCACCTACCACCGGCGCTACTGGGACCTGCAACCTCCGGGTCGCCCCGGTTTCAGCCAGGCGGAGCACTGCGCGGCGCGAGGAATCGTGTTCGTGGCGTGCGACTACCTCGGGGGCGGTGACAGCTCGCGTCCCGACGACGGCGACTTCATCGGGCTCGAAGCGCAGGCCGACGCCGCCCACGGGGTGCTCGACGCGCTGCGGCGGCAACTCGCGCTCGGTGCCCTGACCGGCTCGCTGCCACCGCTTCCCGACGCCACGTTCGTCGGCATCGGACAGTCGCTCGGCGGCTTCATCACCATGATCCAGCAGGGCAAGTACGACGACTATCCCGCGGTCGGCATCTTCGGCGCGTCACCGCTCCTGATCGCCAACACGCGCGCGCAGCCCGACTGGCCCACCATGTCGGCGAGCGATCGGCGGGAGTGGATCATCGGCGAGAACGCGCGCCAGTCCGGAGTTGCGGAGCTTCCGATGTACCACGGCGCGCCGCGCGACCAGTACCGCGGGATCTTCCACGTCCCCGACGTACCCGACGATCTCGTCGCCTACGACGAGTCCGAGTGCCACACGCTCATCCCGCGCATGGCCGGCATCGACGGGATGACACCCGGCTTCGCCGAGCCCTTCGCGGCGCGCATCACGTCACCGGTGTTCCTCGCGTTCGGCGACATCGACGTCTCGGCCGACCCGCGCGCCGAGGGCACCGGGTACCCGAATGCGCGCGACATCACGACCGTCGTCGTGCCCGAGATGGCGCACATGCACAACTTCGCCGCCACCCGGGAGCAGCTCTGGGAGCGGTTCCTGCTCTGGCTCCCGGTCACGCGTGACGCCCGCTAGACCCGCGGCCCCCTCGGAAGGCCGAGCACCGTCTCGCCGAGGATGTTGCGCTGGATCTCCGAGCTCCCCGCGTACACGGTGCCCGCGCGGGCGTTGAGCAGGAACACGTTCGTCCACGACGCGGTGGAGTTCGGCGCTCCGGGAGTGTCGGTGCGCACGTTGCGCGACGGGCGGCGACCCGACGGCACGAGGCCGTGCGGACCCATGATCTGCATCGCGAGGTCGGCGACCGCCTGGTGGTACTCGCTCCAGTAGAGCTTGCTGATCGACGCGGCGGCACCGAGCTCGCCGTCGCGCAGGTACTGCGTCAGGATCCGGTACCCGAGCGTCTTCATCGTCTCGACCCTCGTGAAGCACCACGCGAGGCGGTCGCGCACGACCGGATCGTCGAGACGGCCGTACTCGCGCGCCAGCGCGACCAGGCGGTCGAACTCGGCCCGGAACAGGATGGGGTTCGTCGCGGCTTCCTCGCCTCGCTCGTGCGCGAGAAGGGTCATCGCGACGGCCCAGCCGTCACCGACCTCACCCACGACGTTGTGCGCGGCGGTGCGGGCGCCGTCGAAGAAGACCTCGCAGAACTCCCGCTCGTGGTTCAGCATCTCGATCGGCCGCACTTCGATGCCGGGCTGATCCATCGGGCACAGCAGGAACGAGATCCCGTGGTGCCCGAGCGCGTCGGGATCGGTGCGGGCGAGCAGGAAGATCCACGACGCCCCGAGCGCCAACGACGTCCAGATCTTCTGTCCCTCGATGACCCACTCGTCGCCGTCGAGCGCAGCTCGCGTCGTGAGCGCGGCGAGGTCGGATCCGGCGTTGGGCTCCGAGTATCCCTGGCACCAGCGCTCGTCGCCGCGCAAGATGCGGGGCAGGTGCTCGGTGCGCTGCGCGTCCGTTCCCCAGCGGAGCAGCGTGTTGCCCACCATCTTGATGCCGAAGTTGTCGTACGGCGAGCCGGTCGGTACGCCGGCGCGCGCGAGCTCTTCCGCGAGCACGACCTGATCGACCCGCGAGCGACCGCCCCCGCCGTACTCGCGCGGCCACGTGAGGCCCAGGAGCCCACGCTCGTACAGCAGTGCGCGCCAGCGGTCGACGTCGTCGGCATCGGATCGACGGGCCGACACGAACTCCCGAACCTCGAGGCGGAACGCCTCCGCCTCGGGCGGGTACCGGAGGTCCACCCGAGCAGCAGGTCAGCGCGCGCCGAGCAGGGCCTCGGCGTTGCCGTGCATGATCTTCTGCTGATCCTCGGCGCCGAGGGGTGTGAGCAACGCGGCGAAGTCGGCCGGCCGGGCGAGACCCTCGGCGTGCGGGAAGTCGGAACCCATGACGACCGAGTCGGCATGGCCGAGGTCGGTGACGATCTTCACGACGTCGTCCTCCGGATACGGCACGACCCGCACGTGCTCACGAAAGACCTCACTCGGGCGCCGGGTGAGCGGACCCCCGATCCACGGGCCGTTGCGCCCCATCCCCCGACTCTTGTCCATGTGCTCGACGAAGTGCGGCACCCACGACGCGCCGAACTCCGCCGCGAGCACCTTCAGCGAGGGGAACCGGCCGAAGAGGTTGTCGAAGATCAACGCCGAGAGCGTGTCTTCGATCGGGCGCTCGCCGTAGGTGTTCTGCCACTGCCACGCCGACATGTGCCACGAGGGCGGGTTGGGATCGAGCCCCCACGCCGGGGCGATGTGGCGGTTGTGCCAGTGCTCCATGATGTGGAAGGCGACGACTGCCCCTGCTTCCTCGATGCGCGACCAGATGGGATCGAAGTAGGGATCGCCGGGAGATCTGCCGTGTGCAGGCCCGATGGGAAGCAGCACGACACGCGCGCCGAGGCCCAGCACGTGCTCCAGTTCCGCGACCGATGCATCGAGGTCGCGGAACGACAACAAGGCGGTGGGCAGGACCCGTCCTCCGTCGAAGTCCCACGTCTCGTCGTACCAGCGGTTGAACGAGTGGATGTTGGCGTACGCCACGCTCGTGTCGTCGACGTAGCGCTCGACCGACAGCGCCATGGCGGAGGGGAAGAGCACGCAACCAGCCACGCCCTGTTGCGCGAGCAACGAGAGCCGCGCATCACGTTCGAGGAACTCAGGCTGCATCGGGATCGGCTCGTACGCCTCGTCGGGGTTGCCCGACGCCATCTGCCGGAGCATCTCCTTCAGCGAACCGGGTCGGTAGACGTGATCGAAGCCGAGGCCCTGCTCGCTGTTGAACACCGCGACCCGCCGGTCGGCCAGGATCGTCTCCGACCCGTCAGGCAACCGGACCGGGAAGATCGAGCGGTCGACGAGCTCCACGGGCATGTACCGCGTGAACGCGTCGCGCGTCTCGTAGCAGTGGGTGTCGCAGTCGAAGATCATCGTCGTCACGTCGTCCATGGCCAGCACCTCGTGTCGGTCGCACTTGGTCGCGGCAGCGCGTCCGCGCGTCGACGACGATAGAACTGGCACCCATGGTCGGCAGCTGGACGCGCACGTGACCGGGCTCCTCGTGCGCGGCGGGGACGTCATCGACGGCACCGGTGCGCCGGCACGCCGGGCCGACGTCCGGGTCGCCGAGGGGGTGGTGCGTGAGATCGGTCCCGACCTCACGCACGACGGCGAGGTCGAGCTCGATGCGGGCGGCGCGTCCGTCACTCCCGGGTTCATCGACTCGCACACGCACTTCGACCCGACGCTCTTCTGGGACCCCACGTGCGATCCGATGCCCCAGCACGGGGTGACCACGGTGCTGATCGGCAACTGCTCGCTCTCGCTTGCCCCGCTCCATGAGCAGCAGCGCGCCGAGCTGAGCGCGGTGTTCGCCTACGTGGAGGACATGCCGCACTCGGTGTTCGCCGAGTCGGTGCCGTGGAGCTGGACGACCTTCCCGGAATACCTCGACGCCCTCCGGGCCCTGCATTGCACCGTGAACGTCGGCGCGCAGGTCGGGCACACACCGTTGAGAATGTTCGTGATGGGCGAGGATGCTTGGATCCGTGCCGCGACGTCCGACGAACGGCACGCGATGGCCGCACTGCTCGACGATGCACTCGCCGCCGGCGCGCTCGGACTCTCGACGTCGTGGTTCGACGAGGACGCGCACAAGCGCCCGACGCCGAGCGCGCTCGCGGACGACGATGAGCTTGCCGAGCTCCTCGACGTGCTCGTCGCCCGGCGCGCGTTCCTCGAGTTCATCCCCGACGTCAAGACGAGCGCCTGGCGCGACGACGTCGAACGGGTCGCCCGGTTGACCGGACCGCGCGGTCTGGTGTCGACGTTCAACGGGATCTTCTGTGACAACGAGCGCCCCGCGCGGATCCTCGAGATCCTCGACCACGTGTCGGAGCTCCAGGCGGCCGGGGTCCAGCTCTACCCCCAGGTCTCGCCACGCGGCGTCGACGTGCGGGTGAACTGGTACGGCGGGATGTCGTTCTACGGCCTCGCCACGACCTGGCACGTCGTCGTGCAGAGCGACGCCGCCGCGAAGCGCGCCTTGCTGACCGACGACGAGTGGCGAGCTCGCGCGCGTTCGGAGTGGGACGCCACGCGGCGCACGATGTTCCCGCACCGGTACCCCGAACGCGTCCGCCTCGTCGAAGTCCGCGACCCCGAGCTCGAAGGGTGGGTCGGGCGATCGCTCGCCGACCTCGTCGCCGCCCGCGGCGGGCACCCGTCGGACGTCCTTGCCGATTGGGTGCTCGAGAACGACCTCGAGCCCGGCGTGGTCGGCGTCGACGTGACCAACGCCGACGTCGAGGGTGTCGCCGCCATGCTGCGCCACCCGGCGGCGATCATCTCGAACAGCGACGCGGGCGCGCACCTGCAGATGATGTGCGCGACCGGCGACACGACCCTGCTGCTCGCCCGCCACGTGCGCGAGCGCGGCGACTTCACACTGGAGGACGCGGTCTGGCAGCTCACCGGCCGCCAGGCGGCGACCTTCGGGTTCGCCGACGTCGGCGTGCTCGCACCGGGCATGCGCGCCGACCTCGCCGTCTTCGCCCTCGACGAGCTCCACTGGGACACCGAGGAGTTCGTGACCGACCTCCCCGGCCGCGGCCCCCGGTTCCGTCGGCCCGGTGGCGGCTATCGCTACACCGTCACCGGTGGCGAGGTGACCCAGGAGCGCGGCGCGCTGACCGGCGCCCGCCCGGGGCGGCTGATCACGGGGTCCGCCGCCCGATGACGAGCGTCGGCGTCTTCGCCGACCTCACCGACCAGACCATGAGGGTGCTCGACTTCGCCCGGGCGGTCGAGGCACGCGAGCTCTCCGGCCTGTTCCTCAACGAGCACACCCACCTACCGGTCGATCACCCGACCAGCCACTTCCCAGCGGGCGGCGGCGTGCCGGAACGCTACGCCCGATTCTGGGACCCGTACGTCGCGCTGTCGTTCGTGGCCGCGACGACGTCACTCGAGATCGGAACCGGGGTGTCGTTGGTGGGCGAGCACGACCCCATCCAGCTCGCGCACGCGGTCGCGACCCTCGACACCCTGAGCGGCGGCCGATTCGTCCTCGGGGTCGGTTGGGGTTGGAACCGGGAGGAGTTCGCCGACCACGGTCGCCCGCCTGAACACCGCGCCGCGATCGTCGAGGAATGGGTGCTGGTCATGCGGGAGTTGTGGACCCGCGAGATCGCATCCTTCGACGGTCGATTCGTGACCTTGGCACCCAGTCGCATGTGGCCGAAGCCGGTGCAGCAGCCCGGCCCGCCCGTCCTCCTCGGTGGCCCGGCCCGCGGCGCAACTTCGACCGGATCGCCCGGTGGGCCGACGGCTGGATCACCATGGGAGAGACCATCGATCGCAACCGGCTCCGCGCCGACCTGGCGGAGCTTCGCCGGGCGTGGGACGACGCCGGCCGCGGCCAGCCAGGACCGTGCGTCACGCTGATCCACAATCCCCTGCCCGGCGCCCCCGAGCTCGCCGAGGTGGTCGGCGTCGCCGACGACCTCGGTGTCGAGCGAGTGCTGTACCACGTGTTCGACGGCGACGACGCTCAGATGCTGCACCGTCTCGACCGGGCTCGGACCGGGTTGCCCGCCTGACTCGGGCTACTTCCGCCTCTTGCGCTTGCCGAAGCGCCGCTTCGGCTTCTTGAACTCGCTGATGATCTCGGGCGCGGCGGAGTTCACGATGTCCTCGGCGGCGTCGAGCAGCGCGGCGACGTCCTGCGCGTCGGGCTCCGGCTCGGGCCGGCCGTAGCCCTCGCTCAGGGAGCCGACCTGCCATCCGGCGTCGAACATGCGCCGCTCGTAGCCCACGCAGTCGGCGGGGCAACGCCACGGCGCCTCCGGCGCGAGGTCGACGCGGCACTTCCGCACCACTTCGCCGTTGGGGTAGGTGCGGCTCTCGTAGTTCTTGCAGTCGGTGCGCATCGGCATGGTGATCAGTCTGCCAATTCTCTTCGGTCGACGAGGCTCATCCTTCTCGCTCTGGGCGCCTTCGGTGCCGGGCCGCTCAGCCGAGCCAGTCGCCCGCGCACTCGAGCAGGTAGCGGCTCACGTCGAGGCACCGGTCGAGCACCTCGCACGACACCGCGTCGCCGTCGCGGATGTGCAGCAGCGACACCGACTGGTGGGCGACGATCCGCAACGAGCGCTCCGGGCCGTCGGTCGCCGCGGGGATGGAGTCGATGGCGGACACCTCCAACGGGAGATCGGGCCCACCGCGGCCGGCGAGGTCGGTGGCCAGCAGCAGGAGGTCGGGACCGTGCGGGAGCGGCGGCAGTGCCCACGTGAAGTTGAGCGGGAAGTGGAACTCGTCGGGCGGGTCCTCCACGTCGGCCCGCTCGATCACCGCGTCCTCGAAGCCGAGCAGCACGCGCGGGTCGATCTCGAGCGACAGGTACAGGTCGACGGGGCCCTCGCACCCCTCTTCGGGGTGCAGGTCCACCTCCCAGTTCTGCCGCAACGAGTAGCTCTCCACGAAGTGCCGCTCGTCGTGGACGTGGAAGCCGTGTTCGACGGCGTGGTCCTTGAGGTCCGCCACGAACCCGGCGATGTCGATGACCGCCATCAGAATCGTCGATTCCGTTGCGGCGCCCCGGCCATCACGATGGCTCGCTCGCTGCGGGCCGGGCTACCCGGCCCGCGGGCGCTCGACTCGCTCCGGCCACGCCTCCACTGCATCTCCATCAGAATGGTCGATTCCGTTGCGGCGCCCCGGCCATCACGATGGCTCGCTCGCTGCGGGCCGGGCTACCCGGCCCGCGGGCGCTCGACTCGCTCCGGCCACGCCTCCACTGCATCTCCACTACTGCTCCCGTGCGTCGACGTCTTCCAACTCCTGGACGATCTTGAGCCCGTCGGCCAGGGTACGGAACGCGCGGCCCCGGTGCGACACCTGGTGCTTCTCGGCCGCCGTCATCTCGGCGAACGTGCGCCCGTCGCCGTCGACCGGGACGAAGACGGGGTCGTAGCCGAAACCGCCCGCACCCCGCGCCCCGTCGGCGATGACACCCTCGACCTCGCCCATCGCGGCCACCTCGCGACCGTCGGGCCACCGGGCCAGAGCCACGGTGCTGAACCGGGCGGTGCGGTCCGGCGGGTGCACCCCGGCCAGCTCGCGGAGGAGCTTCTCGACGTTGTCGGCGTAGGTCGCGTCGTCGCCGGCGTAGCGCGCCGACCACACCCCGGGGGCACCACCGAGCGCGTCGACCGAGAGGCCCGTGTCGTCGGCGACGGCGGGCAGCCCGGTGGCCGCGCACAACGCGACCGCCTTGAGCCGCGCGTTGTCCTCGAGCGTGTCGCCGTCCTCCTCGACCTCGGCCACGTCGTCGGGACGCGGCACCAGCTCGACCGCGAGGCCGGCGTCGAGCAGCACGGCCCGGATCTCGGCCGCCTTGTCGGGGTTGGCAGTGGCCAGTACCAGCTTCACCGGCAGTTCACGAGCGGCGGGGCGCGGGCGCCTCGGACAGCACCTCGCGCTGCAGGGCGAAGATGCGCGTGATCCCGGCCTCGGCCAGCGCGAGCAGGTCGTCGAGCTCGCCGCGTGAGAACGCCGCGCCCTCGGCGGTGCCTTGCACCTCCACGAACCGTCCCTCTCCGGTCATCACGACGTTCATGTCGACCTCGGCCCGCACGTCCTCGGAGTAGTCGAGGTCGAGGTACGGGAGCGCGTCGACGATCCCGACCGAGATCGCCGCGCACTGGTCGGTGAGCGGGTGCGTGCCCAGCGAGCCGGCGCCGACAAGGCGCGAGCAGGCATCGTGCAGCGCGACGTATCCCCCGCAGATCGACGCGGTGCGGGTGCCGCCGTCGGCTTGGAGCACGTCGCAGTCCACCGTGATCTGCACCTCGCCGAGCGTCGTGAGGTCGGTGACCGCGCGCAGCGACCGCCCGATGAGGCGCTGGATCTCCTGCGTGCGGCCCGACTGCTTGCCCTTGGCGGCCTCCCGGTCGTTGCGCTCCGACGTCGACCCCGGGAGCATCGAGTACTCAGCCGTCACCCAGCCGCGGCCCTTGCCCCGCAGCCACGGCGGCACGCGCTCCTCCACCGACGCGGTGCACAGCACCCGGGTCATGCCGAACTCGACGAGCACCGAGCCGGCGGCGAACTCGGTGAAGTCGCGCGTGAACGCCAGCGTGCGCAGGTCGTCGGGCTCGCGCCCGTCACGTCGGGTGCCCACAGGATCTCCCGGGAGGTCAGGTCGCGCGGCAGGAGCCACGCAGACGGCCGGGGTCAGATGGTACTGACGAGCCCCGGCGTGGCCAGGCTGACGCCCGCGCCGAACGCCTCCGACCCCTCCTCGATCGCCGCCACCCGGTCGATCATCGGCCACAGGTGGGTGAGGATCAGGCGCTGGGCGTTCGCCTCCCGCGCCGCTGCCCCGGCCTGCTTGGCCGAGAGGTGGATCGGGGCCGGGATGTTGTCGTGGAGGTAGGTGGCTTCCGACAGCACGAGATCGGCGCCGGGCGCGAACGCGCCCACCGTCCACTCGGGACCGGTGTCGGCGGTGTAGATCATGCGCCGGCCCTCGTGAGTCGCCTCGACCGCGAACGTGGGCGGCGGGTGGTCGGTGCGGCTGAAGCGCAGGTCGACGTCGCCGACCCGATCGGTGTCGTTGTCGCCCACCACGCGCCAGTCGAACGTCCCGCCCCAGTCGGACACCAACGAGAGCAGGAACTTCTCCAGCCCTTCCGGCGCGTACACCGGGAGGCCCTGGATGCCGAGGCCGTAGCGCAGGTACACGTGGAGGCCGTAGATGTCGACGCAGTGATCGGGATGCCCGTGCGTGAGGATGACCGCGGAGAGATCCTCGACCGCGAGGTGCTCCTGCAGGTGCCCGAAGGTCCCGTTCCCGCAGTCGATCCAGATCGACGTGCCGTTGGACTGCAGGAGGTAGCCGCTGCACGCGGCTCCGCCCGCCCCGCCGAACGAGCCCGAACACCCCAACACCGTCAGTTCCACGAGCTCAATCCCACCACTCAGTCCCAGTGCCACGGTTCGACGGAAGCCACCTCGGGGCCGAGGAAGCGCACGCCGAGCGTCCGGAAAGTATCGGCGGGCCCGGACGTGAGGAAAACGTGCCGTGGGTCACTCGGTGGCCCCGACGCCACCAGCTCGCGAGCGGTGAGGAGGTCACGCACTGCGAACGCAGTCTCGTCCGCGCTGGATACGAGCACGACACCCCTGCCCATCACGTCGCCGATCGTACGGGCGAGGAGCGGGTAATGCGTACATCCCAGTACCAATGTGTCGACCGTCGCATCACGGACGGGGGCGAGCAGCCGCTCGGCGAGGACGTGCACCTGGTCGGAGTCCACGTCGCCGGCCTCGACGAACTCCACGAAGCCGGGGCAGGCGGCGCACGTCAGGTCGACCTCGATCTCGTCGCCGAGATCGTCCGCCAACCGCTGGTACGCGCCCGATCCGATCGTGCCCACCGTGCCGATGACACCGATGTGGCCGTTCCGGGTGACCCGGGCCGCGGCACGCAGGCCAGGCTCGATGACACCGATCACCGGGATGTCGAGCTTCTCGCGGAGCGTGTCGAGCGCGGCCGCGGCCGCGCTGTTGCACGCGACCACGAGCAGCTTCACGTGGTGGTCGAGCAGCACGTCGGTGATCTCGAGCGCGTGGGAGAGCACCTCGTCGGGGGGCTTCGGTCCGTAGGGGAAGCGGCCGGTGTCGCCGAAGTAGACGATCCGCTCGTCGGGGAGCAGGTCGATGAGCGCCCGCAGCACGGTGAGCCCACCGAGGCCGGAGTCGAACACGCCGATCGGACGATCGGTCACGACACCTCCCCGCCCGCGGCCCGCCGGAGCCGGTCGGCCACCGCCGCGCCCAGCCCCTCGGTGTCGGGGACGACCGCGACCACGCGATCGAGTCCCTGCGCGTCCGCGTCGCGCAGCCAGCGGTAGAGGTCGTGCGCGTACGCCTCGTCGTCGTCGGCCCGCCCGAGGACCACGACGCGGGCGTCGTCGAGGGCGGCACCGATCACGCCCACCGCCTCACCGCGGTCGAGCGCGGCCTGTGCCCGCGCTCCGGCGTCGGCCGCATCGGTCAGCTCCACCCGCGCCGACGGCGCGTAGTGCGACTCCAACGTGCCGGGCGCGCGCACCTCACCGGTGTCGAGCACCGGCACGGCACGATCGAGGAGCGCCTCGACGTGTGTCTGCGACACCCCACCGAGGCGCAGGATCGCGGGCTGGGCGCGGGAGCAGTCGACGATCGTGGACTCGACCCCCACCGTGCATTCGCCCCCGTCGAGCACCAGGTCGACGTCGTCGCCCAGGTCGGACCAGACGTCGGCCGCGCTCGTGGGGCTCACACGCCCGAAGCGGTTGGCCGACGGCGCGGCCACGCCGCCGCCGAACGCGCGCAGCAGGGCGAGCGCGACGGGCTGGTCGGGGACTCGCAGACCCACGGTGTCGAGGCCTCCAGTCACCGCGTCGGAGACCCGTGCCGCGCGCCGCACGACGACCGTGAGCGGGCCCGGCCAGCACGCGCGCGTGAGCATGCGCGCCGAGTCGGACACGTCGACCGCCCACTCGTCGAGCTGCGCGGCGTCACCGACGTGCACGATCACCGGATGGTCGGCGGGACGTCCCTTCACCGCGAACAACCGGTGCACCGAGGCGGTCGACGACGCGTCGGCACCGAGGCCGTACACCGTCTCGGTCGGGAACGCGACCAGCCCACCGGCGCGCAACACCTGCACTGCGCGCTCGATGTCGGCGGCGCTCACCAGTAGTTGATGCGGGTGGCGCGCTCGACGACCTCGTCGAGATCGTCGGTCCACGCACCCGACGACAGGTACTTCCATCCCGCGTCAGGCAGCAGCGTGACGATCGTCCCCGACTCCATCCGGGCCGCCATCTTCGCGGCACCCGCCACCGCGGCCCCCGACGACACACCCGCGAACACACCGCAGTCGTCGAGCAGGCGCCGCAGCCACTCGATCGACTCGCGCGGCCGCACGATGAACTTCCGGTCGAGGATCGCGGGATCGAAGATGGGTGGTACGAAGCCGTCGTCGAGCGAGCGCAACCCCTGCACGAGCTCACCGGCCGGCGGCTCGACGGCGACGATCTGCACCGACGGGTTCCGCTCCTTGAGGTAGCGACCGACCCCCATCAGCGTGCCGCTGGTGCCGAGGCCGGCGACGAACACGTCGACCTCGGGGCAGTCGCGCCAGATCTCGGGACCGGTGCGCTCGTAGTGCGCGAGCGGGTTCGCCGGGTTGCCGTACTGGAACAGTCGGACCAACCCCGGGTCGTCGGCCCCGAGCTTCTCCGAGAGGCGGATCGCACCGTTGCTGCCCTCGTCGGCCGGCGACAGCACGATCTCGGCCCCGAAGATCTCCAGCAGCTGGCGGCGCTCGATCGACACGTTCTCGGGCATCACCACGCGCAGGCGGTACCCGCGGAGGCGCGCCACCATGGCCAGACCGATGCCGGTGTTGCCCGACGACGGCTCCAGGATGGTGTCGCCGGGCCGCAGCTCGCCTGCTTCCTCGGCCAGCTCGATCATCTTGAGCGCGATGCGGTCCTTCGAGGACCCACCCGGGTTCTGCCCCTCGAGCTTGGCGAAGATCTTCACCTCGGGATTCGGCGACAGTGCGTGCACCCCTACCAGCGGGGTGTCGCCGATGACCCCGAGGATGTTCTCGTGGCGCACGACAGTCGCCGAGCCAATCGCCGAGCCGGAGGGCTCAGCCTCCTGCCACCGCGGGCAGGATCGAGATGACGTCGCCGTCGGTCACCTTGGTGTCGAGCTGCTCGAGGTACCGGATGTCGTCGTCGTTCACGTAGACGTTGACGAACTTGTGCAGCCCGCCGGCGTCATCGACGAGCTGGCCCTTGAGCTCGGGGAACCGCCCGGTGAGGTCACCGAACACGTCGCCCACGGTCGCCCCGTCGGCCGCCACCGACGGCGCACCGTCGGCGCTCGCTCGCAACAGGGTCGGCAGACGGATCTCCACGGCCATCCCGCCATCCTACAAGTCCGACTCGGGAGGTCGGGATTCGGTCGTGGGTCAGCCCGAGCGCTCACGGCCGTAGTCGTCGTCGAGGCGCTCGATGTCGTCCTCACCGAACGAGGCGCCGTGCTGGACCTCGATGAACACCAGCGCGTCGGCGCCGGTGCTCGCGATCCGGTGTGCGGCTCCGACCGGGACGTCGATCGCGTCGCCCGCCACCACCGACCGCTCGTGCCCGTCGAGCGTCACCACCCCTTCGCCCGCCACGACGAACCAGTGCTCGGACCGTTGCGCGTGCCGCTGGTAGCTCAACCGGTTCCCGGGCTCGACCGTCATGCGCTTCACCTTGTGCGTCGGATCGTCGGACAAGACGTCGTACCGACCCCACGGGCGCGTTTCTCCTGCCATCGTGACAGTCAACCAGTTCGCCGGAGCATCGCCGGCAGCCCGCCCAGGAGCTCGCGCTCCGACGTCTCCGCCGCGTCGAGCACTGCGACCCGCGCCGGATCGACGTGCCGCTCGATCACTCCGCGCACGAGCGCGAGGAGCGTCGCGGGCGGGATGGCATCGACCTCCACGCTCTCACCCTCGTGCAACCCCCGCCCGTGGTTGGCGCCTCGCTTCGTCGGCCGGGTCGGGAGTTGGTACTCGTCGATCTGTGCCCGCCGCACCGCGACCCGCTCGAAGTGGATCTCGGACCCAGGCGCGAACTCGCGGAGCCGTCGTTCGAGGTTGCGGTCGATCTCGACGCCGGACGGGTCGTAGTCGCCGAAGTAGTAGATGTGCGTCGGCTTCCCGATGCGCTCGATCGTCTCCGCGGCGTTGTGGATGTACGACAGGCTGGCGAACCCTCTCGTGACCATGAGTGGCACTCCCCACTCGTCCGTCACCCGAAACAAGACGCCTGCGAGCGCTTCCTTCTCCAACCACACCTCGACGTACTCGTCGAGCTCACGCCAGTAGTCGCGGCGGTAGTGCCGGCTCGTCGCCTCCAGCGCCTCCTCGATGCTGCCGTAGCGCACGCTCTTGTGCATCCAACCGCGTGCCGTCCGTGATCCAACTCCAAGGCAGTTCGCCCTCGAGGCGCATCTTGGTGAGCAGGCGCACGACCACGCTCCGATAGTCGGCCTCAGACTTGCCGATGATCCCCAGACTGACCAGCTGGTAGAAGACTTGGCGGACCGTCATCGGAGCGTTCGAGCTCACGACGGTGAGGATGATGTCACGGAGACCCTCGACCTCCTTTCGCGTTCGTCGCGGCGCCAACGGTACGCACCTCCCTCTGGTTTGTTGATCTAGATCAACAAACGCTCAGCTCGCGGAGTGACCACGTGCGGCCGCCGCGGACGACGAGGCAGTCGGAGAGCACGACCTGGGCGCGGTGCGCACGCGCGCACAGGTCGGTGAACGACGACACCTCGTGCTCGGACGGCGCGACTGACCCGCCGCGCGGGAACAGCGCGACGACGAGCGCGCTCGCCTCGAGCTCCTCGGCCAGCGCGCTGAGCTCCCACACCTTCACGAACGACAGCGCGCGGTGGCGCTGGTTCACCGCGACGCCGCAGATCTGCCCGTCACCGTCGAGCCCGACGACGAGCATCCCCTCGACCTCACCGCCGTCCTCTTCGGCGGCGAGCTCGCGCACCAACGTCGAAACATCGATCGCCACGGCGACCTCCCTCGATCAGACGATCAGACCGACCGGGGAAGTCGCGCAGGGAAGTGCTGATCCGACTCTACGACGGGGGTGTGACGGTCATCGCCGGGTCAGGCGTGGAACTCCACGATGTCGGCCTCGTCGAGCTTGCGATCGGCGATGCCGGCGAAGCCGTCGCTGCCGGTGTACGTGTCCTCGCCGGTGACCTTGCCGTCCGCGTCGAACGGCCACAGCGTCGCCATCCGGGCCTCGTAGAGGTAGTGGGCGTCGGGATCGTCCACCGTGATGCCCATCGCCTGCAACGTCCGACCTGGATACGCCATGCGCATCACGCCTTCGGTGAGGATGCACTCGCGGTCGACGACGAGACGGTCGATGTCGAGCTGCAGCCGGCCAGCCCCTGACGCGATGAACCGCTCGTAGAACCCCCGAACGCCGTCTTTGCCTTCAGGGCTGCTCAGCGGGTCGGGCGCGCCGTAGGCGTGGTAGTGCACCCGGTCGGAGAGGGTGTCGAGGAGGCCGTCGACGTCACCGGCCATCTCCGCCTTCATGTGCGCGAGCACGGTCTCGAGGTTGCGGCGCAGGATCGGGTCGGTCTCGACCGCCAGGCGCTCCTCCACCTTCCGCCACGTGACGGCCTGATCGATGACTGGTGACATGGTTCCTCCCCGGGGTCGCGTCGTGATTCACGCGAGTGGATCGCGCGGTTGTAGCAGCCCGGCGCGGAGCTCCGCGCTGCGGACGAACACGGGCAAGTTCCCGGCATCGAGGAACGACGGCCGCGCCGACGAGCCACCGTCGACCACCATCGTGTGCCCGGTGACGAACCCGGCCAGGTCGGACAGCAGGTAGAGCACCGCGCCCGCGATGTCCGCCGGGGTGCCGCGCCGGCGCAACGGGACGGCGAGCTGCTCCTCCACCGAGTCGACCGACGGCGTGCCCTGCTCGCTGTGCGCGGTGCGGATCGTGCCCGGCGCGACCGCGTTCACCCGTACTCCCGACGGGCCGAGCTCGAGCGCGGCGGTGCGCACGAACGCGAGGATCCCGGCCTTGGCCGCCGCGTACGGTGCCCCGAACGGCATCGCCTGGGTACCGCTGATCGAGGAGATCAGCACGATGCTGCCGCCCGTGCCCGCACCGCCCCCGCCGCCCGAGCCGCCGTCGACGAGCCGACGCGCGACGGCCTGCGTCGTCACGAACGCCGACTGCAGGTTGAGCGTGACCACCGCCGCGAAGCGATCGGGCGGCATCGCCGTGATCGTGGACCAGTCGGTGAAGGGCATCCCGCCGACGACGTGGACGAGGCCGCGCAGCGGCGGGAGCCCGTCGAGCGCGCCCAACGCGCTTTCGACGGCGGTCGGATCAGTGGCGTCGGCGAGCACCGGGACGAAGCGCGCCGATTCGTCACCGACGGCGCGTTCGGTCAGCGCGAGCGAATCGCGATCGACGTCGAGCCCGAGCACCGTCGCACCGCTGCGGACGAGCAGCGTGCTGACCCCGGTGCCGATGCCGTCGCCGCCCGCGCCCGCGACCACCACTGTGCGTTCGCCCACACCGAGGTGCACACCGGTCACGTCACGAGCTCCGCACCGCCTCCGCGAGGCGGGCGACGTCATCCGTCGCGCGCGCCAGCACGGCCGGCTCGAGCGCCGCCGCCACCGACTCGCCGCCGGCAGCGCGGAGCATCTCCGGCAGGCGCGTGCGCAGGCAGCCGAGCGCCCATAGCAGCATGTCGCCCGACGCAACCGCGTCGAAGTCGATGACGTTGTTGACCACCTCGCCACCGGCGCCGGTGTTGTGGACGTAGTGGTAGTGAGGTTCGTCGGCGAACACGTCGAAGCGCAGGTACTCGTGACCGTCGTCGCTCCCCCAAACGTGGATCGACACGCCCTCGTCGGTGAAACCGCCCTCCGGCGAGCGCGCCTCGAGCTCGGCGAGGTACGCGGGGTTGTCGGCGTAGGTGGCGCGCAACGACTCGGGGTCGAGCGCGCGGTACTCGACACCGAGCGTGACCGCGCCCGCGGGCACGCGGTGCGTCTGCGCCTTGACCGGCGGCTGGGGCGGGATGCCGTAGACCTTCCCGATCACGATGCGACTCCGATCACGATGCGACTCCGATCACGATGCGACTCCGATCCGCTCGAGCCTCGTGAACGCCCGCCGCGCGGTGCCACCGAGGAGATCGGCCTCGACCGGCGCGGGCAGCTCCAGCTCCGCGACCTGCGCCAGCGCGTGGCGGTGGCCGACGGTCGGGAAGTTGGTGGCGAACATCACCTTGGCGCGTCCGGGCCCGCGCAGGAAGTCGAGCACCGGCGTCGGCCAGTGCCGCGGCGGGTAGGCGCCGGTGCCGAGATAGACGTTGGGGAACTTGAGCGCCATCGCCACCGCTTCGTCGCACCACGGCCACCCCAGGTGCGAGAGCACGAACGGCGTGTCGCGGAAGTAGAGCGCGGGCCGGTCGATCGAGATCGGGCGACCGCACTCGGACGGCAGCAGGCCGCCCGACGTCCCCGACTGGGCCGCCACCGGCACCCCCGCGTCGGCACACGCCGCGTAGTACGGGTAGAAGTCGGGGTGGTCGAGCCGGCGATCCCAGCTGTGCGTGTGCGTGTACGAACCGATCACCCACGGCGCGTCGAGCCGGCGCCGCAGGTCGCGCACGCCACGCATCCCGCCCTCGGGGTCGACGAGCGCGAGCGCAGCGAACCGCCCCGGCCAGCGGGCGACGAGCGCCTCCGTCTCCTCCCACCGAGCGGCGAGGTGTTCGAAGTCGTACGGGTCGGCGAGCGCGTGCCGACCGGTGTCGCCGGTGACCAGCACCACCGTGGCGATGCCGAGCTCGTCCATGCGCGCGACCAACGTCGCCGCGTCGGCGAACGAGTCGGCGTCGTCGCGCCGCACCTTCACCTGCACGCCCGCAGACGAGATCGCGCTGTCCCACAAGTCGCGGCGATCGACCGTGAACGCGTTGCACAACGTGTCGACGACGTCAGCGTTCGTCACGGAACCGCTTCAGCTTCGGGGACACGTCCACCTCGGTCCACGCGTCGAGCGCGCCGGGCGCGACGACGTCGCACGCGATCCGCACACCCAACCGCTCCTTGAGCCGCTGCTCCACGGCGCTGCCGAGCGCCGGGAACGCCGCCGGATCACGGTCGCTGACCACCGAGACGATCAGCTCGTCGCGCCCGTCGCGCCGCACCGCGCGCACGAACCAGTCGGGCGCCACGCCGTCGACGGCCATCGCCAGCTCGCCGACGGCTTCCGGCCACACGTTCACACCGCGCAGCTTCACCATGTTGTCGCCCCTGCCCGCGAACGGTGCCATCTTCCGCAGCCAACTCCCGCACGAGCACTGCTCGCGCGGCGACAGCGCCGACAGGTCCATGATGTTGTACCGGAACTGCGGGCTGCCCGTCTTGTACAGCTCGGTGACGCACAGCGCGCCGAGCTCGCCGTCGGGGAGAGGTTCACCGGTCTCGGGATCGACGACCTGCACGACGAACGCGTCCTCGAAGATGTGCAGGCCGTCGTGCGCCGGACATTCGACCGACACCCACTGCACCTCGTGGAAACCGTACGACTCGAAGCACTCGACACCGAAGGTCGACTCCAGCAACTCGCGATCGCCGATGTTCGGCAACGCACGCAGCTTGAAGTCGGTCGCGGGGTCGTAACCCATGTCGCGCGCGACATCGGCGAGGCGCAGCAGGTAGTCGCCGGTGGTGAGGATGGCGGCGGCCTCGTATTCGATCGCCAGCTCCACCTGGCGTTCGCTGCTGGTGACGTTGCCGGTGCCGGTGGTGACGACCACGCAGTCGAGCCAGCGGTAGAGCGCCTCGTCGAACACGAACGCCCCGTTGTGGGTGCCGTACGCCCACGAATTCAGCACGACGTCGCCGGGCCGGATGCCCTGCATGTAGAGCGCGCGGGCGGTGAGCAACGCACCGACGTCGCGGTCCCACTGCGTGTAGAAGGTCGGGCGCGACTGTCCGGTGGTGCCCCCTGACATGAACACCCGCATGGGCTCCCGCGTGGCGTCGGCCGGCGTCACCCCCTGGTAGTCGCCCCAGGGCGGGTGGGACTCGATGCTCCGCCGGATGTCGTCGACCGTGTACGACGGCGCGCGCCACAGGTCGTCGAGCGTGGTGATCGAGGTGGGGTCGAAACCGGCCTCGGCCCAGCGGCGGGCGAAGAACGGCACCTTGGCCGCGGTCAGCGCGCGTGCGCGCAGGCGCTCGAGTTGCGTGCGCTCGATCGCCTCGGGCGTCGCCAACCACGCGGTCTCGAAGTACTCGGGCGGCGGCGGGTACGCCCGCGCGATCGCCTCGGGGTCGGCCGCCTCGAACGGCCGCCGGAACGTGCTCATCGCTCCTCGCTCATGCTCTTCCGCTCTCGGCGCTGCGCGCCGGGGCGCTCGGCCCCCGCTCCGTTGCTCGCCGGGATACCCGGCTCGCCGCCACTCCGCTCATGCTCTTCCGCTCTCGGCGCTGCGCGCCGGGGCGCTCGGCCCCCGCTCCGTTGCTCGCCGGGATACCCGGCTCGCCGCCACTCCGCTCATGCCGGTAGGTAGCCCTCGGGGAATCGGTACAGATCGACCGCGTTGTCCCACAGCACCTTGCGCTTGCTGTCGTCGTCGATCAGGTCGGGTTCGAGCGCGAGGAAGTGCTCGGTGGCCTTCGGGTACTTCGAGTCCGGGTGCGGGAAGTCGGTCTCGAACACGATGTGGTCGTCGCCCATCCAGCGCATCACGTCGGCCACGTAGCGGTCGTCGCACTCGGTGGAGATCCAGCAGTTGCGCCGAAAGTAGTCGGTGGCCGACATCGTGAGGTCGGGCGCTTCGGCGGCACCGGCCAGCTCGAGGTGCTCGTCGATGCGGTGCAGCCACGACGGCAGCCACCCGCACCCGGCCTCCATGTACGCGACGCGCAGCCGTGGGAACCGCTCGAACACGCCGTGCACGATCATCGAGAGCAGCGCCGACTGCGCCTCGTGCGGATGTACGACCGTGTGCCACTCGGTGAACGTGTCGAAGCGGTCCGACCCCGCAGTCGGCGCGTTGAGGCCCATGTACTCGTGGGTCGCGAACGCGCAGTCGAGATCTTGGAGCAGCTCGTAGATCGGGTCGTAGTACCGGTCGCCGAGGTTGCGGTGGTTGAACTGGTCTGGTCGTGCCCAGAAGCAGCGGATGCCGAGCTCGTCGTGTGCGTGCTGGATCTCCTCGACCGCGCGCGCGACGTCGTTCAACGGCACGGGGCCCGACGTGATCACGACGCCCTTCGACGTCGCACGCATCTCTTCGCCCCAGCGGTTGTACGCGCGCGCCATCGCGGCCTGGAGCTCGGGGTCGATCCCTTCGAGCCACATGTCGTACTCGGGGCCGTAGATCACCATCACGTCGACACCCTCGGCCGCGATCGCGGTGGCAACGCGATCACCGGTGAACCCTTCCACCGCGATGTCGCCGTACTTGGCGACCATGTCGTCGGCGGTCCAGTTGATC
The DNA here is from genome assembly GCA_963841415.1 of uncultured Actinomycetes bacterium. Lineage (GTDB taxonomy): Bacteria > Actinomycetota > Acidimicrobiia > IMCC26256 > DASPTH01 > DASUAS01. The sequence goes on along the minus strand of CAWJCN010000001.1, from coordinate 7,529 downwards.
GCCTTCTGGAACTGGCCGTAGATCGACGTGGGGTGCTGCGTGAAGCGACCGTCGACGACGACCGGGTTGTAGTGATCGAGGCCGGCGGGGGCGCGCCGGCCGACGCGATCACGGTGCCGGCCGTCGAGGAACCGCGACCAGAGGTCGGGCGGGTAGATCACGTGGGCGTCGGCGTCGAAGACCTTGAATCCGCTCCGCATCGCGGTCAGTACAGCACAACGACCAAGCGCGCGCTAGGGCGCGGTCGGTAGGATCCCCCCGTGCCCACCGTCGAGGACGCGATCACCGGCGAGATCGTCCGCAACGGCCTGGTGGTCGCGGCCGAGGAGGCGAGCATCGTCGTGGTGCGCGCCGGTCACAGTGCGCACATCCAAGAGGGCGCCGACGCATGTGGGGCGATCCTCGACGCCGACGGGCAACTCGTCGCGTTGTCGACCGCCACCAGCCTGATGCACGCGGCGAGCCTCCGCTGCTCGCTGCCGGCACTGGTCGAGGACTTCCCGCTCGCCACCATGAAGCCCGGCGACGTGTACGCGCTCAACGACCCCTACCGCGGTGGCATCCACGCCAACGACATCCTCGTGTTCCGCCCGGTGTTCGCCGACGGGCGCGTGACGTTCTTCGCCGGGACGCTCATCCACGTCGCCGACGTCGGCGGCGTGTCGGCCGCCGGCCTGGCCGCGCTCGCCACCGACACGTTCGTCGAAGGGCTGCTGCTCCCGCCGGTGCACCTGGCGCGCGCCGGTCAGCCGGCCGACGACGTGCTGCGCATCATCAGCCGCAACAGCCGCACCCCCGACAAGGTGATCGGTGACGTGCGGGCGCTCGTCGCGGGCGTCAACGTCGTCGCACGCCGCGTCGAAGAGCTACAGGAGCGCTTCGGCACCGAGGCAGTGGCGCGGTGCGCGCAGCGCGACATCGACGATTCGGAACGGCGCATGCGCACGTCACTCTCCGAGCTGCCGCGCGGCCGTTACGAGGGATCGTTCACCATCGACAGCGACGGTGTGGAGTCGCGCGCGTTCGAGGTGCGGGTCGCGGTCACGCTCGACGGCACCGGCGCCGTCGACATCGACCTCGCCGGCACCTCGCTGCAGGCCAAGGGCGCGATCAACTCATCGGTGTCGCAGACGATGTCGGGCGTCGTGTACGCCGTCCGCTGCTTCGCGGACCCGACCATCGCGATGAACGAGGGCTGCTTCCGCCCGCTGACCGTGCACTTGCCGCGCGGTTCGCTCGTGAACCCCGAACCGCCTGCCGCGTGCGGGGGTCGGCTGGTGACGGTCGCGGCGGCGACGGAGGCGATCATCGAAGCGCTGGCCCGGGCGCGACCCGGCGGCGCGGTGGCCGCCAGCTCGCTGATCCAGGTGTACGCGTTGAGCGGCTCCCGGCCCGACGGAGCGACCTGGCTCAACCTGCTCTACGAGTTCGGGGGCTTGGGCGCACGCGCCGGCTCCGACGGGCCCGACGCCACCGGCGCCTTCTTCCTCGGCGGCCGCTCGGTCATCCCACAGGTCGAGCCGCTCGAGGCGCAGTACCCGTTCGTCGTGCGGTCAGCGCGCCTCCTCCCCGACTCCGGTGGCCCGGGCGCGTGGCGCGGCGGACTCGGCGTCGAGACGGTCATCGAGCTGCTCGACGACGCCCGCCTCACCGTGCGCGGCGACCGCCTCGGCGGCCACCCACCTCCGGGCGCGCGTGGCGGCGAGGCCGGTCGCCCGGGCTCCTTCTCCGTGGAGCGGACCGACGGGCGCGTCGAGGCGTTGGCCGCGCGCCAGACCGACGTGCACCTGGCCGCCGGTGACCGCTTCGTGCTGCGGACGTCGGGCGGCGGCGGCCTGGGTCCCGCGCGCGAGCGCGACGCCGCGCTCGTCCGCGACGACATCGCCACCGGCAAGGTGACTCCCGAGGGCGCCGCCCACGACTATGGGCTCGACACGTGAGCGGAGTGGCCGCGAACCGGGTACCCCGGCGAGCAACGGAGCGGGGGCCGCGGCGACGGCGGCTTTGCCGACCGGCGTCGCACGAGCCGGTGCTCGCACCGGCGACCAGAGCGGGATGCGCCCCGGTGCGCAGCACCGAGAGCGGGAAAGCGTGAGCGGCGACGGCTGGGTGCTGGGTGCCGACGTCGGCGGCACCTTCACCGACCTCGCGCTCACGGATGGCGCAGGCGCGCTGCACACCGCCAAGGTCGCGACCACGCCCGCCGATCCGATCGAGGGCATCGTGCGCGGCGTCGCCGAGGTGCTCGCCGACGCGGGCGTCGAAGCCGCCGACGTGACGCGCTTCGTGCACGGGACGACGCTCGCCGCCAACGTGATCCTGCAACGCACGGGCGCGCCGGTCGCGCTCGTGACCACCGAGGGCTTCGCCGACCTCCTCCGACTCGGGCGGGCGGCGCGCGTCGAGGAGGATCGCTACGACCTCCACTTCACCCCCGCGCCGCCGCCCGTCGATCCGCGGCTCACGTTCGAGGTGCGCGAGCGGATCGACGCCTCGGGCGCCGTGCTCGTGCCGCTCACCGATCCCGCCATCGAGAAGGTGGTGGCGCAGGTCACGACCGAGGCCCCGGTGGGGGTCGCGGTGTGCCTGCTGCACTCGTACACGTGTCCCGATCACGAACGGGCCGTGGCGAGCGCACTGCGGGCAGCGCTGCCGGGCGCGTTCGTCGCCTGCTCGTCCGATGTCTGGCCCGAGATGCGTGAGTACGAGCGGGCGATGACCACAGTGGTGTCGGCCATGGTCGGGCCGGTGATGTCGCGCTACCTCGACGAGTTGGGGGTACGCCTGCGCGCCGTCGGCATCGTCTGCGGCGTGCAGGTGATGGATTCCGCGGGCGACGTGATGAGCTCGGCGCGCGGCGCGGCACTCCCGGTGGCCACCGTCGAATCGGGCGGCGCCGCCGGTGTGCTCGCCGCCGGCCTCGTCGGGCGCGCCGCCGGCGCGGGCGACGTGATCTCGTTCGACATGGGCGGCACCACGGCCAAGGCCGGCATCGTGCGCGACGCGCGACCCGCGATCACCCACGACTTCCAGGTCGGGGGCAAGGGCAGCTTCGGTGGTGCTCGCGCCGGTACCGGCATCCCGCTCAAGTTGCCGGTGGTCGACCTGGCGGAGGTGGGAGCAGGCGGTGGCAGCATCGCCAGCGTCGACGGCGGCATCCTGCGGGTCGGGCCTCGCTCGGCCGGCGCCGATCCCGGGCCTGCCTGCTACGGCCGGGGCGGCACCGAACCGACCGTCACCGACGCCGACCTGGTGCTCGGCTACCTCGACCCCGCGGGCCTTGCCGGCGGGGTGACGCTCTCCCCCGAGCGTGCTCGCGCCGCCCTGGAAGCCGCGGTCGCCCGACCCCTCGGCATCGACGTCGTCGACGCCGCACGCGCCGTGCACGACATCGTGAACGCGGCGATGGCGGCAGCGATCCGCGTGGTCACCGTCCAACGGGGCATCGACCCGCGCGACTTCGCGCTCGTCGGCTTCGGCGGCGCGGGCCCGATGCACGCGAGCCGGCTGGCCGACGAGTTCGGGATCGCGACCGTGGTCGTCCCGTGGGCAGCGGGAGTCGCGTCCGCCGTCGGGCTGGTGCGCGCCGACCTCGGCGCCGAGCACCGTCAGCCCTTCCCCGCCGACCTCGACACCCTCGACGTCGCCGCGCTCGACGCCGCGTTCCGCGCCCTCGAACTGCGGGCGCGCGACGAGCTCGACACGACCCCCGATGGCGATGTCGAGGTCCACCGCGCCGTCGGCATGCGGGTGCGCGGGCAGGTGCACGCGCTCGAGGTCCCGCTCCCCGACGGCCCGCTCGAAGCCGCGATCGCGGCGATGCCCGTCGTGTTCTCCGAGCGCTCTGTCGCCGCGTACGGCCTCGCACCGGGCCCGCACGCGCAACTCACGTCGCTGCGCGTGCGCGTCGTCCGCCCGACCCGGAGCCCGCCTCCCGCCGCGGTTGACGTCCCACGTCCCGGCCGCTCGCCCGAACCGATCAGCACGCGGCCGGCGTACTTCGCCGAGCACCGCGACTTCGTCGCGACGCCCGTGTTCGACTGGAGCCGACTCGCGCCGGGAGACACGATCAGGGGTCCCGCGATCATCCAGGCCCTCGACACCACGACGGTGGTGCCGCCCGCGCGCGTCGCGACGCTCGACCGCGCCCGCAATCTGGCCGTGCACGCATGACCGCCGATCCGCTCATCACCGACGTCGAGTTCGTCTCGGCGCGGCGCGCCGAGATCGTGGCGATCGCCGGCGAGCTGTTCGCCGAACGGGGATACGCGAACACGACGGTGCGCGAGATCGCTGACGCGGCCGGGATCCTGTCGGGCAGCCTGTACCACCACTTCGACTCCAAGGAGTCGATGATCGAAGCGCTGCTGCGCGGCTTCCTCGATCGCATCGACCGGGAGTACACCGACGTCGTGTCCGTCGGGAGCGATCCCGTGACGATCCTGCGCGCGCTCGTGCATGTCGCGTTCGGTGCACTGGCGACCGATCGCGCCGCAGTCGCGGTGATGCTCAACGAGTACAACGTGCTCGTCCAGTACCCGCGCTTCGTGTTCCTGCGCGACGCAGTCGAGGCGACGGAACACCTCTGGGTGGGCGTGTTGGACGCAGGGATGCGCGCGGGCGAGTTCCGCGACGACGTCCCCGCGGACGCGGTGTACCGGTTCCTCCGCGACGCGATCTGGGTGAGTGTGCGTTGGTACCGGCCGGACGGAGCGCATCGACCCAGCGACCTCGCCGACGAGTACCTCACCGTGCTCCTCGGAGGATTGGCGACGAAGCGACCGACGAGACGATCGACGAAACGATCGACGAGGAGTACCCGATGAGCGACGAACCGAGCTACTTCGTGCTCGACGAGATCGAGTGGCCTGACGAACGCGGCGCGCCGACCGCACCACTCGCGCTCGTCGAGGAGGCCGAACGGCTCGGCGCGCGCCGGAAGTTCCTGGCCCGCGGCGAGGGCGGTTTCCACTCGCAGTACTCGGAGTTCCCACCCGGCTACTCGGTGCCGCTGCACAGCCACGACCACGACGAGCTCATCCTGCTGCTCGACGGGAGCTGCACCATGTCCGACGGCCAGGTGCTCGGTCGGTACGACTCCGTCGTCCTCCACGCCGGCGCCGCGTACGGCTTCACCGCCGGCGACGCGGGCATGGTGTTCGTGACCGTCCGCGGCGCCCGATCGACCACCACCCTCGCCTGACCGCCACCTCGGGTGGAGGGGTCAGACGCGCGCAGTTGAGTCGGAGTCGGCCGTCATGACCTCGAGGAGACGGTGGATGGCGTCGTCGAGGCGTTGCACCTCGTCAGGTGAGAGGTCGGCGAGCAACCGCTCGCGTTCCGCGGCGTAGCGCGCATTGGCCGCGTCGGCGGTGCGCATACCGTCGTCAGTGAGGGCGACGAGCACCTTGCGGCGGTCGGCGGGATCGGGCGTGCGCGCGACCAACCCCGCGCGTTCGAGCCGGTCGAGGATCTGGGTCATCCCGCCGCTCGACCGCACCACGATCTCGCTCAACTCGGTCGGCGACATGCGATGGGGTTCGCCCACCAGCTCGAGCACCCGCAGCACCGAGTAGTCGATGAACCGGAGTCCGAACTGGTCCAGGCAGCGGTGCTGGAACGCTTCGACCAGCAGGCTGACGCGCGTGAGCCGCGTGAACAGGCCGACCGCGCCCGGCTCCGACAGGTACCGCGCCTCGTAGTCGATGCTCATCGCGCCATCGGACCCGCGATCGTCGCCCGGTGCATGATGCGCCGCTCGCGGTAGTCGGCGACCGCATAGTGCTGCACGGCGCGGTTGTCCCAGAACGCGATCGATCCGAGCTCCCAGTGGAACCGGCACTGGAACTCGGGCGAGCGCACGTGGTCGAAGAGGAACGGCAGCAAGAGGTCGTTCTCACGATCGGTGAGACCGACCAGGCGCGTCGTGGAGTTGCGGTTGAGGAACAGCGCCTTGCGTCCGGTCTCGGGATGGGTGACGACGACGTTGTGCTCGACGGGCGGGCACGTGCGTTGCGTCTCCGCGAGGTCGAGCGCCGAGTGACCGTCGCGGATCGCCTTCTGCAACGGGCGGGTGATGTCGTGGACCGCGCGCAGACCGTCGACCAGCTCGCGCATCGCGGGTGAGAGCGCCTCGTACGCCGCGTACATGCTGGCGAAGCAGGTGTCGCCGCCGAGGTCGGGCAGCTGCACCGCGCGCAGGATCGACCCCATCGGCGGCTCGGCGAGGAACGTGTTGTCGCTGTGCCACTCGTCGCCGCCCTCGCCCACGGGGTGGATCTGGTCGAGCACCACGATCTCCGGCGCGTCCTGGTGCACGGTCTGGAGGGGCGACACGTGCATCGGGCCGAAGCGCAGGGCGAAGGCGAGCTGCTGGTCGTCGTCGATGTCCTGGTCGCGGAAGAACAGCACGAGATGGTCGAGCAGCGCGCGGCGGAGGCACGCGACGTCGTCGTCGGCGAGCGGTTGGCGCAGATCGACCCCGCTCACCTCGGCCCCGATCGCCAGCGTGAGCGGCCGGATCTCGATGCTGGTGCCCATGGACGGGACCTCCCCTCCCGGGATATCCTCTCGCGGCTAAGAATCTTAGGCAAGGGGAGATCGCGATGGTCGATGGCGCCGGGCCCCGGTTCAGCCGGCTCGAGGACGTGCCCTGGGAGGAGGTGCGCAAGCTCGACTTCGGCGATCGCACCGCGTCGGTGCGCGAGAAGTGGCTCGACTTCTCGCCCCGCTTCCTCTCGCTGCTCGCGGAGTGGGATCCGGGGATGATGATCCACGCCCACGGCCACAACAGCGACCACATCGTCTACGTGCTGCGCGGCGCCGTGCACTGCGGTGACGTGGAGTGCGGGCCGGGCACGCACATCGCCCTCGACCAGGGCGACACGTTCGGGCCCTTCGTCGCGGGGCCGGAAGGGTGCACCCTGTTCGAGGTGATGATGGGCGACCCACGCTCCTTCGCTGCCGACGAGGCGGGCTGGGACCGACTGCTGGCGGAGCACGGCGCCCAGCAGGCGCCGAATCCGAAGATCGCCCTCCCCGACTGGCTCGAAGACACGCGCACCTGAGCCATGAGCGCGCCCTTCGCTCCCGGCTCGGTCTCGTTGCGTCTGTACCCGCACAACGATCTCGGCGCGGTCGCGATCGTCGACGAATTGCGCGCGCAGGCCGCGCTGGCCGACGAGCACGGCTTCGACGGCGTGATGACGAGCGAGCACCACGGCGGGTTCCACGGCTACCTGCCCAACCCGCTGCAGGTCGCGGGGTGGTGCCTCGAGGTGATGGCGCGCGGTTGGGCGGCGCCGGCTCCCCTCCTGCTGCCGCTCCGCCCGGCGGCGCTGGTGGCCGAGGAGATCGCGTGGCTGGCCGCCCGCTTCCCTGGACGCGTCGGGCTCGGTGTCGCGTCGGGCGCGCTGCCTGCCGACTTCGAGGTGATGCACGTACCGATGAGCGCGTTGGCGGCGCGCTTCACCGCGTGCTTCGAAGAGCTGGCCGGGATCCTCGACGGCAGTGCGGCCGGCGTGCTCGCC